>NZ_DATESC010000014.1:0-17103 GCF_035271045.1 Marinospirillum sp. | reverse complement strand
GCGTACCCACCAAAGCTGTCAGTGAGCGTAATGGTTAACAACCTTAAATCCATTTCATCAAGAATGTTGCGATTGCAGAATACGCACCTTACAAGACAAAGCAAAAGTGCTGCGTTATGGTCGCGCTCTTACTTTGCTTGTACGGCAGGAGGTGCAACAATCGAAACACTAAAGGCTTATGTAGAGAGTCAAGCTACACCAGATTAAGCCGCTTTGCGTCTTACGCCTTATATCCCCGCCCGATTGGGCGAGGGTTTACGGCGGAATTGCTAAATTAACGTGCATCTTTAGGCATATTACCTTTAGGCCAGTCATTAACAATAGCTGGGAAATCTGGGCGTGGCATATGTGTAAAATATTCAGATACATCAACCGCATCTTGATCGCTTAACACATTACCGTGACCCCACAAGCCTTGGGTTTGAATACCCATTGGCATATTATACTTTACAAAAGCAGCAGCCTTGTAAGTACGCGCCATGCCCGCACCGATATTAAACGATTCATCACCCCATAAAGGTGGGAATACGATATCACCACGGCTGTCTTTAATGCCTTCACCGTTATCACCGTGACAAGTTGCACACTGTGCATGGTAAATAACCTGACCACGTATCGAGTCGGGTATTAGCGAAGTATCTACTTTACCAGCGTTACTGATATTAACTTTTGAATTAGCGGGTGTTTTTTGTGACAACCACTTCATGTAAGCAATCATTGCCGCCATTTCAGCGGATTCACGATCTAAAGGCTTGCCATTCATAGAACGCTGGAAACAACCATTAATACGGCCTTCTAAATCAACCAGCGTATTAGAACGCGGCATAACGCGTGGGTAGGTTGTAAAGCTATTAATGTAGGGATCACCTAGCGGAATTTTACCCTGCGCTATGTGGCAGCTGTTGCAGTTCATTGCTGCGCCCACATGATCTGGCAGCAGGCGTTTGGTTTCATTTAGCAAACGCTTACCATAGAAAATTTGATCGGCATTAGGTTCTTCCAAAATAGCCGTATCTTGTGGCAACACATAGGTGGCTATGTCTTGGTTAGCATCATCGGTAAGAATTAAATCAAACTGCGTAGCGTTGCGCTCAACAGGCTCAGGTTTTGAACAGCCACTTAAACCCACAGCAAACACGGCTAAAGCCAAGAATGTCATTATTATTCGATTATTCATTTACCCGCTCCTTTTGCTGCCGAATCAATACTCAAATCAGGTGCGATATCTGTACCTGTTTTTGGTTTTTTAGCCAAAAATACACGCATTGCTACCACATCATCAACGGTAATTTTACTGGCTTGATTCGTCCAACTGTTGCGAATGTAGTTAACCACTTCAGCAATGTCGGCATCACTTAAATTAATAAATTCTGGCATGGTAAACGCCATACGGTCATGCGGTGTATGTGGCATACGGCCACCGCTTAGCGTAATTTGTAAAACCGAGTCAGCATCATTTGAATAAACTGCGCTGTTACCATCCAGTGCTGGAAAAATGCGCGGCACGCCCTGACCATCGGCACGGTGACAAACAGTACAATATTCAACATACAACAATGCACCGCGTGAATCGTAAACGCCATCGAGTAATTTTTGCGTGGTAATGTCTTTTTTAACCGGCAAAATCATGGCTTCACCTGGTTTAGGCGTTAGTGTTTTTAAATACGCTGACATAGCGTAAAGGTCAGCATCTGTCATGTATTGGGTGCTGTGTTCAACAACTTCTGCCATCGCGCCAAAAGCTGCGGTAATATCAGTACGACCTGTTTTAAAGAAATCAACCAATTCTTCAGTTTTCCAAGTGCCTAAACCGCGATGTTCACCACGCAAACTTTTTGCGCGCCAGCCATCAATTACTGCGCCACTTAAAAAAGAATCCGAAGCATTGGTTAAGGTTAATTCTTGAAAACCTACACCACGTTCAGTGTGGCAAGAACCACAATGACCTGGGCCTTCAACTAAATACTGACCACGCGCCAATACAGCATCTTGGGTTTCTGGAATAAAATCACGTGCTGGGGCAAAAATGGCCTGCCAATAAGCCAAAGGCCAACGCCAATTTAAAACTGGGGGCAATTCGCTGGGTTTATTTTCTTGCTTAACCGCTTTTACACCCGACATAAAGTAAGCATACATAGCGGCTACGTCTTCATCGGGCATAATTTGGTAAGAAGGGTAAGGCATGGCTGGGTACAGGGCGCTCTTGTCTTTACGCACGCCATGCTTGGTCGCATTATTAAAGTCGTCAAAGGTATAGTTACCAATGCCGGTTTCTTTGTCTGGGGTAATATTTGTGGAATACACCGCCCCTAAAGGTGTCAGCATCGGCAGACCACCGGCAAACTTTTCACCGTCTAATGTGGTGTGACAAGCAACACAATCACCCGTACGCGCTATGTATTCACCACGTTTTATTAGCGCTGGATTATTAATATCAACTTGAATGCCCGTAGTTGTAGTACGCAAATTAGGCAGCAACAATCCCAAACTAAACACAACAGCAAAACTGGCGATACCAGTAATAATAATAATTTTTGGCCACTTTTTTTTCATACTCATAAGCACCCGCTCCATCAGGCAATTAACTTGCCATCATCTATGATTTTATTATGCATTTTTTTATATTATATATGCCTATTATTTTTTAAGCGAGGTACATTGCCACGCTTTTTATTATTGAGTTATTAATCAATCATTAAAAATATTACTTTAAAAAACATTAGTTTATTTACTGAGCTAGTTCAAAAAACACGCCCTTGGTTAATTTTAATAAATCATCTGGATTTAATTCAAGTTCTAAGCCTCTACGACCGGCACTCACATAAATACTTGAGTAGTTTTTTGCTGAAGCATCCAGCACGGTTTTAAGGCGCTTTTTTTGCCCCAGCGGACTTACGCCACCCAACACATAACCCGTTGAACGTTCAACCGCAGATTTTTCTGCCATCAGCGCTTTTTTAGCACCTAAAGCTTTAGCAATAGATTTCATACTTAACAGGGCTGAAACTGGCACAATACCCACCGCTAGATATTGGTTATCCAATATCACAACTAAGGTTTTAAAAACCTTTTCAGCAGCAACGCCCATCTTTTCAGCCGCCTCAAGCCCATAGGATTCACTGGCTGCATCGTGAGTATACTCATGCACTTGGTGTATAACTTTTTGCTTTTTAACTAAATTAATCGCGGGAGTCATTGTTTACCTATTCAATTTTTCGTCATTATATTTAAGATATTACACCCATTCGCTGACCCCATACTAAAACTGGATCATGCTAAGATTCTTAACCCTTTATTTAAAAACTCTCACAAGGAAGATTGTATGCTGGCTTCTTTATCGCCTGGTCTAATGGTATTACAAGGCAATCACCTAGAAGATTTGCGCGAGGTTGCGGTGCAGTGGCTGGCACAACACCCGTTGCAGCCTTTAGAAGATGAATGCATTTTGGTACAAAGTAACGGCATTGCTCAGTGGTTAAAAATAGCCTTGGCAACCCACCCACAAGGTAAAGGCATCGCAGCAGCAGTTAACCTACAGTTGCCGGGGCGGTTTATTTGGCAAGCGTATCGCAGTATTTTTACGGATTTACCCAAAAGTTCGCCCTTTGATAAAACACCACTCACTTGGCGTATTTACCGTTTATTAGGCGATTGGGCAACCTTAAAAACCCGTTTAAATCAACGCGGCCATTTAAGTGAAAAAATCGCGGCGCTAAGCCCATTAGAAGGCTTTTTAACAGCTGACCAAGACCCGCGCCGCCGTTATCAACTGGCGGCTAATCTTTCTGACCTTTACGACCAATACCAGCTATACCGTGCCGATTGGTTAGAAGCTTGGAAAGCCGATACAGACATCATTATTAAAGCCAATGGGCAGCATGAACCACTGCCTGAAGAACAACGCTGGCAAGCCATTTTATGGCGGGTGTTAAGTGCCGATATTCATGGCGAAGGTATAGCCTCTGGCGATGCTAATTGGGCAACGGCTAGCCGTGCAGTTGTTCACCAGAAATTTATTACGGAGTGTGAAAACTACACACCTAAAAATCGCCCTATAAACCTGCCGCGCCGCGTGATTGTTTTTAGCATTTCTTCTTTGCCGCGCCAAACACTTGAGTTCTTACAAGCCATTGCCAAATTCACCCAAGTTATGGTGTTCGCCACCAACCCTAGCCAGCATTACTGGGGCGACTTAATTGAAGGCAAAGCCCTTTTAAAAAAAGAATATAAGCGCATTGCTGAACGTAAAACACCCACTAATTTGAACCTTGAAGATTTGCACGCCTATGGGCATCCGCTGCTGGCTTCTTGGGGCAAGCAAGGCCGCGACTTTTTACACCTATTGGATGAATACGACCAGCCCGACCGTTATAAACAGTTATTTCATCAACAAAAAATAGATTTATTTACCGATTCAGGGCAAGGCTGTTTATTGCACCAGCTACAATCAGATATTTTGCATTTGCGCCCTTTAGCAGAGCGCCAAGCACAGCAAACGCAAATTAATCCTAAGCAAGACCAAAGCTTACAATTTATGGTGGCGCACAGTGTGCAGCGTGAAGTAGAAATTTTACACGATCAGTTGCTCGACAGTTTTGAAACCGCCAAGCGCGAAGGCCGGACGCTAAACCCGCGTGATATTTTAGTGATGGTGCCAGACATTAATATTTATGCACCTCACATTCAGGCAGTATTTGGGCGTTATACCACCAGCGACGATGAGCGCAATTCGTTAAGGGATAAGCGTTATTTGCCTTTTCACATTGCTGACCAAAGCCAGCGCCGCCAAAACACGCTGTTAATTGCGCTAGAACAGCTGCTGCATTTACCGCAATCACGCTTTACAGTGAGTGAGATTTCTGACCTGCTAGACACGCCAGCGCTGCGTGAACGTTTCGGTATTAACGAAACCGACCTGCCCACGTTGCGACAATGGATTCATGGCGCCAATATACGTTGGGGCTTAGATGCAGCGCAGCGCAAACAATTAAACCTGCCAGAATTAGAGCAAAACACTTGGTTATTTGGTTTACAGCGGATGCTGTTGGGTTTTTCGGTAGGGCATTCGCTTAACAATAACGCTAGTTGGCAAGGCATTGAACCTTATACCGAAGTCGCTGGTTTAGAAGCCGCATTAGTTGGCCCATTAGCGCTTTTATTAGACAGCCTACAAACTACCCAGCAGCAGCTTTCAAAATCCCACACACCCGATGATTGGTTAAATTTAATTGAAAACCTTTTAGCTGATTTTTTTGTTGAAACCAGTAAAACCGATAGCTGGGCATTAACTCATTTGGATATGCAGTTAGAAATGCTGCAAAAAAACTGGCTAGCAGGTGGTTTAAGTTGTGAGTTATTACCGCTGGAAGTAGTACGTGAAGAATTGCTGGCAAGCTTAGACCAAACCAACTTAACTCAAAAGTTTTTAGGCGGATCGATTAACTTTGCGACTTTAATGCCGATGCGAGCAATTCCCTTCCAGCAGCTATGGTTGCTGGGTATGAATGATGGTGATTACCCGCGCAATGTACGCCCTGCCGACTTTGATTTAATGGCGATAGATTACCGCCCTGGCGATAGGTCACGGCGTGAAGATGACCGTTATTTATTCTTAGAGGCTTTATTATCAGCACGCCAACGCTTAGTGATTAGCTGGCTAGGCAAGGATATTCGTGACAATACTGAACGCCCACCTTCTGTCATTGTTAGCCAGTTGCGCGACCACCTGCAAGCCGGTTGGCAGTTAGCTAACAACGCTGCTGCTGATACAACCAATAATACAACTGATTTATTAGCAGCACTGACCACCGAACATCCGTTGCAGCCATTTAGTCAACGTTATTTTGAAGTGGATAGAGACCCGCGCTTATTTACCTATGCCAAAGAATGGCGTTCGTTGCACGGTTTTAATCAGCCCACGACTAACAATGCAACAACGGCGTTAGAACTACCTGCTTGGCAGGCAGAAGCACCCATTAAGCTGGTTGATTTAGCCCGTTTTTTACGCAACCCAACTCAGTATTTTTATAAAAATCGTTTAGGTATTCAATGGCTTGATACTGACCAAGACATAGAAGATATTGAGCCTTTTCACCTTGATGGCTTAAATCGCTGGGCGTTAAAAAACCAATTAATTCAACGTATAACCCAACAACTAACCCAACAACCTAACAGCCTAATAACACAAGCTTTAAGCGATGGACTCACACATTTACAGCGCTCTGGCAGTTTACCTTTACCGCCTTTTGCTGAATTAGTACAAGCCGCATTAACACAAGAGCTTGAAGTGCCGCTAATGGACTATCAGCAGCTACTGGCGGCCTATCCAAATAAACAACCCGTAATAACCCAATCATTAAAATTTAAAGATCAGCTTATTTTAGACGATGGCTTAGCTGACATTCGTTGCAATGCCAATGGCGATTGTTTGCGCGTAATTATTCAAGCCAGCAACTTGCATTCAGGCAAAACGTTAAAATATTACCACTTAGTCCGCCAATGGCCCGCCCACCTTTTTGCACAAATGCGTCAGCCACTAACCACACACCTGATTGGGCCAGCAACTCACCTTATTTTACCCAGCCTAAGTGCTCAAACCGCTGAAGACCTGTTACTAGCGCTGCTAGAAACCTACTTTGCCGGTATGAATCAACTTTTACCTCTACCTTGTAAAACAGCTTTTGCAGCCCTTGAAAACAACCAACCACAAGACGTTTATGAGGGGAATTATAGTTTTAATGGCGAATTGGCAGAAAACCCACCACTACAAGCATTCTGGCCTGACTATGCCAACCTTAGTAATGACCCACGCTTTATGACCTTGGCTGAATTAATTTATCGCCCAATCATGGAGGCCGCCCAATGACCTTATTAATAAAGCAGCTTGATCCATTAACTTTTCCACTATTTGGTAGCCGTTTAATTGAAGCCAGTGCAGGTACGGGTAAAACTTTCACGCTGGCACTTTTGTATGTGCGACTTATTTTAGGCACAAGCAATAACCAGCAAGGTTTTCAGCGCCCACTAACGCCTAAAGAAATTTTGGTTGTTACCTTTACAGAACTGGCCGCCGGTGAATTGCGTGACCGAATTCGCGCCCGTTTAGTAGAAGCCGCTGATTACTTTAAACAGCCAGAAAAAAACGCGGATGAATTGCTGATAAAACTACGTGAAGACTACCCCAAAGATGAATGGAAGCGCTGCGCTTGGCGCTTGCAAATGGCGGCAGAAAGCATGGATGAAGCCAGCGTTTCAACCATTCATAGCTGGTGTAATCGTATGCTAGTCGAGCACGCTTTTGATACCCGTGGACTGTTTAATCGTGAGCTAGTCACCGACACCAGCGAGCTATTAAGTCAAGTGGTTGAAGATTATTGGCGTGTGCATTTTTACCACTTAAAACCTGAAGAAGCCGCCGCCGTTACCCAAATTTTTGACTCACCGGCTGCATTAGAAAAAGCCTTATATAGCCTGATTCAACCTACCAGCCAAGGTGTTAGTTTTTTAGGCCAACCGCTGGTTGCAAGCGACAATTTACTAAATGAAACCTTTGCAGCTTGGGCAAATTACCAGCAAGCGTTGCATAACAAAACCACCGAAACCAAAAACCATTGGGCGAATAACTGGTTAGACATTGAAGCGCATTTATTAGCACTGCAACCCAGCTTAAATGGCACCACCCACGGCAGCGCCAAGCTTGATAAGTTTCAGGCATTATTGGCTGAGATTGCTGACTGGGCTAACAATGAAGGCGATGCAGCAGAACCATCGAAATTACGTAGCTTTGCAAAAGGCAATTTTAAGTTTAAAGCCAAAGCTAACATCAGCCAAGAAGACCCTTTAAAAGCCTTTACGCTGCTAAAAGAAATGGACACTTTAACCGCTAACCAGCCTAAGTTAAGCCTGCATGCAGCCATTCTAGCAGCGGCTGCGGTATGGGTTGAAAAAACATTTCAGCAACGCATGGCGCAATACGCAAAAATGAATTTTGACGACCTACTGGTGCAGCTTGAAAAGGCCCTAAACCCTGATGCAGCCGACGATCACGCACAGCATTTAGCCACCACATTAAAACGCAATTATCCCATTGCAATGATTGATGAATTTCAAGACACCGACCCCATTCAATACAGTATTTTTGATTGCATTTACAAGATTGAAAATTCGGCTGAAGACAGCGGTATTTTTATGATTGGTGATCCTAAACAGTCCATTTATAGCTTTCGTGGCGCAGACATTCATACTTATTTACAAGTGCGTCAAGCGACCAAAGGCCGCCATTACACACTAAAGAAAAATTTTCGTTCAACCCAAGGCGTGGTCAATGCCTGTAATGCTTTTTTTGAATATGCCGAACAACAGCCCCAAGCTGCGTTTCGTTATAAACAAGAAGGTCAAACAGATAACCCAATTCCTTTTATTGCCGTTGAAGCACAAGGCCGTGACGAGCAGCTTTACCTAAATCAGCAAGCCGTTAACCCGATGACGCTTTGGTATTTTTCTGGTGAAAATACAACCGACCCAGTGGGCATTGCTGAATTTAAAGGCAGTGCCGCAGAAGTAGCCGCCAGCCAAATTACCCAATGGTTAACCGCTGCGGCTGTTGGCGAAGCAGGTTTTGGAAAAACGGGCATTGAAAAAGCACTGCAACCAGCAGACATTGCAATTTTGGTAAGAACCAGCAACGAAGCACAACGCATGACGGCTGCATTAAACGCTAGAGGCGTTGCTAGTGTGTATTTATCTGACCGCGAAGCTTTATTAGCCAGCCAAGAAGCTGCTGATTTATTACACTGGTTACGCGCTTGCGCTGAGCCAACTAATGAACGTTTGGTTAAAGCCGCTTTGGGAACACTAAGCCTTGGGCTGCCTTTGACACGTTTAGCGGCTTGGCAAGAAGATGAGCTGGCTTGGGAAGCAGAAATGCAGCAGTTTAATCGCTTGCATTTTATTTGGCGGCGGCAAGGAGTATTGGTGATGCTGCAACGCTTAATGGCGTATTACCAATTGCCTGCGCGTTTATTACAACAACCCACTGGCGAACGCAGCCTAACTAATTTACTGCATTTGGCAGAATGGTTACAACAAACAGCCAGCCAACTAGAGGGTGAGCAAGCCTTAATTCGCCACCTTTATGAGCACCTTGGCAAAGAAGACCAGCAACTGCTGCTACGTTTAGAAAGCGATGCACGTCGCGTGAAAATCATTACTATTCATAAATCTAAAGGATTGGAGTTTCCGTTAGTGCTGCTGCCATTTATTAGCGGTTGGCGAGAAGTCGACGGACGCGCCAAGCAGGTGCCTTATCATCAAACCGCAAACCATCAAACCACCGGACGTTACACAGAAGTCGCTGGACAAAAACAGTTTCCAAAAGCATGGCAAGCCGCTAATGATGAACGCATTAAAGAAGACTTACGCTTACTTTATGTGGCGATGACTCGTGCTAGCCATGCTTTATGGCTAGGCGTTGCGCCGTTAAAATCAGGTAATGCTAAAAAGCCGCAACTTGAAAAGTCGGCGTTAGGTCATGTTTTAAACGGTGGCAAAGTATTTAAAGAAGCCGTTGATGTTTACCAAGCTTTGGCGGAACTGGCTACACACTCAGCTTCAGCCATCACACTGGTAGCAGCACCGGAATCCAGCAACCAGCAAGCGCCTAATTTAAGTAAAGTGCAATTAGAACAAGCTCGACCTGCGCCCCAATTAGACCATTTAAGTAACTGGTGGATTGCCAGCTATTCAGCGCTGCAATTTGCAGGGCAAGGCGAAGCCATTGATGAACCGACCAGCGCCCAAGAAGATCAGTTGTTAGAATTAAGCCAAGCCACCACTGTTGACGAAGCCGGTTTAAATTTGCCCTTGCGTTTAAAACCTCAGCCACTCGCCGACCCTGTGGCAAATAATACCTTTATGCACTTATTTCCGCGTGGACCTAAATGGGGTACTTTTTTGCATGGCTTATTAGAGTGGGCTGCCCAAGATTTTACCGCAGCAGTAACCGATGATCTAAGCCGTAACACAATGCTGATTAGGCGCTGCAAGCTACGCAACATCGACACCTTTGCTGCGCCACTTAACGTTTGGATGAAGGATTTTCTACAACAAACATGGCTGACTACCGGCTTTGCTTTAGCCGATTTAAAACCAGCTAATTTAGCAGTAGAATTAGAATTCTTAATTGAAGTTCACCAAGTGGATACCCAAGCATTGGATAATCTGGTACGCCCTTATACTTTGCAAGGCGCTGCTGCACCCTTAGTGAAAAGGAATGTTTTCAATGGTATGTTAAAAGGCTTTATTGACTTGGTGGCTGAAAAAGATGGCTGTTATTACATCATTGATTGGAAATCTAATTACTTAGGTGCCAGCGATAACGATTACAGTCAAGCAGCCATGCAAAAAGCCATCAACGCGCACCGCTATGACTTGCAATACATTTTTTATATTTTGGCGTTGCACCGGCAATTAACCGCCCGTTTACCCAATTATAATTACGACCAGCACATAGGTGGCGCGGTGTATGTTTTTTTACGTGGCTGGAAAAATCCTACCACCCAAGGGTTATTTCACGATAAACCACCTAAAGCGCTGATAGAAAAACTGGATACACTGTTTAGCGATGCAACCAAGAAAGTCGAGGTTAGCCAGTGAAAAACTTAATGGAAACGCTAGTAACGTGGGCAGAACTGGGTGCGCTACGCAGCTTAGATTTGGCGCTAACGCGCTTTATTCAACAACAACTGCCTGATAGCAGCGATGCAGTCTTATTAGCGGTAGCGCTGGTCAGTGAACGCAATGCTCATGGTCATGTGTGCCTTGATTTGCAAGCGGCTTTAAATAACCCACAAAGCTTATTAACCACGACTAATGAAAATACAGCAAAAGATGAATTAGCCGCACTGCTGAACCCGCTTAGCTTAGCCAGTTGGGTAGCAGAGCTTAAAGCCAGCTCAGCAGTTAACCAAGCTAATTCACCCCTAGTTTTAGCCGGAATAGATAAACAGCCGCTGCTGTATTTGCGCCGTTATTGGCACTATGAACAACAGATTAAAGCCGCACTTGCACAGCGTTTAGCCGTGCAACAAACCTTGCCAGAAGTTGCCACACAAAAGCTATTAGCTAGGCTGTTTCCTGCGGCTGATTTACCTACAGCAACCGACTGGCAGAAAGTAGCGTGTTTATTAGCTGCTCGCAGCAATTTTTCCATTATTACCGGCGGCCCAGGTACTGGTAAAACAACAACAGTGGTTAAGCTACTAGCCTTATTACAGGGGCTGCGTTTATCCAACCATGAAACACCGCTGCAAATTCACCTCGCAGCGCCAACGGGTAAAGCCGCAGCAAGGTTAAGTGAATCCATTGCTGGCAGCATTGAGCGCTTAGCCTTATCTAACAACTTAGACCTACCTGAAAATCTAGCCACAGACATTAAAAGCAAAATACCTAAAGAAGTGACGACTTTGCACCGCTTGCTGGGTAGTCTGCCCAATACACGCAGTTTTCGTCACCATGCAACCAACCCACTGCCTACCGATTGTGTAGTGGTGGATGAAGCGTCGATGATGGATGTAGAAATGATGGCAAAGCTAGTGGCTGCACTGCCCAGCACGGCAAGGCTTATTTTGTTAGGCGATAAAGACCAACTTGCTTCGGTAGAAGCCGGTTCAGTTTTAGGGGATTTATGCCAAACCGCTGCAACAGGGCATTACACGCCAGCCACAAAAGCTTGGGTTCAACGATTAAGCAATGAGCAATTAGCAGATGGATATATTGATGAGCAAGGCACAGCGTTGCAGCAAGCCACTTGTATGCTGCGCCACAGCTACCGCTTTAGCGCCCACCCTGGCATCGGTGAACTAGCCCAAGCCGTAAATACCGGCAAAACAACAGTAAACAAGCTAAAAGCTTGCTTTAAAAACAACCCTGATAGCTTAAATAATTTGCTGCTTAAAACCACCAGCGATCCCTACAAAGTATACTTAGCACCCTTAGAACAATTAGCCGTCAAAGGCTATCAAGGCTATTTAACCACGCTGCAAACACTGCAACCCACTCAAGCCAATACCAGCCCAGCCGAGTTAGAAGATTGGGCATTAAAAGTCTTTGCTGCACACAATCAATTCCAGTTATTAACCGCTGTTAGGCAAGGTTTTTTTGGTGTTGAAAGTTTAAATCAGCAGATTGTGAAAGCATTGCAAAGTAAGAATCTTTTACCTGAAGGTGTATCTTTTTGGTATTCCGGCCGACCGCTGCTGGTTACGCGCAATGACTATAGCCTAAAGCTAATGAATGGTGACATTGGTATTTGTATGATGTGGCCAAAAAAAGGGCTAAGGGTAGCGTTTCCCAATGGCAAACAGGGCATTCGCTGGGTATTACCCAGTCGTTTACAGGGCATAGAAACAGTATTCGCCATGACGGTGCATAAATCCCAAGGCTCAGAATTTACCCACACCGCACTGGTATTACCCGATTTTGGCAACCCAGTGCTAACCAAGGAGCTGATCTATACTGGCATTACCCGTTCTAAAGAGAAGTTTACTTTAATACACAGCAAAGATAGCGTATTGCAGCAGGCGCTAAATAGCCAAGTTGAACGGGTTAGCGGATTAACCACTTTGTCAACCTAATTTAACTGCCGGTGTCGCCTGAAAGCCGTCATCGGTGGCCACAAGCTGTTTGGCTTCACAACGCATCACAAAACTTAACGGCTGGCTCGTGGCATCGGGCTGAATTAATAATTCAAGCAAATCACCCTTTAACGCGGCACTGGTGAGTTGTGCTTTTTTACCGTTAATCCAAACTTTCCCTTTAATCCTTTGGTATCTTTGTTGCAGCACTACTTTATAAGTGTCACCACTCGTCGTTTGCCATTGCCAATGGCCAGCTACCTTGGCTGGAACAAACCATTTAAACAAATGAATACCGCTAAAACTTTTGCATTCATCTGCTCGCCAATCACCCATATCAAATGCATGAGACACAATGCGCGTGCCAGGGCGCAACTCATTAAGTAACCTTGGCCTTAACTCAATATTGACTAAATCAAGCAAATAAAGCGTAACAACGGTGGCTTGGCTAAAGTCCTCTTCCAAAAAACTACCTTCAAAAAAATCGACCAAATGCTCAACGCCTGCATTACCAGCAGACTCCATCGCATCAGCAATCCGCATCGGATCCATATCAATGCCAATGCCCCGTGTTCTTCTGTCTAAAGCTGCTGCAACAACGATACGTCCATCACCACAACCCAAATCATAAAGCAGGTCTTTACTGGTTATTTCAGCCAAATCCAACATAGCCTGGACTACTTTTTCATCCGTCGGCACATAGGGCACATCTAAATAAACTTCAGGTGCTTCAATACCATATTCATCAAAAGCAAGGTCTCTAAAATCAGGATCAGACAAGGAGTATTCATCGAATGCATAATCCATGTCTCTAAGTTCATCAATCATGTAATCATCATGGTCAAACGCTAGGTCTTTGTACAAGTAAGACACCTACAAATAAAAGAATAAAAAATTAATGTAAACCGCACGCTATTTTTGAGCAAAGCGCTGCAACTGCATTTCATGTAAACGGCTTAGTACACGACGAAACGGAAAGTCTAAAGCGCCTTCACCTTCTGGGTATAATGCATGTAAAGGCACAGTCGCTTCAATATACAGCGGAACACCTCGGTCATAACACTCATCAACCAAAGCAATAAAACGGCGCACACCATCATCTTGATAGGTTAATGCTGGCAGCTCTCGACCACCGGCAAACACAAGTTCAGCAGCATCTTCTGTGCCACGTGCTATTGATTTTTGCTGTTTTGCACCCGTTAATTGCGGTACTTTGCCTAGCAAAATATGCGTAAAATTATCACATAACTCAATAAAATCAGCCGCTACAAACAACTGTTCGCATAAGTCTTGATAATTACACCATAACACCCACCGACTACGTAAAGCTAATTTCAAACGGCGATTACCTAAAAGCAACGGCTCACTAACACACGCTTTTATAGGCTCTTTTTCTGTTAACTCGGCAAAAACTTCAGCCAAAGCTTGGGGCGCATTGACCCAATAACGTTGCGTACTAGCACCTGGATGCAAGCGGTGATCGCTACCACCATCGACACTTAAAATGTGCATATTATTTTGAATTGCAGTAATGGCGGGTAATAGCTGCTCGCGGTTAAAACCATCCTCATAAAGCTTTTGTGGTGGTTGATTAGACGTTACTACCAACACCAAACCTTCAACAAACAAGTGTTGGAATAACCGACTAAGTAACATAACATCACCAATGTCATTAATAAATAATTCATCAAAACACAACACACGAACATCAGCAGCCAACTCTTTGGCAATTAAATTTAACGGATCAGCTTGCCCTGTTAACTGAAAAAGACGCTTGTGTAGCCAGCGCATAAAATGATGAAAATGCAAGCGCTTAGCAGGAACATTTAAACTTTGAAAAAAACTATCCATTAACCAAGTTTTACCACGACCCACCGGGCCCCAAAGGTAAACACCTTGCAGCACTTGCCCAGTAATATCATTGGAATGTAACGCTTGAAAACACCGTTCTAGGTTTTGAACTGCTAAGTATTGAGCAGCATCTTCTTTAAAACCATTAGCCAGTGCTTGCTGATAAGCAGCAGAAGGAGAAAGAGAAAGCACAAAGACTCCTTTAAAAATACCTTATTGAATTTGGGGATAACTTATTAAGCACGGCTATCTTTTCGTCATTTCTTTTGTACAAAATACTCAAACCTACACACAAGATAAGCAGGTAAAACTACCCTTTATTAAACTTATACTTCTAAAATCTCAAAAAGAGCAACGTAGATCAGACGAGGTTTAATACGGGCTTAAAATTATCAACTAAAGCAACATCTAATATTATAGAACTTAAATTAAATACAAAGTGGTGCTTACATTTTTTTACTGTAATCTCACTATTCTTATCTACTTGAATAGTGTGCACTAAAAAGTATCAGTAATAACTCGTTAAATTCATTGGCGCACCAATAATGCACAGGACTGCTAAAGCTATGCAACACCAACGTATATAAATAGGTATTGGTAGACTAATAGATGTTGGTACTATTCTTGCTGGTACTGCATTTTGCCAGCGCACACAAGCCAAGGAAAGTCCGCAATGAAAATTCAGAGTCACTTTCAACCCATTATTAGTCTGACACATCGACGCGTTGTGGGGTACGAAGCTTTATTGCGCGCCAAAAATTCCAATAACCAACTTTGCTCACCGTTAGAAGCTTTTAATAAAGCTATATTGAATAATCGAGTAGAACAGTTTGATCGAGAGTGTATTGCCAGCCATCTATTAAACTTTGGTCAAATGAACACTGATAACCAGTGGCTATTTTTAAATTTGCGTAGTGAAACCATCAGCCCTGATAATCATCGTGCGCCGATGCTAGAAAAATTCTTACGCCGTCGAGGGCTTGGTAGTGAACGCATGGTGCTAGAAATTTTAGAAGATGCTGTTTCTGACCCAGTCCAGCTACAGGATTTTGTCAGTCACTACAAAGCTGCTGGCTTTTTAATTGCCATTGATGACTTTGGTACTGGCGCATCTAATTTTGACCGTATTTGGCAACTAGAACCTCACATTGTTAAATTAGATCGCTCCATGCTGGTCAATGCTCGTAATAATCCTCGCCGTCAATGCTCGTAATAATCCTCGCCGTCAACGTTGGCTTGCGCGTTGTGTGGCGTTGTTGCGTGAAACTGGTGCATTAGTATTATTAGAAGGCGTTGAAACCAAAGAGGATGCTTTATTAACACTCGACAGTGAAGCTGATTTAGCCCAAGGGTTTTATTTTGCTCGCCCTAGTGCAACGGGTAGGTATGAAGAGCAAGCCTTAGCCGACTCCATTCATTCACTACATCAGCACACGTTACGAGATCAACTAATACGCCAACATAGTCAATCACGTAAAAGAAATGAATTACAAAAACTGCTTAAACAAACAGCAGAGAACCTAGAACAGAATATGGAATTTCGGGTTGCTACTCAGCAATTGCATGACCATGAAGCGATTGAGCGTATTTATATGTTAGATGCTGAAGGGGTACAAATTGTTGAAAATATTAGCTCACGGTCAAGCATCAGCGTTACGGCTTATGCACCACTTAGCCGCAGTGTGGGTGCTTTATGGGCTAGACGTGGCTACTTTCGCAATGCATTAGAGCAACCAAGGCAAGTTCAAATTTCTCAACCTTACCTTGGATTACCAGATGCTACACTAGATGTCACACTTTCCATTGCACTACACTCCGGTAATCCTTCACGTCTACTGGTGCTTTGTGCCGATTGCCCTGCTGCTTGGCTAGAAGCATAACGACCCGTTTATTTTAAAAGCTGTACTAAACGATGATTTTATAGTGCAGCAAAATTTCCAGTTGGCCGTAATTGCTGTTGAATACCCATCAAAAAATTTCTAAGTACCTGATCTTTACATTCTCGATAGTTTTTGTGGTCTGTCTTGCGGAAAAAGGCGCTTAATTCATGATTACTTATACTAAAGTCGACTAACTGGAAAATCTCCAAAATATCTTCAGTTTTTAAATTAAGAGCAATCCGGAGTTTTTGAAATACGGTATTATTATTTAAACTTTTTTCTGGCTTAGGTTGCTCACCTTCCCGCTTGCCCCGCTTCAAGTTAATAAAACCATTTAAGAAGCTAGCTAATTCAATATCTTTCAGCTTTAAAAAAGCTTCGTCATCTTCTTTTTTTAACCAAGCAGTAATTTGTTCTTTAGTAGCATTAAAATCAGCCAAAGAAAAAACTTCAATCATCGTGCTATCTTTCAAATCAAAGGTATAACGTACACGGCGTAAAATATCATTATTAATCAAAATATCATTCCTAATCTTTAAGTTAACTTTTAATCCTAAAATCACTCCATGAAAAGCCATAAAAAAACCCCCAGCTTGATAAGCTGAGGGTTATTTTATAAGTGCCTGACGATGACCTACTTTCACATGGGGAGACCCCACACTATCATCGGCGCTAAGCGGTTTCACTTCTGAGTTCGGTAAGGGATCAGGTGGTACCCACTTGCTATGGTCGTCAGGCGT
>NZ_DATESC010000013.1:0-57604 GCF_035271045.1 Marinospirillum sp. | reverse complement strand
GACTCTGCAATAGCAGCTAAGCCGTCGCGGTCGGTGTTAGCATCACGAACAGCAGCCTGAGTTGCCACGCCACCTAATAGACGTGAAAGCAAGGAAACCTCTGTTCTACTGACTTGTGTATCAATTAAAGCGGCACCTTTCGCTGGTGACGTAACACCCGATTGTGCGCTTTGATTGTTAGCTTGCGATGGTCGTGCAGTGGATGTACCAAGCGGATTGATTCCGTTCATATTAGATTCCTCTATAAATAATGATTTACTTGTTTCTTATTAAGGTATTAAGGGGGTAGCTTCTATTTATTTTAAGTGCCGATAAATTATCGACCTCACAAAACAAAGCTTTAGAAGTAACTAATATGCTTGTTGTATAGGTAATCAGCACATGATTACCTATAAATTCACGAAAACGTAGTAAGACTACGCTCATGGGTGGGTTTTAGTTGATTAATTGGATGATAAATTTTTTTAATTAAGAACGTAAGTAGCTGAGTGTTAAATAAACGTAATACCTACGGTAAATAGCTTTTCAACTTCACGAATTTTATGTTTATCAACTAAAAATAAAATAACCTGATCGCCGGTTTGAATAACTAATTTATCGTGGGCAATCATGACTTCTTTATCTCTAACTAATGCGCCAATGGTAACGCCTTGTGGCAGATCAACGTCTTCAATGGCACGGCCAACAATTTTAGAGCTTTTTTCATCACCAATCGCCACGGCTTCTATGGCTTCTGCTGCACCGCGTCGCAGTGAGTGAACGTTTTTAACCTGCCCTCGCCTAACGTGGGTTAATAAGCTACCAATAGTTGCTTGTTGAGGCGAAAAAGCAATATCCACTTCACCAGCTTGTACTAGATCAACGTAAGCTGCGTTGTTAATTAAAGTCATTACTTTGCCAGCGCCCATGCGTTTAGCCAATAATGACGACATAATGTTCACTTCATCATCGTTAGTGACCGCACAAAAAATATCAATGTCATCAATGCTTTCTTCTTGCAGCAGGCTTTTATCGGTAGCAGAACCATTTAATACCACGGTGCGTTCGAGTTTTTCGGCTAATTCAATGCAGCGCTGTGGATTGTTTTCAATTAATTTAACTTGATATTCGTGTTCTAAACTTTCGGCAAGGCGTTCACCAATATTGCCACCACCGGCAATAACAATGCGTTTATAACTATGGTCAATTTTACGCATTTCACTCATCACGGCACGAATATCTTTGCGTGCAGCAATAAAAAACACCTCGTCATCGACTTGAATAATCGTATCGCCTTGGGGAATTAAGGCACGATCCCCTCTATAAATAGCAGCAACACGGGTATTAATATTGGGAATGTGTTTACGCAGCGCCGAAAGTTCTTGTCCGATTAAAGGGCCGCCATAATGAGCTTTTACTGCCACAAGTTGTACTAAGCCACCGGCAAAGTCTAGCACTTGTAACGCACCTGGGTATTCAATTAAGCGGCGAATATGGCTGGTAACGACTTGTTCAGGGCTAATCAGTACATCAATATCAAACCCTTTGCCCGGTTGGAAAATACCCTTGCGTGACAAGTAAGCGGCTGAACGTACCCGCGCTATTTTAGTGGGAGTGTTAAACAATGCTTGAGCAATTTGACACGCAACCATGTTGACTTCATCAGAGCTAGTCACAGCAATCAACATATCGGCATCTTCACAACCCGCTTGGCGCAACACAGCAGGGTAAGAGGCTTTGCCTTGAATAATGCGAATTTCAAGCTTATTTTGTAAATCGCGTAAACGGTTAGCATCGCTGTCAACAACGGTAATGTCGTTTTCTTCACCAGCAAGGTTTTCGGCTAAGCTACCACCAACTTGCCCTGCACCTAAGATAATAATTTTCATGCTAAAACCCTTTTAAGTACGCCAGAAAGCACGGGTGAAAAGAATCATAAAAGTAACGATTTCAAGTCGCCCTAGAATCATCCCAATGCTCATAAGCCACTTTCCTAAATCTGGCAAACTAGAAAAATTACCGGCAGGGCCAACCGTATCACCCAAACCAGGCCCTATATTAGCAACAGCGGTAACGGCTGAAGTAAAGCTGGTAATAAAATCTAAGCCCATAAAAGAAAGGGCTAAAGCCAAAATAGCGATGGTGGCAAAGAAGAAAAATGCAAAAGCAACCATTGAGCGAATGACGTCATCAGGCACGGGGCGACCGTTGTATTGTTGCGAGAAAACGCCACGAGGATGTAGCAGTGTCATCATTTGGTTACGCATAAGCACTAGCGATAATTGGTGACGAAAGACTTTAAAACCACCGCTAGTCGAGCCAGAGCAACCACCAATAAACATAATGTATAAGAAAAAAAGCACCGCAAAGTTGCCCCAGCCATTGTAGTCGGCGGATGAGAAGCCCGTTGTACTAACGACAGAGACAATATTAAACGCCGCTTGAGTTATGGCGGCTGACCACGCCCAATCGTGTTGAGTGACTAGGTAAAGTGCCATAATGATGACGGCAGTGACTAAAATTTTAGCCAAGGCTTGGGCTTGACTATCTTTAAACATAGGCAACGGATTGCCTTGAATCATGTGTACAAACAGCACAAAAGGCAGCGATCCTAAAAACATAAATACTACGCCAATCCATAAAATACTGGGCGTTGCCGCAAATTGCCCCATAGACGCATCGTAATTAGAAAAACCGCCCGTTGCAGAGGTTGTCATACCATGCACGATAGCATCAAAAATATTCATGCCAGCCAGCCAATAACTTAGAATGCAAAGTGTTGTTAAGCCCACGTATACCTTACCGATTGCTTTGGCAAGTGTGCCAGAACGGGGCAAGGCTTTTTCAGACCAGTCTGATGATTCGGATTGGAACAGGCGCATACCACCCACCTGCAAGAAGGGCAGAATTGCCATACCTAGAACGATAATCCCTATACCGCCTAACCACTGTAAAATAGCCCGCCATAACAAAACACCCTGCGACATACTATCCAATCCCGTTAAGATAGTGGCGCCAGTAGTGGTTAAACCAGAAACGCTTTCAAAAATAGCATCAGCAATAGAGAGTTGTGTTGAACCAAAAAATAATGGTAAAGCTGAAAAAAAACTTAACACCACCCAGCTAAGGGTCGTCAGCAAAAAAATCTGCCTGCCACGTAAGTGAAATGGGGCTAAAGAGCCAACAAAAACCATTGCGCCGCCACAGCTTAGTGTAAAGAGCATCGACAAGAAAAAAACATTGGTGTCTGTTGATTCCTCTTGAGAAGCCAGCAGCAATGTTGGTGCAATTTTAAAGCTACCCAGTAATAACAGCAGTAAGCCTAGCAACTTTATTAAAGGTGCTACCCATTCAAAACCCAGCCGCAGTAAAGAACTCTCTTGACGGCGCTTAGAGCGGCTTGTTTTTTTAGGGAAATTAGGTCTTGTAACAGACGACATAAGAGTCCTTGAGTGGTACTTTATTTTGGTCAGCAAGGATAACGTTAGTGCAGCAAAGTGGCTAGTATTCAGCGTTTTAAATAGTCATTTAAATAAATCAATAAATAAATGACTAGATAGCGAGTGTGGCAGTGGGTGGGATAAGGCGTTAATATTTTTCTTCAGAAAGCCATAATTCAGGTGTGAAACAGACTACTTGGTTACGTCCGGCATCTTTAGCTGCATAAAGCGCTACATCCGCATATTTTAAAACCTGCCAAAAGGCTTGCCCATTACCAGGGTAGTCAGCCAAACCTGCAGAAATGGTTTTATTAATTAATACGCTACCGGCTTTAAATTGAAATTTCTCAACGGCTTGGCGAATTTTTTCAGCAACCAAAAGACCTTGCTCGGCATTGGTATCGGGCAAAATAATTAAGAACTCTTCACCGCCATAACGGATTACCAAGTCAGAATCACGCACGTTGGCTTTAAGTATATTGGCCAAGTCAATTAAAATACTGTCACCAATATCGTGCCCGTAAGTATCATTTACCTTCTTAAAGTAATCTAAGTCCATCATGATTAAAGTCATGGATGTGCCGCGACGTTTGCATTGACTGACTAAGGTTTCTGAATATTCTTCAAGGAAACGGCGGTTGCGTAAGCCAGTCATGGCATCATTTAAAGTTGATTCTTTTAAGCTTGCCATTAAACTTTTTGCTTGTAATACCGGCGCTGCTTCACGTAGATAGGATTCTATTAAAGGCCGTGCATTTTTAGCACGTTGTAAATCTTCAGGCTGTAGCACTAATTGAATGACACTACCCACGCCACCGGATTGAATAACAGGTAAACAAAAATAGACCTTGTCATTTTGACGCGCTTCATTAGAAAAAGAACGGCAAATAAGCGTGTTTTCAGTACCGTTAATGCTGTGTCCTGTACGTACTACACGGCAGGCCGTACATTTTTCAGTGATGTCATTGTTGCACCAGTGAATCGGTGCTTGTGCTATACCATCAACACAAATAATATCAATTTTTTTCTTATTTTGATCGACTTCGTAAATAGAAAAATGATTAAAATTAAACTCTGTTTGAATAACCTCACTAATGCGTTGAAAAACTTCCTCGCTGGATTCGTCTTCTTCAATGGCTTGTTTAAACTGTGATACTTTGACCAAGCCAGATACGGTATTGGCAGTATCAGCCAATAAATCACCGTTTGTTGAGGGTTGTGATTGAATTAGGTGTGCTACGTTATGACGAATTTCACTAAGCTTGGTGGTAATGCCTTCAGATAAGCTATTAAAGTGGCGTGCAATCGCGCCTATTTCATCGTTGCTGCGCTGCTCAATACGAATACTAAAATCACCAGCTTTTGCTTGGCGAACAGCTTGTTCTATTTCATTGGCAGTTTTGACGAGTGGTTGTAATAAACGGCGTAAAAATAATAAAGAAATGATGGATAAAAGCGTTGTCGCCCCAACCAATATTAGAATAGTGATTAAAGCAGCGATGCGCATATGTTTTATAGATGCCGTTAGCGTAACCGCACCTAAGACTGAGTCTTCAGGAACGGCATGGCAATTTAAACAGTTAACATCACTTTTGTTGCTAGCAATATAAGGTACGGTAGCACGAAAATCAGCACTAAAATAACCACCTACTAGGGTATAAACTGCTTGGCCACTTTTAAGAACTTGTGAATCTATTGGGTCGGTAATACTTTCAATGGTTAAACCATCGCCAAACTGCTGCTGCACTAAAGGGCCGCGTATTACCCTTGCTTCATCTAAACCATCAATTTGTGCAATTCTATTAAGTAATGAGTCACGTTGATGAATCGTGCCATTTAGCATTGATTCAGTAAGCGCCACTCGTATCATTTCTGCTGCTGTGCGTGTGTGTTCTGTTGCAGAGCGTATCGAAAAGTCACGAAAAGATGCCAAGCTAGCTAAGGCGATAACAACAATAAGCACCAGCATAACTGAAGCGAGTGCTAATAGCGTTTTGGTTTGAAGTTTAAGCGTCGTCATGTCACTTTCCTTAGAGCGCTGTTATTATTTTCAAAGTGATTCTTAATACAGTCTTAATACCATAAGTAATTATTTTGTAACACAATTTCCTGTTAAGATTTTGTCCTATGGCAAAGCTTTAGTAAATATTTGTTGTGCTTATTTTTTATGGATTAAGTAAATTATGCTTAGGTATCAATATTTGAGTGAGGTAAATCTCTATGGAAGACTGGCGTAAATTAGCAGCTAAATCTGAACGTCACCCTGAGAAGATTCCTGAAAGACGTAAAAAAACAGGGCCATTACTAAAAATTATTAGTGTTTTTGGTTTTGTATCTTGGTTGCTTATGTTGCCTGTTCTGGTGCTCTTAGAAAAAGCGAAACCTGAATTACAAACTTTTTTTGACCGTTGGATGCATTTAGATGTTCAGTCAAGCTGGGATGTAACCTTGTATCGTTATGCTTTTTATTTAATGTTGTTGGTTATGTTTTTATCTTTTTTTGGTCTTGTGCTTAATGCGCTTAGAATGCGTCGCAGCACAGATACTTGGCGAATTAATTTGATCCTAGTTTTTTTGCTGTCTTTGTCTGGCGTTATTTATTACCTGCTCATTAAATAAAAACGCTAGGGTGGAATGCCCTAGCGTTATTTTACTTAGCTATTGGCTAATTTTTCTTTCAAAAAACTAACCGCATCTGCTAATTTAATGTTACTGGCTTCGGCATCTCGGCGGCCTTTGTATTCTAACTCGCCTTCATTAAGACTACGCTCACCAATCACGATGCGGTGTGGAATGCCCATCAGTTCTAAGTCAGCAAACTTAAAGCCAGGTCTGCCTTCGCGGTCATCTAGTAATACATCAACACCCGCTGCTTGTAGGTCTTTATATAATTGCTCGCTGGTTTCTTTAACCAACTCAGACTTGTGTGCGTTCATCGGCACTAATGCGACTTCAAAGGGTGCAATCGCAGCAGGCCAAATAATACCAGCTTCATCGTGGTTTTGTTCGATAGCAGAAGCAACGACGCGCGTTACACCTATGCCATAACAGCCCATTAACAGGGTCGCAGCCTTGCCATTTTCATCTAAGACAGTGGCATTCATCGCTTCAGAATATTGTTTGCCTAGTTGAAAAATATGCCCTACTTCAATGCCGCGCTTAATTTGTAATGTACCTTGACCATCGGGGCTAGGATCGCCTTCCACAACATTGCGCAGATCAGCCACGTCAACTAGCGGTAAATCACGTTCCCAATTAATGCCTAAATAGTGTTTGTCGTCTTGATTCGCACCGGCAGCAAAGTCGCTCATTAAGGCAACAGAACGGTCAATAATACACGGAATGGTTAAACCGATAGGGCCAATTGAACCGGCTGCAGCACCGACTGCTGCAGTGATTTCGGCATCGCTGGCCATTTCTAAGGGGTTAGCAACTTGGGGTAAGTTACCGGCTTTAATTTCATTTAGCGCATGATCGCCACGCACGACTAGGGCAATTAACCCCCCTTCAGTCGCTTTAACAATGAGCGTTTTAACGGTTTTTTCAATGCTTAAATTTAACGCTGCAACAAGCTGGTCAATGGTTTTAATGTCCGGTGTATCAACCAAACGCAGCGCTTCTGTTGCAGTCGCGCGTAACGTTGCAGTAGGTAGTGCTTCAGCTTTTTCAATATTAGCAGCGTAATCAGACGTATCAGAAAAAACGATATCATCTTCTCCTGAATTAGCGAGCACATGAAATTCATGTGAGCCACTGCCACCAATTGAGCCGTTATCCGCAATAACTGAACGAAATTTTAAGCCAATACGATTAAAAATATTAGTGTAGGCTTGGTGCATGATATCGTAAGTTTGCTGTAACGATTCTTGCGTTAAGTGAAATGAATAAGCATCTTTCATAATGAATTCGCGTGAGCGCATCACACCAAAACGGGGGCGAATTTCATCCCGAAATTTAGTTTGAACTTGGTAAAAATTCACCGGCAGTTGCTTGTACGAGCGCAGCTCTTTACGTACTAGGTCGGTAATTACTTCTTCGTGTGTTGGTCCAACACAAAATTCGCGATTATGGCGGTCATGCAAGCGTAATAATTCTTTGCCATACTTTTCCCAGCGCCCGGATTCTTGCCATAATTCAGCCGGTTGAATGGCCGGCATTAATACTTCTTGAGCACCTGCTTTGTCCATTTCTTCACGAACAATACGCTCTACTTTACGCAGCACGCGCAAGCCAACTGGCAGCCAAGTATAAAGCCCTGAGCTTAGGCTGCGTACTAAGCCTGCACGTAGCATTAGTTGGTGGCTAATCACTTGAGCGTCGTTGGGTGTTTCTTTTAAAGTAGCAATTAATAACTGTGATGCACGCATGAAATCAGTTTACCTTTTTAGTTAGCTATTCTTTTAGTCAAATATTTTTTAATTAGATAGTGGCTGTTGTAAAGCCATTTTCTCTGGTTTTATTGTGCCATCTAAGCCTGCAAAAAGCTGCTTGCTGTGCGTTAAAAATTCTTTTAAATCAGTACCTTTTAATTTATCTACACTGGGTAGCTCTGCTCGCATAGCATCAACGGGACGGCCACCAATATGCAGTTCATAATGCAAGTGAGGGCCGGTGCTGCGCCCAGTATTGCCAGTTTTACCAATAAGTTGCCCGCGCTTAATGTCTTGCCCTACTTTTACTTGTGAGCGCAATAAATGTAGGTAACGGGTTTCAAAGCCTTGGCCGTGGTCAATCGCAATGTAATTACCGGCAAAAGCGTGCCACTGGCTACGTACTACGCGGCCATCAGCGGGCGCTCTTACTTGTGTTCCTGTTGGTGTAGCAAAGTCAGTGCCATAATGTGGTTGCACGCGACCAGTAATTGGGTGGCGACGATTTAAGTTAAAGCGTGAACTAATGCGAAAGCGTTCTGCTAAAGGAATGCGGTCAAAAGGGGGAATTAAACTAATGCCTTCTGGGGTATAAAAACGACCGTCATTATGACGCGCTGCCCGAATTTGCATTCGATCGCCACTGTAATCAAAAGCAATTAAACGGGTTGAGTAAGGTCTAGGGTCGTTGCTTAACCATTCTTGTTCAACCAGTAAACTAAACGTATCACCATCACGCGCATCGCGGCGCAAAGGTAAGTGGCGGTCTAACGCCGTGGCAATAACGCCTTCTTGCCCTGCAATTTCTGGCATATTTTTTAAGCTGGTCACTAGTACGCCATTTAAAGTACCGGCTAAACGAAGCAATTTAACCTCACGTTGTGAAGTGAGATCACGAAAGCTAAAACCTTCATTTTCTCTTAGCCATTCTCGACCCACTGCACGGCTTTGCCATAAACGTAATGCTAACAATTGTCCGTCGCGGCTAGTTAGCCATTCAACGTGTTGCCCTGGTTGAATGCGGTTAAGGTAACGTTTGCCTTCTTTGTTATCGAGTAATGTATAGAGCGTTGCTAAAGGTAAGTGCCATTTTTCGGCCCAAAGTAGCGATAAAAGGTCGCCTTTTTGTAAGGTGTATTGCTCCCAATCAGGCGGTGGCGATAAAGGCGGGATCAGTGCATTATGAAAGTCAGTGGCTTCTAGGGCTTCTAACACTTCACTCATTTCTGGTGGTGGTTCTTCAGGTAAAGGTTCATCTTTGCTGTTGATAAAGTAAACCGCTAAAACTGTTGTTAAAATAAGGCTGCTAAAAAAAATTAAAGCCCAGTTTCTTGGGCGAGTTTTGGTGCGGTCTAGCATTATGGTCTCAAATATCGAGCCGGTAATAAGTGAAAAAGTAAAAAATCCGGCCAGCAGGTGCTTGGTTGTTGATTAGGATAAGCGCAAAAAAGTAAATAATAGCAAACTTATGCTATAACAATTTACTTTTCTCTTGCAAAGCCAATTGTAAGGGAAAGTTAAAAGTACTGCACTTTAGCAATGCTTTTGTACTATAAAAAACGTTTTTGTACTATAAAAAATAAAAGGAACAAATAGGTGAACCTTGAGGTGAAATGGCTGGAAGATTTTTTAGCCTTTGCGGCTACGCGTAATTTTTCAAAAGCCGCTGCACGGCGTTTTGTTACACAGCCCGCTTTTAGTCGTCGTATTCAGTCGTTAGAACGCGCCGTTGGCGTTACTTTGGTAGAACGGGGGCGATCACCTTTTGATCTCACTCCCGACGGGCAGTTGTTTTTAATCACAGCACGTAACGTTGTTGAACAGCTTAGCGATGCGCTGCAACACCTGCACGGTTTAGATCCCGCTTCCATTCAGTTATTAGAGTTTGCCGTAGCTCACTCGTTAGCATTTAATTTTTTTCCACAGTGGCTAAAGCGCTTACAAGTGGTGGTGGGTGAGGTTAGCACGCGTATGACGGCGATGAATGTGGGTGAGGCCACCCATGCGCTACGGGAAGGGCGCTGCGACTTAATGTTGGCTTACCATGACCCCTTGGGCAGCTTACAGCTTGATAATCGCTATTTTCCTTCTTTACGCATGGGGACGACAGAAATGTTGCCGGTTTGTGCTGTTAATACGCAAAACCAACCACTGTTTGCTTTAGATGCTTTAGAAGAACAAGAAGTCCCTTTATTGGCTTATACGCAGGGCGCTTTTTTAGAACGCTCGTTACAGATTTTATTACGCCAAAAGCCGGTGGGTTTACAGCTACGCACCGTTTATGAAACTGCGATGGCTGAAGGTTTAAAAGGCATGGCATTAGAAGGGCAGGGTGTGGCTTGGGTACCTAGATTAAGCATTGAGCGTGAACTGGCTGAAAATAAATTAGTGGTTTGTGGCGGTGAGCGTTGGACTATTCCTTTAGAAATACGCCTTTACCGCTGCACCTTAGTCCACAAACCTTCGGTAGAGCGGCTATGGCAAAGGCTAGCTAGTGATGCCGCTCAGGTAGAAGTGAAGGTTTAATTATCTATTTTTTGCCAATCAATCGGTAGATTAAGGCTGCTATTTGAACAGGCTAGCTGCAATTCTTCAGTGATAGATTTTACAGCAGCTAAGCCATAAGGTTCAGCCGTGCCAGAACCCCAAACGGGGTTAGGCCAAGCCGTATCGCTAGTGAAACGGGCAATGAGGTGTAAATGTAGCTGGGGTACTAGATTGCCCAGTGTTGCTACATTTAACTTATCAGCTTTTGTTAAAGGCTTAATCACTTGGCTTAAAAAATGCACTTCTTGCCATAGTTGCTGGTGATCGGTGCTGCTTAAATCGTGCAGTTCGCTAACATCAGCAATTTTAGGTATCAGTAGCAGCCAGTAAAACCGCTGGTCATTAATAAGCCGTAATTGGCAAAGTTTTAAATTAGCAAGGTGCAAGCTATCTTTAGCAAGCTTTGGGTGGAGTTTAAAAGTCATGATTAGCTCCTAGGCTTCTTATTGGGTGGTTTGTGTAGAACTTGGCGTAATGGCGTTAGTCTAGGCTATAATAACGCCTCGTAAAAATTCAGAAGCAATTAAGCAAACCATTTTATTTTTTATTTCTAAACACCTATATAACGGGAACTACTTATGCGAAGCCATTACTGTGGTGATTTGAACACAAGTCACTTAGATCAAGAAGTCGTTTTATGTGGCTGGGTTCATCGTCGCCGTGACCACGGTGGGGTTATTTTTCTTGATTTGCGTGATCGTAATGGCATTGCTCAGGTGGTGGTTAATCCTGATTGCGAAGCGGCTTTTACTAATGCCGACCGTTCACGCAGCGAATACGTTTTAAAAGTAACGGGCACGGTTCGTCATCGCCCTGAAGGTACGGTGAACCCTAATATGGCAACAGGCGAAATTGAATTACTTGCCAGCGCAGTTGAAGTGCTTAACACTTCTGAAACACCACCTTTTATGCTGGACGAACACGGCAAAGTGGGTGAAGAAATTCGCTTAAAATACCGTTATGTTGATTTACGCCGTACAGAAATGGCTGAAAAGCTACGTTTTCGTTCACGCGTTACCCATCAAATTCGTAACTTTTTAGAAGAGCAAGGTTTTTTAGACATAGAAACCCCTATTCTTACCCGTGCAACGCCAGAAGGTGCGCGTGATTACCTAGTGCCTAGCCGTACTCACGAAGGTCAGTTCTTTGCCTTGCCTCAATCACCGCAGCTCTTTAAACAGCTATTAATGGTGGCGGGTTTTGATCGTTATTACCAAATTGCTAAATGTTTCCGCGATGAAGATTTACGTGCGGATCGTCAGCCAGAATTTACCCAGATAGACATCGAAGCGTCTTTTATCGACGAAGCCAGCATTATGGGCACGGCAGAAAGCATGATTCGCAAAATCTTTAAAGGCTCGCTGGATGTTGAGCTAGGCGATTTTCCACATATGCCTTATGCAGAAGCGATGGAACGTTACGGTTCAGATAAGCCAGATTTGCGCATTCCATTAGAGTTGGTTGATGTAAGCGACTTAATGGCTGGTGTGGATTTTAAAGTTTTCTCTGGCCCAGCTACCGATCCTAAAGGCCGTGTTGCAGCGCTGAAAGTTAAAGGCGGCGGCGACCTTTCACGTAAGCAAATTGATGACTACACCAAGTTTGTTAGTATTTATGGCGCACGCGGTTTGGCGTGGATTAAAGTAAACAAACGTGCTGATGGCTTAGAAGGCTTGCAGTCGCCGATTGTTAAGTTTATGGAAGGTGTTGTTGAGCAGCTATTAGACCGTGTTGGCGCTGAAGATGGCGACATTATTTTCTTTGGTGCAGACAAAACCAAAATTGTTAACGAAGCGTTAGGTGCGCTACGTTGCAAGCTGGGTGAAGATTTAAACCTTTATACCACCCAGTGGGCACCGCTTTGGGTTGTTGATTTTCCTATGTTTGAAGAAAACAGTGATGGCAGCCTAAGTGCGCTTCACCACCCGTTTACCGCGCCTAAGTGTACACCTGAAGAACTAGAAGCCAGCCCTGCTGATAAGCTGTCACGGGCTTATGATATGGTGCTTAACGGTACTGAATTAGGTGGTGGTTCGATTCGTATTCATAACCAAGCCATGCAGCAAGCTGTGTTTCGTGTATTGGGTATTAGTGCCGAAGAACAGCAAGAAAAGTTTGGCTTCCTACTTGATGCATTAAAATTTGGTGCGCCACCGCACGGTGGTCTAGCTTTTGGTTTAGACCGTTTAATGATGCTGATGACTGGCGCTAAATCCATTCGTGAAGTGATTGCTTTCCCAAAAACTCAGTCTGCTGCTTGTGTAATGACCGATGCGCCGGGTGATGTTAGCCAAGCGCAGTTAAAAGAATTAAACCTACGTTTGCGTGTTAAAGCTCAAACTGAAGAATAAAAAATCTGAAATTGTGTGTAATTTAAGGAGTTAAAATGGCAGGTCACAGTAAGTGGGCCAATATCAAGCATCGTAAAGCATCGCAAGATGCTAAACGCGGTAAGATTTTTACTAAACTTATTCGTGAACTGACTGTGGCCGCCAAGGAAGGCGGTGCAGAAGTTGCCGATAATCCAAGACTGCGTGCGGCTGTTGATAAAGCTTTATCCAATAACATGACACGCGACACCATCGAGCGTGCTGTTGCGCGGGGTGCTGGCACTAACGAAGTCGACAATATGGAAGAAATTGTCTATGAAGGCTATGGGCCGGGTGGTGTTGCTGTTTTAGTGGAATGTTTAAGTGATAATCGTAATCGCACGGTAGGCGAAGTGCGTCATGCTTTTACCAAAAATGATGGTAATTTAGGCACGTCCGGTTCGGTCGCTTATTTATTTCAAAAGCGTGGTTATCTAATTTTTTCAGCAGAAGTAGAGGAAGATCAGCTATTAGAAGCAGCTTTAGAAGCCGGCGCTGAAGATGTAGTTACGCAAGACGATGGCAGTTTTGAAGTCTTCACTGAACAACAAAACTTTTTAGCCGTAAAAGAAGCTTTGGCTGCGGCTGGTTTTGAAGCAGAACAAGCCTCGGTTGCTATGTTGCCCGATGTGAATGCTGATGTGACAGATTTAGCGCTAGCAGAAAAAATCATTAAGTTAGTGGATATGTTAGAAGATTTGGATGATGTGCAAGAAGTCTATTCTAACGTTGATTTTTCTGCTGAAGTCATGGAACAACTGGGCTGATATGGCGCTTATCCTTGGCATTGATCCGGGTTCACGCATCACTGGTTATGGCTTAATTCATGCTAAAGGTAGTCAATTTAGTTACCTAGCCAGTGGCTGTATTCGGGTTAAAGCCGATGATTTACCTCAAAAGCTGGCACAAATTTATGCTAGTTTGTCGGAAATTATTGCACGCTATCAACCTGAACAAGTTGCCATAGAGCGCGTTTTTATGGCTAAAAATGCCGACTCAGCACTCAAGTTAGGACAGGCCAGAGGTACTGCTGTGGTTTGTGTTGCTAATCACGGCTTAGCGGTTAGCGAATACTCGGCCAAAGAAGTAAAGCTTGCTGTTACTGGCACAGGTGCTGCTGATAAAATTCAAGTGCAACACATGGTTAAATCCATTCTAAAACTGTCTGCTACACCCCAAGAAGATGCTGCCGATGCTTTAGCCATTGCTATGTGTCACGCCTATGCTAGCAGTGGTTTATTAGCTTTATCGGGGCAGCTTGCTGCTAAACGTGGCAGTAGCTGGCGCAATTTTGATCCCAATAGTCTTGTGCAGCGTTCCTAGGTGCAGGCTTGTTTGGTTTAAGAGCCAAGTAAGATAAGCAAGTAAAAAGAGTAAAAAGTTATGATGATAGGCCGTTTACAAGGTAAATTAGTGGTTAAGCAGCCGTCTTGGATTATTTTGGATATTCAAGGCGTAGGCTATGAAATTACTTTACCACTGTCGGTATTTGCTAGCTTGCCTGCTGTTGACGAACCACTAACGCTTTGGATTCACCAAGTGATTCGTGAAGATGCTAATTTACTTTATGGCTTTGCACGTTTAGAAGACCGTCAGTTATTTCGTGAGTTAGTCAAAGTTACTGGCATCGGCCCTAAAGTGGGTATCGCAATTATGTCTGCGATGGCCAGCAGTGCTTTGTTACAAGCGGTTCAAAATGAAGATTTACAAGCTTTAACGCGGATTCCAGGCATTGGTAAAAAAACCGCTGAACGCCTATTGATTGATTTAAGGGATAGATTAAAAGCTTGGCAGCCGCAACAAATGGCGCGTTTAGAATTAGAAGACGGCGTTGAAGCCAATTTTGCTACGGCTTTGCCTGTGGTGAACCCGATTGCTGAAGCAGAATCTGCTTTGGTGGCTTTGGGTTATAAATTAACCGAAGCTAGCCGTGCGATTGCTGCTGTTGCGGTGCAAGGCATGGATACTCAAGATTTAATTCGCGCAGCATTAAAAGGCATGGCTAAGTGATTGAAGATGATCGGCTGATTGCCGCCACTGAACAACCCCAAGATTACAGCCATGACCATGCGATACGCCCCAAAACTTTGGCGGATTACCGTGGTCAGCCGCAAGTTTGTGAGCAGATGGCGATTTTTATTCAAGCGGCGCGTGGGCGTAAAGAAGCTTTAGACCACACGTTGATTTTTGGCCCACCCGGTTTAGGTAAAACTACTTTAGCCAATATTATTGCCAGTGAAATGGGCGTTTCCATTAAAAGTACCTCTGGCCCGGTTATGGAAAAAGCCGGTGATTTAGCGGCCATGTTAACCAACCTTAGCGAAGGCGATGTGCTCTTTATTGATGAGATTCATCGCCTTAGCCCTGTTGTTGAAGAAATTCTTTACCCAGCAATGGAAGACTATCAGCTAGACATTATGATTGGTGAAGGCCCTGCGGCGCGTTCCATTAAATTAGATTTGCCACCTTTTACGTTAGTTGGTGCGACCACGCGTGCGGGTATGTTAACTGCACCTTTAAGAGACCGTTTTGGTATAACCCAGCGCCTAGAATTTTATTCTGTTCCTGATCTAACTTACATAGTTACCCGTTCCGCTAATCTTTTAGGTTTAACGGTTGAAGAAGGCGGCGCAGAAGAGATTGCCCGTCGTTCACGCGGTACACCACGCATCGCCAACCGTTTATTGCGCCGTGTTAGGGACTTTGCCGAAGTGAAGTTTGATGGTTGTATCAGTAAAAATTCAGCGGATATGGCGTTAAATCTATTGAATGTAGATACGCACGGTTTAGATTCGATGGATAGACGTATGCTGCTGGCGTTAATGGAAAAATTTGCAGGTGGCCCAGTGGGTGTTGATAGTTTGTCAGCGGCGATTTCTGAAGCAAGGGATACCATTGAAGAAGTCATCGAACCTTATTTAATACAGCAAGGCTTTATGATGCGTACCGCCCGTGGTCGTCAAGTAACCGATCAGGCTTGGCAGCACTTTGGCTTGATAAAACCATAATGAACGATTTTAGTTTACCCGTGCGCGTTTATTATGAAGACACTGATGCTGGCGGGATTGTTTATTATGTGAATTATTTGAAATTTATGGAAAGAGCGCGGACTGAATGGCTGCGTAGTTTAAATTTTAATCAATCTAATTTACCGGTGTTATTTGTGGTGCGTGATGTGCAATTAACTTACCACTTACCGGCGGTGTTAGACGATTTGTTAACCGTGCAGGTTAAGGTGATTAGCTATAAAGGTGCAAGAATAACTTTTAAGCAGCAAATAATCCGTGGAAGGGCGTTATTGTGTGCAGGAAGCGTTGAAGTCGCTTGTGTCGACCGTCAAAGTTTGCGACCCTGTCGCCTGCCTAAGTCGCTATTAGCGCACTTGCCGCAGCCACCTACTAAGTAAGTAAGATACCTTTTTATTATTAGCAAAGACGCAAGGAGTTCAAGTGCAACAGCTTACTTTTTTGGACATGATGTTAGGGTCCAGCGTATTTATTCAGTTTTTAATGCTGTGCCTTTTGCTTGGCTCTATTTTTTCTTGGGTCAGTATTTTTCAACGTTGGCAATTGTTTCGTCGCGCCCGCGCTGGGCATGAAAATTTTCGTGAGCGCTTTTGGTCAGGCATGGAATTATCTGAATTATTTCGTGATACCGAAGCTAACGAAGCTGAAGGTGCTGAACGCATTGTTTTTTCAGGCTTTAAAGCGTTTAACCGGATTCGTCAAAAAACCAATGACGCAACGGCGATTTTGGAAGCTGTTGACCGTTCGATGCGAATTGCTATTGCTGAAGAGCAAGACCGTTTAAATACAGGATTGCCTTTTTTAGCCACGATTGGTTCGGTTAGTCCACACGTTGGTTTGTTTGGTACGGTGTGGGGTATTATTGAAGCTTTTCGTAGTCTTGCTACTGTGCAACAAGCCACCTTTGCGGTGGTTGCGCCAGGTATGGCAGAGGCATTGATTACCACTGCGCTGGGTTTATTTGTAGCCATTCCTGCTGTAGTTGCTTACAACCGTTATTTGGCTTTGGGTGAGCTGTTATTAAACAACTATGAGAATTTTGCGGATGAATTTTCAGGCTTGTTACACCGCAGCCTAGTCACTAAAAAAGTAGACGCTGAGAAAGCTAATGGCTAAGTCCAGATTTCGTCGTAGAACGCCCAAATTGCCCATTTCTGAAGTTAACGTCTTGCCTTACATAGACGTGATGTTGGTATTGTTGGTTATTTTTATGATTACCGCACCGATTCTTACCCAAGGCGTTGACGTTGAGTTACCACAAGTGACTTCTGAGCCCATTAACAACGATGCTGAGCATGAGCCTGCTGTTATTTCGCTGGATGCTCAGGGGCGCTATTACTTAGAAATTGGCGCAGATTCTGATGAGCCTATGGAGTTATCTGTCATTATTAACCAAGTGGCGGCGTTAAAACGCCAAAACCCTCAATTGCCAGTGTTAGTCAGGGGTGATCGTCGTGTTTCTTATGGTGAGGTGGTTGTCTTGATGAGTGAGTTACAAGCAGCAGGTGTGACACAGGTGGGTTTGATTTCAAAGCCCTTAGAAGACCAGTAGTCGTCTTGGGTGAATAGGACTTTTGGATGAATAGGAATCTTGGGTGAAGCCAGTTAATTTGCCAATTTCAGTCACGCTAGCCTTGCTAATGCACGCGCTAGTTTTGGCGTTGTTGGTTTGGCAAAGTGCTGCTGAGCGTCAGATAAAACCACCAAAAGCCAGCGTCCCGATTATTAAGGCCACTATGATGGCAGAAGACCCTGCCACAACAAGGCGTGAACAAGCCATTAAAGATGCTGCTGAAGCGGCTAGGCAAGCGCAACTTAAACAAGAGCAACTTAAAATAGAAGCACAACGTTTAGCTGCTGAACAAGCCAAACAATTGCAAATAAAGCGCCAACAAGAAGCTGAACAAGCAAAAAAAGCTGAACAAGCAAAAAAAGCTGAACAAGAAAGACTGCTGCAGCTGAAACGTCAGCAAGAAGAAGCACGTAAGAAAAAGCTTGAAGAAGAGAAAAAATTACAGCAACAAAAAAAGCTTGAGCAAGCTAAAAAGTCTGAACAAGAAAAACAGCGTGAGTTAAAGCGTCAGCAAGAAGCAGAAGAAAAGCGAAAAATTGAAGAAAAAAGAAATACCCAAGCAGAGCAGCAACGCGCTGAAGAAGAAGCTATTCGCCGCCGCATAGAACAACAACGTGAACAAGAAAATCAGCGTCAACGGGCTGAAGAAGCAAGAATTTGGCAAGAAGCCGAGCGGGTTCGTGCAGAAAAAGTAGCGGCACAAGCAGTCGTTGATGCCGATGCGATTGCGAGTATGGAAAGCATTATGTTTGACATGATTTCAAGGCAATGGACAAGACCGCCGGGTATTAATAATGAACTAGAAACCATTTTACAAGTGCGCTTGCTGGGTACGGGAGCGTTGGCAATTAATGGTATTAGTATTGCTAAGAGTAGTGGCAATACGGCTTTTGACCGTTCGGCAATTCAAGCCATTGAGCGTGCTGCACCCTTTCCTTTACTGCGTTTAGAGCCGCGTCAACGCGATAGATTTAGGCAAATTGACTTTATATTCACACCGGAGGACTTAACGCAGTGATTAACTTATCAGTGATTAAATCTCGTCACTTCTTTGCGACGGTTATGTTGGTATTTGCATTGCTGTTAAGCTCTTTGGCACAAGCTAATTTAAGTATTCGTATCACCAAAGGCAGCGACCAAGCCATTCCTATTGCTATCGTGCCTTTTAGTTGGAGCGGCTTGGGCGGCTTAGATCAAGACGTTGCTAGCATTATTGGCGCTAACTTTACTAGAACGGGTTTGTTTCGTACTTTGCCGCGCGAAGATTTAGTTAGCTTGCCTACTAAAGGCAGTCAAGTGGTTTACCGCGATTGGCGTTTATTAAAAGTTAATTATTTAGTTATAGGCAGTATTGAATCGCTTGGCGGTCAACAAATACGCATTAATTATGAGTTGTTTGATGTTGCTAACCAAGAGCGGTTATTAGCAGAAAATGTGACTGGTAAGGTTATGGATTTACGCCGCCAAGCGCATTTAATCAGCGACCGAATTTATGAAAGGTTAACGGGTCAGCAAGGTATTTTCTCAACAAAAATCGCTTACGTGACAGCAAAGCAACAATATAAATCAGTTAATTATCGCTTACACGTTGCTGATGCTGATGGTCAAAGATCACGCAGTATTTTAAGTTCTATTTATCCGCTATTGTCGATTGATTGGTCGCCCGATGGTAAAAAGTTGGCGTATGTTTCCTTTGAAACCGGCCGCCCAGCAATATTTATTCACGAGCTAGCAACGGGTAAACGTATTCAGCTGACTAATTTTCAAGGCTTAAACGGTGCGCCTAGTTGGTCGCCCGATGGTAAAAAAATTGCAATGACTTTATCACGTGATGGTAATGCTGAAATTTATATTTACCATTTAGATAACCCACGTTTAACCCGAGTCACGCAACATTACGCGATAGACACTGAACCTTCGTGGTCGCCCGATGGAAAAAGTATTATCTTTACTTCAGATCGTAGTGGTGGCCCACAGGTTTATCGTATTAACTTAGCCAGTGGTGAAGAAGGTCGTGTGAGTTTTGATGGCAATTATAATGCGCGTCCTCGCTACTCGCCTGATGGTAAAGAAATTTTTATGATGCATAGGCCTTCGGGTGGTGGACTATTTGGCATTGCAGCACTTAATATGAGCACGGGTCGAACCCGAGTATTATCAACGTCACCTTTAGATCATTCACCGAGTGTATCGCCTAACGGTGCAATGGTTATTTATGCTTTAATGCGAGGTGAAAAAGGTGTGCTGGGTGTTGTCTCGACTGATGGCAGAATTCAGTACGAATTACCTGCTGAAAGTGGTGATGTATTGGAACCTGCTTGGTCGCCTTATCTGAAATAAAGAAATTTTAACTGTTAGGTTAAAGTAGTGACCTTAAACAATGGTTGTTAATGGTCGAGATGTAATAAAAAAAGTAACTGGAGAAAACTATGGAACTTATGAAAATCAGTAAGGTTTTTGCATTAGCAGCGGTTTTTGCATTGGTTGCAGGTTGTGGTGATGCGAACACACAAGATGATTTAGCTGAAGATGTCGTTGCAGAAGAAGTGCATTCTACTGACGCGACAGGCGTTAGCGTTGAATCTTTAGAAATGGATGCGAATAACGCGATGGCTGAAGCTGAAATTGCTGCTGCGGAAGCCGCTGCTGCGGAAGCCGCTGCTGCGGAAGCTGAAGCGAATAAACTCAAGGTGATTTTGCCTGCAATTCGTACTATTTATTTTGATTTTGATAAATCAAACATCCGTAGCGAATTCTACGATGTATTAAATGGTCACGCTGCTTACTTAATGGCTAATCCTTCTGCAAAAGTTAAACTAGAAGGCCACACTGATGCCCGTGGTTCTGCTGAATACAACAATGCACTAGGTGAATACCGTGGTAACGCTGTACAGCGTTATTTATCACTACAAGGTGTGTCTGCTAACCAGCTAGAAGTTGTGAGCTACGGTAAAATGAAGCTTGCAAATAAAGCTAATTCTAGTGAAGCACACAGCAAAAACCGTCGTGTAGTGTTTAATTACTAAACACAGTTGATGGAGTCCTCTGACGTGAAAGCAATTCAATATTTTGCCAAAGTCAGGGAAAGTGAGGGGGCTAATTTAGCCCCCCGTTTTCTTTTTACTTTAGCCTTTTTAATTCTTTTGTTGTTGCTTGCTGTAACACCTGTGCAAGCCAACGCTCGTTCTGCTGCCGTTGCTAACGCTGAGATTATGATGCAGTTGGAGCAAATGCAGTTAGAAATAAAAGCGTTGCGTAATATGGTTGAAAAGCAAGAAAACAACCTTTCAAAAATGCAAACAGAGCAGCGTAATCGTTATTTAGATTTAGACCAACGCGCCCAAGACTATGCCAAACGTATCCTTAGTTTAGAAGAACGCCCGATAAGTTTGCCACCTAGCCTTGCTACTGCACCTGTCGCAGTAACTGCACCTCTAGTCACTGCTGCTGCACCATCAGCTTCAAAAACGACTTTAAAAACCACTTCAGAAGCAACCAGTGATCGTGATGCTTATAATAAAGCTTATGCACACGTTCCAGAGCAGCGTTTTGAAGATGCCATTAACAGCTTTCAAACTTTTATTCGCCAATACCCAGACTCACGTCTAATCGGTAATGCTTATTATTGGTTAGGCGAAATTTATATGGCGCAAAACCGCACTGCTGATGCTGAAAAAATGTTTAATGTGGTGATAAATAATCACCCAGACAGTTTTAAAATTGCGGACTCTAAATATAAATTAGGTTTAATTTATTCGCGCTATGGCAATAATGATAAAGCACAAGAAATGATGGAAGCGATTATTGCTAAACACCCGCGTGAACCAGCCGCTGACCATGCGCGTGGCTACCTTAAAAAGTAACGCGTTTAAAAATAACGACCTTAAAAACAACTTTGGATTTAAATTATGTTGTGTCAATTTGATTATCAGCCAGCGCAAGATTTATTAAAAGATAAAGTTATTTTAGTAACCGGTGCCGGTGCAGGCATTGGACGCGCTGCTGCTAAAGCCTATGCCGCACAAGGTGCAACAGTGGTTTTATTGGGTAGAACCATTAAAAAGCTAGAAGCCGTTTATGATGAGATTGTAGCAGCAGGTGGCGCAGAGCCAGCTATTTATCCATTAAACCTAGAAGGTGCTGTTTGGCCTGATTACCAAACGATGGCAGATAAACTGTATGAAACCTTTGGTCGCCTAGACGGTGTTTTGCATAATGCCAGTATTTTAGGCACGCTTAGCCCAGTGCAGTCTTATAATCCTGAGTTGTGGCAGCGAGTCATGCACATTAATTTTAATGCCCCTGTTATGCTGCAACAAGCAACTTTAGCACTCTTGCAAGAAGCAGACGATGCTTCGATTATCTTTACTTCTTCTTCGGTAGGTCGAGTAGGGCGAGCTTTTTGGGGGCCTTATGCGGCGTCTAAATTTGCGACGGAAGGTTTGGTGCAAATACTGTCACAAGAGTTAGAAAACATTAGCAATGTGCGTGTAAACAGCTTGAATCCAGGCGCTACGCGTACCCAAATGCGTGCGGATGCTTTTCCAGCGGAACACCCTAATACTTTACGTCCACCAGAAGAAATTATGGGTACTTACCTGTATTTAATGGGTGCTGACAGCAAGGGCGTGACTGGGCAAATGTTTAATGCCCAGCTAGATCGGTAGTTACAGTTTTGGCAGCTTAATCGTTACGCTTAATCCACCACTGGCTAGATTATGCAGAGTAATGCTGCCGTTATGCGCTCGAATCACTTTTTTAGCAATCGACAAACCTAGCCCAATACCGCCGGTTTCGGTGCTGCGGCTATTATCTCCACGCACAAAAGGTTCAAACACCTTTTCTAGCAGTGCGTCTGGAATACCAGGACCTTTATCTTCAAGGGTAATTACCGCATCGGTTGCGTTGCAGAACAAGCTCACCCGCGCTTCTTTGCCATAACGCAGGGCGTTATCAATTAAATTCCCAAATGCGCGTGTTAACTCAACCTGTCTGCCCATCAAAGTTAGTGGTTTGGTTTGGTCTACAGCCATGTCTAAAGTTACGCCACGGTTGTCACAAAGCCAAGTTAATAGCTCAGCTAAATCAATCAGTTCTAATTTTTCAAATGCCCCTTCACCGCGTGCAAAAGCCATTAAACCTTCTGCCATTACTGCCATTTCTTCTAAGGTGCGAATCATAGGATCACGCGCTTCATCGTCCAACATTTCGGCACGAATTCGCAAAGAAGTAATGGGTGTGCGTAAATCATGCCCAACGGCTGCTAAAGTTCGGGTGCGTTCGGCATCAAAACTGGCAATTTGTGCTTGCATGGTGTTAAACGCTTGGGCAGCATCGCGTACTTCTTTGGCACCTGTTTCCACCAGCCGTACTGAACGATCACCGCATCCAGCCGCTTTTGCTGCTTTTGCCAAAGCATTTAAAGGCTGTGTCAGGCGGCGTACAAACAATAGTCCAACACCAAGAACGGCAATCAGTGATACGCCCAAGATTAGTAAAAATAAGCCTTTATCCGTGTTTGCGCTTTTATAGCGTTCACCACTGGTCGCCACATTTAGCCAAGCCGTTGTTTTAATATTTGGGCTTGTATTCTGTTCGTTATACAGTGCAATCGACAGGGTGATAACGTTAAAACCTCGGGGTGGTAGCGGGTGATGGCTATTGCTACGGCGCTCGCTGACTTCACGTATTGCAACGCGTACTTCACGTCCATTAAGTGCTTCAGCTAACCTTTTGCTTAACGAAATAGACCTTGGGTCACTGGCTTGGATGACAACTAATGGCGCAGGTGTCACGCTGACTCTTGCCATACGTGTAGAAGCATTGCGTGTAATCCTTGATCGAATATTAGGTGCTACTGATTCCAACGCAGGCACTAACGCTACAATCCTTTCAACTTCTTGACCTTCGCGTGCGGCTTGATCTTGTTGCGTTTGTTGTAGTGAAAAAGCCCCAAAAACTACCAGATTAGCCAGTAACAGTGTAATAACTAATAGCCAAGTAAAACGTGCTGCTAAACCATCGGGAAGGTAGTTTATCCAACGTTTTTTCATGCTTTGTCAAGCTTTGTTGTAGGTTGAATATCGGTAACTAGGGCATAGCCGCCACCCCAGTCAGTTACTAATAGCTGCGGTTGCTTGGGATCGCGTTCAATTTTTCGGCGCAAGCGACTGATCTGGTTATCAATAGCGCGATCATAAGCTTTGGCATCGCGTCCAGCGGTTAAATCTAACAAACGTGAACGGCTAATCACTTGGTGAGGATGGTCTAAAAAAACCTGTAATAGTTTATTTTCTGCTGACGTTAGCTCTACTCGCCGACCGTCTTGGTGATTAAGTTTTCGGGTGATTGGGTCGTGTGTCCAACCGGCAAAGCAGCGTTGTTCGGTTAAAATAACTGCAGCTAAAGGCGGTACGCGCCGGAACACTGCCCGAATTCTTGCCAGTAATTCCCGTGGATTAAAAGGCTTTACCAAATAATCATCGGCACCCATTTCTAAGCCAATAATGCGATCTGTTTCATCTGCCATCGCTGTTAACAAAATCACCGGTGGCCCACCTTGCGCGACCAACCAACGGCACAGGCTTAATCCATCTTCGCCAGGCATCATTACATCTAAAACAACTAAGTCAATTGCTGCTGTGTCAAGGCTTCGGCGGGCTTCGGCAGCATTGGCAGCCAGCTGGATACGATAACCCTGTTTACGCAGGTATTGACCTAAAGGTTCACGAATATCGCGTGCGTCATCCACAATTAAAATGTGTGGTTCAATTGAATCCGACATAGATTAACGGCTCTCTATTGGTTTTTTTTGACTTATCTATAAATCTAAATGTACTGAATTAAGTCTAGTTTGCTTAGAAATTGGTGATATAGCCATTGGCTAGCACTGTGTTTGTTCATTCATTTGTCGCAAATGGTATCAATGCTTAGTGTTGCGACACATAACGACAAAACAGCACCTTGACTGACACACCTTTAGCTTATTAATGGCTTAGATTAGTGGCTTGAGCAACAAGCTGATTCAAATTTTAATTCAAACTAAACAAGGTACTTAATAATGAAATTTACTCAAACTTTTTCAATGCTGCTGGTTGTTTTAATTACATTGGCTGCTGGTGCTGCAATGGCTAACGATAAAGCCTCTTCCTCTCATCACTTTGCTAAATCTGGTTTTGGGAAGCATCATGGTAATCGCGGGCATTTTGGTATGCAGCAACAGTTCTTTAAGCAAATTGATGCCGATGCCGATGGTGAAATTACGCAACAAGAATTAGATACCTTTCGTGCTGCTAAAGTTAAAGCGGCGGATGCTAATAAAGACGGTGCATTAAGCCTTAAAGAGTTTGAGCCTGTTTATCAGGAAATGACTAGAACGCGTATGGTTCGTGCTTTTCAGGGGTTAGATAGCAATGGTAATGGTGTGATTAGCAAAGAAGAAATGGATGATCGTTTTGGTAATATGATGCAACGCATGGACAAAAAAAGATCGCAACGTCAGCAGTAATTAATAACCTTTTAGCATTGAAAATATAAAGAAAAGTAGAATTTTTTATGAAAATTTAGGTCGAAGTATAATATACCTAGATGATGGCAGATTTACTTTCTATTTCTGCTGTTTAATTGACTAAAAATGACCAAAAGGCAAGCAAGTATGTCACGATACTTTAGCTGGACTCACTTAACTTTAATTACTTTGCTAATTGCTATCATAGGCTTGATATTAACCAGCAGCCCGCTTGCCAAAGCTAAGGCTGCTCAATCTGATTTCTTGCAATCGTTAGTCGCGTTGCAAGGTGTAACAGGTGGAGACTTTACTGTGAAACTTGATAATAGCCAGCCTACTTTAATTAAACTTTGGGCAAGTTGGTGTCCACTGTGTTTATCTGAATTAGCGCAAACAGAAGCTTGGGTTATTGACCCAGATTTTGCTAATGCTAATTTAGTGACCTTAGCATCCCCCGGTCAGTTAGGAGAAATGCCGCTTAATGAATTCAAAGACTGGTATGCGGGTTTGGATTACCCTGATTTGCCGGTGCAGCTAGACCCTACTGGTGACTTGGTGAAAAGTTTTGGTGTGCAAGTTTACCCTAGCTGGGTTGTTTTGGATGCGAATGGTAAATTACAGCGAGTGATTAAAGGCAGTATTAATAAAGCACAAGCCTTGGCGTTAATTGCGAATCCTGATACTGATTTGAAGCAGCATCAAGCTACTTTTTATCAACCAAAACAACAGCAAGCCGCAGCGCTAATTAACACCAAAAGTATTTATTTAGCTGGTGGCTGTTTTTGGGGTGTTGAAGGTTATTTTGAACGCATTAATGGTGTGGTTGACGTTGTTTCTGGTTATGCCAATGGTCGCACTAAAAGCCCTAGTTATGAAGATGTGATTTATCGTAATACGGGTCATGCTGAAGCCGTTAAAGTGACTTATAACCCTGATTTATTAAGTGTAGATGATTTATTGCTATACTTTTTTCGGATTATTGACCCGACCAGTTTAAACAAACAAGGTAACGATAGAGGCACGCAATACCGCACAGGTATTTATACCACTGACTTAGCCGAGCAGCGTATCGTTGCTACTGCTTTAGCCAAGTTAGAAGAAAAATATACCAAGCCGATTGTGGTAGAAAATATGCCTTTAAGTCATTTTTATTTGGCTGAAGAGTACCATCAAGATTACTTACTTAAAAATCCGAATGGCTATTGCCACGTTGATTTAAATAAAGCTGATATTCCATTGCCTAATCAATCGACTAACAAAGCTGCCACAGATAAACATACTAGCCAAGCTTTTGATGCAAGTAGTTATCAAAAACCTGCTGCTGATGTGCTTAAACAGCGTTTAACGGCTAACCAGTATTATGTGACGCAAAATAGCGGTACAGAAAGAGCATTTACGCATGAATATGACGACCTATTCGAATCAGGTTTGTATGTCGATGTGGTCAGCGGTCAACCTTTGTTTAGTTCTAAAGATAAATATCAGTCAGGTTGTGGTTGGCCCAGTTTTGTAAAGCCAATTCAAGCTGAAGTTGTGACTGAAATAGTTGATAATAGCTATAATATGCGCCGCATAGAAGTGCGTAGCCAGTTAGCCGATTCACACCTAGGTCATGTTTTCCCTGATGGCCCAAGCGACAGAGGTGGTTTACGTTATTGCATCAACGGTGCTAGCTTGTTATTTATTCCTTTGGCTGATATGCAAGCTAAGGGCTACGCCAACTGGTTGCCAGCGGTTAAATAACGAATAGAAAAAACCGCTGCTAATATGCTTCCCTATGTATTTTATCTAGGAACTACCCTGTGCTAGACCTTTTTTATGCTGGCGGTTGGTTGATGTTGCCCCTGTTGTTGAGTTCTGTCGTTGCACTTGCGATTATCTTGGAGCGTTTATGGGCGTTGCGCTCTAGTTATGCTATACCGCAGGCGTTGCAACGCATTCGGGCTGCGGGTACTAAAAAAGATGCCATCAAAACGGCGGGCGCTCATGAAGTGCATCGACTAGAAAAATACCTAAGCCCGCTGGGTACGATTGCCAGTATTACGCCTTTGTTAGGCTTGTTGGGAACGGTGGTGGGGATGATTGATGTCTTTCAGCAACTTGACTTAGCTGCTGGCAACGCGCAACAGTTAGCGGGTGGTATTTCGTTAGCCTTAATGACGACTGCAACGGGGTTAAGTGTTGCGATTCCTACTTTGGTGATGCACCGTTATTTTATTCGTAAAGTCGACGATCTGGTGGTTATTTTAGAAGCTGAAGCACAAAAAATATGCGATTTAAACGCCAACGCTTAGAACCTGCTGATTTGAATATGACACCACTGATTGACGTGGTGTTTTTGTTGTTGATTTTTTTTATGGTCAGCGCTCGCTTGCCAGAACAAGCACTTAATTTACAATTACCCACAGCTAATACCGCTGAAATACAAACACCATCTTTACCTAATATCAGTGTGTTAAGTTTATATGCTAATGGGCGTATTTTATTTAACGACCAAACCCAAGTTAGCCTTGAACAACTTGAAGCTGACCTAATTCAGCTTAACAAGGATTCATCCAGTATAATTGAAGCCTTGTTAATTCAAGCTGAAAGTAATACCCAACACCAGCAACTGGTCTTTGCATTAGACTTAGCAAGGCGTTTAGGCATCGAAAAGGTTAGAATAGCCACTCAGCCGTTATAGCGTTTAAAAGTTAGTTTTTAAAAAGAGATGCTTGTGAAAGAACAAATTCCTCCCGTTGCACCTATTAAACCTGTACCAACTGGCATAAAAGCCTATCTCCGTTTATTGTCCTATGTTCGTCCTTATTGGCCTGCTTTTGTGCTGAGTGTGATGGGTTATGCCCTTTATGCGGCTTCTAGTACGGCTTTTGCACAGGTGATGAAATTGTTGGTCGACTCCATTCAAGATGGCATGGGGGAGCAGCGTTTGTACTTTCCGTTGCTGGTCGTGGGTATTTTTGTTTTACGCGGTGTGGGTACTTTTTTTGGTACTTATTTTATGAGCTATGTGGCTAGGCAGTTAGTTCATTACCTTCGCCTTGATTTATTCAAACGTTTTTTAGTTTTGCCTTCACGTTTTTATGACCAGCATTCTTCAGGGCATCTAGTTTCGCGGCTTACTTTTAATGTGGAGCAAGTCACGGGTGCAGCCACCAATGCGGTTACTGTATTGGTGCGTGAAGGTTTGTTTGTTATTGGTTTAATGAGCTATTTACTGTGGGTTAACTGGCAGTTGGCACTGGTTTTTGTGGCGGTGTCGCCCATTATTGGTGTGGTGGTTAGTTATGCGAGCAGGCGTTTTCGTAGAATAAGCCATCGCATTCAAAACTCGGTGGGTGATGTGACGCACGTTGCCTCTGAAACGCTGCAAGGTTATCGCGTGGTGCGTAGTTTTGGCGGTACTGAATTTGAATACCAGCGCTTTTTAAAAGCCAGCGAGTATAACCGCACACAAGCCATGAAAATGGCGCTAACCAAAGCGATTAGTACGCCGGTGGTGCAAACTATTGTCGCTATGGCGCTGGGTTTGTTAGTTTGGTTGGCACTATCGCCTGATTTAATGGGCGAAATGACCCCAGGTGAATTCATTGCATTTTTAACTGCTGCCTCACTAATGGCAAAACCACTGCGTCAACTCACTGAAATCAACAATACCATTCAACAAGGTTTGGCTGCTGCACTGGATGTTTTTACTTACCTCGATGCACCAGAGGAAGAAGATACGGGCACAAAAACGTTAGTCCGTGCTAAAGGTGAAATTTGCTTTAAAAATGTTAGTTTTCGTTATGGCGAAGACCTACCACTGGCATTGACTAATATAAACTTCACGGCGCAATCGGGTGAAATGATTGCCCTTGTGGGGCGTTCAGGTGGCGGTAAATCAACCCTTGCCAACTTAATTCCGCGTTTTTATGATGCAACTGAAGGCGAAATTCAGCTAGACGGTGTTGCGTTGCCAGCGTTAACTTTAACGAATTTGCGTGAACACATTGCCCTAGTGACTCAGCAGGTTACGCTGTTTAACGCTACCTTAGCCGCCAACATTGCTTATGGCATAAAAGATCCCGACCCTAAAGCCGTAGAAGCAGCCGCCAAAGCAGCTTATGTGCTGGACTTTGCTGAAAAATTACCACTGGGCTTAAATACGCTAGTGGGTGATAACGGTGTTTTATTATCGGGTGGACAGCGCCAACGCATCGCCATTGCGCGTGCGATTATGAAAGATGCACCTATTTTAATTTTAGATGAAGCAACATCAGCCTTAGACACCGAATCAGAACGCTACATTCAACAAGCGCTAGAAGAGGTTATGAAAAATCGAACAACGTTTGTGATTGCTCACCGTTTATCCACTGTTGAAAAAGCTGATCGCATTCTAGTCATAGATAAAGGTCAAATTGTAGAAGAAGGTGACCACCAAACCTTGCTCGCTAAAAACGGTGCTTATGCTCAACTACACCAACTGCAATTTCAAGATAGTTAATTTTAAGGATGATTAATCCAAATGCTTAAATTACAACATTGGATCGAAGCGCGTTGGTATGCCGTTAGTCCGGGTGCTTTAAAATTATTAATGCCTTTAGAAAAGCTGTATTTACAGTTATTGGCGCAACGAAAAAAAGCGTATCACAATGGTCAGAAAACTGCCTATCATCCAAGTGTGCCGGTGATTATTGTGGGTAATATCACCGTAGGTGGCAGTGGTAAATCACCGTTGGTGGCTGCGTTGGCTAAACATTTTGCCAGTCTTGGCTATAAACCAGGCATTGTGAGCCGAGGTTATGGTGGTAAAGCCCGTTGTTACCCACAAAGCGTGACGATTCATAGTGATCCGCAACAGGTGGGCGATGAGCCATTAATGCTGGCGCAGCAAACGGGTTTACCTATCGTAGTAGACCCCAAGCGTTCTAATGCAGTTAAGCAGCTAATTGAAGAAGAAGGTTGCGATTTAATTATTGCAGACGATGGATTGCAGCACTTGGCATTAGGCCGTGATATTGAGATTGTAGTGATTGATGCCCAGCGCGGTTTAGGCAATGGTCGCTGTCTGCCGATTGGCCCGTTGCGTGAACCACCTAGTCGTTTAAGCAGCGTAGATTGGGTTATCGTTCAAGGTACGCTAGCCAGTCAAGCACCGCTGTTTAATGTACCGTTAAAAAATCCGCTGCAAAACTATGAGCTGGAATTTTCAGGCTGGCGCAGGGGTGATGGGCATTGGCAAAAAAATTGCCCTTTTAGCCAAGGTGAAGCCGTTCATGCATTGGCTGGTATTGGTAATCCGTCACGGTTTTTTAACCAGTTAAAAAACTTAGGTTTAATCGTTACTGAACATCCATTAGTTGACCATGCTCAATTGACTCAGCAACATTTAGAATTTAATGATGACCAGCCTCTAGTGATGACTGCTAAAGATGCAGTAAAGTTGCAAGAATGGATGAACGAAAAACACTGGATAGCAGAAGTAACCGCAAATTTGCAGCCAGACTTTCTCTGCCAGTTACAAGAAGAAGTTGCAGATATTTACAAAAGTTATGTAAACTCAACTGGAAGTACACATAAAAAATAACAGGCTACCGCCGAGGAAATACTATGAAAAATCTACTCAAACCCAGTCGCCTTGCCCTAGCGGTAGCAGCAATAGCGCTACCCTTAACTGCTACAGCAAACCAATCACTCAACGCTGCAGGTTATGCCAGCACTATTGGTGGCGTAATAAATGAAGGCAGCGTACATTCCAGCAGCTTCAACCCAGCCGGCAACAACCTATTAGTTAATAAAACCGACAAGTTCCGTTTTGGTTATTTAAGTAATTTAGGTGGTTATGTAGAAATAGGCGAGTCTGACGACCTAGACAAAAAAGTTGATGGATTAGTAGATGATATGGATGCAGTGGATAATTTTACTGCTCAAGACATAAATTACCTAAAAAGTCGCTATGGTGATTTAGGGAATAATGAAGCTGCTTATTACGAAGCCATAGCTAACCGCGCCAACACAGAAATTATTGCCGACCTAGAAAAAGGCGGGCAATTAAGAGCAGGTGGGCAACTGCAAGTACCACTAACACCCTTCTTAATTCGTAGCAATTCAGCACGTGGTACTTTTAGTATTAATGCTGCTGCCAGTATGCAAATGAAAGGTGCTTTCCTGAGCGGTCCTTTAGGAGTTAAAACAACTTTTAAAACGAATAATAATCAAGACCTAGGCTCATTAGACATCGATTTAGTCAAGGCAGCAGGTGCATATAAAGATATTGAAACGATTGTAGATGGTAGCGATACAACAGCAAACAAAATTGCAGCCATAAAGGCAAAGCTACTAGCTAGTGGCATTTTGACTGAACAAAATAAAACAGTAATTGAAGACCTACAAAAGAACCCAACAAAGCTTAACTCTATAGACACTAATAAAACAGAATCGACTATTACTACTGACTCAGGCCTAGACATTAAAGCTGCAGTTGTTACGCACTTAGGCTTTGGTTATGGCACTAACCTAACCAACTGGTTAGAGCTAAATGATAAACACGGTCAGTTAGAAGCAGGTGTGCGTTTAAATATCTACAATGTAGAAGCGGGGCGTAACTTTGTTTCACTGCAAGCAGAAGCTAATGATAACAATGAAGACAGTGATACAAGTGACAAGCTTACCGAAGATTTCTTAGATAATACAACAACCACAACAGGTGTAGGTCTAGACTTAGGCTTCCTATGGCACAGTGATAACTACCAAGCAGGTATTACCTTCTACAACCTTAACGAGCCTAGCTTTGATTACCCGGACCTAAATACCTACCTAAGTAAAACCGATGGTACACTAACAGCTCTGCAAGGGTTAGAAGCAGCAGGCAAAACCAAAGTAGCCGATTCAGTAACCCTAACCCGCCATGCTGTAATAGAAGGCGCTTATTACACAGATAACCGCAACTGGATGATTCAAGGCGCTTACACCCTAGGCACAGCCACCAACTTTGTGGGTGATGAATTCCAAAACCTACACCTATCAGCCGGCTACTACCCAAAAACCGCCTGGATTCCAGGCCTAAGAGCAGGCTACAGCAAAAATATGAAAGGCTCAGAACTCAGCAAAATCCACGCAGGTGCAACTTTTTTTGGTATCATGCACCTCGATTTAGCCGTAGCCACCAACAAATCCTCTTTTGATGGAGACGAAATACCCCGCTACGCAGCAATCAGCCTTGGCTTTGAAGAAAAATTCTAAGTTAGTATTTTGTGATTTAAAAATTAGAGCACCCTTTTTTGGGTGCTTTTTTAATGTTGGTTACACTTTAACGGCTGTTCAGCGTTTAACCGAGGTAAGGGTTGGGCGACTGGGCGCAACCTAATGCTAGGTATTAATTATAGTTTTTGATTTGATTTAGCTATTAAACACTTAGATTAATACACAAGGACGTGTTATTGATCGCCATTTTTTTACCTTGATAAGTCTATGTAAATTAGCTATACAGGACAGTCATGGATAAAGTTATGGTTAAGGAGGATTAATGCTAAACGAACAAACCGCCAGCAAAAATTATTTTAAATACTGGGGTAAAGCGCAACATAAACCCAATCAAATCGGCACGCATTATTCCCTTCTACCCTACCACCTTTTGCCTTATCACTGTTTAGATGTTGCTGCTGTTGGTAAAGCGGTTTTCTCTGCTAATCAAGCTTTAACCCGTGATTTAGCACACTTTTTAGAATTAACCGAAGAGCAGCTGACAAACCTGTTTTGTTTTATGCTGGCGCTGCATGATTTAGGTAAATTCTCCTCATCTTTTCAAAAACTCTATTTATCTAATACTGATGACCTTTATAACCCTGTTGATTGCGCTGATTATGATGGAAAAAATTTTCGGCATGACCGTATGGGGCTGTATTTTTGGACGATTATTCAAGACGAAGTTTTAATGGTCTTAACTCAAGGTGAAGACGTTGATAGTCGAGGTTTAATGCGTGTGCAAGACACGCTGATGATCTTAGCAGACTGCGTTTTAGGGCATCACGGACAGCCGATTAATAAAAATGATCCTAATGCTATTAAAGCATTTGTTGAAGAGCATAATGAGCAGGCTGTTATAGCATTTGTAAAAGATATCCTGCCTATTTTTAATCCTCAAATAGCTTTAGAAAAGCTAGCTTCAAAAGATTGGCAGAAAAGACTAAAACAAGTTAGTTGGCACTTAGCTGGTATTGCAGTCGTCACTGATTGGATAGGTTCGGACAGTAACTTCTTTCACTATCAAACAGAAAAAATCCCCCTATCTGAATACTGGTCTATGGCTCAAGCAGCAGCGCAACGTGCATTAGAAGCTACCGATCTTTGGCAACCACTCAATGTGCAGCCATTTTCATCTATTCAAAAGTATTATGGTTTTTCGCCAACACCGCTACAGGATTGGGCTGAAACAGTTGTCGTCGACAAAACCTCGCAATTATTTATTCTTGAAGATGTGACTGGTGCAGGTAAAACAGAAGCCGCATTAGCCTTAACACATCGTTTAATGGCAGCAGGTGCTGCAGAAGGTTTTTATTTTGGTTTACCCACTATGGCTACTTCTAACGCCATGTTTAGCCGTGTAGCCAAACATTATCAGCAAATGCTTAGCGGTAATGAAGGCAAGAAACCAAGCATTGTTTTAGCGCACGGTGCGCGAGAAATGAGTGATTTATTTCGTGAAGCTGTGCTAGCAACAGGCATAACAGATAGCGATTATAACCAAGCCGATCAAACAGCAACGGCTCAATGTAATCATTGGTTAGCTGATTCAAGAAAAAAAGCTTTACTTGCCCCAGTCGGGGTAGGAACCATCGACCAAGCTTTGCTGGCTGTTTTGCCACGCCGCCACCAATCGTTACGTCTATTGGGTTTGAACCGCAAAGTGCTGATATTTGATGAGGTTCATGCTGCAGATGAATTTATGTTTGAGCTACTTGAAAGCTTACTAGCTTTACATTTTCATCAGGGTGGTTCAGCTATTTTATTAACCGCTACGCTAGCCAAAAAACAGCGCCAACGCTTAGTTGATATTTGGCTGACAGCGGGTGGTTTACCTAAGCAAGCGTTGCAGCAAGAAGCTTTTCCTTTAGCTACTCAAGTGGCACTTAGCCAAGAGCAGCCCTTACAAGAATATTCATTAGAAAGCCGCGCCGATGTTAGTAGGGAAGTAGTAGTAAAACTAATTAATGATTTAGAAACTGTTATTGAAACAGTGCTTAATGCGGTGGCTAAAGGTGAATGTGTGGTTTGGGTTCGCAACACCGTTAACGATGCACTGGATGCTTACCAACTGCTTAGCGAACGCATGGATAATCCTAAAGACTGTTTGCTATTTCATAGCCGCTTTGTTTTGCAAGATAGGAAGGAAATTGAAGCGCGGGTGTTAGCTATCTTTGGAAAAAAAAGCGGTGAGCTTGAGCGCAGAGGTAAAGTTTTAATTGCCACGCAAGTGTTTCAAGAAAGTCTTGATGCCGATGCTGACTTAATGATTTCAGATATTTGCCCAATAGATGATTTGATACAACGTGCTGGACGTTTGCATCGCCATACGCGTAATAGCAGCAAAGCTTATGAGCGCAATATAAAAGATACAAGACTTGCTCCAGTGTTATTTGTACACGCGCCAGAATGGGATGCTAACCCAGCGTCAGATTGGTTAAGTAAAGGTTTTCAACATACTGAATATATCTACCGTTCACCAGGGCGTTTGTGGCTTGGTCAACGCGAATTGATGAAATTGGGCGCAATTCGTATGCCAGAAGAAGCACGCCAGTTAATAGAATCTGTTTACAGTGATAGTTCCTATGAGCAAATTCCTGACACTTTAAAACATAAAGAACACCAGCTTCTTGGTGAGCAGCTCAATAAAGCAGCTAAGGCAAAGTCCAGTGTTATCAAGTGGCAGCGCCACGGCTACAGCGCAAAAAGTGCGGATGGTTGGTATGAGGATAATTCAGATATTAGTACCCGTTACAGCGAAATTGAAACCGTAGAAGTGGTTCTACTGAAGCAAACAGAAGCTAATGGGTTAGCTTTTTGGGTAGATGATGTGCGTTTTGGATTGCCACTTAGCACGGTCAAACTGTCTAAAAATAAATACGCAGATAAGTTGGCAAAAATTCCGGCGCACCTTGAGCACGCTTTAGAGCAACTACAAAAGCAGCATAAGCACTTGAAGTACTTAAAAGTTTGGCTTCCTGAAACAGACCCTACTTTTACTTACGATGCAGTGGTGGGGTTTTCTGAGTAACAAATTCTTTGAGAAGTAGTTTTTTGAAAAGTAAAACCCCGCTAAAGCGGGGAACGTTACATTTTGGGTGGAGAAGAATCTCTACCTAACGGTTCATCTCCAGTCTTATCTGGAGAACGTGCTGATTATATCACCCGCTGCAAGTCAGGTAAGGAAATGGCTATAAATGACTAAAAAATTCTTTCTTTATTTTTAAGAAGATTCTCTTCCTAACTTAATAATTGTTTACTTACGCTTTTAAAGCTCGTATTCTTTTTGCAGTTGGGTGCTTTTGTGTGGCTGCATTCTGAAAATTTGAGGTGAATTAAATGAGTAAAAACCTGTTGAAAGATCCATTCTTTCCATTTTTATTACGTGATGGTACAGAAAAGGTGTTGCCTTTATCGGCGATTGCCAATGCTGAAGTGGTTGATTTTGCACTACCAAGAGCAGATTTTCAGGGCGCTGCTTATCAGCTTGCCATTGGTGTATTGCAAACTGTGTTAGCACCTGAAGATAGAGCTGACTGGCATGATCTTTATGAAGAAGCGCCTAGCAAAGCAGAGTTGCAAGCGGCTTTTGATGAAGCTGCTCATGCTTTTAATGTGACAGGTGATGGCGCTTTGTTTATGCAGGATTTAGATCCGTTAGCGGAATCTAAACCAACAACGGTAGCCGGTTTACTGATTGAGGCTCCTGGTGCTAATGGTCTGAAACTGAATACTGATCACTTTATTAAGCGCGGCATTGGCAGTGTTATGTCGTTAGAAATGGCAGTTTTAGCTTTATTTACTTTGCAAATTAATGCACCCGCAGGTGGCGTTGGACACCGTGTAGGTTTGCGGGGCGGTGGCCCGTTAACTACTTTGATTTTGCCAACAGCAGAAGATGCAACCTTATGGCAAAAGTTGTGGTTTAACGTAATTAACTTAGACGTGTGGAGTTATGACCAACCTGACTTACACAGTGCAACTGTTTTTCCTTGGTTAGCGCCCACTAAGTTAAGTAATAAAAAAGGTACCGAGATTTACGCATCAGACGTACACCCGTTGCATATGTTTTGGGCGATGCCACGGCGTATGCGTTTAATGGTTAATGAAACTGCTGACACTTGCCAAATAAGTGGCCTATTAGCCGAGCAAACAGTCATTGAATATCGCACTCAAAATTACGGTGGTAACTATTCGGGTAGCTGGCGCCACCCACTTACGCCTTATAAGCATGATCCTAAAAAACCTGAAGAGGATAACTTATCTGCTAAAGGGCAGCCTGGTGGTTTAACTTATAAAATATGGGATGCGTTAACTTTAACGGATAATTCTGAAGGGCAAAATTGCGCGTTAGTGATCGAACATTTTTATCAAGTAGTTAATGGTTTTGAAAGCTTGCTTGGAGAACTGCCACGGCTTTGGGTATTTGGTTTTGATATGGATAATATGAAAGCACGTGGCTGGTATTCTGTTTCTATGCCTTTATTTGCGATCCCTGCTGCACAGCAAGCTAATGTATTACGCCCCATTAAAGTTCTGCAAAGCTTAGCATCAAATGCTTTATGGCATTGTCGTACTCAAATTAAAGCAGCTTGGTTCGAAAAGCCTAGTGATGCCAAAGGTGATACATCTTTTATTGATTTAGAGTTTTGGCAACGCAGTGAAGCTGCTTTTTATACCGCTGTGCAGCAACTAATTAATCAACAGCCAAATGCTAGAGAAATACTGGATGCCGAGTTTGCAAACCCGTGGCTTAACGCGCTAAGAAATACCTGCATTAATTTATTTGATCAATATGCTTTATCGGCTGGTTTGGGCGATCAACGCTCTATGGCAAAACGTATTCATGCACGTCGCGCTTTAATGGGGTGGTTGTTTGGTGGCAAAGACATTAAGGCATTTATTTCTAATCATAAAATTTCCACCATTAAAAAGGAGGTCGCTTAATGAAAACTAAGGATAACGAGACTGAACTGCTGGTATTGCGCTGGTGGCAAAGTATGTTTTTGTCGCCTGCTGAGCTGAAAGAAAATAATAACTTTCCTGCTTCTACAGCACAAAAAGCCCAGCTTAAACGTTGTGAAAGTATTGATGCAGCAATGTTAAGCGAAGGTTTTAGGACGCTTTGGTTTGCCTTGCCTGAATCGTTAACTGAATTCGCTAAACCCAGTGATCTTGAATGCTGGGCAACCATTGCAGCAGCGTTAGTGCATGTAAAAAGCAACTCTAAAAATAAACTAGCAGCAGCAGCAGGCAGTAAAGGCGATGGCAGTAAATCCATTGTGAGTGAACTGCGGTTTGCACAGTTGCAGGGTGCTAAAACACCTGAAGACTTCTTACGCCGTTTACGCCGTATTTTGCAGCAAATTAAGGGTGATGTTTCTGTTACTGTTTTAGCAAACGATATTCAGCAATGGTTTAGTGAATACTACGCTTTAATGCCACGCAAAGCGGATAAACGCATTGCTGTGCGATGGGCTATGGATTATTACCAAGCTGCATCTATGACTGCTAAAAAATAGACTACTAAAAAACAAATCAATGTTAACTATTGTTTAAATTAAAGAAAAGGAATGATTATGAGCCAATTTATTCAGCTGCACCTTTTAACGTCTTACGCACCTTCTAACCTTAACCGTGATGATTTAGGTCGCCCTAAAACTGCAAAAATGGGCGGTTTTGAACGCCTGCGTGTTAGCTCACAAAGCTTAAAGCGTAACTGGCGTATTTCTGAACTTTTTAAAGAAGCAATGGCCGGTCATATTGGCATTCGTACCAAGCGTTTTGGTGTTGAGGTTTATGAAGCCTTGTTAGCCGCAGATGTTAAAGAAAAGTCGGCAAAAGAATGGGCGGTTATGATTGCGGGTGTATTTGGTAAAGGTAAAAAAGATTCACTTGAAATTGAACAGCTAGCGCATATTAGCCCTGCTGAAAAAGCGGATACATTGGCGCTGATTAAGTTGTTGGCTGCTGAAAACAGAGTTCCTACTGAAGCCGAGTTAAAACTTCTTAAAGCGGATAGCACAGCAGTGGATATTGCATTATTTGGACGTATGTTGGCTTCTAGCCCTGCTTACAATGTTGAAGCGGCTTGCCAAGTTGCTCACGCTATCAGTGTTCATAGCGTTGTAGTGGAAGATGATTATTTTACTGCTGTTGATGATCTAAATGATGGAAAAATAGATTCCGGCTCTTCACACATAGGCGAATCAGGTTTTGCAGCCGCATTGTTTTATAGCTACATTTGCATTAATAAGTCGCAATTAATTGCAAACCTAGACGGTAATGAAGCATTGGCTAATCAGGCCATTCAAGCGTTAACCGAAGCGGCTGTAAAAATTTCACCTAAAGGAAAACAAAATAGCTTTGCTTCGCGTGCTTATGCCAGTTTTGTTTTAGCAGAAAAAGGTTCGCAACAACCACGCTCCCTTTCGGTTGCATTTTTAAAGCCTGTTGATGCAGAAGACCAAGCTACAACTGCGATTGAAGCTTTACAGTTGCAGGCTGAAAACTTTGATAAAGTTTACGGCGCTTGTGCTGATGAACGCTATACCATTAACGCTAACAAGGGTGAAGGTAGTTTTGATGAGTTAGCAAAATTCATTACGCAATAATGGAGGCGGCGTTATGAAGCCATATTTGGTTTTTCGGTTATATGGAGCTTTGGCTAGCTGGGGCGTGTCTGCTGTGGGTGGCGATAGGCCCACAGCAGTGCAACCCACCCGTTCTGCTTTACTAGGTTTATTGGCATCTGGTTTGGGTATTGAACGTGATAAGGAAGATGAACTACAAGCATTGCAACAAAGTGTGCAGCTAGCGGTTAAGCAAACCGTACCTAGCGCTTTAATGCGTGACTACCAAACAGCACAAGTGCCTACGCACAGTAATAAAATCAATCACTTAACGCGTAAGAGTGAGTTAGAAGTTGATAAGTTAAATACGGTTCTTTCAAGTCGAGATTACCGTTGCGATGCGGTTTGGATTGTGGCAGTTTCTTTAACTTCATCCGCTAGTTTTACCTTAGAGCAGCTACAGCAGGGCTTATTAAAGCCAGTTTATAGTTTGTACTTAGGGCGTAAATCTTGTCCGTTAGCTGTGCCAGTACAGCCTAAAATAATTGAAGTTGTTTTGCTTAAAGATGCTTTGGATACTGAATTTCCGCCATTAACTCGTTCAGAAAAAGAAGACAAGCTATGGCTGAATTCAAGCGGCTGGGTAACTTATTTTTGGGAAGGTGACAAACACGCCTTTGAATCCCAACAAATAATTACGACTCACCCTTGGGATGAACCAGTGAATAGGCAACGTTGGCAGTTTAAACAACGGTCTATGCACCAGCTATCAGTTAAGGAAGATGCTTAATGTTTTTATCAAAAGTAACCTTGCAGCGCACGGCTCAAGCAACAGGCGAGCTGGCTAAACTTATGAGTAATGGTGTCTATTCAGCACACCAATTACTGTGGAGTCTTTTTCGAGATAAAGAAGAGCGTGAATTTATTTTTCGAGAAGAGGTAGGACTAGGCGGTAGACCGGATTTTTTTGTTTTATCAACCTCAATGCCAACTGCTGATAATACGGTATTGCGTGTGCAAACCAAACAGTTTCAGCCACAACTGGTTAGCGGCCAACGCCTAGGGTTTAAATTGCGTGTAAACCCTACCGTTTGTATTACAGACAGTGGCGGCAAAAGCAGGCGACATGATGTGCTTATGCATGCCAAAAAACAGATGGCGGCTGGCGCGACTCAATCATCAACAGATTTAGCAATGGTGATGCAGCAAGCAGCCCATGCTTGGATTGCTGATGAACAGCGCTTAAAAAACTGGGGTGTTCAACTAGATGCTTTACCTGAAATGGTGAGTTATACACAACATAAAAGTAAAAAAATAACCGGACAGCAGGTGCAGTTTTCCAGCGTGGATTTTCAAGGTGTGCTTACCATAAATGAACCAAAAGCATTTTTAGCACAATATATAAAAGGATTTGGACGCGCTAAAGCTTTGGGCTGTGGGTTAATGCTGGTTAGACCAATTTAATGGCGTTTATCCCTTTAAGGCCTATCCCTATTAAAGATCGTAACTCCATGATTTTTATAGGCAAAGGTAATGTTGATGTAAGGGATGGTGCTTTTGTTGTGATTGATGAAGTACATGGTGAGCGAATGCACATTCCAGTGGGTTCTGTGGTGTGCATTATGCTTGAGCCTGGTATACGGATAAGTCATGCTGCGGTTAAGTTGGCAGCAACAACAGGCACTTTATTAATTTGGGTGGGTGATGCTGGTGTTCGGCTTTACTCTGCTGGTCAGCCAGGTGGTGCGCGTTCAGATAAATTACTCTACCAAGCAAAACTGGCTTTAGATGAGGATTTGCGTTTAAAAGTTGTGCGTAAAATGTTTGAAATTCGTTTCCAAGAAAATGCACCACAACGGCGCAGTGTTGACCAGTTACGTGGTATTGAAGGGGCGCGAGTAAGAGCGACTTATAAAATGTTGGCTAAACAATATGGTGTGCAGTGGAATGGGCGAAAGTATGACCCTAAAGATTGGGAAAAAGGTGATGTGATTAATCGCTGCATTAGTGCTGCCACTGCTTGTTTGTATGGTGTGACCGAAGCTGCCGTTTTAGCGGCAGGTTATGCTCCAGCCATCGGCTATTTGCATACGGGTAAGCCGTTATCTTTTGTGTACGATATAGCCGATTTAATTAAATTTGATACTGTTGTACCTGTAGCTTTCAAAATTGCGGCTAGGTATCCACTTGAACCTGATAGAGAGGTAAGAACTGCTTGCCGTGATGTTTTTCGTACCAGCAAAACATTACGTAATCTTATTCCTTTAATTGAAGAAGTGCTTGCTGCTGGCGAAATTACACCACCGCCACCGCCAGCTGATTCTCAACCACCTGCCTTACCAGAACCTGAAAGCATTGGCGATGAAGGACACCGTGTAGGTTAAAGGAGAAACTTATGAGTATGTTGGTTGTGGTGACTGAAGCAGTACCACCACGTTTGCGTGGTCGATTAGCCGTTTGGCTGCTTGAAATACGTGCTGGTGTGTATGTGGGTGATGTAAGTCGCCGGATTCGTGAAATGGTTTGGTATCAAGTTGAAGCTTTAGCCGAAGACGGCAATGTTGTTATGGCCTGGGGAACGAATACGGAATCTGGGTTTGATTTCATTACTTATGGTGAAAATCGAAGAATGCCTATTGATTTTGATGGCTTTAGGCTGGTTAAGTTTTTGCCAGATAGCGTAAATTTATAAGGAAGATAGCTCTTTAAAAAAGTGGATTTTTATTGGTATATTTTTGACTGATTAATTTCTTTAATTAAATCAAACGTGTACACTTAGAGTGTTCCCCGTAACCACGGGGCTAAACCGGACGGCCAGCCCTTTGTACCCATGCGCCCCATGTGTTCCCCGTAACCACGGGGCTAAACCGTTTTAGTTTTATTTACTAGACTAAATCTTATGGTGTTCCCCGTAACCACGGGGCTAAACCGGCTAAAAATTCAGGCCAAATAATCATTAGTTCGTGTTCCCCGTAACCACGGGGCTAAACCGTCTTTTATAGGTTTTACAGGCCAGCGGCTAGGGTGTTCCCCGTAACCACGGGGCTAAACCGAAAACTGAAAAAGTATCTATTGATGTAAGTCAGTGTTCCCCGTAACCACGGGGCTAAACCGTTCGAGCACCTTTAGATATGTGGGAGAAGCAAGTGTTCCCCGTAACCACGGGGCTAAACCGAGCGCCTAGCAGTTTTGCAGCGTGAAGAGCAAGTGTTCCCCGTAACCACGGGGCTAAACCGCATACTTAGTACCGCGCAACGGTGCTGTTTGCGTGTTCCCCGTAACCACGGGGCTAAACCGCCGGTCTGTAACGGATGCGTTTTTACGGCTCAGTGTTCCCCGTAACCACGGGGCTAAACCGAACTGCTCTTTTTGTCGCTCTATACCGTCTCGGTGTTCCCCGTAACCACGGGGCTAAACCGTAACGAACCGATGGAAGGCCCGATAGATGGTGGTGTTCCCCGTAACCACGGGGCTAAACCGGCAACGCAAATTAGCTAGAATTAGTGCCGATTGTGTTCCCCGTAACCACGGGGCTAAACCGAAAATACAGATATTATCGTTTTTAGACTAAATGTGTTCCCCGTAACCACGGGGCTAAACCGCTTTAACATTCAATCCACAGAGGGATTGGTTCGTGTTCCCCGTAACCACGGGGCTAAACCGCCAATGCAGCAGCCACAACAGCAGTACCAAGCGTGTTCCCCGTAACCACGGGGCTAAACCGCGTGTAGCGTGATACGTTTCCAACCTGCATTGGTGTTCCCCGTAACCACGGGGCTAAACCGGCATTCTTAGCTACCCTCACCTGTTCACACCAGTGTTCCCCGTAACCACGGGGCTAAACCGTGAATGAGTTAAACGCAGCCCAAACTATTACAGTGTTCCCCGTAACCACGGGGCTAAACCGAAATGATTTATAGCCGCCTGCAAATTCAACCTGTGTTCCCCGTAACCACGGGGCTAAACCGATGCGTTTCCAGCCAGCCTTGCGCCTTGATTCGTGTTCCCCGTAACCACGGGGCTAAACCGCATGAGTCATGTTCATTTTGTGGGCTTTACGCGTGTTCCCCGTAACCACGGGGCTAAACCGATATTCTTCAGATTGAAGACAGACTAATTACAGTGTTCCCCGTAACCACGGGGCTAAACCGAAACAGGTAGATGCCGGTAGTTGCGAGCTATGGTGTTCCCCGTAACCACGGGGCTAAACCGCTTGCATTAAATTCCCTACCGCTGCTGCTGTTGTGTTCCCCGTAACCACGGGGCTAAACCGCCAAATGCTTGAAACAGGTTAACTAAAACCGTGTGTTCCCCGTAACCACGGGGCTAAACCGGTGTGCAACTATGTTTGCTTGCAATGTATTTTGTGTTCCCCGTAACCACGGGGCTAAACCGTTAAACACGGCGGTCTAGTTTGCTTACTGACAGTGTTCCCCGTAACCACGGGGCTAAACCGCCTAAAGGTGCTGCGGTCAGGGAAACAGTGAAGTGTTCCCCGTAACCACGGGGCTAAACCGCCTATTAGGTTTTGGCGATATGATGTCGGGTGGTGTTCCCCGTAACCACGGGGCTAAACCGAAACTTTTGTTCTCCTTTATCCGTTAGTTTTTGTGTTCCCCGTAACCACGGGGCTAAACCGATGGGGGTATAAAGCCGCTCTTTACGGATGGTGTGTTCCCCGTAACCACGGGGCTAAACCGCGTGATGCTTCCCATTTTTGCCTGTTTCGGAAGTGTTCCCCGTAACCACGGGGCTAAACCGCAATCAGGATTGCGGTTAATCACATGCTAGATGTGTTCCCCGTAACCACGGGGCTAAACCGAATACAATCAGCAGATAAAAGACTTTGAAGAAGTGTTCCCCGTAACCACGGGGCTAAACCGGGTTACGAAGCAGCAGAAAAAACGGCGATTGAGTGTTCCCCGTAACCACGGGGCTAAACCGCTTTCTTTTTGGGCAACCAAGAGCCGTCTTTAGTGTTCCCCGTAACCACGGGGCTAAACCGGCGATTGGCGATCTAGGCTTTGATAACAATGAGTGTTCCCCGTAACCACGGGGCTAAACCGTTGCCGAGGTTTGGCGGCGAGATTGGCGACCAGTGTTCCCCGTAACCACGGGGCTAAACCGGGATCAGTCAGCAGTTTTTGCAATGAGTGTTAGTGTTCCCCGTAACCACGGGGCTAAACCGTAACAACTACCAGAAATAAAATAGCCATATAAGTGTTCCCCGTAACCACGGGGCTAAACCGCACCAAAGCTCTAGCGTTGGAGTTGGTTTTTCTGTGTTCCCCGTAACCACGGGGCTAAACCGGTTGGTTTGGTTGATGAGCCTATCGGTTTGTTGTGTTCCCCGTAACCACGGGGCTAAACCGGTCTTGAGCATCATCTTAATTTTCATCGTACGGTGTTCCCCGTAACCACGGGGCTAAACCGCCATGCAGTCATGGCAGCAGCCAGGTGCAGCAGTGTTCCCCGTAACCACGGGGCTAAACCGGGGGTCGTATTGTAAAAGCTAAAAAGAAATAAGTGTTCCCCGTAACCACGGGGCTAAACCGTGCTAGACCAGCTTGCCCGTGATTTACGCATTGTGTTCCCCGTAACCACGGGGCTAAACCGTTAGGTCACGAGTGCGACTTTTTAACAATTACGTGTTCCCCGTAACCACGGGGCTAAACCGTGCCTGCACTAGCTGAAGAAGCAAGGCAAGCGGTGTTCCCCGTAACCACGGGGCTAAACCGTCAAGCCCAAAGTCAAAAGCCAGATCAGCGCAGTGTTCCCCGTAACCACGGGGCTAAACCGGCGGGTCAATTCGATTTGATGGCAGATGATGCGTGTTCCCCGTAACCACGGGGCTAAACCGCGATAGGTGACGAAAAAACGCCAAGGGTTATCGTGTTCCCCGTAACCACGGGGCTAAACCGGAGCAATGCGGCAATGAAAGAAGTGGGTAAGAGTGTTCCCCGTAACCACGGGGCTAAACCGCTCATGCCTACGGTTTTCGGGGTTACTGGTTGGTGTTCCCCGTAACCACGGGGCTAAACCGCGTCAACGTGACGACATAGAGCGACCAAAAGAGTGTTCCCCGTAACCACGGGGCTAAACCGCAAATGCGGTAAAAATTCCGCTCGGGTCTAAAGTGTTCCCCGTAACCACGGGGCTAAACCGCCTAGCGCTTTGGCATGACGAAGAAGAAAAAAGTGTTCCCCGTAACCACGGGGCTAAACCGCCGATAGTCTCGCCAAGATCCGTTCGCCTTTTGTGTTCCCCGTAACCACGGGGCTAAACCGTCCAGGTTTGTTTTTGTAGCGACCGGTGCGCTGTGTTCCCCGTAACCACGGGGCTAAACCGCCGGTCAAATGGTAGTGCGGTGTACCAGATTGGTGTTCCCCGTAACCACGGGGCTAAACCGTACACACTACTTAGTACCATGGCTTCAACTTAGTGTTCCCCGTAACCACGGGGCTAAACCGTTTTGGCATAGGTAAAACCCCTTTTCGATCAAGTGTTCCCCGTAACCACGGGGCTAAACCGCTTCTTTAACGGATTTATGGGTTACCAGCTTGGTGTTCCCCGTAACCACGGGGCTAAACCGTCATCAGAAACTGGCTGATATTCAACCGCCGTGTGTTCCCCGTAACCACGGGGCTAAACCGCAACATCCCCGCCTGGGCTATTAATCTCTAAGGTGTTCCCCGTAACCACGGGGCTAAACCGCCAAACGGCAATCATCTAAACTGTAACCTCCCGTGTTCCCCGTAACCACGGGGCTAAACCGCGTGTGCCGTGTGTTGTTGCTGGGGTCGTCTTGTGTTCCCCGTAACCACGGGGCTAAACCGTGAAAACTATCGTAAAAGCAGGTTTAGCGACAGTGTTCCCCGTAACCACGGGGCTAAACCGCCTCTGCAAGTTCGTTCGCTCGCTGGGTTGTGGTGTTCCCCGTAACCACGGGGCTAAACCGCAGAGAACGGGAGCGAGAATATATACGCAGAAGTGTTCCCCGTAACCACGGGGCTAAACCGCCTTCACCATAGGCGGCATCCTGAGCGTTACTGTGTTCCCCGTAACCACGGGGCTAAACCGCGCTTAAATTGGCTGCTTGTCGCTCTTGTTCCGTGTTCCCCGTAACCACGGGGCTAAACCGGTGAACGCAGTCCGTCGGCTGAGTATTTGTCAGTGTTCCCCGTAACCACGGGGCTAAACCGCTATGTCGGCTTGTAAAAAATGCGCTTCCTTCGTGTTCCCCGTAACCACGGGGCTAAACCTCATTCAAATAGGTTGGCACAAACCGCAACAGAGTGTTCCCCGTAACCACGGGGCTAAACCGGCAACTCAACATGCGCGCTTCAACGGGGCGCTGTGTTCCCCGTAACCACGGGGCTAAACCGTTGTGCCTTTTTCATGGAGTGGTAACGAGCAGGTGTTCCCCGTAACCACGGGGCTAAACCGGCTAGCGGCGTTGTTCTGATAGGTTGCGTCTCGTGTTCCCCGTAACCACGGGGCTAAACCGCCCGGGCACTGCATGAATAAACCTGCGACGAAGTGTTCCCCGTAACCACGGGGCTAAACCGAGAGTTATGACGCTTTTATGCTGGTTGTCAAAGTGTTCCCCGTAACCACGGGGCTAAACCGCTGCTCAATCAGGCTTTGTTTTCGGCTTTGCAGTGTTCCCCGTAACCACGGGGCTAAACCTGCCAGATTTCCAGCCTGTTCTGTAATCCAGCCGTGTTCCCCGTAACCACGGGGCTAAACCGCCTGTTAAAGCGCAATTTGGCAGCTTTTATAGGTGTTCCCCGTAACCACGGGGCTAAACCGAGTGAGAGAGAGTGCCATCTACTGTCTAGTAGGTGTTCCCCGTAACCACGGGGCTAAACCGGCATATATGTTGTCGCTTAATATCTCAGCTAAGTGTTCCCCGTAACCACGGGGCTAAACCGCGACTTAAATATCGCTTATCCAAACGGATCAAGTGTTCCCCGTAACCACGGGGCTAAACCGCTATTAACGTCTATGTCAGAGACCGCAAAATAGTGTTCCCCGTAACCACGGGGCTAAACCGCTGATGCTACTGAGGCGGCTAAAAAGGCTGCTGTGTTCCCCGTAACCACGGGGCTAAACCGGGGGTTTTGCAGCAGAGCATGAATCGACTCTCGTGTTCCCCGTAACCACGGGGCTAAACCGCATTTCTTGACCCTGATATTCTGGGGCTTTATGTGTTCCCCGTAACCACGGGGCTAAACCGCCGCCTTTATGTATATCTGGATGTTGGGAATAGTGTTCCCCGTAACCACGGGGCTAAACCGCTTAATAAGGCTTTGGTTTTATCTCTATCGCCGTGTTCCCCGTAACCACGGGGCTAAACCGGTAGTAGCAGTGTAAAGCGGTGTCACCAATAAGTGTTCCCCGTAACCACGGGGCTAAACCGATGAATGTTAAATATGATCACGAAAATAAAGAGTGTTCCCCGTAACCACGGGGCTAAACCGCACAAACAGCAGCTTAAACAGCTTAAACAGCCGTGTTCCCCGTAACCACGGGGCTAAACCGCAGAAAACAAAGCAGCAGATGAAGCAGCCCAGGTGTTCCCCGTAACCACGGGGCTAAACCGGGTTAGAGGGGTATAGAGGGTCTATACTATAGGTGTTCCCCGTAACCACGGGGCTAAACCGTCAAAACAGCTACGTTTTTTCTGGCTGATGGAGTGTTCCCCGTAACCACGGGGCTAAACCGTAAAAGCAGTTAAAAATGACTATGTTGCACATGTGTTCCCCGTAACCACGGGGCTAAACCGTAATTTGTCGTGCTTATTTATTGCAAGTTTATGTGTTCCCCGTAACCACGGGGCTAAACCGGTTCTGAAGTTGAATATATGCTTTCTAAAGGTGTGTTCCCCGTAACCACGGGGCTAAACCGCCTTTTTGTCGTGTTGGATAGTCAGCAAGAAAGTGTTCCCCGTAACCACGGGGCTAAACCGATGCAAAACGGTGGGATGACACCTTCATGTATGTGTTCCCCGTAACCACGGGGCTAAACCGCAGTCATGGCGCTAACCATGTGGGGTAACAAGGTGTTCCCCGTAACCACGGGGCTAAACCGTGTGGATTCCCGTATCGAATGCTAGATATATGAAAAGTCCACTACCGCATAGGCAGCTCAGAAATCCGTAGTAACAGGCTTCATTCTGCTATTTTATTAGCTTTAAAGCATCTAAACTAACCACCAAATTAGTCGATGAATAATGGCAGTTTTTAGGTGCAAAGGCTTGAGGTTTAATTTTGTTTATAAATGCATTTAGGTGGTTTTTTTTACTGAGCTTACTGTTTTTTTCAGCTCAAACCTTTGCCGCACCTGTTTTTGTGGGAAAAGATGTAGCTTATCAGTTGTATATTGATAATGAACATCAGCTAGACTTTGAAGGGTTTAGAGAGCGTGTTAAACAGGGTGATTTGCAAATACAGCATAAACCCTTGTCTAGGGGCTATGTTCGGCCTACTTTTTGGCTGCATTGGGTTTTTCCTGCCGAACACTTTGTTAACCAAGACCAGTTACTGCTGATTACCCCTAACTTTGTTGATGAAGTAACTATTTATTATCGACCAGTGGGTGATTCTGCTGCTGAATGGGTTAAGCGAGAAGCTGGCGATATTACGCCTGGAATAAGAGGGGATTTAGACTACCGCTTCCCTGTATTCAAAATTCCACAAACACAATCACCGCATTTAGGCTATGAGTTTGTGGTGCGTATCAAAACAATTAGTACGGTAATTTTTGAAGCCAGTTTGTGGCAACCCCAAGCGTTTGTAGAGTACACGGCTAAACAAACCAGTTATTTAAGCTTTTATTTGGGCTTGGCTGCTATCTCAACTTTTTTAGCCGTTGTTTTAGCTTTTATTATACGATCTAGACTACTCTGGGCTGTTACGGGCTATTCGTCTGTCTACGTTCTTATTGCCTCTATCCAAGGCTATGTAACTTGGCTATTGCCCAATATTAACTTTCCATTACAACATTATTTAACGAATATTGCCTCGCTAGTTTCTTATGCATTTTTAATCTGGGTAAGTGTTGAAGCTTTAAATCTTAAAACCTATTTACCTAAAATTTATAAATTTATGTTGGGTTTTATGTTGTTAGTTATTTCTCAGGTAGTATTAATACCTTTAGACCTTTATGGTAAGGGTTTTGAATTTCAAGGTATTATTTATTTAATAATTGCAATTATATTTTTTATTAGCTTTTTTTATGTTTGGCATAAAGAAAGATATCGACCACTAACTTTACTGCTTAGTCTAAGTCCTTTTATTTGTTTTTTAGCTAGCTTTTTATCCTTAGCGATTCTTTTAGGTTGGATTAGTTATGACCGGCGTATTTACTTAATTTGGCAATATGCACCTATTTTTAATACACTTTTAGTCACCGTATTGGCAGTTATGCGTTCTTATGAAGAAAAAGGTCTACGCCAAGAGCATTTGTTAATGAAGCGAGAGTTGCAGATTGAACGTGAAGCCGGTTTTCATCAGCGGCAATTTATGGGCATGGTTTCACATGAATTTCGTACGCCACTGAGTATCATTTCTATGGCATTACAAAATTTACACCTTGTAGAACAACCTAACCAGCAAATAAAACAGCGTTATAAGCGCATTCAAAGGGCTACAGAGCGCCTAGTACAACTAACAGACAACTGTTTAGCCGATTCACGCATTTCTGCCAAGGCATTGCACCTAGAAAAAGAGCCAGTTAATTGGGGGCAGCTTTTAGAAGAATCGACAGCACTGGCTTCTTTTTCTGAACAACATAAATTAGTGATAACGTTTGATGGGCAGTTAAGTTATTTTAGTAAGTTAACTAGCTACTCATTTAATGGAGATAAAGCACTATTACAAATTGCTTTATCTAATTTGGTTGATAATGCTGTAAAACATACCCCTAAAGGTGAAATATGCCTAGATTTAAGTATTCAGTATGAAGGGTATGTTTTAACCATTACAGATCAAGGTAAGGGTGTTGCACCTGAAATGGTTGAGCAGCTTTTTGAGCGCTATCAACACAAGTCTTCATCAACTATTAAAAGCTATGGATTAGGCTTATTTGTAGCACATGAGATAATAGAAGCCCATGCTGGTTGTTTGGAATTAATTAAAAACACCCGCCAAGGCTGCTCTTTTCAACTCAAGCTACCATTATAAATTTTTTTATTGCTCGAATAGGAGAAAATAATGCTAAAAAAACCTACCTTAGCTATCATTGAAGATAATTTAGATTTACAAGAAGAGTTGAGTTTTTTTCTTGAAGCCAAGGGTTACAACTGCTGGTTCGCTGCTAGTGCTGAGGAGTTCTGGAAAGAACTGCACCTACAAAAAGCAGATATATTTTTAATTGATATTGGCCTACCTGGTGAAGATGGTTTTAGTCTTATTAAACACTTAATTAGATTGGGTGACTTTGGTTTAATTGTTATTACAGCCAGAGGTGGTAAGCAAGATTATCTACAAGGGCTTAGCTTAGGTGCAGACCTTTATTTAGTTAAGCCAGTTAATTTTTCTGATTTGAACGATAAGCTAGAAAGTTTGTGGCAGCGGATGCAAGTTGCTAGACAGGAAGCAAGCTTAGAAACATCAGAAAACTTTGCAGTTGATTATAAAGAAAATGATAAAAGAGGTTGGCTATTAGATAAAGTAGATTGTTGTTTAGTTGAACCTAAAGGATGTAAGTTAGATTTAACACAACAAGAAAAAGATTTACTGGAACTTTTATTACAACAACCTAATCAAATTATTAGTCGATCTTACATTAATGACACCTTATTTAAACACTTGGAAAATAATGATGTACATAGAGTTGATGTTATTGTTAGTCGTTTAAGAAAAAAAGCTAAAGCTTGGGAGTTTTATTTACCACTAAGGTCTGTTTTTGGTAAAGGTTTGGCTTTTATAATAAATGAATAAAAAAACCAGCCTCAAGTTTTCTTGAGGCTGGTTAAGTTTAGCTAGTATTTAAAAGTTAAACCGCCCACTGAACCATAAGCGCGGGTCGTTACCCTTGCTATCTGCTTGTGAATCACCGCCTGAAAGCGACCAAGCAAGGCTGGCATCCAATTGCAAAGCAGACCACTGATAGCTACTGCCTAAACCAGCGCCTGATACACGGCGTTTGCCATTGTTGGTATCGCCACGGCTGCTTTGCCCAGCATCCACAAACGCATAAGGCGTTAGCCCAAAAGGTGTGGCATAACGGGTTTCTAATTGCGCCACTAGGCCACGGCTGTCAGAGCCTTCAGAAGTAGGGTAAGCACGCACGCCTTGTGGCCCGCCTAGTGAAAAGCTTTCTGAGCCGTCTAATGTTTTTTGATCGGCCCATTGTGCATTAATTTTGGTAATCAATGTCCAGCGTGTAGCTAAGTTTTGCATGCGAATTACTTGCAAGTTTAGCTTGGTAAAACTTTGGTCGCTAGAAACTGCAGCGCTTTGGTCTATGTCTAACTGCCCTGGTGTTAAAATTAACTGCCCATAGGTTAAACCGCCGCCGGCAAACGCATCACGCTTATCAAAGTTGAGTTGCAGCGGTAAAGCATGACTAGCAGTGGCTTTGTTATAGCCAGCAACGCCTTTATCATCTAAGTCTTTGTATTGGTAAGTTGCCTGTATTGAAAGGTTAGCCTGTTGGCTACGAATTAGTGGATAACTTAACCCAGCACTCGTTACTGCTGCGGTGCCTTCATAGCCTTTAAAACCTTTGCCAAGGGTGTAATCAGTATAGGAATGCCCCAAATTAGCTGTTAAGCCTGAAGCGCCCACCGGCAGGCTGTATTGAATACCACCTAGCCAAGTTTGTTCACTGGAATATAGCCAAGAAAAATTCAGCTGATCACCCACGGTAAACAAGCGATTGGCCTTTAAATTACCCGTGGCACGGTAAGCCCCTGAAAAACGGCTACCGTGGTTGTCAAAACCAACATCCCCTGAAAAACGCTGAGTTGCAGTTACAGCCACGTCTAAATCACCCGTACCTTGGGCGCTACCTGGGCGCACCACGGGGGTGGCCTGCATTCCAGGTAAGTCATTTAAAATTAATAAACTGCGTTCAAGTGGTACAGAAGCAATAATTTCTGTTGGCTTTAAATTGGCTAAAAAGCCTTGCGCGGTGGCGGCTAGTTTTTCATCACCACTGTCGCTTCTTGCTTCAACCTGACCATAGCGCCCTTCAACTACTTGAATAGTTAGCTGGCCTTGTTTCATGGCTTGGGCAGGAATTAATGCCCGTGCAAAAGGGTAGCCACTGGCACGGTAAAAGTTAGTGATTTGTTCGGCTAGGTTACGCAAGCCTGCTAAATCTTGGGGGCTTTCTAAAGCCGTTTCTAGCTGGGCTAACAATACTTCATCTGAAAATAAGGTATTACCACTTAAAATAACCTGCGTTAAAGCCACCGTTTGCCCGCCGGGTTGAGTGGTTTGCCCAGCATCGCTAGGCAGTTGTAGCTGAATATCTGACTTTTTAGGTGCGCTAAGCTGTGGCTGGTTTTGTTGCAAAATTTGCCCAGCGCCCAAGGGCGGCTCTTGAGCAAGTGCTGAATTAGCACCCAGCATCGCCAAGGCAAAAACTGACAAGGGTAGTAATTTAAAGTGGCTGAGTTGCATGGTAGGCTCCTTAATTTTGTAGAATAACTTAAAATTACTGTTCGTCATTGGCTAAACCATCCACGTTAAGACCACCTTGGATTACAAACACCTGAACAAGCGAGTTTGCATCTATACCTGAACCAGTGGCTTGTTCATTTACCCCATCAGTGTCATCTACCTCAACCAATTCCAAGTTACCAGATTGTTGTATCCCGCTAGTTCCATCTGTATTGGGATTGCTATTATTAACAGCATTGCCATTCACTGGCGGTAAACTATTGCTTCTAGTGTTGTTAGCCGATGTAAAAGTATTGTTGTTAACTTGTTGAATATTAGCAATTACCTGTTGAACCGGCTTGTTCGAAGGAGCAGGCGGTTCAGTAGGTGCAACCGGAACAACTGGCTTATCAGGCTCTGGCTTTGGATCTGGCTTTGGATCTGGCTTCGGATCTGGCTTTGGATCTGGCTTTGGATCTGGCTTTGGCACTACAGCTGCCGCAGCGATGGTTAGCTTGCCTGCTTCAAAAGTAATGGCATAGTTAGGGTCATTAACTGAACCTTGTTGAATGGCATAATCTCCCACGCTTTCACCTGCTTCACGGCTTAATGCACCGTTTAAACTTTCACCAGTTACCAAGCCGCAATTGCTTGAAAGCGAACCGCAGCTAGTTTTAAAAGTGAGCGCTGGGTCTGCAATACTTTCATTTTTGTTAAAGCTATCTGCTGTAACGGTAATGGGACGAGGAGTGATATTGGCAGTTAAGTCATCGCTATTTAAGGTGTAGTTACTAGCATCAGCACCGGTTAGGCTAAGGCCACTTACCTCTATAGCTTTATCTTGCCCTACATTTTTATCAGTAAAGCTGCTGCTTGCGGTTCCTAAAATTTCTACCATGTCGCCAGTTAACCCGCTGACTGTTGCTGTGCCACTAAACACAAGGTTTGTAGTGCCGTCATACACTTTGTTATCGTAGGTTAGGCCGCTAATAGTAATTTTCTTTTTATCAATGGTTAACTCATTGTTTATTTCACTATATTTTATAAGGTAGCCTAACTTGTTACTAAGTCCATCCTTGTATTTTATATCGTACGTTCCTGCTTTATAATTATTACTAGTAGATTTTGTTGCATCTATTTCAAAGTTTGCAGTGCCTTCTAAAATAGAAGCAGTCTCACCATTAACGTAACCGCTGCTGATGTAGTCTAAGCTTGGCAATGCATCTCCATAAGTTATATTTTTTTCATTAGGCTTAATCGTTACTATTGGCTGCTCTCTATAAATAAGGTATGAGCCATCGCTTAGTGCACTAGTATAACCATTACTAGATTCATCTGAATTGTATCTGAATCTATTGGATCCACTTCCTATCAATGTTGCTAGTGCGGTGCTGCCATCAATACTGCCTGTATAAAATGTTGACCTTCCATTAACTCCAGTTATTATTGATCCGTTTTTATAAACAATGTCTCCACCTGTTTTTGTGCCGTGATCTATATCTAACCCCGAGTTTAATGTAATTGCAGTATCTGTTGTTGCGTCTGATTTTATCTTATTATCAATTATTAAGTCTCCATTGCTGACTGATATTTTTATATTTTCTAATGAGCTTATTCCATCGATTCCATTAACACTGCCAATTGTTAGCTCTTGTGCATTTAAAAAATCTAAGTTTTTTACATTTGCAGCCAAGGTTTTTATTTTATTTTTTTGATCGAAAAAAACACTCGCATTGGATGCATTGATTGAAAGATTGTCTACATTTAAAATTCCTGAATTGTTGACATTGTTGCCAGTTGTTATTACAGTTAGGGTTTTGTTTTCTGCAATACTTATATTACCTAAAGTTACCTTGTTTTTTGAAATAACTTCAGTGTGTTGATTGAAACTATAGTTATCTAATACTAAGTCACCTGTTTTTTCTGATCCAAAAACCAATTTACTGAAATTAGGACTAAAAAGGCCATCAGTACCAAACATTGAACTAGGGTTGAACCAAGCTGTACTTGTATCTACTGGTGTAGAGCTTTGAATATAGAGTGCTTTATTTTCTGTTTTAGGTGCAAGAGTTAATATACCACTACTTTGTATTTTACTTGAAGAAAAAGTACCACTTCCAAAGACTTGATTTGCTTTTATAGTGTCTGCAATTATATTTATATTACTACTAGAGGAAGTTACAGGAGAAGCTATACCAAAACCACTAGGTAATGAATCTATATATCCTATAGTGTTGTTGTTTACAACATCAGCGTAAGTAGAAACATTTCCTTTTTCTCCAGTTATAGTTATATCACCACTATTGGCTAAAACAAAAGCATTAGGTTCTAAGTGCACTCCACCAGCATGAGTTATAACATTTCTTCCATATCCTTCTAGGTATATATTTCCTCCACTTGTTGCTGCGAGTAAAATTCCACTATCACTAGTTCCCCAAAGAAAAGTTCCCCAACCGTTTGTTGATGTTCCAGTTCTTGCATCCCCATAAAACTTAATTGCATCTCCTGAAGTAGCAGAAGATAAAATTTTTGTATAGCCTTTAAAATTAGTTTCAATAGCATTACTCGAGCCATTTCTCCCTTGCGCTACTCCTACGAAAGAAATTTTTCCTGTTCCGGCATCAATTGTATTACTTCCATGTAATCTAATTCCATTTGCATTTGTAGTAGCAGAGTCATCTGAAGAATTATATGATTCATAATATTCAGCACCTTTACCCCTAAGTGTTATATCTCCACCATTTGTTGTTATAGTTGCTGAATCGATTGTGATACCATTTCCATGCACATTATCCATACCCTGAGCATAACCAGTTGCTATATCCAAGCCGCCTGAAAAAGTTAAAAATCCACCATTTGTATTTATTGTCGCGCCTTGAGAAGCATTACTTTTTAACCATATAACCCCACCGTTTGTTTCATTGCTGTTTGATTGAAATATAGTATTAAGTGCTCCACTAGTAGATTCTATTTTAAAACCTTTTTCCATAACTATATGGTCTGTTGCTTTAAGTGTTAGATTTGAATTAGCACTTCCAGATTTATTTATTTGTCCTTTGTCTAAATTAATTCTTCCAGTAGCATTTGCGTTCACAGAGCCTGAACCTGTTATATTTATAGCACTTCCTACGGTTGAAAAATTAATTCCATTTGATCCTTTACCTTTTGTGCCATTTAGTGTAAGTGTTCCATTTTCTATATTTATGATACCTGTTGTTCCAGAAACTGCAGTATCTCCTAACGCTATACCGTCAGAATATGTATGACTAACTCCATTAATAGATATATCTCCACTACCTTGTGTAGAAATAGAACCACTTATATTTACTCCTCTACTAGCTATAGATGTATGTCCTTCTCCCTTAATAGTTATATTTCCACCTTGAGCATCAAGAGAACCATTGATAGATACCCCTCTTGTAATGGCATTTCCTTCAACTGTATTTCCTCTTCCATCATAATATGAATAGCCTGACAGAGGGTCTAATCCCCCACCAATAGTGATATTGCCACCGTTAGTATTTATACTTGACCCTACAGGCACCCAAACAGAACCACTTCGATATGCATTCGTATCTACTGCAGTATCACCCGCTCGGCTCCAAAGCACTACATTTAATGAAGCATTTGAACTATCAATGCTTCCTACAGTAGAAAATGTACTGCTGCTATTGCCTCCATATCCATCTGCAAAAACGATACTACTATAGGCTTTAAGAGTTAAGGTGCTTTCATTTGCACCTGTATAATTAATATTTGAAGCTACAAATATATCTCCTCTAGTTCCGCTTTGACTACTTGAAGTATCAGGAGTATTTGTTCCATCTGTTTCAATAGTAACATTGCCACTTTCAAGTGCAGTTCCAATAGCCGCTGCTAAAGTAGCATCAATCGTTATATCGAAAGGATCAATTAACCATTCACCTGCTTTAATTTGGGTGTTTTCTTTAACTTCAAATTTAGCTGCACTGGTTTCGATAAATCCACCTTTACCACTAATAGATGCGCTAGCATCTAAAGTGCCTGCCACTTGCACTGTGCCACTATCCATATCGCCCATTAGCATAATCGTGCCGTCTTCACCGCTAGCGAGGGTTTGTGCCTGGGTGATGCCGGTGTGGTTAATCACGCTGCTGGTGAGTGTATTAGCAGCTTTAGCGGTTAAGTAAACGGTACCGCCATCGGCTTTTATTGCGCCGCCTTGTTCTATGTAAGTTTCAAGCTCTGACGCTTCAACTTCAATTTTAACCGGGCCGCCTAGGTCTAATACAACTTTGCTACCTGCGCCCATTAAGGTGTTGCCTTTTGGAGTGCTAATACTGCCGGTGTTAATAATTTTGGCGGCAATAAACGCTACTGTGCCACCGTTTAAGGTTTGAATATTGCCTTGGTTAATGACCGCATTGCTGCTGTTGCCTTCAAAACGGTAATTACCATCCATAAAGTTTTGATTGGTAATGTTTAAAGTAGAAGCCACCAAAGAACCCACATCCACCCGTGCGCTGGGGCTAAATAGAATGCCGTTGGGGTTAACTAAAAACACTTGGCCGTTGGCATTTAATGCACCACGAATATTGGAAACTTGATCGCCTAACACGCGGTTTAGCGCAGCGGCTTGGGCGTTGGGCTGTACAAAGTTTACGCTGGCATCTTTACCAATAGAGAAGCTTTGCCAATCTACCACCATAGTTTGGCTAGTTTGGTTGATGGTCATATTTTGACCATTGCTGATAATTTGCCCGTTACCGGCAGTAACCTGGCCGCCTGTTGGTAGGTTATTGGCTAAAGCAAAGGAGGGGAGGGCGATCATTAGTAAACTGCCCGCAGCTAGCTGGGGTAAGGAACGCAGGCGTTGGCCTTTGCTGGCGGTGGTTGCTTTACCATTGCTAGATGCACATTCAGAAACGGCTTGCCAAACTTGGCGGGTTTTATTCCAAACAACCTTATAAATAGCATTCATATAACACCTCAACTTCAGCTTTACGGTTTTTAACAAAACTTACGATTAGGCTTAGTTTGAAGTGTTTTTTTTGTGGGTGTCAGTCTCAAAACTCTCAAAAGTCACAAGAAATAACATAGATGAGGGTGTTTTTTTTGCTTTGTTACAAAACTTTTTTTGTGAAGTGTTAATTTGTCGCTCACATTACCAAAGCGAGCGATTAAGCCTTTACTACGACACTTAATCAGTCAGTCTGTGTTTATCAAAATCGCGTAAGACCTCGTACTTTGAGTGCGAGTATGGGTAGCGAGGGTTGCGTAAGCAGCCCCTTAATAGGTCGCTAAAGTCTTTGCAGCATAGATTAACACTGGTAGTGTATACAGCATGATAAAACACACCAAGACATTAAAAGTTCGAGTACGCGATAAACATAAAGCTTTGCTTA
>NZ_DATESC010000012.1:0-69203 GCF_035271045.1 Marinospirillum sp. | reverse complement strand
GCGAATTCTACAGCGTTTCGCTTCAGTGTCAAGGGTTATTTTTAAATTCTTTTTAAACCGCTTAGACAAAAAGAAAGTACATTAAAAACAACCAGTTACACCCCTTGCCAGTGATTGCTACAGCGCTTATTGCTAAGTGCTAAGTGCTAAGTGCTCCCTGACAAGAGAGGCAAAGTATAAGCTTAACTTGAAAAAACACAAGCCTTTATTGAAATTATTTTAGCTGGGTTAATTAGACCTTTGTTTATACTGGGTTGGGCAATAGCCCCGACTAATTTCAGTGCTTCTTAATGCTAGGTGTTTAGTTTGCCTACCTGTTACTCTGGCACGCCATAATCTAAAGCTACCAGACTTTAAACTACTACGCATAAATTTAATCACATCAGGCTCGGTTAAACCGTAAAGATGCTGAATGGCTTCAAAAGGCGTTCGGTCTTCCCAAGCCATTTCAATAATTCGTGATGCATCAACTTTATCCATACTGTTTCCATCGCTACAATACTATATAAAATAAAATTTTAAACCAACATATCAATGTTGTATTCAAAGTCTGGAATCGCTTTTCAAACAGCGACCACGCGGTTCATTGCTTTCATGCAGCACCACTTCAGAATGCAAAAACTCAGCGGCATTGGCTGAGCCTTTTACCTTAACAGCGCTGCGTTCCAGCATCTCGGCTTCAAACTCATTTAGCACGCATTCGCGAATGCCAACCTCACGCCAGTTAGATTGCAAGTGACAACCTTTAACTAAAGTGCGTGCCAATGACAGCGCATCTAATAAAGCTTGATTCGCCCCTTGGCCTTTAAATGGACTCATAGGGTGGGCAGCATCGCCCAGTAAAGTCATAGAATCCATCTTTACTAATGCATCAGCCGTTAACAACGCTCGATCATAAATGGGATAACCCGACACTAACTCAGCAGGCGTTGCCGCTAAAATTTGTGGAATAGGTGCGTGCCATTGCGTGCGTTGACGCGCTTCCGCCTTTAATGCCTCAGCGCCTTGAGCACTTAGGGCTTTAGCGTCATTTTCTAACATAGGAAAGCTTAATTGCCACATCACCGAATCAGCATCAAAAGGCATCACATAAATGCGTTCATGCCCATTAGCCGTTTGAAATACCGTAGCCGAATCCAGCAATTCACTGTCGATATCAGTCAGCGCACTTAATGGGCAAATGCCTAAGATAGCGATACAATCCAAATAGCGCAATGAGCTAGCATCATCGCCTAATGCCAAGTTACGCACCGCACTTCTAATGCCATCAGCACCTACGACTAAATCAGCATTAGTCGTTTTTATTTCGCCGTCTACCGAAAAACTTAATGCTACCCCGGCTGGCATTCCTTGAAGACTCACCAATGCTTTAAGGTCTACTAATTGATGCCCCCACTTTATCGCCTCATGCAGCTGCGGATGAGCAGCTAATTGTTGCAGCAAAGCAAGGCGCAATGACTGACGGGCGATATGCACGTTAGTACGCTTGGGGGCTTGATTGTCTTCAGAAGCCAGCCATTTACGCATACCCCATTCACCGAGTATTTTACCATCTGTGCGGTGTACCACATGGCGAGTTGACACTAAACCTTGCTCAAGCGAAAAAACCCCAAAACCTTCAATTGCCTTGCTAGCTTGTTGTAAAGTAAGGCCATAACCTTGAGAACGCGCAGAAAAATCGCTATCCCGCTCATATAAGGTAAAAGGAATACCTCGGTGCAAACAGGCAACCGCCAAAGCAACACCACCAATACCACCGCCAATAATTGCTACATTTGGATATTTTTTTGTATCTGCTGCTGGGGGGTAATCAGCAGCGCTCAAGCCAGCACCATGACAGCCAGGGCAAAAAGACAAATGTGCCTTAGGTCGATCTGGCATAACACCGCCTTGCTGTTCAAACTGCAGTAAAGCCGCCTGATAGCTAAGCTTCACTTTTTTACGAATTTTCTGACGAATGCGTCCCCGCCCTTGACACTTAGGGCAAAAAGTCCAACTTAGCTGTGCTGGATTAGTTAATGTAATCTTGGTGATCCTCTTAAAGTCCAATCAAACTCTATAGTAAAAAAACAACTAAAATAGGCTATACAAATAACTAATCTGCAAAAGGTTAGGCGCTAACAATAACGTTATTAAGTGCTTTAGCGATCAGGTTTTTTTTCATCAGTGTGCGGCTTACTGGTGTTGGAAACCAAAAATCAAGCGAGTGTTCAAAACCAATGCCGTGCATATAATTATAGAGTGCTTTACGTAGTCCCTCACCTAACATTTCATGATCGACTTTAATGGGGTCGATAAAATCAACATCGTTTTCAGCAAATTGAGTTTCTGGTCGTTCTATTAAAGTGATGCCGTAGTCTTCAGGGTTTAAACCAATGGGGCTGTGAATGGTTGCTGCGAACCTGTGCCAGTAGGCTGACTGAAAGCAACCCTCTTGCATCATTTGGCGTACCATGTCTAAGGCATCTATCGTTTCTTGTTCTGTCTGGGTCGGAAAGCCGTACATTAAATAAGCGTGAACTAAAATACCTGAATCACTGAATGCCTTAGTAACGCGTGCGACCTGCTCTACACTCACGCCTTTTTTCATTAATTTTAACAAACGGTCGGAGGCAACTTCTAACCCGCCACTAACGGCAATGCAGCCGGAATCTGCCAGCAGTTGACAGCGTTCAGCCGTGAAGGTTTTTTCAAAACGGATATTACCCCACCAACTAATCACCACTCCTCTTTCCAACAATCGTCGGGCAAGTGCAAACAGGGCTTTAGGTGGGGCGGCTTCATCAACAAAGTGAAACCCAGTTTGGCCGGTTTCTTCAATTAACTGTTCAATCCGATCTACCAAAATATCCGCGCCAGCTTCATCGTAACGGTCGATATAATCCAGCGACACATCACAAAAGCTGCATTTTCGCCAATAACAACCGTGGGCGATGGTAAGCTTATTCCAGCGGCCGTCACTCCAAATACGGTGCATGGGGTTAAGCATTTCACACAAAGAAAGGTAGTCATCCAGCGGTAAACCATCGTAAATCGGCGCACCCACATCGGTTTGTGGAATATCGTGCAGGGTGGCATTTTCGTTTAAATGCACGTAGGGCTTGCCCGTTTCATCTTCTGCCAGAAAATAGGTTCGCACCAAATCATCTAATTCACGCTCACCTTTTAGGTATTCCAACAGGGTTAGCAAGGGACGCTCGCCGTCATCCAAGCAGATAAAATCAACAAATTCAAACACACGAATATCTTTTAATGCCCGAAGTTCGGTATTTACAAAACCGCCACCCATCACAATGGGTAGATCAGGATTAATGTTTTTACAGGCTTGGGCAATTCGCAAGGCGCCCAGCATGTTTCCCGGAAAAGGAACGGTTAAACCAACAACGCTGGGCTGTGTTTCTTCTAAATACAACGCAACCAGCTGCTCTAAAATGCCAGAGGTAAAGCTTGGCTCTCCCATCAAGGTGTCGTACAAATCATCAAAATAAGGATTGGCGGCAGCTAGGCGTTCACCGTAGCGGCTAACTTCAAAATAAGGGTCAACCCCTTGTGTAATAACGGCAGATAGGTCGTTAATAAAGAGTGTTGCTAGGTATTTGGCTTTGTCTTGCACACCCAGATCACCAAAGGCTGCTTTTAGTACATCGCCAGAGACGGCTTCCATCTGAGCAATCACATCATAGGCTGGGCCTTCTGGCAGAAAACGCCGCGATACAATACGCAGCGCAAGGCTAGGGTCTTTACCTTGTAAAAAACGAATCACTGGCTCAACACAAAGCCGGTAGCGATCAAATTCCGTTAGAAAGGTGTAGATAACGTCAGGTAATTCGTCATCTTCAAACGACTCGAAGTTCTCTTCGACGTGTTGCCGCATAATATCTAAGCCTTGAGTGGTCATCATCTCAAGAAATAACTCAATGGCAGGGTCACGCTGAACGGCAGAATACCCTCGAGAGCGGAGAAACCCAGTTAAATAGGCCGTAGCAGGATAAGGCGTATTTAACTGGGTCATGGGAGGAGTCATCAATAAAACAGTCATGGCGTACCTATAAGTCAGAGTAAGCCAAAGGCTTAGAGAAACAAGGCACGCATTCTATCAAATGACCTAGAGAAATGAACCAAAGACATGAACGGCTTACTTTTTAAGTTGTATCAGCGCCAATTTTCTGGAACTTTTAGAAGTTATAGTTTCAAACTATGACTAGTACAAGCATACAATTACGAATAATTCTTGTTACATAAAAAGCTTTCCTGCTTTGGTTGTTATGTTATAACATTGTCGACATTAATGAATGTTATCTTGTAATAATTAGGAGTTAGGCATGTTTAAGAAACACTTTCATACCCCAACCAAAACCCTGCTAGCTTTAGCATTAATCGGCTTGCTAGCAGCGTGTAGTAGCAATGATGATGATGATGAAAAAGATAATAACGATCACCACTCTGAGCACAACCTAAGTCACTCTATGGGTAGGTTAGTCTACTCATTGAATAATGCTGCTGGCTTGCAAATTTACGATCAAACGGTAGAAGCAAGTGAACGTTTTACTGCAACCAATGTAAGCTCAGACAATTCAGCATCGCTTGTACTTGCCAAAAGCGGTTTAACAACTGCGGTGCTAGAAGGCGAAAGGTTAAGTGTGGTGAGTTCTGGCCTAGAACATATGCAAAGCGATCACGCACATACCCACGATGTTGAACTGCTAACGCCTAGTTCTTTTACTGGTGTGACCAAGGTTGTGGCTACAGGTGACTACTTTTCTACTTTAACAACTAGCGGAGCCAGCGATTTAATTAATAGTCAGGGTGAAGTTACCAGTCATAGCTGGAGCAATGTTGTTTATCCAACCTTGGCATTAGCAGGCGATCACTTTCTTAAATTTACGGCTGGAACGGGTGGGGCGGTTAACCTAACGGTTGTTGATAATAATAACTCAACGGGTGGTGGATCAATTTACCTGCGCCCTAATAGTGAATGGGAAATGGTGGAGTCGCTTTCTTGCCCTGATGGTATTAAAGATGCGGCTCAAACTGAGAACCTAGCATTAGTACTTTGTGGTGATGGCAGTCTGCGTTGGTTAATAAGTGATTATGTGCCAACAAATGAAGGTCATCCTAAAAAGGGCGAGCATCTTTATATTACTCAAAAATATGCTGCTACTACAAACCGTTTAGAAGGTGCAACTGGCGAGGTAACTAAAAACTCTAATGAATTTATTCGTGGTATCCAAGGGTTAACCGCTACTTTTGATGATGATAATGTTATTGCTGCCTGGTCAGATGACCAATTGTGGCTTGTTAATGGACATAACGATCACCCACACCGAAGCGATCTATCTTCTATTTTAGGCGCTGATTTTGGCAAGGTGCTTAATGTAGCAGCTACGACTGATGACGATGCCTTAGCTGTAATCAGTGATAGTGGAAAAATTGCCATTACGCGTTTTGATATTGAAAACAATAATCCGGTCGGAAAGGGTGAAGTTATAAAAGAGCAGCTAGGTGAGGTTGGTGCGCTATGGACAAGCAGCAACAGCCAATTGCTAGCCGGTACTAATGAATTTTTTGCCATTCAAACGCATAAAGGAGTGCTTTACCACCTAGACGCGCATTCTGATGAAGACGATTATCACCTGCATGGCACTCACCAGCATGATTCGCTGCAACAACTGCATAGCGGTGTTTTTGCACATTTTCAAGATGACCATGATGATGACCACTCACACGGCAGCCATTAATAAATAATAGGTAACTCGCTATTAAATAAACATGATTAACATTGGGCTAGCTACGGCTGGCCTTATTTATTTTGATAAGGTTTTTACTATGTTTTTTTATCAACAAGGTTTTCGCTGTTTCTTATGGTTTTTATTGGCTATTCTTATTTTTTTTATCAGTGTAAAGATTAATGCTCACGATCATGCACATCACTCACATTATGCAGCACCTATACAGTTAGATACTCAAGTGATTAGTAGTCCTAGCCGTGGCGCTATACAAGGCATTGCTCAGCCTGTTCGAGTTATTAATAAAGAAGCCATTCAAAAAAATTCAGGCGATACTCTGGGTACTTTGCTTGAAAAAATCCCCGGTATTAGTAATGCATCCTTTGGGGCGGGTGTGGGTCGTCCTGTTATTCGTGGCATGAGCGGCAGCCGTGTAAAAATTCTTCAAAATGGTAGTGATACCTCTGATCTTTCAGCCATGAGTTCTGATCACGCCCCTATGGCTGAAGCAAGTTCGGCGGAACAAATAGAAATTCTTTATGGGCCAGCAACTTTAATGTATGGCGGTGGTGCCATAGGTGGCGTGGTAAACCTAGTGGATAAACGGATACATGAATACCCTGTGGACGGTTTACAAGGTGAAGTTTCAACCCGGTTTAGCAGCCAGGATAAAGCCTATAACTACAATGCAGCCTTAGAAGCAGGAAAAGGCAACTGGGTGTTGCATTTAGACGGTTTTAAACGTGATGCCAATGATTATAAAGCGGGTCAGGGTCGTATTGCTAATAGTGATAGTCAAGGTCAAGGCGGTGCTTTGGCATTAAGCTGGGTGGGTTCTCAGGGTTTTATTGGTGCAAGTATTAATGTGTTGGAGTATGACTATGCTGTTCCCAATACAGACAACTCACCTTTTAGAGTTAAACCAGAACAGCTTCGCTATGATATAAAAGCGGCTTGGCGGCCAGACTTGGACCAAGGTGGCAATTGGTTAGATGAATGGCGAACCGAATTAGCCTTTAATGATTATGCTCATAGTGAAACAGAACCCGGTTTAGATGTTGGTTTGTTTGATCAAGAAAGCTGGGAACTACGTAGTTATCTGCGTCACTTGCCGCTGGGCTCGTGGCAAGGTTCCTTAGGTGTACAAATGAAGCAACAACAGCTGGCTCTTTGTCATAACCACAGTGGTTGTAATGGTATTCCTTCGTTTAGTAATGCTTGGGATGGTCAAAGTGGTTACAACCTTAATAACCGTTTGCTTAATGGTTACTATTTTTCCCATGACACGCCCATGCCTACCACCGAAACTAGGCAGTTAGGCGTATTCTGGATAGAAGAACGTGACTGGGCAATGGGACGGCTTGAACTAGGTGCTAGATTGGACAGGGTGGCGATTCAGTCAGACTATGATCCAATACAACCAACATGGCGACAAAACTTAGATTATTACGACAACAAAAGTTTTAATCCTGCGACTTTAACCGCCGCAGCAACTTGGGTGATTTCTACAACACAGCGTTTTGGATTAAGTCTTGGTCGTGTTCAGCGGGCGCCTGAGGCAACAGAGTTATTTTGGAATGGCGATCACCATGCTACTTTTTCTTTTCAGTTAGATAACCCAGATTTAGAAATAGAAACTGCTTACACCCTAGACTTAAACTGGTTGTACCAAGGGGCAATGGACAAATTACGCATTGGCTTATTTTATTACCAGTTTGAAGACTATATTTATAACGACCTAAAATCGTTCAAAGATCCTTTTCATGCTAATGATGTTTATCGTTATGAGCAGGCCAATGCACGTTTTTATGGTGCGGAATTTAGCTGGCATCACCAATTGAATGATGCTTGGCATTTAGATTTTGATGCTGATTTTGTAAGGGCTGAACTAACGTCTGGTATTAGTTTGCCACGCACACCACCGATTAGCTTATTGGTTGCCTTGGATTGGCATAAAAATGGTTGGACTGCGCGACTAGAAAGCCAAGCAACCCTAGCACAGAATAAAACCGCACCCGAAGAAAGTAGCACGGATGCACAAGCCCAGCTAAATGCGTCGGCTGGTTTTCGCCAACAACTAAACAAAGGTGAAGTTTATTGGTATTTGGCAGCTCAAAACTTAACCAATGAGCAGGCAATTAACCATGTTTCTTACTTAAAAAGTGCTGCGCCACTAGCGGGTCGTAATCTACAAGCCGGAATGCGCTGGCGCTTTTAATTATTGGAGCATTAGCCATGTTGACGTTGTTGTTGTTTTAACCGTAGTACTGTTTTATGTAGATCAGGGTTGTTGCGCAGCGTATCTTGAATAAATTGCTTGAGCTGAGGCATGGAAAACAGAGTCAGAAAGCCTGTCTATCAGCACGAAGCTTGTCATAGACCCAATTGAAAATAATGGCGTACGCTAGGAAGAATAATACGGCGCCTAGATCCATGATTAGGACAGCCAAAAAGTCCAAATTTAACATCCACATAATAACTGGAAATGATGCTGCGACCATACCGAGTTCAAACCCAAAGCCATGCCCGAAACGCATCATGATGCTACGAGACGACCTGTTTGAGCCATAAACATGATCAAACCCCCAGTTATAGATATAATTCCATACCATTGCGACCAAGGAAATGAGTAGTGACATCATGGTTAAAGAGCTGGCGTCCTTATTCGTCACTATCAAAACCAGTGGCACGAATATAGATAGAGCAAAAATTTCGAACAGAATGGTATGAATTAGACGTTCTTTTATCGACACGGTAATACCAACTAAGCTAGTTATTGGATGTATAAAAAGGGATTGATGTACTCTAGGCACAAGGCTATCTTCTCAATACCTATCTCTTAACACTCAATCCATATATATAAACTATTAAAAGCATAGCTATACCCATCTAAAAATCAGCTAAACAAAAAAACCAGCCCTAAGGCTGGTTTTTAGAATCTGGAGCGGGAAAAGAGATTCGAACTCTCGACCCCAACCTTGGCAAGGTTGTGCTCTACCACTGAGCTATTCCCGCTTGGCGTCCCATAGGGGGTTCGAACCCCTGTTACCGCCGTGAAAGGGCGGTGTCCTAGACCACTAGACGAATGGGACATTCACTGCGCTCTTCAAGATGGCGCACATAATATCCACGGATAATCAATCTGTCAACTACTTTTAATTTTAGAATTAAAAACAACTCATTTATGCAAAGCTTTATAGCTATCCTTGTCATAAGCCCCCACTTTGTAAGATACTTACAACCTTTCGCATTTTGTAGTTTTTGCGCTTTGGTTTAAAGGATTTTTTTGTAGGAGCAAGTAATGGTTATTGTTGCAGTGCTCGGCGGTATTTTTTTAATTGCCATAATCATGGTTATGGTGGTTTACGCACGCCAACAGAACGAGAAGAAGAAAATTGAGGAATTACGCAGAATACGTACCTTGGCTGATCGTGGTCGCCAAATGCAGCTGTTGTTAGATGAAATACCACCTCATTATGTATCATCCGACCTTAGAGTTTTTATAGCCGATCAATGGATAGACCTGCTACATGAACAAGAACAGTTAGGCTGTAAAGAGCCGCGCATTAAAACCGAGTTAGAAGTAGCAAAAAATAAGTTGCAAGACATTCGCAGTAGCAATCAACCCAAACCACAACCTATTGTCGACTTGCAAACAGCCAATGGTGTACGCCGCAACCTTAAACAACTCAACAAAATTGTTATCGGACTTTACCAAGAACGCAAAATTGCTCAGCGTGTCGCACAAGGCTACTTAAATGAAGTAAAGCTTGGCTTTACCCAAACCTTAGTAGAAGTATTCAGAGCTTCAGCTAACAAAGCCGAAGCTGAAGGTAATCAACGCATTGCTGTAGTTCATTATAAGCGTATTATGAGCGAACTTAACCGCAACAACCCTAACGGTATTCATAACCAAACTTTGCTAGAGTGCCGTGAAACGATTGCTAAGTTAGAAGAAATTATCGCTGTTCAATCTGAAAACAACGACAACGAACTGGCAGAAGGTGTCAACGTAATGATTGACAACCAAGATAGCTGGAAAAAGAAACAAGTTTATGATGACTAAGGTCAAATCATCCCCACTCACAGCTTATTTATGGCTTCTCTAATTACATGACTATTAACTGGTATCCTGGCCATATGCATAAAGCACGCCGGGAAATTAAGAACGCACTGCCTGAAATCGACGTTGTAATTGAAATACTTGATGCACGTCTGCCCTTTTCAAGCGCTAATCCTGTTTTAGAAAAACTAGCGCGTCACAAACCGACTTTAAAACTTTTGTCTAAAAGTGATTTAGCAGACTCAGAAATCACGGCTGAATGGATCAATTTTTTTAACAAGCAAGCCAATACTCGCGCCTTACCTATTATCACTAACGACCTTAAAACCCTACAGCCTATTGCTCAAGTCTGTCAGCAGCTAGCCAGCCAAGTACGCGAAAGCCGCTCCGTTAAAGCCTTAGTAATCGGTATACCTAACGTGGGTAAATCATCACTTATTAATAGTTTGGCAGGTAGAAAAATAGCTAAAGTAGGCAACGAGCCTGCCGTTACCCGCCGGCAGCAAAAAATACAGGTAGGCGATAAGTTACAAATTACAGACACCCCTGGTGTACTTTGGCCACGCATTGAAAACTTAAACAGTTCTTACCGTTTAGCCGCTTCAGGCGCGATTCGTGACACTGCAATGGATTACGAAGAAGTCGGTTTATGGACTGCTGAAAGCCTGTTGCAGCGTTACCCCAAAGCTTTAATGGCACGCTATAAGCTTAAAAGCTTACCAGAAAATGGTGCATTATTATTAACCGAAATTGCTGCGCGTCGAGGCGGTTTACGCGCGGGTGGTCTTGTCGACTTGCATCGTGCCAGTGAAGTGCTATTGCACGATTTACGAGGTGGACAACTTGGTCGAATCTCCTTAGAAAAACCCGTTGACATTCCTTTGGAATTAACAACACTAGAAGAAGCCCTATCGGACTCGGATGAAACCGAATAAGATGCAGCGTAAATACTTTATTGAACTTATGCTTAGCAAATATACCGAGTTGGAGCTTTTAAATGGGTAACTCTAAAGACCGTCGACGCTTTAGCTTAAAAACCAAACAACAAAATCCTTGGGAACCACGCTGGTTGCCGGCAAGCTTGCGTGACTCGTTGAACAACAAGCATCATTCGCGCGATTTTAACTTTGCTCGTAGCGATTACTTACGCAGCCGTATTTTATTTGTCGCCACTACGTTTTTTTTGTTAGCACCTTTGTGGATTCTAGTTGACTATTTGCTTTTACCGGCTGAAATGCTTAGTAATCTTGTGATTAGTCGCTTGATATTAATGGGATTTCTAGCCATTATTATTCTTTCAGCCCGTCGCAACCAACATCAACTCAATAAAATTTATAATGCATTAACGGCCTTACTTTTATTGCCAGCACTGTTTTATTTTGCGCTGGTGCTATTTTACAGTGACCAAATGGATTCTTTGGTTGGCTATAACTTTATTCCGCTGCTTATTATTGCTTTTTTGAGTGTTTTTCCACTGACCATTATCGAAAGTTTAAGCATTGGTGTCGTGATTATTGTTATCCAACTTTTAGCCTTACTTAACTTAAATGAACTAACGACACCCGATGGTTGGCAAACACTTTTCTTGCTGATAGTGGTTTTAGCCATATCACTGTGGGCTAATCACTCTCAAGTTAGTACGTTATTAAGGCTTTATCGCCAAGCCAGTATGGACAGCTTAACAGGCTTACTGAACCGTGGTGTTTTACTTGAGCAGCTTAACCAGCTTTGCAAATCACGTGATGAAAAACTGGCTGAACACGAATTACCTGCACCCATTTCACTTTTAATGTTTGACCTAGATAAATTTAAACGTATCAATGACACCTATGGTCACTCGGTGGGCGATCAAGTGCTGCAAGTTTTTGCACAAATACTGCATGAAGAACTTAGAAATAATGATTTAATAGCCCGTTATGGTGGAGAAGAGTTCGTGGCTGTTTTACCCAGCACCTCTAAGGTAGATGCCCGGCAAATTGCTGAACGTGTTCGCTTAGAATGCGAAAAATCAACCGTGATTGCCCACGACGGAGAAACGGTTAATTTCACTACCAGTATAGGCATTACTGAAATACGCCTAGATGAAAGTATTGATACTGCTTTACACCGTGTTGATACACGCCTTTATCTGGCTAAGAATTTGGGTCGTAATCGTTATGTTGATTATGATTCAGCAACTGAACAAGAAGAGACCTACCATTACTTTCGATAAGAGATAAATCGGGAATTTCACTCATGCAAACGATTCGTAAATCTAATAAGCTCCATCACGTCTGCTATGACATACGTGGCCCTGTGTTGCAAGAAGCTAAGCGTATGGAAGAAGAAGGCCATCGCATTCTTAAACTGAATATTGGCAATCCTGCACCTTTTGGTTTTGAAGCACCTGATGAAATTTTACAAGACGTAATACGCAACCTACCAACCGCCCAAGGTTATAGCGATTCAAAAGGGCTTTATTCTGCCCGCAAAGCAGTCATGCAAGAATGCCAAAGAAAAAGCATTGCTAACGTAGGCATTGAAGACATCTATCTAGGCAATGGAGTTAGCGAGCTAATTGTAATGGCGATGCAAGGCTTACTAAACGATGATGATGAGGTGCTGATTCCCGCACCTGACTACCCACTTTGGACAGCAGCAGCACGCTTAGCCGGTGGTAATGCTGTGCATTACATCTGTGATGAACAAAGCGACTGGTTCCCAGATATCGCCGACATTAGAAAGAAAATAACTGACCGTACCCGCGCCATTGTTATTATTAATCCCAATAATCCAACGGGTGCGCTTTACTCTGATGAACTGCTACAGCAGATTATTGAAGTAGCCCGCGAACATCAGCTAGTAATTTTTTCTGATGAAATTTACGACAAAATTCTTTACGACGGCGAAAAGCACACCTCCATTGCTAGCCTAGCCGATGACTTGTTATTCTGTACCTTTAATGGTTTGTCAAAAAGCTACCGTGTTGCAGGCTTTCGTTCTGGCTGGATGATTCTGTCGGGTGCTAAACACTTGGCACAGGATTATCAAGAAGGCTTAACCATGCTAGCGTCTATGCGCTTATGTGCCAACGTACCTGCACAACACGCGATTCAAACGGCTTTAGGTGGCTATCAAAGTATTAATGATTACATTCTGCCCGGTGGTCGCTTATTAGCCCAACGTGACAAAGCCTATGAACTAATCACCCAAATCCCAGGCGTTACCTGTACTAAGCCCAAAGGTGCTTTGTATATGTTTCCGCGCTTAGACCCTAAAAAATTCAATATTCAAGATGACGAAAAATTCACCCTTGATTTATTACAGCAGGAAAAACTGCTAGTCGTGCAAGGTACGGCATTTAACTGGTTTAAGCCCGATCATTTTAGACTGGTGACACTACCCAGAGTCGACCAACTAGACGATGCAATTGGTCGCCTTGAGCGCTTTTTATCGCGCTATCGCCAATAATCAGCAATCAGCGTAAAACTTTTGCTAGCAAACCTTACCTAAGTGCTAACTGAATTTATTAGGAGAAACACAAGTATGATGCGTATTGCTTTGTTCTTGCTAACTAACTTGGCAGTGGTGCTAATAGCTAGCATCACACTAAGCTTATTAGGTGTTGGCAGCTATTTAGACTCAGGTGGCGGCTTAAACCTGACTAGCTTGCTAATTTTCTGCTTTGTATTTGGTATGACAGGCTCTGTTGTGTCGCTTTTCTTGTCTAAATGGATGGCGAAAAGAAGCACTGGCACACAAATCATTACTCAGCCACGCAACCAACAAGAGCAATGGTTAGTGCAAACGGTCAGTGAGCTGGCAAAAAAAGCCGGTATTGATATGCCAGAAGTCGGTATTTTTCCTTCTAATCAATCCAATGCTTTTGCAACAGGCTGGAATCGCAACGCGGCTTTAGTTGCTGTTTCCCAAGGCTTACTTCAAAGAATGCGTCCAGAAGAAGTTCGAGCAGTATTGGCGCATGAAATTGGTCACGTTGCTAATGGTGATATGGTAACTATGGCTTTAGTACAAGGTGTGGTGAATACTTTTGTGATGTTTTTTGCACGCATTATTGGTCACACGATTGATCGAGTCATTTTTAAAAATGAGGGCAATGGTCACGGCATCGCCTTTTATGTATCCAGTATCATTGCCGAAATTGTCTTGGGTATTCTTGCTTCAGCCATCACCATGTGGTTTAGCCGTTTTCGTGAATTTCGTGCCGATGAAGCCGGTGCGCGTTTAGCCGGTTCGGGCGCAATGATTAATGCGTTACAGCGCTTAAAAGAAGAGCAAAACCTACCCAACGAGCTACCAGATTCGCTAACCGCTTTTGGATTCAACAAAGGGCAAGCCGTTAGCATGATGCAAAAGCTGTTTTCTAGCCATCCACCGTTAGATGATCGCATAGCAGCTCTACGCAATAAGGCGTATACCTAAAGCTTAAATCCTAAGGTAAGATCATCGTTGTTATAAATTTAAAAAGCTAGGTCATGTTTATCTAGCTTTTTTTAAACCCTTTAAATGACTAGTAAGTCATTTTATGGAGTAAAACTGATGATCCAACTGAACACCATTGGTGGCCGTCTTTTATTATTACCCATTGCAGCGCTATTAGGCTTAGTCTTATTGGCTTTAGTCGCACTGAATGCTTTAGATAATACCCTAGAAAAGGAACGTGAAAGCCGTGTGGTAGCCGTTGTTGATATTGCTAGTGGCATTATTAAGCATTACCAAGCATTAGAAAAAAATGGCAGCTTAAATCGTCATCAAGCACAACAAAGCGCCAAGGATACTATCAAATCATTGCGTTACGATAAAGTTGAATACTATTGGATCAATGATTTAACCACCCCCATTCCAAAAATGATTATGCACCCTACCGTTCCCGCCCTTGATGGGACTGTTTTAGATAAACCCAGTTTTAACTACGCCATTCTTTCTCGTAACCGTGACGGCAGCCAAACAGAAATCCTTGACAACCAAAACCTTTTTATTACTTTTGCTGACACAGTAAAAAAATACGGTGCTGGCTTTGTTGAATACCAATGGCCAAAAGCCATAGCAGGCGGTGGTGTCACTGAACAACGCTTTAAAAAACTATCCTATGTCGCCCGTGAAGACACTTGGGGCTGGGTAATTGGCTCAGGTATTTACGTTGACGATGTCAGCGCACAATTTTGGGCGCTCGCTAAACAAATTGGCTTGATGGGCTTAGCAGTAATTGCTGGCATTATATTATTATCAGCCTATATACGGCGCTGGGTTTTAAAACAACTAGGTGGCGAAGTTGCAAAAGCAAAACAGCTAGTACAAAAGGTAGCCAAAGGTGATTTTTCAGGCTGTGAAATTAGCGACAAAGCCAGCCCCGACAGTGTTATTGGTGCTGTAGATACGATGGCTAAACAACTGGCAGAAATGATTAAAGGCATTAGCCAAATTTCCAATAGCCTTTCTAGCGCATCAACCCAACTTGCGGCTGTTGCCCAAGAAGGTCACAGCACACAAGACCAACAAACCCAAGAAACCGACCAAGTGGCAATCGCTATTAACCAAATGAGCCACACCATTTTAGAAGTATCAGAAAATGCACGACGCGCTTCAGATGCTGCCAATAAAACCGATGAAGCCGTTGTTGCAGGCCGTGGTTCGGTTAATGAGGCAGGCAAAGCCATTGCACTATTAGCCGATAGAGTGGGCGTTTCAACCCAAGTTATTCACAAGCTAAGCGATGATTCCACCAATATTGGCAGCGTGCTAAAAGTGATTGAAGACGTTGCTGAACAAACCAACCTTTTAGCGCTTAACGCTGCGATTGAAGCGGCTCGTGCGGGTGAAGCGGGGCGTGGTTTTGCCGTTGTAGCCGATGAAGTAAGAGGCCTTGCTAGCCGCACACAGCAAAGTGCAGAAGAAATTCACAAAATGATTAGCTTGTTACAAAATGGTGCTGAAGAAGCGGTAACGGTGATGGATGCCAGTATCAAAGAAACCGAGCTTACTGTTGCAGCAGCAGGCGAAGCAGAAAAGTCCCTTGATTTAATCGCCAGTGCGGCTGAACATATTCGTAACATGAACTACTTAATTGCCACAGCAGCAGCACAGCAAGCCAGTGTCGCCGAAGAAATTAACCGTAATATTATTAAGCTAGTCGAGCTTTGTGTTAGCAGTTCAGACTCTACGCGCCAAACCCATGAAGCCAGTTTTGAACTAGAAAAACTGGCTAAAGAACTGAATAATCGCATTAAGTTCTTTAAAATTTGAAATTTGAAGCTTAATCCACAGTAAATCCCAGTGCTTTTAAAGCACTGGCTTGCTGTGGTGTTGCAGCTTTAACGTTTAACGAAGAAAACTCCCTTCTAATCGGGTAATTTTTCCGTAACTGCTGATAAACGTTGTCTGTAACATTATTAGTTTTTAAAGCTTGTAATAAACGCCAATGATCGTTTAAAGGTTGATAACAAAGGTGTGCAGCGCGGCGGCAACCTTCTTCCACATCACAACTGGCATCTAGCACCAAGCTAGCCACAGGAACAGCGGGGAATAAAGTATCTAAACACACGCTAGGCACTAGCCCTAAATGCTGACACCAAGCCTGATAAAGCATTGCTGTACCCCGACTTTTACCTTCTAAACTGTAACCGGCTATATGGGGTGTAGCTAAAAGGCAATGCTTAATAAGCGCAGAATCTAAGAAAGGCTCGCCTTCAAACACATCTAACAACAACAAAGGAGCGCTGCTGCGGTGATTACTGCTGCTAAGCTGGTTTTTTAACGCCTGCTGATCCACCACACCACCACGCCCAGCATTCAGCAACACCTTGCCTTTTAACAATGCCAATTCCTTAGCCCCGATTAAATGCTGGCTAGGATAAACACCATCACGGGTTAAAGGTGTGTGCAAGCAAACAATGTCAGCTGCTTGTAAAGTGTCTGTTAAACCTAAAAAAGGCAAACCTAAATGCCCTGCTTCACCCGCAGCAGCTCTGGGTGGGTCATTCAATACCACTTGGCAACCATAGTGGTGTAAACGGGCAGCTAAACGCCCACCCACCTGCCCAACGCCAATCACAGCAACCACCTTATCTTGCAAGCAATAACCCTGCTCAGCAGCAAGCCACAGCAAAGAAGCAATCACATAATCAACCACTGAATCCGCATTACAACCCGGCGCACTGGCAAAGGCAATACCAGCACTTTTTAACCAAGCTTGGTCAATGTGATCGACGCCAATCGTTGCTGTACCTACAAATTTTACCTGACTGCCTTCAAGTAACTGCTGATTCACAGGTGTCACTGAACGCACTAATAGCCCATCAGCATCCTTAACAGCAGCAGGTGTAATGGCATTGCCTGATAAATAAACCAGCTCTGCAGCAGCACCAAAAAATGCTTGTGAAAAAGGAATATTCTCATCAACGATCAATCGCATATTCAATAATCCTATTTTTTGATGCGCTAGTTTGGCAAATCAGCAATCCAACTCGCCAACCTTTCTGCGGTAAAAGGCCAACCTAACTCTGCACCACAAAGGCTTGCCACTACCGGAATACGCACGCCATAACGCGCCATTAATAAATCATCTTCCGCAATATCGACCAGCGCCAGCTTTAGCCCTTTTTGTAACCAAGGGTCTAATAAAGCTAACGCTTGATCGCACAAATGGCAGCCCACTGTAGTGTAAAGTGTTAGGTTTAAACCTTGAATCATTCTGACTTCCTTTTTAGTATTTCGCTTAATCGTGTTTTAACTTAGTAAATAGGTGCAATTGCGCCCTTGTAAGTAATATTAATAAAATTGCTGACTGCTGGGGTTTTTAAAGCGGCAATTAATTTTACCAAGTCAGGATTTTGCTCAGTGCCTTCTTTAACAACCAAAATATTCACGTAGGGTGAATCACGCCCCTCTATAATCAAGGCATCTTTAGCCGGATTCAAACCTGCTTCTAAAGCGTAATTAGTATTGATTAGCGCTAAGTCTACCTGACCTAAAATGCGTGGCAAAGTAGCTGCTTCTAATTCTTTAAAGCGTAATTTTTTAGGGTTTTCAATGATATCGCGTGGTGTCGCCGTAATACCGGCTTCTGGATTTAATTTAATTAAACCCGCTTTTTGTAATAATAATAAAGCACGGCCACCGTTAGTCGCATCATTAGGCAAGGCAATTTGAGCACGTTCTGGTAAATTGGTTAATTTTTTATGCTTAGTGGAATAAGCACCAAAAGGTTCAACATGAACACCCACTACACTAATCAACTGAGTGCCACGGCTTTTGTTAAACTCTGTTAGGTAGGGCTGATGCTGAAAGAAGTTAGCATCTAAGCGGCCTTCATTGACTTGTGTATTTGGCTGCACATAGTCTGTAAAGACTTTCACATCCAGTGTTACACCTTGCTTAGCTAAACTGGGCTTTAAAAACTCTAAAATTTCAGCATGAGGTACAGCCGTTGCAGCAACTTTTAAAGTGCCTGCCAATGCTTGAGCCGTTAACACTTGCGCTGTAACAGCAGCAGCCATTGCCAAGCCAGTCAATATTTTTTTCATATTAATTTTTCCTTTCAATAACCCATTATTTACGTGAATAGTGAACCACTAAACGGTCGCCCACCATTTGCAACACTTGTACTAACATTAGCAACAAAACTACGGTAACTACCATGACATCGGTTTGAAAACGCTGATAACCAAAGCGTATGGCTAAATCGCCTAAACCACCTGCACCCACCACGCCCGCCATAGCGGTGTAAGAAACCAGTGTAATGGCTGTTACCGTTGTAGCCGCTAGAATACCCGGTCTAGCTTCTGGCAACAAAGCACTAATAATTATTTGCTTAGTCGTTGCGCCCATGGCTTGCGTGGCTTCAATGATACCTTTATCTACTTCCCTTAGTGCCGTTTCTACCAAACGTGCAAAGAAAGGCGTAGCGCCTACAACTAAGGGTGGAATCGCGCCAGCTACCCCTAAAGAAGTCCCCGTAATCAACACGGTAAAAGGAATCATCACTATTAATAAAATAATAAAGGGTAAAGAACGTAAAATATTAGTGACCAGCGATAACAGTGAATAAAAGCCTTTTTGTTCAAACAACTGCTTGGGACTGGTTAAAAATAATACTATGCCCAATGGCAAACCTAAAATAATGGTAAACAATAAAGAGCCGCCCAACATAATAAGCGTTTCTAAAGTGGCCAACCCAATTTCGTACCAATCAACATTAATTAATAGCTCATTCATGATCTAAGCCCTCTTGACACAAAACCGCTTGACGCAACACCGCTAAATGAACGTCGGCAGCCGCTAACATTTGCATGGCTTCTTCTAATTTATCGCCTTTAAAAGCAACCGTAAGCTGACCGTAAGGCTCATTGCGTATTCTATCAATTCGACCCGATAAGATTGAAAATTCAACACCCGTTTGATATGCAATTTTAGCCAATAGCGGCTCATAAGTTGCCTGCCCTTGAAAAGTTAAGCGTAAAATTCGTCCTTCAACTTCAGCAAAGTTTTGCAGCATTTCGGTTTCGTCAACCTGTTCAGCTTCGTAAACAAAGCGTTTAGTCGTGGGGTGCTGCGGGTGCAAAAACACATCAGCAACCTTGCCTTGTTCAACAATCCTACCGCCGTCCATCACCGCTACTTGATCGCAAATACGGCGTACCACATCCATTTCATGGGTAATTAAAATAAGGGTTAAACCTAGGTCTTGGTTTATTTCTGCTAATAATTGCAACACTTGCCCCGTGGTTTGTGGGTCTAACGCACTGGTGGCTTCATCACACAATAAAATAGTTGGGTCAGTCGATAAGGCACGGGCAATACCCACGCGCTGTTTTTCACCGCCCGAAAGCTGAGCAGGGTATTTATTGGCATGATTTTTTAAACCCACTCGGGCTAATAAATCACTCACTTTCGTATGGATTGCAGATTTAGAAAGCGCTCCAGCTAACTTTAATGGTAACGCTACGTTTTCTGCTACGGTGCGCGATGACAATAAATTAAAATGCTGGAAGATCATGCCTACGCGACGACGAAAATCGCGTAAACCTTTAGCATCTAACTGGGTAATGTCTGTACCATCAACGTTAATATTCCCGCTGCTGGGTTCTTCTAAACGGTTAATCAAGCGCATAAGCGTGGATTTACCCGCCCCTGAATGCCCAATAATGCCGTAAATTTTCCCTGTAGGAATCTGCAATGAGGTAGTTTGCAGCGCTGTTATTGATTTTTTGCCAAGCTGATAAGCCTTGTGGACTTCAAAGAATTCAATCACCGGACTAATACCTGAAATGAGAATCCCGGCACAAGGCCGGGATTAGGGTTTTATTTTCTAACGACACTTAATCTTCAGCAGACAAGCTTTGCTCTACTTCTAAGGAGTCAGTTTCAGACAAATCAACCACTGCTTCAAGTTCAGCATCGGGGTCTTCACCAATATCTTGAACACGCACTGTACCGCAAAGCTTTTCCTCGTCGGTTAAGCGAATCAGCGTTACACCTTGCGTATTACGCGAGGTTGTCGAGATTTCATCAACGCGTGTGCGTACCAAAGTGCCGCGATTAGTGATTAACATCATCTCTTCGCCATCTTCAACTTGAATCGCCGAAACTAAGCCACCATTACGCACACTGCATTGCATGGCGATAACGCCCTGACCACCACGACCGCGTAAGGGGAACTCAGGTAAACGGGTACGCTTACCATAGCCATTTTCTGAAGCCGTTAGAATGTAGATAGGACCTGATTCAACCTCTATTGCTGCTTCAATTGCAACAACTTCAGTCTCCACCACATCGACATCGGCAATATCTGCAACGTCTGCATCATCCACTTCGTCTTCAAGGTCATCAGCAGCATCTATCACAGTGTTACGAGGAATAATTAAGCTAATCACTTCGCCGCCTTCTGGCAGACGAATACCACGTACACCACGCGCTGTACGACCCATGCTGCGTACTTTACCTTCTTCAAAGCGAATCGCTTTACCCGCACTGGTGAAAAGCATGACATGATCGTCACCGTGAGTAATCGCAGCACCTACTAGGTGGTCGCCTTCGTCTAGGTCTAGGGCAATTAAGCCGCTAGAACGTGGACGAGCAAATTGATCTAGGCTGGTTTTCTTAACCGTTCCACGCGCTGTTGCCATAAAGATATAATGATCTTCACGGTATTCAGTCACTGGCAAAATGGTGGTAATGCTTTCGCCTTCTTCTAAAGGCAAAAGGTTAACCAAAGGACGACCACGCGAACCACGGCTACCCGTTGGCATATCGTAAACTTTTAGCCAGTAAACCTTACCGCGTGTAGAGAAAAGCATAATAGTAGCGTGGGTTGAAGCAACTAATAAATGCTCTATAACGTCTTCGTCTTTCATGGAAGTTGCAGACTTACCACGACCACCACGACGCTGCGCACGGTAATCACTCAAAGGCTGAGTTTTTGCGTAACCCGTTCGTGAAATGGTTACTACCATGTCTTCTTCGGCTATCAGGTCTTCCATAGAGAAGTCTTGACGGCTGGCAATAATCACGCTGCGGCGAGGGTCGGTGTATTCAGCACGAATAGCAATCAGCTCTTCACGAATTAGCTGCATAAGCAATTCTGGATCAGCCAAAATAGCCATGTATTCGGCAATTTTTTCTAGCAGTTCACGGTATTCACTTAATAGTTTTTCGTGTTCCATGCCCGTTAAACGGTGCAAGCGTAAATCAAGAATGGCTTGGGCTTGCACTAGCGATAAACGGTAGCTGTCTTGCGCTTCTGCCATACCCAAGCCTTCAGCAAGACCATCGGGTTTACACGCATTTGCGCCAGCACGTTCTAGCATTTCTACTACGTTGCCCGGTGTCCAATCACGCGCTAACAAACCTTCTCTGGCTTCTGCTGGTGAAGGTGAGGCTTTAATTAACGCAATGATTGGATCAATATTTGCCAGCGCTATGGCTAGACCTTCTAAAATATGACCCCGATCTTTAGCTTTGCGTAGTTCAAAAACAGTACGGCGTGTTACCACTTCTTGGCGGTGGCGAATAAAGGCTTCCAGCATTTGCTTTAAATTAAGCAACATGGGTTGACCATCACGCAGTGCCACCATGTTAATACCAAATACATTTTGCAAAGACGTTTGGGTAAATAAATTATTCGCTAATACTTCAGGTGACTCGCCACGCTTAACTTCGATAACAATCCGCATACCGTCTTTATCAGACTCGTCACGCAGTTCAGCGATGCCTTCAATTTTCTTCTCTTTAACCAGCTCAGCAATGCGCTCGATTTGGCGGGCTTTGTTCAACTGGTAAGGAATTTCAGTAAAAACAATGGCTTCACGGTTGCCGATAGTTTCAAAGTGGTGCTTAGCACGCATATAAATGCGCCCACGGCCTGTGCGGTAAGCTTCAACAATGCCAGCTTTACCATTAATAATCGCGCCGGTAGGAAAGTCAGGGCCTGGAATGTATTCCATTAGCTGTTCAATCGTTAGCGATGGATCATCAATTAAAGCCAAGCAACCATCCACCACTTCACCCAAGTTATGCGGTGGAATGTTGGTTGCCATACCCACCGCAATACCTGCCGAACCATTAATTAACAGGTTAGGCACACGGGTGGGCAAAACAGCTGGAATTCTTTCCGTACCGTCGTAGTTGTCTACATAATCAACGGTGTCTTTGTCTAAATCAGCCAATAACGAATGGCTCATTTTAGTCATACGGATTTCGGTATAACGCATGGCAGCAGCGGAATCACCGTCTACCGAACCAAAGTTACCTTGACCGTCGACCAACATATAGCGTAATGAGAAGGGCTGCGCCATACGAACAATGGTGTCATAAACTGCTGAGTCGCCATGCGGGTGATATTTACCGATAACATCACCCACCACACGGGCAGACTTTTTATAGGGTTTATTCCAATCGTTGTTCAGTTCATGCATGGCAAACAGCACGCGCCGGTGAACCGGTTTAAGACCATCACGCACATCGGGCAGTGCGCGTCCGACAATAACGCTCATCGCGTAATCAAGGTAGGACTGCTTTAGCTCGTCCTCAATATTTATCGGATGAATCTCTGAGGCGACTTCAGCCATACATCTTCGTCCTTCTTAGGTTTTTGATATTCAGTCGATTATACCCTTTTTGTCCAGCTCAAGTAACATTGACTTATCGCTAACACAGCTTCTGTCACTTAATTAGGGAAGATACGTTCAGAAAGCTTCATATAAGCTGCTGCCGACTGCACCTGAATGATATAAGCCAAGGCAACCAAAATGGCCGCCTCTGCTCCTGCTTCACCAAAAGCGGTCATAGACAAAGCCAAAGCAATGGAAAGGTTACGCATCACCGTGCCGTAAACCAAAGCAATGCCATTACCACGATTCAACATTTTACGCGCAATTAGCGTACTTATTAGGTAGTTAAGCGAATAAAGAATAACCAGCGGCAACAACAGCTTTAGCACCAAGGCAGGCGATTCAACCAAGTCTGCACCTTTTAACGCCATAGCCACAAAAACAATGCCCAACACACCAAGGCTTGAAAAAGGCGGAAACTTAGGGGCTAGCTTTTTCTGGAAGGTTTCTTGACCGTATTTACCCACCAAAAACTTGCGTGTTAACTGGGCTGCAACAAAAGGCAAGGCAATAAAAAACACAATTTGCTTAAACACTTCGCCTAGCTGAATTGGAATTTCTGCACCCATTAAAAACTTCACATAAAAAGGCGTTAATAGTGAACCTAACAGCAAGCCGATAATGGTCAGTTTAATTGCCGTTGGCACATTGCCCTTAGCAAAGCCTGTCCAAGAAATAGTCATGCCGCTGGTGGGCAATAAAGCGGTTAGCAATAAACCCAAAGCCAAAGCTGGCTGTTCTTTAAAAAACACCAACCCTAGCCCGTAAGCAATAAAAGGAATGCACAAAAAGTTAATGCCCATCGCCCAAAACTGCACGGCATTATCGCCTGGCTCTAATAGCTGTTGCGCTTTAACGCCCACCATCATGGGGAAAATCATTAGCAGGGTGAAAGGTATAATAAGCACAATTAACGATTGAGTTGGCAGGGTTAAACTGGCACCCAAACCCAATAACAAAAACAGTGGAATACTCAGACTTAAATTTTTACTTAACCAAGTGATAAGCTTCATAGCGCACCTTTTATCGAACACCTTATAGAATATAAGAACTAGCTAATAGATTACATGAATTAGCCTTACAATGTGATACATTAGCTGCTTTTAATTCATCGAGAACTTGTTATGCTTCCCTTAACTGTCTGGGGCTTGGCGCTTGGTCAAGCCCTGTTGATTAGTGGCAACATCTTGCTGGTTTCTGTCACGGCTTTAATTGGGCAACAAATCGCCCCTTCACCCACCCTAATTACTTTACCCGTTGCACTACAGTTTTTAGGCTTAATGGGGGTTACTTTACCCGCAGCACATTTAATGCGCTGGCTAGGCAGAAAAATCGGCTTTTTAATGGGCAATATTATTGGTGTTGGTGGTGCTATTTTAGCTTACAACGCCTTAGTTTTAGAAAGCTTTACTCTGTTTTGTGTTAGTACCTTTTTGTTAGGTATGGCAATTGGTGTAGGCCAACAATACCGTTTTGCAGCAGTAGAAGCCTGCCAACCCTCACAAAGCGCCCGCGCCATTGCCTTGGTTATGGGTGGTGGTGTATTGGCTGCTATTCTTGGCCCTAACCTAGCGGTTTGGTCGCGTGGCTTCTTTCCTGAAAGTAGCTTTTTAGGCGCTTTTGCCGTTTTAATTGGTTTATACATCTTTACTATGCTGCTGATTGTTTCTCTACCATTAAAGAAGCCTTCCACAGCAGAACAGCAAAAAGGTGGTCGCAGCTATTTAGAGCTACTTCGCCAGCCAATTCTTGTAGCTGCTGTTGCTTCGGGCAGTATTGGTTACGGCATTATGGTTTTAGTTATGACAGCCACACCGCTTGCCATGAAAAGCCTAGGCTATGAATTCAGCGACATTGCCAGCATTATTCAGTGGCACGTTTTAGGCATGTTTTTACCTTCTTTTATTACCGGCCGTTTAATTACCCGTTTTGGTACTGTTCCTATAATTCAGCTGGGTTGTGCGTTGTTATTGCTGTGCGTATTAATTGCCCAGCTAGGTACTAGCTATTGGTTCTTCTGGGTGGCTTTGGTGGCTTTAGGTGTGGGTTGGAACTTCACTTTTATCGGTGCAACTTCATTACTAACACTAACTTATCTGCCCAATGAAAAAGCCAAAGTTCAAGGCATGAACGACTTTTTAGTCTTTGGTTTTTCAGCTGCGGGGGCGTTATTAGCGGGTCATTTTCAGCACTGGTTAGGCTGGGAAATGCTTAACCTAGTTATGCTGCCACCCATCGCTTTTGCCATGTGGGTGGTGTGGGTAAGTAGACGCAACCATAAGCGTAATTTAGCTACAACGGCTTAGTTTTCTAGCGGTTTTTCAGGGAATAGATAAAACCGCTGCTCTACCCCTGCTTCAATATAAGGCTGGTTGAGTCTTTCTTTTAAATAAGCCTGCCTAGCAGTAAACAAGGGCTGTGTTTTTTGTTGCAACCCTTTAGCCAGATCAACTTTCCAAGCATTTAACCCCTCTTCAAGCCCCGCTGCTTTTTCATCTCTGTATAAAGCCTCTTCTGCTTTAAGAAGCGCCCAATCTGAAGCCACAAATAATATCAAGGTAGTAGCACCTGCAACTAAAGCACCTGGCCCAGTGGGTGAGGCTACGGCTGTTGCTGTACCACTAGCTGCCATAGCTGCAGCTAAACGCGGTGTTAGCCTTGCAACATACTGTAAAGTAATTCGTGTAGCAGAACGCATCACCGTAGTTTGCATAATGCGGCTAGTCATTGCTCTGGCCGCTGGCAAAACTAACATACCACCGCCTACAGCCGCTGAGATACCTGCACTTTGCTGCCAGCGGATTAGGTCAGTGGCAGGTAAAGTTATTTCTGGAGCTAATACATGATCTAAATTCAAGGTAAACACTGCTGCCGACTCATCAACTGCAACTTGGCGATTAGCAAAACTTTTATGTAGCTTGGCTTGTAGCTCTAGTAGCTGCTGTTTTTGTTCTTCAACTAAGCGCTCTTGAAAGGCAAGCGTATAATCTTGACCTAAGTTTTCTAAAGCTAAAGCAAAACCACTATTTACAAACACCAACTGATGGAACTGTTTTTCTAGCTGCTCAGGCAAATCACCTTTAAGCGCATAAAATAAACGCAAATAAGAGCCAGGCATGGAGTAGTACCAATCTAAATAACTTTCTATACCCTGCTCAGATAACATAAACAAATCTTGCAACTGCTGCTCTGTCCATTCCTGCATACTAATTGCTAAGGTTAGCTGGTTTTCTTCTGAAAAATCGCGCAGTTGATGATTTAAAATATCCAAAGTGGAAGCATCTAATAACAGTGTTTCACCTTTAATAATTAACTTATAAATAGCAGATGAACCTAGTTGTTGGTCAATTAAACGCAAAGCATGGCTAGAAGCTGCAAAAAGTACCAAAGCAACCACAAAAGCAGCGATTAAAGACCAAAAGCTAGGAATAATTGGCTGTTCGCCTTTACTCAGTGCATGAGTCATAACTTACCTCGCTTTAAAAAATAAGCTGCCGCCAAAAGCTGTACCCAGGCCATACAAAAAGCAGCTTGCAACACAAAAACACCGCCCCAAACAAAAATAGCTAACCAACCACTGGTTTCGTGATTACCTAGCATATTTTGCAACAACCATTGCCAAGTAATGTCTAAAGTTTGGCTTAACCTTAACAATAAAGGTAGTACACCTGCTTCACCTTGCAGCTGTAATTGTAAAACAAGTGCTTCATTCCAACTTAAACCAATTAACCAGGGTTGAGAAACGTGCAAGCGTACTAGCAAAGTTAAGCCAACTAGCAAACCTGCTACCAAAAATACGCTGGCTCTTCTCATTAAGACCATTAAATAAGCAGTTTGTGCAGATGTAGAAAGTAAACGCAGCATTAGCTTTTCTATAACTGCTAATAAAATAAGACTAGAAGCTAACACCCACCACAACCAAGACTCGGCAACTAAAAGTTGCAGTAGTAAAAACAAGCCAAACAAAAGCGCCAGCAAAAGTTGTGTGGCTTTACCCAATAAACCTAGCTGCAACCTTTGCTGCCAAAAAGATTCACTCTTTAAATACTGCGCTAACCAAACTTGACGTTTAGTTTTGGCAACTTCTAAGCGAGTTAAATAGATAAGCCAACTTACCCCAGCCCAAACAACCAACAAGCTAGCCTGCACAAAACCTGTCGGTAAATTAACCCAAGCCAGTAAAGTGAGCAGAAAACCTAAGCGAATAAAAGAAATTTTTAGCTGCATATTTTACCTAGCTAGATGAATGTTATGTAGCAGCCCAAAGCAACCCACACCAAACCCAAAGTTAAAAAATCAACCCTTGCCACACCTAACAAAACTAAAGTTTAACCTAGTCACTCATGGAATATGAAACTTACTGCTAAAACTATTTATCTGTAACCAGTAAGTTTTAATAGATAAAATAACTAGATTATTTAATTTAGCTACGTATAATCACAAATTCAAATAAACTGGATCTTTACATATCAACTAATGGAAAGCGTAATGAATAACCAACCAACCAACCAACCACAACTAAGCTATTAGCGGCTGCAGCCTTAGCTTTTACCTTAGGCACAACCAACGCCATCGCACAAACTGAATTTTTTGTTGGCGCAGGTTTAGGTACTAGTAAGCTATCAGCTGACTATAAATACTACGATGACTACTACGATGTAAGTGAAAGCTTTAGTGAGAGCGAGTCGGATACTTTATTTTATGTGCGTGGCGGCGCAGTTTTTAATGGTGATATTCGTGCCTATGCCACTTTCTCTAAAGTTGGTTACGATTACCTAGACCTAGATCAAATCACTTTATCAGCATCAGCAGACAAGCTTTTCCCAGTAAACAATGAAATGTCTTTTTATGCTGGTGGCACACTGGGCTATACAAGCTTTGATCCTGACGATTTCGGAAAAGAGTCAGGCTTACTTGCTGGTGTACAAGGCGGTATTTTCTATCAAGCAACACCTGCAATAGGCGTTGATCTTGGCGTGTCTTACAGTATAACTACTGCTGAATTTGAATATAAAGAGTCATATACAGTTGCGAGAAAAATTTACACTGATGAAGTAAAAGTAGAGTTTGAATCTGTGCTTGCTTTTAAAGTTGGTGTTGATTACAAGTTTTAATTTTTAGCGAAGCATTTAGTCAGTTATTCAAAAGGACATCCACCTTTAATTCAGGTTATTAAGTTAAGCTGGCCTAATTTTAAGTGAGTGTCCTTTTAAGTTGTATTTGTTACTTATTTAGCTTTAAACGTAGTTGTGCAACTTCTTGAATAGAAAGCTCGGTGATTGCTGCAATGGTCTGATCATTCAATTCCGTTTGCATCACCATATTACGGGCTGTTTTTTCACGCTGCTTTTCTATTCCCTTCTCGATTCCCTTCTCGATTCCCTTCTCAATTCCCTTCTCGATTCCTTGCTCGATTCCTTGCTCGATTCCATATTGCTCAACAGTATTAATGTAAGGCATTTTTAGCTCCTTTTCGACCGCTTTAACGGCTTCAATTAGCCGGTGTTCAAGTGATTTGGGTAATTGAATCATCCAGCCAATAAAGTGAAATAGCTCAACCACTTGCTCACGGCTATAACCTCGCTTATACAGTGAGCGGGTTAAGCCTAATCTAAATTCATACAAACCTTCGTTATTACCTTTAAGGCGCTTGGCTTTAATTTGTGCCATCACAAGCAATGCAAAAACATTGTTATTGGCTTCAAGGCTCGCCCAGCTTTCTTCATCTTCATAATCAATTAGCTTGGCAACAGGGTAAATAAAATCCATTTGTTGTGTGCCCGAACGGCTAAAGTGAAAAGCACTGGGTCGGTAGTTTTGGCTAGTATCAGCCAAGACTGCAAGGCTTACAACATCCACTTGGTAACGATCAAATAAGCGTGACCAATAGGTCAACATACGCCGTGCAAAAATGCCTTTTGGCTCAGGTGAACTTTGAATTTCAACGTGAATTAGCAGCCATTCTTCGGTACCGTCTTGGTAATAAACTTTAACTAGCTTATCGGTATAGCGGCGGCCTGTTTTGGCATCAACGGTAATTTTTTCAAGTTCACCATCTAAAAATTCATAGCCTTTGCTCCAATCCACTTCGTTATGAATGGCTGGAAATAGTAGCGCAAGAAATTCGTTAAAATACTTTTCTAAAGCCGCTTTCCAAGCACCATCATAATCGGAACGACTAGGTTTTAGGGGCGTATTGTCTTCTGGCTGGCTCATGCCTACTCCTCACTGATAAGGGTTAATTCTAGCATATAGCTACATAGATTCTACTAGCCAGAAAGACAGCAACAGCAGAGTTTTAGCTTAAGGTGTTGCTTGTACAGTAATTTGCAAACCAAGTGCTTTTGCAACTTTTGTTACTGTACTAAAAGTGGGGTTTCCATCAGGCGATAATGCCTTATACAAACCTTCGCGAGTTAGGCCAGTATCTCTTGCAAGCTGGCTCATGTTTCTGGCTCGTGCAATAACATTCAGTGCATGAATAATGAACGCAGGATCATCGCCTGCTTCCTCGATACATGCTTCAAGGTAGAACTGAATATCTTCATCCGTTTTAAGGTGTTCTGCTGAATCCCAACGTGTAGTTTGAATACTCACGATTTATACCTCTAACTGTTTAGCAATTTCTTTGGCTTTAGCTATATCTGCTTGCTGAGTATTTTTATCGCCACCGGATAGAAGTACTACGAGAACAGAATCCCTATAAACAAAGTAGACTCTATACCCTGGACCATAAAAGATACGTAGCTCACTAACGCCTTCTCCGACCGGTTCAACATCACCAAAATGACCCATCTCAACCCTGTCTATCCTAGCCTGAATGCGAGCCTTGGCTCTTCGATCCTTGAGAGAATCAAACCACTTAGTGAATATTGTTGTTTTGCGTATTTCTATCATGTGTAAACTATAGTTAACGAAAAAGAAGGTGTCAATCACAGTTAACACCTTCTTTAATGATTAAGCTTAACTAATTTTAAGTGGATGTCCTTTATATTCTTCGACCTTGTTAACTATTTACTCTCGATCTTCCAACGAATCTATTAGGTCATCTTTGATGCTATCTCTTTCAGACACGACATCCCCAAAACTCATCCCGTCTAGATAATCAGCCATCTTGATACGAATATCTCCCTTCTCAATTAGATTACTAAAAAAGTGGTCTGCTCCTGTACCTTGATTCACTAGCTCTTTGAAATCTTTTAACCTGATAGAGGGTTCGCCTTCGACATAAAAATAATATGAAAGAAGACCAATAGCTTCATTGAATGCTATATTGCCTTCCATATGACCCTAAGAAGCTACTTCTTTATAGCTTGATACGAATTTTAAAGTGCTATCTCCATCAATTTCTGGATATGACTTAAATATTGAAACTGGCCAAACAATGGCTTTACCTATATTATACGAGTAACTACGATAACTATGCTCCCCAAATAGCCACATAAAGATACTGACTACAAAAGTAATAGCCAAATACCCGCCAATAAGTCCTTGTTTCATAAGTTTTCCTCAATTTACTATTACAGCCTGAACGCTTTTATAACTAGCGTGGTTTTTGTGCTTTTTTTTCGCAAAAATGATGAAAGTTGTTATGAGTTGTTTAGATCTGTCAACTGTTCTTCTTTTTCTAATTGAACAGCTCCGAACACACCCACAAAAATACCAGCACCCTTGAAAGAACCCCACAAGATTGAAAACTCTTGAACTACTTGCTCACCCATAAACTCTATGACTTCTCCATCAGCTGAAATACCCATATAAATACCAACCGCAACATATATTGAAGCTAGTGAATATGCTAGAACAGGGTTTTTGTTTGGAGCCCAATGAAATAGATTAAATATTAAAACAAAGAACTTAATTTTAAATCTTTCACGGAAGCAAGAGCCAAAATAACCTAGGGAATGGAAAGTTTTATCGTAACGCTACGCACCACCACAACTAAGGCATAGCCAAAAAACAACTGGCAGCAACCAAGCCGCCCACGCCTTAATTAGTTTTTTACTTCTACCCATTGTGGTTTGTAAGGTTGCAAGCCTTCGCCAATCATTTTTTGTAGTTGGCTTAAGGCTTTTTCAGGATTAGTGAAATCCAAATCAAGGCCGGACAGGTTATAACGCCACCATTCAGATGCTAATAATTGTTCACGTAAAGCTTTTTTAAAGCGCCAACGTATCCGTTTAGCTGGCACACCACCTACAATGGCATAAGGTTCTACGTTTTTAGTGACAACCGCACCGGCTGCAACGATTGCGCCAGTACCCACGGTTATACCGCCTCTAAACTTTACACCAGCACCCACCCAAACATCGTGACCTAATTGAATAGGTTTGTTTGGCTGAAAAGAGCCTCAAAAGGATATCCATCTTTAATTCAGATCTGACCCTGTTTGTTGTTTTTTTAGCTTTAAACGTAACTGTGCAACTTCTTGAATAGAAAGCTCGGTGATTGCTGCAATGGTTTGATCATTCAATTCCGTTTGCAAAACCATATTACGGGCTGTTTTTTCACGCTGCTTCTCGATTCCCTTCTCGATTCCTTGCTCGATTCCATATTGCTCAACAGTATTGATGTAAGGCATTTTTAGCTCCTTTTCGACCGCTTTAACGGCTTCAATTAGCCGGTGTTCAAGTGATTTGGGTAATTGAATCATCCAGCCAATAAAGTGAAATAGCTCAACCACTTGTTCACGATGTTTTAGCTTAAGGTATTGCTTGTACAGTAATTTGCAAGCCAAGTGCTTTTGCAACTTTTGTTACTGTACTAAAAGTGGGGTTTCCATCAGGCGATAATGCCTTATACAAACCTTTGCGGGTCAAGCCAGTATCTCTTGCAAGCTGGCTCATATTTCTGGCTCGTGCAATAACATTCAGTGCATGAATAAAACCCCTAAGCCACCTGTGCGGCGGCTAACCACGAGTCTCTAGCGTTACTAGATTATGAGATTTTCTAAGCCACCTGTGCGGCGGCTAACCACTAGTGCCAGGCGAAGTCACGCCTAATGCTTTTCTAAGCCACCTGTGCGGCGGCTAACTTTTGCAGGTTGTTAAAGGGTGGAATTTTGATTTTCTAAGCCACCTGTGCGGCGGCTAACATTTCATGCTTGAAAACGTCAGGATGAAGAAATTTCTAAGCCACCTGTGCGGCGGCTAACGCAGTGTACTGGATAGCGAGTGGCTGACCGGCTTTCTAAGCCACCTGTGCGGCGGCTAACCCCATCAGGGTTCTTACGTATCCCCTGGATTTTTTCTAAGCCACCTGTGCGGCGGCTAACCTGGAGATCTGCTGGTGTCGCTCTATCCTAACTTTCTAAGCCACCTGTGCGGCGGCTAACCAGCAAAGCGTTGTTAGTACATGGGTATCAAATTTCTAAGCCACCTGTGCGGCGGCTAACGCTTTATGGCTGATAGGGTGGTTAGCACTCTTTTTCTAAGCCACCTGTGCGGCGGCTAACAAAATGATAATTAGCAGCTTACCGTACATTGATTTCTAAGCCACCTGTGCGGCGGCTAACTCCAGATTTCACTGCCTTCAGCACGAATAGTTTTTCTAAGCCACCTGTGCGGCGGCTAACGTGTAGATAACGAGTCCAATGCCGCTATCGCATTTTCTAAGCCACCTGTGCGGCGGCTAACTTGGGTCTAAAGTATCATCATGCGAGGCCATATTTCTAAGCCACCTGTGCGGCGGCTAACATAACACTGATCCTCGTTGAGCAAAACGTAGCTTTCTAAGCCACCTGTGCGGCGGCTAACGCCAGTGCATGCCATGCAATGCCCACCTTAGCTTTCTAAGCCACCTGTGCGGCGGCTAACGGATTGCTGCTTGTTTACCTTCTTCTGTGTAATTTCTAAGCCACCTGTGCGGCGGCTAACTAGTCTCTGATAGTAGAGGTAAATCCCCTTTCTTTCTAAGCCACCTGTGCGGCGGCTAACAAACTAACAAGCAAAGTTAAATAGCCCCATGATTTCTAAGCCACCTGTGCGGCGGCTAACTAAAAATAGTAACGTGGGTAGCTGCACACTACTTTCTAAGCCACCTGTGCGGCGGCTAACAAAATTCAGGATGGTGTTTGGCAGGACTGCACTTTCTAAGCCACCTGTGCGGCGGCTAACAATTTGATAAACGCCATTATCTGCTAAGGGTCTTTCTAAGCCACCTGTGCGGCGGCTAACTTTATTAGTAGCGTAGATGATACAGATCCTCATTTCTAAGCCACCTGTGCGGCGGCTAACAAAGCCCCGATGGACTGGGGCAATAACAGCTATTTCTAAGCCACCTGTGCGGCGGCTAACGCCCAATCACTGATATTCTGGGCAGGTCGGCATTTCTAAGCCACCTGTGCGGCGGCTAACATTTATTTTAGCACAAAAAAAGCCACCGGTTATTTCTAAGCCACCTGTGCGGCGGCTAACGCTTCTGTCGCTGACCATATACGCACCAGCATTTTCTAAGCCACCTGTGCGGCGGCTAACCGTGACCATCATATAAAAAACGACTACCACTATTTCTAAGCCACCTGTGCGGCGGCTAACCGTTTGTATAGTCTTGTGTGTGCGTAATTACTTTTCTAAGCCACCTGTGCGGCGGCTAACATGCAAACGGATTGGAGTCAGTGCCTTTTGACTTTCTAAGCCACCTGTGCGGCGGCTAACCGTTTTTTCTGTTGTACGGTTTTATGTGTGCTTTTCTAAGCCACCTGTGCGGCGGCTAACAGGCTTGCATTGCATACATTAATGTTTATACTTTTCTAAGCCACCTGTGCGGCGGCTAACCTGGCTAACATTGATTGGTTTGCCTTTGCTACTTTCTAAGCCACCTGTGCGGCGGCTAACTATTAGCCGGTGGCACTACTTCGCCACAATATTTTCTAAGCCACCTGTGCGGCGGCTAACTATGAAGCAGAGCAAGAACGTTTAGAGGCTCTTTTCTAAGCCACCTGTGCGGCGGCTAACGTGCTTGCATACCAGAGCGTGGCACACACTATTTTCTAAGCCACCTGTGCGGCGGCTAACGCATAACAATTCATTCAAGCCGACACTGTTCCTTTCTAAGCCACCTGTGCGGCGGCTAACTTGCAGCAAAAGGAATCGTTGTTGCGTCAGGTTTTCTAAGCCACCTGTGCGGCGGCTAACAGCAATAATAACGCAAAAAAACAAGCTACAACAAGTAGTTATTGGAAAAACACCCTTTTTACCAATGTATTTTCTACCTGTTGTAACTTATTGATTTTAAAGCTAATTTTTTAATGAACAAAAAAAGGGTAAAAACACCCTTTCCTAGTTTTACCAGTTAGGGACTGTTGCCTTAGAACTTAGTCCATAAGTACTAAAGCTGCCCTGCTGCTGTTGGTCTACTGGCTGTTGGTTAATAAGCAATGAAAATTCTTGCTCACCGCTTAAACTTTTTATTTTTACGAACGGTAAATCTTTTACTAAAGGATTAGTGTAGTACGCTTTTGCTTTTTCTAAAGTCACCTTTTTTTCTTCTAAAAAACGTAGATTTTGTATTTTTTGGGCTTCTTCAAAGCTAATTTCTCGTCCTGTTCTTTTGCTTTCTCGCCGCATGAAGCGCCGTGTTAAACGCTCTAAATTGGTAGTTACTCGGTAACGCTTAACTAGTAAATAACTATTAGCATTGCTAGGTATTGGTCTAATACTTTTAATATGCACATAGTCCATTAAACGATCTAGCCATTTATTTAGGTTAAGCTTCTGAAGCTCTTGTTCACTAGATGCAAAAACACGCAGCTTAGTACCCAAGCTTGCAAATTCTTTACCCTCTTTTTCTTGATAAGCGTATTCAGGAAAACTCACGCCGATATTCACCATTTTATCTAAATTTTTTTGCTCTACCAAAGCTAGGTGTAACTGAGTGTAGAGCTTAGACCAAATAAAATAAGGTGAAATTTCAGGCGTTTTTATAAGGGTAATTTCTTGATAAAAACGCATATTTTGTTTTCCTTTACTTAGAAGATTTACTAAAGACACCACCACGAATTAGGTTGCCTGTTACATAAGCCTGTTGCTCTAGTGTTAAATCATTGCTGTTTACCCAATCAAGCATTAATGAGTAAAGATCACCTTCTTTTTTAGTCTTACGGAAAGCATCACCAATTTGAGTTACAGCACCAAAAGGCTCGATTGCAATTGGCTGACCTTGCTCTTCATAGCGATCATACCAAGTATCTATAGTACGAATAGCATTGCCTATTTTGACGTTATGAATAGCAGCACAGCCCTCTAACCGGAATAAGCTCTTACCCTTTTCACCCATATTCATTTCTTGGGAGGGGAATACATGCTGCTGATGACCAAGTTTTACAAAAGCATCGACTTCAACAAGAACAAAGCTTTGTTCATCACCCTTTAAACCTTCTGAAATTGCTGCAGCTAATTGCTTCAACTCACTATTGTTGTTTGATTTATCAAAGTCGTTTAAAGAGAAATCATAAGCGTTAAAAGCAAAGGTTTGGTCGGCTACTTTTACAAGAATTTTAATCTCTTCAGCACCAACACGGTTACGCCATAAAAAACGTCCATTCGCTATATTGTATGCATAACGATAAGCAAGAACCTCAACCCCTTCTCCTTGCTTAAAGTCATTAACCTTAGCCTGAATTGCACTACTAAAAGCTGGTGAGTTACAACCAAAAGGCATACCTAAATTACCCACAACACGCATACTGAAACTTACTTTCAAAGTGTCATGTGCTAGAGGTAAGTTCGCATCATCACTATCTGAAGAAACAGGATTCGGTTTTACTTTATCTGCATCGCTTGTACCATGTGCGCTTTGAGTAGAACGGTTTTGACGCTTGGTAATAAGAATGTCCTGCCACTTTTTATCTGTACCAATCGCTTGCCAGTTGCCAGAAAACATTAGTGCATCTGACGTTTCTAATTTGCGTTCAAAAGCCAACATGCTAGGTAAATCAATTTTCATAGTTATATTCCTTTAGAGGTTAAATCAAGTTTATAAATAAGGGTCTGTATCACTGGTAATTTCTTGGTTAGTGCCTATCTTACTTTGCTGACATAAGTACCAATCTTGTTCATAAGGCGCATAATCCCAAGCACTGGCCTGCCATTCTTCTAGGGTTTTTAAGCGGTGTACGCTTTGCCATTCACCAACCGAGTGTACTGCTTCCACAAAGCAAAGGTCTGTTTCTACATCCCTAGCACCGTCAATCTCACCGGCTGGAAATACTTGAGTAATCGCTTTATAGCCAGTCATGATAGGAACTAAGTAACCGGAATTTGGTTTTCTTATATACTCCCAATTAGCTGTCGTTTTATCGTTTGGTTCTAAATAGCTTTGCCATTGCTCTAAAACTTTAAGGTTGATAGTTTCTTTGTGGGTTTGAAAGTGTTCAATAAGCTCACTTGGAACTTGTTCCTGCTTATAGGGCAATATTTTATGTTCCAACCAAACATCGTTAAGTGCTGAGCCTTCATCCGTCTTTTCTGCTTGCTTGGCTAAATATTTATCAAGCTGTTCACAGGCAGGTCTAGCTACTTGTCTTAATGCGATAAAATCAAACCAAGTGTCAAGCTGCTCAGCATCAGGGTTTATTTTTTGTAGTGCTAAAAAGTGTTCTTCTAAATAGTTAGATCTGTCTTGTAAGACAAAGCCAGGTAAAAGCTTGTGCTTTACACTTCTAACTTGTTGTTCTTCTGAAAAATCTAAAACTTCTATACTTCCTATAGTTAGAATCGTGCCACCTGCCAAGCGCTGTAACTGGCAGGCATTGGTGATAAAGTTTTTAAGTTCTTCTTGGATCCCACCTAAATAGCCTTCTACAGGTATTAATAGGGAGACTGTCATATTCATTTTTGCTTCTTCATTAATTGCAGGGTCACGCAATCTGCCGCCCACAAAATTTAAGCCTAAATAATGGGCTGTTTTATATTGAGTAAACCTTGCAGTAGAGCCATCTTTATAAGTATGGATATGTTGTTCATGGGCAATAACTGCACAACCTTTTAAAGACAGTTCTTTTAAGCTATTGGCAGTTTTTAGCTTTCTACTTAAATTGTGACTAAAACCCAAAAAGTGAGTTATAGCTGGAAAGCCCCAAGTAAAGCCTGAAGTAGCATTGGCATTTTGTACTTTTATTCTTTCAATCAATAAAAACTGACTCATAAACCTGTCTCCTGCTTTACGCGAGAGTTAATTTCTAAAGTTTCTCTAAAGTTAGCTTCAAATAATTTCTCCCACAATTTACTATGTGCTTCTTGTGGTGTGAAATTTTTATTTACTTTATTCAAACGGCTATTAAGCCAAGCAGCAAAGTCTTGAGCTATAACCACCTGCCAATTACTGTTTAATTGTAGGGTTATAAATTCTTCATCTTGACGGAAACAGTCTAATAAAACCTGGTGCTCCGGCTTAAGTTTTATTCCTTTAGTAGCAGACCAACCGACTGGTAAAGCCTGAATAGTTTTAACGTAAACCATTACCTCATCTGTAAGATTCTCTAACCACTGATAAATCCAATGCATACGTTTTGGATCTTTAATGCTTAATTGTAACGACTCAAAGCGTTCTAAAAAGTCGGCTAAAAACTGTATGTTTTCTTGCACTGCATAGGTTCTAGATAACTCACTAAAAAAGCTTCTTCGATAAACTGGTGGTTTAATATTTGAATGCCAAACAGGTGGTTGGCAAGAATATAAACCTAGACGCCCCCCGCGAGAACCATTTAGCTGTGAAGCATTACCATGGTTGCTTGCGGTAATAGAAATACTTGCTCGATTAGGGAAATTAAAATAGTTAATGTTTGAGTACTTGTTGTTATTTTTTGTTTTAAATAAATCCTTAGGGTTACGTCTGTAAAATTCAAATAAAGCCTGTGCCTTAGAGGATGAAACCAAGTTGCAAAGTAAGTGGTATTGATTATCTGCTATAGGAAAATAAACTTGTTTTAACAAGAAATGAGCGGCGGGTTTTCCTTCACTAAGTGCAGCAGAAAAACCTAAATTCCATGCTGCTTTTTGCTCCTCATCTTTAGCAAAAACTTTTAATAAGTCTGTTTCGATATTGTTAAACTCGCTAACAAGCTTTTGTTTGTTTAGCTCCAACTCTAAAAGCTGATAAATAGGTGCGTATTGGTTGCCTCTAACAGCGCCATCTATAGCCATTTTATTAAGACTAGAGCTTGAAAAGTAGGCATTATTTTGCGACTTTATTTCATCAAAAAATGATGGGCTATCTATTGCTGAATGTGTCAGCTTAGATACATGCGTAGCAAAAGTTACATTCTTAGCATTTTCTGCCGCCCAAGTAATCCAAACATCAGGAGAGTATTTATTAAGTAACTCTTGCTTTTTATTAATTACTTCACTGTTTAAGACCTCAAGGTTTAGCTGGCTAGGCTTTTCTGGAAAATTATTTAACTTTTCTAGCTGCTGCAAAAGAAACTCTGTTTCCTTTTGACCTTCTGCTTTTTTGTTTTTTCTTATATCAAAAACAAAAGCTAAGTCTTCATTATTGAAGTATTTTTCTTGCTCGTATTCTTTTTCAGTCGTCTTAAAAACTTCCTTTAAATATTTTGCAAAATCAGTCTCAAACTTTTCGTTAAGGAAGTTACTAATAACCTCCGGCCAAGTATTATTTTCTTGTTGTTCAAACATCACTTTACCTCTTGATATATTCCTAAATTAGAAAAATATTTGTATTCGTTGATATCGTCTTTTTTATAGCTAACCAGCCTTAACTCACCAAAGCGCAGTGAAGATGCCTCTTCAGTAATATTAAAATCTTGAGCTAGTTCTGCGTATATATTTTGTGGGTTTAAATCAAACCAAAAGTTTATTCTTGAAGTGGTTTCAGGCTCTGCTTCTTGTTTAATTTCAATGCCTGCGCCAGCTAGTGTTCCCATCTTAGGTGGAAATACTGCTTCATTTTTCCACTTCCATTTCAGCTCATCGTTTTCTATTAATAAATACAAGGCTTCATCTTTGGCAGACTTCCTAAAAGGTTGCAACTTTTGCAGTACACCACTCCAGTGGGCTTGCTCTTTCCACCAAAGTTTGGCTGACGTTGGGCTAGTAAATAACTGTTTAAGCAAAGCCGCATGTTCAAGAGCAACTAGGTTAGTTAGTGGGTCTTCTTTTGTTCTTATTACTCTTTCTACAGCATTAACTTGCTGGTATTGGGCTTCTTTTAATACATCGCTTAATTGGTGACTATTGAGCTTAAGTTTTAAATGTTCAACTTCAAAACCTGGCCTATCAAAGCAGCGTTCACTTCCTTTAAGTTGCTTTATATTTTGATTAATCAATAAAATATTTTCTTGTTCAGGCAGCTTATCTCTGTGCCTAAGTACTCGCCCGGCTATCTGGATAATAGAGCGCATAGAGCTAGGCTCTATTATTGACCAATCATAATCATGGTCACGCCCTACTTCTGCTACAGGGGAAGCAAGAACAATGAATAGCTGATTCTTTGCAGTGTTTTTTTGGATTAGATTTTGTAAGTCTTGAGGCGGCCAGTTTTCTTTGCGGTTTAGTATTTTATCTAGTTGATTCTCTAGGTAAGAGCGCACACCTAGAGGGTAGCGGCTGTGGTAAACACATAAGCTAATCTGCGTGTCTTCAGGTGCTTCTAGGCTAAGTAACTTTTTAGCAACAGCAACTAAAGGGTTAATATTAGCCATGCGTACTAAGCCAATAGAAACCTTCTTAGCACCAAGCTCGACATAGTTATTTTTATGTAAAGCTAAGGCACCTTGCATAATAGTTTGTGCAAAATTGCTATAGATATTATCTGTAGTTACTAGGTTTTCTAATAACTTAGCCTTATGTTTTGGCTGGGATGTTTTGCTTAAATAGGTAACACGCTTTTCAACGTATTTTTCATGCTGTATTTTAAAGCTAGAAAAATCTTGGATTTCTTCACTAACTGCACCTGCCGTGGCGCGCTCATCAAACCAAGCACAATTAACCACGCCATTCCAGTTGGCTATATTCACCTTGGCGTATTCTGCCCAACCTGCTTGATAAGCTTGGAAAGTAGCAAAAGCCAAGTCTGGTGGCATGGTTGCGGTTGATAATAAAACACGACTGCCTAACATACCCGCCCAATAAACTAGCCGACACAGGGCAGGTAAATCTTCTAAGCCAAAATCATCGGGTTCATCAATGACTAAATCTGAAGTTAGCAGCCTAAGCATGGGGCCAATTTGCTTACCGCCACGAGTGCCGTCTGTAGCAGGAATAAGGTGGTCGATAGTGCAAACAAGGGTAGGTGCTTGTAATAGTTTCTCTATGCGCACGTTATTTTTAGTCCACTCATACAAGCTGTGTTCTGTACCTGCTAGTTCATAATCTACAAATAAATCTGGATCTAAAAACGCTTCAACTGACTCACTGCCTATACCAAAACTATCTTCTGTTTCTTGTTTGTTTTGTTGGTTTTCAAATAAAGCCTTAGAAGCAGAGCCACCCACAGCTATAGCTAACTGCTCATCGGTTAAATCTAATAGCTTGCGATATTCTCTACCTGTTTGCAGCGTTAGGGTTCTTAAACCTAACGCTACAGTAAAGCGGCAGTCTTGTTCTTTAGAAGCCAAGGCATACATAATTTTGGCGTTAGCAAGGGTTTTTCCTTTGCCTGTTGAGGCCATATTAATACCAAAAAAGCCTTGTTTAACACTGGTTTCACTTAATCTTTTAGCGGTATTTTGAGCCGAAATTTGCCAAGCAAACTTTTCATTGATGACTTTGCTACTCTTTAAAAACTTATTGTCTTCTAGCGTTTCTAGGCTGTCTTTTAATCGTGGTAAAGCGGTAGTGATATCAACGGCATGCTTAGCAACACCTATTAAGTGTTCATCTAGCTGTTGTTTTAATTCACCTGTATCACGGTTGGTATTGGCATAAACAGCATAATTAGGGCTTTGCCACATTTTAGTCGGTTCGGCTTGCGCTGAGTAATGATGGTCAGCAAGCATCAAAATCATTCTGGCAAGGTGGCTAGTAAATAGCTCATCATGTAGTAAATTTTTAGCACTTAGCTGTTTTATATTTTGCAATGCTTTGTCTGCTGCTTGTATAGCTCTCAACCGCCACTTAGTACTTTTGTATGGCAGTCCTTCGCTATCAAATGTCCAATTATCTTGTAAAAAAATTTGGCTATCTTCATCTTTGAAATTATATGAATTCCAGCAAACTTCTAGCTCTTTACTAAACCAAGCATCAAGCAAGCTTTTCCCACCTAACTGGCTAGGTAAAACCTCTTGTGTTAGGTTTTTTTTCCAGCTAGGAACAAAGGGCAATTTATGGTGGCTTAGTATCAACCAGCCAACTAACTGTGCAAAAGGTGGTAAAACAGCTAAAGGGTTATTTATTCCTGAACTAATACCATCTTGGAATACACCATCATTTTGGTTTTTATCTATTTCAGTTAAGGCTTCTAACCATTGTTCATCGCTCCTTTCGCCAACAAATGCTTGAAAAAGTCTTAACGATACCCACTCATGCCTAACAGGTTCGTATTTATTTTTACCTTCACCCTTTAACTTTTGCTGAAACAAAATATTAGCTTTACCAAAGTCATGGTACAAAGCAGCTATAGCTACGGCATTTTTAATGAGAGCCAAGCTTTGCCATTTTTCTTTATCCATATATTGCTCTATATCGCCCTCGGTATAATTCACCGGCACTATGCCTTGCTCATTAAATTTCTTTCTATTACCTACCACCCACAATAAATCGCTACGTGAACGTGTGCGTATCCAATGACAACTTACAGCCGTGCTTTTGCTAGCTGTTTTACGCAGTAGTTTGTGTACTGCTTGCAAGCCTTCGTTGGTAATTACGGTTTGCCAAGTGTTATCGCCAATTCGGTTAGCAAAGGCATCAAGCACTCGCCTAGTTTTAGCTAAAGCGTTTTTTTCACATTGGGAAACAAAAAGCACCATCATTGCGAATCACCTTCTGCATCTTGTACTACAGCAGGTGATGCAAACTGAAAGGCAATACGCTTAACTTCATTGAACATGAAGTCTAGTGCCTTATGGTTGGTAAAGGCTTGCAGGCATTGCTGGCGAAATTCTTGTTCTGTGGCGTTTTCTTTAGCGCTAATAAATGCCCAAGGCAAAATAATCGCATCTTTTATTAAATCAGCCACATCAAACACTAAAGCGCCACGCCTTGTTTTACCGTGCATTACTGCAAAGCCGTGAGGTATGCCTAACACCCAAAGGGTAGTAGCGGCTAAACCATAAGCTAAGTAGTTGCCGTGGTTTAAAAACTCGTTGGCTTTATCGGTCGCATCTCGCTCGCGACTGAAACATTTATGGTTAGTGTTGCTAGCAGCAAGCCTATAAAGCTTTTTGGTAAGCTCTGCTTCAAGCTGTAATAACTTACTAACTCGGTCTGCCTTGTCTATTTGCGATACAAAGCTTTCTATTAGTTGACCAATAGCCGGATTAGTTGAGTCGAAACCTTCTAGCTTTAAGTCTTTATCTTTAGCCCAGGTTTTCTGCAAAAATTCCAAACGGGTTTGTTGAAGCGCTTTAGCAGCTGCTAGGCGTTTTTGTTCGTCAAACCAAAAGCTAAGCCAAGCTTGTACATATTCAGTAGGGCGGTATTCGCTTTGAGGGGATAACCATTCTATTTCGCTAGCCATTAATAAAGGAGTGCCACCACCGCCACTAAAACCAACCAGAACACCTGCCTGAGCTAGCATTCGCATGGCCGCTTGCGTAATGGAAGTTCCTGTACCCAAAAGTAGGCAAGTAGTATTGGCTATAGGGATGTTGTAATAGCTGTTTTGTCTATCATCTTCAGCAAGGTAAAGCACGCGCCCATCTTTTTGCATAACACGGCAGTATTGCAGGTAATAAATATTGGCACGCTTGGAATGCAGAATGCTTTTTAGATCAGATGAGTTTAAGATTTCCATAAATTCCTACCTCCCTTTAAATTGATTTCACCAACAATGCTAAACTTTCTAGCTAATTACAAACCTGTGTAAAAATAGTAAGTATACTTAAACAATGCAATCTTTAGTTGCCCTAATAGGCTAACCAATAAAACCAGTGAAGCAGCTACAACACCTGCCTTACCAAGCTCTACTTACATTTTAACGCCTATTTAGTGTATTCTTAGACGTTATCTTTTCTAATTTATGTAACTGACAAGCCGAGACAAAATGGACACCCAGATCCCCGATTACCAACCCAGTCTACTGGAGCAACAGGCTCAGAGCTTCTGGGAAAAAAACCAATGTTTTAAAGCCGTTGAAGATGCCAGCCGTGAAAAATTTTATTGCCTTTCTATGTTCCCCTACCCCAGCGGCAAGCTGCACATAGGGCACGTTCGCAACTACACCATTGGTGATGTGATTAGCCGTTTCCAGCGCTCACAAGGTAAAAATGTTATGCAGCCGATGGGCTGGGATGCCTTTGGTTTGCCTGCTGAAAATGCCGCCATTCAAAATAAAGTTGCCCCCGGCGCTTGGACAAAACAAAACATTGCCTATATGCGTAACCAGCTAAAGCTACTGGGTTTTGGCTATGACTGGAGCCGTGAACTGGCCACTTGCGACCCATCTTATTACAAGTGGGAACAGTGGTTTTTTGGCAAGCTAATTGAAAAAGATTTGGTCTATAAAAAGAATGCGATGGTGAACTGGGACCCAGTTGACCAAACCGTATTGGCTAACGAACAAGTGATTGATGGCCGTGGTTGGCGTTCGGGTGCTTTAGTTGAGCGCAAAGAAATTCCTCAGTGGTTCTTAAAAATTACTGACTATGCTGAAGAGCTTTTAGCAGACCTAAATAAAGTGGAATGGCCTGAACAGGTTAAAACCATGCAGCGCAACTGGGTGGGTAAATCGCGCGGTGTTGAAATGACTTTTGGCTTAACTGAAGAAGCCAATAACATTCTGCCCGAAGGTTTAGAAGTTTATACCACTCGCCCCGACACTATTTTTGGCGTGACTTATGTTGCCGTAGCTGCGGGTCATCCGCTGGCTAAAGCCGCTGCTGCGAATAACCCTGAATTAGCTAACTTTTTAATCGAGTGCAGCAAAGGTGGCACGTCTGAAGCTGACATGGCGGTGATGGAAAAGAAAGGCATGGCAACCGGCTTTACAGCCACGCACCCATTAACGGGTCGCCAAGTACCTATTTGGGTGGCTAATTTTGTGCTGATGGAATACGGCACGGGTGCGGTGATGGCGGTTCCTGCCCACGACCAGCGTGATTTTGAATTTGCCACCAAATACGGCTTGAATATTGAACAGGTGATTGAGCCTTTAGCCGGTGAAGCCTGCGATACAAGCCAAGCTGCTTTTGAAGAAAAAGGCCGTTTAATTAACTCGTCTCAATACGACGGTTTAGAATTTGAAGCAGCGTTTAATGCCCTTGCTGGTGAACTAGAAAAGCAAGGCAAAGGCCGCGTTAAAATTAACTACCGTTTGCGCGATTGGGGTGTTTCTCGTCAGCGCTATTGGGGTACACCCATTCCCATAGAAAATGGGCCGAATGGTGAAACACGTCCTGTCACCGACGCAGACCTTCCCGTTAAACTGCCTTTAGACGTGGAATTTGATGCTTCAGGTGGTTCGCCGATTAAAAAAATGCCGGCTTTTTATGAGCTAGACGATGGCTGGCAGCGTGAAACCGATACCTTTGATACCTTTATGGAATCGAGCTGGTATTATGCGCGTTTTTGCAGCAGCGATAATAACGAAGCCATGTTAGATGAACGGGCTAACTATTGGTTGCCGGTTGATATTTACATTGGCGGTATTGAACACGCTATTTTGCACCTTTTGTATGCGCGTTTCTTTCACAAATTAATGCGTGATGTTGGCTTGGTTGATTCAGACGAACCCTTTAAGCGCCTGCTAACTCAAGGCATGGTGATTGCAGAAACTTTCTACCGTGATTTGCCCAACGGTGGTAAAGAATGGTTTAACCCTGCCGATGTTGAAGTGGAAAAAGACAGCAAAGGCCGTCCAATCAGCGCGACATTAATCACCGACAATCAGCCAGTGCAAATTGGTGGCATGGAAAAAATGGCCAAGTCGAAGAACAACGGCGTTGACCCACAATCCATGATTGATCTTTACGGTGCTGACACGGTTCGCTTGTTCATTATGTTTGCTGCACCGCCCGATCAATCACTAGAATGGTCTGATGCCGGTGTTGAAGGGGCTAACCGTTACCTAAAACGCTTGTGGCGTTTAGTTAATCAACACCTTTTAGCTGGTAAGCCTGGGGAACTAGACCTTAACCAACTAACGGCTGAACAAAAAGTGGTGCGCCGTAAAACCCATGAAACCATTAAGAAAATTACGGACGATATGGGTCGCCGCATTACCTTTAACACCGCCATTGCTGCCATTATGGAACTAACCAACGAGCTATCACGCTTTAATGCCTTAGATCCACTTAGCTTGGCTGTTGCGCGTGAAGGTTATGAAGCATTAATTATTATGCTGTCGCCCATTACGCCGCATATTTGCCATAAGCTATGGCAAGATTTAGGTAATGAAAACAGTGTGATTGATGCGCCTTGGCCCCAAGTGGATGAAACCGCCTTAACCCGTGACACGATTAATATGGCTGTTTCTATTAATGGTAAGCCGCGTGTGCAACTAGAACTGGCGGCGGATGCAGATAAAGCAACCATTGAGACAGTGGCACTAGCCGATGAAAAAGTGCAAAAATACCTTGACGGTAAAACGCTGCGTAAAGTCATTGTAGTACCCGGCAAATTAATTAACCTAGTGGTTGGTTAAAATGCTCAGCTCAATAAAGTCAGCAATTAAGTCAATAACCAAGCCACGCTTCAAGTTTCGTCTAGGGTTTAGCCTAGTGTTACTGTTAGCACTACTTAGCAGCGCTTGTGGCTTTCGTCTCAGTGGCTTTATTGAGCTACCTCAACATTTACAACCACTGCACATCAGTAGCGACAATAATGCAAAAAACCTTGCCGACACGCTAGCAAGGCAACTGCAACAATCGGGTATAGCAATCAGTAAAGAAATAAACGCCAGCCGCCTACGTTTAGCACTCAGTACATTTGAATCAAACCAACGCCAAGTTGTTTTTGGCAGCACAGAAACGTTTGAGCTAAGCCTAAAAATTATTGCCAGCGCCAGCAACAGCGAAGGCGAACCACTATTTACCAATCAACCTTTTCAAGCCTATCGTCAATATTCTTATCAGCGCGACAGCAGTCTTTTAGCGCGTGACAGCCTACGCCGCGAGCTATTACGCAGCATGGAAAACGACCTAATACGCCAGCTAACCTTACGCATTCAAGCATTGCAGCAATGAAAATAACCCTCAACAAACTGGCGACCAGTTTGAAAAAACAGCTGCCAAAAATCATTTGGTTAATGGGCGATGAACCGTTACAAATGCAAGAAGCAGCGGATATTATTCGTTTAACGGTTAAAAAACAGGGCGTTGCTGAACGTGAAGTTTTTGATATAGGCACTAATTTTGTATGGCGCAGTCTGTTAGACGCTTCAGCCAGTATGTCTTTATTTGGTGATAGCAAATTAATTGAAGTGCGTCTGGGTGCCAGCAAAACGGGCAAAGAAGGCGGCGAAGTGGTTAGAAAAATTTGCGAAAAACTCACCAGCAGTCCTGATATTTTTCTATTCAGCAGCAATAAATTAGATGCAGCCCAAACTAAAAGTGCTTGGTACAAGTCCGTCGATCAAGCCGGTTTAATCGTACAAATTTGGCCAGTGAATGCCAATCAACTACCGCAATGGATCAACCAACGCTGCCAATCCATTGGACTCATACTTGAACCCGCTGCTGCTGCATTATTAGCTGAAAAAGTAGAAGGCAATTTATTAGCTGCCGCGCAAGAAATTGAAAAGCTACGTTTATTTGTTAATGCAGGTGATAGGCTAAGTGCCGAGAATTTACTGTTATTAATAGAAGATGCCAGCCGCTATAGCTTGTTTGATTTAGCCGATGCGTGTTTAGACGGTAAGGGCAATCGCGCTGTGCGTATTTTACGTGGTTTACAAGCAGAAGGCACCGAAGCACCTTTGTTGCTGTGGGCATTAACCCGAGAGATACGCCAGATTTGCCACTTAACCTTTAAATTAAATGACGGGCTTCCTTTTGACACCCTTTGCCAACAATTACGCATTTGGGATGCCCGTAAACCTTTGTATTTCAAAGCATCGCACCGCCTAAGCCTGCATCAAGCACAACAACTGCTGCAACTGGCTAACCGCTGCGATCAAGCCATTAAGGGTTCAGGTGAACCGCTTAACGACTTGTTATTACAGCTAGTCACTCAATTTAGTGCAGGCGTTGCTTAGCCGTTATTAAGGCGGTTGAAGCTTGATTCCAATCCCTTGCTCTTTCACCTGGCCAAGCCAAGGTATACCAAAGCCCCACTTGAGGCGGCACAGCAATTAACAAGCTTAATAAGCGCTGACTAAAGGTTTCTAATAACTCGCCACGCTGCTCAGATTCATTCATAAAAAAGCTATAACCCGCTAACAGCGCCCGTGCAAAGTCATCCCAACCGTAATATTCCTCAATGATTAATCCGCGTACTTTAGCTAACCAATCACGTAATTGAGCATCATCCAACCAATCCAATTGATACCCAGCCACCGCCAAATCAACTAATTGCACCATATCCCAAGCGGTTAAATCAACATCATTAATGCCTAGCGTGTTGTGTTTAACCCTTAATAAACGCTGGTAATAAGCCTCTTGCTCTTCATCACGCTCATCTTGTTCATGGGTGTCGATTTCTGCGTCTAGCCTTTCTGCATTTAAAGTAAAGGGTGAAAAAGCAATCAGGTATTCTTGCCGATCACCCGCATGATACAAATGGTCAAGGTAACCTAATAAATCATCTGCCGTTTGAAATAAATGCGTATCTTGTAGCAGGTTTTTTAATTCGCCACGCGGCCAAGCCGGTAACTTTTCAGGCCAAGACCAATGAATACCCGTCAGCGGGCCAACCAAGTTTAACGTGGCTAAATCAGCTTCACTGACCGATCGACCCGGCTCAGTAAAACTAACCTGTGGTCGTTCCCAAGGAATAAAGCGAAATAAACTACCGGGGTCTTTTAAATGCCAATCCAATTCGGCGAGCAAAGGCTTTTCATCATCAACTTGCGATAAAACCTGATCCCAGCCCTGCCAAGCCAACAACATGGCTTGCGCCGACGAATAGTGCCAACTTAAATAGTCTTTTAAAGCCAGCGTTAGCTGTTCTCTTTCTACCGCTGGGTAATGCTGGGTTTCTTCGGCTTTTACTAAATAAAAAGCATATTTTTCTGCCATCACAATGCCCGCTGGATGCCTCACTAGCGCAGCTAAATGTGGTGACTGTTGTCGCCATTGACTCCAAACATGAGGCGTAGCAACTAGGTTTTTAGCAAGGCGTGGCGCTTTATTAATACGGCAATTAAGTGCCAATTGATCGTAATGATGCACACGACCCGGTTGCCAAAATCTAGCCAAAGTTGATGTTAACAACTCATCAGGATGAACGTCTAAACCGGCAAATAAATAGTCACGCGCTTCATCGCGGCGCTCTTTAGGTAAATCATCGGGTGCTAAGCCAGTTAGCAAACTGGCATCATCACGCAAACTTGCGACCAAACTGGTTAATAAAAATGGATCATTTAAATCCGCAGAAAAATTAGCCCTAGCATCCCGAAAATCAGGATGATCTAACGACAAAGCTTGCCAATCTAATTGTTTAAACGGTGAGAAAGGTGATTCCAAAAGCAGTGCCCAAGTCGCTTCTAACTCAGGGCTTAGCGTAAAATCAGTTTGAGTTTTCCACAACTTATAACCCAATAAATAACTGTCCGCCAGCGCTTGCCAAGACGTGTACTGACTGCGTAATAACCAAAGCGCCATTAAAGCAAAAGTGCGCCATTCTGCCTGCGTCAAATAGCCAGCCAAATAACCAGCCAAGGCTAAATCGGCCATGCGTATCCAGTCCCAAGCCGCCACATCTAATGGGCTATCTGGCTCTAAATTAGCCAACAAATCAGCATAATTTTCGTAACCTTTGGGGAGTTCGCTGCGCCAAACCTCACGGTCAGACGCTTCTGCTTGCTGCAACCAAATCACGTCTAATTGCCAAGCGTAACGCTGGCCTTGACCCGCCATCCAGTACAGCAGCTGCTTACAATCTTTGGCTGAATGCACCTGCCAATATTCATTCAAAGTGGCTTTTACATCAGGCCAAAATTTTTGCCTTAAAGCATCGCGCTCGTTTAAAGCTTGGTTATAAACCACAAAAGTAGAGGATCGAATGGCTAAGGCATAGCCAATGGGCGTGTTACGCACCTGTAAAGCTTTAGGGAGCGTGACGGTTAATCCAGTTAATGGGCATTCAACCATCAAGTCTTGTTGCCACAAAGAAAAATCAGCACTTGCAAAACGCTGGAGTTTTGCAGCACCATAATCTTCTTGTTGCAAAGCGTAGATTAATTGCTCAAATTCAGGGTAAGCTTGCTGTAAACGCTGGGCAAAAAGTGCTAACCAAGCGTTGCTTTCTGCCGGTTCAATCCAGTGTAAATGCTGCATGGCTACAAGCACTTGCACACTATTAACCAGCCCACTGGCAGAAGACTGCTGCCAAGCACGGTGTAAGAATGCATAGGCATCGGCTAGATGAGGCAAATTACATTCAGCTAAAATCTCACCTGTTTCACGGTCATCAATAGATTGACGATCATTAACAGCAATTAATAATGGGTGCAGCCAGCCAGATAAGGTTACAGACAAAAGAACCCCCATAGGGAAAAGAACTAGGTTTCCTATTCTAACCGAGTGAAGCGCTAGCGTCAGACCAATTGAACAGAGAAGGCGTTATGAAACACAAAATAGCTATTAAATGGGTTTATGCAGCAAAAGACGAACAAGATGGTGCACGCGTTTTAGTGGATCGTATTCTACCGCATGGGCGTGATTTACATGATTTAGGTGTCGATACTTGGTATCAACAAGCAGCACCTAGCACAGGTTTAAAGCGTCAATTAACCAAAGGCCTGCTAGACTGGAAAAATTTTACGCATAGTTACCGTGAAGAGTTGCATCAACAACCAAAAAAGCTTTTAGCTTTATTGGAGTTGACCGAAAAAGGCAACCTTACACTGTTAACCGCTGAACGTGAGCCAGAACAAACTTGGCTCCCGCTGTTAAAAGACTTACTAGAAGCGCGTCTTAAAAATATCGTCACCAGTCGCAGCAGTCATTAAACTGACTGATCTTTAAAGCAATCTACCAACGCCGGTGCGCTAACGCCGGTAGTTGTAGACGCACTTCTTGTAATCTAGCCGCTTTTAATTCATCCATCACCACACCTTCACCTTCGGGCAAGCAAGCTAACACATCGCCCCAAGGGTCTATTAGCATTGAATGCCCATAGGTTTTTCTACCATTTTCGTGTAAACCAACTTGAGCTGGCGCTAACACATAACACAGGTTTTCAACGGCTCTGGCACGCAACAGTAACGCCCAATGCGCTTGACCTGTTGGAACAGTAAAAGCAGCAGGTAAAATCAATAAGTCAATCGCATTTAACTGACGAAATAGTTCAGGAAAACGCAAATCGTAACAAATACCCAAACCAATGCGCCCAAAAGGGGTGTCAAAACTAACCGGCTGATTGCCAGCTATTTGTGTAGCAGACTCATCGTAGCGCTCTTCACCTTTTTGAAAACTAAATAAATGTACCTTGTCGTAACGCACCACTCGCGCACCATTTGGGCCATAAACTAAGCAGCTATTGGTTAATTTATCGGCAACGTAACTTTTTAGTGGCAAACTGCCACCTACCAGCCAAATACCGTATTTTTGGGCTTGCTCGGCTAAAAAGTCTTGCATTGGACCACAGCCATCGTCTTCGGCTAATACAAAGCGGGCTTTTTTATCGGCACTGATGATTGGAAAATACTCTGGTAAAGCAACCAGTTCTGCACCTTGGTCAACAGCTTGTGCAATTAGTTTTTCCGCTGTATCACGATTTTTAACCCAATCGGCTGCTGAGTTCATTTGTATTGCAGCAACCTTAGCAACGGCATTGAAGTGAGAAAAACTACGTGGATGCAACATAACGGACTCCAGCAGTGAAATGAAAAACAACAATGAGGTAGAATAAGCGACGAGTTTACTTGCCTTGTCCACTCACCAACAAGATGGAAACTTTTTTATATGGCTCCCAGCATTTTTTTCTTGCATTTTATTGGTGTGATTATTGTATTGATTGGTCTCACCATTAAAGAAAAACATAAAAGATTAGGCATCAGTTTAGCGCTAGCAGGTTTTTTAATCGGTACTGCACCGGTTTGGTATGGACACTTTGTTGGCCCTAGCCCCAGCGAAATGCGCCAAATAGAAATACAGCAGTACATGACACCAGACATTAAATAGCACCCAACGATCAAACAGAGGTTAATTCATCCATGCAAAATGCACTAAAAAACAATTCCTTACTGTCGCAGCTTAAATCACAGCTACGCCAAACCACGCCTAGGGTTGAGGGTCGTATTAAAGGCACCGATCGTGGTTTTGGTTTTTTAGAAACCGATGACGGTAAAAGCTACTTTGTGCCACCACCTTACATGAAAAAAGTGCTGCATGGCGACTTGGTTAAAGCCGTATTACATGAAGAACGTGACAACAAAGGTGAGCTGCGTGAAAACGCTGAACCCGAAGAATTGGTTGAAATGGGTTTAAACCGCTTTATTGGTCGTATTCAAAAAGTGCATGGCAAGCTAGCCGTTGTCCCCGATCATCCCAGCATTAAACAAGCATTAAAAGGTAAAACCGTTAGTGGTTTAGATGAAGCTTCTTTAGATGATGGCGATTGGGTTGTGGCCTTTTTAGAACGTCATCCACTTAACCCAAAAGATAATGGCTTTTTTGTTGAGATCACTCAGCTAATCGCCAAAAATAATGACCATTACGCCCCGTGGTGGGTTATCTTGGCACGCCATGACTTACCGCGTGAACAACCCATTATTGAAGAAAACTGGACGCTAACCGACCCCGAAGGTTTAGTACGCCAAGACTTAACCGCTGAGCACTTTTTCACCCTAGACAGCGAATCAACACTGGATATGGACGATGCCTTAGCGATTCAACCCCGTGCTGAAGGTGGCTGGGAATTAAAAGTCGCCATTGCTGACCCCACTGCTTACGTTGCAGAAGGCACTGCTGCAGACATTGAAGCCAAAGCCCGCGCATTTACGCTCTACTTACCCGCACGCACCGTTACCATGCTGCCCAAAGTGCTTTCAGATGACTTATGCTCTTTAATAGAAAATCAACGCCGCCCTGCATTAATAGCCACCATTAACCTTGATGCTTTGGGTGCTCAAATAGGCGCGGCTGAGTTTACAGCGGGCTGGATAGAATCCAAAGCTAAGCTAGATTATTTAAAAGTGTCTGACTGGTTAGAAGGCAAAGGTGAATGGCAGCCAGCTAATGAAAAAACTGCTGAAGCGTTAAAACAGTTTGAAGCATTGGCAGCAGCGCGTTTGGCTTGGCGACACGAGAACGCATTAGTATTTAAAGACTTTCCTGATTACCGTTTTGTACTAGATGCCGAGGGTAAGGTTGTCGACATAGTGACAGAAGAACGCCGCATTGGTCATAAAATGGTTGAAGAAGCCATGTTATTAGCCAACGTGTGTGCTGCTGCTTTCTTAGCAGAAAAAACAGGACAGGGTGTTTACAATGTTCACCAAGGTTTTGATGCTGAAAAAGTTGGTGGCGCTTTAGAGCTAATTGCTAAACAAGGACTGACTTACCATGAAGAAGCTTTTACAGCTGAAAACTTAGATACACTTTTGGGTTTTAGGCATTTACGCCAAAGCCTTGATAACCAAGAATCCGGCTGGTTAGATGCACGTCTACGCAGACACCAAGGCTTCTCTTTACTTGCCATTGTTCCTGGCCCACACTTTGGTCTTGGTTTTGAAAGCTACGCGACTTGGACATCACCCATTCGTAAATACGGTGACATGATTAACCACCGCCTAATTAAAGCCGTTTTGGTCGGCCAAACGCCTCATGCATTAGATGAAAACCTACCAGAACAACTAACCCTAGCGCGTAAAGTTAACCGCCAAGCGGAACGTGAAGTTAAAGACTGGCTCTATGCTCGCTTTTTAGAAGAAAAAATTGGTGAGCGTTTTGAAGCGGAAATTTTTAATATTAATCGAGGCGGTATGCGAGCTAGATTATTAGTTAATGGTGCAGCGGTCTTTATTCCCGGCTCATCCATTCATGCCACTAAAGATGAAATTGTGTGTGATGCCGACAACGCTTGGATAAAAATTAAAGACGAAGTGCAATACCGTGTGACTGATAAAATTCAAGTTGAATTAACGGAAGTTAAAGTGGATCAACGCAGTCTTATTGCTCGCCCATCGGCTTAAATATTTAAATAAGTAAAAACCACACAGTCGTTGCTATTGCTCTGTGGTTTTTATTTTTAAAAAAATTAATGTAAGCCACGTATAAAAGCATCAACACTAGATAAGTCAACTTTAATATTAACCTTTAACGCTTCAAAGCCCCAGAGTTGTGAAGAATCAACTTTAACTCGCTCAGAAGGCTCACACACATAACGAATACCATAACCCGCCTCTTTGGTGTTATGGCGGCGCGGTGTCGTATGCATATTACCATCTGCTTTTCTAATGCTGGCGACAATCGGTTCTTTAAAATCAGTGGTTCTACCAACAACCACGGCTAACTCACCATTGTCTAAACGCACATAAATCCCAGGTGGATACAGCCCTAACTCATTAATAAATAAACGGGTTAATTTATCATCAAACTTGCTACCACGCTGAATAAACAAATCACGCAAAGATTCTGCCAATTTAATTGGCCCACGATAAACCCTTGGCGTTATCATTGCAGAATAAACATCGGCTAAAGCTAAAATCAAAGCTTCATGACGAATATACATTCCCGATAACTGTAATGGATAACCCGTACCATCTAATTTTTCATGGTGTTGTTGAACCAATTCTAGCCAAAGTTCATCATTCACACCGGCTTCTTCTAATTGATTTGCACTTAATAAAGGGTGATCGTTAACTAACTTACGCTGCGGTTCATTTAAAGGTGTTTTTTGCTGATTTAAGAGTTTTTGATAAGGATTCATCGCTAAATTACTGGTTAAAGCAGCCGCTAAAGTGCTTAATCTAACATCTTGAGTCACTTTTAATCGTTCTAAAATTAATTCCGTTAAAATAGCTATTTGCATGGGATGGTGAACATGGTATTCAAAACGGTCGGACAAGTGTACCGCACCCATCAAAGCATCCGCATCGTACTTAATCAAACTTTGAATTTGTGTCGCAATGTCGTAAATTTTACGCATAACACTGCCCGCAGGCTGGGTTTTAGAAAGCTCTAACCGTTTAAACAAAGCCTCTAGCTGCACACTTAAATCATCAAACTCAGCAAAGGGATTAATTTTACCTTTAATAATATTGGGCTGCTTAACAGGCTCTTTAGGCGGCACGTATTTCCTACGCGCAAAAAAGCCTACTTGTAGCAATAATTTTTTATACACCTCTGACTGAATAAGGCCACCTTTTTCAAGTAATTCTTGTCCATCAGCATCACAAATAGGAAAAGGCGTTGGTTCACCAACACGCAGTTGTTCCGGCTCAATTCTTAACAGGTCAAAATGTTTGGTTGACATTGTGTTTCTCAAAAATACAAATAAATTTAATACATTAGACTTTACGACTAGAAGATGTCAACAGTTAGCTTGATTAAATGTTATAAATTATATTCATGAAATCAACTATATATTATTGATTATAAATAATTTTTTAATAACCAACACAAAACACCAGACTAAAGTCTGGTGTTTTGTGTTGGTTAGATTGAAAGATTTAATGCCTAAAAGACTACATACCTAAATAGGCTTCACGTACCTTTTCGTTACTAAGCAACTCCCTGCCAGTACCTTGCAACACCACAGCACCCGTTTCTAGTACATAGCCTCGGTCTGCTAATGCCAATGCCTGAGAAGCATTTTGCTCAACAAGAAAGATCGTCATACCTTCATCTTTCAACTCACGCACAATTTCAAAAATCTCTTCAATAATTAAAGGTGCTAACCCCATGCTCGGTTCATCAAGCAACAATAAACGCGGTCGAGCCATTAATGCACGTCCCATTGCCAACATTTGTTGCTGACCACCAGAAAGCTCACCGGCAAGATTATAGCGTTTTTGTCGTAAAATAGGGAATTTAGTATAAATTTTTTCTATGTCATCTTGAACTTCTGGATCACTGCTGCGTGTATAAGCACCTAATAACAGGTTGTCATAAACCGTCATGTCTTTAAAAACTTGACGGCCTTCTGGTACTTGAACTATCCCTTTTCCTACACGCTTATCAGCAGAAACTTTAGACAGATCTTCACCATTAAAGAACATTTGACCTTTATCCATAGGCTGCAGTCCTGAGATGGTCATTAACAGGGTTGATTTACCTGCACCATTAGCGCCAACGAGTGAAACAATTTCACCTGCATTAATCGTGATATCAACGTCATGTAAAACTTCTATTTGCCCATAAGAAGTGACCAACCCCTTAATGGAGAGCATTTCCTGCCCTTTATTCTCAGCAGTCATTCGACCGCCATGCACCAAACCTAAACCACCTAAGCGTTCGGGTGTTAGGCTAATAATTTTATGGCGCAGATCACGAAACTCTTCTCTAACTCGATCACCAAACAAGGGGTCATCTTGCTGATCACGACCACCGGTAATGGTATCCCAGTCTGCATTGCTTAAGAGGTCGCGAGCACGAGGCAATACAACCCCTTCTTCTTTTTTAATGTGCTTACGCAAAGCTGCACTAAAGCGACTTAAACCATGACCAAAAGCTTCACGACCATCAGGCCAATTAGCCATGCATTCTTTTAGTAGTTGGCGTAGTTCTAAAAGCTTTTCGTGGCCTATTACATAGCCTTTTTCTAGCTTATCTAGTAAAGGGCCCGTTTCAGGCGATTTTTCTCTTAACAACAAGTAAAGCCGTATTTCTTTTGGTTGGCTGTGTACTCGGTTAGAAAAGTGTTGAATATAATCAAATATTGCACTGAATAATATTTCATCGGGTAAGGTGGCATTAATATTCATGTCCTGCTCTAGCAGATCCATTAAATCAATAATACGCCACAAACCTTGGTGTTCACGCACAATGGTACGAATAACCTGATCACCGCGTGAGTGATTAGGCTTAACCTGATTTTGTTCTTCGGTCATGTTATTTGTCTCCACGCTTAACCACCTAAATAGGCAGCAATGACATCTGGATTGTTACGAATTTCTTCTGGCGTACCTTCAGCCAATTTACGGCCATAGTTTAATACTAGTAGTCGATCAGAAATCCCCATTACCAGCTTCATATCATGCTCTACCAACACAACAGTAATGCCCTGAGCTGCAATTTTTTTAATCAACTCTTCTAGGGCAGCTGTTTCAGTACCATTTAGGCCAGCAGCTGGTTCATCAAGTAACACAACTTTAGGGTTAGAAGCCAAAGCGCGTGCTATTTCTAAGCGTTTTAATGCACCATAAGACATAGCCGAAGCATCAGTTTCTATGTATTCACCACAACCCACAAATTTCATTAATTCAACCGCATGGTCACGGCAATCTTCTTCGTCTTTAAGCAGAGAAGGTAGGCGTAGCATGGTAGTTAAAAAACTACTTTTTAGCTGTAAATGACGACCTAGCATGACGTTTTCTAAAGCCGTCATATTCATACAAATTTGCATCTGCTGAAAAGTACGGCACATGCCTCTTTCTGCTAGTTGGTTGGGTTCTAAGCCAACCACCATTTCACCATTAAGCTTTATCTCGCCTTTAGTTGGCGTATAAATGCCGGTAATCAAGTTAAAGAGTGTCGTTTTACCTGCCCCATTAGGGCCGATAACAGAATAAATTTGTCCGGCATCAACACTAAAGCTTAAACCTTCTACGGCATGAACCCCGCCAAAAGTTTTGTCTAGCCCAGCCACTTCAATCAGAGCTGTCATACTTGTTCCTCCGATTTTTTACTTTTTCTTTTTGCTAGCTTGTTTTGAAGGGTTGGAAATAATCCTTTAGGCATAAAAATCATGGTTAGCATTAGAATTAAACCAAACATCATCATTTCAAGCTCTTGGAAGTCGGCCAAAACCTGTGGTAATAATTTTAGTACTAGTGCGCCTAAAATAACCCCAAAAGTTGAAGCCATACCACCCAATACCACCATAGTAATCAGTACAATAGACTGCTCAAAACTGGCTAGGTGAGGCGTAATAAAACCAGAGAAGTGGGCGTATAAACTCCCCATAAGGCTGGCATAAACAGCTGAAACAACAAACACTAGGCTTTTGTAATAGGCTGTATCAACACCCACTACGCGCGCCGCTATTTCAGAACCATGCACCGAACGCAAAGCACGACCTATAGGCGAATCTATAATATTCTCAGCCACCCAAACTGCCACTAGCAGTACAAAAGCAGCAAAGAAATACCAAGCAACGTCACCGCCAAACTCAATGCCAAACAGCGAGTATTGGTTAAAAGAATTTAGTTCCCAACCAAACACACTTAAAGGCGGTACCGACATGCCATCAGGCCCGCCCGTTAGCCAGCCTTCATTATTAATAGTGATAGCGATAATAAAACCCATCGCTAGGGTCGCCATAGATAAGTAGTGACCTTTCAACTTAAGAATAGGACGACCAACCAACCAAGCAAGCGCACCAACCACCACGGCTGCAACGAGCATAGTAGGGATAGGCGACCAACCATAAGTACTTGTCATTACTGCGCTAAAATAAGCACCCACACCAAAAAAACCGGCATGACCTAAGCTAATTTGCCCAGCAAAACCTACTAACAGGTTTAAACCTACGACTGTGGCAGCAAAAATAGCGATTTGCGTTGCCATATCGTAGTGAAAGGGGTTGTTCATAAATAAAGGCAGTAATAGTAAAATGGCTGCTAATATCACTAAACCTTTTAAGCGCATTTGCAAAAATTTATTTAACATTAAACACGCTCCACTACACGGCTACCAAAGAGTCCACGCGGCATAAAGAACAACACAATAAGAATCATTGAGAAAGCCACGGCATCTTTATAGTCAGAAGAAATGTAGCCTGCTGTCATTGCTTCAACAATACCCAGCATTAAGCCACCCACAATTGCACCTACACCACTACCCAAACCACCTAAAGCAGCGGCAACAAAGCCTTTAAGACCAAGCATTATGCCTATGTCGTAAGAGGTGAATGTAATAGGGGCAACAATAATTCCGGCAACAGAACCTAAAAGTGCCGACAACATAAAAGCCAGCATTAATACCATTTCGGTACGAATACCTACGAGTCTTGCCGCATCTTTATTCATCGAGGTGGCTAAAATAGCCTTACCTGTCATGGTGCGACTAAAAAACAAGACTAGAGCAACAACCAAAACAGCACCAATACCCACCACCCAGAAGCTCTGGCTGTTAAGTACTGCACCTAGAACCAAAATAGGTTCGTCCGTTGAGAAGTTTTCCATCACGTGGTACTGCTTACCCCAAACTAGCTGGGCTACACCACGAATAAAAATAGATGCACCTATGGTAATAATAATTAAGGTAACAACATCTGCTTTTTTAGCGGGTGCTATAGCAAAACGCTGTAAACAAATACCGATAACCCCTGCGAGCAACACTGCTAGAACTATGGAAACTGGCATAGGCAAACCCATTCCCATAAAAGAAACGGTAGCCATACCGCCAACCATTAAAAACTCACCCTGCGCAAAGTTGATTACATGGCTAGAGTTATAAATTAGCGTAAAACCCAAAGCCACTAGCGCATAGGTTGCACCGATGGTCACGCCGGTAAAAAGGTACTGAATAAATTCTGCGAACATTATTTAAATCCTGTCTGCAGCCACACAGCTTCTCAGTATTTAGAATACTGAGAAGCTGTATAACAAGCAGGTTTAGAGTTGAATCAGTTGATCAGCTTCCACTTGCCATTTTTAACTTCCAAAATACGGAAGGAATCAGCGCTAAGACCGTTGTGGTCTGTAGAAGACATATTGAATACACCGGTTACACCTGCATACCCCTGAATGCTTTCAAGTGCTTTGCGCACTGCTTCACGGTCAGTACTACCTGCTTTTTCAATGGCTTCAACTGCTAGCATTAGGCCATCATGTGCATAGCCACCAAAGGTAGAAACTTGCATATCCCAACGCTTTTCATAAAGTGACTTATAAGACTGAACAACAGCTTTTTGTGGATCACTGTCTGGTAAAGAGTCAGGTACTAATAGAGGTGAAGCAGGTAAACGTAGACCTTCGCCTGCATCACCTAGCAAGTCTAGGAAGCGATCAGATGCAACACCATGAGACTGATAGAAGGGTAACTTAATACCTAATTGAGAGTAGTTACGTGTAACGATAGCTGGCGATTGACCAAAACCAAAGTTAAATACCGCTTCAACACCTGGGACGTTACGAATACGGGTTAACTGAGCAGTCATATCTGTATCGGTAGGGCTATAAGTAACATCAGCCACTATTTCTACGCCCATTTTGCCGGCAATAGCCAAAGTTTGCTCACGACCCGAACGACCAAAACCATCTGTTCCAGAAATAAGTGCTACTTTTGATAAGCCACGATCTTTAATATCCTGTAGTACACGTTCTGCAGCAGCACGGTCAGACTGAGGTGTTTTAAATACCCATTTTTTAACTGGGTCAGTAATTACTACAGCACCCGCTAAAGAGATAAAAGGTATACGCGCCTGCTCAATTAAAGGCACAGCAGCCATAGTGGCACCTGTAGTACTACCACCCACAATAATGTCTACACGGTCTGAACGAACCAAGCGGCTAGCAAAGTTGCGCGCAGCTGATGCATCACCAGCATCATCGTAGTGAATTAGCTCTAGTGGACGGCCAATAACACCACCAGCAGCGTTAATTCGCTCAACATATAGCTCTAGGGTTTTGAGTTCTGGATCACCAAGAAAAGAGGCAGGCCCTGTTACAGAAAGAAAAGATCCTATCTTTATGGGTTCGGCAGCCTGAGCGCCAGCAAAAATACTAGCAGCCAAGGTTGCGGCTAAAAAACCCGCACGAGCTAAGATTCGTTTACTCATTATTTTTATTCTCCAAGATTTGGGGTAGTGACTACCCTCATTTATTTTTGTTGCGCTGCACAGCTTTAGTAGGCTTTGCTTAATTTTGTATCACTTAATCTTGTTAAAACATTAACGTCACTAAACATTTAGCTAGCTAACCATTTACAACAAGGACACACCCGGCTCGTTTAGTCATCTAAAGTAGCGCACAAAGCGACACATTCGATGAGCTAGATCAAAAACTATTGTATCATGATCTTTATGTCAACCTGTTTTATAGCTTAAATAAGCTAACAAAACTTCAGTCTAAGCAAGTCATACCTGCTAAGGCTTGATACATAAAGGTTTACCTCTTGTTAAAGAGCGGCATAATAGCCAACCAACAAACCTAATTATTAGCCTTTAAAACAGAACCTTTGAGTGTATGTCTGCTAAAAACCAATTGGACTTATTAGTCCATAATTTCCAGAAAAAGCGCCCGCTACGTGCAGGGTCATTAATTATTACGCTCTATGGCGATGCCATTGTTCCTCGCGGTGGCTCTGTTTGGTTAGGTAGTTTAATGAAACTACTTGAACCAATGGGCATTAGCGAACGCCTAGTACGTACTTCAATTTTCCGCCTAACTAAAGAGTCTTGGGTGCAAGCGGGCAAGGTTGGCCGCCGTAGCTATTACAGCCTTACAGGGCCTGGTTTAAGGCGTTTTGAACAGGCTTTTAAACAGGTTTACACCGCCAATAATGAACAATGGATAGGCAACTGGTGCCTAGTGTTTTTATCTCAGCTTGAAAACACTAAACGGCGCACTATTAAAGAAGAATTAGAGTGGATGGGGTTTGGCTGCTTAGCACCCAATGTTATGGCGCACCCAAGGCTAGAACGTGCAGAGGTACTGCCTTTGCTTCAAGAACATGAAGCCTTAGAAGACACGATTGTTATGCAAACTGAGCCGCTAGAACTCCTCACTTCACGTGCGCTACGCTTGCAAGTAAAAGAAAGCTGGAACCTTGAACACCTAGCAAGCAGTTATGCCAAATTTATCAACCAGTTTCGTCCGCTTTGGCAAGAGCTAACCATTGAAAACACCCTAACACCAGAAGAATCTTTAATTACCCGCACTCTGCTTATTCACGAATACCGCAAGGTACTTTTGCGTGATCCACAGCTACCCGATGAACTATTACCTGGCGATTGGGAAGGCCGCAGTGCTAGACAACTTTGCCGTAACCTCTACCGGCTTATCTATGAAAGTGCCGAACAGTGGCTTGATGACAACCTAGAAAATTCTTCTGGCCCCCTGCCTGCCCCTAATGCTAATTTTTATCAGCGTTTTGGCGGCCTCAAGTAGCGCTCCTCTGAAGCGATACAGAAAAAGATCAACGAAACAACAAAAAGCTATCACTTGGTGATGGCTTTTTTTTGACTTTAGTCTAATATCACACATCGAACTTAGACCTTCCTCCCGGCTCTCAAAAACAATTATCAGAGGAAAGTCACTATGCTAACGCTAGTGCGTAACTTATCTGTACGCATAAAACTCTTACTTATGGTTGTACCGCCCCTGCTGGGAATGCTTATTTATGCAGGCTTAAGCACGCGTAACGACCTACAACTCTATACCGACCTGCAATTTCAGCAGCAGTTGGTTAATGCACGTATGCAACTCAATTTAGCCGCTGAAGACTACCAAAACCTGCGTAGTTCTTTGATGCTAAAAGGTGTAACTTCGGATGATTCACTACAAGTTAATCTAATCAAGTTACAAGCTTTAACTAAAAAACTACCCAGTGAGTTACACCCTTATTTAAATGGCCTAGACTTATTAGCCAAACAAGCTAGCCAACAAAAAATAGATTTAAACGCACTGCTTAATTCAAGTTCGGCCTTAGCAACGCTTGGTTTACGCTTAGAACTTTATTCTAACCAACTAGCGGGCTACTCTAATGGCTTAACTACTCGCTCCCACTCGGCGCATCATGCATTAATGCTCGCAGTTAGCCGTTTACACGAAGAACAGCTCATTATGGCGCAAGCTTTTACTGCTAGCTATTTTCCCACAGGAGCCTACCCACGTTTTGTACGCTTATTAAGTGAACAAAATGTATTTTTTACTAACTACAACAACAGCCTACCTAACGCATCAGAACTGGGTTTAAAAAACTGGCAACAAAGTGATGGTTACCAGCATTTAAGCAACATTAGAGCCACAGCTGAACAAATTTACTTAGATGGTAATTTTGGACTAAGCACTTCAACCCAAGACTGGCTAACCTTAACGAGTAAGCTGCTTGAAAACCCCACCAACCAACAGCAAGCACTACTAGAGCAGCTTAATAACCTTGTTAGTCAACAGCTAGAATCTGCTTGGTATCGCTTATTAATTATAGGTATTTCCAACCTCTTACTAGTCTTGATGGGCGCTTTAATTACTTGGTTTATTTACCGACAAATTAGCATTCCTACCTTGCAGCTAACCCGCACCATGGAAAAAGTGGCCGAAGACTTAAACCTAACCCGCAAAATGGGCTTAACCGGTGAAGATGAAACAGCCCAAGCCGCGCGTGCCTTTGATCAAATGCTTGAACAGGTTCGGCATTTGCTACAGCAGGTTATTAGCGCCACCAACGAAGTCTCCAACAGTTCAAGCTTAGGCAAACGAGTGGCTTCCAGCTTAGACAACCAAGTTCACCAAGGCCAACAGCGTTTAAGTGAAATGCTAGCCAGCGTAGAAGAGCTGCACCAAGCCATTCATGGCATAGCCGCCAATGCTGAAACCAGCCAAGATACTTCGCTAAGTGCCAGCCAACTTGCTGCTGAAGGTAATCAGTTAATTCAACGCTTAGAAAAAAACAACGCAACCTTATCTGCCAGCCTACAAACCTCGGGCAACAAGGTTAATGAGTTGGCTGAACACAGCGCCAAAATAGACAGCATTTTAGAAGTCATCAATGCCATTGCCGAACAAACTAACCTACTGGCATTAAATGCTGCCATAGAAGCGGCTAGAGCGGGTGATGCAGGTCGAGGTTTTGCTGTGGTTGCTGATGAAGTGCGTTCGCTTGCAGCACGCTCGCGAGAAGCCACAGTAGAAATTAGCCACTTACTAGACAGCAACCGCTTAGCTGCTAGTGAAGCAGTTGAGCAAATGCAAACTAGCCTTAAACAAGCCGATGAAGTCAGCCAGCAATTAAAACAAGCTGACCAGTCGCTACAAAAAATAAGCACAGCAGTAGAAGGAATACACTCAGCCAATGTAGAAACCACTGCTGCAGCTAACCAACAACGCACCACAGCAGACCAACTCAGTTATCAGGCTAGGGCTATGAATGACCTCTACCAAGGAACAACTGAAGCAGTAACTGAGCTTGAAAATAATAGTCAAAGCATTGAAAAACTCTTAGCCACCTTAGAAAAACAACTGAAACGCTTTACTACTTAAAACCCTTCTTATTTCCTTATACCTCTCCCCACAAAAAAGCCCCAAAGTGAACTTGAGTCAGTTTGGGGCTTTGAATAACTAGCTAAACTAGGTTTAGCTAGTAGTTAAATACCGCTGGTGAAACTTTAAGTGCTCATCTATAAAGCTGGCAATAAAATAATAGCTATGGTCATAGCCTTCTTGCATTCGTAACTCTAACGGATAACCGGCTTCTTTAGCCGCAGCAACCAAGCTTTCTGGTTTTAGTTGTTCAGCCAAAAAATTATCGCCTTCACCTTGGTCAATTAACATAGGTAAATGCACTTTAGCTTTAGCCATTAATTCACAGCTATCGTAGGCTTTCCAAGCTGCACGGTTATCACCTAAATAAGCAGTAAAGGCTTTTTCGCCCCAAGGCACATTTATAGGGTTAACAATCGGGCTAAAGGCGGATACCGAAGTAAAGCGCTCAGGGTTTTTAAGTGCCAAAGTTAAAGCACCATGCCCACCCATCGAATGCCCACTAATTGCACGCTTATCAGTGACTGGAAAAGCCGCTTCAATTAGCTCAGGCAATTCCTTTAAAATATAGTCTTCCATTTGGTAATGCTTAGCCCAAGGTTCTTGAGTGGCATTCAAATAAAAACCAGCACCCTGCCCTAAATCATAAGCAGCATCATTGGCGACACCTTCACCACGCGGGCTGGTATCTGGCGCAACAATGGCCATGCCTAATTCCGCAGCCATGCGATGCGCACCGGCTTTTTGCATAAAGTTTTCATCAGTACAAGTTAAGCCCGAAAGCCAATAAAGCACTGGCACTGACTGAGTTGCAGCTTGCGGTGGTAAATAAATAGCAAAACGCATCTCACAACCCAACACCTTAGAGGTATGGCTGTATTGTTTATGCCAACCGCCAAAACTACGGTTCTGGCTAATATTTGTTAAACGATCCATAAGCACCTCTTAAATAGACACCTCTTAAAAATGAATGACACTACGAATTGACTTACCTTCATGCATTAAGTCAAACGCTTCATTAATTTTTTCAAGCGGCAGGGTGTAGCTAATAAAATCATTCAGTGCAAATTTACCCGCCATGTAATCTTCAACAATCCCAGGTAATTCTGAACGGCCTTTAACCCCACCAAAAGCTGAACCCCGCCAAACTCTGCCGGTGACTAACTGGAAAGGTCGGGTCGAGATTTCTTGCCCAGCGCCAGCCACACCAATAATGACCGACTCACCCCAACCTTTATGGCAGCACTCAAGTGCAGAACGCATCACATCGACATTGCCTATGCACTCAAAAGAATAATCCACACCACCATCGGTTAATTCTACGATGACTTCTTGAATGGGCTTGTCGTAATTCTTAGGGTTAATGCAATCGGTTGCACCCAACTTTTTAGCTAGCTCAAACTTAGATTCATTAATATCAATAGCAATAATACGGCTGGCTTTGGCCATAACCGCACCAATAATAGCCGACAGGCCAATGCCACCAATACCAAAAATAGCCACGGTTGAGCCTTCCTCTACCTTGGCAGTATTAAGTACCGCACCCATGCCAGTAGTTACACCACAACCTAGCAAACAAATTTCTTCTAAAGGTGCTTCTTTATTTACTTTAGCTAAAGAGATTTCTGGCAAAACCGTGTATTCAGAAAAAGTTGAACAACCCATGTAGTGATAAATAGGCTGGCCATCTTTATAAAAACGTGTGGTGCCATCGGGCATTAAACCCTTGCCTTGGGTTTCACGAATTTTTTGGCAAAGATTGGTTTTTCCCGATAAACAAAACTTACACTCGCCACATTCAGGCGTATAAAGTGGAATAACGTGATCGCCCACCGCAACACTGGTGACACCTTCACCGATTGCTTCAACAATACCGCCACCTTCGTGCCCTAAAATGGCAGGAAAAACACCTTCAGGATCTTCACCTGAAAGGGTAAAAGCATCGGTGTGGCAAACACCCGTAGCAATAATTTTTACTAGCACTTCACCCGCTTGTGGCGGCATTACATCCACTTCTTCAATAGAAAGCGGTTGGCCAGGACCCCAAGCAATAGCGGCACGGGATTTAATCATTAGCTGAGTCATCGTTTTCTCCAAGAAGGTTAATCATTAAATTTTACGTGCGGTTTGATGCGTTTGGCGCTTTTTAGCTGCTTCTTTGGGAGAAATGTGCCCTATCCAAACTTTTACATTACGCAGCCAAGGTAGGTGTTCTGCCTTGGCTTTTAGGCGACTTTCAAAGGCGCTGATTTGTGCTGCCTCTATTTGATCGGCTGGATAAAAAAGATCAACGTCTAGGCTTAAATCTAAATAGTGCAAGGTAATGTGGTGCGGCTTTTCATAGTCGGTATCACCCTGCCAGCATTGGTGTAATTGCGCCATAATCTCGGGGCGCAATGGCAGCATTTTTGTGGGGTCTGGGTTATCGGTTTCGGCATCATCTTCAGGATCAATATGGAAAGTAATATCAGAGATGTGTGTAAAATCATCACGCAACTTTTTAGCAACCCAAACCCCAATTTCATGCCCTTCAGAAACGCTTAAATAGGGCGCAACTTGCAAGTGAATATCCAACAAAGTGCGACTACCCATAGTACGAGTACGCAGGTGATGTACATTGCGTACACCCGCAACGGCTTTGGCAGCGCTGTAAATTTTTGCGGTTTCTTCAGGTGGAAGAGCAGTATCCACTAACTCTTTTAAGCTTTCCCAAATAAGCTCAACACCCATTTTCGCCACTAGAACGCCCACAATAATGGCAGCGGCTTGGTCTAACCACGCATAACCTAACAAGCTACCCGTAATGGCTACAAAAACCACGATAGAAGACAAAGCATCGGTGCGGTGATGCCAAGCATTGGCTTCTAAAAGTTTAGAGTTAATCTGTTTAGCAATTTTTAAGGTATAGCGGTAAATCCATTCTTTACTCAGCACCGATAAAGCCGCAACGATTAAAGCTAAAGCGTTAGGAATAATCACGATTTGGTTTGCTAGTAAGCGGCTAATGCTGTCCCAAACCAGCGCACCTGCTACAGCAATTAAAATAGTACCCAGCAGCAAAGTAGCAAGGGTCTCATAACGATCATGGCCATAAGGATGATCTTTATCAGGTTTTTGGCGACCAAAATAGGTTGCTGCTAACACTAAAATATCGCTGAGCAAGTCAGATAAAGAGTGAATAGCATCAGCAATCAGCGCGCTAGAATTAGCCCAAATACCGACCAATAATTTAGCCAAAGCATTTAAAGCATTAACCAACATACCGATTAAGGTAATTTTATTGGCGGCACGTATTTCTGCTGCTTTATTTTCTGACATAATTTTAAAGTCGGCCTAAGAAATTTTTTACCGGATTAGCATAAATACTCAGCCATTGTTGTTTATAGGCTTCTGGGCAAGTGGCTAAACGTGCATTAAAAGCCGCTTTGGTTTTAGCATCAAAAGTCGGTAACGTAAAATCACCCACTTCATTTAAAGCGTCTAAGGCTAAATAGTTGCTAGGGTAAAGTTTATAAAGCTTGCGAATTTGTTCGTCAACAGCAGTAGCTACCGCATCAGCATCGGCAAATTCACCAGTAAGCGGTGTGCCAAAAGCAACGTGAACCCTGCCTTTAAAGCCAGCAATGCCATGCGCTATACTATAAATATCTTCAAATTCACCTTTAGCATAATGACCCTCTTGCTGTTTTTGTACTAATTCACGGGATTTATCAATGTCCAGTGGGTCGTACTCATAGCTAAGCGCAACGGGTACTATTTTCAAATCGGCAATGGATTCACAAAAAGGTTTACCCAATTTTTTTTCTGCCATATAAAACATTTTAATAATGGCAGGGTCGGTTCGGTCAATACCGTCTTTAGCACGGCCTTCTTTTTGGGCAATCCAAATGGATTGTTTTTCTTCTTTAATACTGTGGTGAATGTAGCGTGATAGTAAATTAAACGCAGCCATCATTTGCCGAACGCCTTTAGCCGAACGCTGCACAATAAAACTTTTATTTAGGCGCATTAAATCACTAACGTAATTCTTTTTTAGTAAATTATCGCCAATGGCAATGCGAACCGTGTCTCTGCCATTAACGTGCAGCGCATAATTGACAAAAGCAGGATCCATAGCGATATCACGGTGGTTGCTAATAAATAAATAGCTTTCATTTTTAAACAGCTGCTCTAAGCCTTCAACCGTAAAACCTTGTGTCGTGTTGGCAATCATTTGTGCCATGTAGCTTTCTACGTAAACTTGTAAATCGTGTACAGAGTTTATTTTTGCTAAGCGTTGATTCAGTGTACGCTGCACCAACCACGACAGCGGTTTGGCCAACCCAGTCTTGGCAAGCCTTGGAAACTTAAAGCGTAAAATACTGTGACTTAATTCTGCATCTTTCGTTAAACGGTCAACAACGTCACGTACCTCTTCATCACGGTAAGGACGTATTTCATCGAAAGTTTCAGGCGATGTATTGGCTAAACTTGTATCCATCGTTCAAACAAACCTCAAGGTTTTTATAGGTCTTGGCTAAGGTTATCACTCAAGCCTTGGTGGTAAATTATTAGCTGGTCAATCAGCGGCATTAAAGTGTTATTCATAAGAATAAATTCTGCATCTAATGCAATCAAAGGGTCTTGATCGGGATTAACATCGGCGGCTTCTTGTTGTAAATGCTCAGCAAAATTTAAGCTTTTTAACATCAGTGTGTCGGTTAGCGTAAAGCTAAGTTGTTCTTGCCAACTTAAACCCAGTTGCGTAACACGCTTACCTGCTGCTAATAATTGTTGAATCTCATCGCTGGCTAAATTTTGCCCTCGGCAACGCATAATGGCGTTATCATCGTCTGCATCACGTAGTTCACAACTGTCTAATAAATTAAAATCGGCAGGCGGCTGTTGCATTGCCCACTCAGTCATTACTTGCACTGCGGCTAATTGCGTATTTAAAGGAATGACCGGCAAGCTACCTAAGCCTTCGCGCAATAAATTTAAAGCCAACTCCGCTTGCTTGTCGGTGGTGGTATCTAGCATTACACGGTTGTTTTTACCGTCTAACCATACCCAAACATAACGAGAACGGGTAAAGGCTTTAGGCAGTAAAGTTAAACGCAGCTCGTCAGTTAAATTTTGGCGTTCTTTACGCCCAACACGGCGGTTTTCAGCAGCTTCTAACGCTTCAACAGTTTCTAAAAGCTGTTCGCGTACTACGCTGGCTGGCAGGATTTTTTCTTCTATTTTTAACTTTAATAGCCAATGTTCACCTTGACTGTGGACTAGCATTGCACCATTTGACGGCGAAACCCAGCCTGCGGTGCTTTCTTCGGTGCTGCTGCAAGAACGGAAAGGTTTGGTTGCTAAGGCTTGTTCTAAAGAATCACTGCTCCAAGGCTGTTCTGTGCGTGCTTGGTAAATACGTAAGGCTTTAAACCACATACAAAAAATCCTTTATTTAATTAGCACAACATTATCCCTGATCCTGAAGAGTGATGCTATACAAAGCAAAAGCACCATACCTTAAAAAACAAAAGACCCATGCCTTATCAAAATCGCGTAAGACCTCGTACTTTTAGTGCGAGGATGGATAGCGAGGATGGATAGCGAGGGTTGCGTAAGCAGCCCCTTAATAGGTCGCTAAAGTCTTTGCAGCATAGATTAACACTGGTAGTGTATACAGCATGATAAAACACACCAAGACATTAAAAGTTCGAGTACGCGATAAACATAAAGCTTTGCTTA
>NZ_DATESC010000011.1:0-12386 GCF_035271045.1 Marinospirillum sp. | reverse complement strand
TCATGAAACACCTGCTCACAGCCTGCTTGCTTTAACGCATCAAGCTGGAGATCTGTATTTTGGTCTTGTGTTGAAACTCTTGCGTAGCCTATATGCACAACAAACGCACCTTTACTATACGTTGATAACTTTACATAACTTCTTTACACAAAACTAGCTAATTGAGACGGATTTTAGCACTGAATAAATTCGTACATAAAACGGTCGTTATCTTTACAGCCTGTTCATTTATAATAATAAGTAGACCGATCGAAGGAGAAATTATTCTGGTCACACGATTTTGAGTGATGCGCTCGATTTAGCCGATTTTGACTTTAGAATGCCCTGCCTACGAATCTTCGTAAGCGTCCGGTGGTAAGCCCACCTTGAGCCTGGCGACTTAGCTCTAAAACTCCAGGAATTAATAAGGCACTATCAAATGCTTATTTAAAATCTCAGGGTCTGTACGAATTACGCGATGGTTGGATTAAGATTCATCACTCTCAATGAAACGCCTTGTGCGGAGCAGCATGCAGGGTGTTGTGGGAGCAGAAGGCTGGAACCCCTCGGCTACCCGATTTATGTGTTGATTTTTTCAACATTGTCGCCAATTTCGTGAATTGCAGCTTTCAGCACCTGCAAGCATATTTTTGCAGTGTATTGTCTCGGGCTGAACCCAGAGCTCATCTGCTGGAACGGATGAATATAGTTTCGAAAGTCTCTCAGAGTGTGACTAAACTTTTGAATATCGTGCTGCACAAGCCCAAGTTCGTACGCAACATCAATGAGCGCACTAAGTGACCATTCGTGAAATTGGCGAACTTTTCCCGAACTATCCTTTGGCGATGAGGCTGCGGTATTGAAGTGCCTGGGATACCTAATCGCTAAGCCCAGCAAGATCCCCTCTAAAGAGCTACCCGCAATAAGAATTACAGATAGATATGCGCCAGAAGAATAGCATTTCTCAATCTCTTTGATTCTCTGCTCGAGGAGCTCAGAAACCATTCCGTCCAATCCGATTTTAAGAACTGATACGTTGGAGAATTCCCTCCTCAAGAACTCATCTTCTGTATCAGTTTGAACAGGCGGGGGGGGCTCCTCGATCTCAACTTTTTCTAGTTTCTTAAACTTAATATCAGCTCCCTCGCGTACGATCTTCCACTTGTCGAAGGCAAGGAATTTATTAAACTCGGAAATACAATTATCGAGTTCTGTGAACCTATCGATAAAATTTGCAGGATTGAGCACCATTCTGATGCATTGATCTAGCTCCGGGGTTCCGTTGATTCGTTCCAGTTTTTCGTCAGTGTACATCCATCGCGAGGGAAACCCTTGCCCGTATGAATCATTAAATCCCAGGCTATTGAAGAAACGAATTAGCTGAAGACCTGATCGATACTCAGTCTCTTCGTTGATCAATAGGCGCAATTTTTCAAGCGATTTAGGATTTAGAATCATTGGGAGCTTTCAATTTCCTTGTACACATAACGCCCGCATTTGCGGCTAGTTTTACTTGACCACTACAAGCAGCAAAGGCTAAAGTTTATTTTGAAAACAGTCTAGATAATAAAGCCTTGGGGAGCAGCAGTACCCAAGGCTTTTAATTAAGCAGTTAGAGTGTACTTGATGATTTCAACTATTTGCTCGGTAGTGGTTGCCCAAGCCATAGCTGCGGCATCCACTTCTTTGAGTGGATGAATGATGTCTTCGCCATGCAGCGTAATGTAGGGTTTGCCTAAAGCAGCACAGTAGCCAGCATCAAAAGCTGCATTCCACTGCTTGTATTGATCACCAAAGCGCACTATGGCTAGGTCGCAATTTTCAATTAAATTCTTAGTACGAATAGAATTTACCTTGGCTGATTTATGGTCGCGCCAAAAGTCATTTTCTTCAGCACCTAACAGATCACCTGCTGCATCACTAGCCTCGTGGTTAGTGACTGCGGAAGAAAACTCAATAGCTAATCCTAGCTCTTTACAACCATTAATAATTTGATCGCGCCAATTGGTATGAATCTCACCCGATAAGTAGACTTTAAATGCCATTATTAATCTCCTTGTTAGAAATTTAATCCCTAGGATAGCAAGTTAAGCCTTAATTTATTTAGAACAGATCAAACGAAAGTATTTGTAATAAGTTTTTGTCTGGCTTATCCGCAGGGTGAAGCTGAGCAAAACCTTTTTTGCCTTTTAACTGCGGGTGGTCAGGCTGAAGTTCGACTAAAAGTTGGCGTAGTTCGTTGGCTTGCTCAGTGTCTTCCAGGTGTAAATAACCTTCTATCATTACCGCTAATGCATCTGCCACTGCTGGGGTGTCTCGGTAACCTTCTACAACGCCACGTCCACGGTTAATGGCAGCTATGGGTGCGCTACGGCGTAAATAGAATTGGCCTATATAAACTTCTTGCGCTGCTAACAGGTTTTTCAAATAGCGTAAGCGCTGCTGGGCATCGGGTGCGTAGTCGCTGTCGGGGAAAGTACTAATTAAACGATTAAAATCGGCGTAAGCTTCACGTGTTGCGCCCGGGTCTCTTTGTGAAATATCCGTTAACTTCAAACCTTCTAAGGAATGGCGACCAGCAACCCAAGCCGATAAACCGCTTAAATAAAGTACGTAATCAATTTGTGGGTGGTCTGAGTTCAAACGAATAAAGCGACTGGCAGCAGCGCGCGCTTGTTCGTGTTGATTGTTACTGTAATAGGCATAAATTAATTCTAGTTGGGCTTGTTCACCGTATTCACCAAACGGAAAACGTGATTCTAAAAATTGTAGGCGCTCAATCGCAGTAATAAAACGCTTTTTGTCTAGTGCTGTTTGCGCTTCTTGGTAAAGTTGCTGTTCGCTTTTTTGATCGTCGGCTAGACGACCTGCACAGCCTGATAAAATAATAAGGGCTAGGCTAATAACAAGTGCTTTAAATGGCATGAGTCGTTTTTCTTTTGCTAAATTGTTTTGACTAGATTAGGAATCTTGGGCGATAAACCCTGTTCGAGTGCTAGAATAACGGAAACGCCTCTTGGGTTCGAGAGGTTGAGACTTTAAATCAACGAAAGAATTCCATGACACAAGTTATTAAGCAGCAAGCAGCAGTACCCGTAGAGTCTTCAGGCAAGCGACTTGACCAAGTGGCGGCTGAACTTTTTCCTGATTTTTCGCGTGCCAAATTACAAGAATGGATGAAAGAAGGCAGCCTGTTGTGTAATGGCAATCAAGGTAAGCCAAAAAATAAAGTGCGCGTTGGCGATGTGTTAACCATTGAAGCACAGCAGCAAGAGCAGTTAACCGATATACCACAAGACCTTGAGTTAGATGTTGTTTATGAAGATGAGCATATCCTTTTAGTCAATAAGCCTGCTGGTTTAGTGGTTCATCCTGCAGCGGGTCATGCGGATGGCACCTTGTTAAACGCTTTATTGTTTCACTGCCCTTCTTTAAAAGAACTACCTCGTGCCGGTATTGTTCACCGTATTGATAAAGATACCTCAGGCTTGTTGGTGGTGGCTAAAACTTTAAAGGCGCAGAACGGGTTAGTTGAACAGCTACAAAGCCACAGCATGGGACGTGAATACGATGCCATCGCGTTAGGTGTTATGACTTCGGGCGGTACTGTCGATACGCAAATTGGTCGTCACCCTAAAGACCGCAAACGCCAAGCGGTGGTGGTGACTGGCGGTAAAGATTCTGTTACGCATTATCGCGTGGTTAAGCGCTATCGGGCACATACACACGTGCGTTGCAATTTAGAAACCGGCCGTACTCACCAAATCCGTGTCCACATGGCGCACGTTCGTCACCCGCTAGTTGGCGATCCTGTTTATGGTGGACGTTTGAAATTACCGGCAGGTGCGAATGAAGAATTAAAATTGATGCTGAGAAGTTTTTCACGTCAAGCTTTACACGCGCGTAGCCTTACTTTGGTTCATCCTGAAACAGGTAAAGAAATGTCTTGGGCAGTGCCTTTACCTGATGATTTTGAATTATTGCTCACACTATTAGAAGAAGATGTGCGGAGTGCTAGGTGATTAAAAAGATGCAGCCAGCGTTAGGTTTACTTTACCCCCATTGGCCAGCACCCAATAATGTACGGGCTTTCGTAACGACGCGTGAGGCTGGATCGAGCCAAGGTACTTATGCACATTTTAATCCGGCTGACCATGTGGGGGATGATCCTTTAACCGTGGCCGCTTGCCGTAAACGCTTACAGCAAGAAGCTGATGACAGACCCTTAAATTGGTTAAATCAAGTACATACTAACCAAGTGCTTAGCTGTTATTCACCCAATGCAAAAGCGGATGCTGCAGTTGCCAGTAGTCGTGATTATGCTTGCGTGGTGTTAACTGCGGATTGTTTGCCAGTATTTTTTTGTGATGCTGAAGGCAGTAAAGTTGCTGTTGCTCACGCGGGTTGGCGTGGGTTGGCAGCAGGCGTATTAGAAAACACCATCAAAACTTTAGACGTTGATCCTAGCCAAATTCTAGCTTGGCTAGGGCCGGCTATTGGTACGCGGGTTTTTGAAGTGGGACCTGAAGTTCGCCAAGCATTTATGGAAGGTCATCCTGATGCATCGGCTGCATTTATTCCTAGTCCTTATCGCTTAAAGCATTACATGGCTGACTTGTATCGTTTGGCAACTCAACGCTTACAACAAGCCGGTGTAGAGCAGGTGTTTGGTGGTAACTTCTGTACACTTACCGATGAAGAACGTTTTTATTCTTTTCGCCGTGATGGTCAGCATACAGGCCGTATGGCGAGTGTTATCTGGTTGGATTAGCTTGCTGTGACCGCTTGAATCTAGGCAATTGACCCCCATTACATGATCTATACTTAATAAACGCCTTTCATATTTATTATATTTAAATGCTTTTACCTTTAAGAGGTTTATTCCATGCGTATCGATCGTTTAACCAGCAAAATGCAAAATGCGTTTGCTGATGCTCAATCTATGGCTGTGGGTCAAAGCCATAATGAAATTGCGCCAGTTCATTTATTATTGGCTTTATTGGATCAGCAAGGCAGCCCTTTAACACCGCTGATTAAGCAAGCTGGCTCAGATGCTACCCGTGTTAGAAACGCGCTTAAAAAATTACTTGAGCAGCTAGCCACTATGGGGCAGCACGACGGTAATGTTCAGGTTTCACAAGCTTTAGGCCGCTTATTGAATTTGGCTGACCGTGACTCGCAGCAACGGGGCGATCAATACATTTCTAGCGAATTAGTGTTGCTGGCTGCTTTAGAGTTAAAAGATGACACCAGTAAAGCGTTAGAAGCGGCTGGTTTAGATAAAAAGCGCCTAGAAGTAGCCGTAGAGAATTTACGTGGCGGTGAGAAGGTGAATGACACCAATGCTGAAGAAAAGCGCCAAGCATTAGAAAAATATACCGTTGATTTAACGGCCCGTGCACTAGAAGGTAAGCTAGACCCTGTGATTGGCCGTGATGATGAAATTCGTCGCACCATTCAAGTATTGCAGCGCCGTACTAAAAACAACCCCGTGCTGATTGGCGAACCGGGTGTAGGTAAAACCGCCATAGTGGAAGGTTTAGCGCAGCGTATTGTTAACGGTGAAGTGCCCGAAGGCTTAAAAGGCAAGCGTGTTTTATCCTTAGATATGGGTTCTTTAATTGCTGGCGCTAAGTTTCGTGGTGAATTTGAAGAGCGTTTAAAAGGTGTGCTAAGCGAATTAGATAAAGAACAGGGTCAAGTGATTCTGTTTATTGATGAGCTACATACTATGGTGGGTGCTGGCAAGGGCGAAGGCTCGATGGATGCTGGTAATATGCTCAAGCCTGCTCTAGCCCGTGGTGAGCTGCACTGTGTTGGCGCTACAACACTGGATGAATACCGCCAGTACATTGAAAAAGATGCAGCCTTAGAGCGTCGTTTCCAAAAAGTATTGGTCAGTGAGCCAACGGAAGAAGATGCCATTGCGATTTTACGTGGTTTAAAAGAACGCTATGAAGTTCACCACGGCGTTGAAATTACCGATAGCGCAGTGATTGCTGCGGCTAAATTGTCCAGTCGTTACATTTCTGACCGTCAATTACCCGATAAAGCCATTGATTTAATGGACGAAGCGGCTAGTCGTATTCGTATGGAGATTGATTCTAAGCCTGAAGTAATGGACAGGCTGGAGCGGCGTTTAATTCAATTGAAAATTGAACGTGAAGCCTTAAAGAAAGAAACCGATGTGGGTTCCAGAAAGCATTTAGAAAACCTAGAAGAGCAAATTAAAGAACTCAGCCTTGAGTTTGCTGATTTAGAAGAAATTTGGAAATCAGAAAAAGCCAGTTTGCAGGGCGCACAGCAAATTAAGCAGCAGTTAGAACAAGCCCGTATAGATTTAGAAGCAGCCCGCCGTAAAGGTGATTTAGGGCGTATGTCAGAAATTCAGTATGGTGTTATTCCTGATTTAGAACGCAGTATGCAAATGGCCGATCAGTTAGAAGGTGTTGAACATACCTTGTTGCGTAACCGTGTTACTGATGAAGAAATTGCTGAAGTGGTCGCACGTTGGACAGGTATTCCGGTTAGTAAAATGTTGGAATCTGACCGTGAAAAGCTGCTTAAAATGGAAGATGCATTGCATGAAAGTGTAATTGGACAAGATGAAGCCGTGGTCGCTGTAGCTAATGCGGTACGCCGTTCTCGTGCTGGTTTGTCTGACCCTAATCGCCCTAGTGGTTCTTTCTTGTTTTTAGGCCCAACGGGTGTGGGTAAAACGGAGCTGTGTAAATCGTTAGCCCATTATCTGTTCGATACTACCGAGGCGATGGTGCGTATTGATATGAGTGAGTTTATGGAAAAACACTCGGTCGCGCGTTTAATTGGTGCGCCCCCAGGTTATGTAGGTTATGAACAGGGTGGTTATTTAACCGAAGCCGTGCGCCGTCGTCCTTACTCTGTTTTGTTGTTAGATGAAGTAGAAAAAGCGCACCCTGATGTGTTTAATATTCTGCTGCAAGTATTAGAAGATGGTCGTTTAACCGATGGTCAAGGACGTACGGTTAACTTTAGAAATACTGTTATTGTGATGACTTCTAACCTAGGTTCAGATTTAATTCAGCAAATGGCTGAAGCCAGTTATGAAACGATGAAGTCAGCTGTGATGGAAGTCGTAGGCACTCATTTCCGACCAGAAGTGATTAACCGTATTGATGAAGTGGTAGTTTTTCACCCACTACAAAAAGAACAAATACGTTCGATTGCTGATATTCAATTAGCAAGAGTGCGTGAACGCTTAGCGGAACGTGAATTATCGCTTAATCTTGCACCTAATTTTGTTGATGCTTTAGTTGAACAAGGCTATGACCCTATTTATGGTGCGCGTCCATTAAAACGTGCCATTCAACGTATGTTAGAAAACCCTTTGGCGCAGGAAATTTTGGCGGGTCGTTTTGAACCCGGTCAAGTTTTAGTGGCGGATTTAGATGGCGATAAGACTGTTTTTAAAGTAAGTGCTGTCGCGCCGCTTGATAAAGGCAGCTTGACAAAATAAGCATTTTGTTAGAGCCTTTCATCATCTTGTAGCAGGTGCAGCAAAATTTGAAGTGACCCTTCGATCAGCGCACATGAATTAGTTTAATCGCTAGTTCACCTTCAAGGACTTCCTGACCTGCTTTATCCTCTGGTCAGGTTAGCCCTCACTTCGCATTCAAGCAGTGCGACAAGAGTGCAGATCCGAACACGGATCTCGTTTGCCAAGACACGGCATTGCATCAGCCAATTTAGATGAGTGTTAACGGTAGCATCTAAATTATTGAACCGGAGTTGGCAATGATGCTGACTCTATGCACTCGAACTTTATTTTCAGAGGATTCACGAAAGTGGAACTACTCTCAGGCGCAGATATGATCACCCGATTCCTAGCGGATGAAGGGGTTGAGTATATTTATGGTTACCCAGGCGGGGCCGCTTTACACATTTATGATGCGATTCACCGTCAAAACAAAGTGAATCACATTCTCGTACGCCATGAACAAGCAGCCACTCATATGGCCGATGGTTATGCACGTGCCACGGGTAAACCGGGTGTTGTACTGGTTACTTCAGGGCCCGGTGCAACCAATGCTGTTACGGGTATTGCTACTGCTTTTATGGACTCCATTCCGATGGTTGTTTTATGCGGTCAAGTAGCCAGCCATTTAATTGGCGAAGATGCTTTCCAAGAAACCGACATTATTGGTGTGACACGTCCTATTGTTAAACACAGCTTTTCTGTTGAGCACCCTTCTGAAATCCCAATGATTTTAAGAAAAGCTTTTTACATTGCTACTACGGGTCGCCCCGGCCCGGTTGTTGTTGATATTCCAAAAGACATGACAGCACCAACCGAGAAGTATGAGTATGTTTTTCCTAAAAAAGTAAAAATGCGCTCTTATACGCCAGTAAATCGTGGCCATACTGGGCAAATTAAAAAAGCCGTTGATTTAATCCTTAAAGCTAAGCGACCCATTCTTTATGGTGGCGGTGGCTTGGTTTTAGGTGGTGCTTGTGAGTTATTTACTGAGCTAGCCAAAGCACTAAATTTCCCCGTAACAACGTCGTTAATGGGCATTGGTGCTTATCCACAAACAGACCGTCAATCGGTGGGCTGGTTGGGTATGCATGGTAGTTTTGAAGCTAACCAAGCCATGCACCACAGCGATTTAGTGGTTTGTATTGGTGCGCGGTTTGATGACCGTGCAACCAATAACGTCGCTAAGTTTTGCCCAACAGCACGCATTGTTCATGTTGATATTGATCCTTCTTCTATTGGTAAAACCATTCGCGTTGATGTACCGATTGTTGGTACAGCAATTAGTGTTTTAGAAGATATGCTGGCGCTATTAGGTGAAAGCAAAGTTAAGCCAGACGCGGATGCGTTAACGGATTGGTGGAGGCAAATTGATGCTTGGGCTGCCAGCCGTGTAGGTCGTATTTATGAGCCTGCTGAACCCGGCCAAACCATGAAGCCACAACAGGTAGTTGAAGCCGTTTGGAAAGCAACTAAAGGTAAGGCTTACGTTGTTACTGACGTGGGGCAGCACCAGATGTTTGCTGCGCAATATTATAAGTTTGACAAACCCAACCATTGGATTACTTCTGGCGGTTTAGGAACGATGGGTTTTGGTTTTCCTGCTGCCATGGGTGTAAAACTTAATAAGCCAGATGAAGAAGTGGTTTTGATTACCGGCGAAGGCAGCTTCCAAATGATGATGCAGGAGCTTTCTACCTGTAGTCAGTTTGGCATTCCAGTCAAGATTGTTAATCTGAATAACCAGTCGTTAGGTATGGTTCGTCAGTGGCAAGATTTGAACTATCAAGCACGTCATGCACAGTCTTATATGCAGTCCTTGCCTGATTTTAAAATGTTGGTTGAATCTTACGGCCACGTTGCAATGAAAGTTGAGAAAGCTGAAGACTTGGATGCTGCGATAGAAAAAGCTTTTGCAATGAAAGATAAACTGGTGTTTTTAGATGTGTATGTTGACCCACATGAGCACGTTTATCCTATGCAAGTTCCGCAAGGTTCAATGAAAGATATGCTGTTATCCAAAACGGAGAGAACTTGATTATGCGCCATATCATCTCTATTTTGATGGAAAACGAAGCGGGTGCTTTGTCGCGGGTCGTTGGCCTATTTTCGCAGCGTAACTTTAATATTGAAACCTTGAACGTGGCACCAACGGATGATCCAACTTTATCGCGCCTAACGGTTACGACTATCGGTGACGAGCGCGTTATTGAACAAATTACTAAGCAGCTTAATAAATTGATTGATGTGGTTAAGCTGGTTGATTTAACCGAAGGTCAGCACATTGAGCGTGAACTTATGCTGGTTAAGGTTAAGGCTGTGGGTGCTCAGCGTGCAGAAGTGAAGCGGACGACAGAAATTTTTCGTGGTCAAATCATTGATGTAACACCCAGCATTTATACGGTTCAGTTGGCAGGTCATGCCAGTAAGCTTGATGCCTTTATTCAAGCGTTGGGCGGCAATACTTTGCTAGAAGTTGTACGTACGGGTGTTTCAGGTATTGCGCGTGGCGAAAAGGTGTTGAGCGTTTAATTTTTTGCATTTTACGCGGCGTAAGAAATACCTTAATCTATGCCGATTAAAAAAATACTTCATTTATTTATTAGGAGAAGCAACATGGCAATGACCGTTTATTATGACAAGGATTGTGACTTGTCTTTAATTAAAGGCAAAAAAGTAACAATCGTTGGTTACGGTTCACAGGGCCACGCCCATGCTAACAACCTTAAAGATTCAGGCGTTGATGTAACTGTTGCTTTGCGTGCTGATTCTTCTTCACGCGCTAAAGCACAAGCTTCTGGCCTTAAAGTCGCTGATGTTGCTGCTGCTGTTGCTAGCGCTGATGTTGTAATGATTCTAACGCCTGATGAATTTCAAGGTCAGTTGTATAAAGAAGAAATCGAACCAAACATCAAGCAGGGCGCTACCTTGGCTTTTGCTCACGGTTTCTCTATTCATTACAACCAAGTTGTGCCACGCGCCGATTTAGATGTAATCATGATTGCACCTAAAGCACCGGGTCACACAGTACGTTCTGAGTTTGTAAAAGGTGGTGGTATTCCTGATTTAATCGCTATCTACCAAGATGCTTCTGGTAAAGCGAAAGAATTAGCGCTTTCTTACGCGATGGGCGTGGGTGGTGGTCGTTCAGGTATTATCGAAACTACGTTTAAAGACGAAACTGAAACGGATCTATTTGGTGAGCAAGCAGTGCTTTGTGGTGGTGCAGTTGAGCTAGTTAAAGCCGGTTTTGAAACATTAACTGAAGCCGGTTATGCACCTGAAATGGCTTACTTTGAATGTTTGCATGAGCTAAAGCTAATTGTTGACCTGATGTATGAAGGCGGCATTGCTAACATGAACTACTCCATCTCTAATAATGCTGAGTATGGCGAGTACGTAACTGGCCCTGAAGTCATCAACGAAGAATCACGTCAAGCCATGCGTAATGCATTGAAACGTATTCAAAATGGTGAATATGCGAAGATGTTTATTGCTGAAGGTGCATTTAACTACCCTTCAATGACTGCTAACCGTCGTAATAACGCAGAACACCCCATTGAAAAAGTAGGTGCTCAATTGCGTGGTATGATGCCTTGGATTGCAGCGAATCAATTAGTTGATAAAGACAAGAACTAAGTCATATTAGTTTGTTTTTAGACGCAGCCTTAGGGCTGCGTTTTTTTTTAAGCTTGGCTAAGCTTTTAGTTGTTTAGTGCTAAAGGGTAGAATAGAAAAATTGCAGTAGATAATTTAAGAATACTTAGCGTATAAACAAGGTATAAACCATGTCTTTAGAAAAACCAGATACAGATAATGTGCAGGATAAAAACGATAAAGGCGAAGAAGAGTTTGCTCGTCGTGCACATCGGATGGTTGACGAAGTAATTGAAGAGGTTGTTGAAGAAGAAGAAGTGGATGGTAAAAAAGAAAGGCATCGAGGTATTTACCTTTTACCTAACTTATTCACTACAGGCGCTTTATTTTCAGGTTTTTACGCCATAGTCGCTGGCATGAATAACGACTTTAGTGCTGCTGCGATTGCCATTTTTGTTGCGATGATTTTAGATGGTCTGGACGGACGTGTTGCACGAATGACCGGCACTGAAAGTGCTTTTGGTGCGGAATATGATAGCTTAGCTGATATGGTTTCTTTTGGTGTGGCTCCAGCTTTGGTTGCTTTTAGTTGGATGTTAAAAGACTTAGGGCAAGCTGGATGGATAGTGGCTTTCGTATTTGTGGCCGGTGCTGCGTTACGTTTGGCAAGGTTTAATGTGCATGTGGGTACAGCGGATAAAAAATGGTTTACTGGCTTACCCAGTCCGGCTGCCGCTGCGGTTGTGGCTGCATTGGTTTGGGTGCTGCATGATATAAGTTTCGATGCTTTTTGGCTGCAAGTATTGGTAGCATTTGTTATCGCAGCGGTTGGTTTGTTAATGGTTAGCAATGTGCGCTATTACAGCTTTAAGGATATCGACCTAAAAAACCGTGTGCCTTTTGTGGTGCTTATCGCTGTAGTGCTCATATTGGCTATTATTGCTATTGATCCAGCGACTATGCTGTTATTGCTATTTATAGCTTATGGCGCTTCAGGCCCGCTTTACGCTGTCTTTGCTAAGCCTAATAAATAAGCTTAAACCATTATTTTTAGATTATTTACAAAAAGCACTTGTATCTTTTAAAATTGTGCCTATAATGCGCCTCTCTTGTCAGGGAGCACTTAGCAATAAGCGCTGTAGCAATCACTGGCAAGGGGGTGTAACTGGTTGTTTTTAATATACTTTCTTTTTGTCTAAGCGGTTTAAAAAGAATTTAAAAATAACCCTTGACACTGAAGCGAAACGCTGTAGAATTCGCTTCCTGATTCGGCAAGTTGTTCAGTTAAGCCACTTGC
>NZ_DATESC010000010.1:0-55675 GCF_035271045.1 Marinospirillum sp. | reverse complement strand
CCACCTGATCCCTTACCGAACTCAGAAGTGAAACCGCTTAGCGCCGATGATAGTGTGGGGTCTCCCCATGTGAAAGTAGGTCATCGTCAGGCACTTATAAAATAACCCTCAGCTTATCAAGCTGGGGGTTTTTTTATGCCTAAAATTTAAGCAGGAAATTATTTAATCCATTCTTTAACAACTTTTCGAAAAGTATCAGTACCTGATTTTTCTAGCCATTCAAAAGCAACCATTTCTCTACATACTATTTGTGCGCCCATCTGTTTAAGGCGCTTTAAGGCTAATTCTTTATCTCTAGCTTTACGCGAGCCTACAGCCTCTTCTACTAAGTAAACTTGATAACCTGCTTCAAGTAGCTCAACCGCAGTTTGAAATACGCATACGTGTGCTTCAGTACCAACAAGAACAACTTGTTTACGTTTTAGATTTGCTAAGTGATTTTTTATTTCTGGTTCTTTCAATGCACTAAAATGTATCTTTTGTAGTATCTCACTGGTTTCTAGGCGCTCTTTAATAGGTAGAACGCTTTCACCTATACCTTGGGGGTATTGTTCGGTAGCGCGTACAGGTATACCTAATTCTTTAGCTATTTCAATAAGCCAGCAACTATTGTTAATTATTAGCGAACCTTTGTCGATAAAAGGCGCTAAGCGACTTTGTATATCTATGACTAGTAAAAAGCTATTTGATGCTTGAAGTAGCATATTAAACTCCCTCTCTTAGGGTATTATTGTTAGACTTGAGTCTAATGCGGTAAGTTGCCTCACTTATTGTTAGCTTACCTTACCTCATCCAAATTTTTGAATCCAGCCATCTGGCTGCTGTCCATATTGGGAGTTGCTAAGTGATACGACTAGTCGTTTTTTTTACAAGTTTTGTTTTCTTGTTGGTGTTTGGTGTTGGTGATGCTGATGCTCGTAGGTTTGGTGGCGGTGGATCTAAAGGTACTTTCTCTAGCCAAGCCACACCTGCTTCTAATCAAGCATCAAAACAACAAGCAGCAAACCCTGCTAAATCTGCATCAGGTCGTGGTTTTAGTGGTATAGGCAGTATGTTCATGGGTTTAGCAGCAGGTGGTTTGTTAGCAGCACTTTTTATGGGGGGAGTATTTGATGGTATTCAATTTTTAGATATCTTGCTAATTGCTTTAATTGCAGGTGGTTTAATTTATTTTTTACGTAGTCGTCGTAAGCAGCAACATATTCAATATGAGCAACCAGCAATGAGTAGCTTTGTTAGAAATAATTATTCAGATATACAAGCGCCATCTTCAAACCAATCTTTTAATACTGACACTACTGTTACTGATTCATTAGCCAAAGTTAAAGTAGATGCTGTAATGAATGATGAGGAAGTTATTTATGGTGCACCTGATTGGTTTAATGAGAAAACTTTTTTAGAAGGTGCGCGTAGTCATTTTTTAGACCTACAAAAAGCTTGGGATGCTAATGATCTTTCAACCATTGAAAGCTATGTAACACCGCAGCTATATAAGTTTTTAAAAGAAGAACGTGCTGCTCAAGTTAATCATGTAGAAACACAAGTGCATAAGCTTGCTGTTGAAATGACCAATATTCAACAGTTACCCAGCAAGCTTGTTGAGTTAGCAATTATGTTTCATGGGGTTATTAATGAAGGCGAAGAAGATTTAAATTTTTGTGAAATTTGGCATCTAATTCGTGATATGAATCAAGAGAATGCACTTTGGCTTATTCAGGGGATTGAGCAAGTCGAAAGTTAAAATAATAAATTAACAAAAAATGCACGCCTTAATTGGTGTGCCTTTTTTTATTTTTAAGCTTATTTGATTTTTAAGCTAGCCTTCTAGTAAACACCCAACTATCGCCTTCACTCATGGATGGATTAAAACGATAACCTTCTAATTCAAAGTCTTTTAAATTATCTGGTTGGTCTATTTTTTCTTGTAGGATAAAACGCGTCATTAATCCACGGGCTTTTTTAGCATAGAAGTTAATGATTTTGTATTGATTGTTTTTCCAATCTTTAAAGACTGGAGTAATAATCCGTTTATTAAGCTGCTTAGTATCAACTGCTTGAAAGTATTCTTTAGATGCTAAATTAACTAATACTGGTGTTACTTGCTCTGTTAGGCATTTTTTTAGCTCTTTAGTTACCAGTGACCGCCAAAAGCTATGAATATCTTTACCGCGTGTGTTGCTAAATTTAGTACCCATTTCTAATCGATACGCTTGAATTAAATCCATAGGTTTAAGTAAGCCATAAAGCCCTGATAAAATAGCTAAGTGCCGCTGCCCAAACTCAAGTGATGAATCATCAAGACTGCTTGCATCAAGCCCCATATAAACATCGCCGGTAAAGGCCAGAACAGCAGATTTGGCATTTTCAAAAGTAAAGGGCAGTTGCCATTCTTGAAAGCGTGCCGCGTTAAGGCTACCTAGTTTATCGCTAATTTTCATTAATTGGCAAAGGTCTTGAGGTGCAAGTATTCTTAACTGTTCAACAAGTTCAAGTGCTTCTTGCTGAAAAATAGGCTGGGTATGAATTTGGCTAGTTGAGGGGGATTGGAAGTCTAAAGATTTAGCTGGTGATAAAATAGTAAGCATAAATACTCCAAATATTGAAGGAGAAAAGTTATACTATTATAACAACTGATCGACTACTAACACAGAAAAAAGATGGTACCGGTGAGCGGACTTGAACCGCTACGCCTTGCGGCAACGGATTTTGAATCCGTCGTGTATACCAATTTCACCACACCGGCTTATTTGAAAAGCTTAAATAGCATTTACTAACGCTAAACAAGACGTACATTATAAGGCTGTTTTGTTAGCCGTCAATACTTAGTTTTTCAAAAAGCGCATTTAGCAGCAAAAAAACTTAAAAATCAAGGTTTAGGAGGATGAAGATGAAGATGAAGCTGTAGGCTGTTCCAGTTACTAAAGTTTGTGGAATCTATTAGACTCAATAAATTAAAATAATGCTGCTGTGTTCTTACAGCTATAGAGGTGCTATGAATTTTGCACACGAAACACACCGAATAGCTTTAATTCGTAAACGTATTTTGTTGATTGCCTTAATGGGTGTTTTAGCCACTGGTTTGGTCGCTAGTTTAAGTACGAGTATTCCTTTTTATTATTCTGCGCGTAATAACCTTGAGCAAATCACACTCACTGGCGTTCGGAGTCAGGCTAGTGTCATAGATAATTTACTGGATAAATATCAAGACCTTGCTCAACAGTTTACCGGCAGAACAGAAATACGGGTACGTTTAGAAAGGTATCATGCGGGTAATATGTCTCTGGCTGATGTGAGTGCTTTTTCTGAGCCTAGGCTTAAAGAAGCTATGAATTTATCGGATGAATTATTAGGCTTGGTTCGTTTGGGTGTTAAAGGTGAAGTGTTAGCTAGAATAGGGCAAACGCCAGCAACGCTTGAAGAAATTATTACTCCGTTTAAAAATTTTCCAGTAAGCAAGCAAGATGGCTATACATTTGTTCAACTGAATGGCCTGCTAATTGTGCGTGTTGATGCCAATATTTTTTCTAAGGAAGGTGATCTGATTGGTCAAGATATACTTTATTTTAATGGTTTAAAACTTATTGATGTATTGAATGATAGGTTGCAATTAAACAATAAAGCAAATGTATACCTAGCAAATTTAGTTAATAAAAAGCGTTTATCTTACAATAAATCAAATAAAAATTTTGTTTTGGTAGAAGAAATTGATAGTAAAAAGATGCTTTACTTGAGTAAAGCTAATAAGCATAAAGAATGTACTATAAGACCTGATTCTAATTGTAAAAATATTATTTTTATAATACCGTTAGTTGACTCTAATTGGTCATTGGTTGCTGAAATTCCTGTTAATAGCTTTTATTCTGCCATTCGTCAGCAAGTTTTATGGCCACTGCTAGCAATTATATTTATGTTAGGCGTTGCTGCCTTTGCTATTAGTAAAGCACTACACCCATTAATACGACGTTTAACTTTTCAAACTAAAGAGCTAGAACATTCTACTGAAGAATTACGCTTGATTGCCAGTGTTTTTGAAGGCACACGAGAAGCCATTGCGGTGACTGATGCAAAAATGCACTTAATAAAAGTTAACTCAGCCTTTAGCCAAATTACAGGCTTTGCTGCGGAGGATGTTTTAGGTAAAGATTTACAAAACTTATTTTATAAAAAGAAAGCTATAGAGCGTTTACAGACTAAAATACAGCAATCATTAGAAGTTAAAGATAGCTGGCAAGGTGAAATTTGGTATCAACATAAAAATAGTGAGCTATTGCCTGTCTTGCAAAGTATTAGTGCTTTATTAAGTGAAGATGGACAAGTTATTAACTATATTCATATCTTCAATGATATTTCTGAAAGTAAAGCAAATGAAGAACGCATTAACTATTTAGCACATTATGATCAGTTGACTGGTTTACCTAATCGTACTTTATTAAATCGACGCATTAGAAAAGCAGTCGATAAAGCCTTAAATTGTAATCAAAGTTTGGCGATTCTTTTTATGGATTTAGATCACTTTAAAGAAGTTAATGATACCCTTGGCCATCCAGTGGGGGATTTACTTTTACAAGCGGTTGGACAAAGGCTTAAAGCAATATTAAGAGAGCAAGATACGCTAGGTCGACTAGGCGGCGATGAGTTTTTAGCAATACTGGATCACTCTGCTAAACCGGATGCTTCTAGTGTTGTAGCAGAAAAAATAATTAGTGCGTTAACGCAATCTTTTATGCTTGCAGGTCATGAAATAAAAATTGGTGTATCCATAGGTATCGCTATTTATCCTAAAGATGGCTGCACTGTTGATGAACTGGTTAAAAATGCTGACATTGCCATGTACCGTGCCAAAGAAAGTGGGCGCAATACTTTTCGCTACTTTTCAGAAGCTGAAGACCTTTAGCCTGCTTTACCATCAGGTCTAGGTTGAGTAAGAATCGGTAAGTAAACCACCACAAATATCAGCAGCGCTAACATCCAAAGTGCTGCTGATATTTGGTAAGCGATTAATCCTAAACTACTGGCTAAAAATACCCTAACCACAGCTGCTGTCATCATTAATCCTAATGCTATGACTGTTAACTTGGTAGGTTCTAATGCTCGACCAGTGTGACCTAAACCAACTCGGCTCATCATACTTAACGTTAACAAGCCTATGCCACCTACCGTTAGCGCGTGAACACCTAAATAAGGGCTAACCCAGCCTAACACGCCAAAACTTCGTAATAATAAACCTAAGATAATCCAAGCGTAGGCTAAGTATAGACTCCACAACAGCGGTTTATGCCAAATACCCTTATCATGCCACCGCCAAAGATTGGGTAATAACCAGCAGGCTAAAATAAAGTTTATGACTGCTACCCAAGGTGTATTAGCAAGTAAAAGGTTGATGGCTAGCATTATCAAAAGTAAAGGTGGCAAACCTTTTTCTAGCCGAGGGTTACGTGCTTGTTCAGGTTTTTGTAGCCCACGTTGAATAAAGAAAGGAATAACGCGTCCACCCATAATCAACATAATGATTAGAATAATATCTAAACCAAGGTAAGCACCAATATAACTAAGGTTTGCATTGTCAGGCTGTAAAATGGACCAGTGGCTTAACGCTGCTGCTGTGCCTAATAAGCCAACTAATAGTAAAAATACTCGGTTGCGGAATGCAGCGCTAATTAAGGCGTGCCATAAGCTAATGAATAAGCCCACCCAAAAAAGTAAGTCTAAAGCAACGTACAGCAGTTGTTGTTCACTCACTAAGGGCGCTAAACGAGCCATTACCCAAATAATAACTAGAGCAGCTAAAGGCTTACCTTTAGGTGTCGATTTTCCTGTCCAATTTCTTACCGAAGTCAGTAAAAAACCAGCAATCACAGCACCTGTGTAACCAAACAGCATTTCATGGCGATGCCAGCTAATAACGTTGTCTACACCTGGCCAGCTGTAACCTAATGAAAGCGTAAGAATCCAGACTAGCATCATCATAAAACCGCCCACTGCTGCTAGCAGAAAGAAAGGGCGAAAACCCAGTGCAAAAAACGCCATTGTTACTAGCCTCGGTGGGTATATATTGGCAGCAGTGGTTACAAAGTTAAATTTAATTGAGTTTAAGCAATAAGTTCACCCTGTAAACTGGTGCGGATTTTATTCATGGCATTTTTTTCTAGCTGGCGAATGCGTTCAGCCGATACGCCATAAATAGCTGCTAATTCATGCAGGGTAGACTTATTATCCGTTAACCAGCGTTGTTGCAAAATATCGCGGCTGCGTTCATCTAACAAAGCTAAAGCATCTTGCAATCGAGTGTTAGCATCGGTTTCGCTATTTTCATCTTCTGCTAAAATTGCAGGGTCATAGCGAGAATCAATCAAATAGTTAACTGGTGCTGCATTGTAAGTATCATCGTCATCATCGGTATAACCATCAAAGGCTGTATCAATAGACGCTAATCGGCCTTCCATTTCGCGTACCGTTTCTGGCTTAACATTTAAGTCGGTCGCAATGGCTTTAAGCTCTTCAACATTTAGCCAACCAAAGTCTTTTTTAGCACCGCGTAGGTTAAAGAATAATTTACGCTGGGCTTTAGTTGTGGCGACTTTAACAATGCGCCAGTTACGCAATACAAACTCATGAATTTCAGCTTTGATCCAATGTACAGCAAAAGATACGAGGCGAACGCCCATGCTGGCATCAAAGCGTTTTACTGCTTTCATTAAACCAATATTGCCTTCTTGAATTAAATCGGCTTGAGGCAAACCATAACCTTGGTAACTACGAGCAATGTGAACCACAAAACGCAAGTGAGACATAACTAACATACGAGCGGCTTCTAAATCACCAGCATCTTGTAGGCGATAACCTAAGTTTTTTTCTTCTTCAGCCGTTAGCAAAGGAATCGTGTTAACCGTTTGAATATAGGCACTAAGGTCACGACCGGGTGATAAAATACCTGCAACTTGTAGTTGGGTGCTCATTTATATCTCCGTAAAAATTAAAGATTGGTAGATAAATATTATGGTGCTAAGACCACCATTAAGTCTGATAAGTTCCTTGTTAAGCCTTAATAAGCCTTAATGTGGCTCTACTTTTCCTAAATGGCGACCGACTGCTATCCAAGCACCAAGCCAACCAAGCAGTGTACTAGCTATTAATAATAAGAGTGAATCTTGCAGGGTTAGCCCAATTAAGTTGAAGTCACTAGCATAAGCGCTGGCTAACGAACGAACGGGGGCATCTAACCAATAAAGTGATGCATTCACTAAAACCCAAGACAATAACCCACCGCCCAAACCATACCAAATTCCGGTATAAAGAAAAGGTCGTCGCACAAAAGCATCAGTGGCACCAATTAACTTAACCACCACGATTTCTTGGCGGCGGTTTTCTATCGCTAGGCGAATGGTGTTACCTATGACTAGAAGAACCGCCAAGCCTAACAAAAACCCTAAAGCAGCAATGGTGCGCTGACCTAATTCCATAATGTGATAAAGGCGTTTAACCCAAGCAAGGTCTAGCTGTGCTTCTTCCACTTCGGGTAAGGCTTGTAAGCGTCCAACTAGCGCTGTTTGATTGTTTATTCCAGAGATCGCTGGTCGAACAATAATAACCGGCGGTAAAGGATTTTCGTCTAGGTAATCTAACGCCTCACCAAAGCCAGAAAACTCTTTAAATTCAGCTAGGGTTTGCTCACGTGATAAATAGCGTGTTTCAGCTATTTCGCCATCCATTTGTAAGGTTTTTGTTAAATTCTGTCCAGCAGATTCTTGCACATTTTCTTTTAAATACAGTGAGATTTGGGCGCTACCATCCCAATTACTAGAAACTAGCTGTGCGTTATTTAAAAATACATACAAGCCAACGGGTAAAGACAGTGCAATAGCAATCACTGCCCAAGTCATTAAGCTTCCAAAAGGTGTTGCTAATAATCGAGTCAGACTATCAACTGCAACGCTTAAATGATGACGGCGCCAAGCTTTAATACGATCGCTGGTATTCACTTTACTGATTTGTGCGCCACTGACCGCACTTTTACTGCGTTGTTCTGGGTTAGAGCGCAGGCGATTGGGTGGTTTTTTAGTCGCATTTTTAGTGGCATCACGTTGCGGGCGATCAGGGAAGGTTGCACCGCTAGGACGATTAGAGGTTGGGCGCTTGTTAATCATTCCATTACTCCACTGCGAGACAAGCCACCTTGATTCAATTCCATTATCCGCATTCCCATGCGTGAAATTAAATCAATATCGTGTGAAGCAATGAGTACGGTTACACCGACCGCGTTGAACTGACGAAAAAGCTGCATAATTTCAGCTGAAAGTTGTGGGTCAAGATTACCCGTCGGCTCATCTGCCAGTAAAATAGGCGGTTTGTTAACCACTGCTCGCGCAATGCCTACGCGCTGTTGTTCACCACCGGATAGCATAATCGGGGTCATTTTTTCTTTAGAAAGTAAGCCAACTTTATCGAGTGCAGCCCGTACGCGGCGGCCTATTTCTTGCGGCACCATACCGTCAATCACTAAAGGTAGCGCAACGTTGTCGTAAACGCTGCGATCAAACAGTAATTGGTGATCCTGAAAAACCACACCAATTTTGCGACGTAAAAAAGGTACATGACGACGCGCTAAATGATTAAGGTTAATACCATCGACATTGACTTGCCCGCGTGTTGCCACTTCCATACGCATAATTAACTTGAGTAGCGTACTTTTACCTGAACCTGAATGGCCTGTTAAAAAAGCCATTTCACCTTCATTTAAGGTAAAGCTAATGTTTTGCAGCGCTTCATGGCCGCTTTCGTAGCGTTTAAAGACGTTATGAAATTGGATCATCGGCCCTCCCATTGGCCTGCTATTTTATTAGTCGGTTTCAACTGCTAAAAGTGCGTCAACAAAGCTATCAGCATCAAAGTCACGTAAGTCATCGGCTTGTTCACCCACGCCAATAAACCTAACCGGAATATTTAATTCACGCGCAAGCGCAAAAACAATGCCGCCTTTAGCGGTGCCGTCTAACTTAGTTAATACTAGGCCAGTGATAGGCACTGATTTATTAAACTGACGTGCCTGAGCTAACGCATTTTGTCCGGTAGCTGCATCTAACACTAACAACACTTCGTGAGGTGCTTCGGGGTCTATTTTCTGCATAACACGGTGCACTTTAGACAATTCTTCCATTAAATTGCTTTTATTGTGCAAACGCCCTGCTGTATCCGCGATTAAAAGGTCAGCTTTGCGCGATTGAGCCGCTTTTAGCGCATCAAAAATCACGCTAGCACTGTCAGCGCCTGTGTGTTGGGCAATGACTGGGACTGAATTACGATCACCCCAAATTTGTAGCTGCTCAACGGCTGCTGCTCTAAAAGTATCGCCAGCGGCTAGCAAAACTTTGCGGCCTTCTTTTTGGTAGCGCTTAGCTAATTTACCAATAGTGGTGGTTTTACCCACACCATTCACGCCAATCATCAAAATAACTTGGGGTTTTTCAGGTTTATCAACAAGCACTAATGGCTTACAGACAGGCTGTAAAATCAGTTTGAGTTCATCTTTAAGTGCTGCAAATAAAGCATCAGAATCTTTTAATTGGTTACGCTTAACTTTGTCGGTTAGATTGGTAATAATTTCACGCGTGGCGGTCATGCCCACATCAGCCATTAATAGGCGAGTTTCTAGCTCTTCTAATAGCTCATCATCAATTTTACGCGAACCTAAAAATAAGTCGGCTAAACCGCTGCCGGTGCGTGCTAATCCTTGTTTTAAACGTGCAAAAAGCCCCACTTTTTTAGGTGGATTGGGTTCTATAATGGGTTCTGTAATAGGTTTTACAACGGGCTCTATCACCGCTGCTGCGGGTTGTTCTATCGGTTGTTCTGGTGCTGTTTTTTCAACTAAATCAGCTTCTAAATCAGCTTCGGGTGTTGTTGTTGATATAGTTGTTGGTTTTTCGGATAGAGCCTCTAGCGTGGCTTCGGCTTGTTTTTTCTTGCGTTTAAATAATCCAAACATGGTATTGGTATCTTAATAAAAGGTGTCTTAAACGGGTATTTAATCGGTTATCCTACCACCTGACTGCCTTTGAAGGTAGAAGATAAGCTAAACGAGCTGAGATGATGATGTATAAACCACAGAAAAAAACCAAACCAGTCGCAACGGGTCAAGTAAGAGTGATTGGCGGTGAATGGCGTGGGCGAAAATTACCTGTTCCTGACGTTGAAGGATTAAGGCCAACGCCTGATCGTATTCGTGAAACTTTATTTAATTGGTTGCAGTTTATTATTGCAAACAAAACTTGCCTTGATGCTTTTGCCGGCAGTGGTGCGCTAGCGGTTGAGGCATTAAGCCGCGGTGCTGCACAGGTGACAGCCATTGAACGTGACACTAAAGTAGTCAAGCAATTAAGCGTGTTATTAACCCCTTTAGCTGGTGAACGCTTAACACTTGTCAATACTGATGCGTTGCATTGGTTAGAAAGCCAGCCAGCAACGCCTTTTGAAGTGGTTTTTTTAGATCCACCTTTTGGACAGCCTTTATTAGCGCCTGCTTGCCAATTGTTAGAAGAAAAAGGCTGGTTAGCCGAAGGCGCTTATATTTATGTTGAACAAGCTAAACAGTCAGCCAGCCTAGTGACTTTTCCCGCTAACTGGGTGTTGCAAAAAGATAAGCAAATTGGCGATGTGCATTTTAGTTTGTATACCAGATGAAAAGGTTATTTGAGCCACTTGGCGCTTTTGGGTAAGATGCGTTTTTTTAAATGCTATTCACTTCACTGGTACGAGGTCGATATGAATACAGTGGTTTATCCTGGTACTTTTGATCCTGTTACATTAGGGCACAGCGATTTAATTGAGCGAGCGACGTGCCTTTTTGACCGCGTAATTGTTGCCGTTGCTGAGAGTCCGCGCAAAAAACCATTATTTGAATTAGCCGAACGTATTCAGCTGGTGCAGCAGGTGATGGCTAAAAATTCTAAGGTTGAAGTGGTGGGTTTTAACTGCTTATTAACTGAACTAATGCAGCAGCAAAATGCCAATATTATTCTACGCGGCGTGCGTGGTGTGGCTGATTTTGAATATGAGCTACAACTGGCACAACTTAACCGAACCCTAGCGCCTAATTTAGAAAGTATTTTTTTACCGCCTTCAGAGCGATTATCATTTATTGCTTCTACTTTGGTGCGTGAAGTGTCTAGTTTAGGCGGTGATGTTAGTAAACTTGTACACCCTTATGTGGTTGATGCTTTACAGAAAAAATACGCCAGTGCGCGTGCAATAAATTTATAAGGCTTGTAAAAGCCCCCGCTTGCTAATTGATAAGATAAAGAGGTATGACTCATGGCTTTGTACATTACCGATGAATGCATCAACTGTGATGTATGCGAACCAGAATGCCCCAACAATGCCATTTCTCAGGGCGATGAAATCTATGAAATAGACCCTAACTTGTGTACTGAGTGCGTGGGTCACTATGACGAGCCTCAGTGTGTGGACGTTTGCCCTGTTGAGTGCATTCCTAAAGACCCAAATCACGTTGAAGATAAAGATCAGTTGATGGAAAAGTACGAAGTGATTACTGCTGCGCTGGGCTAGTATCGCTGCGCTGAATTAATCATATAAAAAAGGCGGCAGACCGATTGGGTTTGCCGCCTTTTTTTGTTGCTGACTTTTAAGTTAAATCAATTTTAAACTAGCCAGCTTAGGTTAAGGAATAAACTTAACCACCTGAATTTCATCTTTAGGGTCAAGCTTGGTTTGATTAACCCGAGTCGGTAACTCTTCAGGCATCTCTAAGCTAATGGCATCAACAAAGTCGCAGCTGACGCATTCACGGTGTTGAAAGCCATCGGCTTGCCACGATTTAAGTACATCCATAGTGTTACAACGGGGGCACACGGCCCCAGCAATAAAGCGCTTTACAGGTTCAGTCATTTTAATCGACCCATTTTCTGGCATTAGCAAACAAACGCTGCCAAGGGCCTTGCTCGCCCCAGCTGTCTGGATGCCAAGAGTTATTGATAGTACGCGCTACACGTTCTGGGTGCGGCATCATAATGGTGGCACGACCATCGGCACTGGTTAAACCTGTAATGCCCGTTGGCGAACCATTTGGGTTGGCTGGATAACTTTGTGTTACCGCGCCGTAGTTATCGACAAAGCGTAGCGCAACACTGCCGCTTTGCTCAGTAATTTTAAGGTGCTCAGCATCACGGAATTCAGCGCGGCCTTCACCGTGAGAAACGGCAATGGGTAAGCGTGAACCTTCCATACCTGCTAGCAGAATTGATTTAGACTTCTGAATTTCCACCGTTGCAACCCGTGCTTCAAACTGCTCGCTTAGGTTGCGTACAAAACGTGGCCAATGCTCAGCACCAGGGATTAAATCCTTCAACTGCGACAACATTTGGCAACCATTACAAATACCCAGCGTGAAGGTGTCTTCCCTTTCAAAAAAAGCAGCAAAGGCATCACGGGTTTTTGCATGAAAAAGCACCGACTTAGCCCAACCACCCCCAGCACCTAAAACGTCGCCATAAGAAAAACCACCGCAAGTGGCTAAACCACGGAAGTTTTCTAAGCGAATAGCACCGCTAAGTAGATCGCTCATATGCACGTCGATGGGATCAAAACCAGCACGGTAGAAGGCAGCCGCAGTTTCCATTTGGCTGTTCACACCCTGTTCACGCAAAATGGCTACTTGTGGGCGCTGTGTTAGCTTTAAGTAAGGCGCTGCTAGGTCTTGGGTTAAATCAAAGCTCACCTTGGGGCTAAGGCCGGGGTTTTTGGCATCTAACAGGCTATCAAACTCTTCCTGAGCGCAATCTGCATTATCGCGCAGTGCTTGAATGCGATAGCTGGTTTCTGACCAACGGCGCTGGTATTCAACACGGCTGGCTTGTAGCAGCAGTTCGCCATCTAAAGAGAAGCTAAGCAAGTCATCGGTTTCAGGGCGACCTATCACTTGAGCGCATTCGCCAAGACCGGCGGCTGCTAATTGCATCAGCACAAATTCAGTGTCTTTTTGGCGCACTTGAATAACCGCACCGAGTTCTTCACTAAACAGTACTGCTAAGGCTTCGGCGGTATTTTCTGCTAGCATTTCAAGTTTAATGTCTAAACCTGTGTGCCCAGCAAAGGCCATCTCAGTAAGGGTTACAAACAAGCCACCGTCAGAACGGTCATGGTAAGCCAGCAGTTTATCTTCGTTGTTCAAACCTTGAATCACCGCAAAAAAGGCTTTTAAATCTTCAGGGTCGTCTAAGTCAGGCGCTTGATTACCTAATTGGTTATACACTTGTGCTAAAGCCGAACCACCTAAACGGTTTTGACCGCGACCTAAATCAATCAGCAGTAAATCGGTTTCACCTTTATCGGTACGCAACTGAGGCGTTAGGGTTTTTCTAGCTGCAGTAACCGGCGCAAAAGCCGTGACCACTAAAGACAGGGGCGAGGTAATGGATTTTTCTTGCCCTTGTTCATCCTCCCAAACGGTACGCATCGACATGGAATCTTTTCCAACCGGAATGGCAATGCCCAGTGCGGGGCAAAGTTCCATACCGACCGCATAAACGGTGTCGTAAAGGGCTTGGTTTTCGCCAGCGTGATTCGCGGCTGACATCCAGTTAGCCGATAATTTAATATCGCTAAGCTGATTAATGCTGGCCGCTGCTATGTTGGTAATGGATTCAGCAACCGCCATACGACCCGAAGCAGCAGGGTTAATGAGTGCGATGGGTGTGCGCTCACCCATTGCCATTGCTTCCCCGACTTCGGTAAAAGGCGTTGCGGTGGTAACGGCACAGTTAGCAACAGGCACTTGCCAAGGGCCAACCATTTGGTCACGCGCTACTAAGCCAGAAACGCTGCGGTCGCCGATGGTAATTAAGAACTGTTTACTGGCGACAGTGGGCAAGCTAAGAATGCGCTCAGCCGCATCTTTAATAGCGATGCCTGCAAGGTTTAGTTCGGGCAAGTCTAAAGTTTTGCGCTCAAAGCTGCGCTGCATTTTAGGTGCTTTACCAAACAGCACACTCATAGGTAAATCAACCGGCTTAGTTTCAAAGTGCCCATCAGTTACCGTTAAATGGTGTTCAGCTAAGGCTTCACCGACCACAGCATAAGTCGCACGTTCACGGCGGCACAGCTTATCGAATAATTCTAAGCTGGCTGGCGCGATGGCTAAGACATAACGCTCTTGTGCTTCGTTACACCAAATTTCTAGCGGGCTCATGCCCGGTTCAGCGTTAGGCACGGCACGCAAATTAAACAAACCGCCACGCTCGCCATCTTTAACTAATTCGGGTAAAGCGTTAGACAGGCCACCAGCGCCTACGTCGTGAATAAAGCAAATCGGGTTGTCATCACCCATTGCCCAGCAGCGGTCAATCACTTCTTGAGCACGGCGCTCCATTTCTGGGTTGTCTCTTTGTACGGAAGCAAAGTCTAATTCAGCACTGGAAGAACCCGTTGCCATAGACGAAGCCGCACCACCACCCAAACCAATATTCATGGCTGGGCCGCCTAAAACAATCAGCTTAGCACCCACAGGTATTTCATTTTTTTCAACGTGATTAGGGCGAATGTTGCCTAATCCACCGGCCAGCATAATGGGCTTGTGATAACCGCGACGTTCGTTGCCATTTAAACCAAGGGTGTTTTCTTCATAAGTACGGAAGTAACCATTGATATTCGGGCGACCAAATTCGTTATTAAAGGCTGCGCCACCTAAAGGGCCTTCAATCATAATGTCTAAGGCGGTTACAATGCGGTCAGGCTTGCCATAATCGTTTGTTTCCCACGCTTGAGTAAAACCTGGAATGCGTAGGTTGGAAACCGTAAAACCTGTTAGTCCCGCTTTAGGCTTAGAGCCAATTCCTGTTGCGCCTTCATCACGAATTTCGCCGCCAGAACCCGTTGCAGCACCTGCAAAAGGCGCAATGGCTGTTGGGTGATTGTGGGTTTCTACCTTCATTAAAATATGTACCGCTTCTTCGACAGGCTGCCAGCTGTGGGTTTCAGGCTGAGGAAAGAAACGTGGCGCAGAAAAGCCTTCAATCACCGAAGCGTTATCTTTGTAAGCTGATAAAACACCTTCAGGTGAACGTTTATGCGTATTACGAATCATGCCAAATAGTGAATGCGGTGAATCTGTGCCATCAATTGTCCAGTCCGCATTAAAAATCTTATGACGGCAATGCTCAGAGTTAGCCTGAGCAAACATCATTAGCTCAACGTCATTCGGATTTCTACCTAAACCAATAAAGCTTTCAACGAGGTAATCAATTTCATCAACCGCGAGCGCTAAACCTAATTCAGTATTGGCTTTAACTAAAGCGTCACGACCACCACCTAAAATATCAACGCTGGCAAGCGTGCGTGGGCTTTCATGGCGAAACAACTGGCTAGCCGATTCAACACTGGTTAGCAGCGATTCAGTCATACGGTCATGCAGCAAGCTATCCACTGCTGCTTGTTCGGTTGCAGTTAGGGTTTGGCTAGCTTGTAGGTAATAAGCAACACCGCGCTCTAAACGTGTAACCTGTGTTAAGCCACAGTTATGGGCTATATCGGTTGCTTTAGAAGACCAAGGCGATTGGGTGCCTAAGCGTGGTACTACCAAGAAAAGCACACCTTCGGGTGGGTGCTGTTCACCTGTTGGGCCGTAGTCTAGTAAAGCTTCAAGTACTTGGTTTTGTTCTGAATTTAGCTCAGAACTCAGGTCGGCCAGGTGAATAAACTCAGCATAAATACTTGTAATAGAAGCAGAAATTTCTTGAAGCTGGGTCAAGAGTTTTTGTGAGCGAAAAGCTGAAAGAGCTGGAGCGCCGCGCAGTTGGAGCATTAGCAAGCCTCGTCAGAGCAGGAATAATAGAAGAAAAAAGTAGGGTAAAACTTGAGGCGAATAATAGCGCAAACAAGCATTTAGAGCTATTAAAGAACAAAAATTGAACAGTGGGTCACAAAAATAAAATTGGTAAGAAGGCTTTTTTAAACATTATTTGCTAAGCTTACAAAACACTAACCATAAATAAATTCTAATTACAAGAACCTTCTAATTAGCAACTCTTTGATCTGGCTGCTACTTTATTACTTTTTGCGGCACTCAATGGCAGACTTGGTACTTAAATCCAAGTGTAAATTCAATCGAGCACTATTCGATGAGTTCTTTTATACATGAAATTAAAATTTTTATTATTACCCTTGTTGCTACTGATACTTCTAGTAACAGCAGGTTGCAAACAATCTGACTCACTCAATGGCGTGCTTGAAGCGGGTACGTTGACTGTGGCTATGCGTAATACTCCAGCGGTGTTTTATGAGCACCGTGAAGGCTATGCTGGTTTTGAATATGAGCTAGTACGTTCTTTTGCAGAGCATTTGGGGGTTGAGTTAAACGTTGTTAATCTTGCTAATGCCCTAGAAATGGAGCAAGCCGTATTAGATGGTAGCGTCGATATGGCTGCCGGTAGTTTAGGATTAACGCTTGATCGTAGCCGCCGTTTCTCAGCATCCATTCCTTTACTGCACAGTTCACAAATGGTGGTTTATCGTACAGGGCATTTTCGTCCTAAAAGCTGGGATGATCTTGTTCAAGGTACGTCTTTAGCTGTTCTAGCCGGTTCGCGTCAAGCTGAATTGTTGCAAAGTCATCAAGTGCGGCATCCACATTTAAGCTGGATGGAAACAACAGACCTTGAAGTGACCGATTTATTAAAAATGGTTCAAGACGGTGATTTAGATTATGCCGTTGTCAGTACGCAAGATTTTAATATCAATCGTTTTTTCTTCCCGCGTGTGGCGGTTGCTTTTGATACTGAAGTTTCATCCGCTTTAGTCTGGCTTTTTTCAAAGGAAAAAGATGCTAAGCAAAAGTATTCTAAGCTAGAACGCGCTGCAACCCAGTACATTAATTTAGCCCAAGACCTTGGCACTATTAACGAAATCAGAGCGCGTTATTATCGCCATGAACAGTATTTAGAGTATGTGGGTGCGCCTTTATTTTTACGCCATGTGCGTTCACGTTTACCCCAATACGAAGCACATTTTCGAGTGGCCGCTAAAGAACAAGATTTAGATTGGTTGTTGTTAGCAGCGGTATCTTTTCAAGAGTCGCATTGGCGTCGTAATGCTGTATCACCAACGGGTGTGCGTGGTTTAATGATGTTAACCCAGCGTACTGCCAATGAGTTGAATGTTGATAGATTAGACCCCTTTGAAAGTATTGAAGGTGGTTCGCGCTATTTAAAGCAATTATATAAACGTATGCCAGATGGTGTGCAGGGTAAAGACCGTCTGTATATGGCATTAGCATCTTACAACGTAGGTTTTGGGCATTTAGAAGACGCACGTAAAATAACCCAAGGTCAAGGTTTTAACCCTAATAGTTGGGAAGACGTTGCCAAGCATTTGCCATTATTAACGCAGCGTAAATGGTACCGTAATACACGTTATGGCTATGCTAGAGGCAATGAACCGGTTGCTTATGTACACAACATTCGTCGTTATTTAGAAATTTTAGAATGGCATGAGCGTAGCCAAGATGATTTTCTTGAGCAGCTTGAAGAACGTGCTGCAAAAGTTAAATTTGAAACAGCGTTTCGTAAAGTTCCGCCAACCATTTAACACGTTTTTTTAACGGTTCAAATTTTGAATTTTAGTTATAAAAAAACCTGCCCGTCCATTTGAACCAGCAGGTTTTTTTTGGTTTAGTGCTTTTTAAACAGAATAGTACATATCAAATTCAACCGGGTGAGTGGTTGTATTTAAACGCTGTACTTCTTTATGTTTCAGTTCAATAAACGCATCCAGTAATTCGTCTGTGAATACGCCACCTTTGGTTAAGAAATCACGGTCAGCATCTAAAGCTTTCAGTGCTTCATCTAGGCTACCAGCAACTTGTGGGATTTGTGCGGCCTCTTCAGGCGGCAAATCGTATAGATTTTTATCCATCGCATCGCCAGGATGAATCTTATTTTGAATACCATCAAGACCAGCCATTAATAAAGCAGCAAAGCAAAGGTAAGGGTTAGCACCTGGATCAGGAAAGCGTGCTTCAATACGGCGTGCTTTAGGATTACTAACGTAAGGAATACGAATGGAAGCAGAACGGTTTTTAGCCGAATAAGCCAGCATAACGGGTGCTTCAAAACCGGGTACCAAACGCTTATAAGAGTTAGTTAGCGGATTAGTGATCGCATTTAAGGCTTTGGCGTGTTTAATAATGCCGCCAATATAAAATAACGCCATTTCAGACAGGCCACCGTAACCGTTACCTGCAAATAAGTTAGTACCATCTTTGGTTAATGATTGGTGAACGTGCATGCCAGAACCACTGTCACCAACTAAAGGCTTGGGCATAAAGGTTGCGGTTTTACCATAAGCATGAGCGACGTTATGCACACAGTATTTTAAGCGCTGCACTTCATCGGCTTTTTTAACCAGCGTGTTAAAAGCAACACCAATTTCACATTGGTTAGCCGTTGCCACTTCATGGTGGTGTATTTCGATTTTTAAACCCATCGCAGTCATAGCATTACACATAGCGCCACGTACTTCATGTGAAGAATCGACGGGTGGTACTGGCATATATCCGCCTTTAACCCTTGGACGATGCCCCATATTGCCGCCTGCAATTGTGTCGTTAGATGACCAAGCAGCTTCTTCTGAGCCAATGGAATAAGACGAACCTGACATACCTAGCTTCCATTTTACATCGTCAAAAATAAAGAACTCAGGTTCAGGGCCAAAATAAGCAATGTCAGCAATGCCCGTTGACTTTAAGTATTCTTCAGCCCGTAAAGCTATGGAGCGTGGGTCACGTTCGTAACCTTGCATGGTGACAGGTTCGATAATGTCGCACTGTAAAATTAAAGTGACTTCATCGGTGAAAGGATCGAGTACAGCAGTGGAATCATCAGGCAGCATAATCATGTCTGATTCGTCTACACCTTTCCAGCCCGGTAGCGAAGAACCGTCAAACATCTGGCCATTTTCGAAGAATTCTTCGTCAACGTAAGAGGAAGGGATGGTGATGTGGTGTTCCTTACCTTGGGTATCAGTAAAGCGTAAATCTACCCATTTTACGTCGTGTTCAGTAATAATAGCCAGGCTCTTCTTGGACATACTAGCCTCCATGTTGGGTGTTAAATTTGGGTGTAAAAAAAGAAATTCATTACTGGCTTAAAGCCTAGTAAGTGCTGTGGATTAGACCATAAATAGCTTTAATGCACTATATCTGTTGCGTATTTTAATAGGTCGGCAGTAAGCTAAGTAATCAGTATGACTAGCAGTAGGTAACGGCTAAATTTAGCCAGTGTTACCATTAATAAAAAACGCCATAAAGGTTCGCGCATAATGCCTGCTACAAAGGTTAACGGATCGCCAATAATGGGTGCCCAGCTAAGTAGCAGCGACCAATACCCAAATCGTTGATAGCTTTGTTGTGCTTGGGCTAATTTTTTTTCGCTAATCGGAAACCAGCGTTTGTGGCGGTAATGTTCAATTGAACGCCCTAATACCCAGTTTATTATTGAGCCTAATACGTTGCCGACTGTTGCAACGGTGAGTAGCGTCCCTGTTGTATAACTACCCGTTAATAAAAGCCCCGCTAATACTGCTTCTGACTGCATTGGTAGTAAAGTTGCTGCGCCTAGTGCTGCAAAAAATAAGCCCAAATAACCTGATAACTCCCACGCCATGTTAAACATTTACTCCATTTAATGAGATCAGAAAACTATCAATAAGTAGCAAAAATCGTTATACTCATTCGCCTTTTTTTTAAGGTTGGTCAAGTTAATCTATTTTATTTTTGGCCAGCCTCTCCTTCACCCTTCCGGTTTGACCGGGGAGTAACCTGTGATAGATAAACTACGTAACATTGCCATTATTGCCCACGTTGACCATGGTAAAACAACTTTGGTTGATAGTCTTTTAAAGCAATCTGGAACCCTTGATCGTCGTGAAGCTGAAAACGATCGTGTTATGGACTCGAACGACCAAGAAAAAGAGCGCGGCATTACAATTCTTGCCAAAAACACTGCTATTACTTGGAGCGACTACCGCATCAACATTATCGACACACCTGGTCACGCTGACTTTGGTGGTGAAGTTGAGCGTGTTTTGTCGATGGTTGACTCAGTATTATTAGTTGTAGATGCCATTGATGGCCCTATGCCACAAACGCGCTTTGTAACCCAAAAAGCGTTTGCGCGTGGCTTAAAGCCGATTGTTGTTATTAACAAAATTGACCGTCCTGGTTCACGCCCTGATTGGGTAGTAGATCAAATTTTTGATTTGTTCGATAACCTTGGTGCTACTGAAGATCAACTGGACTTCCAGATTATTTATGCTTCAGCACTTAATGGTATTGCTGGTATGGATCCAGCAGAAATGTCAGATAATATGGATCCACTGTTTCAAGCGATCGTTGATCTAGTACCACCACCTAAAGTTGATGCCGAAGGTTCTTTCCAAATGCAGATTTCTGCATTGGATTATTCTAGCTATGTTGGCGTTATTGGTGTGGGTCGTATCACGCGTGGTCGTGTGTTGCCTAACCAACAAGTGGTGGTTATTGATCACGCAGGCAAACAGCGTAAAGCTAAAATTGGTCAAGTAATGACTTATCATGGCCTGCAGCGTAACGAATCGCCTGAGGGTGCTGAAGCGGGTGATATCGTTTGTATTACTGGTGTTGATCCACTATTTATTTCTGACACCTTATGCGATCCAAATAATCCAGAAGCAATGATACCGTTAACCATTGACGAGCCAACGGTGACTATGACTTTCCAAGTCAACAACTCACCTTTTGCAGGTAAAGATGGTAAGTTCGTTACTAGCCGTAATATTAAAGAGCGCTTAGAAAAAGAGTTAGTTCACAACGTTGCATTGCGTGTTGAAGAAACTGACAGCCCAGACCGTTTCCGTGTTTCGGGTCGTGGTGAGCTTCACCTTTCTGTTTTGATTGAAAGTATGCGTCGTGAAGGTTATGAGCTAGGTGTTTCACGCCCTGAAGTCATTATTAAAACCATTGATGGCGTTAAGCAAGAGCCCTATGAAGAAGTAATTATTGATATTGAAGAGCAGCATCAAGGTTCTATCATGGAAGAAATGGGCAAGCGTAAAGCACGCATGACCAACATGAATCCTGATGGTAAAGGTCGTGTACGTTTAGACTTTATTATTCCTTCGCGTGGCTTAATTGGTTTTCGTAACCAATTTATGACGGCTACTTCAGGTTCGGGTATTTTAACCAGTATTTTTGACCACTATGGTCCATTAACTGAAGGCGTTGTAGAGCACCGTATGAATGGTGTGTTAGTTTCTATGGCGACAGGTAAAATTCTGACCTACGCATTAACAACATTGCAAGAACGTGGCCGTTTATTTGTAGGTCCTGGTGTTGATGTTTATGAAGGTATGATTGTGGGTATTAATGCGCGTGACGCTGATATGGTTGTTAACCCAACTAAAGCTAAAAAGCTTGATAATATGCGCGTTTCAGGCCATGAAGAAACCATTCAGCTAGTACCACCATTAGTTTATAGCCTAGAACAAGCGCTAGAATTTATTGATGATGATGAACTGGTTGAAGTAACACCTAACTTTTTGCGTATGCGTAAAAAGTACCTTAATGAAAATGAACGTAAGCGTGCGAGTAAAAACTAAGTTATTGCTTAGTTTTTAAAATGAGTAAAATTAAAGGCGGCCATTGGGTCGCCTTTTTTATGACGCGATTTTTAAGATTAAATTTTACAGGAGTTAATGATGGACTTTCGGCGCTATTTAATCCCGTTAGTGCTGTTGGGAATGATTATTTCCTTGATGTTGCCAAGGGGTGAAAAATCTGACCCAGCAGTAGAAATCAAGCAACAACCTGTCAGCCAGCCGTTAGCCGATGGTGTGCGTAGCTATGGTGCGGGTACGGGGCACGTTTATGGTTTAACCGACAAGGATCGCCGTGACTTTAATTTAGGTGCTAATCCTGAGCGACGTATCTTGCAAGAACTAGGTAAGCATCCAGCGCTTATTCCTAAGAATGCAGCGCTAGGTAAAGAAGTGGCTTTTGTGTTGCATGAATCGGTGGTTTTAAATCGCCATTGGGTGCTAGCGGTTTTTGAAGGCAGTCAGGTTCTTGAAAATGGTCAGGTACGTGGTCAAGCGTTGTTTGAATATCAAATCAACAATCAAGCTGAATTTAGCTGGAAACTATTAGCCAATCAGCCCGATTAATGTTGATTAGTCTTGTTTTCGCCTTAGTTCCCTTAAAATAAACCTTGCTGGGTTTAAGCAATCAACCAACTCTTTTTCAAAAGGTGCTGAGTCGTTTGCTAACTGACTTGCCAGCAATTCAGCAGCGATAGGAATGCTGGTTAAGCCCCGTGAGCCATGACCGATATTCAACCAAAGTCCTAAGTGCTGCCATTCGCTAGGGAAGTCTGAAACAGCAACCTTGGATTGTGTTAAACGGTAGTTTTCTTGCCATGCTTTTAGTTTAGGCAAACGCCCAACTAAGGGTAAATGATCGGGTGAAGCACAGCGAAAACTAACTCGCCCATTTAAGGGGTTGGTTGTTTGGTTGCTTGTAGATAATTGCGTTAGTAAATTAGGTAGTATTGCATCAAGCTCTTGTTGGTTTTGTTGTTGCCCTGCTTGGTTCATCGCTGTATTTGTATCGCCTGAATCAAACGTTGCACCAAAACAAAGGGTGTTATCCATAGGTGGCAGTGTATAGCCTTTACCGCAAACTACTGTGAGTGGCGCTATTGGCTTATCAACCAATGATTTATCTAAAGTTAAATAGCTAACTTGCCCACGTACTGATTTCACGGGTAGCCATTGGCTGGGTGCAAAGCGCTTAGCTGCAGCAGCGCAACAGATGATGACTTGTTGATAAACTTTGCTGCCTTTAGTTGTTTCTAGTTGCCAAGCCTTTTCATGCGAATGTATGTCGATGACGGCTTGATGAGTATAAAGCGTTAGACCGTCTAATGTTTGTGCTAAGTGATCGCACAAAGCTTTAGGCGTTACCCAGCCTGTCCTAGAAAAGAACAAACCACCGGCACTGGTTTGGCTACCGGCTAATTCGCTGGCTTGAATTTGATCAACCGCAGTAACCAATGTTTTAGGTAAGTTTTGGGTGGCAATAAAACGCTGCTGGCGCTTGGATTCTTGCTCGGTAATCGCCAGCTGTAACACACCAGAAGATGACCAAAGTTGTTGCTTAGGGTCTAATGCTTCTAACCATCGACGGCTATATTCTAGCCCTGCTAAATAAAAGCGGCTGGATTGGTTGGCATCAACCGACAGCTTAATATACAGCGCCCCTTGCCTATTCCCTGAGCCGCCTGCTGCGGGTACTTTTTCTTCATACATATCCACTTTAAAGCCACGTTTAATCAGTGCTTGCGCTGTGCATAAACCCGATAATCCCGCGCCAATAATGGCGATTGAATGCTTTTTTGTGGAGTCGTTTTGAATAGCGGGTTGATTAACCTCAACGGTCGCATCAACACCTTGCGTTGCTGTTTTACACCAAGCATCTATTTTAGCATCCACAGCATTTAGATTGATGCTCGCATCGCCAAACAATAAATCCACAGTAACTCGCGGATGCAGGTTAAGGCGATGAAAACCAGAAATAGCTAAAGGGTAGTTTTTTTGCAAAAGCGCTGCGTATTCAGCCAATTCTGGCCAAAAAGTATGAGCTTTTTGTAAGTCTTCTGGTGTTAGCGGATAAGCCTCGGTGCTTATCCAGTGTAAACGTGCTGTTGCTGGTGCAGTTTTAAGAAAAAAATCTATTGCAATAAGCAAGTTCAAACCTGTGCTAAAACCCATTTCAGCCATCACAAAAGCGCGTTGCGGCTGCCAATTTTTAAAGCGTTCAGGTAAATTATTTTGCTTTAAGAACAAGGGTATAAATTCTGACTGCTGTTGATTATTTGCAGAAGCGGTACTTTTAAAATTTGCCACAAAAGTGGCCCATTGCTGCCAGTTAATGGTTGTTGTTGCTAGGCAAGTGGGTCGACGATAACTCGGTAAATCAGGGTTTTTAGCGCTTGGCATAAATAATGGCTTCAAGTTAGATATTGACTTAGTTAACATATTAACTAAAATGGTTTTAAGTCACCCAGCCTGATTAGTTAGGAAGCAGCCTGTGTTATGGCTCTGGGATAATAAACTTAATAAATCGCACAACTACATAAGGTGCTCCCAGTATGTTAACAAAAGAGCAGATTCAAAACGCAGCCGATCGTCTTTACGAGGCTGAAGTTAATCGCCAACAAATTCCAGCTTTAACCCTAGATTACCCAGAAATGGGCATGGCTGATGCTTATGCCGTTCAAAAACAATGGGTTGATCGCAAAGTTACTGAGGGTCGTAAGGTTATAGGTTATAAAATCGGCCTGACTTCACGCGCAATGCAGATGTCCTCTAATATTGATGAGCCAGATTATGGCGTACTGCTAGATGATATGTTGTTTGAAGATGGTGCGACCATTAAAGCCTCTGACTTTTTAGACCCACGCATTGAAGCAGAGCTAGCTTTTGTTCTGAAAAAACCACTTTCCGGCGAAAATATCACCATCTTTGATGTATTAAATGCCACCGATTATGTCATTCCTTCTTTAGAATTAATCGCTGCACGTTGCTTACGCACTGATCCAGAAACAGGTTATACCCGCAAGGTTTACGACACCATCGCCGACAACGCTGCTAATGCGGGCATAGTGCTAGGTGGTCGTCCAATTAAACCAACCGATATCGACCTACGTTGGGCAGGTTCTATGCTCTATTTGAATGGTCAAATTGAAGAAACCGGTTTAGCGGGTGGCGTACTAGGCAATCCCTTAAAAGGCATTTGCTGGGTTTGTAAACGTTTTGCGCCCCACGGGATTTCTTTAGAGCCGGGCCAAATTATTCTTTCGGGTTCTTTCATTCGCCCTGTACCTGTTAAAGCTGGTGATACCGTTCATGCTGACTTTGGTTCTTTAGGTGGCGTTACCCTAAATTTTGAATAATCTTCTAATCTAGGAAGCAACAAATGGAATTACCTAAAAATCGTTTTAAACAAGGTCTAGCCACAGGTAAGCCTCAGTATGGTCTTTGGTTAGGTTTGCCCGACAATTCTGCGGCAGAAATTGCTGCTGTGGCAGGTTTTGATTGGCTGTTAATTGATGGTGAGCATGGCCCTTTTGACCTGCGTACGATTATGTCGCACCTGCAAGCCATAGCTCCCTATGATGTAGCGCCTATTGTGCGTTGCGTTGAAGGCAATACCGCTTTAATTAAGCAATTGCTAGATATCGGCGCACAAACTCTATTGGTGCCTATGGTAGAAACAGCCGAACAAGCCAAGCAATTAGTCAGCGCGGTTCGCTACCCACCCGAAGGTATTCGTGGTTTAGGTACATCTTTGGCACGCGCTGCACGCTGGAATCAAGTGCCTGGCTACCTTAAAAAAGCCAATGCAGAAATTTGTTTATTAGTGCAAGTAGAAACCGCCAGCGCCTTAGAAAACCTCGATGCTATTTTAGAAGTTGAAGGCGTGGATGGTGTTTTTATTGGCCCTTCAGACTTATCTGCTTCTATGGGTTATATCGGCGATGCTGGCAACCCTGTGGTGGTTGAAGCCATTAATACTGGGCTGAATAAAATTCGTGCCGCGGGTAAATATGCCGGTCTTTTATGTTTAGACCCTAGCCTAACTGCCAGCTACGTTAAGGCTGGCGCTAACTTTGTCGGTGTAGGTGTAGATACCATGATTTTGGCACAGGAAACTCGCAAGCTGGCACAAAGTTTTAAAGACGGTGTGCCTATGACAGAAACTAAACCTCAAGCAGGTTACTAACAGTAAAGGTTAACTATGACAGCAACTCTTTTAGTCAACAGTAAGTTGGTCTGCGTCGCTCTGAATGATAAGGCGCAGCTAGCGGCTTTGGATGCTACTTTTAACCAAGCCCCCTACAATAAACCACCCACTCAGCCAGTGCTTTATTACAAGCCACGCAACACTTGGAGTGTTGACGCTGCTGAAGTCGAATGGGCAAAAGATTTTGATGGTAAAGATGTTCCAGCTATGGCGGTTGGTGCAAGCCTAGGTGTGGTTATAGGTAAAGAAACCTGCCGTGTTAAACCAGAAGAAGCGCTAAGCTTTGTGCGTGGTTACACAGTGGTTGCCGACTATTCATTGCCAGAAGAAAACTACTACCGCCCAGACATTAAAGGCAAGTGCTTAGACACCAGCGCTCCTGTTGGTCCAAGCCTTGTAGCGGCAGAAAAAATTGCTCAGCCCGATGCATTAAGCGTAACCATTAAAGTGAATGGCGAACTAAAAAGCACCTTTGATCTTAACCAAATGCAGCGCAGCGTTGCCGAGCTAATCAGCATTATTTCAAACATTATGACTTTGCAGCCAGGCGAAATTATTGCGGTAGGTTTTGCTGGTGAGCGAGTCGCCCTAGCTAAAGGCGATAAGATTGAAGCAGCCATAGAGGGTATTGGTACCCTGAACAACACTTTGGGAGGAATCTAAGCCATGAGATATGCACGTATTCTTGTTGAAGGTCGCAAGCTAGATATCACAATTGATGCACAAGATAAAATTACTACGCAAGAAGGCCAGTCAATTGATTTGCCCTTAGATTCAGACCAAATTACTTGGCTGCCACCGGTTAAAGAGCCGGGCACAATTTTTGCGCTAGGTCTTAACTATGCTGACCACGCCACTGAATTAAACTTTGCGCCACCCAAAGAGCCACTAGTATTTATTAAGCACGCTAACACGCTAACGGGCCATAAGCAGACCAGCTACCGCCCAGACAATATTGAATACCAACACTATGAGTGTGAGTTGGTTGCCGTTATTGGCAAACAAGGCAAAAATATTAAGCGTGAAGACGCGCTAGATTATGTTGCTGGTTATACGGTTTGTAATGATTTTGCGATTCGTGATTACCTAGAAAACTACTACCGCCCTAACTTGCGTGTAAAAAGCCGCGACTCTTTATTACCTATGGGCCCTTGGATTGTTGATGTTGCCGATGTGCCTGAGCCAAATAATCTGCGCCTAACCACCACGGTAAACGGCAAGATTACCCAAGACGGCTCCACCAAAGATATGATTTTTGATGTGCCTTTCTTGATTGAATACCTAAGCAAAATTATGACGCTTAACCCTGGCGATATGATCGCTACAGGTACGCCACACGGCGTTGCCGATATGCAGCCAGGTGACACAGTGGTTTGCAGCATCGAAGGCATTTGCTCGTTAGAAACACGCATTGTTTCTGAACAAGACTACTATGGTAAAAACTACTAAAAGCTTCAGGAGAAAAGTATGAGCGATACATTTGCAACCAATATGGAACGCGCCACCAAGTACCTGGAGCGTTTCAAAAAAAATACGATTGGCCATTACATTAATGGTGAATTTACCTTGGGTCAGGGCGGTCGTGAATACGAAAACCTAACCCCAACGGATAACAGCGTTATTGGTAAGGTTATGGCGGGTTCAGTGGCGGATATGGATGCTGCCTGTGAAGCCGCTGAAAATGCCTTTGAAGCTTGGACTAATCTACCCGGTGCTGAGCGTAAAAAATTGCTGCACAAATTTGCCGACCGTTTAGTTGAGCGTGCTGACGAAATTGCTTTGGTCGAGTCAATGGACTGCGGTCAACCGATTCGCTTTATGAAGCAAGCGGCGCTACGTGGCGCAGCTAACTTCCGTTTCTTTGCCGACAAAGCACCTGAAGCACAAGATGGTAAATCATCGCATCAAGCAGAACACACCAACATCACCATTCGTAATGCGATTGGCCCAGTGGGTATTATTACCCCTTGGAATACGCCTTTTATGCTATCGACTTGGAAAATTGCTCCAGCACTAGCATCGGGCTGTACGGTAGTGCATAAGCCTGCTGAGCTTACCCCTTTAAGTGCTTATATTTTGGCTGAAATTGCTGATGAAGTATTACCTAAAGGTGTGTGGAATATGGTTAACGGTTTTGGTGAAGACGCCGGTAAGCGTTTAACTGAACACCCAGCCATTAAAGCGGTTGCGCTAGTGGGCGAAAGCGCTACAGGTTCACACATTATGCGTCAGGGTGCTGCAACGTTAAAGCGTATGCACTTTGAACTAGGCGGCAAAAACCCCGTTATCGTCTTTGATGATGCCGACTTTGAACGCGCCTTAGATGCAGTGGTCTTTATGATCTACAGCCTAAACGGTCAGCGTTGCACTTCTTCTAGCCGTTTACTGATTCAAAGCGGTATTAAAGACAAGTTCTTAGCTGCTTTAGAAGAACGTGTGCGTAGCCTACGCGTTGGTCATTCACTTGATCCTGAAACAGAAGTTGGCCCATTAGTACACGTTGAGCACTACAACAAAGTACTCAGCTACTTTGATATCGCCAAAGAAGACGGCGCGCAAACCCCAGTGGGCGGTAAGCGCATTACTGAGCCTAAAGGCGATTTCTCTGCGGCAGGTAATTACCTAGAGCCAACACTCTTCACTGGCGCAACCAGCAGTATGCGTATTGCCCAAGAAGAGATTTTTGGCCCAGTACTAACGGCAATTAGCTTTGAAACTGAAGAAGAAGCCATAGCTATAGCGAATGACACCGACTATGGTTTGTCAGGTTACATTTGGACAGAAAACACGGGTCGTGCTATGCGTATGGGCCGTGCTGTTCAGTCGGGAATGCTTTGGGTTAACTCAGAGAACAACCGTAATCTACCTTCACCTTTTGGTGGCATTAAAATGTCGGGTATTGGCCGTGATGGTGGTGACTGGAGTTTTGATTTCTATATGGAAACCAAAAACATTTGTATAGCCCACGGTACGCATAAAGTACCAACGCTAGGCAAACACTAAGTAAGCGAGTGGTTATGGCAGGGTGGCAATGCTACCTTGCCAATAACGAATGGCTTCTATTATCGCGGTTTACAGCATATCTTCAAAAGGGTTTTTAAGGTTTAAAGTTACTTTTTGCGTATAGCCTGGAATTTCTAGGTCATTAGCGCTGAATTTAAGTTCTTCACCTTCTAACACATTAACGCCAAATTGATAGTTAAGGTTAAAACGCCCCGCCGTAAAATCTGCATCATGTTGCTGGCTGGTTGCCAGTGTTTTTTCTAGCAATGTTTGGTGTTGTTGCATGGCTTTAGTGCCATAGCGTTTGGCTAGCATATTTTGTGTTATTTGCGGTGAAAGCACTAGAGTGCTGGCATTGTTGCCACCAAAACCTTTGGCATTTAAGAACGCCATGTCCATACCTTCACAACCAATTTCTTCATGCTGATTATTCAGCTTTAAATTAGACGCATAAATATCATCGGCAAAGCTATCCACCGTCGTAATGCCCGGCAACCAGCCTTCTGCCCAAGTGCCTAAAGCGCTCATCATTTGATCGCCGCCAGCCGTGCCTTGTGAATGCCCGACATAAGCTTTAATAGCGGTAACGGGCCAATGGCTAATGCCCATTGCTTTGGCAACTTCATTAATAACATGGGATTCAGTGGTACGGTTTTTAGGTGTGCTGGTACCGTGTGCATGAACATAGCTGCGTTCTTGCAATGATTTTTCGCCTAATAAACTGCGCCCTAACGCTGCTGCTTTGGCTAAAGTTAAGTAATTACCAATGCCTGGTGCTGAAATGGAACGCTTAAAACCATCGGCGTTGGCAAATACTTCAGGTACCGAGCCTAAAATTTGTGCGCCGGTTGCAACGGCTAAATCGTCGGCAACTAGCATAATAAACTGCGCTGATTCAGCAATGGTAAAACCGCAGTTATTCGCAAACGGACGGCAGGCACGGCGATAATGCGCGTCGGTTAGCTGTTCTACACCATCTAAATTGCGTAGGCTGATATTATCAGCCAAAGCACCCATCGCACGGAAACCTTCAATGATTTCTGGCGTAACAGGCGCGTCTGAAGTACCAACAATCGCAATTTTTAAACGCCCAGAGCGCAGCGCGTTAGTAGCGGTTTGTAAGTTGTATAAAAAAGTTGCACAAGCACCAAGCGAACCATTGGATTGACCAATATTGCCCAACATATAAGCATTAATAAAGTCGGCCGTCATTTGTGCATAACCCAAAGGCATTTGCTTAGAGGTAGTGCGTTTACCGATGGTAGGGTTTTGTAACAAGCCGCCCCAGCCGTCTTGATCGAGTTGACCAATGGAGTTGCTGGCAAATACACCGATTTGATCAGGGTGGACTTTGGCGGCTAAATCTTGCCAGATAAGACCACTTTGCCCCAGTAAATCGGATACACCAAACACGGCCATTTGTAAGGCGCGTGGGTGATTGGCGCTGCGGTAATGCGCTCCGGGATTAAAGCCTGTGGGCAACATACCGGCGGCTTGTACAAGGGCTTCATGTGGATCGGCCATCGTAAAATCTTGTGGCTCGGTTATGGTTACTTCAATTTCTGTGGCAGAAAGGTCGCGTAACTGCCAACTGACGGGAATTCTTTCAGGTAGCTGACGCTGACGCAAAATAAAGCGAATGGGGTTATCGCTAGGTTTTAAGGTGATCGCCCGTCTGCCCGGTTGTGCATGAACATCGAACCAGTCAGGATGAATGCGGCGAATTAAAGTATTGTCTAGCAGCTGTTGTTTATAGCGCTCTAGTAATACGGCAGCATTTAAACTTTCACCTGAAGCGGTTATTAACCATTGGTCTGGTGTGGTTTGCGTAGCAAGTCCACTCAGGCTGGCTAATGATAATAAGCTGGCTTGCTGTTTGTTGGGTGATAGTTGGCTAAGCACGAGGCGCTTAAAGGCATGATGACCTGATGTGCGTCCTGCTGGGCTGACGCCGCCCATACCGATAATGACTGGAAGGTGTGACAAAAGACTATCCTCAGGATCAAAAAAGTCTGTGTATCTTAACACCGGTATTTGAAACGGGCTATGCAGCCACAACCTCCAGTCACCCGTTTTTAAGTTTTAACGACCACCGGCACGGTTTAATGCAGCAGGTGTAAAGCTGCTACGTTGAGGTTTGTAATCCCAGTTATAACCGCGTGTATCATTAATTAAACCAGACACTATGTAGCGGCCGTTCACCAAGTCATAAATAGTTTCAGCTGAATACCAAGGTACTTGGACATCTTGGAATTGCACGGTATGACCTTCTGCAACACGCCATAAATTGTCACGACCATCATAGTGATCGACGTGTGCAATTTGGTAGGTGTCTTCGTCAAAGTACATTACGCGCTTAGCATAAATATGCCGCTGGCCTTCTTTAAGCGTACCTTCGACTTGCCAAACGCGGTGCAATTCATAACGCGTGTAATCAGGGTTTATGTGACCGGCTTTTACTAGGTCATCAACACTTAGGTTGGTGTCGAGTAACTTGTAAGCGTTGTAAGGAATGTACATTTCTTTTTTGCCAACCAGTTTCCATTCGTAGCGGTCTGGCGCACCGTTAAAAACGTCGAGTGCATCAGAAGTACGCTGCCCGTCTGCTGCTGTACCTGGTCCGTCATAAGCAACTTGTGGCGCACGGCGAACACGGCGCTGCCCAGCGTTGTAAATCCAAGCACGGCGTGGTTCTTTAACTTGGTTCATGGTTTCTTGAACCAGTAACACTGTGCCTGATAAGCGTGCTGGCGCGGTGACTGATTGCAAAAAGTAGAACAAGCTATTTTCGACCGGATCACCAATAAACATAAACTCTTCAGACAGAGTAACGGCTGTGAAGTTACCGCTGGCTTGTGGCGTTGCCAAAGTTACTTCGCGCTCTGCACCTGCGCCACGGTAGCGTGTAGAGTGGTTCCACACTAGCTCTACGCCGGTTTTAGGCTGTGGAAAAGGCGTTACTTGGGTAAAGTCTTCAACGCCATTACCGCCATCAACCAATTTAGCAGTTTGGCTATTTTTCTTTATTAAGTCATAAACAGCTTGTGGGTAGTTGGCGGTACGGTGACTTTTATACACGGGAATCGTATAGGTGTCTGGGTACTTTTTAAGCATTTCAATTTGCCCAGCCGCCATATTGTTGGCGTATTGCTGGTAATTTTTAGCGGTAATGACAAATAAGGGCTTTTCGTTAGCAAAAGGGTTGCCATAGCCGTCTTTCCAATTACCGACAGTTTGTTTTAAACCGCCGTCCCATGCTGGAATTTTACCGTCAGCACTTGCAGCGCGTTCAGCACCCATAGGTGTTAGCTGATTACCACCTAAACCTTCAGCAGCCATGACTGCGCTAGTTGAGGTTAATAATCCCATTGTTAGTAAAGCGGTTGCTAGCCCGTTTAAAGAAAAACTTTTAGATAAATTACGATTGGAATGTTTCATAAGGCGTTATCCTTTTAATACTATTTTTGTTATTAAAGTTAACCGTTAGAAGTTTACACCAACGCTTAGGCTGACAAAGTCACGGTCATCTAAATCCCAATAGTCTGTGGTTAGGTAATTGGTGTAGCTAAGATTAGCTGTGTAAGTATTCATGTATTCAGCAGCTAAAGCCGTTCCTAAAATCATGCGACCTTCATAAAACTGACTGCCAGGTTCTGGGCCGTAACCACTAACATCATGGCTCCAAGAAAGCGTGGGTTTAAGCGTTAAACCACTGATTAGCGCATTGGTGTATTCCAACTGACCCACTAAACGGTAGCCCCAAGACAACTCGGTAACATAGCCATTGTCGGCAAACACAACGGCTGGGTTTACTACGTCAGAAGCCTGACCAGAACCTTCTTTACCAAAAGAACCATAAACAGATGAACGGCCAAAGCGCATATCTTTAGTGTCAGGCAAATCGTTTACATAGGTAAAGCCCACCTCACCAATAATGCGTAGGTTATCGGCGGCTAATACACGGTTAATGTCGTGAATAAAGGTTGTTTGGAACTGGAAAACATCGTGCTCACGGTAACCTTTTTGCATACCGGCTTCTAAGTCTCGAATCTCTTGAGGCAGGCGAGCAAGTAGTGGCGCATAAGATGAGTTATTAACAAAGTCTAGGTTGTTGTGCTTAGGGTTCTTAGGGTCATAGCCCATATTGCCTAGCAAGCCACGCACTAGAACATCGTTGGCATTGATTTGAATCGGGGTGTCTGGACGGTAGGTAAATTCACCCGACCAAGCAGTACCTGTGGGCAGTAGTGTTGCAAAAGAGGCGGCAATAATTTGTTGATCTTCAGGAAACTCAATAAAGTATTGGGTTGGGTCATTGTTACCCGCTGCGGCAATCATTGCTTGCGCCCCATTAATGGTGGCATTAGCACCTGCTGGGGTATTTTTAAGTAGGCCTGCTGCTGCCACTAGATCGCCTCCGGTTGCGGCGGCGGCTACTGCTTGTATTGCACCCGCATAGGTGGCTGCTTTTTGTGGGTCGGAACCTGCACTCACCTTACCGCCAACCATAGGTAAGCGACTGTGTACATTCTGATAAGAAAAACCAAATTCGGTGCCATTAAGCTGTTCGGCATACCACTTTAAGGCGATACCAAACTGGCCGCTAGAACTGGGTTCTTTATCGTCTAGCCGCTTAGCTATGTTCATATCAGTTTTACTTAGCCCTAACTGCCCATAGCCATTGGCTAGTGCATAAGCGCCTTCTAAGGCGGCAAAAGGTGTGCCAAGCACTGTACCGGCAGCATTAGCAGGTTCGCTTAAACCGCTTTGGTAATAAACTGGGTCACAGCCTTCGGCAGCAAAGTCGGTATTGGCAAAGTAAGTACCGCAAGCATCGGCGCGGGTGCGTTGCCATTCAAGTTGGTAATAACCTTCTAGGTTAAAGTTGCCCATTTCATCTAAAGCAATCGAACCAGAAAGCATATTTACTGGCAGTAAAGCATCCCTTAATTCTGCACCAGGGCGGCGTAAGGCTTGAACATCTATCGGGTTAGCCGCGTTTTGTCCACCTTGAATAAAGCTACTTTGTCCCCAATTAAGCACATGGCGACCTAAAATAGCTTGGGCAGGGCGACCGGCAACATCGAACTCACCCCAAACATAGGCATCCATCAGCTCGATACCACTTTTAGCATCGTCAAAGGCTGTTGTGTCTTTCCAGTCATCAACTACGCCAGCATTAGTGGGGCCGTCTAATTCACTTAATGCATGGTCATACCAATAACGAAAGCTAACTTTAGCACCCACATTACGGTATTTGTTGTGGGTTAAACCTAGGGTGTGATTCCCAGTAATAACCTGCGAAAAAGCGTCGCCTTTATCAAAGTTCATATTGCCGTTATCGGTATTGCTAGAAGAGTTACCTTGATAAGTGGGATTGCCTGCAATGCCAGAGGTTATACCCTGCGCCCCAAGCGTCCCTGCGGCTATGTAATCATTGTTTCTTTTTTCTGTACGCCAGCTAGAACCCAGCGTTAGTTTAGAGTCGACTTTAAGGTTAAATTCACCCATTTCAATATCAGCTGCTTGAACTTGCGACATACCTGCTATCGCTAAAGCTAATAAGCTAAGGCGTGGTAAGTGTTGGGTAAAACTACGACGAGTATGCTGAGTCTTAGGGGGAGTCGCAGGGTAAGTAGTAGGATAGGATTGCTGACGCATGATGTTCACCTCTTGTTTTTATACGGTGCTTGCTATCAAGTAGTTATTTTGCCACAGCTAATACTTACATGACCCTGCCATATAAACAAGCGTTTGAATTGATGATTTGTTTGATTGTACTGGGTATCTAAACTATCGAGTGCAAATGTTCTATAATCCAAACGCTGTATTAATGCCATTTTAGCCAAGTTTTTTAGAGGAAAGTGCTTATGCGTCGTGTTGTTTTTAATCAGAAGGGGGGTGTTGGAAAATCCAGCATTACTTGTAATTTGGCGGCGATTAGTGCTGCAAAAGGCACACCAACCCTAGTGATTGATTTAGACCCACAGGGTAATTCAACCCATTATTTAATGGGGCAACCCGCACAAGATTTAGACGCTAGCGTATTTGATTTTTTTGAACAGTCACTTACTTTAGGGGGTGGGCGCAAGTCGGTAAATGATTTGATTTATGCCACGCCTTACGAGAATTTGTATGTGTTAGCAGCCCATCCAGATTTAGAAAGCCTAGAAGCTAAACTAGAATCCCGTTATAAAATTTATAAATTAAAAGAAGCTTTACAGCAGCTAGAAGAAATTTACCCATCCATTTGGATAGATACGCCACCAGCACTGAATTTTTTTAGCCGCTCAGCATTAATTGCTGCACAAACCTGTTTAATTCCTTTTGATTGCGATGCTTTTTCTCGCCAAGCTTTATATTCTTTACAAGACGCGGTGCAAGAGTTAAAAGCCGATCACAACGATGCCTTAACTATTGAGGGCATTATCGTGAATCAATTTAATGCACAGGCTAAATTGCCCCAGCAGCTCATTAATGAATTATTAGCAGAAAATCAGCCAGTATTGCCGGTGCATTTAAGCAGCTCGGTTAAAATGCGTGAATCGCATCAGGTGTCGCAACCCTTAAATCACTATGCGCCTAAGCATAAATTAACGCAGCAGTTTCAAGCCTTGTTTGAGTTGCTTCATGCCTGCTAGTTATTCTTGTCAGGTGATTAGTAATCAAACCGCACCTTATGAAAAACTTACTGAAGTGGTGCAGCGGCATCAGCAAACGGTTTTTCAAAAGCCCATTGCAAGCTTTAATCAACAAGCCTTTGAACAAGCACAGCAGCGTTTAGCTGAACACGGTGGGCCGCTAATTTTAGATTCTTGCTGTGGTGTGGGGCAAAGTACGCGCTTATTAGCAGCACAGTTTCCTAAGCATTTTGTATTGGGGATAGACCGTTCAGTCGATAGATTAGAAAGAAAACTAGGCAAGCTGCCCAGCAATGCTTGTTTGATTCGTGCTGATTTGGTGGATTTTTGGCGTTTGGCTGCTGCTGCGAATTGGCGGCCTGACTACCACTTTTTGCTTTACCCTAATCCTTCACCCAAAAAGAAAGATTTTAAGCTGCGCTGGCACGGGCATCCGGTGTTTAAATACCTAGTGGCTTTAGGCGGGCGTTTAGAATGCCGTACTAATTGGCCCTTGTATGTTATTGAAATGCAGCAGGCGTTAAAACTAATGGGCGTTGCTGCTAACTTGCAGCGGTTGGTTGTGCTTGACGAACCGCTCACTCCTTTTGAACGTAAATACGCGAAGAGTGGCCATGACCTTTGGCAGCTAACCGCGCAACTCAATGCAGCACTCGATGATTAAGATAAGAGCTAAAAATGCCCGCTGATAGCCATGATTCAATCACTACCCCATCGACACCTTCAGACTTTGAGCTGGCGGTGCGCCGTGTTTCAATCAATCCCATGAAAGAAGCCTATCCACGCAAAGCATTTAAAGCGCGTGGCAGTTTTGTTACTCGCTGCGATGCTTGCCGTATGCCTCGCCAATATTGCATTTGTAAGTTTCGTACCCCAGTTACAGCTAAAGCGGTTTTTTGGGTATTAATGCACACCAATGAAGCCTGTAAACCGACTAATACGGCACGCTTAATAGGCGATACCTTGACTGAAACGCGAGTGTTTGGTTGGGACAGAACACAGCCACCACAAGCGTTTTTAGATTTATTGGCAAGCCCTGAATACCAGCCTTTTTTAATTTTTCCAGACGACCAGCCCGATTACCAAGACCGCGTGGTTAACTTATCCAGTGCCCGTTTAGGGCAGGAAAAGCGTCGCCCCGCATTTATTTTATTAGATGGCACTTGGCGACAAGCCAGACGAATGTTCAGAAAAAGCCCTTGGTTAAATCATTTACCCGTGTTGCCTTTACACAGCACCCAAAAAACCGATTACCGTTTGCGTAAAGCTGCGTCTGAAGAGCATTTATGCACGGCTGAAGTGGGTGTGGAATTGTTGAAGTTGGCAGGCGATAACGAGGCTGCGGAAGTGTTAAGCCATTACTTTAAAGTGTTTAACCAAGGTTATGCGGCTGCAAGGCACCAGAAGCCCACTTTAGAGCTGACTGATGCCATGCAATGGTTGGTCGATTATCAGTTGGCTAGCGCGTCTAAATAGCGTTCTGCATCTAAGGCTGCCATACAACCTGTGCCAGCCGAAGTAACTGCTTGGCGATAGATGTGATCGCAAACATCACCAGCGGCAAATACGCCTTCAACACTAGTGGCTGTTGCGTTACCGTCTAAACCCGATTTGATTTTAATGTAGCCATTGTTCATTGCTAGCTGGTCATTAAAAATCTCGGTATTGGGTTTATGGCCAATAGCAATAAACACACCAGCAACGAGCAGCTCTTGGGTTGAATCATCGGTGGTTGATTTTAGCTTTAAGCCAGTAACGCCGGTAGCATCGCCTAATACTTCTTCTAGCTGATGATTCCAAAGAATGTCTACATTGCCGTTTTTAGCTTTTTCTAACAGCTGATCTTGCAGGATTTTCTCAGATCTTAGACTGTCACGGCGGTGAACTAAAGTAACTTTTTTAGCGATATTGGATAAATACAGCGCTTCTTCAACCGCAGTATTACCACCGCCTATCACAGCTATTTCTTGGTTTTTGTAGAAAAAACCATCGCAGGTAGCGCAGGCAGATACACCACGCCCCATAAAGGCTTCTTCACTAGGCAAACCTAAATACATAGCGCTGGCGCCAGTGGCAATAATTAACGCATCGCAGGTATAAGTACCTTGGTCGCCCGTTAAGGTGAAGGGGCGTTCTGTTAGTTCAACCTTATTGATATGGTCAAACAGCACTTCGGTATCAAAGCGTTCAGCGTGTTTACGCATTCTTTCCATTAGTACTGGGCCTTCAACGCCTTGCTCATCACCTGGCCAGTTGTCTACTTCGGTGGTGGTGGTTAGCTGACCACCCATTTGCATACCCGTAATAAGTAAGGGTTTTAAATTAGCGCGGGCGGCATAAACAGCAGCGGTATAACCCGCAGGACCTGAGCCTAAAATAATGAGTTTACTGTGGCGGTTGTTGTTCATGATGACCTCTTAAAAACCATAAAAAAAGGGGGCGGTTTGCACCGTCCCCTCATTTTAGCATCAATAAGGTTAATTACCTTATTGGCTTTTTATAGCTTAAAACTTACAGCTTGTCAGAAGCTTCTGCTAGGTAGTCTGCAACGCCTTTAGCGTCTGCTTTCATACCTTTTTGACCTGGTGTCCAACCCGCTGGGCAAACTTCGCCATTTGTTTCGTGGAATTGGAGTGCTTCAACCATACGGATCATGTCATCAACGTTACGACCTAGGGGTAGGTTGTTAACGGTTTGGTGCTGAACAATGCCGTCTTTGTCGATTAAGAAAGACGCGCGTAGTGCAACGCCTTCTTCTGGGTGTTCAATGCCGTAAGCGCGAGTGATTTCGTGCTTAACGTCGGCAACCATAGTGAATTTAACTGGACCAATACCGCCCTTGTCTGGGCTAGTGTTGCGCCATGCGTGGTGAGTAAACTGGCTGTCAATTGAAACACCAATGACTTCAACGCCTAGTTCTTCAAACTTAGCCATGCGGTTGTCATGGGCAATAATTTCTGAAGGGCAAACAAAAGTGAAGTCTAAAGGCCAGAAAAATACCATGCGGTATTTGCCGTTAGTGTCTGAAAGCTTAAAGCTATCAACAATCGTGCCGTCGCCTTTAACAGCGGGTGCATCAAAATCAGGTGCTTTGCGAGTAACTAATACGCTCATCTTTATTTCTCCGTTGAGAACAAAATTAAAGTGTGTTTTAGCCCTACTAGCTAAGGTGTCTAAGCAGGATGTAATTAAGAATAAGGTTTTAGGCGGCGCTAAGCAACTTCATTAAGCTAATTGATTCGATAGATTTTAGTAATTGCTGCCTAGTCGATAGTGCCTAGATTGAAGAGTGTATACTGGCTAGCCTTTTAAAACCTAATCTTAAGTATTTACAGAGTTGAGCCAGTGAAAAACCGCCTTGTGTATGCCCACCTAGCTTTAGTTTTAGCTATGGTTATTTGGGGTAGCTCATTTACATTTTTAAAAATTGCTATTGAAGTTATGCACCCTATGCAGGTGATTTTTTTACGCTTGTTAGTAGGTAGTTTGGTATTGCTGCCTTTTATAGGCTGGCTGCTACGCGGCGTGAGTTACCAAGCCGGTGATTGGAAGTGGCTGTTAGCCATGGCCTTGTTTGAACCCTGCCTATATTTTGTGTTTGAAGGCATGGCCATGAAATATACCAGCGCTACCCAAGCGGGTTTGGTGACTAGCGTGTTGCCTTTAATGATTGCTGCGGGAGCATGGTTTTTTCTACGTGAAAAAATTGCCGGGCGTCAATGGCTGGGTTTTTCTTTGGCGGTAGGTGGCGTTTTGTGGATATCTTTACATAGTCAGGTGACTGCTCATGCATCTAATCCGCCTTTGGGAAATTTTTTAGAGTTTTTGGCAGTGTTAAGTGCAACCGGTTACACCTTGTTAGCTAAACACCTTAGTCACCGTTATAACCCTTTCTTCTTAACTGCCATGCAAACACTGTTAGGCACTCTGTTCTTTCTTCCTTTAGCGTTAATGCAGCCCTTGCCAACAAGCATTGAGCCTAGGGCACTAGAGGCGATAGTGTTTATGGGGGTGGTAATTAGTGTGGGTGCTTATGGTTTGTACAACTTGGCACTTAGTAAGTTAACGGCAACGGTGGTTAGCACCTATATAAACTTGATACCTATATTTAGCTTATTTTTTGCCATGTTGTTGCTACACGAAAGCTTAAACCTGCAACAATGGTTAGCCTGCGGAGTGATTTTTGCTGGTATAGCCGTCAGCCAGTCAAAGAAAAGATTGGTGTAGAAATAATTGCTAAGCAATTAAATAAAATTGGGGGGTTAGGATATTAAAATTTAGTAAGGAATTTAAAGCTATATGCCATAAGGCTTAGAGGGGTTTTAGTGGTGCCGGCACCAAGAGTCGAACTCGGGACCTACTGATTACAAGTCAGTTGCTCTACCAACTGAGCTATACCGGCTTCACTAAAACTTTAGGTGGCTGGGGTAGGAAGATTCGAACTCCCGAATGGCTGGACCAAAACCAGCTGCCTTACCACTTGGCGATACCCCAACTTAAACCTAATGTATCTATACATCTTGTTGATGGTGGCCAGAGGCGGAATCGAACCGCCGACACAGGGATTTTCAATCCCTTGCTCTACCGACTGAGCTATCTGGCCTCAACGGAAACGTATTAAATAGATTTACCTCTGAATCGTCAAGCATTTTTTAAATTATTTTCAATGTATTTTGTAAAGTGTTGTTTTTAAAGACTTTATTTATTGAGGCTTTAAGCTGGGTTGGTCGGTACATAACCTTCAATTTGATCGAGTGCTTCATTGTTGAAGAACTTTTCCATTTGATCTTGTAAATAAGTACGTGCTTCGGGCTGAAAAACCTTTAGCCGTTTTTCATTAATTAAACGTGTTTGGTGGGCCATCCATTCATCCCAAGCTTGCTTGGAAATGCTGTTGAGTAGATCTAATCCTTTTTGACCAGGTAAAGGTGGTGCGGTAAGCGCAGGTAAATCTTGTTGATATTTGCGGCAAAAAACAGTGGTGGACATTAATCGTCTCCTAAATTTATTCGGGTTAATTAAACTTTTAGCTAAGCAGGTAAGGTAAAGAAGGCAAAAGTTTTTTAACGGGAGCAGCTAAACCTATGCTTCCAAATTCATTTTGATCATACCAGTTTAAACCTTGGCTGTAGTGGGCGCTGTTTTCAGCTAGCTGCTGCTTGGGTAGTTGTGCGATGTTAAGGTGAAGGGTTAAGCGATAATGGCTAAAAATATGTTCTTGAGCCGGTTTGGTTGCATCTAACATTTTTGCTGTAGGTTGATGCGTTGCCAGCCAGTTTTTTAGTGCTGCTTGGCTTGCAAATTCTGGCAGGCTCCATAAACCGCCCCAAATGCCTTTATCGGGTCGCTTTTCTAATTGGATGGCTTGGTTGGCATCAAACAGAATTAAAGCATAGCGTGTTTGTTCGGGTAATACTTTTTTAGGGCGTGGTGTGGGCAGTATTGCGATTAAGTTTTGTGCTTTAGCCGCACAACCGCTAGCAACGGGGCAAAGTTCGCACTTGGGTTTGCTGCGTGTGCAAAGCGTTGCACCTAAATCCATTATGGCTTGGGTGTATTCGGGAAGCTGTTCGTTAGGGGTTAGTTTATCGGCAGCTTGCCATAATTGTTTGGTGACTTGTGATTTGCCATACCAGCCTTCAATCGCAAAATAACGCGCTACCACGCGCTTAACATTGCCATCTAAAATGACCGCCCTTTGTCCGGTACTGAATGCACAAATGGCTGCTGCTGTAGACGGGCCGATACCGGGTAGGTTTTTCATTGCTTCTAGGCTATTAACAGGAAATTCACCTTGATATTCATTAACCACCTGTTGGGCGCAGCGGTGCAAATTCCTCGCGCGAGTGTAGTAACCTAACCCAGCCCAGAGGTGCATTACTTCATCGCTAGTGGCTGTTGCTAAGCTGTTAACATTGGGGAAACGTGCAATAAAACGCTGGTAATAGTCAATGACAGTGATAACTTGCGTTTGTTGAAGCATGATTTCAGAAACCCAGATATTGTAGGGCTGGCGGTTTTCTTGCCAAGGTAAATTTTTTCTACCGTAGGTTTGATACCAGTGCAATAATTGGTTGGCAAAGTGATTGGATGTGGCTATCGACATACTTTTCTCTAAGTTAATTGAGGTAGGTAAGTTTAACTTGTATGTTAAACTTATCAGCATTTGCATTTGAAATTATTTGGCTTTAGATTGGCTTGCTTGAATTAGCCAAACTTTATAATAAAAAACTTTAATAGCGGATTAGCAAATAGTGCGCCATTAGACTCTAAGCGAGTGCAAGAGATGGATTCTCTAGTTATAGAAGATGACCAAAAAGTTATTATTGCTCAACAACTACGGTTGAGGCGCTCTTTAATGGCGGTTGGTGCTGGTTTTGCTAACAGTTTAGTTATACTGGTTGCTTGGCAGTTAGGTTATGTGTTTTTTAGTGAAAAATCACTGGCCGTCTACTTTGTTATTTCTAGCCTAGGTTATACCCTGTTTCCATTCTTAATTTACACCAATAAAAACTTAAAATACGCTGATCCCAGCATGACCAGTCAACAAATAGGTTGGCAGTTGTTAATGGTAGCTGTATGTATGTATGCAGCACCTAGTATACGTGAATTGTTGATTGTTAATTTTTTACTGATTCTCTTGTTCGCTGTTTTTCGCTATTCACCTAAACGCCTACCAATCCTGTCTTTAGTGTTGTTAACGAGTTATTTATTGGTTATTTTAGCACAGGTTATTTGGAGTCCTATTACCATCCATTGGCAGCATGAATTGGTGACTAGCCTTGTTTTTTTACTGGGTTTAATCGGGGTTAGTCTGCTGGGGATTGAAATAGGTAATTTGCGTGTAGCGCTTAAAAAACGCAATGAATATTTAGCCATTATAACAGCTAAATATGAACAGTTAGCCGTGACTGATGAGTTAACGGGTTTATATAATCGTCGTCATTTAATGAAGATTTTACACCGTCAAAAAAGTTTAAGTGATCGAGGTGATTACCATTTTTCAATCGGTTTTTTTGATCTTGATCATTTTAAGCAAGTTAATGATACTTATGGTCATGGTTCGGGCGATAAAGCATTAATTGCTGTTGCTGAAGAAATTTCTCGCAGTTTGCGTGATGTTGATTATGTCGCACGTATTGGTGGTGAAGAATTTGTAGTGGTATTAGCGCAAACGGGTTATACCGAAGCCTTACGCATTGCTGAACGCTTTCGTGCCGATTTAGAAAAGTTGGTGATAAAACTTGCAGATGGTTACCCTGATTTGTCTTTGACTACTTCGATTGGCATTGCAACTTACCAACCAGAAGAGTTGGTTAATGTGTTAATTCAGCGTGCAGATAAAGCCGTTTATGCAGCAAAAACTTGTGGTCGTAACTGTGTGGTGGGTGAAAAAGAATTGCCCGAATACCATGTTAAAAAGCCAACAAAAGACCCTTCTTTATCTTTAGCATTAAACCCCATCGAATAACACTTCAACTGGCATTTAATAATCAAGCAGCAGCAACACTAGCGCTTGGCTTGAAAAAAATCCTCTAAAAGCTTTTTAGCAAAAGATTTAAGTAAGCCGCTTTTTACTTCTAGTTGGTGATTAAACCAAGGTTGTGCGGGTAAGTTACATACCGAAGCAATCACGCCGGTACGTGGCTCTTTAGCGCCATAGTAAAGGGTTTTAATGCGGGCATTGATGATAGCGCCTATGCACATGGTGCAAGGTTCTAGGGTGACGTATAACACGCAGTTGTTTAAACGGTAATTGCTGGTGTTTTTGCAGGCATCGCGGATGGCTTGAATTTCTGCATGGGCGGTTGCATCTTGTTGGCTAATGCATTGGTTAAATCCTCGTCCAATAATCTCACCTTCCGCATTGACTAAAACCGCACCTACAGGCACCTCGCCTAAAGCAGCTGCCTTGGCAGCTAACTCTAAAGCTCGGTGCATATAGTATTCAGGCTTGTGAGCCATTATTCCTGTTCACTATTATTCCCACTCAATAGTCGCTGGTGGCTTAGATGAAACATCGTAAGCAACGCGCGATACATGAGGGATTTCATTAATAATGCGGCTAGAAACTTTTTCTAATAACTCGTAAGGCAAGTGCGCCCAACGTGCAGTCATAAAGTCGATGGTTTCTACAGCACGCAAAGCAATCACCCATTCGTAACGACGGGTATCACCTACAACACCTACCGATTTTATGGGTAAGAAAACGGCAAAGGCTTGGCTGGTTTTTTCATACCAACCGGCAGCACGCAGTTCTTCAATAAAAATGGCATCGGCTTCACGCAGAATGTCAGCATAGTCTTGCTTAATTTCACCAAGAATACGCACACCCAAACCCGGTCCTGGAAAGGGGTGGCGATAAACCATATCATGCGGTAAACCCAGTTCAACACCAATGCGGCGTACTTCGTCTTTAAAGAGTTCGCGCAAGGGTTCAACTAAATCCATACGCATGGTTTCAGGCAAACCACCGACGTTATGGTGCGATTTAATAACGTGCGCTTTACCATTTTTAACCGCAGCCGATTCAATAACGTCTGGGTAGATAGTGCCTTGGGCTAAGAAATCAACATCGGTTAGCTTGGTAGCTTCTTCATCAAAAATATCAATAAAGGTGTTGCCAATAATTTTACGCTTGGCTTCAGGGTCGCTAACGCCTTTTAGTCGGTCTAAAAATAGCTGTTCTGCATTGACCCGAATAACCCGTACACCCATATTGTTGGCGAACATCTCCATGACTTGATCGCCTTCATTTTTGCGTAGCAGGCCATGATCGACAAATACGCAGGTTAGCTGATCGCCAATGGCTTTGTGTAAAAGCGCTGCAACAACGGAGGAATCAACCCCACCCGAAAGTCCCAGCAGTACTTTCTTATTGCCTACTTGCTCTTGCACGCGCTGAGTCATGTCTTCAATGATTTGTGCGGGTGTCCACAAAGCTTCACATTTGCAAATTTCTAATAAAAAATGCTCAATCATACGTTTGCCTTGCAAGGTATGAGTGACTTCAGGGTGAAATTGCACCCCAAAAAAACGGTTTTCTTCATGGCTAATCGCGGCAATCGGGCAGCTAGGTGTTGATGCTGTTACCTGAAAGCCTTCGGGCAGACTAATCACTTTATCACCATGACTCATCCACACATCAAGCAGCTTTTTGCCATCTTTTAAGTGATCGCTAATGGCGTGAAATAAAGCCGTTTCTGTTGCTAGCTGAATTTGTGCATAACCAAATTCCCGTTGTTCTGAGCTTTCTACTTTGCCGCCCAGTTGTTCTGCCATGGTTTGCATACCATAGCAAACACCCAATACAGGTACGCCTAAAGTGAACACTGCTTGTGGCGCACGCGGTGAACCTTCTGCTGTTACCGATTCTGGGCCACCAGCAAGAATAATGCCTTTCGGTGCCATCGCCAGCAGATCAGCTTCTTGCATATCGTAGGCATGAATTTCACAATAAACCCCCAGCTCACGAACACGGCGTGCAAGAAGTTGGGTGTACTGAGAGCCAAAATCTAAAATTAAGATTTTGTGCGCGTGAATGTCTTGCATGCTGTTAGACCTCTTTAACTGACACGGTAATTGGGTGCTTCTTTGGTGATTTGTACATCGTGGACGTGGGATTCTTGGATGCCAGCGCCGGTAATTTTTACAAAGCTGGTTTTAACCCGCATTTGCTCAATGCCGTTGCTGCCGGTATAACCCATCGAAGCACGCAAGCCACCCATTAACTGGTGAACAATCGCGCTCATAGCACCTTTGTAAGGTACGCGGCCTTCAATGCCTTCAGGTACCAGTTTTTCTACGCCAGCATCTTTATCTTGGAAATAGCGATCAGAAGAACCCTGAGATTGCCCCATAGCGCCTAAAGAACCCATGCCGCGATAGGCTTTATAAGTACGACCTTGGAAGAGTTCAATTTCGCCCGGTGCTTCTTCAGTACCCGCTAATAAACCACCGACCATAATAACGTGAGCACCCGCAGCAATGGCTTTGGATAAATCGCCAGAAAAGCGTACACCGCCATCAGCAATTAAAGGAATGCCATAGGGTTTTAGGGCTTCAGCAACGTTAGAAACAGCAGAGATTTGTGGCACGCCCACACCAGCAACGATGCGCGTAGTACAAATAGAACCCGGGCCAATACCCACTTTAACGCCATCTGCACCGGCTTCAGCTAAAGCAACAGCGGCTTCAGCGGTGGCAATGTTGCCGCCAATGACATCCACTTGTGGAAAGTTTTCTTTAACCCAACGCACTCGATCAATAACGCCTTTAGAGTGACCGTGAGCGGTATCCACTACAATTACGTCTACGCCTGCTTCAACCAGTGCTGCAACTCTATCGGCTGTTTCAGTACCAGTACCAACAGCGGCACCGACTCTTAGACTACCGTTGCTATCTTTGGTAGCCAGTGGGTAAGTTTGGGCTTTTTCAACATCGCGGAAGGTGACTAGGCCGCGTAGATTAAATTCTTTATCAACTAACAGCATTTTTTCAATGCGGTGCTCGTAAAGACGCGCTTTGATATTTTCTAATGGGGTATTTTCTAGTGCCGTTACTAGCTTGTTTTGCGGTGTCATAATCGCAGCAACGGTATCACCTTCATAAGGTTTCACGCGTAAGTCGCGCCCTGTCACTATGCCGACTAATTTACCCGCTTCAACCACTGGAAAGCCTGAAAAACCGTATTCTTCAGCCATTTTTAGTAGTTCATGAAGCTTGGTAGTCGGTGCAACGGTCACTGGGTCTTTAACCACTACGCTTTCGTATTTTTTTACTTTGCGTACTTCAGCGGCCTGCTGAGTAATGGTCATGTTTTTGTGGATAATACCCAAGCCGCCTTCTTGTGCCATAGCAATGGCAAGACGCGCTTCAGTAACTGTGTCCATTGCCGCAGAAACTAAAGGAATGTTTAGCTCTACGTTGCGGGTAATGCGTGTTTTAAGGCTGACGTCTTTAGGCAGGATTTCGGAGTAACCGGGTACCAGCAAAACGTCATCGAAGGTTAAAGCTTCTTCAACGATACGTAACATAGATGACCTGCAATTCAGGGGGATGAAGGGAGAAAATAATAGTGCTATTTTAGCTGACCCAGCGATTATCGTAAACGCTGGGTTTGGTTAATCGCTTATTTAGCGTCTAAACAGTACAAGGTGTGTAAAGGATGGCTAACATCCTGACCTTGATATGTTAGATTAGCAGGCTTGCTATTGGTTTACTGTTTTAACAAGGATACCTGCTTACATGACCGCCTCCAGCACCGGAGAAGTTTTTCCACCCACTCATTCAGTTGGATTGGTGGAACCCCAAGTTTGCCAATTTAATCAGCCACTTCATTTAGCCAGCGGCAGCGTGTTGCAAGACTGGCAGTTAATGATTGAAACCTACGGCGAATTAAATACGGATGCCAGCAATGCTGTGCTTATTTGTCACGCCTTATCGGGTAATCATCATGCTGCTGGTTACCATTCAGAAGACGATACTAAGCCGGGTTGGTGGGATGCTTACATCGGCCCTGGCAAACCGATTGATACGCAGCACTTTTTTGTAGTCTCGTTAAATAATTTGGGTGGTTGTCACGGCTCTACGGGGCCTTCTTCAATAGATCCAGCTACGGGTCAGCCGTTTGGTCCAGACTTTCCAGTGTTAACTGTGAGTGATTGGGTGGATTCTCAAGCACTTTTAGCCGACCGTTTAGGTATTCAACAATGGGCGGCAATAGTGGGCGGCAGTTTAGGCGGAATGCAGGTTTTAGAATGGTCGTTACGTTATCCACAACGCCTGCGCCATGCTGTAGTTGTTGCTAGCTCGCCTAAGTTATCGGCACAGAACATTGCTTTTAATGAGGTGGCGCGCCAAGCCATAATGTCTGATCCAGAGTTTTGTGATGGGCGCTATCAAGAAGCCGATGTTATTCCACGCCACGGTGTGGCTTTGGCGCGCATGGTGGGACATATCACTTACCTTTCAGAACACTCGATGGGCGAAAAGTTTGGTCGTGATCTGCGTACCGATAAACTCAATTACGGCTTTGGTATCGACTTTGAAGTGGAATCTTATTTGCGCTATCAGGGAAAAAGCTTTTCTGAGCGTTTTGATGCCAACACCTATTTATTAATGACCAAAGCTTTAGATTATTTTGACCCTGCCAAAACTTTTGATGGTGATTTAGTTAAGGCCTTAGCACCTATTCAATGCCGCTTTTTAGTGGTTAGCTTTAGTACCGACTGGCGTTTTTCACCACGTCACTCTGAAGAATTAGTGAATGCTTTAACCGCAGCACAAAAGCGTGTTAGCTATGCCCGCATTAAATCACCGCATGGGCACGATGCTTTTTTAATTCCCGATGAGCGTTATGAAGCTGTCTTTACTGCCTTTATGCAGCGTGCTGCCCAAGAAATTAAGCAAGGGGAGGCAAGTTAAATGCGCCAAGACTTAACCATTATTGCCAATTGGGTAGAACCTAACAGCCGAGTATTAGACCTCGCCTGTGGCGATGGCGAGCTGCTGCACTATTTAGAAGAAAACAAAGGTGTGGTGGGTTATGGTTTAGAAATTGATGCCGAGCAGATTACCGCTTGTATTGCTAGAGGTGTCGATGTTCTAGAGCAAGACTTGAACCGTGGGTTAAGCAACTTTGCAAACAGCAGTTATGACACGGTTATTATGACGCAGGCGCTGCAAGTGTTAAGGCGACAAGACCTAGCCCTTGATGAAATGCTGCGTGTTGGGCAAGAGGCGATAGTGACTTTTCCTAATTTTGCGCATTGGACTAATCGCTTTTATTTAAGCTGGAAAGGTCAAATGCCTATGTCAAAAACCTTGCCGCACCAATGGTATGACACACCCAATATTCATTTGTTTACCTTTAAAGATTTTGAAGCCTTGTGCCATAAAAAAGGTTTAAAAATTCTTGATCGAGCCGTGGGTGATTTTGCTTATAAAAGCCATTGGAAGGCCCGTTTATGGCCGAACTTATTTGGTGAAGTCGCTATCTACAGAATTGGTCGTTAACTTTTATTGAGGAAAGGCACTATGTTGCGTCGGAATTTTTTATTATCAGGATTCTTGTTGGTTGCTCTAAGCTTTTTACCACTTACGCTTTTGGCTCAAGATAAAAATATGGAAAAGGTGGGTGACTACGAGATTTATTACGATGTATTGCCGACTAGCTTTTTAAGCCCGCAGGTTGCTCAAGGTTATAGTGTGGTGCGTAGTAAAGGTCAAGGTATGGTGCGTGTTACTGTTTTGCATCGCCTCACCGATGGTTCTAGCGAGCCGGTTAAAGCAAGGGTTTCAGGTCATGCGGGTAACTTGGCAGGGCAGTTAAACGGGTTAAGTTTTCATACCCATGAGGTGGGTCAAAACCAAGGCATTTTTAATCTAGCCACTTTCCGTTTTGTTCACGATGATCCCATGCGTTTTAACCTGCGTGTTACTTATTCTTCTAAACAGCCCGCCTATGAGTTAGCTTTTATTCGCCGTCTCTACATGGACTAAGCCAAGGTATTTTTTATGACTATTACTGTAACCATGACTAAAAAAAAATTAATTCTAGCCAGTGGCAATGCTGGTAAATTAAGCGAGTTTTCAGGCTTATTAGCGCCTTTGGGTTGGCAGGTAGAAGCACAAAACTTGCACCAAGTACCTGAAGCGGCTGAAACAGGTTTAACCTTTGTTGAAAATGCCATTATTAAAGCCCGTAACGCCGCCCTACATACGGGCTTTGCTGCCTTGGCGGATGATTCAGGTATTGAAGTAGATGCTTTGCAAGGCGCTCCGGGCATTTATTCCGCCCGTTTTGCTGGCGAAGGCAGTAAAGATGCAGACAATAACGCCTACCTGTTACAAAAACTCCAAAATGTACCCGCAGCAGAACGCACGGCTCGTTATTGGTGTGTGCTGGTGTTTTTGCGTTTTGCTGAAGACCCAACCCCGGTTATTGTGCAAGCCAGCTGGGAAGGGCAAATATTAACTGCGCCCAAGGGTGAAGGTGGTTTTGGTTATGATCCTTTATTTTGGTTACCTGAACTTGGCAAAACAGCGGCAGAGCTAAGCAGCGAGTTAAAAAACCAGCTCTCGCACCGTGGCATTGCTAGCCAACAACTGATTCAGGCATTAAACCAGCGCTATCCTGCTAATGATTGAGTTAGCCAAGCCTTTACCGCCTTTATCCCTTTATGTGCACCTGCCTTGGTGTGTTCAAAAGTGCCCTTACTGTGATTTTAATTCCCATGCGCTAGATACCAGTGCGGTCGCAGGCGCTAAACCTCGCCTAGATACCTTGGTCGAAAAGCAGTATGTTCAAGCTTTGCTGGCCGATTTAGATTTTGATTTAAAAGCTTTTCCAGACGTAGCCGAGCGCCCGATTGTTTCTATATTTTTTGGTGGTGGCACACCCAGTTTAATGTCACCGCAAGGTTATCAAGCTTTTTTTGCTGGTTTAAAAAGTCGTTTACAGCTAGTTGATGATTGTGAAATTACCCTAGAAGCCAATCCTGGCACGGTAGAACAAGGCAAGTTCAGCGGTTATCGTGAAGCGGGTATTAATCGTTTATCCATGGGCGTGCAGTCTTTTGCAGATAAACAACTTAAAGCCCTAGGGCGCATTCATAGTGGGCAAGAAGCGGTGACCGCCGTTGCCGCAGCACGCAAAGCTGGCTTTGATAACTTTAACCTAGACCTAATGCATGGCTTGCCGGAACAAACTCAAAGCTTGGCGCTGGCGGATATTCAGCAAGCGTTAGATTTACAGCCTACCCATTTATCTTGGTATCAACTCACCCTAGAGCCTAATACCGAATTTTATCGCCGCCCACCTAAGTTGCCAGAAGAAGATACCCTAGCTGCCATTCAAGATGCAGGTAGCGAGCTTTTGCAGCAGGCAGGTTTTATTCACTATGAAGTCTCAGCCTTTGCTCTTAAAGGCAAACAAGCTAGGCATAACCTGAACTATTGGAGTTTTGGCGATTACCTAGGTCTAGGCGCTGGCGCGCATGGCAAGTTAAGTCGTTTTAATTCGGCAGGCGAACTGGTGATTGAAAGGCGTTGGAAAACCCGTCAGCCACAAGCTTATTTATCACGTTTAATTGAGAATCGTGATTTTTTAGCCGGTACGGAAGTTTTAACCGCCGATGAATTACCCATCGAATTTATGATGAATGCGCTGCGTTTAGCCGATGGAGTGGAGGCAAAAAGTTATCCACTGAGAACGGGGTTAAATTTAGCCGATTTACAGCCACAAATTCAGGCCTTAAAGCAGCGAGAACTCTGGACAAATGACAATAATAGAATTGCTTGTTCAGCTTTAGGCTGGCGCTGGTTAAACACAACGCTTGAACAGTTTATAAAAATTTAACTAACAAAGTTATCCACAGGTGGATCAGTATGAAAAAACATAAAAAATCTTGGCTAGGTGTAAGTTTTTTGTTAGCAAGCTTAGTGCTGTTAACGGCTTGTTCTAGTAATGAATCAAAGCACCCAGAGTTGCCAAAACTGAATACAACTACTGAGCGCTTATACATAGCTGGTATTTCTTCAGGTGGCTATTTGACACACCAGTTACACCTAGCTTGGCCGGATGAAATACGTGGCGTGGCTGTGTTTGCGGCAGGTCCTTATGCTTGTGCTAAAGACGGTGTTACCGCTGCTTTATTCAACTGCATGGCGGTTAGCCGTGGTGCGCCCAGCGCCGAAAAAAGCTTGGCACTGATTGAAGAAGCAGCTAAAGAAGACGAGCTAGGTGATCCTAAATTAGTGGCCAATAGCCGCGTTTATCTTTATAAAGCAGAGGCAGATCCAGTGGTCGCACAAGCTGTCTCTATTGCCTTAGAAAAAACTTATGCACAGCTGGCGCCTGAAGGTTTGGAAATTCATACACAAGCTTTAGCCGGTCATGGTTTGCCCACTTTAGATAAAGGTGTTGCTTGTGAAAAAACCGCCGCACCCTATGTGAATGCCTGTGGCTATTCTGGCGCAGCAGAAAGCTTGAATTACCTTGATGGACCCGCCAAAAAAGCGGTTCAAGCTGAAGCCACGGGTCAGTTATTATCGTTTAATCAAAATACGTTTAAGGCAGAAAAAAGCAAAGGTTTAGCCGAAGAAGGTTTTTATTATGTACCCGAACAATGTGTAGCTGGTGGCTGTGGTTTGCAGGTTGTTTTGCATGGTTGTGAGCAGGGTGCAGAAGAAGTAGGCGAAGACTTTATGCGGTTAAGTGGTTATTTGCAGCAGGCCGATGCTCGTGATCTAGTTGTACTTTTTCCTCAAGCAAAAAACAGTTTGCCTAACCCTAAAGGCTGCTGGGATTGGTGGGGTTATGAATCAAAAGCCTTTGCTACTCGTGAAGGGCCGCAAATGCAGGCAATTCATGCCATGTGGCAGCACTTAAATTCAGCGCCTTAGCGTTTTGCTGAATTAGCTTTTAACGGTGAAGTCGAAATAGCTGCCGTAGGTGGTGCTAGTGGTTAGGTTATTAATTAATACACTAGCTCGCCACACCATAACCGCTTCAGTGCAAATGCTAAGAATAGGGTTGGCAGTAAATAGTCCCTCGCCTTGATAAATCATGGGTGTACGGTTATAACCCATGTACATATCACGGCCTTGCAAGTCGATTTCTAGCTGTAGGTTTTTGAGCTCTTCTTCACTGTAACCTTCTAGCTGTACACGAATAGGTAGACTCTCTAAGGGTTTGGGTTCTTGTTTGTCTAGCCTAAATGTTAGGTGTTTTTGTCCATCTAGCTTAACAAAACAGGTGTCTTGTGGAAGCTGGCAGCTAGCGGCAGAATACCAAGTGACTTGTCCAGCCTGCTTAGTATGGAGGTAGTTAGTGACATACCAAATAGCTAACAAAATACCCACAAGAGTAATGAGTATTAACAAGTTAATAGGGTAGGGCGTTTTACGCTTATCCGGTATAGAGTTCATTAATCAACATCTCAAAAAAGCAGTCCACCAGCTTAACAAAGCGTTATCTAAACCGCCTGTGGTCAGATGACGCATAAATAAGGATTTTCAAGTATATGTTGTCATTAGTCCATGCGCTTGGCCCAGTTTTTATGGTTATTCTAATTGGCGCATTGCTTAAAAAAATAAGGTTTCCTTCCATTGAATTTTGGCCACAATTAGAGCGCTTAGTTTATTACTTTTTATTCCCTGCCATGCTGGCCACCCGCCTAGCCCTTGCCGATTTTTCTGGTGTGGCGGTGGGTCGAGTTTTACTGGCAGTATTTTTATTGTTAATAGCAATGACACTTCTGCTTGTTATTCTACGTCGTTTTATTAGCCGCTCTGGGCCAGAGTTTACTTCTATCTATCAAGGTGGAATTAGGTTTAACACCTATGTTGCTATAGCGGCTTCGGCTGAATTGTTTGGCGGCTTAGGTTTAGCTTTGGCAGCAGTCATTATGGCAGTGATGATTCCCTTGCTGAATATTTTGTGCGTGTTTATCTTTTCACTTTATGCAGGTGAAGAGCGTATGAATGCACGTAGAACCTTTATAACGGTGATTAAAAATCCATTAATACTGGGTTGTTTGCTAGGTATATTTTTAAATATTACTGGCATAGGAATGCCTGGTTGGACTCAGCCAGTGATGGAAATTATTTCTCGGGCTGCTCTGCCCTTAGGATTATTGGCTGTGGGTGTGGCGCTGAATTTAGAGGCGTTGCGCTCGGCTAGTAAAGCGCTGTTTTATTCTAATTTAGCCAAGCTGTTGATAATGCCTTTGGTGGCTGTGGGTATTAGCCTGTTACTTAAACTTGAAGTACAAGAACAGGCCATGTTGGTGCTTTTTGCGGCCATGCCAACCGCAACCAGCGCTTATATTCTAGCCCGTCAATTAGGCGGTGATGCACCCTTAATGGCGGCGATAGTGACAGCACAAACACTGGTAGCGATGGTTACTTTGCCGCTGGTTATTTATTTAAACCAGTTGGCGTTTGGCTTGGTTTAAAGTTAGTTAGGCTTAAAGATTAGCGTGAACAATTTTTGTGCATTCGTCTTCAACATAAGCAATGCCATGCTTCTCGGCTAAAGCTTTGCAGTCTGGGTTACTAATACCTAATTGTAGCCAAATAGACTTAGCACCTATTTTTACTGCTTCTTCAGCAACGGGCAGGCAATCTTCTGCTTTACGAAAAATATCAACCATTTCAACTGGGTCAGGAATATCGCTTAGGCTGGCATAACAAGGCTGACCTAAGACTTCTTCATATTGAGGATTTACAAAGTAAAGTTTGTAGCCAGCATTTTTTAAATACACGGCAACTCGATTACTGGCACGGTCTGCTTTGTTAGAAATACCAACAATAGCGATGGATTTTGTGTCTTGCATCAATTTTTGTGCAGTGGTATTCATAGTTCTTCCTTTTTTTGCAGATAAATAACAACTCAATTTTAAGAGAGCATAGCATGACAAATACAACAAATGATGCCATTACGCTAGCTGATTTAGGTAAGGGTGTGGCTTTATTAACCCTTAACCAGCCAGAAAGCCGCAATAGCTTATCGCTGGCGATGCTAGAGTTATTAGACCAGCGTTTAGATGAAGTTAAAGACGATAAAGCATTTAAAGTGATTGTTATTGCCGCAGCAGGCAAGGTGTTTTGTGCAGGGCATAACTTAAAAGAAGTGCAAGGTCAGCTAGGCGACCATCAAGCGCAGTTAAAATTATTTAAGCGTTGCAGCGAAGTGATGCAAAAAATTGTTGAATTGCCACTAACTGTGATTGCTAGCGTAAGAGGGGTAGCCACCGCTGCCGGTTGTCAGCTAGTGGCTAGTTGTGATTTAGCCGTAGCAGCAGAAACCGCACGCTTTGCTACCCCTGGTGTAAATATTGGCTTGTTTTGCTCTACACCCATGGTGGCTTTAACCCGTAATGTACACCCTAAACATGCTATGGAAATGTTGTTAACCGGTGAAATGATTTCTGCCGCACGAGCTGAGCAAATCGGCTTAGTTAACCGAGTGGTTGCCGATGATGAGTTGGAGCAAAAAACCTTAGAGTTAGCCGAGTTAATTGCTTCTAAATCACCTAAAACCTTGGCGATAGGCAAAGAAGCTTTTTATACCCAAAACTCTATGTCATTAAGTGAAGCTTATAACTACACAGCTAAAGTAATGGCGGCAAACTTAGATATTTTAGATGCCAAAGAAGGCATTTGTGCTTTTGTTGAAAAGCGTCATCCCCAATGGCAGGGTAAGTAAAGGGGTGTGATGAATAATGGTTAACCCGCATTATTCATGAGGCTGTGAATCAGCCTCTCCGAACCGCTGTTTGACCCTGCTACCAGCGACCCTATGTGGCCTTTTTAACTGATTTTTTGTCACTTTCCAGCTTTCCTGAGCCTGATTTTCGACTCGCAGGCAGCCGTGATTCTCGGCTGTTGCCGATAATGCGTTGTGGATAACTGCCTGACTGCCTGCTGACGGTGGTTATTCTGTTTGTGGTCGATAAAGGGCTTCCAGCAAGATCGGCCACCACTTGTTGGCGGCAGCACCCAGATTGACCTTGATCTGCCGGGCATGAACGGTCAGGGTGGCGGCCACTTTCAGCAGCTGCTCTCTCAGACGCCTCAGGCTCCAGCCCTTGCCGGTTTTTTCTTCCATCAGGTAGCGCAAGCTGTGCATCAGCTGATAGGCGTAAAGACTCAGCAGCAGGTTAACCTGATTACGGGCCATCACCTGCTGAACCGTTGATGCCCCTCGATTGGTTGAAGGCAGGTGCAGGTCCAGGGTGGATTTTAACTCGCCCATATGGGCTTCGGCCTTGCCTCTTTTGCGGTACAGATCCAGCAACTGTTCGGCAGAGCACTCATATTCCTGCAGGTTGGTGACGATGAAGAAGGCGTGCAGGAAAAGGTCATCGGGTTTTTCCTGCACGACCAGTACCACCCTGCGCGGGTTTGCCCAGCTGTCGGCCTGATAGCTCAGGTCATGGCACCATTCTCGCAGTTCATCAGATGGACGACAGGTTTTTTCAGGTAGGGTTGAGCGAGCTTTTGCAGGCGGGAATTGCCTTTCAGGCGTCCCAGGTAGTGAATGTCTTTTTCTTCCAGTGGTGTCAGCCCTCGTGCATCACTACAAGCCAAGTGCCACAGAGGATCACCAGCCAGAACCTGAGTATCGCTTTGGTCAAACCAGCCCAGAGCGCGTTGCAGAATGACGGTACGCATCTGACTG
>NZ_DATESC010000009.1:0-45611 GCF_035271045.1 Marinospirillum sp. | reverse complement strand
CTTAATTCATTAACGTAGTTCCAGACGAAATTAACATGCCTAGCCATGCTGTTAAGCAAAGCTTTATGTTTATCGCGTACTCGGACTTTTAATGTCTTGGTGTGTTTTATCATGCTGTATAAACTACCAGTGTTAATCTATGCTGCAAAGACTTTAGCTGCCATTTGTTCTGCTAAATGGGCAGCTAAAGTTTTTTTATGTTGGCTTCTATTTCAGGCTGGTTGGGCTTAGGCGCTTGGTTAGAAATTACCAATTGGGCGTTTTAATCCTTCTTTTTTTTTGAATTAAGGTTGGCGTAAGCTTTGCATTGCAAACTAGGCATTCAATCCTACCTATCATTAAAAGGTATCGGCCTATGCCTACTAAGCGCACCAACTTAAACCTAGCTTTACTGCTAATTATTCAACTTGTTTTTTGGCAAGTAGGAACAAGTTACGATCATTTTCTAACCCTAAGTGGCTACCTAGCCATAAATTTTATGTCGCTCACTTTGTTACTAGCTACTCGTCCAGCTTGGCTAGAAACACCTTTGGGTGGTTTAGATAGCATTTACCAGCTGCATAAATGGACTGGAATATTGGCGGTTTTTTTTGCCCTAAGTCATTGGTTGATAGAAATGTGGGATGATGGGCTGAAGGCTATCTTAGGCAGAGATCGCAGTCAAAGAAAAGGCCACTTTACTGGCTGGCTGGATACTTTTCAGGATACTGTTGAAGATTTAGGTGAACCTGTTCTGTATATTCTGGTGTTGCTGGTTATCGTTACACTAATTCGTTTAATCCCCTATTACTACTGGCGTTATCTGCATAAGGTAATGCCTTTAGTTTATCTGCTCCTTGCTGCTCATGCGCTTTTATTAACACCCCCTAGCTGGTGGCAACAATCAACTGGCTGGCTAATGGCTCTATTAATGCTGGGTGGCTTACTCGGATCTATCCAATCATTAATTGGTGGTATAGGTAAAAATCGTCGTTATCAAGGCGTAATAAAAAGCGTTGAATCACTTTCTAACCAAGTTACCCAAGTGGTGTGTGATCTTGGTAAACAGTGGCCGGGACATAAAGCTGGGCAATTTGCTCTGGTAACCTTTAATAAGCTTGAAGGCGCTCATCCTTTTACCCTATCCAGTGCTGATAAAACAAATGGTCAGCTTAGTTTTCAAATTAAAGCCTTAGGTGATTACACGCGCAAAATACCGCAGCACTTACATAGTGGTCAGCCAGTTTTAATTGAAGGGCCTTATGGTCGATTTAATCCTGCCAAGGGTAGAAAAAATGCTCAGCAAATTTGGATTGCCGGCGGTATAGGTGTTACACCTTTTTTAGCTGCATTAGAAAACCGTGCCAATTATCCTCAATTAAATAACACCTCAACTAGCCTGCATTATTGCACTTCAGCTGCTGCGACTGACCCTCTGGTTGCACGCTTAAAACAGCTGGTTGAAAGCACTCCAGACATTAGCTTGCATATTTATGATAGCCAACAAGGACAGCGTTTAACTGCTGACCAGCTAGCGATTACTTCTAAGCAAGTCGATATCTGGTTCTGTGGACCAAATGGCTTAGCTAAGGCTTTACTAAGTGGTTTAAAAAAGCAGCCAGTTTCCCTGCGCTTTCATCAAGAGCTATTTGAATTTAGATAAAGTGGAACGTTAAAAAATCAATCTAAAACCCAGTGTTTTAACCCCGTAGCCGTTAAAAAGCTACGGGCATTAGCAGCTTGCAGTAGGGCTAGACTAGCCACTAGCCCTGCTTGCACACAACTCGGTGCAGCAACACTAACGGATCTTAAAGCTTGTTCTACTGGCCAACCTGTTAAAGGGTTTAAAAGGTGACTGTAGCGTTTACCGTTTTTTAGTAAAAAACGACGGCTATCGCCAGAAGTAGCCAGCCCCCCACGCGAAACCTGTAATAATAAACTGGCAGTATTTTCTACCGCTAAAGACTCTACACCCACTCGCCAAGGTTTATCTTTTGTCAGCGGCCCACTACACGCTAAATCACCGCCTAAATTAACTAACAAGCCAGGCCATTTATTGCCTTCTGTAGCAAAGCTTTGTTTTACTTTTTCTAACAGATGTAAGCCCATACCTAGTGCCCGATCAGCAGCATATTCTTTTCCTATACCGCCAAAATCCAACTCCATTCCTTCGGGTAAAGTCAGCCAGCCACCTTTAATTTCTCCACGGGCATCGGGAGGAGCTGACTGCCAGCTAAGTTTTTGCCAACCAATAAAAGGCAAGAGTGCATCAATCGCTGATTGATCCGGCAACCGATCACTGCCATCAAAAACCCAAACTTTGCGTAACAGGCCGGAGGTTAAATCAAATAGGCCATCAGATAAATGCCAGGCTTGTTCAGCAAAATTGAGCAGCCGAGCGGTTTCAGCATTAACCTGCTGTTTTTTGCCAGAAGATGCATGAAGATCACTAAATAAATTATTGCCAGAATAACGACTGTAGGCATCTTCAATGCGCCAGACTTCAGCCGCCATTTGTTCTGCTAAATGGACAGCTAAAGTTTTTTGAGATTCAGGCAAGGCCAGCAAAATTTCACAGGGGCTTGACATGGCTTTAAAGCTCGTCACAAAAAAACTGCCCTGCCAGTTGCAGGTTACTTGCCTGATTGCTTGCATTAGAACTTATAGCCAAGAATCATCATCACTGCCGTAGTTTTAGGTAAATCACTGCCCGAAGCCGGTGTTACTGCTGAGCTAAAGTTGCTAGAGGTTTGTTGGTATAAAGACAAGCGCGTGTAAATTTCTTGTTTAGCCGTTAGTTGATAACCGTAACGCAGGCCCAAAGTCCAAGCATCAAAATTGCCCAAACGGTAATCAGCTGTTAGTTCTTTACTGCCTACACTTAGCTGTTGAGAGGTAGCATAGGGCTGATAAAAGTCCACTGCTGATTGAGTGTACCAACGCACCTGAGGTTCAAGGTAATGCTGTCCTAAACCCCAACGGTATTTCATTTCTAGGGTGTGGGAGTTCATGCCCCAATCATCAAACTGATAACGATAACTTAAATCAACTACATCACCGCCAGCCAGCTGATGGCGAGTCTGCCAAAAAAGCGCTTGTTTAGTACGGCTATCAGGTCGTGCTTCATAACGATAACCCTGTAAACCACCACCAGCCTGATCAAAAACACTCACTAGTTTGTAAGGGTCAGTCAGGTAACCATCACTTAAATTAAGGCTGTAGTTAAACTGCATAATGGTGCTGCGGTTAATAACCTTAGTTACACCCAAGAGCAAGTCAGTCACAGTTTTATCGTCATCGCCACCAACACGGCTAGCAGCAAAGTCATTATCAAAATTGCTGCTGCCCCACACAGCCATTGGACTTATACCAGCCGGAATACCACCTTCTGGGCTAATGGTATCTAAAGACAAACCACCCGCCAGCGTTAAAGTGGTGTTTTTTTGGTTAAGGTAACGCGACACGCTAGCATTACCACCCATAGAAAGGTAATCATGCTCGGTAGAAAAATGACCACCCACAGAATAAGCCCAATCACGACCTAGGGGTGCAGACCACTGGGCAGAGGTAGCAATACGGGTATCACGAAAACTATCATCCAGCGGCAATTCACCCGCAGCAGCACTGTACTGACCTTCACCGGAAGGGCGAGTAAAAGTTTGTGGTTGGTCGCTAGTAAAAGCACCATTGGGTGAAGCACCAGTGAGCGTGTCTAGCGCCAGCTTTAAATTAAGCTTTGTTTCGCTATCAAAGTTACGAGTTGCACTTATAACCGGCTCAACAGCTTGTACCCGACTGTCGCTTTCAGCATAAAGCAACACTGCCGCATCAAAATCCCATTTTTCCAGTTCCCCAGCCTGCACCTGATTTGGCATACCCTGAAGGAGTGCACAGCCTATTGCAGCCAGTGTTCCGCCCAACTTACCTGCGCTTAATGCTGAATCTTTTTTTCTTAATTCGCTCATGCTCTGCTCCTAGTTGCAACCACAACCGCCGCCGCCAAAACTACGACCACCACTGCTGCCTTCTTTACTGAAATAAATGTGATCATCTAATCCAGCTTCTACAGGTTCATTAATTAGTTGCATTTTTGGCTGGGCTAACAGGTCACGCTCCCAAGGCTTAACACCCCAGTTAGAGCAACCCGCTAAAAACAATAAAATAAGCAACCCTAAACTTACTTGTGCTAGCCTTTTTTTATTCATGGTGTGTCTCCTTATTCAGCCAGTAATTGTTGAATGCTAGCTTCGTATTCTTTTACTCTGCTGGCATGAAATCCGGTGTGGGTGGCGCGTAACCGCCCCTCACGGTCTAGTAAATAACTAGAGGGCATACCTATCAAGCCATAGGCTTCTGGCAAAAATGCTTTACTGTCTTGTAACAGTGTAAAATTTGCTGGCACCTGCTTAAGAAAGGTCTCTGCCTCTTTAGGCTGCTGATCTAAATTAATACCTACCACAACCAATCCTTGTGTCGCATATTTTTCTTGCACGCTATTCATCCAAGGAAAAGACTCACGGCAAGGCCCACACCAAGAAGCCCAGAAATCAACCAGCACCACCTTGCCTTTAAAATCAGCCAAAGCCATTTCACCACCTTTCATATCAGGCAGACGCTGATTGAGTAGCGGTGCTTTTTGTGACTGTGTAATGGGTACTAGTTCTGTTGCTTTAGCTGAAGGAATAAAACTCACAGCTGTTATTCCTAACATTAAAGCCGCTGCGGTAAACCAAGGTGTTAAACCTTTGGGTGTTATTAATGACTGTTCTTTTGTCATGCTCTTGGCTCCTGACTAGTTTTAGTCCTGTCATTCTTTCAGCCCTAACTTAAGATTTTCTTAAGTGCGCCTTAAGCTAGCCTTAATTTTTGTGCTTCAGGCTAGTGGTCTATTATTTAGTGATTAGGAATCAGAAAATGAAACGCTCTACTCTGCTGTTATTGCTAACCTCACTGCTTAGCAGTGGTTTTTTACAGGCTGCTGCAGATTTTTTGCCTGCTAACCAAGCTTTCAAGGCCAGTGTGGTGCTTGAAAACCAGCAGTTATTAGCTCATTGGGAAATTGCTGAAGGTTATTATTTGTATCAGTCTCGAATTAGCATTCAAGCTAATGAACAAGCTTTGCAGCCCAATTTTTTATCAAAAACAACAAAAAAAAATGATCCAAACTTTGGGCTAGTAGATGTTTTTTATAACACCTTAGAATTAACGGCTAGCCCCGATTTGCCAGCTGGCCTTCAAACAGTAGAACTAAGCTGGCAAGGCTGTGCAGAAGCTGGCTTGTGTTATCCACCTCGCACTGAAACCTTCCAACTGCAATGGCCTGGCAATACGGCTACTACCTTAGAGACTGAACAAATTATTAAGCCTAGCTCTTCACCTAAAGGCACAAACGAAGATGCCGGAGCTTTAGCGACCTTATTAGAATCTTCTGGACTGATGTGGATAATTGGTACTTTTTTTGTATTGGGGCTGGGGCTAACCTTTACCCCTTGTGTGCTGCCCATGTTGCCTATTTTGGCTGGGGCTATTGCTGGACAAGGGCAAAATATCAGTACCAGTAAGGGGTTAGGCTTGTCACTGGCGTATGTACTGGGTATGGCAACTACCTACACAGCAGCTGGAGTGCTGGTTGGTTATTTTGGTGCCAGCATGAACTTACAAACAGCCATGCAAAACCCGATTGCCCTTAGTGTATTTGCGCTTATTTTTGTATTGTTATCTTTGGCCATGTTTGGTTTTTATGAATTACAGCTACCTGCTTTTCTTAGCGATAAGCTTAATAATCTAGGTAATAAACCGAATTCAAAGGCATCTAGCTCTGGTTTTGGCCGTTATACAGGCTTAGCCTTGCTAGGTTTAATTTCAGCCTTGGTTGTTTCGCCCTGTGTATCTGCCCCTTTAGCGGGCGCATTAATTTATATCAGTACGACGGGGGATGCACTTTTAGGTGGGGCAGCATTATTTGCACTAAGTTTAGGTATGGGCGTGCCGCTGTTGCTAGTAGGTGCAGGCGGTGGAAAACTTCTGCCGCGTGCTGGGTTATGGATGGTTGCGGTTAAAAACTTTTTTGGCGTTATTCTGCTAGCGCTGGCGATTAGCTTACTAGCACGTTTTCTGCCCGCAAGTATTAGCTTAGCGTTATGGGGTTTATTAGCACTGGTGTACGCTGTTCATTTAGGCAGTGGTGAAATTAAAACGGATTGGCAAAAAACTCGCCGTGGCTTAGCCGCTGCTCTGGCACTTTATGCCGCAACCTTGTTAGTGAGTGCTTTGGCAGGGCAAGATGATCCTTTACAGCCCTTGGCCGGAATGCTTGGTAAGAATCAGAATACAGCCCTTCAAGAAGAGCCTTTGTTTACCCAGACTCGCAGCCTAGATAAGCTAAAGGAACAAATGCAGTTAGCTAAAGAACAATCCTTGCCTGTGGTGCTGGATTTTTACGCCGACTGGTGCGCCAGTTGTAAGCTAATGGAAAAACAAGTTTTTAGCAGAATTAATCTGCAAAATTACGCAGGAAGAGTAGTTTTTCTTCAACTGGATATGACTGAAAACACCACACAGCACTCTGCTTTACTAAAGCAATACCAGTTGTTTGGGCCACCAGCATTACTATATTTTGACCAAAATGGGACTGAGATTCCATCGCTACGCACACTGGGTGAAGTTGGCTTGAATACTTTTCAAAACCAACTAAAAAAGCTAGTAAATAGCCGTCCAAAAACCTTCTAACTAGGATTAAATTCATGCGGTTACTGCTGATTGAAGACGATACCTCACTAGCACAAGGTATTCGGACGGCGCTAAAACCTGAAGGCTATACCGTGGACTGGCTGGCTGATGGTCAGCAGGCATTTTACGGTATTAAAAATGAAGTATTTGATCTGCTATTATTGGATTTAGGGCTACCCGGATTAGATGGTTTGTCACTATTAAAAAAAATCCGTGATGAAGGTAAACAACTGCCTGTGTTAATTCTTACTGCACGCGATGCCGTTGCTGACCGTATTGCCGGATTAGATGCCGGCGCTGATGATTACTTAATTAAACCTTTTGATATCACCGAACTAAAAGCTAGGGTACGCGCCCTATTACGCCGCAGTGCCGGCCGTGCCCAAACAATTTTGCAACTGGGTGAGTTAGAACTTAACCCACAAAATCAACAAGTTATCTTTCAAAAACAGCCGGTTAACCTAACCCGCCGAGAGTTTGCCTTATTACACGAACTGCTTAACCAGCCCGGCCATGTCTTCACCCGTGACCACCTGCAACAGCTCCTTTATGGTTGGGAAGAGGATGTAGAAAGTAATGCTTTGGAAGTGCATATTCATCACCTAAGAAAAAAACTCTTTCCCAGCTTAATACGCACCCTAAGGGGCATAGGTTATGTATTAGACAAGGATGCTCAACCATGAAAAAAGGCGCATCCATACGCAAACAAACCCTTAAGTGGGCTTTACTACTTTTTATTTCTGTTAGTAGCCTTATTGCTTGGAGCAGCTTCCATGATGCTGCCCATGAGGTAGAAGAATTATACGATGCACACTTAGCACAACAAGCTCGGTTAATTAGCGGCCTGTTAACTGGGCTGGAAGCTGCACCCTTAAACCCAGTTGAAAAGTTACGTTTACTTAATTCAATGGAACAACCTTTTTTAAAAGCTAAAACACAAGAAGGCCACCGCTATGAGAGCAAGGTGGTTTTTCAAGTGTGGCAAGAAAATGAGCTGATTTTACGCTCTCGTAATGCGCCGGGCAGCCGATTAACACAACAAAAAACTGGCTATGCCTTAGAGCAGGTAGATGACCAAATTTGGCGAGTTTTTGTATTAAATCACCCTCAACAGCAACAAATTATTATGGCTGAAAGGGAAGATGTGCGTGGTGAGCTAGTTGATAAAATTGCCTTAAGAACATTACTGCCAGATTTATTAGGCGTGCCAGCTTTAGCATTACTTATCTGGCTAACTATTGGTAAGGGTTTAAAGCCTTTAGAACACTTAGCTGAAGTTTTAAGAAACCGTGACCCTCATTCACTACAAGCTTTACACCTTACTGACTTGCCACAAGAGCTAAAAACTATTCAAGAAGCTATTAATTTATTACTGCAACAGCTAAGAGCGCTAAGAGAACGTGAACAGCGTTTTATTGCCGATGCTGCTCATGAGCTACGTACTCCGTTAACCGTACTTAGCCTGCACAGCCAAAACGCCTTACAAGCAAAAGACCCACAAGATAGGAAGGAATCCTTAAAACAGTTGCAGCAAGGCATTCAACGCACCACTCGAATTGTTTCTCAGCTGCTAACCCTTGCACGCCTTGAACCTGAATCTAGCTTTCCTTTAGAAAAGATTAATCCTTTAAGAGTAAGCCGTCAGGTTTTAGCTGATCTAGCGCCTTTGGCAATGCAACAACAGATCGAACTGGAACTTTTTAACGAAGAACCTACTACCAACTGGTCTATATCAATGGAGCTAGGCAGTTTGGAAATTTTATTACAGAATTTAGTCACCAACGCCCTACGTCATTCAACTTCAGGTCAAAGTATTCAGGTTCGCTGGCAACGCTGGTTACAGGGACATCGGCTGGAAGTGATAGATCACGGCTGCGGGGTGTCGGATCAGCAAAAACCTCTGCTGGTGCAAAGGTTTTATCGCCAAGGTGATTTCTATGGTAGTGGACTAGGACTGGCGATTGTTGCACGAATAGTTGAACGCCATAAGGGTAGGCTGAAACTGCTAGACACACCTAAAGGCGGACTGACAGTCAGTATTAGTTTTGAAGATTAAATCGTGATTTTGAATCACCAAATGGAATTAAGCTAACTAACACAGGTCACACAATAGTTAATCACATTACCCAAAAGGAAACCTACCATGCCACAAGACACTACAGCGCTATTTCAGCCGATAAAACTGGGAAAACTAACACTCCCCAACCGTTTTATAATGGCACCACTAACCCGCGCTAGAGCAATAAATCACCTCCCTAATGATCTAATGGCCGAATACTACGCACAGCGTGCCAGCGCTGGTTTGATTATTACTGAATGTACAATGGTAACGCCGCAAACTTCATCTTTTGGTAATGATCCTGGTATTTACTCACCAGAACAAATTGAAGGCTGGAAAAAAACCACTCAAGCGGTACACCAAGCCGGCGGACAAATATTTTTACAAATCTGGCACGCTGGCCGCGCAGCACATCCGCTACTTAATAATGGCAAAGAAGCCATTGCACCCAGCGCCATTGCTATTGATGGCGAAACAACCACACCAGAAGGCAAAAAAGCTTATACCCTACCACACGCTGTAACCCAAGAAGCAATTTTGGCAATTATACAAGACTTTCGCCAAGCCGCTGCAAATGCTATTGAAGCAGGGTTTGATGGGGTCGAAGTTCACGGTGCAAATGGCTATTTAATTGATCAATTTTTGCGTGAAAGTGCTAATCAACGCGTTGATAATTACGGTGGTTCGCTGGAAAATCGTACGCGCTTTTTAACAGCAGTTCTTACAGCAGTAACAAATGAAATTGGTAGTGAACGGGTTGGTTTACGCTTATCGCCACTGAACAGTTTTAATAGCATGAAAGATAACGATCCAGAAGGTTGGGTAAGTTACCTTGCCAAGCAATTAAATACTTTTAATTTAGCTTACTTGCATTTAATGCGAGGTGACTTTTTTGGTATACAAAAAGCTGACGTTATTCCCATTGCTCGTGAGCATTATCAAGGTCATTTAATGGTTAATATGGGTTATGACGCAGCCGAAGCGGCTGAAATTTTGCGTAATAACGGAGCAGATTCTGTTGCTTTTGGTCAGGCATTTATTGCGAATCCAGACTTACCCGCCCGCATTCAAGCCGGTGCAGCACTCAATACACCCGACCAAAAAACCTTCTATACGCCAGGGTCTGAGGGTTATACCGATTATCCATTGATGAAAGCTTAGGTAACATTAAGGCTAGGCATTGAACGAAGTGGTGCAAAAATTTTAAGCACCACTATCATCAGCTGGTTATAGTGATTGGCTTTCTTAGCTTTTAGTTAGTTCGAGTGGCTAGGACCTTAATACCTAACGCTATCATTGCACCACCTAATACGCGGTCGATCCAGTGACCATATTTTTTAAATCTGCTATTGATAGCTGGACGCGATAAAAGCCCTACAACTGTAGAAAACCAAGCTAATTGAATTACCATCATCCATGCACCATAGATAACGATTTGATACAACGGCATATCTGGCGAAAGGATGACCGTAAACAGAGATACAAAATATATCGGTGCTTTCGGATTTAATGCATTACATAAAAAGCCAACGCCTATAATTTTGACTATTGAATATTTAACAACCGTTTCGTCTACAATTTTTTTGTTACTTGATGGCTTAGAACGCAACCCTTTAATACCAAGATAAAGCAAATAGCCGCCACCTAATATTTTTATCGCCCAAAGCATATTCGCTGAGTTTGCAATAACCGTAGCTAGCCCGAACGCAGAGTAAATAATGTGGATGGAAAGCCCTAAAGATATCCCTATACTGCACATTAACCCTGCTTTTTTCCCGTTTGATAATGTTTGTTGAGAAACCAAAATAAAATCAGGGCCAGGTGACGCCGCTGCCAAAAGATGAATAGATGTAATTATTAACAAACCTTGTAACAAGTCCATTTACAGCGCCTATTGTATAAGTAGCTTATTAAAAATAACTAGTTTTACTTAACTAACACTAGCTCCGGCTCTCTTTCTAGCTGCACATTAAAGCGTGTTTTTACTGCGGTGGTTATTTCTTCTGCTAGGGCTAATAGGTTTTCTGCTGTGCCGCCGCCGCTGTGTACTAATACCAAAGCTTGCTGGTCATGTACTCCCACGCTGCCACGCTTTGCTCCTTTAAAACCACACTGATCTATTAACCAAGCGGCGGCTAATTTGCAGCCATTAGTGGCAGGGTAATGCGGCATTTTCGGATAAAGCGTTAAGAGTTCTTCTGCTTGTTGCTGAGAAATCACGGGGTTTTTGAAGAAACTACCAGCGTTACCAAGTTTGGCTGGGTCGGGGAGTTTTGATCGACGCAACTCACTCACCACTTCGGCAATCAGGCGTGGCAAGGGTTGGTTTAAGGCTTCTGGTTGCTGTTTTTTTGTGGTCAAATCTAGTTTAATCGCTAAGCGTGCTTTTAAATCGGCATAGTTCAAACGGGGTTCAGCTTGTTTAGAAAGCTGTAACTGCAAAGCGGTAATAACAAAACGGCCTTTCCAGTCGTGTTTAAAGCGGCTGTCTCGGTAGCCTAAGGCGCAGTCTTTAGCAGCAATAATAGCGAACTTAGCTGGCTGGCCTTTTTTTGGTAACCAATAGCCTTCAACTGCCTGCAAACTATCGGCTAGTTCTACGCCATAAGCGCCAATATTTTGAATGGGTGCAGCGCCAGCTTGTCCAGGTATTAGGGCTAAGTTTTCTAACCCAAAATAGCCTTTATTGGTGGTATCTAAAACCAGCTGTTGCCAAGAATAACCGGCGGGTACGCTTAATATTAATTCATCTGGCTCAATTTCAGGCCAGTCTAAAACTTGGGCTTGTTGTTGCAGCACCACCGCCTTTAAATCGCCCTGAAAAATAACATTGCTGCCACCGCCCAAAGGAAAAACAGGCAGTTGTTGACTAAGTGCAAAGTCAAAAATTTCAGGAAGCTCGTTAGGTTGTTCAGCTTTAACTAACCAGCTAGCTTGGGCAGTAAAACCCAAGGTATTACGCTGGTTTAGCGGGGCGTTGGCTGTTTTGCGAAACATTTATTTTACAAACCGTGTGCTTTACGGATTTGAATAAGCAGTCGTTTACAGGCAGATTCCACCAAATCAACCACCTGATGAAAACCTGTTTCGCCACCGTAATAAGGGTCAGGCACTTCAACCAAAGCAGAAGGGTTATAACTAAGCAGCAAACGAATTTTATCCAACTGTTCTAATTCTGTTACAAAATCTTCAACATCGGCTTGGTTTTGTTTATCCATCACTAAAATGTAATCAAAGGTGTCTAAATCTTTTGCACCAAACTGGCGAGCGCGTAATGCTGATAAATCATAACCCCTATCTAAGCTAGTCTTTTGCATACGTTCATCGGGTGCTTTACCTAGGTGTGCGTTGCTAGTGCCAGCAGAATCTATCTGAATCTTATCTTGCAAATTAACCGTTTCAACGAGGTGACGAAAAACACCTTCAGCCGTTGGGGAGCGACAAATATTACCCAAACAAACAAACAAAACCTTAATCATTCTTTGAACTCAATACTTAAATAGATTTAGCCAGCAAAGCTTTTAAGCGCTGGTAATCTTCAGGCGTGTCAACACCTTGCGGATGCTGCTGACAAGCTTCAGCAACATGAATTTTGTGGCCATTCCAAAGTGCGCGTAATTGCTCTAGCTGCTCGGCTTGCTCTAAGGGCGCAGGCTGCCAAGTAACGTATTCATCTAAAAAGTCGACACGGTAGGCATAAATGCCGATATGCCGCTGAAAATTAATGCCCGCAGGTAAGGTTTGGGGTTTAAAATTACCGGCTTCATTGGCAAGAAAGTAATCTCTAACCCAAGGTTGTGGACTGCGACTAAAATAAAGCGCTAAGCCATTTCTATCAGTTACTACCTTGACATTGTTAGGATTAAACACCGCTTCAATACAAGTAATCGGCTCACTTAAAGTGGCAATACTGGCTTGGGCGTTGTTGGCTAAGTTAGCAGCGACTTGGTTAATTAATGCTGGAGGTATCATTGGCTCATCGCCCTGCACATTCACAATATGCGCCGTTTTTGCAAGGCCTAGCTTACTAGCCACTTCTTGCAAACGGTCGGTGCCGCTGGGGTGATCGGTCAAAGTCATACAAACCTCGGCACCAAAAGCACTGGCGACTTCAGCAATGCATTGGTCGTCAGTAGCAATAACAACGCGATCAGCAGCACTTAAACAAGCTTGCTCCCACACCCGCTGCAACATGGGTTTACCGGCCAAGTCTAATAAAGGCTTACCGGGCAGGCGTGATGAAGCAAAACGTGCGGGAATAATGGCAATAAAGCTCATTTCTTTTCTAGCTTCTCTTCAATCGTCAGTTGACGCGCTTCCGTTTCAAGCATAACCGGAAGGCCATCACGAATCGGGTAAGCCAAACCGCTGGCACGACAAACCAGCTCTTGCGTGTCTTTGTTATAGACCAGTGCTGCATGAGATACCGGACAAACGAGCAAAGACAAAAGTTGCTTATCCATAAAGTGCTCCAAAATTAGCTAAATGAAATGCGCTGAATTGTAACTGAAATACTAGAAAAATCAGAGTTTTTATTAAAATAAACACGTTAGCCAACAACCAACAACGACCAAAGTTGAAGCTTTCTTGTAATCAGCTAACTTAACTTTGTCGACACTTTAAACTACAATGCCAACGCCATTAAAAAGGTAGCGAACTTTTATTCGCCAACCTAATTAAAAAAGTTTTTTTGTAGTTGATCGAATCGCCAACAGATGAGGGTATACAATCGTGCTAGAAGCCTACCGCAAACATATCGAAGAACGCGCCAACGAAGGCGTACCACCGACACCCCTTAATGCAGACCAAACCGCTGCTTTAGTTGATTTACTAAAAAATCCACCCGCAGGCGAAGAAGCATTTCTAGTTGACCTAATCACTAACCGCATTCCACCCGGTGTTGATGAAGCGGCTTATGTTAAAGCAGGTTTTCTAGCAGCTATCGCTAAAGGCGAAAGTTCTTCACCACTAATTAGCGCTGAACTGGCTGTTGAACTGCTTGGCACCATGCAGGGCGGTTACAACATCGTTACGCTAGTTGATCTACTAGACAACGATGATCTAGCTAAGCTAGCTGCTACTCAGCTTAAATCCACCTTGCTTATGTTTGATGCTTTCCACGACGTAGCCGATAAAGCCAAAGAAGGCAATGCCAACGCTAAAGAAGTTATTCAATCTTGGGCTGATGCTGAATGGTTCACCAACAAGCCTGCACTGGCTGAAAAAATCACTTTAACCGTATTTAAAGTGCCTGGCGAAACCAACACCGATGACTTGTCTCCAGCGCCTGATGCTTGGTCACGTCCTGATATTCCAGTTCACGCTAATGCCATGCTTAAAATGGCGCGCGATGGTATCGAGCCAGTAGAACCAGGTGTTACTGGTCCACTTAAGCAAATTGAAGAAGTTAAAGCCAAAGGCTACCCAGTAGTTTACGTGGGTGATGTTGTTGGTACGGGCTCTTCACGTAAGTCCGCTACTAACTCTGTACTTTGGTTCTTCGGTGACGATATTCCTAACGTACCTAACAAGCGTGCGGGCGGTTTCTGCTTTGGTAACAACATTGCACCTATTTTCTACAACACCATGGAAGATGCCGGCGCTCTGCCCATCGAAATGAATGTAGAAAACCTAAATATGGGTGACGTAATTGACGTTTATCCTTATGAAGGCAAAGTTTGCAAGCAAGGTACTGATGAAGTTCTTTCTACTTTTGAACTAAAAACTCAAGTTCTTCTTGATGAAGTACGTGCTGGCGGCCGTATTCCTTTAATTATCGGTCGTGGCCTAACTGAAAAAGCCCGTGCAGAACTCGGTCTTGGTCCTTGCGATACCTTCAAAAAGCCTGATCAGCCCGAAGATACGGGTAAAGGTTACACCCTAGCGCAGAAGATGGTTGGTAAAGCTTGCGGTGTTGATGGTGTTCGTCCGGGTACTTACTGCGAACCTAAGATGACTACCGTAGGCTCTCAAGACACCACTGGTCCTATGACCCGTGATGAGCTAAAAGACTTAGCTTGCCTAGGTTTTTCTGCAGACTTAGTAATGCAGTCTTTCTGTCACACTGCGGCTTACCCTAAGCCAGTTGATGTAAACACTCACCACACACTACCTGACTTCATTATGAACCGTGGTGGTGTTTCTTTGCGTCCTGGTGACGGTATCATCCACTCTTGGTTGAACCGTATGCTATTGCCAGACACCGTAGGTACGGGTGGTGATTCACACACACGTTTCCCACTAGGTATTTCTTTCCCAGCGGGTTCGGGTCTCGTTGCTTTCGCAGCGGCTACCGGCGTTATGCCTTTGGATATGCCTGAATCCGTGCTAGTGCGCTTTAAAGGTGAAATGCAGCCAGGTATCACACTGCGTGACCTAGTTCATGCGATTCCTTACCAAGCCATTCAAGACGGTCTTTTGACTGTTGAGAAAAAAGGTAAGAAAAATGCTTTCTCTGGTCGTGTACTAGAAATTGAAGGCCTTGAGCACCTAACAGCTGAGCAAGCATTCGAGTTATCTGATGCTTCTGCTGAACGTTCTGCTGCGGGTTGTAGCATTACCTTGTCTGAAGAGTCGGTTGCTGAATACCTAAAATCTAACATCACCATGCTACGCTGGATGATTTCTAATGGTTACGGTGATGCACGTACTTTAGAGCGCCGTGCTAAAGCAATGGAAGATTGGCTAGCTAACCCACAGTTAATGCGTGCTGACAAAGATGCAGACTACGCCCACATCATCGAAATTGATCTAAACACTATCAAAGAACCTATTCTTTGTGCGCCTAACGATCCTGATGATGCACGTAAATTATCTGACGTTGCTGGTACCAAAATTGATGAAGTATTCATCGGTTCTTGTATGACTAACATTGGTCACTTCCGTGCCGCTGGTAAACTGCTAGAGCAGTTCAAAGGTTCGTTACCTACCCGTCTATGGTTAGCACCACCCACCAAGATGGATCAGCACCAGTTAACCGAAGAAGGTTACTACGGTATTTATGGCCGTGCCGGTGCGCGTATGGAAATGCCCGGTTGTTCTTTGTGCATGGGTAATCAAGCACGTATTGCTGCTAAATCAACAGCAGTGTCAACATCAACGCGTAACTTCCCTAACCGTTTAGGTGATGGTGCTGACGTATTCCTAGCTTCTGCAGAACTAGCATCGGTTGCCTCTATTTTAGGCAAACTGCCAACCACTGCGGAATACATGGTTTACGCTGAAAAGATCAACACTATGGCTAGCGATGTTTACCGCTACCTAAATTTTGATCAAATGGCTGAATACCAAAAAGCGGCTTCTTCAGTGATTCCTGTTGCACAAGAATCCTAAGCTGCCAAGAAAGCTTAACGCCTTAAACTGCTAAAGTTTTCCAAGCCCGCCCTGCTTAGCAGCGGCGGGTTTTTTATTGTTAAGCAACTGGGTTAACTTGCAATAATGATTTAGATCAATCACATTATTGCACTGCAATAAATTCAAGGTATCAACCCATGTCCAATATTTTTCTCGCTTCTTTAGATCATCTAGCTGTTTTAGAGTTACAAGGCGGCCAGCCAGACAAGCTTTTACAGGGTCAAATTACTGCCGACCTACGCCTTGTTAATACTGAACACGCGCTGCCAGGACTCTTGTGTAATTTAAAAGGCCGTGTGGTCAGCAGCTTTGAAGTCATTGCTTTTGCTAGCGATCATTTAGCACTTATTTTACCAGCCAATAATTTAGCAGCGGTGCAAACGCATTTAGCCAAATATCAGCCTTTCTTTAAAACCCAGCTTAAAGAAACAACCAATGATTATCAGTTATTAGGCTTATCAGGAAAAGAAACACCGGCTTTAATCAATAGCCTTATGGGCGCTTGGCCAGATAATGACTATCAGCAAGCACTTACTAAAAAAGGGCTCATTCTAAACTTACCAGGTCCACAACCAAGGGCTTTAGTTTTACTAAAACGTGACCATAAAAAATTCACCACCACATTAACCAAGTTACAAAGTTTAACCAATTTAGTCACGACGGATTGCTGGCAATTATTGGATATAAAAATGGGTCGCGCCCAAGTGGATGCAAACTTAACCGATCAATTTTTGCCACAAATGCTTAACTACCAAGCAACTGGCGCGGTTAGCTTTAAAAAAGGCTGTTATATCGGTCAAGAAATTGTGGCGCGTACCCAGTTTCGTGGCCAAGTAAAAAAACGCCTGCACCGTGCTCACCTTACCACTGGTGAACTCAGTCTACCCGCTGCGGTCTACGATGCTGAAGGTAAACAACAAGGTGAAATCATTAAAGTAGCTGCTGATCGAAATGGCGAACTTGAAGCGCTAGCAGTAATCAACCAAAAAGCATTAGAAACGGACAGTACTTGGTTTGTTAATCCTGATTTAACCATTAGAATGATTTTACACAAATTACCCTACGACCCGGACGCTAGAAAAGCCCTGCACGGTTCTGAAGCCTAACTAGCAACGATTAATTTATTGGAGAAAATAATGCCGACTATAGAACTTAAATTAATGGGATTAACCTGCAACGGCTGCGTTAACAAAGTTACCGAAGCATTAATGTTGAATGAAGCCGTTGAAAGTGTTGAAATCAGCCAAGCCACAGCCAGTATTACCGGAAAAATCAGCATCGACCAAGCCATCGAAATTATCGAAGGCTTAGGTTTTGAAGCTGAAGAATAACCATAAAAAAATAATTAGAATAAGTAGCTAGAACAATAGGAATTAATTTTTATGTCCAAACCCTTTCGCCTTGCTTTAAGAGGCATGACTTGTGGTGCGTGTGTTGCTAGTGTTGATAAAGCCTTAAATAGCGTAAATGGTGTTGAGCAAGTAAGTGTTAACCTGCCCGACCGCAGCGCTGAAATTACAGGTAGCGCCAGCCCAGAAGCTTTAATTAAAGCGGTACAAAGTGCAGGGTTTGGTGCAACGCTTTTGAATGCAGACTATGGCGAGAATGAACGTCAAGCTGAAGAGAGTGCAGCACTAAAACAAGTTTGGATAAAAACTTGGGTAGCGCTGGCAGTGGGTATCCCCCAAATGCTATTAATGCTTACTGGCTACTTACCCATGCCAGAAGAAGCACAAGTGTTGTGGGGATTCATTGGCCTAATTACACTAGCGACGATGATTTATTCCGGCGGTCATTTTTATCAAGGTGCTTGGATTTCACTTAAAAATCACCGTGCCAATATGGACAGTTTAATTACCTTAGGTACCGGAGCTGCTTGGTTATATTCTACACTGATAGTCCTTTGGCCAGAGCTTGTGCCACCTGAAGGCCGTCATGTTTATTATGAAGCCGCAGTATTTATTATTGGCTTGGTGAATTTAGGGCAAGCCTTAGAGACCCGTGCGCGTGGGCATGCTTCGCAAGCCATTCGCCAATTAATGAAACTACAACCAGACGTAGCGCTACTAATTACTCCTGATGGCGAAGAAAAAGAAATGCGCCTTGCCTCCCTTCAAGCCAGTGATTTGCTTAGAGTTAAACCGGGGGATCGTATTCCTGTCGATGGCATTGTTGCCGAAGGTGAAACGCTGATTGATGAATCAATGCTAACCGGCGAGCCGCTCCCAGTGTATAAACAGAAAAAAGACTGGCTATCGGCAGGAACAATCAACCAAGGCGGTAGCATTACTATGCGTGTGCGAAAAGTAGGTGATGACACTGCTTTGGCGCAAATTATCAATCAAGTACGCAAAGCACAAGGTTCTAAACCGGCGATAGGGCGTTTAGTCGACCAAATTAGCGCTGTGTTTGTACCTGTCGTTATTTTAGTTGCTATTTTTACTGCTTTTATCTGGTGGTTAATAGGCCCAGAACCTCAGTCGGCTTATATGTTGATTTCAACGATGGCCGTTTTAGTTATTGCTTGCCCTTGTGCATTAGGTTTAGCAACACCCATGTCGATTACAGTGGGTGTGGGGCGTGCCGCAGGGAAAGGCGTGCTGATTCGTAAAGGCGATGCACTGCAAGAAGCCTCTAAGCTGGACACCCTTGTGATGGATAAAACCGGCACGATTACCCAAGGTAAACCCAAGCTGATTACTTTTAATTTACAAGAAACCATTGGTATTTCTAAAAATGAATTGCTCGCCAACTTAGCTTCATTAGAACAAGCTTCTGAACACCCTTTAGGTGCTGCGATTGTTGCAGCCGCTAAAGCCGAAGGCTTAATACTACCCAAAACCGCCATGCCAGAAGTTATCAGCGGTAGCGGCTTAAAAGGCATCATTCAAGAATACGTTTGGCTGGCGGGTAATCGTGACTTATTAGAAAGCGAAGGCGTTGAACTTAACGAAGCCGCCATTCAACAAGCTGAAGCCATGTCTGACTTGGGTCAAACCTGCATTTACTTGGCTGTTGATGGCAAACTTGCCGCTTTAATTGGCGTGGCTGACACCATTAAAGAAGACTCTGCGGCTGCCATTCAACGCTTACAAAATGCCGGTATAAACGTGATTATGCTAACGGGTGATAGCCTAAAAACTGCACTTGCTGTTGCCCTACAAGTGGGCATTACTGAAATTTATGCCGATGTAAAACCTGACCAAAAAGCCGCTACAATAAAAGCATTGCAAGCCAAAGGCTTAAAAGTGGGTATGGTGGGCGATGGTATTAATGACGCACCCGCCTTGATGCAAGCCAATGTCGGCTTTGCCATAGGTACGGGTACTGATATTGCCATAGAAAGCGCTGACTTAACGCTGATGCGCGGATCATTGCACGGTGTGGCCGACGCAATGCTTATTTCACGCGCAACGGTACGCAATATTAAGCAAAACCTCTTTGGTGCGTTTATCTATAACTCCTTAGGTATTCCGCTGGCCGCTGGGGTGCTTTACCCTTTAACAGGCTGGTTATTAAGCCCTACCTATGCTGCAGCTGCTATGGCATTATCCTCTGTCACAGTGGTGACTAACGCTAATCGCCTGCGCTATGTAAAGCTTGATAAATAAGCATTAAGCAAAACAAAAAACCTAGCTTTGGCTAGGTTTTTTTCATTACGGTAAACGATTGAGTCCTGTTTCAGAACTGTTTCAGCCCTACTTTAACCCTGTTGGCTGCGTGCCCTTGCTTGGCTTGCCATCACTGCTCGCTGCATGTCTGACTGCAAACCAGACACATCTGCCTCTTCTTTCTCTAAGGCTTCCATTCCTTCAGCTAGCAAGTTAGGCGTGGCGGCTAGCTCTTGTTTGGCTTGAACTTTAAGCTGCTCCATCATGGCACGCACATCATTATAAACACGACTAAAGTGCTGCTGGTCGGTACCACGGTATTTTTTTAACTCAGTAATAATACTTTGGTAATTAACAAGTGCGGCACGGTATTTGTTTTCTTTTATCTTAACTTCTGCAATCGCCTTATTCATTTCAATAATAACCTGCGTTGCAGCGTAACGAATCACCTGTAAAAAATCTTTACCCTTTGCTTCAGCAATGCGCCCTTCTCGGAACTCTTTCATAATCAAAAACTGCACGTTTTTAAGCTGATTCATGGTTTCTTGGCCTTTTTGCCTGCTGTCAATAGGCTGAGGACTAGGATTTGGGTTAGCTTTCACCGCATTTACCGTTTGCTCAGCATTTTTTAGCAGGTATAAAAAATCATCACTTTTATCGCCTAAACCTTGCTGCATACGCAATAACAACAACCAACGCTCAGCTAAAGCAACGCGCAAATCATAAGCCAATAAATGTGCAGGAATATTAATCAACAAAGGTTCAATACGTTTGGCTTGGGTTCTAATGTCTTGAATTTTTCGTTCCGTTTGAATACGGTTTTCTTCCTTGATTTTACGGTGATGTACAAAAAAAATAGTTGTAAAAGCTAAAAAAACTACGACTCCAAGCAGTATAAGAGCAGCCATGTTAAGTCCATTAAGATTTAGTAATTGCTAATAGTCGCTGAAATATACTGTTTTTAGTCTTTTTTTTCCACCTTAACCTAAAGGAGTTTTTATACTTTAGTTTTTTGCTTATACATAAATGATCTTAATGAACCTCTTGTTATAACCTTTACCGAGGATTAATCTAATCGCAATGTTTAGAAAAACCCTTTGAGAGGAATAACAAATGTCTTTAAAATTCAAAAACCTAGGTAAAACACTAATTGCTAGTGGACTTGCTTTAGCCCTAACCAGCCCAGCTGTTTTAGCTGAACAGCCTAGCCTGCTCAATTCCTCTTACGATGTTGCTCGTGAATTATTTGCCAGCTACAACGAACACTTTAATGACCATTGGCAAGAAAAAACGGGGCAAAGAGTCGAAATTAAACAATCTCATGCGGGTTCTTCACGTCAAGCGCAAGCAATTATTCAGGGCTTACGTGCCGATGTGGTAACTTACAACCAAGTCACCGATGTGGATATTCTGCACGAAAGAGGCAAGCTATTACCTAAAGATTGGCGTCAAAAGCTACCTAATGCCAGCTCGCCTTATTATTCCACCATGGCGTTTTTAGTTCGCAAAGATAACCCCAAAAACATTCAAGACTGGGATGACCTAACCCGTGAAGATGTGGGCTTGGTACTACCCAATCCTAAAACTTCGGGTAATGGCCGTTACAGCTATTTAGCTGCCCTAGGTTTTGCTCAGTTAAAGTTTAATAAAGATGAAGCCAAGGTCGATGCCTTTTTACGCAAGTTTTTAGGCCAAGTGGCAGTATTTGATACCGGTGGCCGTGGTGCAACCAACACCTTTGTTGAACGGGGTATTGGCGATGCGCTGCTAACTTTTGAATCTGAAATTCAAGGCGTGATTAAAGCCTTCCCAGATCAAGAGTTTCAAATCATTGTGCCTTCTAGCAGTTTTTTAGCTGAGTTCCCCGTTGCAGTGGTCGAAAAACCGGCCAAGCGTAATGGTAACTTTGAGCTGGCGACGGCCTATTTAGAACACCTTTACAGTGAAGACAGCCAGCGCTTGTTAGCCAGTTTTAACTACCGAGTACACAACCCAGTGGTTAAAGCAGAAACGGCGGCTAACTTCCCTGATTTAAAGCTACTAACCATTGAAGAAATTGCGGGTGATTGGAAAAATGCCATGCAAGTTCACTTTGCTAGTGGCGGCAAACTAGACCAGTTGCAGCGCCGGTAAATAACCATGACACCTGCTAGCCTGCTTCCTAAAAATCTCATTAGCAAAAGCTTCAAAGTTACCGGCAGACAAGTGCTGCCGGGCTTTGCTTTAAGCCTTGGTATCTCGCTACTGTTTATTAGCTTGGTATTACTTTTACCTTTAAGCGGCCTGCTGGTACAAACTGCGGGTATGAGCTGGGCAGATTATTGGGCCGTGGTGACAGATTCAAGAGTCATGGCTTCTTACCAAGTCACTCTGCTCATGGCTTTGGGCGCTTCACTGCTCAATGGTCTGGTCGGTTTGTTGCTGGCTTGGGTTTTAGTGCGTTACACCTTTCCCGGTAAACGCCTAATAGATGCACTCGTTGATTTGCCCTTCGCCCTGCCCACCGCAGTAGCTGGTATTACCCTAGCTACCTTATTTTCTGCCCAAGGTTGGTACGGGCAAGGTTTGGCTAAGTTGGGTATTCAAGTGGCTTATACACCGCTGGGTATTTTAATTGCCATGTTATTCACCAGTCTGCCCTTTGTAGTGCGTAATGTTCAGCCAGTGATGGAAGACTTAAATTCAGGCGATGAAGAAGCCGCATTAAGTCTAGGTGCTAAGGATTGGACAGTGTTAAGACGGGTGATTTTTCCAGCCCTTTGGCCAGCTTTAGTAATGGGCGTGGTGCTGTCTTTTATTCGCAGCCTAGGTGAATTTGGTGCGGTTATTTTTATTGCTGGCAATATGCCCTATTTAAGTGAAGTGACCAGCTTGATGATTTTTGTTCGCTTACAAGAGTTTGATTATGCCGCTGCCAGTGCCATCGCTTCGGTTATTTTAATGGCTTCTTTAGTTTTGTTATTTGCAGTGAATATTTGGCAAACCCGTTACCTTAAACGGCTAAAAGGCAGTCAATAATGAGTAACCATAAAACTAGTCTTTCTAAAGTTAGCCATCAACAACGCATTGGCGACCAACCTTGGTTAAGGCGATTATTGATTGGCTTGGCTTTTTTGCTGGTGGGTAGTTTATTAGTTGTGCCTTTAATCGCAATTTTTGCTCAGGCTTTAAGTGCTGGATTAAATATTTTTTGGGTCAACCTTAGCGATAAATACACGCTCCATGCTATTGGCTTAACGCTTTTAGTAGCGGCTTTGACTGTGCCCTTAAACTTAGTGTTTGGGGTGTTTTTGGCTTGGCTAGTGACACGTTTTGAATTTCCCGGCCGCCGCATTTTAATGACCTTAATTGATATTCCTTTTGCTGTTTCGCCAGTTGTTGCTGGGCTTATGTACCTTTTGCTTTATGGCAGCAATGGCTGGGTAGGAAGCTGGTTAATGGATCACGACTTACAGCTAATGTTTGCTTGGCCTGGAATAGTGATGGTCACCGTATTTATTACCTGCCCTTTTGTAGCGCGTGAACTGATTCCTTTAATGCAGCAACAAGGCAGCTCTGAAGAAGAAGCGGCACTAAGTTTGGGTGCTAGCGGTTGGCAAATGTTTCGCCGTGTGACGCTTCCCAATATTAAATGGGCGCTTTTGTATGGCGTGGTTTTAACCAACGCCCGAGCGGTAGGTGAGTTTGGTGCGGTATCCGTAGTTTCAGGCAATATTCGTGGTGAAACCAACACCCTACCGCTGCATGTCGAGCTGCTGTATCAGGACTATAACTTAGTGGGTGCTTTTACTAGCGCCACTCTATTAGCAGCTTTGGCCTTATTAACTTTGGTTGTAAAAACTTTTTTAGAATGGCGGCAACAACAAAGCGCCAGCTAGTTTTAGGTGAAACTCTATGAGCATTCAGATTAAACAAATCAGTAAGCAGTTTGGTGATTTCCAAGCCCTTAAACCACTAAATTTAACCATTAACGAAGGTGAGCTAGTGGGCTTATTAGGGCCTTCGGGTTCTGGTAAAACTACCCTGCTGCGTATTATTGCCGGCTTAGAAACTGCCGACCAAGGGCAAATTTTATTTAGTGGCAAAGACGTAACCAACTTACACGTTAGAGATCGTAAGGTAGGCTTTGTATTTCAGCACTATGCTTTATTTCGCCACATGACAGTCGCTGAAAATATTGCTTTTGGCTTAGATGTTTTGCCTAAAAAACAGCGCCCAACTAAAACAACCATTAAACAGCAGGTCGCAGAACTGCTAGATAAAGTTCAGCTTAGCCATTTAGCCAGCCGCTACCCTGCCCAGCTTTCGGGTGGTCAAAAACAGCGCATTGCTTTAGCGCGTGCACTAGCCATGCAACCGCGTGTGCTATTGCTCGATGAGCCCTTTGGTGCGCTGGATGCCAAAGTACGCAAAGAGCTACGCCGTTGGCTGCGTAACCTGCATGATGAGTTAGGTTTTACCAGTGTGTTTGTTACCCATGACCAAGAAGAAGCTTTAGAAGTTTCAGATAGGGTCGTAGTTATGAGCCAAGGACAGATAGAACAAGAAGCCACGCCGCAAGCTTTATACCAGCAGCCCGCCAGTCGTTTTGTGTATGATTTTTTAGGCGGTGTGAATGTATTTGAAGGCCAAGCATCTTCTTTAGCAAACAACCGCCTAGAGCAAGGCAAGGCTTGGGTAGCTTTTCCTGACGGGCATAAAGCAGAAGCTGGGCAGCTTTACTTGCGTTCCCATGAACTCAGCCTAAGCAACCAACCTTCAGCAACCGCCCACCTGCCGCTAACCATTAAAGCAGTGAGTTTAATCGGTGCTGAAGTGCGCGTTGAATTAGAACCACTAGGCTGGCACACCCAAGATTTATGGGAAGTGGTGATTAGCCATTCTCACTACAACACTTGGCAACCGCAAAGAGGCGACACCTGCTATGCACACCCTCATGCTGGACAGTTATTTGCTAACGATGCCAAAAATAAACCCCAACCAATGCATTGGTTAGCTAGCTAATGCATTAATCGTAAGCTAACCTGTTAGTATCATTACTCTTTTTATTCATAGCACAAACTGGCATATTGTGACTCTGGTCTTATCAATTCCAATAACAAGAGTAGCCTGACCATGAATTCATATCGAAAAATAGAACAAGCTTTTTGGTTTACCCTCACCCGTAAAATTGTGGGTAACGTCACCGCACTACTACTGCCTCAAGCCATTTTAATCATTCCTGCAATCATGCTATTAAATACGTTAGAAAAAGAAATCGCCGCTGTAGGACAAGAAGCGGCGCTTTATCCTACACTAATGAATTTGTGGTGGTTGCTGGGTATTTGTAGCCTTGTTGTATTACTTATTGGTATTTTTACTGTTTATTTTATGCGAAAAATATTTGTAACACCGATACGTGATATCACCAAAGTGTTGCAAGCCATACGCGAAAAAAACGGTGATATCTCTGCGACTTTGCCTGATTATACGTTTGATGAAATTTCAGACATGGCGCGCAGCTACAATGCATTTTCTGGTCAGTTAAAAGCAATGATTAACGAAGCGCGTGACCATTCAGTGAATGTTGCGCTGAACGCTGCACGGGTACAAAAAAGAGTCAATCAAGCCAATGCTTCATCACTGGCTCAGGAAGAACAAACGCAACAAATATTTGAATCCAGCAGCCAATCTACTCAAGCCGTCGAAGAAATTGCCTCTAACACCTTAAACATCAGCGATCAAACTTATCGTAATCTAAAAGAAATCCAACATTCAAGTCACGAACTTAAAGGTGTTTCTAGAAAAATCCAAGGCGTTGCACAACTGGCTCAAAGCTTTCAAACAACCGTTGCAACGTTAAGTAAAAATTCTGAAAACATTATTGTTATTTTAAAGCTGGTGGAAGACTTTTCTGAACAAACCAATCTTCTAGCCTTAAATGCTTCCATTGAAGCAGCACGCGCGGGTGAAGCAGGCAGGGGTTTTGCAGTGGTTGCCGATGAAGTACGCAACTTGGCGCAAAAAGTTGGTAATGCAACGCAGCAAATTAATAGTAACATTACCGAAATGACCAGCTTGGTAAAACAAACTGAAGTGGGCGCTAGTGCGATCTTAGACGACATACAAGAAGCAGAAAGCTTTATGACGCGTACCAGCGATCAATTCATTGACATGGTTGCCGGTTTTGAACAAATGAGTCAGCAGCTCGCCACTATTTCAGCCGCCATAGAAGAGCTTTCTTATACCAACCGTACTACCCACGAAAACGTCAGCAGCATTGCCGACTTGTCGCATTCAGTAAAAGAAGACATGGTGCTTTCCAGAGAGAGCGCCTATGAATTAGAAACAGCGACTCAACGCACCCAAGAGCTGCTATCCAGTTTTATTATTGGTTATGGTGGCTTTGAACGAATAACCCAGCTGGGTTTAAGTTACGCTGAAAAAATAACCGAGAAACTAGAAGATTTAGCCAAACAAGGCGTTAATTTATTTGATAATAACTACCAAGCCATTAACCCAAACGATAAACACATTCATTATATGACCAGCTACATCAAGGCTTCAGAAGGTGTGTTACAGCCTTTGTATGACAACTTCTTAAAAGAACACCCTGAGTTTGCTTATGCCGTGGGCATTACTAGTGAAGGTTATGTACCAATTCACCACGCCAAAGTATCTAAACCTAGAACTGGTGATCCAGCGGTTGATAACCTACAATCTCGACAATTAAGAATTTACTTTGATACCCGTGCTGAAAAACGCCGTTGTACGCATGACAGTCCCTTTTTACTGCAAACCTTTATTCGTGATACCGGCGAAATACTCAACGATCTTTCAATTCCTTTGTTTATTTCAGGCAAGCGCTGGGGGTCTTTAATTATGGGTTTTGAAACCAAGCATTTATTAGAAGACTAGCTTAACCACTCAGCTTAAAAGCCCCAATAAATGGGGCAAGATCAAGGTTACTTTTTTAAAATTAAGCTGGCATACAGAACCGGCACAGCGATTAACGTTAACAGCGTTGCAAACAGCAATCCGCCCATAATCGTTACCGCCATGCTAGAAAAGAATGCATCGGTTAATAATGGCAGCATACCCAAAATGGTGGTGCCTGCTGCCAAAAAAACGGGGCGTAAACGGCTAACACTGGCAGTTTTTAATGCTGCCAGTGCAGCGTCTTTTTCAAGTGCAGCGTCTTTTTCAACACCCTGTTTTTCAGCAACCTGTAAGTCAATTTCATCCACTAGCACTATGGCATTTTTCATCAACATACCCGACAAACTTAACAAGCCTAACAAGGCAGTAAAACTAAAGGGTAAGCCAGTAACCAACAAACCAATAATAACGCCCGTTGCAGCCATAGGCACAACCAGCCAAATTACTAAAGGCTGCTTTAAGCGCCCAAACAATAAGACCGTAATCACCAGCATCACTACAAAACTGAGTGGTAATTGTGAAGCTAGGGACGCTTGCGCCTTACTAGAGCTTTCAAATTCACCACCCCAATTAAGGTGATAGCCTTCAGGTAAAGGCAAAGCTTCTATTTTGGCACGAACGGCTTGAAAGGCAGCTACTGCCGTTGTGTGGCTACTGGGTTCAGCCTCAACTGTTAACGTTCGCAAACGATTACGACGGTTGATATAGGCTTCTTCAGGCAATAATTCAAAACGCTCCACTACCTGTGCTAAGGGCACATAAGCGCTGTCGATGCCACTCCAAATAGAACGGTCTTGCAAACGCCCCACATCCAAGCGCTCCGCTTCAGGCAAACGCGCAATAATGGGTAATTGTTCAACACCTTCACGGTAAGTACCCGCTCGAATACCTTCGGTTGCAAACTTTAAGGTAGTGGCTAAGTCTTGACGGGTAATACCGGCATAACGGGCGCGTTCTTCGTTAAAAATTGGCACCAGCGTAATTTCTTGTTCACGCCAGTTTTGACGTATATCCGTTATTTTAGCTTCTTGTTCCATAATACTCAGTGCCTGCTGGCCTAAGTTTCTTAGCACCTGTGCATCTGCGCCTGAAAATCTAGCCTGTAATTTAGCCCCAGAGCCAGGACCAAACACCAAGCGTTCGGTATAAATTTCAGCGCTAGGAAAAGCTTGGGTTAATTCAGCACGCAGTTCATCGGCTAAAGCATCAATCACATCACGGTCGGTGACACGAATAATCAACTGACCATAAGCAGAATCTAACCGCTGCGGCTTATAAGTCAGCATAAAGCGGCTAGCGCCTTGCCCCACAAAGCTAGCAACACTAACCACCTGTGCTTTATCTAATACTTGCTGTTCTATGACTTCAATGTCTCTGGCTGTGGCGCGAATGTCCGTGCCTTGCGGCAGGTGATAATTCAAATAAAACATCGGATTATTCGCCGTTGGGAAGAATGCTTGCTGCACCCAACCAAAACCGGCATAACTGCCTAGGGTAATTGCCACTAAAAGGGTTAAGGTTGTACGCCGTGCCGCCAGCACTTTATCTAATAGCAAAAAATACAACCCATACACCTTGCCCGCATAAGGGTCAATCGTTTGTTCAGTCGACTGAATACGAAATAAGTAATAACCTAATAACGGTGTCACTGTTACGGCCAATAGCCAGCTTAAAAGCAGCGAAATGCCGATAACAGCAAACAAAGAAAACAAAAATTCGCCGGTAGCATCGGGTGATAAACCTATGCCTGCAAACGCCATGATACCAATAACGGTTGCGCCCAATAAAGGTATCTGGGTGCGCTTTACCGCATCACTGGCAGCCTCTATCGCTTGCATACGCCGCTGCATATTTATCAACATACCTTCGGCAACCACAATAGCGTTATCCACCAACATTCCCATCGCAATGATTAGCGCACCTAAAGACACTCGCTCCATTTCAATATGAAAGACCTTCATAAAAAAGGTGGTACCTAATACCGTCAACAGCAGCGTCATACCCACCACCACACCCACGCGCCAGCCCATAAAAATACATAGCACGCCAATAACAATGGCTACCGACATCAGCAAGTTCAGCATAAAACTGTCAATGGAGGCCTCAACCACCTTGTGCTGTTCATAAATCGGTTGTAATTCCACACCTAAAGGAATGCGGCTTTGCAAACTGGCTAAATGGGCATCAACCGCTTCACCCACCTTTACAATATTAGTATCTGCAACACCCGCAACCGCCAAAGTAAATGCTGCTTTACCATTAAAACGAATAATCTGACTGGGTTTTTCTGTGGTTGTGCGTTTAACATGAGCAACGTCTAACAGGCTAATTTGCTCGGTATAACCGGGGCGACCAATACGCAAAGCTTCTAAGCTCGCCAGCGTATCTAAACCCGGTCGAGTAACAAGGCGCAGCTGCTGATCCGCCACTCTGACTTTGCCCGAATCTTCGACTGAGTTTTCCGTTTGCAACGTATTTAAAACCAGCTCAACCGGCAAACCTAAGCGCACTAATTTTTCGTGAGAAACATCAATATAAATACTTTCTTTAGGTTCACCTTCAGTGCTGACTTTAGCAACGCCGGGTACTGTTAATAATTCACGGCGTAAAAATCGAGCCAAGTCTCTTATTTCGCCATCGCTAAAGCCTTCCGCTGTAACGGCATAAAAAATTCCAAACACATCACCAAAGTCATCAATAACTTTGGAAGGGTAAGCCGTTTGCGGCAAAGAAACTTGCGCGTCATTTACCTTACGGCGTAGCTCATCCCAAATTTGCGGCATTTCTGGTGTTTTATAGGAGTCTTTAATTTCAACAGTAATTTCAGAAATACCCGCCATCGAACGGGATTCAATAAAATCTAATTGAGGTAATTGCTGAATGGCTGATTCGATAACTTCGGTCACTGCTTCTTCTACTTCCAGCGCTGTCGCACCTGAATAAGCAGTGACAACGATGGCTTGTTTAATGGTAAAAGCAGGGTCTTCTAAACGCCCTAGCGTTATTAAGGCCCAAATACCGCCCAATAAACACAGTAAAATTAATAGCCAAGTATTAATGGGCCGTTGAATGGAAAGGCGTGCGATATCCATTTACCTTGCCTCCTAAAAATGGTTAAAAGGTTTAACCTTCATACCTTCACGTAAATGTGAACCGCCGGAAGTAATCACTTGCTCCCCAGCAATAGCCCCTGACAATAACGTAACGCGATCACCATTAATATTGCCTATTTTGGCTTTGCGCTTAGTCACTTGACCTAGCTCAGGATCAAAAACCCATAAATAATAACTGCCATCGTTCGCCGTATTTAAGGCTGATAAAGCCACATCCAATTGCTCGACTGGATGCAAGCGCGGATCAGCTGTGACAACAACTGTTACCGTCATACCTGGCAATAAATTCAATGCTTGCGGGCGCTCAAAGCCAAAAGTAACTTGATAAGTTTGTACCACTGGATCGGGTTCGGTGGCGTGCTCGCGGTACTCAAGCGCAATAAAAGTGCTTTCATTATTAGGCAATAACAATTTGGCTTGAATTAAATCGGGGTTATTCACTAGGCGTATCAGATCTTCTGGTACACCAATGTGGGCACGAAGCTCACTAACGTCTTGCACTCTAACCACCGGCGTACCAGCAGCCAAATTCACATAACGACTGGCTAAACGGCGTGTAATTAAAGCATCAAAAGGCACGTCTAAACGGGTATAAGAAAGATTACGCTGTGCCGCTTCAACAGCGATTTTTGCTAGGTGTAATTGATCTTCTGCCTCATCTACCACAGCACGCGGCACAGAATTACTTTTTAGCAATAAATGCTTGCGATCAACATCACGCTGCGCTTGTTTTAAACGCACTTTAGCCTGTTCTAAAGCCAACTTATAATCCGTAGAATCTAACTCGGCTAACAGACTGCCTTTAGGCAATAAACGCCCTTGCTGTATAGGTAAGTTAATTAAGTGACCCGCGACTTGAAAAGAAAGATTAACGTTACTAACCGCATCCACTCGCCCTACAAAACGGCGGCTAATGGCAGGTGCTAACTCACCCAGCGTTTCAATTTTTACGCTAGACAAAGCGTTAATTTCACTGGCATTCACTGGCAATGCACTAAAAAGCATAAATAACACTAAAACCTGCGCTTTTTTTATCACAATTTTTCCTTGGCTTTAGCTTCTAAATTTTTGAGTAAACGTGTTTTTTGTGCATTATTAAAAGGAAGAAGACCTAGCACATCTAATAACATTAAACCTTCCGCGGCTGCCCATAACAAAGTGGCCTCGTCTGCGGCTTGTTCATTATTGTCTAAAGTTGCTTCTTGGCGCACTTGGGTATAACGCAGCAATTTTTCTTCGCGTAAAGGCTTTAGAAGTTCAGCATTGTGAGCAGCAGTGGCAAGAATCGCCATAGGAATGTTAGCGTTCATGGCATCCAATTCACCGATAACATGAAAAACGGACTGTAAAGTTGGGTTGACTTGACCATTAAGCGTGGCGGAATGCTCGGTAATTCTAGGCGTATAAATGTTCATTAAGCGAGCTAACATACCGCTAATTAGCGCTTCTTTACTGGGAAAGTTATACAACACACCGCCTTTGGTTAAACCGGCTTCTTTAGCCACAGAATCTAAACTGACTTTACCTGCGCCCTTTTCAACCGCCACTTTTTGTGCAGCATCTAAAATGGCTTCACGTGAATTGTTGCTGCGTCTTACTTTTTCCATCCTCAATACCCCTCAAAATACCTAATGGTATAGCAAAGCAGAAGGGTATATTTAAGCAATAAATTAAGCAAGACCGCAGAGTCTAATAGGGGGGATTTAATTCACCAAAAACTGATAACGAGTTTTGTTAGCAATACGCACCAAAGCCAGCATCACCGGCACTTCCACCAAAACACCCACCACCGTGGCTAAAGCAGCACCGGATTGTAAACCAAACAGCGCAATAGCAACGGCGACCGCCAATTCAAAGAAATTACTAGAACCAATTAAACCGGCCGGTGCAGCAATGTTATGCGGTACTTTCCAAGCTTTCGCCCAACCGTAGGCAATAAAGAAAATAAAAAATGTTTGAATGGTTAGCGGAATGGCGATTAATAAAATATCTAGCGGATTAGCAACAATCACATCGCCCTGAAAAGAAAACAGCAAGACCAAGGTAATAATTAAACCCAGTTGTGGAATCGGTTCTAAATGCTTTAAAAAAACATTCGTTAACCAATCAATACCACGACGCTTTATAATGAATTGGCGTGTTATATAACCGGCACTTAACGGAATAACAATATAAAGCACTACCGATAATAAAACTGTATTCCAAGGCACTTGAATATTAGAAACACCCAATAACAAAATCACTAATGGCGCAAAAGCAAATAACATAATTAAATTATTGAGCGCCACCTGAACTAAAGTATAAGCAGCATCACCCCTAGTTAAATAGCTCCAAACAAAAACCATTGCCGTACAAGGCGCTGCGCCCAATAAAATGGCACCGGCTAGGTATTCACTAGCCCGTTCAGCAGGAATAAAAGATGCAAAAACAACCGTAAAAAAGAACCAAGCAATAGCAAACATCGTAAATGGCTTGATTAACCAATTGACGCTTGTGGTAATAATCAACCCTTTAGGCTGACGACGCACAGCTAAAACAGAAGTAAAATCAACCTGCACCATCATAGGGAAAATCATCGCCCAAATTAATATCGCAACGGGAATAGACACTTGGGCATATTCAAAACGCGCCAAAGTCTCGGGAACAGCGGGTATAAACTGCCCAATCAATATGCCACCCACAATGGCTAAAGCGACCCAAAGCGTAAGAAAACGTCCAAAAATGCCCATACCCTCAGCCGTGCTAGGCGCTGATAAATTGACCGATTCAGTCATCATAAACATCAACAATGCGGTTATAAAAAGCCGAGGGCTTCATACGGTCATTATCATCAAACTCCATAAAAGCCCTAGCCACCGATGACTGATTAGGCAGCGTTAACATACGCATCCAACGCCCTAAAATACGCAATTGATTCACGCTGTTAAACGACTGCGAGCCACCACACACCTGCATTAACGCCAGCGTTTTGCCTTGCGTAGGCCGCACCGCACCTTGCGTCAAAGGAATCCAATCAATTTGTAATTTCATAATGCTGGTCATAGCACCGTGGCGTTCTGGTGTACACCACACCATGCCTTCCGACCAAGCGGCAAGCTCTTGCAATTCAACAACTTTAGGGTGTGTTTCTTCTTCCGAATCTGGCAACGGCAAGCCCGTTGGATCAAAAGTACGAACATCACAACCCAAGTAACGCAACAACCTTCCCGCCTCTTCAGAAGCCAAACGCGAAAAAGAGCGCTGACGCAACGATCCGTAGAGTATTAAAATGCGTGGCGCGTGCAATGAAGCACCTTGGGCAACAAAATCTTTAAAATCTATCGGCTGAAGTTTTTCTGGGTCGATATTCGGAAGGTCATCTAACATTGCTTGCGGGTTCATTATGCATCTCCTTCACGGCGAACAACTTCACCATCTTCTTTTGTAAAGCTTTCAATCGGCTGCCCAAGTAGCGCTAAAACACTTTCAGATGGGCGGCATAAACTCGCTTTATCACCCACCACCACAATCGGGCGATTAATCAAAATGGGGTGCGCCATCATCGCATCAATAAGTTGCTCATCGTTTAACGCAGCATTATCAAGGTCTAATTCATCATAAGGCGTGCCTTTACGACGCAATAGCGCACGCGGTGTTATTTGCATCATCGCAAGCAATGCTTCTAGGCGTTCACGGCTAGGCGGCGTTACAAGGTATTCAATCACTTCAGGCGTTTTACCAGAGGCTTCTAGCATGGCTAAAGTATTGCGCGACGTGCCGCAGTTGGGGTTATGATAAATTTGTACTTTCATAAGTTTTCAGGCTTCTTTTGTTGGGGTTGGCAAAAATTCAAGGTCGATTCCAAAGGTGTGCAAGTCACTGAATCTGCAACACAACAGTCATTCACTAAAAATTGAATAACGGCTTGAATAGCATCAAGGTTTGCGCGGTAAATAATGGAACGGCTTTGGCGTTGCGAAAGCACCAATTCTGCACGGGCAAGCACCGACAAATGCGCAGACAAAGTGTTGTGTGGTACATCTAACAGCGTTGCTATTTCACCCGCTGGCAACCCTTCTGGCTCATGGCGAACCAACAACTTAAAAGCCGCTAAACGTGTTGGTTGCGACAGTGATGCAAAACTCGCCATCGCTTGTTCAGTTTTCATCTAACACTCCTTATATATCCTTATTTCCAAGAATATGGACATATTAAATAAGAGTCAAGGTTTTTGTTACAAGAGGCAGCGAGGGTGATTGCAAGCGCTGACGACTGTTGATTAGTATTTCTGTAAGAAAGACCTAGACGTTGATTTATAAGTTTTAGAGGATTTTAAATTAACCCCAGTAGAGGCTAGCTTCTACTGAGGTTTTTAGCGACTAAGGCTTTAATTAGCCAATAGTAATTTTAGGCAGGGTGGGTGCTTGCAATACGGCTTTCTCAGTCGGTGCAATTACGGTTGCGGTACCTAATACAACTTTTTCGTCTTTTTGGTTGGTGACTAGGCAATCAAGAATCACAATTTTTTTAGCATCTTGTTTTTCTTTTACGGTTAGCTTTACCGTTAGCGTATCACCTAATTTTACAGGGCGGCGAAAGCTTAGTTCTTGCCCCATATAAATAGTGCCAGGCCCTGGTAGCGTGGTTGCTAAAGCGGCCGAAATAAGTGAACCAGACCACATACCATGAGCAATTTGCTCACCAAACATAGTGGTTTTAGCAAATTCTGCGTCTAAATGTAGCGGGTTAACGTCACCCGATACCGCAGCAAAAAGCACCAACTCTTTTTCGGTCAGTGTTTTTTCAAACGTTGCTGAGTCACCAACACTTAAAGTGTCGTAGGGGCGGTTTTCTAAAGTACTCATGGATAATTCCTTGTGATTTATAAGCTAAAGTTGTTGGCATAATAGAGTAACTCTTGGCATCATTGAAATCTAGTCGAGCGTTTGCTAGGTTTGTTGCAATTCTACAAGAGTCGTATATTTTTACACGGCAAACTAAGGCTAAATAGAATAAACAGTGTAGTTTTTTTACAAAAGCATGATGTTTTACCCTGACAACTAATAATAGAGGCCACCACATGCAGCATACTAACATCTATAACATGGGGCTAAATCGCAATGCAGCAAACTTTGCTGCTTTAACGCCGATTTCTTTTTTACAGCGTTCAGCAAGCGTATTCCCTAATCATGTTGCACAAATCCACCATGATGTGAAAATTACTTGGGCGCAAACTTATACACGTTGTATAAAACTTGCTTCTGCTTTAAATAAAGCAGGCATAGCTGAAGGTGATACAGTTGCTTTTATTGCACCGAATATAGTGCCAGTTTTTGAAGCACACTTTGGTGTACCCATGTGCGGTGCGGTGCTTAACGCTATTAATACCCGTTTAGATGCTGAAGCCATTTCTTTTATTTTACAGCACGCTGAAGCTAAAATTATTTTTGTTGACCGTGAGTTTTCTGAAGTCGCTTCTCGTGCGATTAAAATGTTAGGTGCTAATCGTCCGCGCATTATTCACATTGACGATCCTTTTTATGAAGGTGGCAAGCTGATTGGTGAAATGGACTATGAAGCCTTTCTTGCTACCGGCGATGAAGATTTTGCCTATAAAACACCCAGTGATGAGTGGGATGCGATAACACTTAACTACACTTCGGGTACCACAGGTAATCCTAAGGGTGTGGTTTACCACCACCGTGGCGCTTACCTGAATGCGGTTTCTAATGCCGTTTCTTGGGATATGGGCGATCACCCTGTGTATTTGTGGACGCTACCCATGTTCCACTGTAACGGTTGGTGTTTCCCTTGGACGATTGCAGCTACAGCGGGTACGAGTGTTAGTTTGCGTCATGTACGTGCGGATGATATTTATAACTCGATTCGTGATAATGAAGTTGGCTACTTCTGTGGTGCGCCCATTGTTTTAAATATGTTGAACAATGCCGATGAAGCGCTTAAAGCAGGCATTAACCATGAAGTTAAAGTAATGACTGCTGGCGCACCACCACCTGCCTCTGTAATTGAAGGTATGGAGTCTATGGGCTTTGTGGTGACTCACGTTTATGGTTTAACGGAAACCTATGGCCCTTGTGTAGTGTGTGCATGGCACAGTGAGTGGGATGGTAAAACAGCAACCGAAAAAGCGCGTTTAAAATCGCGTCAAGGTGTTAAATCGCCCATGCAAGAAGACCTGATGATTGCTGATCCAGATACCATGATTCCAGTGCCAAAAGATGGTAAAACCATTGGCGAAATTTTTATGCGCGGTAACTTGGTAATGAAAGGTTACTTAAAGAATCCACGCGCTACAGAAGAGTCTTTTGTGGGTGGCTGGTTCCGTTCAGGTGATTTAGCAGTTTGGCATTCAGATACTTATGTAGAAATTAAAGACCGTTCTAAAGACATTATTATTTCGGGTGGTGAAAATATTTCTTCAGTAGAAGTTGAAGACGTGCTTTACCGTCATCCCGCAGTTTCTGAAGCAGCAGTGGTTGCGCGTCCTGATGAAAAATGGGGTGAAACGCCTTGCGCTTTTATTACTTTGAAAGCCGATGCTAAAGTAACAGAAAAAGAAATTATGGATTTCTGCCGCGAAAATATGGCAGGCTTTAAAACACCTAAAACGGTTGTTTTTTGTGAACTACCTAAAACTTCAACGGGTAAAATTCAGAAGTTTGTTTTAAGAGATCAAGTTAAAGAACTGTAATGTAAAGGTTTTTTAATTGTTAAGCCGTAGAGGCCAGCCTAAGGGCTGGCTTTTTTTTGCTTGCACAGGTTATAGTAAACGAACGTTTGAATACGGACACCCACTTGCTAACCAATAATAATAAGCTGGCGAGGTTTTAGTATGACAGAGATCGATATGAGTCGTTATGACTCGGTATTACAGGTGTTTGATGAGTCGTGTGCGCGTTTTGTAGACCGCCCTGCATTTACTTGCATGGGCAAAATGTTGACTTATGGTGAGTTAGAAGAAAAAAGCCGCTATTTTGCTGCTTATTTGCAAAATCACACGGATTTAAAAGAAGGCGACCGCATTGCGATTCAGTTACCCAATACATTGATGTTTCCTGTTGCTGTGTTTGGCGCGTTAAGAGCAGGCTTGATCGTTGTTAATACCAATCCGCTTTATTCTGAAAAGGAAATGGAACACCAATTTAACGATTCAGGTGCGCGTGCCATTGTTGTTCTGGCGAATATGGCGCGTAGCGTACAAAAAGTATTGCGCCTTACCTGCCTAAAACATGTGTTTATTACCGAATTGGGCGATATGCACCCCTTTATTAAGCGTCACGCCATTAATAAAGTGGTGAAGTACGTTAAAAAAATGGTGCCTGCTTATAATCTGCCACACGCCATTCCTTTTCGAAAAGCGCTAAGTATGGGGCGTAAAGGTCATTGGGTACCGACTAAGCAAACACTGGATGATGTTGCTATTTTGCAATATACAGGCGGCACAACAGGTGTTGCTAAAGGCGCAATGCTGACGCACCGTAATTTAGTGGCGAATATGCTACAAGCCAGAGCGGTTATCGACCAAGTGCTAAATGAAGGCGGTGAAACCGTTGTTGCTCCGCTTCCCATGTATCATATTTACACTTTTACTGTGAACTGCATGGTGATGATGGAGCAGGGTAATCACTCTTTGCTAATTACTAATCCACGTGATCTTCCAGCTTTTGTTAAAGAATTAAAAAATAATCACTTCACCGGCTTTGTTGGTTTAAATACCTTGTTTGTTGCCTTGTGCAACCGTGATGATTTTAAAGCGCTCGATTTTAGTCACTTAAAGCTGACAATTTCTGGTGGTATGGCGCTCACAAAAACGGCAGCAGAGCAATGGAAGGCGGTAACAGGTAGCGATATTGCGGAAGGTTATGGCTTAACTGAAACTTCGCCCGTGGCTACTTTTAATCCGCTTAGAGCCATTCAGCTAGGCAGTATCGGCAAAGCCGTGCCCAGTACAGAAATTAAAGTGATTGATGAAAATGGTAAAACACTAGCCATTGGTGAGTCGGGTGAGTTATGCATTCGTGGCCCACAAGTAATGAAAGGTTATTGGCAGCAACCGGCAGAAACTGCAAAAGTTTTAACGGCTGATGGCTGGTTTATGACCGGTGATATTGCGGTTATTCAAGACGATGGTTATGCCCGCATTGTTGACCGTAAAAAAGACATGATTAATATGTCGGGTTTTAATGTTTACCCCAATGAAGTGGAAGACGTGATTGCTTCCCACCCCGATGTTTTAGAAGTGGCTGCCGTGGGTGTGCCTGATGTTAAAAGCGGCGAAGCCGTCAAGGTGTTTATTGTTTCTCGTTCGGGCAAGTTAACGGTTAAAGAAGTGCGTGACTGGTGCAAGAAGCGCTTAACCGCTTATAAAGTGCCACGCCTTGTTGAATTTAGAGATGAATTACCCAAAACGAACGTGGGTAAAGTGTTGCGTAGGCAACTACGTGATGAAACTAACTAGTTTCAGTTATACTAGGCGGCTTTAAGTCACTCATTTTAAGTCACTTATCTTAAAGCAACTAAAGAGCCGCCATGCTTAAGTCGGAACAAGCGTTATTGCAGCAGTGCCTGCTAAAAGATGTGCATCAATTTAGTAGGCAGCTGCACAAGCTACGAAAGTTTATTCACCATTCAACAGATACCAGCCAGCAAGATCAGCTAAGGGCTAGATTAGAAGCCTCGGTTGCTAAGGTAGAAGCGCGCCGTGCAGTTTGGCCTAAGCTGAACTACCCAGACCTACCTGTTAGCGAACACCGTGAAAAAATTCTTACTGCGCTAAAAGAAAACCAAGTCTTAGTGATTGCCGGTGAAACGGGTTCAGGTAAAACCACCCAGTTACCTAAAATTTGCCTAGAACTTGGCTTAGGTGCGCGGGGTTTAATTGGTCATACCCAACCAAGACGTTTAGCCGCTCGCTCGGTTGCCCAGCGTTTAGCCGAAGAGCTAGCAGTGCCTTTGGGTGAGCAGGTGGGCTACCAAGTTCGTTTTCACGATCAGCAAAGCGATAACACGCTGATTAAGCTAATGACCGACGGTATTCTACTGGCAGAAACGCAAAAAGACCCTTTTCTAAACCGCTATGAAGTTATTATTATTGACGAAGCGCACGAGCGCAGCTTAAACATTGATTTTCTACTGGGTTATTTAAAGCGCATTTTGCCGCGTCGCCCTGATTTAAAAGTTATTATCACTTCTGCGACCATCGATCTAGAGCGTTTTTCTAAGCACTTTAATAACTGTCCGATTATTGAAGTCTCTGGTCGTACTTATCCGGTGCAGTTGCAATACCAGCCGCTGTTAACCGACGACCCAGACACCGCCGATTTAACCTTACAGCAGGGCGTTTTGCAGGCGTTAGAAAGCATTGAAAATGCCGAAGCCAGTAAAGGCTGGCTGCATGGCCCAAGGGATGTCTTGATTTTCTTGCCCGGTGAACGTGAAATTCGTGAAATGGCGCATGAAATTCGCAAAGCACAAAACTTTGGGCAGTTTCGTCATACCCAAGTGTTACCGCTTTATGCTCGTCTTCCCACCGGCGAGCAGCAAAAAATCTTCCAGCCGTCTAACCAGCGTAAGGTGGTTTTAGCCACTAACGTCGCTGAAACTTCGTTAACCGTGCCAGGGATTCGTTATGTAATTGACCCTGGCATTGCCAGAATTAGCCGTTATAGCGTGCGAGCCGGTGTGCAGCGCCTTCCCATTGAAGCAGTTTCCCAAGCCAGTGCTAACCAAAGGGCAGGGCGTTGTGGTCGTGTGGCAGAAGGTTTATGTATTCGCTTATACAGCGAAGATGATTTTAATGGCCGCCCTTCATTTACCGAACCCGAAATACGCCGCACCAACCTAGCTGCCGTTATTCTGCAAATGTTGTCTTTAAAGCTTGGCAACATTGAAGACTTTTCTTTTTTAGAGCCACCCGATAGCCGGACCATTAAAGACGGTTTTCGCTTGTTGTTTGAATTAGGCGCTGTCACAGCTAGAAACGATTTAACCCAGCTAGGGCGTAAGCTGGCGCGTTTGCCGGTTGATCCTCGCCTTGCACGTATGCTTTTGGAAGCTTCACAGCGTGGTAGCTTGCAAGAAGTGTTGATTATTACCTCGGCACTTACCCTGCAAGACCCCAGAGAACGCCCAGTTGAACACCAGCAAGCCGCAGACCAAGCCCATGCGCAATGGGTTGACCCTACTTCCGACTTTGCTGCCTTGGTTAATTTATGGCGTGCTTATGAAATCCAGCGCCAAGATTTAACCGCCAGTCAGTTGCGTAGTTATTGCAAAAAGAACTTTTTATCTTGGCTGCGAATGCGTGAATGGCGAGACACTCACCACCAGTTAAAATTATTATGCCGTGAAATTGGCTTAAAAGAAAATAGCCAACCCGCCGATGAAATTGCTCTGCACCAAGCGTTGCTAGCGGGTTTGCTTTCTAACTTGGGTATGCAGCAAGAAAATAAAGAGTTTTTAGGTGCACGTAACCGTAAGTTTTTTGTTCACCCAGGTTCTAAGTTAGCTAAAAAGCCGCCCAAGTGGATTATGGCCTCTGAACTGGTGGAAACCACCCGTTTATTTGCCCGTTTAGTGGCAAAAATAGAACCAGAATGGGCCGAGCCTTTAGCCGAGCATTTAATTAAGCGTGACTATTCATCACCGCATTGGGAAAAGCGTGCCGCAAGGGTCGCCGCTTATGAAAAGGTCACCTTGTTTGGTTTGCCCTTAGTGGCAGGCCGTAAAATTGACTACGCTAGCCATGACCCAGAACTTTGCCATGATATTTTTATTCGCTCAGGTTTGGTGGAAGGCAATTATGTTACTAAAGCACCCTTTATGGCGCATAACCAAGCTTTATTAGATGAAGTGCTGGTGCTGGAAGATAAAGCCCGTAAACGGGATATTCTGGTTGATGATGAAGTGCTTTATGACTTTTATGCCAGCCGCATTCCTGAAGAAATTTGCCGTGGGGCAAGCTTTGAAAGTTGGCGCAAAAAACAAGAAGCGGCTAATCCGCAATTATTACTGCTGACTAAAGAAGACTTGTTGGCACGTACTACCGATGAAATCACCGATGATCTTTTTCCAGATTTATTAACTTGGAAGGGCATTAGCTGGCAGCTTAAGTATAATTTTGCCCCCAGCGAAATTGATGATGGCGTGAGTATGCAAGTGCCCGTTGCCATGCTTAGTCAGCTGCCAGAAACTCGTTTAGAATGGCTAGTGCCTGGGTTATTGCGTGAAAAATGCTTGGCGATGATGCGTGGCTTGCCCAAACAGGTGCGTAAAAACTTTGTGCCCTTGCCTGATTATATTGATGCAGCTTTAGAGGCGTTAGTAGCCGATGATTTGCCTTTAGGTAAAGCACTGGGCTTCTTCTTTTATAAAACCACTGGCGTAAAAATTGATGAGAAACTTTGGGCAGACATAGCGCTACCCGATCACTTATTAATGAACTTTTGTGTTTTATCAGAAAAAGGTGAGCAGTTAGGTCAGGGTCGAGATTTAGCCAAGCTTCGTGAAAAATTCTCGGGGCAAATGCAAGCCGCTACCCAAGCGCTAGATTCAGGCCAGCTAAAAGTCAGTGGTGCAAAAGATTGGAACTTTGGTGAACTGCCGCAGCTGCTTGAACAACAACAAGCGGGCGTAAAAATCCAAGCCTTTCCAGCCTTAATTGATGAAGGCGAAAGTGTCGGCGTTACGCTGTTTGATAGCCCAGCAAAAGCGCGTTTTGCAACAGAAAAAGGCCTAGTACGCTTAATACGTTTAAGCTTGCCGCAAAAAGATAAATATTTGCAAACTCAACTACCCGGCTTAGAAAAACTGGCCTTAATGTTTACTAAAATAGGTACTCGCCAAGCCATACTGGATGATTTAATTAATACCTGTGTGCGAGAGGTGTTTTTAGCGGATAATGCCAAACTTTGGCCTAGAGATGAAGCCGCTTTTCAAGCATTATTAGAAAAACACCAAGCTGATTGGATTCCTGCGGCGACAGAAAAAGTAAAACTAGCCAAAGCTGCCCTTGAAGCGCAAGTGCCTTTGGCTGCGAAATTAAAAGGCAAGTTAGATCTAGCCACGGCTTTAACGTTTCAAGATGCACGTAAACAGCTGAACCGCTTGTTTTTTGTGGGGTTTATTTGGCAGTCGGGCGATTGGTTAGCCCATTACCCAAGGTACTTAAAAGCCTTAGAAGTTCGCCTAGAAAAAGCCAGCAGAGATAGAATAAGAGACCAGCGCATAGCAGAAGAACTAGAAATACTCTGGCAGCGTTGGGAAAGCCGTTATACTGCAATGCAGCAACAAGGTGCTGTTAGCCAAGAACTAGCGGATTACCGTTGGCTAATAGAAGAATACCGTGTTTCGCTGTATGCCCAGCAGTTAGGAACGCAGCAAGTAGTTTCTGCACGGCGGTTAACAGAAGCTTGGGATAAGCTGGTGGTTAATCAGTGAGCAAGCTAATGATGAATCGTGGTAAAAAGGTGAGGCAGTTAGAAGGTGTGATGAGAATGACTAATGAGTTATAACAACAGCTTATTTGTTGCAATTGCTGAAGAACGTTTGGAAATTTTAGTTGCTAATCAGCAAGTTGCACATTTAGTGCGCTTATGTCCTGAAATTTCTAATGGACAAGCGGTATTTATGTTGCATGGTTTAATGGACAATGCAAGTTGTTTTCATAATGCAGCAACTCAAACAGGATTGGGGTATGTGCTGGCGCGGCAAGGTTACGATGTTTATATGGCTGAGTTGCGGGGGCGTCATTTAGATAATAAAGCACTGAGTCGTTTGGAATTTGGTGTTGAGCAAGCAATTACTGAAGATTTACCTACGTTAATTGCTGCTATGAATAAAATTGCACCACCTGAAAAACAAGTTTGGATAGGGCAAGGTTTTGGTAGTTTGTTATTAGCCAGTTATTTAGCCCGCAACACTAACCATTTAAAGTCTATTTTAGGCTTGGTGCATTTTAGCCCTTTTCGTGAATCTCAACCGATTGGCGCATTTAAAAACTTTTGGGTAAATTGGCTGCATGGGCGCGGTGTGAATCTGTTGGCACAAAAGCTAGGTTATGTGCCTGCGGTAAAGCTAAAATTGGGCCGTTCTAATGAAAGTTTGGACTTTTATCAACAAGCGCTGGATTGGTTAAGCGCCCCTTGGCAGGGTAAAGATGGTTTTGATTATGCTGAAGCAGTAAAAATGCTTGAATGGCCGCCGAGCTTATACTTTGCCAGTTTGCACAATGCTTGGCGTGGTAGTGAGATGGATGCTCGTGCTTTTATGTTTGGTTTTGGTGACCACAATGCACGTTTAATTAAGTTGGGGCGTGGCGTTGGTAATCAAAAAAACTACAAGCGTTCGCAGTTATGTTTGCATCAAACTGCTGAGCAAGATTATTACCCGTTACTATTGGATTGGTTAAATGCGTTGAAGGTAGGTTGAAGTGATGCCATTACAAAAAATAGCAAATGGGCTAACGCTATTGTTTTTTTTATTTTTAATGGGTTGTTCAACCGTACCCAAAGTAAATTCTAGCGTCGAGCTTGTTAATCACCAAGACCCTTATGAAAACTGGAACCGTAAGGTATTCAGTTTTAACGAGGTGGTCGATGCTTTTGCACTCAAACCCATCGCTAAAAGCTACCGTTTTATTACCCCTAAATTTGTACGTCAAGGAGTGACTAATTTTTTTTCTAACCTAGGTGAGGTTTCTAACTTTGCTAATAATCTTTTGCAATTCAAGCCATTAGCCGCCGGTAAAGATTTAACGCGTTTTGCAGTTAACTCAACGCTTGGGGTTGTTGGTTTATTTGAAGTGTCAACACCTTGGTTTAATTTGCAACCTAGCCATGAAGATTTTGGACAAACACTGAATACTTGGGGATTACCTGAAGGTTCTTATGTCGTTGTACCTTTTTTAGGTGGCCAAACGTTAAGCCATAGTATTTCTTTGCCCATAGACTATTATTACCTTAATCCGGTGAGCTATTTGATTGAGCGTAAAGAAATTAGCTGGGGTTTAACGGGGTTGCAAGTAGTGCAATTGCGTGAAGGATTATTAGATGCTGAGCAATTGATTCAAGGGGATCGTTATTCTTTTATTCGTGATGCTTACTTGCAACACCGTACTTTTTTAGTGAATGATGGTCGTCTTGAGTCAGACCCCTTTTTAGAGGATGATGATTTTGAGTTTGATGAAGCTGATTTTGCTGATTAATGGGCCATTAGTTAAAGTATACAATGAGGTGTGCATTTGGATTACCAGCAGCTAGTTAAAGAAAATGCTGAATTAAAAGAAATCATTGCCTTGTTAGAGCAAGATCAGTTGATCGCTTACCAGGTACAACATGGTCTATTGCCAACTAACTTAGCTGAGTTTTCGGGTTTTAGACTTAATTATTTATTGCAACCTGCTCTACACCTTTCGGGTGATTTTTTAGATTTTTGGTCGCCTCAGCCTAACAAACTTTTTTTCTATATTGCTGATGTGGCTGGCAGTGGTTCAGCTTCTGCTTTAGTTACTATTTTGCTTAAATACCTGCTTAAAAAATACACCAGCCAAGGTGAGTTAAGCCCTGCGACCTTGTGCTCTAAAGTAAATGAAGATTTATTGGTAATGGGGCTAAAAAAACACTTAACATTGGTTTTAGGTTGTATAGATACGCCAACAAAACAACTTACTTATACGCTTGCTGCTCATTTACCCGTACCATTAATGGTGAATGATGGTGAGGCAAAACCTTTGGAAGGTGAAGGCTTACCGGTCGGACTCTTCCCAGGAGCAACTTACAAGGATTACACTTGCATTTTTCCTAAGCAAGGATGTTTATGTATGGCCAGTGACGGTGTGCTAGAAGTGTTGCTAGGTAAAGGTTTGCAGGCTAGACAAATTGAATGGCAACAATTGGTGGCCGCCACAGGCGGAGACATAAAAACCCTATTACAACGCTTGGCTAATTGCACTGTTGGCTGGCCAGACGATGTAACCTTGATGACTTTAAGCGGTTGTTAATATGCATACAGGTAAACTGCTGTCGGCTAAGTCACAGCAGACCTTTGTACTAAAACTTATTGGTGATGTGCGCCTAACACTTTGTTCTACTTTAGATACATTGTTAGAGCGTATTTTTGTCGATAAAGACATTAATAATTTTGTGATTGATTTGTCGAAAACTGAAAATTTAGACAGTACAACTTTGGGTTTATTAGCAAAAATCGCACTGCAAGCCTCTAATCATGGTCTAGCACAACCCAGCATTATTTCACCCAACGAAGATATAACGGTCTTGTTAGAATCAATGGGGTTTCGTCAGTATTTTATTTTGTTAAAGCATCCTTTAACTACCAGTCAAGAACTGCAAGAAGTACCTCAGTTAGCCGGTTCAGAAGAACACATTAAGGCGCAAATATTAGATGCACATTTAACGTTAATGTCGATGAACGAACAAAATAAAGAGGCATTTAAAAATGTTGTGCAAGTATTAGAGGAATGTTCAGATTTAGATTGCCAAAATACGGATTATCATTGACATCCTCCCCGACCTAAAGGACGGGAATTCCTACTGCTAGACGGCCATGCCCGACCGCAAGAATGTTTTGCGCCGCATTAACATCGCGGTCGTGGGCGACACCGCACCCACTGCACGTCCATTCTCTTATTCCAAGTCCTGCGATACCTCTCGGCCTCGATTCGGGCAAGTTGCCACAATTCGAACAGGTTTGGGTGGTGTATGCCTCGTTCACTTCCTTAAAAACAATGCCTGCGTGAGCGCATTTATAGTCCAACATTGTTTTTAATTGACCCCAGCCAGCGTCCAGCACTGACTTAGCCATTCTGGTTTTAACGAGTTTTAAGCTGCTGAC
>NZ_DATESC010000008.1:0-100851 GCF_035271045.1 Marinospirillum sp. | reverse complement strand
TTCTAACTGCGCTATTTGGGCTTCTAAAGCATTTCTTTGACGAAAAAGATCCGCTTCTTTTTGATTATTTAGTTTTTGATTGGCTGCTGACTGCTCTAACTCATATTTTATTTTTTGTAGGCGGGCAATTTCTGGGTCTTTAGAATAGTTAATCATACCGAGTGAATAAGCGTCTTCACTGATACTTAGCGAGCTACTTAACAAAGGTGTTTTAGGAAGTTGAAGTTTTTCGCCACCTAAAGCAACACTAAAGTTCTCAGCTTTAAAATTAACGTCGGTGAGCCTTGCAATGTAATCCAATGGGCCATTTTTAACTTCGATACCTTTAAGCACAAGGTTGTCGTTGGCAAAGTTGAAAGTTACTTTCACCTTGGCTTTGGCTAAGTTTTTATCAAAATCTTCTGCTTGGTTAATAGGTACATCAATAGCTACCAACTCATTAAAACCGCCTTTACTGGCTTTGACTTGGGCAAAAAAACGCTCAGTTTCAGAATCGTATTTAGGGTTGCTAGCAAGGTAAGGCGTACCATAAACTTTTATATAAGCCCTGTGCATGGCTTCACTGGTTATTTCATCTAACTTTTTATAACGCTTAGCTACTTCATTATTATAATTGTCGGTTAGGCGTTTAACTTCTTGGTTATAAGCGGTTACTTCTTTGGCGTATTGTTTAGGTAAAGAATCTAAGAGTTTTTCTCTTTTCTTTTTTTCATTAGCAACACGCTTATCAAAATCGGCTATTTTTTCATATTTGCCTTTAACCAACTCTTGCGCCTTGGGTATTTCAGGTTCATTGGGTTCTTGCGGAAAAACAGGCTTAGCAACGTCTAGTTCCTGTTGAACTAGGTAGCTAGTTAGCACCTGAAATCTTTCTTGGTGGCTTAAAATATTTTTATATTCATCATCTTTAGCAGTGTCTTGTTCATTTTGAGTATTAACTTGATTGCTGGCACACCCACCAATAAGTAATAGTGCGACTGTAATTAAAAGCATTTTGTTTAACATTTTAAATCCATTTTGCAATTAGTAATAACTTACCTACAAACAGAAGGTTGGGCTTTACATAAAAATTCAAGGTTATTCTTTGCGTCTGCATGGCCTTGATCAGCACTAAGCTTATAAAGCCGTGCCGCCTCTTGGTTATTCTGCTTTACACCTTGGCCATATCGGTACATCCAGCCTAAATTAAATTGTGCAGTTGCATCGCCTTGATCAGCACTAAGCTTATAAAGCCGTGCTGCTTCTTGATAATCTTGCTTTACACCTTCCCCATATCGGTACATCCAGCCTAAACTAACTTGTGCACTTGCATAGCCTTGATCAGCACTAAGCTTATAAAGCCGTGCCGCTTCTTGGTAGTTTTGCTTTACACCTTGGCCATGGTAATACATCAAGCCTAAATTAACTTGTGCCCTTGCATAGCCTTGATCCGCACTAAGCTTAAAAAGCCGTGTGGCCTCATAGTAATCTTGCTTTACACCTTGGCCATATCGGTACAGCACACCTAAGTTAACTTGTGCACTTGCATAGCCTTGATCAGCACTAAGCTTATAAAGCCGTGCCGCTTTTTCGTAATTACCTGATTTAGCAGCTTCAAACCCTGTATTATAGTTTTCTACGGTAAGGTTTTTATTGTTTTTTAATTCTTTTAAATATTGTTGATATGATTTTTCTAGTGCAATAATCAAGTTATTGCTTACTTTGCCATCTTGAATTTTTAAGTTATCACGCTGATAGCTTTTTATTGCATGAGCTGTAGGAGGGCCATAATTTCCGTCTAAATCATTCAAGTAATAACCTAGCTTGTTTAGTAGTTGCTGTGTTTTAAGAGTATTAGCTTTTAGGTAACTATCAAGAACAGACTGGTACTCACTATCGCTTATTTTTTTTACTTTTTTTGTTGAATCAGTATCCCAAACCATCTCTGCTGCATTGAGCGACAGAGAAATTAAAAATAAGATTAGAATCCTTAAGTACATACGCTGGCGTCCCTTAATTTTTTAGCTTAGAGCATTTTTTATCTGATTTACGGCAAGCATTATGACTATAACCTAAACTTTTTTCCAACAGTGGTTATTAGAGGGCTTGCAGCGGTCGTCAACCCTCTTGAGAAGCGTGGCTATACTTTTTTAATGCTTTTTAAGTGAACATCTACCAGCTAGACTAAGAGGATACAGAAAAATAACCTAGCTAAGCTAGCAGGTTTAAAAAAGAGTTGAATTTTTAATCGCTAAGGAGAGCAGTATGCAAAATAAAGCTAGGCAATGTTTACAGCAAATGACCAACAACCCATTAGCCAGTTTTCATGATGGGCAATATGAATCAATTAATAAGCTAGTCACCAATAGCAGCAAAATGCTGGTTGTACAGAAAACTGGTTGGGGTAAAAGTGCGGTGTACTTTATTTCAACTATATTGCTACGAGAGCAAGGCAAAGGCCCTACCATTATTATTTCGCCCTTGATAGCACTGATGCGTAACCAGGTTATTAGCGCTGCTAAGCTTGGGTTAAATGTCATCACTATTAACTCATCATTAGACAAAACCGAGCGCCAGTACAACGAACAGCAAATTATTCAGCAAAAAGCCGATGCCATTATTATTTCACCCGAGCAGTTGGGCAATGATTGGTTTGTGCAAAACGTTTTAAGCAAAGTTCTATCCAATATTGGTTTATTTGTTGTTGATGAAGCGCACTGTATATCTGATTGGGGGCATGATTTTCGACCTGATTATCAGCGCATTGTTGGCATCATCCAAGCCATGCCAAAAAACCTGCCAGTATTAGCGACCACAGCAACTGCCAATGATCGAGTAATAAACGACATTCAGGTACAAATTGGTAGTGAAATGAAAACCTTGCGTGGGGCGTTAATGCGTGAATCACTGCGCCTACAAACCCTTCCACAAATGCCTCTGGCTGGTTAATACCCTACCCAAGTTACCCCACACGGGCATTGTGTATACCAAAACAACCCGTGATTGTGAACTGGTTGCCGACTGGCTTAAGCAACACGGCATTGACGCCAAAGCCTACCACGGCCAAGCTGATAACAATGAACGCCAAGCTTTGGAAGATGACTTAATTCACAACCGCCTTAAAGTGCTGGTTGCCACTTCTGCACTGGGTATGGGGTTTGACAAGCCCGACATAGGTTTTGTTATTCATTATCAAGCACCGGGCAACATTATTGAGTATTACCAGCAAGTAGGGCGAGCTGGGCGTGGCATTGATAATGCTTATGGTATTTTAATGATGGGTTATGAAGATGAAGTCATCCAAAACCATTTTATTCAAGCCGCTTTTCCTAGTGCAGAACAAGTGACTGAGCTTTTAAATGCGCTAGAAGATGCTGAAAACGGCTTAAAAAAAGCTGAAATGGAGCAACACACTAACCTTTCTTCATCGAATATAGACAAGGTGCTTAAATTTTTAAGCGTTGCTGATCCAGCACCCATTTATAAAGACAAGGCAACCTATTATCGCACCAGTACGGACTACACCCTGCCCCATGAGCGCATTGCACGCTTATCAAGCATTAAAAAAGATGAATGGTTGCAGCTATTAAGTTATCACCGCAGCACCGCTTGTTTAATGAAGTTTTTAGCCAACGCCTTGGATGATAGCTTTGCTGAAGATTGCGGTCAGTGCGCTAATTGCCTACCAAGTGAAAGTTTAAGCACGGCCGTAGCAGAGCATTTATCTGAAGCAGCTAAAGAATTTGCTAAACACCGCTACCTACCCATTCAGCCCAGAAAACGCTTTGGTGCATCAAAAGACATGACTTTAACCGCTTTTGCAACCTACCGTTTTCCTTACCAAGACACCAACCTTATTTCGGAACCCGGTCTGACCTTATCGCGCTGGCGTGATGGTACTTGGGGGAGCTTGGTTGCTGAGGGTAAAAAAGCCAATGCTTTTAGTGATGAACTAATCGCACCTATGGTTGCCATGATTCGCACACTACCCTTTACACAACAACCTAGGTGGTTAACCTATATTCCTTCTTTGCGGCGTGCAAACTCAGGGGCTGTTTACCCTGTCACCCTTACCAGTACCAGCGTACAAGGTTAAAATTAATGCATTACACAGAAACAGCCCAAGCCATTTTATTGCTTACCTGCTACTTCAATAAAAGTGAAGTAAAAGACGTGAGGCCTCTAACGCCTTTGCAATATTCACGTTTAGCGGTTTGGCTGCACCAGAATAACTACTCGCCAGCTAGCCTACTTAAAGGTGCTGAAAAGGTTTTAGCACACTGGCAAGACCCTAAACCTGGCGCTAAGAAAAACGAAATAACCACCGAGCGGTTAAAAAAATTACTAGCACGGGGTGGCAGCATGGCTTTTGCCTTAGAGCAGTGGACTAAGCAAGGCGTTAATCTAATTACTCGTGCCTGCGCTAACTACCCACAAAAAATTCGTGAAAAACTGGGTGATAATCGCCCGCCGGTGTTTTTCACTATCGGTAATTTAGCACTACTGAATCAGCCTGCTATTGGCTTTGTTGGCTCCCGTGAGATTACCCAAGACGATGAAAGCTTTACTCAAAACAAAGCTAAACTCGCGGTTTCACAAGGGTTTGTGGTGGTATCAGGTGGCGCTAAGGGCATTGACCAAACAGCCATGTTAACGGCTTTAGACGAAGGGGGTTCAAGCATAGGCGTGCTAGCAGACAGTTTATTACGCACATCAACCAGCAAAGCTTACCGTGAAGGATTGCGTGACAACAGACTATTGTTACTTAGCGCCTTTTACCCAGAAGCAGGCTTTAGTGTTGGTAATGCTATGGCAAGAAATAAATCCATTTATGCCTTGTCTGAAACAGTTCTTGTCGTTAAATCAGGTATTAAAGGCGGCACTTGGGAAGGCGCTAATGAAAACCTTAAACACCAGTGGTGCCCTTTGTGGGTGCGTAATAACGAGCAGTTAGGCAACCAAGAATTAATAAAACTTGGCGGCCAGCCTATGACCGAAGACTTTGCTTGTTTTAAAACAGCGCCGCCAGTTTTTACACAACCTGAGTCAGCCATAAATGATTTATTTGCTATACCAAATTCAACGGTTAATACACCTGAAAAAACCGTGACGCACATTAACCCCATTGAAATTTTTAACCAGCAAACGAAAGGCGCTTATATTGAAACCCAAGCAGAAGTTGACGCTTACTTAAAAGCCCTGAAAGAAGAATTACAAGCCGCTTTAGAGCAACAACAGCGTATAACTATGGGCTAAATTCAGTGGGTGGTTTAAGGATACCTATCCTAACTTAATGAGTTGCACTTGTTGGTTTAGCCTTAAAATTCAATTAAAAGGAAATAGCAGCGGTACTAATAATACTGTGGTTATTAATATCAACACTGTAAAAGGTACGCCAATACGTAAAAAATCACTAAAACGGTATTGCCCTGGCCCTAAAACTAGGGTGTTCACAGGCGATGATACGGGTGTCATAAAAGCCGCAGAGGCAGCAATGGCAACGGTCATGGCAAAAGCTGCTGGCGCAACACCAAAGGCATCGGCTGCTGCTATGGCAATGGGCGCAAAAAGTACCGCGGTTGCTGTATTAGAAATAAACAAACCCGTGGTTGCTGTCGCTATAAATAAGACGACCAAAATCACTCTAGGTGCAGAATTTCCAAACACATTCATCATGCCTTGTACGGCTAAGTCTATCCCGCCAGTTTTTTGTAAAGCAGCTGCAAAAGGAATCATGCCCACAATTAAAATTAGACTGGGCCAATGAATGGATTTATAGGCGCTGTCCATATCAATGCAGCGAAAAGCACCCATCAAAACACAGCCAATAATCGCCGCCAATACATTGGGTACTAGGCCGCTAATCATTAAGCCGACCATTACGGCTAGGCTAAACAAAGCGTAAGGCGCTTTATCTAAAGCTGGCGCACTGTTGTCTTTTTCAGCGGGTAAGTTTAAAACAATAAAGTCACGGCTATAAGTTTGCAAACGCTGAATGTTTTGCCAGCTACCCACCACTAACAAGGTATCACCCGCTTTTAATTCTTCATCAATCAGCAGGCCTTCTAAGGCGCTTTGTTGTCGTCTTAAACCAATGACGTTTAATTGACGGCGGGTACGAAAACCCAGTTCTTGAATGGTTTTACCTAACAAGCGTGAATCGGGCGGTAGCAACACTTCGGCTAAACCAAGACTGCGTGAATGTTCTGCAAAACAACTTTGCCTTAATATCAAGGGTTCAACACCCAGTTCAGCATAAGCACTGCTTAGGTCACAGTCTGGGTCAACCAAGCTCACCAATAACCAATCGCCTGCGCGTAAATCGGTGCTACCCGTTGCGCCTAATAACAAACGCCTAAAGTGCCTTTGCCGTTCAACTGCAATCACGTTAATACCATATTGACGACGCAATTTTAATTCGTTTAGCGTTTGTCCAACTAGGCTTGAATTAAGGTTAACTTTTAAACGTAATTGGCGGCCGTCCAAATTGTATTCACGCACTAAATCGGCAAGGGTGTGGCGGGGTTCACCGGCAGCAGCTTGGCTTTTTTCATTCACCAGCCACCGGCGAGCGATTAGCATATAGCCCATTCCCAAAACCAACACCACTAAACCGATTGGCGTGAAAGATAAAAAGCTAAAACCTTCATAACCATGCCGCACCAACTCACTGTGAATCACCATATTAGGTGGCGTTGCAACCAAGGTCAGCATACCGCTAATCAATCCAGCAAAACTGAGCGGCATCATTAACTTACTAGGGTGAATGTTGTTACGCGCACAAATACTCAGCACCACAGGAATAAAAATAGCTACAACACCGGTAGAACTCATAATTGAACCTAATCCAGCGACTGCCAGCATTAAATACACAATTAATTTGGCTTCACTGTTTCCTGAATGGTGAAGGAGTTTTTCACCAATTTGATACGCCACGCCGGTACGCACCAGCCCTTCACCCACAATAAAAAGGGCAGCAATCACCACCACGCTAGGGTCACTAAACCCAGTTAAGGCTTCGTGTACTGTTAACACGCCACTTAAAGGCAGTGCTAGCAAAACTAAAATAGCCACAACATCCATGCGGGGGCGGTTACGCACAAATAAAACAATGGCTAAAAATAATAGGCTTAAAACAAAAAATAAAGGTAAGTTCATGGTAGGGTCTAAAGGTAAACGAATGATAGGGTTAGAAATTTAAGCAAGTGTACTGTTTTTTTAACTGAGTTAAGTAAAGTAAAGTAACTTAAAGTAAGAACCTAGAAATCTTAACGCACATTTAAAATTTAATTAAGTAGGTATCTATGAATCGTCGTAAAAAAGCTAATCAAATATTAAAATCGCGTGCAAAAAAAGCCAATGCTAAATTAGTTTCATCCAACAAACCCAAATACATTAGTAAGGCTAAGCAAGTTGATTTGGCTATAGAAGAGGTAGGTGCATAGGTTAACGAGCTTGATGCGTAAATCAGATATTGTTGGGCAGAAGGTGCTTTTAGAGTCGGACGAGTCAGTCAAAAAAGACTGCTGATCAAGCTATGTACCCAAGCTAGCCACAATTTAAAATTGTGGCTAGCTTTCTTAGTTTTATTACTTATTCATGCTAGCTTATAAAGTGATATACACCCCAGTTGGTTTACCCTGTGCATTCAGCCCTAAAATTTGTAAGCTACCTTTCTTTTCAGGCCCCATTCCTGGTGAATTATAAGGCATACCTGGTAAGGAAAGCCCCTTAATATCAGGCTGCTCTTTAAGCATTTTTTCAATTGCTGCAACAGGCACGTGCCCCTCAACAACATAACCTTGAATTTCTATTGTGTGGCAACTAGCTGCTTTTAGTGTACCAAGCCGTTGTTTGACAAGTGTCATATTGGCATGGTTTTTAGAGATAACATTAAAGCCATTTTTCTCTAAATAATGGGCATATTCCACACAGCAACCACAATTAGGATCTTTGTGAAGGGTGGCATTGATGGGTGCTGCAATAAGTTGGCTACTAAAAATACTGAGTAGGCCAAGGTAGATAAAGCTAATAATATTTCTTTGCATTTGATTACTCCTGAATTATTAAAAAATAAACAATTAACACCCAGTTATTTTGGGTGGTGGTGTTTTAGGAGTAATTTCTATAGAGCTAAAGAAATAGCCTAGTAAGTTAATAGGGGTTGAGATTTGTTCAAATATTGCTAACTGAGGGGTGTCACACATAACATTGCTGCAACAATGCGCTACGCTGCTTATGCAATCAATTAAATGGCAAGGCTTGGTATTGGCATTAGGATTATGGTAACTATAACTGTCGGCGCTTTTGCAATTAAATACTGGTGTAGAAACCTGCTGTAGCGTGCTAAAAAACACGAGTAACAGCAGTAAAACAACTCGCCCTAATCGCTTACTAATAACCACTAGCGGCAAACCTCTTAGTTCGGTTAAATAGCTTGCTACTTAAACACATTTTTAGCTTAGTGACCAGTAGGTTTTAGAAGGCTTAGCAAGTTGAGTTAAAAGGGAAATACTATGCAGCGGTTGCCAATATTCTTGGCAAGACTTACTCAGAAATGAAAGCACTAGCTAATAACCTAGGTATTTAAACGCATTGATGGCAAGTCATTGGTTATAGACTCAGCAGCTTCCTTGCCAGAAAACATTCGGCTGGACTTCGAAGTTATGCAGCCAAAATGGTTTATTGGGGTTGAATAGTCGATGTTCTTTGAGTGTTTGAGAGAGTATTCTTTATGGCATTATGGTGCTTTTCCACCAAGTGTAAGGTGAATTTAGGAGGTGCTATGAAAGTTGATAGAATGAAAATAGATGAGCTTAATGCTTATTGTGTTTCTTTAGGAATTAATATTAAAAAGAAGAAAAAAGCAGAGCTAATTCAGGCGGTTTATGAGTATGAACGCGCTCTCATTAATAAGGCAATTTCAGAAGGGTGCTGCTTGAGCTTATTAAAAAATAAAATTGGTAAACTCGCTGATGAATATGCTGACAACCTAAAAAATAAAACAGTGGCTCGTAAGGAAGAAATGAAGGCTGATGATAACTCGCATTATCTGATTTATCGAGTTTTATGAATCTCTCATGAGGAAGGTATTCTTATTGATGAGTATCAAAATATTGGTCGCTTTCTGTATAACTATGCAGGTTCATTTTTAGAGGAAGCAGCCACAATGTGTATGTTTTTTTCAAACAGTGAAGGTGGTAAAGTTCTAGTAAAAAATACTATTGGAGATAAGCCTAAAAATTTTGAGATTGATTTTCTTAATGGTACAGATGCTGTAGAGATAAAATGGCGCGATGCTACAACGGATGGTGATCACATTACGAAAGAGCATACTCGTGTACAAGCTATCAAGTCTCACGGTTACAAGCCTATTCGAGTTATGTTTTATTACCCACTACGAGAGCAAGCTATTAAAATTCAAGAAACACTAAAAACCATTTATGCTGGTGTAGGTGGTGATTATTACGCTGGTGATGAAGCTTGGGATTACTTGGAAAAATTAAGCGGATATAATCTTAAAGCAATCTTAAAGCAATCTTAACTGAAATTGCTGAAAATAGAGATAAAGAGCTAACTAATGCTTAATAATATTTTATACGGTGATTGTTTAGATAAAATGAAGTTAATTGAGAGTAATTCAATTGATTTGATTTATTTGGACCCACCATTTTTTACTGAAAAAGTGCATACTTTAAAAAATCGTGAGCGCACTAAAAAATTTAGCTTTTGTGACAATTGGGGAAGTAATCAAAGTTATGCTGAGTTTATTAAAGCTCGAATAGAAGTAATGCACTCTTTATTAAAAGATAGCGGCTCTATTTTTGTTCATTGCGACAAAAATGGAGAGCATATTATTCGTGCAATATTAGATCACGTTTTTGGTGAAAATAATTTTCAGTCAGAAATTATATGGTCTTATAAAAGGTGGTCCAATTCAAAAAAAGGACTTCTTCCAAACCATCAAAATATATATTTTTACTCAAAGAGTAAGGATTTTAAATTTAACACTATTTATAAACCTTACTCTGAAACAACAAATATAGATCAAATTCTTCAGCGTAGAGCTAGGGATAAAAACAATAAAACCATATATGAAAGGGACTGCTCTGGAGAAGTGAAAAATGGAGATAAAAAAAAAGGAGTCCCATTAAGTGATGTTTGGGATATTCCTTACTTAAATCCAAAGGCAAAAGAAAGGGTAGGTTATCCAACTCAAAAACCTCTCTTACTTTTAGAGCAGATAATAGAACTTGTAACTTCAGAAGAAGACATTGTTCTTGATCCTTTTTGTGGTAGCGGAACTACATGTGTTGCTGCAACGCTTCTTAATAGAAACTACATTGGAATTGATGAATCCCTAGATGCTGTTGAGCTTAGTAAAGAACGCTTAGCCAATCCTATTAAAACAGAATCTAACCTTCTTAAGAAAGGGCGTGAATCATACTTAAATGCTGATGTTGATGCTCTTAGCTACCTACAAGATATAAACTTTAATCCAGTGCAAAGAAATAAGGGGATAGATGCGATATTAGTTGAGCAGTTTGAAGGGTCTCCGATACTAGTTAGAGTACAGAAGAAAGGAGAATCCTTGGAGCAGGCAGCGTCTTTCTTGAGTAAAGCAATGAAGACAAGAAAATCTAAAAAATCATTTTTAATAAAAACATCAAATAATGAAAATTTATTTGATGCTGTAATTAATTTTGATGGTATGGAGGTTGTTCTATCACCTGCCTTGCTTATAGCCGAACAAATCAACAAGAGCTAACAAGGCACTGCTGCTAGGCAATTTTTCTAGTTCAAAAGAGCGTCCACTTATAAACGTACCCCCAAGCGTTAAAACTTTAACCTTGGGGTTTTCTATCTATAAACCACTTCTACAAAAAAACCTACCCAGCCATCATGGCTATGCCTACTTTAGAGCGGTTGGGGCGGTTGATGGTTTGGCTAATCCAGTCGCCGGTGGCAGCTAGTTTTTCTAGGTCGATGCCGCTTTTTATACCTAGGCCATTTAATAGGTAAATCACGTCTTCACTGGCGACATTACCGGCTGCGCCTTTGGCGTAGGGGCAGCCACCTAAGCCAGCTACCGAGCTATCAATGACTGCTATGCCTTCTTCTAATACAGCATAAAGGTTGGCTAGGGCTTGGCCGTAGGTGTCGTGAAAGTGGGCGGCTAGCTTATTCATGGGAATGTGCTGGTTAACTGCTTCTAACATACGCTTGGCTTTAAGCGGTGTGCCTACACCTACGGTATCGCCAAGAGAAATTTCGTAGCAGCCCATATCAAACAAGATTTTACTCACTTCAGCGACTTTGCTAGGTGCTATGTCGCCTTCGTAAGGGCAGCCCATCACGGTTGAAACATAACCACGCACTGGAATGTTGGATTTTTTCGCCAGTTCTATAACGGGTGCAAAGCGTTCCAGTGATTCAGCAATGCTGCAGTTAATGTTTTTTTGGGTGAAACTTTCTGATGCGGCACCAAATACCGCTACTTCTTGAACACCGCACTCTAAAGCACTTTCTAAGCCTTTTAAGTTGGGCGTTAGTGCTGCATAGGTAATGCCTTTTCGACGTTGAATGCCGGTCATCACTTCACGCGCATCGCCCATTTGTGGCACCCATTTAGGTGATACAAAACTGGCGGCTTCTATGTAGCTAAGGCCGGCATCACTTAGCCGGTCGATTAGTTCTAGCTTAATAGCGGTGCTAACGGGATTGGCTTCGTTTTGAAGACCATCTCTAGCACCGACTTCGACTAATCTTACAAACTCTGGAAAAGCCATAATTTAAGCCTCTGCTGCTTCGTCTGCTTCAAATTTAAGCAGCTCTGCCCCTTGCGACACTAAATCACCGGCGGCAAAGAAGAATTCTGCCACTTTACCATCGGCTGGTGCGCTTAGGGTGTGTTCCATTTTCATGGCTTCAATAACAATCAGCGAATCACCTTTTTTAACTTCTGCACCGGCTTCAACCAGTAGCGTTACTACAGAACCGTTCATGGGTGCTGTTAGGCTGGCGGTGGCTTCTTCAAACTCGTGGCTGTCTAAATCAGGACGCAACCACTGGCAAGTGAAGTGTTCTTCGTTAGTAAATAGCGTTAGGGCATTATTTAAGTCAGCAACGTGAATGGTGCGGTGATGACCATTGACCACGGCGTTAAGGCAATCATCGGTTAGACAGCCTTCAACCAGCAACTTGTGTTCACCTACAAAAACTGTCCAGAAATTTTTGGCGCTGTTGCTTTTGGCGATAACACGAATGTCAACTGGCTCTTCTTGTCCTTCAACTGCAAAGCGTAGGTTTAAGCTAGGGTCGGTGTTCATTCGCCAGCCACCAAAACCGTGCCAAGGTGAATAAGGATCAATCGAATGCTTGGCTTCTGCTTGGCGTTCTTGGTCTAGCTTTAGTAGTGCATAAAGCGCGGTTAAAGCTAATAGATTGGGATTGTAGCTGCCGCCTTTTTTGGTGAAGAGTAGGTCTTCGTTGCGTTCAATAAAACCTGTGTCGACATCAAAGCGTTGGAAGGGTGCTGATTCTGCTAAACGTTTTAAAAAACGGGTATTGGTTTTTACGCCAGCAATGCGGTATTCACTTAACGCTTGTGCCATGCGGCTTAATGCAGCTTCGCGGTTAATGTCCCAAACAATTAGCTTGGCAATCATTGGGTCGTAATAAATGCTAACCTCATCGCCTTCTAACACACCCGTATCGACACGCACATGACGGGTTTCTGCTGGGGTGCGCACATAGCTAAGTGTGCCCGTTGCTGGTAAAAAGTCTTGGTCTGGGTCTTCAGCATAAATACGGGCTTCAAACGCATGGCCATGAATTTGTAAATCTTTTTGTTGCTTAGGTAATGGTAAACCAGCGGCTATTTTTAACTGCCAAGCCACCAAGTCTTCACCCGTAATCATTTCGGTGATGGGGTGCTCAACCTGCAAACGAGTGTTCATTTCCATAAAGAAGAAGCTGCCATCAGCATCTAATAGAAATTCGACCGTTCCAGCGTTTACATAGCCAATGGCTTGCGCGGCTTTAAGGGCGGCATCACCCATTTTGGCACGCAGTTCTTCGCTCATGCCCGGTGCTGGCGCTTCTTCAATCACTTTTTGGTGGCGACGCTGTACTGAACAGTCGCGTTCAAACAGATAAACACCGTTGCCTTGTGAATCACAGAAGACTTGAAATTCAACGTGGCGCGGTTTAACGAGGTATTTTTCAACCAGCATGGTGTCATCGCCAAAACCATTCATGGCTTCACGCTTGGCTGCGGCTAGGGCTTCGTCAAAGTCGCTGGCTTTTTCAACTATACGCATTCCCTTACCACCACCACCTGCAGTGGCTTTTAGTAGCACTGGGTAGCCAATTTTTTCGGCTTCAGCTTTAATAAGCTCAGGCGATTGATCTTTGCCGTGGTAGCCGGGTACTAGCGGCACACCGGCTTTTTCCATAATGATTTTGGCTGCAGATTTAGAACCCATCGCTTCAATGGCTTTAATGGGGGGGCCAATAAAGACAATGCCAGCGGCATCGCAAGCTTCTACAAATTGGCTGTTTTCAGATAAAAAACCATAACCAGGATGAATGGCTTCAGCGCCTGTTTGTTTAGCTGCTGCAATTACTTTATCTAGCATTAGGTAGCTGTCACGCGCTGGTGCTGCGCCTAAGTAAACGGCTTCATCGGCCATTTTTACGTGTAAAGAATCACGGTCGGCATCGGAGTAAACAGCAACACAGCGAATGCCCATCTGGTGGGCGGTACGTATTACGCGGCAAGCAATTTCGCCACGGTTGGCAATTAGGATCTTACGGAACATGGTGCGTTCCTCTTTAAGTCAAAAGGGTTAATTACTGCCATTTGGGCGAGCGCTTGGCAAAAAATGCACTCAGTCCTTCTTGGCCTTCGGCTGATACACGGATTTTGGCGATTAAATCGGTAGTGTAGTCTTGTGTTGTTAAGTCGGCTGGGCGGTCGGCAACAAAGTGAACTAGCGCTTTGGTGTGGGCGACGGCTTGCGGGCTATTGGCGAGCAAAACTTTTACCAGTTGTTCTATTTCAGCATCGAGCGCTTCTTCGGCAACCACTTCATCAACCAAGCCTAGTTGTTGGGCTTTTTCTACGTTTATCACTTCGGCGGTTAAGGCGTAGCGGCGCATGGCTCGCACACCTAAAGCTCTAACCACATAAGGGCTAATAACGGCGGGCGATAAGCCAATTTTTACTTCAGATAAGCAAAAACGGGCTTTGGGTGTGGCGACAACCAAATCGCAACAAGCGGCTAAGCCAACAGCACCACCATAGGCAGCCCCTTGCACACGGCAAATAGTGGGGCAGGGCAGGGTGTCGAGTTCGTGCATTAGTCTGGCGAGTTCTTGGGCATCTTTTTTATTTTCAGCTTGGCTGTATTCTGCCATGCGTTTCATCCAACCTAGGTCGGCACCGGCAGAAAAGCTTTTGCCTTCTGATCCAAAAACTAACACTCGGGCTTTTGCTTCTCGCACTATTGCTAGCTGATTAAGAATTTCTGCTATTAGGTGGTCATCAAAAGCGTTATGGATAGCTGGGCGATTAAGTGTTAAATAAGCCACGCCACGCTGGTCAATAGTTAGTAGAACGGGTTGATTAGTGGTGGTCATTTCATTTTCCTTTAGCTGCGCTTACATACGGAACACGCCAAAACGTGTTGGTTTATTAGCGGCATTTAATGAAGCTGAAATGGCTAAACCTAGAGTGTCACGGGTTTGAATGGGGTCAAGAATACCGTCATCCCATAAACGTGCGCTGGCAAAGTAGGGGTGGCCTTGGTGCTCGTACATTTCACGGGTGGGCTTTTTGAAAGCTTCTTCTTCTGCTTCAGACCATTCAGTGCCGTTACGCTCGTGCTGCTCACGTTTAACTTGCGCTAGTACGTTGGCAGCTTGTTCGCCACCCATCACCGAAATACGGGCATTCGGCCACATCCACATAAAGTTAGGATCATAAGCACGACCACACATACCGTAGTTACCCGCACCAAAACTACCACCAATTAAAATGGTGAATTTGGGTACTTGAGCACAGGCAACCGCGGTGACCATTTTGGCACCGTGTTTAGCGATACCTTCATGTTCGTAACGTGAACCCACCATAAAGCCGGTGATGTTTTGTAGGAACACAAGAGGAATGCCACGCTGAGCGCAAAGCTCGATAAAGTGAGCGCCTTTTTGAGCGGACTCTGAAAAAAGTACGCCATTATTGGCCAGAATACCGACTGGGTAGCCGTGAATACGTGCAAAGCCAGTGACTAGCGTTTCACCGTACCAACGTTTGAATTCATCAAACTCTGAACCATCAACCACACGGGCAATGACTTCACGTACATCGTAAGGTTTGCGAAGATCTGTGCCGACTATGCCGTAGATTTCTTCTGGGTCGTAAAGCGGTGGGCGTGAAGGTTGAATGTCGAGTTCACCCAGTTTTTTCCAATTCAAGCGGCTAACGGCACGGCGTACTAATTGTAGGGCGTGTTCATCGCTTAGGGCGTAGTGATCGACCACACCAGAAATTCGTGCGTGAACATCAGCTCCACCTAGGTCTTCAGCCGTTACAACTTCACCTGTGGCAGCTTTTACCAGTGGTGGGCCGGCTAGAAAAATAGTGCCTTGTTCTTTAACGATAATGGATTCATCCGCCATGGCCGGCACATAAGCACCACCGGCAGTACAAGAGCCCATAACCGAAGCAATTTGTGGAATGCCTTCGCTAGACATAGTCGCTTGGTTGTAGAAAATACGCCCGAAGTGATCTCGGTCGGGGAAAACTTCATCTTGGTTGGGTAGGTTAGCACCGCCGGAATCGACTAGGTAAATACAGGGTAGGCGGTTTTTGCGAGCAATTTCTTGTGCTCTTAGGTGCTTTTTAACGGTTAGCGGATAATAAGTACCGCCTTTGGTGGTGGCATCGTTGGCTACAATAATGCACTCCACACCAGAAACACGGCCAATGCCGGTTATTATACCGGCGCTGGGTACAAAATCATCGTACACATCAAGGGCGGCAAGTTGTGAAAACTCTAAAAAAGGTGCGCCTTGGTCAAGTAGGCGTTCAATGCGTTCACGCGGTAAAAGTTTGCCACGGCTTAGGTGACGTTCTTGTGCTTTAGCGCCACCACCTTGTTTTACTTCGCCTAATTTTTTGTGCAAATCGGCAATTACTTCACGCATAGCGGCTTCGTTTTCAGCAAACTGCGGCGCTCGGGTATTTACCTGCGTTTTAATCACAGTCATTTCAGTGATCCTTTTATTGTAATAGTGCAGCTGGGTGGCTTCGATTAGAGTGTAGCTGCTGTTTGGTGGCGAGTAGGTCGACCCTTTAGGGCGACAAAGACAAAGCTTGTCAGCCTAAAGACTGACCTACAAAACCACCTATCTGTGTAATCCGTGGCTAAAAGCAGTTCGTTTGAGGCTAGCGAGACTCGTTAAAAATCTCACGCCCAATCAACATGCGACGTACTTCACTGGTACCTGCGCCAATTTCGTAGAGTTTGGCATCTCGCAGTAAACGACCCGTAGCATATTCATTGGTGTAACCATTACCGCCAAGCAGTTGAATAGAATCCAAGGCAACCTGAGTCGCTTTTTCAGCACAATAAAGAATAACGCCAGCAGCATCTTTGCGGCTGACTTCGCCACGGTCACAACCTGCCGCAACAGCATATAAATAAGCGCGGCAAGCCGTCATGGTGGTGTACATATCGGCAATTTTGCCTTGCACTAACTGGAATTCACCAATGGACTGATCAAACTGCTTACGTTCGTGAATATAAGGAACCACGATATCCATAGCCGCCTGCATGATGCCGATAGGACCAGCAGCTAAAACAGTACGTTCAAAATCTAGGCCGCTCATGAGTACACGAACACCTTTACCCACTTCACCGAGTACGTTTTCTGCAGGCACTTCGCAATCTTGGAAAACTAATTCACAAGTGTTAGAGCCACGCATACCCAGTTTGTCTAATTTTTGGTGACGTGAAAAACCGGGCGAATCGCCTTCAACGATAAACGCGGTAATGCCTTTAGAACCAGCAGAGGTGTCGGTTTTAGCGTAGATAACAAAGGTGTGAGCATCCGGACCATTGGTGATCCACATTTTGTTACCGTTTAGAATGTACTTGTCACCTTTCTTGTCGGCACGTAGTTTCATGCTGACTACGTCTGAACCGGCATTTGGCTCAGACATAGCCAAAGCACCAATATGTTCGCCAGAGCAAAGTTTAGGTAGGTATTTTTCTTTTTGCGCTTGCGTGCCGTTAATTTTAATTTGGTTAACACAAAGGTTTGAATGTGCGCCGTAAGACAAGCCAACCGAAGCTGATGCACGAGAAATTTCTTCAACTGCGATAGAATGTGCTAAATAACCCATGCCAGAACCACCGAACTCTTCAGGAACGGTGATGCCTAGTAAGCCCATATCACCGAATTTTTTCCAAAGATCCATAGGGAATTCATTGTTTTTGTCAATTTCAGCCGCGCGTGGTGCAATTTCCGCAGCAGCGAAAGCATTAATAGATTCGCGCAGCATATTTAAGTCATCGTCCAAACCGAAGTTCATATCTTTAAAAATGGATTGCATGGTGTGTCCCTCTGCTGGTTTTGGTATAAATAAATTGCTTTGTTTTTAGTTAATTAACTTTAGGGTAAGTTGACGTTAACGTAAAGTTAAATTTTCTGAATGAATCGTCATTTACTCATAAAAACCAGAAAACCCTAGCCTGAGTGTTGTTATTTTGTTGTTCTAGTCATAATCTATCCAACTCAAGCAATATTGCCATTGATGCTATTTTTAAATCATGAGAGATACTTTGACCTTTGAAATCCTAAGCCGCCAGCAGGCTATATTAGAAGCTTCCAATGAATTGATCGCCACTATTTCGTTAGATCAGCGTCTAATGTATTTAAATTTGGCGGGTCGCCGAATGTTAGGTATTCCTGTTGCGCTTAATTTAGATTTAGAAAGAATCTATGTGCGTAATCTGCATTCCCTTGACGTTTACCAAACCATTAATGAAGGCATTATTCCGCAATTGATTACGGATAAAAAAACTTGGGAAGGTGAATTAACGTTTTGTGATTTAAAAGGTGAAGAATTTCCTAGTTATTTAACTATTATTCCACACCTGAATATTGCGGGTGAAATCTTGTGGATTACAGCCATTGCCAGAGATTTGCGCCGTAGGAAGATTTTTGAGTCGCAGCAACGCTTAGCGGTACGCGTTTTTGAATCAACCATTGAAGGGATCATGGTGACTGATGGTAGAGCCAAGATTCAGCAGGTTAATGCTGCATTTACTGAAATAACTGGCTACCAGCCCGAAGAAGTTTTAGGTAGAACACCTAGCTTGTTGCGCTCTAATCACCACGATAAAGCTTTTTATGATGCCATGTGGGAAAGTATTGCAGAATTTGATCGTTGGCAGGGTGAAGTTTGGAATCGCCGTAAAGACGGCAGTGTGTATTTACAATGGCTTTCTATTAATTGTGTGCGTAATGAGCGCGGTGTAATAGAAAACTATATCTCCATTATTCATGATTTAAGCGAGTTGCGTGCTAAAGAAGCACAGATACAGCATTTGGTGCATCACGATGTATTAACGGGCTTGGGTAATCGTCACCAATTAAAAGAACGTTTAAACCATGCTGTACGCCAAGCTAAAAGCCAAGGCGAAGAGTTGGCTTTATTGCTACTTGATTTAGGTCATATTCAAATTATTAATGAAACCTTTGGGCATAATTGGTGCGATAAGCTAATAAGTGAACAAAGCAACAAGCTACTAGATCTAGTGGGTGATGCTGATACTTTGGTGCGAGTGGGTGCCGATGAGTTTGCTTTGTTAATTGAAGATTACGAGTCTATCCATGACATTACACAGCTAGCGGATGAAATAAAACAAAAGCTCCAACAGCCAGTTGCCATTGATGATAAGCAAGTTACTTTAAGTCCTTCGATTGGCGTCGCTTTTTATCCCGAAGATGGTGAGGATACCGATACATTATTAACCAATGCACAAACGGCTTTAAATGAAGCTAAACACGCAGGGCGCGATACTTTCCGCTTTTTTGACCATAAAATGAGTGATGAAGCCCGTAAGTTATTAAAACTTGAACAGGCATTGCGTATTGCTATTACGGGTGAAGGTTTAAGTTTACATTTTCAACCTAAAGTACAGTTGGTTGATCAACAAGTTTATGGTGTTGAAGCCTTAATTCGTTGGCAACACCCAGAATTAGGGGCTTTATCACCCGCGGTATTTATCCCTTTGGCAGAAGAGTCTGGGCTGATTGTTGAAATAGGTGCTTGGGTGGTTCAGGAAGCTTGCCGCGCTATGGTGCGCTGGCGTGATGCGGGGTTAGTGCTGCCTAGAGTGGCGATTAATGTTGCAGTACAGCAGCTAGAACAAAAAGAGTTTCCAGTTTGGTTGAATGCCACGATTAAAAATTATGGATTAAGCGTAGATTGTTTTGAGTTAGAAATCACTGAAACAGGTTTAATGCAAAATGAATTGTGTGCATTAAGTACGCTTAGTGAGTTACAGGAAAAAGGTTTTCGTATTGCTTTAGATGACTTTGGTACTGGCTACTCCAGTCTTTCTTATCTACGTAAACTACCGCTTTCAACGCTAAAAATAGACCGTTCTTTTGTAGTGGATATGGGGTCCGATGATATTAGCCTAAGCATTGTACAAACCATTGTGCAGTTGGCGCATAACCTTAAATTAGATTTGGTTGCTGAAGGCGTTGAAGAAGAAACCCAAGCCATGCAGTTATTAGCGATGGGTTGTCAGCAGGCGCAAGGCTTTTTGTATTACAAACCCTTACCAGAGTTAGAGTTGATAAAGTTACTTAAACCTTGTTAGTTTTGAGGTTTTTAAGTCCTAATAAAAGCTGAATCATTTGATGTGCGGCATTCGATAGGGTGCGCTCGCGGTGGTACAAAAAACCCAGTGGACGGGTAATGGGTTGATGATCCAGTTTTAGCACTGCTAAGCTTTCATCAATCAACGTTTCAGGCAGCAAACTCCAACCCAAACCTATCGAGACCATCATTTTTATGGTTTCCATATAATTGGTCGATAGCGTTACATTTAATTCCAATCCTTGTTCTTTGAATACTTTGCTTACTATGCCACGGGTAAAAGTCTGCTGCCCCGGTAATACCGCATCGTGCTGGGTTAAATCTTCTAACTTTAAATTAGCTTGCTGGCTTAAAGGGTGGTCTTTAGCCACCACAAACCTAAGTTGATCTAACCAAACAGGTACGACGACCAAGGCTGGGTCGGGTTGGGGTGCTAGCGTTACGATTGCCAATTCTAAATTGCCAGTTAATACACCTGCATAAGCCTGTTCAGAATCTTGAAAGCGCATATCGAGCTTTACTTGGGGGTGGGCTTGGGTAAAGGCTTTTAATAAAGGCGGTAAGCGGTGTAGGCCAATATGGTGGCTGGTTGCTAAAATAAGCGAGCCTTGAATTTCACCACTTAAATTAGCCAGCATCCGGCGCGTATCTTTTAAATCGGCTAACAAATGCCTTGCTCTAGGCAAAAGTGCGTTACCGGCTTGGGTCAGTTTAATGTTGCGACCAATGCGATCAAACAGCTTTTGGTTAAGTTGTTCTTCAAGGCTGGCAATACGTTTGCTAACTGCTGGCTGGGTTAGGTGCAATGCATCGCCAGCGCGTGAAAAAGATTCCTGCTCGGCAACCGCAACAAACGCTTGTAAGGATTGAATGTCCACTTTAATTAGTATTCCAAAAAGTTATGCTTAATATGAATGCTATGAATTGGTTTTATTAAAGCCCAACCATTAAGATGTTAGCAAGCCTAAATAAAGGCTACCCATTGAGGAGAAGAAAAAAATGGCTCAAACCCTATATGACAAATTGTGGGATGCCCACCTAGTTAAACAGCGTGATGATGGTACGGCGCTTATTTATATTGACCGTCATTTATTGCATGAAGTGACTTCACCCCAAGCCTTTGAAGGCTTACGTTTAGCGAACCGCCAACCTTGGCGCTTATCGGCAAACCTAGCCACGCCAGACCATAACGTGCCAACAACGCTTAAAGAGCGGGCGCAGGGTGTGAGTGGAATTGAAGATGAAACGTCACGTATTCAAGTGCAAACCTTGGATGATAACTGTGAAGCTTTTGGTATTACTGAATTTAAAATTAACGATTTGCGCCAAGGTATTGTTCACGTCGTTGGCCCAGAACAAGGTGCAACACTTCCCGGCATGACGCTGGTGTGTGGTGATTCGCACACGGCAACTCATGGTGCATTTGCTGCGTTAGCCCACGGGGTGGGTACGTCAGAAGTTGAACACGTTTTAGCAACCCAGTGCTTAATTCAGCGCAAAATGAAAAACCTACTGATTCAGGTAGATGGCGAGTTGCAAAAGGGCGTGACCGCTAAAGACATAGTACTGGCCATTATTGGTGAAATTGGTACAGCGGGTGGTACAGGTTATGCCATGGAATTTGCCGGTTCTGCCATTGCCGACCTGTCAATGGAAGGCCGTATGACCATTTGTAATATGGCGATTGAAGCCGGTGCGCGTGTAGGCTTGGTGGGTTGTGACCAAACCACGATTGATTACGTTGAAGGTCGTCCTTTTGCACCTAAGGGTAAAGATTGGGATTTAGCGGTTGAATGGTGGAAAACATTGCATTCTGATGCTGATGCCAAGTTCGATAAAGTGGTTAAGTTAGATGCTGCCAAAATTGAGCCGCAAGTAAGCTGGGGTACTTCGCCAGAAATGGTCGGCTCAGTGAATAGTCGTGTACCCGACCCTGCTAAGGCTGGCGATGAGAATCTACGTAAAAGCTGGGAATCGGCTTTAAAATACATGGGTTTAAAAGCCAATCAAGCAATTACTGATATTAAGCTCGATAGAGTCTTTATTGGTTCTTGCACCAACTCACGCATTGAAGACCTACGTGCTGCGGCTGAAGTGGCTAAAGGTCGTAAAGTTGCATCAACTTTAATGCAGGCTTTGGTAGTGCCGGGTTCTGGTTTGGTTAAAAAGCAAGCCGAAGAAGAAGGTTTAGATAAAATCTTTATTGAAGCGGGCTTTGAATGGCGTGAGCCGGGTTGCTCTATGTGTTTAGCGATGAATGCCGATAAGTTAGGTCAGGGTGAGCATTGTGCTTCGACTTCTAATCGTAACTTTGAAAGTCGCCAAGGCTATGGTGGTCGTACCCACTTAGTAAGCCCAGCGATGGCAGCAGCAGCGGCAATTGCCGGTCATTTTGTTGACGTTCGTGAGTGGAGTTAAGAATGGAAAAGTTTACCCAATTAAATGGTTTGGTTGCGCCTTTAGATAGAGCCAACGTGGATACTGACCTGATTATTCCTAAGCAGTTTTTAAAATCCATCAAGCGCACTGGCTTTGGCCCTAACTTGTTTGATGAGCTGCGTTATTTAGACGAAGGCTTTCCCGGGCAAGATGCAAGCAATCGCCCCTTGAATAAAGACTTTGTACTGAATCAGCCACGTTTTAAAAACAGTGAAGTGCTGTTATCTCGTGCTAACTTTGGTTGTGGTTCGTCACGCGAGCACGCACCTTGGGCATTGGTTGATTACGGCTTTCGCGCCATTATTGCACCCAGCTTTGCAGATATTTTCTTTAATAACGCACCCAAAAATGGCCTGCTGTTAATTCAGCTAGACGATGCCACGATTGATCGCCTGTTTAACGAAGTAGAAGCCACAGAAGGCTACCGTTTATTAGTCGATTTACCAGCGCAAACAGTGACTACGCCAAGCGGTGAAGTATTAAGTTTTGAAATGGATCAGTTCCGTAAGCATTGCTTAATTGAAGGCTTAGACGATATCGGCTTAACGCTAAAAGATGCAGTCGACATCAAAGCTTATGAAGAAGCACGCGCTAAAGTAACCCCGTGGATTTTTGCCTAAATTTATTGAAAGAGAATTGTAATGACTAAACATATTCTAGTGTTACCGGGTGATGGTATTGGCCCTGAAATTACTGCCCAAGCGGTAAAAGTAATGGAAATTTGCCGTGATGATTTTGGTGTTGATATTAGCTGGGAAGAAGGCTTGGTGGGCGGTTCTGCTTATGATGCAGCCGGTCATCCTTTGCCGCCTGAAACTTTGGCTAAAGCACAAGCCGCCGATGCTATTTTACTAGGCGCTGTGGGCGGCCCTAAGTGGGATAAATTGCCCGATATTAGTCTGCGCCCAGAGCGTGGCTTGCTCGGTATTCGTAAAGAATTAGCCTTGTTTGGAAACCTTCGCCCAGCCCTGCTTTACCCTCAGCTAGCCGATGCTTCTAGCCTTAAGCCTGAAGTGGTTTCAGGTTTAGATATTATGATAGTACGTGAGCTAACCGGTGGCATTTACTTTGGTCAGCCACGGGGTATTCGTACCTTAGAAAATGGCGAAAAAGAAGGTTTTAACACTTACGTTTATTCAGAAAGTGAAATTCGCCGCATTGCCAGAGTTGCTTTTGAAATGGCACGTAAACGTAACAAGCGTTTATGTTCGGTCGATAAAGCCAACGTGCTAGAAGTGACCATGCTATGGCGTGATGTGATGGAAGAAGTGGCTAAAGACTACCCAGATGTTGAACTGTCGCACATGTACGTTGATAACGCGGCCATGCAGCTAGTACGTGCGCCTAAACAATTTGATGTGATGGTTACTGGTAATATGTTTGGTGATATTTTATCGGATGCAGCGGCCATGCTAACCGGTTCTATCGGTATGTTGCCTTCCGCATCTTTAGATGAAAATGCTAAAGGTATGTACGAGCCTTGCCACGGCTCAGCGCCGGATATTGCTGGTAAAGATATGGCTAACCCCTTGGCGTGTATTTTATCGGTGGCCATGATGCTACGCTACTCATTTGATCATAGTGATGTTGCCGATAAAATCGAGCAAGCTGTTAGCGATGTGTTAGATCAAGGTTTGCGTACTGCTGATATACTATCGAATGGTATGACTAAAGTGGGCACAGCCGAAATGGGTGCTGCTGTTGTTAAAGCTTTAAAAGTACTTAAATAAAAAGCACTTAAATAAGAGGATACTATGCGTAAACTCACGGTAGGTTTAGTTGGCTGGCGCGGGATGGTCGGTTCGGTACTTATGCAGCGGATGCAGGAAGAAAATGATTTTGACTTGATTGAGGCGGTTTATTTTACAACCTCTCAGGCAGGTAAAGCGGGCCCAAATGGTCAGCCATTGCAAAGCGCTACTGATTTAGACGCGCTTAAAAAGTTAGACGTTATTTTGACTTGCCAAGGTGGTGATTACACCACTGAAGTGTATGGTCCTTTACGTGCGGCGGGCTGGAAAGGCTATTGGATAGACGCAGCTTCTAGCTTGCGTATGGCAGACGACAGCATTGTTGTGCTAGACCCAGTGAATCGTAAGGTCATTGATGCAGGTTTACAAAAAGGCATAAAAACCTTTGTTGGCGGTAACTGTACAGTTAGTTTAATGCTTATGAGTCTGGGTGGTTTGTTTGATAAAGGCTTGATTGAATGGATGACCTCCATGACTTATCAAGCAGCTTCTGGCGCTGGCGCACAAAATATGCGTGAATTGCTGAACCAAATGGGCGCTTTGCGTGATTCAGTGGCTAGTGAATTGGCAGACCCAGCTTCAGCTATTTTAGATATCGACCGTAAAGTTGCTGCGGCGATGCGTTCGCCAGACTTCCCAACCGATAAGTTTGGAATGCCTTTGGCGGGAAGCTTAATTCCTTACATAGACACTCAGCTAGATAACTTACAAAGCCGTGAAGAATGGAAAGGCCATGCCGAAACCAATAAAATTTTAGGTTTGGCCAACAATCCTATTCCTATTGATGGCCTTTGTGTGCGTATTGGTGCGATGCGTTGCCATAGCCAAGCCTTTACCATTAAGTTAAAGCAAGATGTGCCTATGGATGAAATTCATGGCCTGCTAGCAGCGCATAATGACTGGGTAAAAGTAGTGCCTAACGAACGTGAAGCGTCGATTCGTGACCTAGGCCCAACCGCAGTTACCGGAACTTTATCTGTTCCAGTCGGTCGTTTACGCAAAATGAACATGGGATCTCAGTACCTATCGGCATTTTCTGTGGGCGACCAGTTGTTATGGGGTGCTGCAGAACCGTTAAGAAGAATGTTACGCATTCTTTTAGAGCGTTAAAATAGTAATAAGTACACAAAGCGGCAGCTTTGGCTGCCGTTTTTTTAAATCAGCGATGACAAAGCGCGTAAAAGCTGTTAAAAACGCTTACTTAATAAAATTTGTAGAAGAAATGGTTTTTTCTACGCTTCGCTGGGTTATACAAGGTATGAGGCAGGGTTTATGCAAAGTAAGTTGAACGGTGTTCGATCTTGGTTGCTGGTCGGGTTAACAGCAGGTTTAGTGGCTGTGCCTTTATATGCGACTTCTGACTCGGTTGCACTAAGCAAGGAAGAATTGCGTACTGCTTTCGCCTCTACAACGGCTACGCCTAATCGTCAGCGCACAGTAAAAATTGGATCTAAAGATACTTTGTGGAGCATTGCACGTACCAATAGGCCCAATAATAATGTCACCATTAAACAAGCAATGCTTGCCATACGTGATGCCAATGCTAAAGCCTTTCCTTCGGGTAATATTAATGAAATGGAAATCGGCAATCCTATCATTATTCCTTCTACGCAAGCCATGACTCGCCGTAGCGCGATGGAAGCAGAGCAAGAAGTACGTCGCCAAAATCAAGCGTGGGTAGCAAGCCGAACAGCACCCGCTCCGGTTATTAAAACGCCACTTGTTAAACCTAAAGCGCCTAGTGTAGCTGACCAATCTAAACCCGCAGCACCAGAACCAGAATTGCGTGATTTAACCTTAGTGGCACCCAATACTAATGAAGCAGCTAAGGCTGATGAAGCTAATAAAATCAGCGCCGCGCAGCAACAACGCATTAATCAATTACAAAATGACTTAGCCAGCAGTGAAGAAAATTTACAAATTGCTGAACGTGAAAAAGATGAATTAGCTGAACGCATTTCTAATATGCAACAGCAAGTCAGCACCTTGCAGCAATTGATTCAATTGAAAGATCAGCAGCTAACTGACATGGAAAAACAACTGGTCTTAGGACAAACTGAACCCCGCATTAGCCCCGTTATTATGCCTAAAGTACCTGTACCTGATGATTTAGCTAGCCAAATTAAAAATCAATCGGTGCTTTATACGGCGCTAGGTGGTTCGGTTTTATTGTTGTTGGGTTTGTTATGGGCGCTTATTTCAACACGTAAAAAATTAAAAGCAGCTAATAAACCTAGCCCTGCTGTTGCCCCCGTTACGCCTACTGATTCAGCTAGCCCTGTGATAGATCAAGTTAATGCAACGGCTGCTGAGCCTGTTGAGCCTGTGAATGATTTAGAGGTTGTTGCGCTGGATACTAATTTTAACTTGGACTCCCTAGAAGACGAATTGAGTAATTTTGACGAAGAATCCGAAGCTCAACCACTTCAGCCACCACTTCAGCCACCACTTCAGCCACCTGCTGAGCGTGATGCACTACAAGAAGCTGAAACGTTCATTGCTTATGGGCGTTTAGAGCAAGCGGCAGGTTTTTTACAAACAGCTTTAGTTAACGAACCTGATCGTGAAGATTTACGCCTCAAACTGTTAGAAGTATTGGTTGAGTTAAACGATGAAGAAACCTTTCGTCAACAGCAGCAGCAGTTAGCAGAAAATCAAGCATCGACTACTGCTTTAGAACGGGCTAAAGAATTAGCGTCATTTTTTGTCGCCGCTAACGTTGTCAGCGAGCAGTCTAAGGCGGAGGCGAATGAAGAAGATTTTAATGACCTAGACCTAGCAACAATGAATTTTGGGTCTATGGACGAGGTAAATGAAATGGACGAGGTAAATGAAATGGATTTAGGTGATTTGAATTTAGATAAAGAACCCTTTGTTGATTTAGAAAGTTTTGATGCTTATGTAGATAATTCTTTAGATGACTTAACAGAGATAGAGCCTTTAGAAGCTGAGTTAGATCAGTTGATTGCTAGCAAGCCGCCTTTACAGCCTAGCGTAGATGAACCAATAGAAAACAATGGCTTTGATTTAGAAGAGCTTGATCCTTCTGATATTATGCGTTTAGATTTAGATTTAGATTTGGAATCGGATTTAGATTTAGAAAAACCACTGGATGCTAACGAGTTAACTGACCAAAACGATTCCTCTGCTAATTTTGAACCTGTTAATTATAATTCAGATGCGAATGATTTTATGCAGGCTTTAGATAACCTTGATCTTGATAGTGAGCCAGAACCAACAGCGGCTAATGAATCAAAAGATATTTATAATACGCAAAGCATTGATGAAGAATTAGCGGCTTTAAATGAAAATTTAGCTGAGTTAAAAGCTTTTAGTGAACATTCACCAGAGTCATCTGGTACGGATGATTTAAGCGACTTAACTGATTTAGATGACCTAGCCGATTTAGATGATTTGGGTGGTTTTAGTGGTTTAAATGATTTAAGCGATTTAGGTAATGTAGAGTTAAGTAGTTTTGAGAATGATTTAACGACGCAACTAGATTTAGCAACGGCTTACATTGAAATGGGCGATCAAGAAGGCGCTAGAGAAATTTTAGAAAAAGTCATTGAGCAAGGGGATGCTGATAGCAGAGCAACGGCTCAGCAAATGCTAGAGGTTTTATCTGATTAATATGCCTTTGTCTGATCCTTTTACTTTATTTGCTATTGATGATGCTGCATCAGGGCGCATTGCCTTGGGTGTGGAGTACTTGGGCAGTAATTATCGTGGTTGGCAAGCGCAGCACACGGGTGTACCTAGCATTCAACCTTTGGTTGAAAAAGCCTTACAAAAAATAGCTTTAGAGCCGATTACAGTTCACTGCGCTGGTCGAACCGATGCAGAGGTTCATGCTTGTTGTCAGGTGGTTCATTTTGATACGGCTGTTGCTCGCCCAAGTCGAGCTTGGGTGTTAGGTACTAATAATAACCTGCCGCCCGATATTCGTATTCGTTGGTCACAGCCTGTTGTTGATAATTTTCATGCGCGTCACTCTGCGTTAGCTAGGCGTTACCGTTATGTGATTTATAACAGCAGCGTGCCTTTTGCCCAAATGCACGATCAGCTAACTTGGCACACGAAACCTTTAGATGCTGATAAAATGCATCAGGCAGCACAATTGTTAGTGGGTGAAAAAGATTTTTCGGCATTTCGTTCGGTACGCTGTCAGTCATCCACACCTTGGCGACACCTGCACTTTATTCGCGTGTATCGCCGTGGTCAGTTAATTGTTATAGACATTCAAGCCAATGCTTTTTTACACCACATGGTGCGTAATATTGCCGGTGCTTTAATGGACGTGGGTGAGGGGCAGCGCCCTGTTGAATGGTTAACCGAACTGCTAGAAGCAAAGCAACGCGCTGTAGCGGGTATAACAGCACCCGCAGAAGGTTTGTATTTAGTAGCAGCACATTATCCAGAGCGCTTTAATTTACCACTAGAACCACTTGGGCCACATTTTATGCATCTGCTAGCGGATGAACACCTCGATGATCCTTATCCAGAATTTTTGCCTGAATGGTATCGCAGTGATTTAACCCGTTCTCAGCAGAAAATTACATCTTTGCAAAAGGATGCTGATTAGCGTGCGTATTAAAGTGTGTGGTTTAACGCAAGTCGATGATGCTTTAACTGCTGTTAAAGCGGGTGCAGATGCCCTAGGATTTGTTTTTTATCCACCCAGCCCAAGAGCCATTGCACCTGAACAAGCCGCCAAAATTATTCAACAGCTACCCCCTTTTGTGATGATGGTTGGCTTATTTGTTGACCCTGAACCCGCTTGGGTAGACGCTGTACTTGAACAAGTGCCGCTCGATTTATTACAGTTTCATGGCGATGAAACTGAAGCTTTTTGCCAAAGCTTTGGTCGGCCTTATATAAAAGCACTGCGAATGAAACCTGATTTTGATCCTGAACAGGCAGCAGCAGGTTGGCCCAGCGCCAGAGGTTTTTTGCTTGATGCTTACACACCGGGCACTCCTGGTGGTACGGGTGAAGTGTTTGATTGGCAACGCTTTCCAGCCAGTGAATCACCTAGCTGGATTCTTGCTGGTGGTTTAACACCAGATAATGTTGCTGAAGCCATTCGGATCACTCAGCCTTATGCAGTGGATGTTTCTGGTGGAGTTGAAAGCAGTCGAGGTATAAAATGCCCGATAAAAATTCATGCCTTTATTAAGGCGGTTAGAAGTTAAGGGGATAAAGTGTGTCCAAATATGCTGATTTGCTAAACTTGCCCGATGCGAAAGGCCATTTTGGTCCTTATGGTGGTCGTTTTGTATCAGAAACCCTGAGCTATGCTTTGGAACAGCTAGAAGAGCAGTATGCTCGTTTAAGTGCTGACCCAGCCTTTCAGGCCGAATTTGACAAAGATCTAGCACAGTATGTGGGTCGTCCTTCGCCGCTTTACCACGCTGAGCGTTGGTCTAAGCATTTAGGTGGCGCACAAATTTGGCTAAAGCGTGAAGACTTGAATCACACTGGCGCACACAAGGTTAATAATACCGTTGGTCAAGCTTTATTGGCTAAGTATTCTGGCAAAAAACGCATTATTGCCGAAACCGGCGCAGGTCAACACGGCGTTGCCACAGCCACTGTTGCAGCACGTTTAGGTTTAAAATGCCAAATTTATATGGGTGCAGAAGACGTACAGCGCCAAGCCCCTAATGTTTACCGTATGAAGTTATTAGGTGCTGAAGTTTTTGCGGTAGAATCTGGCTCTAAAACACTAAAAGATGCCATGAATGAAGCCATGCGCGACTGGGTAACTAACGTTGACGACACCTTTTATATTATTGGTACGGTTGCAGGCCCGCACCCTTACCCCATGTTAGTGCGTGATTTTAACGCAGTGGCTGGGCGTGAAGCGCGTGAACAATCACTAAAACAGATTGGTCGTTTACCCGATGCATTAATTGCTTGCATTGGTGGCGGTTCTAACGCTTTGGGTTTATTTCATCCATTTATTACCGATGATGAGGTTGAAATGTATGGCGTTGAAGCGGGCGGTGAAGGTATCGCTTCGGGTCGTCATGCTGCGCCTTTAAATGCCGGTCGTCCTGGAGTTTTACACGGTAATCGTACTTATTTAATGGAAGACGATGCTGGGCAGATTACCCCAACTCACTCTATTTCTGCGGGTTTAGATTACCCAGGTGTCGGCCCTGAACACGCTTATTTAAAAGATGTTGGCCGTGTTAAGTATGAAATAGCTACCGATGATGAAGTGATGGACGCTTTTGGTGATTTGTGTTCTTTTGAAGGCATTATTCCGGCCTTAGAATCTAGCCATGCTTTAGCCTTTGCTAAGCGTTTAGCGCCCACCTTAGGCACAGACAAACACCTAATCGTTAATTTGTCGGGCCGTGGCGATAAAGACATTATGACCGTTGCTAAAATGCAAGGGATCACCCTATAACTGCGTCTGATGGAGAAAAGCATGAGCCGTATTAAAACTACCTTTGCTAACTTAAAGCAGCAAGGACGCAAGGCGTTAATTCCTTTTATTACTGCGGGTGATCCTAAGCCAGATGCAACCTTGGGTTATATGCACGCCTTGGTTGAAGCTGGTGCCGATATTATTGAACTGGGTGTGCCTTTTTCAGACCCGATGGCCGATGGCCCTGTGATTCAAAAAGCCTGTGAAAGGGCTTTATTGCACGGTACACGTTTAGTGGATGTGCTAGGCATGGTTGCTGAGTTTCGTAAAACTAACGACACCACGCCCGTTGTTTTAATGGGTTATTTAAATCCCATTGAAGTGCTGGGCTATGCAACGTTTGTAGATGCTGCGGCTAAAGTTGGGTTAGACGGCGTGCTGGTGGTTGACTTACCACCCGAAGAAGCCGTTGAATTTTCTGCGTTATTAACGGCTCAGCAAATGGATTCTATCTTTTTGCTAGCACCGACGACCACCCTTGAGCGGGCTAAAAAAATCTGTGCGGCAACCACCGGTTACCTATATTATGTATCCATCAAAGGCGTTACAGGTTCTGCAACTTTAGATGTGGATGCAGTGGCTGAACGCTTAAATGAGTTTGCGGGTATTACCGAACTACCTATTGCGGTAGGTTTTGGTATTCGTGATGGTGCAACGGCTGCTGCTTTAGGTGCTGTGTCTGACGGTGTTATTGTGGGCAGTGCCTTGGTTAGCAAAGTAGCTGAATTAGCCGACACGCCTGAAAAAATTGCGCCCGCTATGGCGAAAATACTAAGTGAAATGCGCCAAGCATTAGATCAATTACCCAAATAAAATTTAGGTTATAGAGTTTATTATGAGCTGGTTAAATCGCATTGTTCCATCCATCATCCGTTCTGAAGCCAATGATCGCAAGGCTAGCGTGCCTGAAGGCTTATGGCGTAATTGCCCTAAGTGTGCTTCAGCCATTTACCGCCCTGAATTAGAAAAAAATCAGCACGTTTGCCCTAAGTGCGATCATCATATGCGTATCTCTGCGCGTAAGCGTTTAGAAGGCTTCTTAGATACCAATACCGCTAGTGAATTATTTGGTGATTTGGAACCTGTCGACCGTTTAAAATTTCGTGACTCTAAAAAGTATAAAGACCGCTTAACCGCGGCTCAGCGTGCAACGGGTGAAAAAGATGCGCTAATCGCTATGTTGGGTGAATTAGACGGCTTGTCTGTTGTTGCGGTTGCTTTTGAGTTTAATTTTATGGGTGGCTCGATGGGTTCTGTGGTTGGCGAAAAATTTGTTCGCGCTGCTGAACTGGCTTTAAAAGAGCGTATTCCTTTGATTTGCTTTTCTGCTTCAGGTGGTGCGCGAATGCAAGAAGCGCTTTTTTCGCTGATGCAAATGGCAAAAACGTCGGCGGCATTAGAGCGCCTTAAACAAGCAGGCGTACCTTACATTTCAGTATTAACCGACCCGGTTTATGGTGGTGTTTCTGCTTCTTTAGCCATGCTGGGTGATTTGAATGTCTCTGAACCTTTCGCACTTTGTGGTTTTGCAGGCCCGCGTGTTATTGAGCAAACCGTAAGAGAAAAACTCCCTGAAGGCTTTCAACGCGCCGAATTTTTGTTAGCACACGGTACGGTGGATATGATTATTCATCGCCGTGAATTGCCTTCAAAACTGGGTGGTTTGCTGCGTAAAATGACGCAACAACCTGCTTTTTGTTGATCGCCTCGTGACTGTTAATTTATCACCAAGCGCTTCTTTAGCGTTAGATTCATCAACTAGCTTAGCAGCTTGGCTTAAACATTTAGAAAATCTGCATCCTTGTGAAATAGATTTAGGTTTAGCAAGAGTAAGGGCAGTGGCGCAACGCTTAAAACTGCCTTTATTGTTTGAAGCGCGTCAGCAAGGCTTATCTAAAGTTATCACTTTTTCTGGCACAAATGGTAAAGGCTCGACGCTGGCACTCACCGAATCTATGGCGCTTGCTCAAGGTTTAACGGTCGGCAGTTACACTTCGCCACATTTTTTACATTTTAACGAGCGCATTAAGCTCAATGGTCAGCCGGTCAGTGATACCACGCTGACCACTGCTTTTTTGCGTATTGAAACTGCGCGTGTAACACCGGCTGCAGAACCGATTTCTTTAAGCTATTTTGAATTTGCTACCTTAGCCGGTTTGTTGATTTTTCAAGACGCTGCTGTTGATTTATGGCTTTTAGAAGTGGGTTTAGGTGGGCGCTTAGATGCCGTAAATATCGTGGATGCTGACGTGGCGGTGTTAGTCACTGTGGCACAAGACCATATGAATTATTTGGGTGCTGATTTAAACATTATTGGTCAAGAAAAAGCGGGTATTTTTCGTAAAAGTCGTCCAGTGGTATTGGGTAGTCTAAACTTGCCCAATAGCGTTTACTTGGCTGCAGAAGCTTTAGATTGCCAAGTTTTTCAATTATGGGAAGCCTTTCAACGCACTGTCAATACAGAAGGTAACTGGGCTTGGCAGGGCATTGGTGCGACGATTAATTTAGGCGTTGAAGAACAAACCTCTGTTTACTTCTCTGATTTACCCAGTAACCCTTTGCCCCCTGATAATGCTGCAACAGCGATTCAAGCTTTGCTGCTGGTGTGCCCTAACTTAACAGAACAGGCGATTAAAAATGGGTTGGCAACTGCCCGTTTAACCGGACGTATGCAGCGAGAAGGGCAGTGGTTATTAGATGTGGCACATAACCCCGAAGCAGCCAGTTACTTAGCCGCTAGATTAGCTGAACAAGGTAAGAAAAAACGTTTAGCATTAGTGGGAATGATGGCTGATAAAGATATACACGCCACCTTGTTACCCTTGCTGCCTTGGGTGGATGCTTGGATAGTGACTAGCTTACCTTTATCGCGTGCCGCTAAAGCCGACAAACTAGCGGCTTTATTAGAATCGCTGGGTGCTCAAGTGATGGTGACAGACTTAAATGACCAAGGTGATTTAGCTTTTTCTACGGCTCAACAAGCGTTGCAAGTCGATTATGATGAAGTGTTGGTTATGGGTTCTTTTTTTACACTGGCACAGGTATTGCTGCAATTAAAACACACGGCTGTTGAATAGTGACTGTTGCCTAGTGAGTGCTTGTACCGTGAGATCAGCTTTATGCGTTATGGCTTAAAAGAACGTTTATTAGGTGCGGTAATTTTGATTGCTGCAGCGGTCATTTTTGTGCCTTTTTTGTTAGAAGAAAAGCGCCCAGAAATACCCGTTGCTGATAAAATAATTACCCCAGAACCACCCAAGCCAATAACGTCCAATGTTGAAAAACCTAAAATACCAATATTACCCGACAGTTTAACTGAGCAGCAAAAACAACAGGTTGTCGCTGATAATAAAGCATTAATTGATTCAGGTTTAAGGCTTAATCCTGAAGGGGGTGTTGATGCTTGGACAATACAGGTGGCTACCTTTGGTGATGCCGATAACGCTAAACGCTTGGTCGGTGAATTGGGAAAACAGCAATACCATGCGTATTGGCGCAAAATAAATAGCCTAACAGTGGTGTTTGTTGGTCCTTATATTGACCAGCAGCAGGGTCGAGAAGATCAAGATCAACTACTGCAAGTGCAAGGGCTTAAAACCTTGTTAACCCGTTATGTGCCTGAATATGAAGCAAAAGTTCAGGGTAGTTTACCCACTGTTAATGATTGATTTTATGGTTAAGGAGACCTTGTATGAATGCCATTGATATTGGTATTTTGGTCATTGTTGGTGCATCGGTATTATTAGCTTTTTGGAAAGGTTTTATACAGCAGGCCATTTCTTTAGCCGGTTGGTTGGTTGCTCTATTTGCCGCCCGCATATTAGGACCTGAATTAGCACCTCACCTTGAGGTGGTGATTGCTGAGCCGGGTATACAGCTAGCCATGGCTTATGTTGCTATTGCCGTGGTGGTGCTATTAGCGACTAAAGTACTTTCCAGTGCTTTTGGTACGCTGATTCAAAAAATTGGTTTGGGAACAGTCGATAAATTTTTTGGTGTTTTTTTTGGTTTATTCCGCGGCATTGTCATTGTTGTGTTATTGGTAGCGATTGCTAGCTTAACTGAGTTGCGCCAACAGTCAATGTGGCAAGAATCAAAGCTTATGCCATATATGGAGCAAATACGCGACTGGACCGCCGGGCATTTAGAAAATTATTCAAAAAGATAGGTGAAAGTTTCATGTGTGGAATAGCAGGCATTATGGCTCATGAGTCGGTAAATCAGTTACTGTTCGATAGTCTGACTGTGTTGCAGCATAGAGGCCAAGATGCCGCCGGTATCATGACCTGTGATAAAGGGCGTTTTTTTCTACGCAAAAGCAACGGCTTGGCTAGGGATGTGTTTCGTACTCGCCACATGAAAAACCTATTTGGCAATATGGGGATAGGTCATGTGCGTTACCCGACAGCAGGTTCAGCAACGGAAGCAGAATCTCAGCCTTTTTATGTGAATTCGCCTTATGGTATTGCTTTAGCGCACAATGGTAATTTGACTAATTCAGAAGCATTAAGCGAAGAAGTTTTTCGTGCTGATTTACGTCACATTAATACCAACTCTGATTCAGAAGTTTTGCTTAACGTTTTTGCTCACGAGTTAAGTAGGCAAGGCATGAGTTTAACGCCTGATGACATCTTTTCAGCGATCAGTCGCCTTTACGAGCGTTGCGAAGGGGGTTATGCCGCTGTAGCCATGATTAGTGGTTATGGTTTGGTAGGCTTTCGTGATCCTAATGCGATTCGTCCTATTGTGATTGGCAAGCGTGAAAGCAGCCAAGGCACTGAATACATGATTGCTTCAGAAAGCGTGGCTTTAGATGCTGTTGGTTTTGAGCTGATTCGTGATGTACAGCCGGGTGAAGCGGTTTATTTAGATATGCAAGGTCAACTGCATACCCGTATTTGTGCGGCTAAAACGCAGCTTTCACCCTGTATTTTTGAACACGTTTATTTAGCACGCCCAGATTCCATTATGGATGGCATTAATATCTATCATGCACGGATGCAGATGGGTGAAAAGTTGGCTGAAAAAATTAAGCGCGTTATGCCCAATCATGATATTGATGTGGTGATTCCGATTCCTGATACCAGTCGAACCTCTGCTTTAGAGCTTGCTCAGCATTTGGGTATAACCTACCGCGAAGCTTTTATTAAAAACCGTTACATTGGCCGTACTTTTATTATGCCTGGGCAAATGCTGCGTAAAAAATCAGTGCGCCAAAAACTCAATGCCATTGATATGGAGTTTAAAGGTAAAAACGTACTGTTAGTGGATGACTCCATTGTGCGTGGTACGACTTGTAACGAAATTATTATGATGGCGCGTGATGCGGGTGCAAATAAGGTTTATTTTGCTTCTGCAGCACCACCGGTTCGCTATCCGAATGTGTATGGTATTGATATGCCAGCGGCCAAAGAGTTGATTGCTCATGGACGTACGGAAGAAGAAATTTGTAAGCTAATTGGTGCTGACTGGCTGGTTTATCAAGATTTAAACGACTTGATTGATGCTTGTAAAGAGCTTAATCCAGCCGTTAAACAGTTTGATTGTTCAGTATTCGATGGCAATTACATCACGGGTGGGATTGATCAAGCCTACCTTAATAACTTAGAAAAGCAGCGCAGTGACGTTAATAACAATGCCAATGATTCAGCGGACTGTGCAATTGATCTACACAATGACAGCTCGGCAGAAACAGAGGATTAAGGCATGACAGATAAAACAGCTTGGGGTTTAAGTACACTTGCATTGCGTACCGGCCAGCAGCGTACCGCTGAACGTGAACACGCTGAACCCATTTTTACGACCTCCAGTTATATTTTTGAATCAGCGGCTCATGCGGCTGATTGCTTTGCTAATGAAACAGGTGAGCAGAATATTTATTCGCGCTTTACTAACCCAACCGTGCGTTGTTTTGAAGATCGCCTAGCTGCTTTAGAAGGTGGTGAGCGTGCGATAGCGACCAGTTCGGGTATGGCTGCTATTTTATCGGTTTGCATGGCGTTTTTGCAGCAAGGCGATGAAATCGTTTGTTCACGTAGTGTGTTTGGTTCCACCATTGGTTTGTTTAGCCGCATGATGAACCGTTTTGGTATTACTACTCACTTTGTGGAGCTACAAAACTTAGCGGCTTGGGAAGCGGCTTGTAACGACAAAACGCGGCTGCTTTTTGTTGAAACGCCTTCTAACCCTTTAAGCGAAATTGCGGACTTAGGCGCTTTGTCTGCTTTGGCAAAAAGCAAAGGCTTGCGCCTAGTGGTCGATAATTGCTTCTGTACGCCTGCGCTACAACTGCCTTTACAGCTAGGTGCCGATATCGTCGTTCACTCGGCGACTAAATACCTAGACGGCCAAGGCCGGATGATAGGTGGTGCTGTGGTGGGCAGTGATAAAGACATGGCTGAAGTCTTTGGTGTGGTGCGTACCGCTGGCCCTTGCATGAGCCCTTTTAATGCTTGGGTGTTTTTGAAAGGCCTAGAAACCTTGCGCCTGCGTATGGATGCACACTCTGCTAGCGCTTTAGAATTGGCGAGTTGGTTAGAGCAGCAGCCTAATGTTGCCAAAGTTCACTATGCTGGTTTAACCAGTCACCCGCAGCATGAATTAGCTAAAAAACAAATGCGTGCTTTTGGTGGCGTATTATCTTTTGAAATGGTTGGCGGAAAAGAAGCGGCTTGGAAGGTTATTGATAACACGCAAATGTTGTCGATTACGGGTAATTTAGGCGATGCAAAGTCGACTATTACGCATCCTGCAACCACAACCCATGCCAGATTAACCCCTGAAGCGCGTGCTGAAGTTGGAATAGCGGATGGACTTATTCGAGTATCGGTTGGTTTAGAAGATATTAAAGACATTAAAGCTGATTTAGCACGTGGTATGGCTAGTTAGTTATTTTTAATCTTGCTTTTTTAATGGGTTGTTGCATTCAAAGCGCTTATTTTATTTGAACACAACAACCCATTAAGTAGACCTTTTGTCACTACTTAATTAAACGCATTAATAACCTTTGTTTGTCAGGTTAAGGCTGACTTTACGATGAGTCTTTTGCTTTACTAATTGCTAAAAACAGCAAGAGTCACTTGTGCATCCTGTGTATTAGGCTAGAATGCTTGCTATTGCTGTATAGTTCTTGTATAGCTTTATTACTGATCTAGGAGCATTTAGTTATGCGTAATAATCAATCTGTGACGCAAAAAGAATACGAAGTACGCTATAACTGTGCCATTATTTCTCATACAGATGCTAAAGGTCAGATTACTTATGTGAATGATGAGTTTGTTGAATATGCAGGATTTACGCGTGAAGAATTAATTGGTAAACCCCATAATATTATTCGCCACCCTGATATGCCTTCAGAAGCCTTCCGCGATATGTGGGCAACGCTAAAAAAAGGGCGTGCTTGGCAAGGTATGGTAAAAAATCGTCGTAAAAATGGTGATCATTACTGGGTGAAAGCAACAGCAACACCTTTAGCTGATGGCGGTTACATGAGTGTGCGTTTAAAAGCTACCAACCAAGAAGTACACGATGCTGAAGCACTTTATAAACGGATGCGTGAAGGAAGCCGCGATCAATTACAAGGCGGTTACCATCTACCAGGTTATGCTGCACGGCTCAACCATTACTATAAAAATATTAAGCTGACACCTACTTCTTTAATGCCAATGTTCTTTTTAATATTGATTATGGCAACAGTTACAATTTGGCAGTTTATTACTATTACTGACAAAGAAGTAGAGCAGGCACTACTACCTATATTAAAACTTTTATTTGGTGGTGGTTTTGTCGCTTTTATTTGGCAGTACATCATTATGCATCAGCAAACAACGCGTCTTAATTACCTAAAAAGAGTCACTTTAGAAATAGGTTCAGGCAACCTTGTCGGTGATGCGCCTATGGGTAAAGACGACGAAATTGGTAGTGTTTTTAATGCTGTACAAATTATGCGTAACCGCTTGTTTGAAATTGTTTTTCAAATGAACCAATCTACTAAATTTTTAAGTAATGCAGCTGAAGATATGTTGGCAGCAAGCCATGAAACAGAAAAAGGTGCCGTTGAGCAATCTACTGCTTCAGCCAGTATGGCGGCCGCCTTGGAAGAGTTAAGTGCTTCAGTTGAACAAATTGGCCATAGCGCCACGGTTGCTCATGCTGCCTCTAATAAAGCAGGTGATGTGTCGCGTTATGGTGCTGAAGCGGTTTATGCCAGTACCCGTGAAATAGCCACCATTGCTGATACCGTGAAAAACTCAGCTGAAAAACTACAACAACTTGAGATGCTTTCTAACAATATTGGTCAAATTGTTTCGACGATTCGTGAAATTGCCGATCAAACCAACCTTTTAGCATTGAACGCTGCTATTGAAGCAGCGCGTGCCGGTGAGCATGGGCGTGGTTTTGCGGTGGTTGCTGATGAAGTGCGTCAGCTTGCTAGCCGTACTCAGCAGGCTACGGGTGAAATTTCTGATATGGTTGAGCAGATTCAAAAGCGTACTGATGAGGCGGTTGCAGAAATGCAATCCAGTGTTAAGCAAGTAAGTGAAGGTGTTAGTAAGGCTGAACGTGCAGGTCACTCGGTTGCTGAAATTGAAAGTGAAACGCAAAAAGTAGTGCTTGCAACGCAAGACATTCAAGCTATTTTACAAGAGCAGGCTCTGGCTGCGCGGGAAGTGGCTGAAACTGTTGAAGGGATTGCGCGTTTGGCAGAAGCCAACTCAGCTCAAGCGGCTCAGTCTTTGGTAGCCAGTCAACAGGTGCAAGCAACAACCACAATACTTAATGACCTTCGTCGTCAGTTTAAGGTGTATCGCGGTTGAGTCATTAATCGTTATGTTAGTAATAAAAGAAAAAACGGGGCATAAGCCCCGTTTTTTTATTAATTAACGTATACCTAATTCTTCAATGCTTAAATCACGCATTTTAAATTTTTGAATTTTACCCGTGACTGTCATCGGGAATTCTTGCGTAAATTTAAAGTAGCGTGGCACTTTATAGTGGGCAATTTTTCCTGCACAAAAAGCTTTAAGTTCTTCTTCGTTAAGGGTTTTACCTTCGTGAACTTTAATCCATGCCATGACTTCTTCACCGTATTTCTGGTCTGGAATACCAATGACCTGAACATCAGAAATGGCTGGATGGGTATAGAAGAATTCTTCTAATTCACGTGGATAAATGTTTTCTCCACCACGAATAATTAAGTCTTTAATACGACCAGTAATGGCAACATAACCTTCATCATCCATTTGTGCTAAATCGCCGGTGTGCATCCAGCCATTAACAATGGATTCTTTGGTGGCTTGTTCGTTGTTCCAATAACTCAGCATAACGCTGTAGCCGCGCGTACATAGCTCACCTTTTTCACCGCGCTCAACAACTTCACCTGATTCAGGATTAACCAGTTTTACTTCTAAATGAGGGTGAATAGTACCCACTGTTGAAACACGTTTTTCAATTGGCGCATCCATACGTGTTTGGAAGCTAACTGGGCTGGTTTCAGTCATGCCATAGCAGATGGTGACATCTTTCATATTCATCTTTTCGATGACTTTTTTCATCACTTCAATGGGGCAATTTGAACCAGCCATGATACCTGTGCGTAGGTACCTAAGGTCATAGTTAGCAAAGTTGGGGTGTTCTAGCTCGGCGATAAACATGGTTGGAACGCCATAAAGCGCCGTCGCTTTTTCTTCTTCAACGGTTTGTAGGGTTATTTCAGGATCAAAGCCGTCTGAAGGGTAAATCATGGTTGCACCGTGAGTAATGCAACCCAAGTTTCCCATAACCATGCCAAAGCAGTGATAAAGTGGTACAGGAATAACAACGCGGTCTTGGTCGGTTAAATCCATGCCTTCTGCCACAAAATAACCATTGTTCAAAATATTGTGGTGAGAGAGCGTAGCGCCTTTAGGTGCGCCGGTTGTGCCAGAGGTGTACTGAATATTAATGGGGTCATCAAACTGTAGTGTAGCTTGAATGGCATTAAGTTCAGCTTCAGTCACTTGATCGTACATCGCCATTAAGTCTGACCAAGTGTACATACCTTCAGCGGCTAAATCATCGTTTAAACAAATGACTCGCTTCAGGTCGGGTAGTTTTTCGCTGTTAAGCTTATTGGGTATGCTGGTGTTGAGTTCTGGCACTAGCTCACAAATCATATTAGCGTAGTGAGAATGCTTAAATTTACCTTCAAGAATCAGTGTATTTGTACCTGAATGCTTGAGTGCATAGGCTAATTCATGGGTGCGATAGCTAGGGTTAATGTTAACCAGAATAGCACCAATTTTTGCTGTCGCTAACTGAGTAATGCACCACTGAGCATTGTTTGGCGACCAGATACCGACTCGCTCACCTTTGGTTACGCCCATTTTTAAAAGCCCACGCGCACAGCGGTTAACTTCTTGCTGTAGTTGGATGTAGGTGTAACGAAGGTTCTGATGACGCGAAATTAATGCATCATTATTGGGAAAGCTGGCAACGGTTTGATCGAAAAGATCGCCAATGGTCATTCCTAGTAAAGGACGATCACTGATACCGCTGACATAGCTTAGCGTCTTGCTCATAAACCCACCTCTAATGTTATCTTTGTTGTGTGTTGGTTTTGAACAGTAGGGTAAGAACTTGGGGTACTACTTGTTATTTATTACCCTACTCTTCGTTGTTCTTGTATTAATTGTTGTTTGTCTGAATTTTTTTTTTGATCCCTTAACCGCACTTTGCTTAATGCATCTTGGCAGCGTACTTCTGCAATGTTTAATTCTTCTTGCAAGCGTTGAATATCACTGAGTTGTTGGCGCATATCGGCTTGTTTTTTTGACAAAATATCCAGCATATACAATAGCTGCTTTTCATTACCTTGCGCCGTTGAGTCGTGCATATCAAATAATTCTTTACTTTCGGCCAAGCTAAAACCTAAACGCTTACCACGTAGGGTAAGCATTAGCCTGACACGGTCTTGAGCACTGTAAATGCGGGTTTGGCCCTGACGTGCAGGATTCAGCAAACCTTGTTGCTCATAAAAGCGAATAGTTCGCGTGGTTACATCAAACTCTTTGGCTAGCTCGCTAATACTGAAGGTACGAACTTTCACCTGCTTATTCATTTTATATACTTCCATAAGACTAATTCTGTTAACTCTAATCAAGGTTGACGTTTACGTAAAGGATAATGTTTGTTTTTTTAAACAATGCACTCTTTAATAGCGGTTAACACGGCGATAATTTCCGGGGCTAACGCCCATTACTTTTTTAAATAACCGTGAAAAATAATAACTATCTTCATAACCCAGTTGTTCGGCAATACTGCTAATGCTTGATTCGCCGGTATCGAGTAGGTAACAGGCGCGTTCAATTTTCATGTGTAGGTAATGCTGAATAGGTGTTTCGCCGGTTAATTGCTTGTAACGCATGATAAAATGATACCTTGATAATCTTGCTGTTGCAGCAAGGCTATCCAAATCAAGTCGAGTGTTAAGGTTGTCGCGCATTTGTTGTTGTAATTGGGGGAGATTCAACTCCATTTGCTGCTTAATTTTTGGGCGTTTATGCGATAAAGGTAAGGCTGTAAGTAGCTGGCGTAAACGGTTGCTGGCATGAATTAAAGGCTGCTCTTGAAAACCGCTGTCTTGTACTGAAAGTAAACCGTTAAAGTCGACCAATAAGCGTGGTTGTCGTCCTAAGTTAATGCGCCGATTTAAGCCATTAAAGCCTAGGTATTGACGAAAATAGCTGGCTAAAGGACCTGAGTAATGCACCCAATGGATCGTCCAAGGGTTGTGGTCGGGTGTTGCATAGCGATGTGGTTCACCAGCCGGTAAATAAAGTAAATCACCTGCGATTAGGTGAAAGCTCTGTTGTCCAGTCGTTATTTCAGCTTCACCTTCCGTGCAATAAATCAGCAGTTCGTCTTTATGCTGGCTTCTGTCCATTGTATGACCTTTAGCCCTTTGATAATGCCCAAAAGAAACAGGGTAAAGTTCACGCGTAAGTGGGTGTTTTTCTAATAGTTTTATTAAGCGCTGTGGAATGATGTAGCGCAAACTACCAACAGGAAGCGGCCAATCTGAGGTTTGTGACATAAGCAATTCCTTTATCTTGATCGCAATATAATCCATCTTGTACACAATTTAGTCAATTTACGTTAGCGTCAACTCTTGTTATTTTTAGTAATACCTAGCGAGTGCTTGGTTTTTTGTGGCCTAGCTAAAAATAATTAAAAAACCTCAGAGGAATGCTAATGAATTTTAACTTAACCGAAGACCAAGTTGCTTTTCGTGATGCTGCCAAAGCTTTTGCTCAGAATGAAATGGCACCCCACGCCGCCCAATGGGATGCCGAGCATATTTTCCCTGTTGACGTGATTAAAGAAGCGGGTGAGATGGGTTTTTGTGGTATGTATACGCCTGAAAGCCACGGTGGTATGGGTTTATCACGTTTAGACACCAGTGTTATTGTTGAAGAATTAGCCGCTGCTTGTCCTTCTACCGCTGCTTATATCACCATTCATAATATGGTGAGCTGGATGGTAGCAAGCTTTGGTCAGGCCAAGGTCGCGGATGACATTGCGCCTCGCCTAGCCAGTGGCGAGCTTTTAGGTTCCTACTGCTTAACTGAACCCGGCGCTGGCTCAGATGCCGCTAGCCTGCGTACTAAAGCCGTAAAAGAAGGCGATGAATATGTGCTGGAAGGCTCGAAGATGTTTATTTCCGGCGCGGGTAGTACCGATATATTAATTGTAATGGCACGTACGGGCAGCCAAGACGAAGGCGCTCGTGGTATTTCAGCATTTATTGTGGATGCAAAAACCGCCGGTATTGAATACGGCAAGTGCGAAGACAAACTAGGTTGGAATAGTCAACCTACACGCTTAATTACCTTGGATAAAGTAAGAGTTCCAGCTGCTAACTTGCTTGGTAAAGAAGGTGAAGGCTTTAAGTTTGCCATGAAAGGTTTGGACGGTGGACGTATTAATATTGCGACTTGCTCGTTGGGTGCCGCTCAAGCAGCGATTACCTTAACCCGTGACTATATGCATGAACGCAAGCAATTTGGTAAAGAATTGGCACATTTTCAAGCGCTACAATTTAAAATTGCTGATATGGCAACAGACCTTACTGCTGCTAGACAAATGGTGCGTTTGGCTGCGTTTAAACTTGACCAAGCCGACCCAGAAGCTACACTTTATTGTGCTATGGCCAAGCGTTTTGCTACCGATGCTTGTTTCCAAATAATAGATGATGCCCTGCAATTGCATGGCGGTTATGGTTATATTCGTGATTACCCACTAGAGCGTTACTTGCGTGATACGCGTGTACATCGCATTTTAGAGGGCACAAATGAGGTGATGCGTTTAATTGTGGCGCGTCGCATTCTTGAAGAAGGCGTTTTGGAGGCAATCTACTAATGACCCCTTTATTAAAATATGAAAAGCGTGGCCACATAGCTGTTGTTACTATTAACAACCCACCGGCTAATACTTGGAACGAAGAGTCTTTATCTGGCCTTAAAAGCCTAGTTGAAGGTTTAAACGAAGACCGTGATATTTATGCGCTTGTTATAACGGGTCAGGGCGATAAGTTTTTCTCTGCTGGCGCTGATTTAAACAAGTTTGCTGATGGCGATAAAGCCGTGGCACGTGATATGGCACGCCACTTTGGTTTAGCTTTTGAAGCGCTAACCAACTTCCGTGGTGTTTCTATTGCCGCGATTAATGGTTATGCCATGGGTGGTGGTTTGGAATGTGCACTGTCTTGCGACTTACGTGTCGCTGAAGAACAAGCACAAATGGCACTGCCTGAAGCAAAAGTAGGTTTATTGCCCTGCGCTGGCGGTACCCAAAACCTGCCTTGGATAGTGGGCGAAGGTTGGGCGAAGCGTTTGATTTTATGTGGCGAGCGCATTAAAGCCGATAAAGCCCTAGAAATTGGTTTAGTTGAAGAAGTGGTTCCTCAGGGTAAAGCCTTAGAGCGTGCGTTAGAGCTAGCTGAAATGGCTTGCCAACAGTCACCTTCCTCCATTGCGTCTTGCAAGCAGCTGGTTATGCATTCACGTGAATCTAGCAGCCACGAACAAGGTTGGCGTTTAGAGCGTGAGTTGTTTGTTGATCTATTCGATACCGAAGATCAAAAAGAAGGTGTACAGGCTTTCCTAGAGAAGCGTACTGCCCAATGGAAAAACCGCTGAGGAGCAGTGTATGAGTGATCTACCCGTACTCTTTAGCGAGTTGCCGCTGAATAATGGCCAGAAAATTGGTGTAGCAACATTAAATGCGCCCCGTGCATTAAATGCCTTGTCATTAGAAATGATTGACCAGCTGTTAGCCAAGTTTGAAAGCTGGGCAAGCAATGCACAGATAGCGGCGGTTTGGCTGGAAGGCACTGGCGATAAAGCCTTTTGTGCCGGTGGCGATATCGTTGCGCTTTACCGTTCGATGACTGAATACACAGGCGGCACCGATCCTGCTAAAGAAAACCCTTACGCAGAGAACTTTTTTACTACGGAATATAAGCTCGACTATTTAATTCATACCTACCCAAAACCTTTGATTGTTTGGGGTAACGGCATAGTCATGGGCGGTGGTATGGGCTTGTTTGCCGGTGCGGCTTTTCGTGTGGTAACAGAAACTTCACGCCTAGCCATGCCAGAAATCACTATCGGTCTTTACCCAGACGTAGGCGGTAGCTGGTTCTTAAACCGTATGCCTGGGCGTTGTGGTTTGTTTTTAGGCTTAACCGGTGCGCACTTTAATGCGGCCGATGCCTTGTTTGTTGGCTTGGCAGACCGTTTTATTACCCATGAACAGCGTAATAAAGTGCTGGCTGCGTTAGAAGAAGCGCCTTGGGGCGAAGATGACTTCCGTACTGTTAGCCATGTCTTGCGTGAGTTTGAAACCGCTAGCCAAGCCGCCTTACCCGCAGCGCAGGTTGAAGCACATTTTACCGAAATTCAGCAGCTGACCGATGCCGATTCTGATTTAGAAAGGGCTAAGAAAATTGCCGCCTATGCTGGCGAAGACAAGTGGTTGCAACGTGCGGCCAGTAGTTTAGCTGCTGGTTCGCCTACGGCCATGTTGCTGATTCAAGAGCAGCTACGCCGTACTCGCCATGCCTCTTTGCGTGAAGTGTTCCAGCAGGAATTAAACCTTTCAGTGCAAGCCAGTTTAAAAGGTGAATTTGCCGAAGGTATTCGTGCCTTGCTTATTGATAAAGACAAAAACCCACGCTGGCATTACGCGACGGTTGATGCCGTTGAGCAGCAGTGGATTGACAGCTTCTTTGAACCGCTTTGGTCAGAAAGCCCGTTACAAGCGCTTTAAATAAAAGACAGCTAATTATAAAAAAGCTATTTAAAATAAAAAACAAGATGGAGTTAGTTTATGAGTAAAGTCGCATTTATAGGTTTGGGTAACATGGGCGGCCCTATGGCTCACAACCTAGTTAAAGCAGGCCATACAGTCACAGGTTTTGATTTAAGCGCTGAAGCACTAAAAGCCTTAGCAGCAGCAGGTGGTACAGCTGCAAGTTCAGCGGCAGAAGCAGTGGTTGGTGCTGAAGTGGTTGTTTCTATGCTACCAGCTAGCCAACACGTTGCCGGTTTATACCTAGGTGAAGCGGGTTTGTTCAGCCAGTTGCCTGCGGGTACTTTGGTTATTGATTCGTCCACCATTGCTGCTGAAACTTCGCGCCAAGTGAGTAAAGCGGCACTAGAAAAAGGCATTAAGTTTATTGATGCGCCAGTTTCTGGTGGTGTGGGCGGCGCAACCGCTGGCACGCTTAGCTTTATTGTAGGCGGCAGCGCTGACGATTTTGCTCAGGCTAAACCATTATTAGAAAATATGGGCAAGAATATTTTTCACGCCGGTGAAGCGGGTGCGGGTCAAGTTGCTAAAGCTTGTAATAATATGCTGCTTTCTATTTTAATGGCGGGCACGACAGAAGCATTAGCGTTAGGCGCTAAAAATGGTTTAGACCCAGCGGTATTATCAGAGATTATGAAGCAAAGCTCAGGTGCTAACTGGGTGTTGAATGTTTATAATCCTTGGCCGGGTGTAATGGAAGGTGTGCCCGCTTCCAATGGCTATCAAGGCGGTTTCCAGGTTGATTTAATGGCTAAAGACTTAGGTTTAGCTTGGGAAACAGCCCTTAGCAGCAAGTCATCCATTCCGATGGGTTCTTTGGCGCGTAACTTGTTTGCATTGCATGCTCAAAAGGGTAATGGCGGATTAGATTTTTCTAGCATTCAACAGATGTTTGCTGAATAGTCTATCGTTGATGAATTAGAATTAGAAGCAGGGTAGCGTTACTTACCCTGCTTTGCCTCACCATAAAAATAAACAGACATGAGGTCTTATTATGCAAGCACAAGAAGCGCGTGCGCGTGCCCTTCAAAACCCAAGTGAGTTTTGGGCAGAGCAGGCCGATCAGCTTGATTGGTACAAAAAACCGACCCAAATTTTGCAAGAAAATTCAGACGGCACACATACTTGGTATGCCGATGGTGAATTGAACACCTGCTTTTTAGCGCTGGATCGTCACGTTGCTGCCGGTAAAGGCGACCGCATTGCGTTAATTTATGACTCACCCGTTACCAACACCAAAAAAACCTATACCTACAAAGAACTCTTAGATGCCGTTGCTTTGTTTGCTGGCGCACTAAAAGCGCAGGGTATAGGCAAAGGTGATGGCGTGGTGATTTATATGCCAATGGTGCCAGAAGCCGGTATTGCTATGTTGGCTTGTTCGCGCATTGGTGCGATTCACTCGGTTGTTTTTGGAGGCTTTGCTGCCCATGAATTGGGTGTGCGGATTGATGATTCCAAACCAAAAATTGTTTTATCGGCTTCTTGTGGTATCGAATTCACTAAAATCATTGAATACAAACCATTGGTTGATGTAGCGATTGAGCAAGCAACGCATAAGCCTGAAAAGGTCATTATGTTGCAACGCCCTGAAGTTAAAGCAGAAATGATTGCTGGGCGTGATTTAGATTGGTACGCAATTCAAAAAGATGTACAGCCAGCAGATTGTGAACCGATGGCTGCTACTGACCCCTTGTACATTATGTATACCTCGGGCACGACAGGTAAGCCCAAGGGTGTACTGCGTGATAATGGCAGTTATGCTGTAGCATTAAACTTTGCCCTGCGTAATATTTACAATATGCAAGAAGGCGATGTTTGGTGGGGTATTTCTGATATTGGTTGGGTGGTTGGTCACTCGTTTATTATGTATGGCCCGTTAATCGGTGGTTGTACAACCGTATTTTATGAAGGTAAGCCTGTGCGTACCCCTGATGCTGGTGCATTATGGCGAGTGATTCAGGAATATGGCGTGAACGGTATCTTCTGTGCGCCTACTGCTTTTCGTGCTATTCGTAAAGAAGATCCAGAAGGTGAGTTGTTCCGTCAATACGATGTCTCTTCACTAAAACACATTTTTGTGGCAGGAGAAAAACTCGATTCACCTACCTACCATTGGTTGCGTGAAATGTCGCAAAAGCCAGTGTTTGACCACTGGTGGCAAACAGAAACAGGCTGGCCTGTAACTGCGCCCTTAACGGGTATGGGTGAGAGTGATGTACGCATGGGGTCTACTAACCAAGGCGTGCCGGGTTATAACGTGCAGGTATTGCGTGTGGATGGTTCGCAAGCTGCGCCGGATGAAATGGGTTCTATTGTTATTAAGCTGCCTTTACCACCGGGTGTGGCACAAACACTTTGGGGCGATCATCAGCGTTACCTAAGCTCTTACTTGCAAACTTTTAAGGGTTATTACCACACGGGTGATGGTGGTTATATCGACAAAGACGGTTTTGTGTACATTATGGGCCGTACCGATGATGTCATTAATGTCTCTGGACACCGTTTATCGACCGGCGAAATGGAAGAAGTGGTTGCCACTCACCCAGCGGTTGCTGAATGTGCAGTGATTGCGGTTTCTGATGATCTAAAAGGTCAGTTGCCAATAGGTCTTATTCTACTTAAAGATGGCGTTAAAATTGAGCCTGCTGAGTTAGAAAAACAGCTAATTGCTTTAGTGCGTGAGAAAATAGGGGCATTAGCCTGTTTTCAAAAAGCGTTAGTGGTTGATCGTTTGCCTAAAACACGTTCCGGTAAAATTTTACGTGCTATTTTGCGTAAAATTGCTGAAGGTGAAGATTATGCACCGCCTTCAACCATTGATGATTTATCCATTCTTCCAGAGATTAGCGCATCATTAAAAGCGGCAGGCATAACTAAAACGTAATTTAAGTTAAAAATCGCAAAAAAATCTAAAACAGAGCTTGTAGGAATGGTGTTTATGGTTTACGTTTACGTCAAGGTCATAAAAAATCAGTTCTACAAGCTCTAAAGTTAGCTGGTATAAAAATAACAGGGTTAAACCCACAGCAAGAGGATTTACAATGAGCCAGGAGTTCGTGTTAGAAACGCGAGGTCTGACTAAAGAGTTTCGCGGCTTCACTGCTGTTGACTCGGTTAACCTGCAAGTGAAAGAAGGCAGTATTCATGCGCTTATCGGCCCTAACGGTGCAGGTAAAACCACGCTTTTCAACCTGCTTACTAAATACCTGCCTGTTACGCGTGGCGATATTTTATACCGTGGTAAATCCATCGTTAAAATGAAGTCAAGTGAAATTGCGCGTTTGGGTGTGGTGCGTTCGTTCCAGATTTCGGCAGTTTTCCCGCACATGACTGTGTTAGAAAACGTGCGTGTTGCTTTACAGCGCCCAATGGGTAACTCTTTTCATTTTTGGAAAAGTGAAAAAGTTTTAAACCAATTAAATGACCGTGCAATGGAATTGTTAGAGTCGGTGGGTTTAGATGAATATGCTGATAATGTAACTATTGAGCTGCCTTATGGTCGTAAGCGTGCGCTTGAATTAGCCACGACACTGGCAATGGAACCTACCATTATGCTGCTAGATGAACCAACCCAAGGTATGGGTTTGGAAGACGTTGATCGTGTGACGGAGCTTATTCGTAAAGCAGCAGTAGGGCGTACTATTCTGATGGTTGAGCATAACTTGCGTGTTGTTAGCACCTTGTGTAATCAAGTCACTGTTTTGGCGCGTGGTGCTGTAATTGCTGAAGGTGATTACGCGACTGTGTCGGCTAACCCTCAAGTGCGGGAAGCTTACATGGGTACTGAAGCGGATCAGCATCAGGAGGAAGAAGCATGAGTAAGGCTTATGAGCAGCTGCGTATTACTGATCTTCACTCTTATTACGGCGAATCACACATTTTGCACGGTTTAGATTTGCATATAAACCGAGGTGAGTTAGTTACCTTGTTAGGTCGTAATGGTTCGGGTCGCAGCACTACATTAAAATCCATTATGAATATGGTCAGCCGCCGTACGGGTTCGATTATGATTAATGGTAACGAAACCATTAACACTGCACCGCACCATATTGCGCGTTTAGGTGTTGGTTATTGCCCAGAAGAGCGTGCTATTTTTTCAAGCCTTAACGTAGAAGAAAATTTATTGTTACCACCAACCGTCCGCAGCGGTGGTATGTCACTGGATGAAATCTATGCGATGTTCCCTAACCTTTACGAGCGTCGTAAAAGTGTGGGTACGCGTCTTTCAGGTGGTGAACAGCAAATGTTGGCTTTAGCGCGTATTTTACGCACGGGTGCTAATATGTTGTTGCTAGACGAAATAACGGAAGGCTTAGCCCCTGTTATCGTACAAAAACTAGCCGAAGTATTAATGCAGCTTAAAGAAAAAGGTTTAACTATTTTATTGGTTGAGCAGAATTTTCGTTTTGCAGCACCGATTGCCGACCGCCATTATTTAATGGAGCACGGTCAAATTGTTGAAGAAATTAAAAAGGATGAATTAGACAGCAAACAAGACATACTTAACACCTATTTGGGTGTTTGATTCAATTAAAAACAACAACAAAAGCCAATAAGGCAATGGGGTATTAAGCATGAAACTAATAAAAAAAGTATTAACCGCAGCAGTGGCAACCGCAATGACCGCAGGAGCTGCTCAGGCAGCAATCACCGATAATGAAGTGCGTATTGGTTATCTAGCAGATATGTCGGGTACCTACCGCGATCTAGCTGGCCCTAATGGTTTAGAAGCCTTGCGTATGGCCGTTGAAGACTTTGGCGGTACGGTTAAAGGTAAAAAAATCGTTGTAATGAATGCGGATGACCGTAATAGCCCAGACGTAGCTTCAAGTACTGTTCGTCAGTGGTTGGATAGCGACAAGGTTGACATGGTTGCAGGTTTAGTTGCTTCCTCCGTAACTATCGCAGCGACTAAAGTGTTGAATGGTTCAGATGCGATTGGTCTTGTTAATGGTTCTGCTGCTTCAAGTATTACCAACGAACATTGTTCTCCTAACCACATTCACTGGGCTTACGATACTTACCCATTAGCTAACTCAACAGCCTCGGCCATCGTTGCTGAAGGTGGCAAAAATTGGTTTATCGTGACTGCTGACTATGCGTTTGGTCACTCTCTTGAAAGTGACGTGCGTACCGTTGTTGAACGCGAAGGCGGCAAAATTGTAGGCACGGTTCGTCACCCACTCGCCACTAGTGACTTCTCTTCTTATATCTTACAAGCACAGGCTTCAGGCGCTCAGGTGGTTGGTTTTGCTAACGCCGGTGGCGATACCGTTAACTCGGTCATTACCGCAGGTGAATTTGGCTTAGCGCAATCGGGTCAAACTGTTGCTGCTCTACTTTTCTTCCTTACTGACGTTCACGCTTTGGGTGTAAAAACTGCGCAAGGTATTCAGCTAGTAACCGGTTGGTACTGGGATAAAGACAAAGAAGCGCGTGCTTGGTCAGATGACTTCTATAAGCGTACTAACGCTCGCCCAAGTATGGTTCATGCCGGTATTTACTCAAGCACCATGCATTACCTAAAAGCAGTAGAAACAACAGGTAGTGACAATGCCAAAATAGTTCGCGCTGAAATGGCTAAAAACAAGGTTAACGACATGTTCACTAAGGGTGGCTACATCCGTGAAGATGGCCGTATGGTGCACGATATGTACCTAGCCCAAGTTAAAACGCCTGCTGAATCTAAGAACCCTTGGGATCTATACAAGATTATTCGTACCATTCCAGCCGATAGTGCTTTCCGTCCATTATCAGAGAGCAACTGCTCTTTGGTAAAAAAATAAGTCATTAGAAATAGATTAGCGGGGTCCTTCTGACCCCGCTTTATAAATAAGAATTTTGTTAAAGGATGGTACGCAGATGACCATGATATTTGGAGTGCCTGCAGCCGCATTTTTCGGTCAGCTGTTGCTAGGTCTGATTAACGGCGCTTTTTATGCTCTTTTGAGCCTTGGGTTAGCAATTATTTTTGGCCTGCTCAAGATAATCAATTTTGCGCATGGTGCCCAGTATATGCTGGGGGCTTTTGCCGCTTATCTACTATTAAATTTACTCGGTATTAACTATTGGGCTGCTTTGTTTTTAGCACCCATTATTGTGGGTACTATTGGTGCATTAATAGAACGTTACTTATTACGTCGTATTACGCATATTGACCATATTTATGGTTTGCTACTTACTTTTGGTTTAGCACTGATTATCCAAGGTTTATTTACTAATTTGTTTGGTGTTTCTGGGAATCGCTATCCAGTACCCAGCGAGCTTAGTGGTGGTGTTAATCTAGGCTTTATGTTCCTACCCTATTACCGTGGTTGGATTGTTGCTATTGCGTTGGTTGTTTGTATTGCCGTTTGGTTTTTAATTGAAAAAACTAAGCTGGGTGGTTACTTACGAGCAGGTACTGAAAATCCTGCAATCATGCAAGCTTTTGGTATTAACGTACCCTTGTTAGTTACTTTAACTTATGGTTTTGGTGTGGCACTGGCCGCCTTTGCCGGCGTATTAGCTGCACCTATCTACTCAGTTGCTCCAGGTATGGGTGCTAACTTATTAATTGTGGTATTTGCAGTGGTGGTTATTGGTGGTATGGGCTCTATTATGGGCGCAATTATTACCGGCTTAGCAATGGGTATTGTTGAAGGACTCACCAAAGTTTATTACCCAGAGGCATCGAATACGGTAATTTTCTTAGTAATGATATTTGTACTACTGCTGCGCCCAGCAGGACTATTTGGTAAGGAGGCATAGACCATGGCTAGTACTGAAATTAAAAAAGCTAGAGTAAGTTCAGCACAAAAAACGCAACAAGCCATTAAACGCCGTCGTGTGATGATTTACGTTGTTTTGCTGGCTATTGCACTGGTTGCTCCTTTCCTTGCTTACCCAGTTTTTCTAATGAAAATTCTGTGTTTTGCGCTCTTTGCTTGTGCTTTTAATCTAGTGCTTGGTTATACAGGGCTGCTGTCTTTTGGACACGCTGCTTTCTTGGCAACCGGTGGTTACTTTACTGGTTACCTACTTAGCCAGCATGCGGTAACACCTGAAGTGGGTATTCTTGTCGGTACTTTAGCCGCCATTATTCTGGGTACTTTCTTTGGTCTCTTGTCGATTCGTCGTCAGGGTATTTATTTTGCAATGATTACCCTAGCGCTGGCGCAACTAGTGTTCTTCTTCTACCTACAGGCAGACTTTACTGGCGGTGAAGATGGAATGCAGGGCGTGCCTCGTGGTCACCTGTTTGGCTTTATAGACTTAGAAAACAACCTGTCTATGTACTATTTTGTACTAGCGGTGTTCTTAATAGGTTTTATGCTAATTCAGCGCACCATTCATTCGCCTTTTGGTCAGGTGTTAAAAGCTATACGTGAAAACGAACCTCGCGCAACTTCGCTAGGATACAACGTAGATGCTTATAAATTAGTGGCTTTTGTTATCTCAGCGGGTTTGGCGGGTTTAGCTGGCTCCACTAAAACAGTGGTCTTCCAGTTAGCCTCTTTGAACGATGCGCATTGGCACATGTCAGGTGAAGTTATCCTAATGACTCTGGTTGGCGGTGTAGGTACTTTAGTTGGCCCCATTGTTGGCGCTACCTTTGTACTAACGCTAACACACCAATTAGCACAAAGTGCCTTGGGTGATTGGGTTAACGTCATCTTAGGTTTAGTATTTGTTGCCTGTGTAATGGCATTTCGTGCAGGCATCGTGGGCGAAATTCAAAAATTTGCAAAGAAAAACTTTAAATAAGATTTAAGCTTTTATGTGGCTCTGTGGGTAACTTCTCTGTGCCCTTGTTTGACCTGCTAGGTAACTAGCAGGTCTTTTTTATTTATAATCACATCAACTGCAGCATGTAGTAACATACGCCAAATAATAAACTATATTTGCAGAGTTAAAATCAATGAAAATGCATCAGCGTTTTTTATCTATAGCTTTTTTATTATTAGTCTTTATCTATTCATCTTTAGGTTTAGCAGCCACCCAAACCTGTGACTCTTATGCTTCATTAAAGCGAATGGAAGGTCAGGTTCAGCTAGTTAAAGTTAACTCTCCTTTTCCTGTGCGTAATCCTGAATTGCCTTATGCGCTTTGCACGGGTGATCTAGTGCAAACCGTTTCTAAAGCACAAGCACTTATTGCTCATGTGGGTGGAGAAGTGGTGTTAGCAGAAAACAGCCGTTTAGAGGTGTTAGATGTTGACAGTTTATCTTTAGCTGAAGGAGCCGCTTTATTTCAAATTTCCCAGCGTGAAGGACATAGGTTTATTGCTAAAACCCCTTTAATTGTTATAGGCGTTAAAGGCACTGAGTTTTTAGTTAGCAGTCAAACTGAGCGTAATGATGTGGCTTTATTTAAGGGTTCGGTTGCAGTTGAGCGACAGGATGGTCAAGAGATGGCTTATTATCGCACCAAACCTGTTTCTGAAATGAGCTTTCAGGAATACAGTGAATATCAACAAAAGTCTTTTACTAAATATAAAAGTGATCTTAACCAAGCTTTTAATGACTATAAAGAACAGCAAATGGCTGAGTTTCAAGCTTATGTAGCGGGTGTGGACTTAAAAGCTGGTCGGCAGCTTACTTTAAGTGGTGACAGTGTAAAGCCAGAAGCAGTAGATGTGCCTATTAGCAAAACGGTTGAAAAACTACAGCAGCAGCTTACGTCATGGTTGCAATAAACTGGACAAGCCTGTTAAAAAAACAAGGCATTTATCTATTAGCACTTTGCCTACTAGGGTTGGTTTTTTTATTAACCTTAAAACCACCTGTTATGGTGCAATCTTTAGCCAGTGCACTCAGTGATAGTTATTTTGATTGGAATAAGCGTAAGCCTTCAAACAAATTGGTTTTTTTAGAAATAGAAAACACCAGTATTCAAGCTTTTGGCCGTTGGCCTTGGTCGCGAGATTTAATCGCACAAGGCTTGAAAGGTTTAGAAGCTGCAGATGTAATAGGCTTAGATATGTTGTTTTCAGAACCAACAGATCTAGAGCAAGATCAAGAGTTAGCTAAGGTACTTGAAAGTTTGTCAGTGATTGGGGGTGTCTTTTTAAATGGCCCTCAGGCTAAAGAACTCGATGAAGTAGCTTATAGTCAAATTCTACATTCCTCTTTGATGCAAATTGATAACCCCCAGCTCATTGATACTGAGCGAGCTGAATTACCTATACCTATCTTGCGTGAAGCCTTACCTTTTTTGGCAGCTCTTAATATAGCGCCCGATGCTGACCAAAAATTTCGTCATTACCCACTGGCTTTTTGGTTACAAGATGCAGTGTTACCTAACTTAGGGGTACAAATGTGGCGTTTAGGACGTTATGAAGATCTACAGCTTGTAGAGCAATTGGCAGTTTTAGGTAAACAAAAGTTGCCTATAGATAAAAAATCTCAAGCACGCCTTAACTTTTATCCAGAAGATGCTTGGCAAAGAGTTACCTTTGCTGAGCTGATGCAGCCAACTTGGGATCCACAATTACTTGCAGATCGCTGGGTGTTAGTAGGTGTAAGTGAAGCAGGGGTAACCGATTTACGTGCGACACCCATAGGTCAGCTTGCTGGGCCATTAGTGCACCTTACCTTTTTAGCTAACCTGCTGGATAACAGTTTCTTAACAGATATAACAGGCTGGGCACTGTTGGCAAGCTTGTTAGTGATCTTATTATTTTTATCGTTAATTTGGCAACTCAGCTTACCTTGGCTGCGTTTGCTGTTGTCTTTAATCTTAGGCTTGGCTGTTTATGGTGTAGGAGTAAGCGGTTATTTATTTTTTAATTTATGGTTAGAAGTTTTTTATCCGCTGTTATTTTTACTAGCAGCTGTTCTGGTGGGCGAATTGTGGCTATTTATAGTTAATCGGATAGAAACAGCTTATTTGCGTACAGCTTTTAGTAGTTATATTGCACCAGCCTTAGTGGATACTTTAGTAGCCCAAGGAGCTGAACTACAGCTAGGTGGTAAGCGTCAGCAATTAAGTGTGCTGTTTAGTGATTTAAGAGGTTTTACTCCAACTACTGAACTATTAACCACTGAAGATTTAGTCAGCCATTTAAATCGTTATTTTGGATTAATGATTGATCAGGTGCATTGTTATAACGGCACCTTAGATAAGTTAATAGGTGATGCTGTAATGGCTTTATTTAATGCGCCTTTAAAAGATGAAGACCACGCCTACCATGCTTGTTTAGCAGCTGCCGGTATGATGCAAGCCTTAGATGCTTTTAATCTACCCTATTCGGTGGATGATCCTCATTACTTAAGAATGGGTATAGGCATTAATACCGGCGAGGCTGTAGTTGGTAATATTGGTGCTGCTAACCGTTTTAACTATACCGCGATAGGTGATGCAGTAAACACGGCAGCAAGGTTAGAAAGCGTTACCAAAGAAGTAAATCTTGAATGGCAAGTTGCCAAGCAAGCAGGAGAAGTTAAGCCCTGTGAAACCGTAGATATTCTTATTGGCGAAAAAACCTTTGCGGCAGTCAAAGATAGGTTGCCTTGTTATCCTGTAACTGGCCTAGAGTTAAAAGGTAAGTCGCAAGCCCAAAATGCATGGATTTTAGATTGGCGTAAAATGATTGAACTAGGTCTCTTGCTCTAAAAAGCATTTCTCTATATTCTTAAAGGTAATTTATAATCTGTTTCTTATAACCTTTATTTGGTTGGAGCGTTTGCCATGAAGTTGCAGCAATTACGGTACATTTGGGAAGTAGCGCATAATAATTTGAATGTGTCAGCTACAGCACAAAATATGTTTACGTCTCAACCAGGGGTAAGTAAGCAGATCCGCCTGTTGGAAGATGAATTAGGCATTGAAATTTTTGTGCGAAGCGGTAAGCACTTAACGCGCATTACACCCGCTGGGCAAGCGGTGATTAATATGGCCGGTGAAATTTTAAAAACCGCAGAAAACATTAAAAAAGTGGCATTTGAATTCAGCAACGAGCGCCGTGGCAGCTTAGTTTTAGCAACCACTCATACGCAAGCCCGTTATATTTTACCCGCCGTTATTCAACAATTTATGGAAAAATACCCTGATGTTACACTCAGTTTAAAGCAAGGTACGCCACCACAAATTGCTCAAATGGTTGCTGAAGGCGAAGCAGACCTTGCGATTGCTACTGAATCCATTGCCAATACGAATGATTTAGTCACCCTGCCTTGTTACCAATGGAATCGTTGCATTCTAGTGCCAAAAAGTCACCCTTTAGCGCAGCAGAAAAAACTAACCTTAGAAACGCTTGCAGACTATCCGTTGGTGACTTATATCAATGGTTTTACGGGGCGAGCCAAGGTCGATGAAGCCTTTGCGAATGCAGGATTAGCGCCTAAAATTGTCTTTACGGCTGCTGACTCAGATGTAATTAAAACCTATGTGCGTTTAGGCGTTGGTGTGGGGATTGTTGCACACATGGCGGCTGATGTACGTGACGATGATTTGGTGGTTATTGACGCTAGCCATTTATTTGAACCCAGCATTACTCGCTTAGGCATCCGTAAAGGTACTTTTATGCGTGGCTATCTATATCATTTTATAGAAAAACTAGCCGCGCATTTAGATAAAGACACCCTTGATAAAGCTTTAGTTGCGGCGAATAAACAAGAAATTGAACAGATGTTTGTTAAGCTAGAGCTGCCTAAGCGTTGATAAACCTTTATAATTAAACGCTGATAATTAAACCTTTATTTTATCTTTCACCCTACGACTGTTTAAGGATTGTTATGGAATTAGCTTGTTTAGACCTAGAAGGGGTTTTGGTACCCGAAATTTGGATTGCTTTTGCTGAAAAGACTGGCATTGATGAACTTAAAGCAACCACGCGTGATATTCCTGATTACGATGTGTTAATGCGTCAGCGTTTGCGTATTTTAGATGAGCACAATTTAAAATTGCCGGACATTCAAGCTGTTATTGCTGAGTTAGAGCCACTACCGGGTGCAATTGATTTTGTAAATTGGTTAAGGGCACGTTTTCAAGTCATTATTTTATCTGATACTTTTTATGAGTTTTCTCAGCCATTAATGCGTCAGCTAGGCTTTCCAACCTTGTTGTGCCACAAACTAGAAGTGGATGCTAATGGCCGTGTGACTGATTACAAACTACGTCAGCGTGACCCTAAGCGCCAAAGTGTTAGAGCTTTACAGCTATTAAATTACCGTGTTATTGCTGCGGGTGATTCTTATAACGACACCACTATGCTGGCGCAAGCTGAACAGGGTATTCTTTTTCATGCACCACAAAATGTGATTGAAGAATTTCCACAGTTTCCGGCAGTACAAACCTTTGAAGACCTGAAAAAAGCCTTTATTAACGCCAGTGTTCGTGAGTTGGCTTTGTAATGACCAGCCCGTTATTAAACAAAACGTTATTAGGTAAAAAAGCTTGGATTACCGGTGCTAGCTCTGGTATCGGTGAAGCCACAGCACGCCGTTTAGCCGCTGCGGGCATGAACCTAGTTTTGTCTGCCCGCCGTGTTGATCGCTTAGAAGCCTTGGCTACTGAATTAAAAGCCACGGGTGTCGAAGTGGTTTTAGAGCCGGTCGATGTGTCGGATCGTGCGGCGATGGCGGCAGTGGGCGAACGCCTTGCTGCTCAGGGCGGTGTTGATCTACTCGTTAACAATGCTGGCACCATGCCCATTAGCCCAATACTCTCGGGTCGGGTTGATGAGTGGGAGCAGATGATAGACGTGAATATTAAAGGTGTGCTTTATGCGATTCATGCAGTTTATTCTGGCATGGTTGAACGCAAACAAGGGCATATCGTTAATATTAGCTCAGTGGCTGCTCGCATCACCTTTCAAAGCGCTGGTGTTTATGCTGGTACTAAACACGCAGTTAGGGCTATTTCCGACACGCTGCGTAAAGAAGCGATACGTTATGGCGTGCGTGTAACAGACATTCAGCCAGGTTCGGTAGCGACTGAATTGCCTGATTCCATTAAGCACGACAAAATTCGTAATGCTGTCAAAGATAACCTTTATGCTGATCCTAGTCTGTTACTACAGCCTGAAGACATTGCTGAAGCTATTTTTTATGCAGTATCGCAACCTGCTCATGTTGATGTAAGCGAACTGCTTATTCGCCCACAAAGCATGGAAGACTAAAACAATGCTGTTATTTATTCATGGTTTTGGTTCAAGCGGTCGGGGTGATAAAGCTCGGCTGTTAAAAAGCTGGTGTCACGAACAAGGCATTAGCTTTATGGCACCTTCTTTACCGAATATTCCAGAACTAGCGATAGAAACCCTGCAAGCTATTATTGAAGCAATGCAAAAATATGAGCCAGTAGGTTTGGTCGGTTCGTCTTTGGGCGGGTTTTATGCCACTTGGTTGGCTAATCACTACGACTTGCCTTATGTGTTAGTTAACCCTTCGGTCGAGCCTTACGTCACTTTAGAGCGAGCAATCGGTCAGGGCGTTAACTTCCATGATTCAAGCCGTTATGAATGGAATGCCCAGCACACCGCTAGCTTGTTAAAGTTTAAGGTTGTACAACCGCCGACAAAACGCTGTTTGTTAATGGTACAAACTGGCGATGAACTGTTAGATTACCGCCAAGCAGTGACTCACTACCCGGCGGCAAAGCAAATCCTTGAAGAAGGTGGAAATCATGGTTTTACTGGCTTTGATAAACACTTAAAAACCATTACCGATTTTCTTAAAGTTTAAATGTTTTTTTAAAACTTAAACTTACTCCAAACTGGCGCATGGTCAGAGGGTTTTTCCATGCCACGGATTTCATAATCAATGCCTGTAGCTACGCAAAAAGGCGCTAAGCCTTCACTGGCTAATAGCAAATCAATTCTTAAACCACGCTTGGGTGCATCTTCAAAACCTTTGCTGCGGTAATCAAACCAGCTAAATAATTCATTACTAGTAGGGTTTTGTTCACGGTAGCTGTCGGTAAATCCCCAAGCCATAAGGCGTTCCATCCATTCACGTTCTTCTGGCTGAAAGCTGGTTTTGCCGGTTTGCAGCCAACGTTTGCGATTTTTATCACCAATGCCAATGTCTAAATCAGTTGAAGAAATGTTCATATCACCCACTAACAACACTCGCTGTTGAGGCGTGTAGTCAGTTTCTAGCATGGCTTGTAAATCATTATAAAACTGACGTTTAGCAGGGAATTTAATTTCATGCTTAATATTTTCACCTTGTGGAAAATAACCATTAATTACGGTAATTGTTTCACCGTCTGAACATAGGTGCTGGGTGGTAATTAGGCGCTTTTGTGACGTTTCATCATCGCTAATAAAGCCTTTTTTAACGTTTAACGGTGGCTGTTTAGAAAGCGTAGCTACGCCATAGTGACCTTTTTGACCGTGGTATTCGACGTGATAGCCCCAAGACTGCACCAGCGCAAGCGGAAAGTCAGGGTCATTCACTTTGGTTTCTTGTAGGGCAATAATTTCAGGCTGGTCAGCAGCGATAAGTGCTTCCATTTGGTGAGGGCGAGCACGTAAACTATTGATATTAAAACTAATAATTTTCATTGTAGCGGTGTTTCCGTTCAAAAAATTTCAACCCTTAGTGGGCAGGCTAGGGCGATTTTAACATTTTTAATCTGTTAGAATGGCTGGGTTTTTTTCAACACCTAATTTGGCACAGCTTGGGGGCTTTTTATGAGTATTAAATCGGATCATTGGATTCGCCGTATGTCGCAAGAGCAGGGTATGATTGTACCTTTTGAAAAAGGTCAAGTGCGTGAAGCCGATGGCGAGAAAATTATTTCTTACGGCACTTCAAGCTATGGCTATGATGTGCGTTGCGCCGATGAATTTAAGATTTTTACCAACATTAACTCGACCATCGTTGATCCTAAAAAATTTGATGAAAAGAATTTTGTTGAATTTAAAGGTGATCGCTGCATTATTCCGCCTAACTCGTTTGCTTTGGCGCGTACGGTTGAACGTTTTAAAATTCCGCGTGATGTGTTGGTAGTCTGCTTGGGTAAAAGTACCTACGCCCGCTGCGGTATTATTGTTAACGTCACACCGCTAGAACCTGAATGGGAAGGTTATGTGACGTTGGAATTTTCTAATACGACTACCTTGCCAGCCGTGATTTATGCCAACGAAGGCATCGCACAAATGCTGTTTTTTGGTGGCGATCAGGTGTGTGATGTTTCGTATAAAGACCGCAACGGCAAATACCAAGGGCAAGAAGGCGTGACCTTGCCAAAAGCTTAGGTTTTGTTAATTAAACCAGTTCTCTCACCGTCAGCTCGCATTCTTTTCCTTCAGCGGCTATGTAAGCGCTGTCGCCGCTGATGCTGATGGACCAATCCATTGTGCGTTCTACAAAACTTGCTAACACTTGCATTTGGCTCCAATCAAATTGGTAAAACTGTACGTTGTTAAATGGCTGCATTTTGCTTTTATTTTGTTCCCACCAAGTATTGGATTTGCTGTTAAAACTATACACTTTAACAGCGGGAGCAAGGCGGCTGGATTTTTTTACACGGTCGGGTATTGGCTCGCCCATGTCAATCCACAGTTTAATTTGGTCATCAAGGCTTTTTACCCAAATGTCGGGTTCTTCGACTGCTGCAAGTCCTTTGGAAAAAGCCATGTTTTCTTGAGAATTTAAGCAATAGGCAATGATTCTAGCCATCATTCTTTCTACTGTTTCTGAAGGATGTAAGGCAACGGTCAGCTGAATAGAATCATAATAATTACGATTAAAATCAGAAATAGCGATATTCAATTTATAGATGGTTGGCTTAGTAGCCATAAGTGTAGTCTCAAGTAGGTCAGCCACAGATTGTAACTAAGCCTTTGATTGTAACAAAAATCAAAAAAATTAGAAAAGTTTAAGAGGGTATAATGGCTAGGCTAAAACACCCTACTATTCAAGTTAATTCGAGATTATTTTAATGACTCAAGACGTTAGTGGCATCCGCCTTAATAAATACATTAGTGAAACAGGCATTTGTTCACGCCGAGAAGCTGATATTTTTATTGAAGAAGGCCGTGTAAAAGTTAATGGCAAGGTAGCCGGTATGGGCTTGCGAGTGACTGCTGCTGATTTTATTTCTGTAGGTGGAAAACCTTTAAAAGCTAAGCCAGCGCCAGTTTATTTAGTTTATAACAAGCCGGTGGGGATTACTTGTACAACGGATCCTGAAGTACCAGACAATATTGTTGCAGCAGTGAATTATCGTAAAGGTCGAATTTTTCCGATCGGTCGTTTAGATAAACCGTCTGAAGGGTTAATTCTGCTAACCAATGATGGTGACATTGTTAATAAAATTCTACGCGCGGGTAATGCCCACGATAAAGAATACATCGTCTCGGTTGATAAGCCGTTTGATGCTGAGTTTATAAGGCGTATGGCTGCAGGTATTCCAATTTTGGGTACGGTTACCAAGCCGTGTAAGGTACGCAAAATTTCAGCTACCAGCTTTAATATTATTTTACACCAAGGCTTAAATCGTCAAATTCGCCGCATGACTGAATACCTAGGTTATAACGTAACGCGCTTAAAACGGGTGCGAATCATGAACATTGGCTTAGATGGTTTGAAAGTAGGGCAATGGCGTTTATTGAATCAAAAAGAGTTAAGTCTGGTTGCTGATATGTTGGCGAACTCTAGTTCTACCGTTGATGTTGAATTTACCCCAAAAAAGCAAATTAAACGTTTTAATACGACTAAAGTTGATAAGCTTGCGCCGTCTAAAAATAAGCCATTTAAAGGTAAAAAAACCGCTTCAGAAACGTATAAAAATAATAAAAAATCTAATGATAATAAGCGGTTAGGTAAAAAAACAACAGGCAAAAGAAAAGGTGCGGGTGGCAAAAGTATTAAGCGACCTTAAAAAGCTAGGTTTGATAAGATTGCTGATATAATGCCGCCCTTTGGCTTGCCATGAAAAAATAATAACAAGATCGCTAGTGCAAGGTTAATAATACCCTTTAAGCGAGATTGCAATATGTCTGAAACAACTAGAATTCATTGTCCAATACTGCGTCAGCGTGTAATGACAGCAGAAAAAGCTGCTGAATTGATTCCTGCTGGCGCTAACGTGGGGATGAGTGGTTTTACGGGTGCTGGTTATCCCAAAGCGGTTCCAGGTGCTTTAGCTGAACGCATTCGTAAGCACAATGCACAAGAAGGCAGTAAGCCTTTTCGCATTAACGTTTGGACAGGTGCTTCCACTGCACCTGAATTGGATGGCACGCTGGCAGAAGTTGATGGCATTGAAATGCGTCTGCCTTTCCAAAGTGACCCTATCTGCCGTGACCGCATTAACAACGGTAAGATGGACTATGTTGACTTGCACCTATCAGAAGTTTCTCAATACGCTTGGTCGGGTTTTTTAGGTAAGATGAATATTGCGCTGATTGAAGTCGCGGGTATTCGTGAAGATGGCAGTTTAATTCCTTCTTCTTCCATTGGTAATAACAAAACTTGGATCGAGCAAGCCGATCATGTGATTATTGAAGTGAATGCCAAGCAAAACGCTAAGTTAGAAGGTATGCACGATATTTATTACGGGACAGCGATGCCGCCTAACCGTAAGCCGATTATGATGACTCATCCATCGGATCGCATTGGTGAACATTACCTACGTTGCCCTGCTGAAAAAGTCATTGCGGTCGTTGAAACTAATTCAATGGATCGTAACTCAGCGTTTAAAGCCCCTGATGCTGTGTCGATTAAAATTGCTGATCACATTCTTGAATTTTTCCAAAAAGAAATTGATATTGGTCGCTTGCCAAAAAATCTGCTGCCTTTGCAATCAGGCGTGGGCAACATTGCCAACGCGGTATTAGAAGGTTTGAATGCTGGCCCTTTCAAAAACTTAACGGCTTTTACTGAAGTGATTCAGGATGGTATGTTAAAAATGCTTAAATCAGGCACGTTAGACGTTGCCTCGGCAACGGCTTTTTCTTTAAGTCCCGATGGTTTAAAAGAGTTTGATGAAAACATTGACCTTTACCGTGACAAAATTATTTTGCGCCAGCAAGACATCAGTAATCACCCAGAATTAGCACGCCGTATGGGTATTATTGCCATGAACGGTTTAATAGAAGCCGATATTTACGGTAATGTTAACTCGACTCATATTATGGGTACACGCATGATGAACGGTATTGGTGGTTCAGGTGACTTTGCGCGTAATGGTTATTTATCCATTTTTGTAACACCATCCATTGCTAAAGATGGCGCTATTTCTTCGATTGTTCCTATGGTTTCACACGTCGATCATACGGAGCATGATGTAAAAATTATTGTTACAGAACAAGGCTTAGCTGATTTACGTGGTCTATCGCCACGTAAACGTGCCATTGCAATTATTAATAATTGCGCCCACCCAGATTACCGTGCCGAGCTAATGGATTACTTTGAACGAGCCAATCAAAACAGTGGCAGCCAGCATACACCGCATATTTTGGGTGAAGCACTTAGCTGGCACCAGCGTTATGAAGAAACCGGCCACATGAAACCTAAACAGTCAGACTAGGAGTTTTTATGTCAGCTTCACCCAATAATCCTTTTGATAGTTCAGCCAAAAACTGGGACACACGCCGTATGTCGGTACAGTTAGCAGAAGTAGCAAATTTATTGCTACCTCAGTTGGTGTTAAATGACCGCCAGCACTGGTTAGATTTTGGATCAGGTACTGGGCTATTAAGTGTGCCGCTTGCGGCAAGGGTGGAGCAGGTAACGGCTTTAGATACGTCAGAAAAAATGTTGGAAGTGTTAGTCGAGAAGGGCATTAAAAACATTCAAACGCTAAACCAAAACGTTTTTTCTGGCTTACCTTGTGATTACGATGGTGTTGTCAGCTGCATGGCGCTGCACCATGTTGCTTCCACCGAAGCCCTACTTAAACAGTTCTACCAGCATTTAAAGCAAGATGGTCAGTTGGCACTAGTCGATTTATACGCTGAAGACGGTAGTTTTCATGGCGACAATGAAGCCAAGGGCGTTAAGCACTTGGGTTTTGATATTGAAGCATTAAGAGCAACAGCAGAAGCTTTAGGTTTTGTGGAGGTAAGCTTTGCAGAAATTATGCAAGTAGAACACCGTAATGGATGCGGATACCCTTTGTTTGTAATGCTGGCACGCCGCAGTTAAGTTTTTAGGATTCTGCTTTATCGCGTTTAGCGACTGCTTTTTCTATGGCGCGAATGATTTGCTGGGCATTAAAAGGTTTTAAAATATAACCGTCAGCGCCGGTACGTACCGCTTGTTGAACCGTGCTGATGTCGCTATTAGCCGTTACCATAATCACGATAATGCCTTTATTACGTGTTTTAATGCTGGCTAGCGCATCTAAGCCATTAATTTCTGGCATATTAATATCAAGAAAAACAATATCAGGTTTAAGTAATGCGGCTTTTTCAATGGCTGAAGTGCCATTGTTAGCTTGACCTATTACGTTATATTCTAAATCTACTAAAATATCGTGAAGCATTTCACAAATTAAAGGTTCGTCATCGACTAGTAAAAAATTCAGGCGAGCAGCTTCAGGCATAAGAACCTCGATTAAGCATTAAGACGCTCTTTTTACCATAATTCACACTTGAAGACCAATGTTTAGACGATGTGGGTAAGGGTTTATTTTTGCTAATCATTAGCGCAGCATTAATCCAACCGGCATGACCAATAACCAAGCGTGTTTCACTAGCCGTGCGGCTTAACCAGTTTTCTACACGACTAAACAACTGTTTTAAATTCTCTGCACCACCTGGGGCATAGTCAGCAAAATTACCACACCAGCTATCCATTTCATGGCGGTCAATTTGTTCCCAAGGCAAACCATCCCAGGCACCAAAATTAAACTCAATCAGTAAAGGGTCAACTTTTACCTGCCAACCTTGCGCTTGCAAAAACTCGCCCACGCCGCGCGAACGCTGCAAAGGACTCACGTGAATAATGGGTGCTAACTGTCTAGCTCTGGCTTCTTGTTGCACTTTATAAGCTAGGTTTCTGGTGCGGCGAGCATCCACCGCTAAATCGGTATGGCCTAAACAAATACCTGCTGCATTAATGGGTTTAGGATGCCGCCAAATTATTACGCTCATAGTTATTCCTTTTCTTATTCCTCTAGCTGTTTCTTAAAACTAAAACTGACCACCAGCCAAAGCTGCAAAAGTTAAGTAGAAAGCCAGTTCGGCAAGTTGCTGGGTCGCCCCCAAACCATCGCCAGTGTAACCGCCTAAGCGCCTGTTCAATAACCTTGCCATATAACTAGTGGTAAACAGCATAAGCAGCCAAGCTAAAAGCAAACTGCCCAGAGGAAGACTACCTAATACTAACCAAGGCAATAAAAGGCTAGGCACAAGGGTGAGCAGTGCAAAAGCCGCTTGGCGCTTGTCTAGGCTTTGTGCCATAGGTTTAGCTTTGGCGTGTTCCAAATCACCGGCATAGGGTAAAAAGCTTAATAGTAGAATACTAAAAAAGCGTGAAAAGCCATGCGCTAATACCAAAGCCACCACCGCTAAAGGCAGACTTAAACTGGCTAGAAGTGAAACTTTTAACGCCAAAGCCATCACCAAACCTAAAGTACCGTAAGTGCCTAGGCGTGAATCTTTCATAATATTTAACGCGCCTTCACGGGTGAAGCTACCACCCAAACCATCGCAGCTATCGGCCAGCCCATCTTCGTGAAAAGCGCCGGTTAAACGAATGCTAAAAGCCGTGCTACCTATGGCGGCAACCCAAGGGTTTATCAACCAGAATAAAACAGCAAATACCAAAGCGGTTAAACCGCCTATCAACAGACCTGTTAACGGAAAATACTTAGCGCTTTGTTGTAACCAAAGCGGCTGGTAATTATTAAGTGCTGGCATAGGTAAGCGGGTTAAAAACTGCACTGCCACTAAAAACAGTCTAATTTCTTGCTTTAAATTTTCAGTTTTTAAACCTTTATTTTTTAAAGCTTTAATTAATTTATACATGGGGTTTATTGCTCACGCCTGCACTGGTGAAACTGGCCATTTCATTTAAAAAGCCCAGTGCCGATTTTAATAAAGGGAAGGCAACCACTGCGCCTGTGCCTTCGCCTAAGCACATTTGTAAATCTAACAAGGGTGTAGCATCGAGCAGTTTCAATAATTGGCTATGCCCAGGTTCAGCTGAATGGTGGCTGAAAACAGCAAAGTCTTTTACGCCAGGTTGTAATTTTTCTGCCACTAGCAAAGCGCTGGAAGCAATAAAACCATCTATCAATAAAATACGGCGCTGGCTAGCCGCTTGCAGTAGTGCGCCGACCATCATGGCGACTTCTAAACCACCCATCGCCGCTAAAATTTCTAAGGGATTTTTAAGGTTACGGTGCTTATGCAAAACTTGAGTTAACACGGCTTCTTTGTGCGCTAAACCAGCAGTGCCTAAACCCGTGCCACGCCCTATACATTCAGCAATCGGTAGTTTGCCTAACTTGCTCAACAAAAGGCTGGCGGCTGAAGTATTGCCTATGCCCATTTCGCCCACAATTAACAGATTACCGGGGGCTTCTCTTACCAAGCCCATGCCACAAACAATGGCTTGAATGCATTCTTCAGCATTCATGGCGGAAGTGGTTAGGCTATTACGAGTACCGCGCATTACTTTAAGCGAAATTAAGTCGGGGTGAGGTTCAAAATCACCGTCGACACCGGCATCCACCACTTTTAAGCTAATACCGTGCTGGCGGGCAAACACATTAATTGCCGCACCACCGGCTAAAAAATTCAATACCATTTGCTGAGTCACGGCTTTAGGGAAGGCAGAAACGCCTTCATCAGTTAAACCATGATCCGCCGCAAATACCCGTATTTGTGGGTCTACAATTTGTGGCTCGGTGGAATTTAAAATTAAACCTAACTGTATAGCCAAGCTTTCTAAACGGCCTAAAGAACCGGGCGGCTTGGTTTTTTGGTTAATGCGTTCCAGTAGTTCAGCTTCTAATTGCGGATTAGCCAGCTTAGGCAAGCTGGGTAATTCAAGGCGGTGGCGGTCTGTAAACATGGCTTATCCAATAGACGAATAGGGAAAAAATAGCGTTTGGCCTGCTATCTGAGTAGTGATTAAACGCTGGCGATAGAGTTTTTCTAAGGCGGGTAGTTGCAGCATAGTATTTTTTTCACCCCAGCAGGCTTGGCCGTCTGGGTAAAGCAGTAAAATATGGCTACAAAACCTAGCAGCAAGGTTAAGGTCATGCAAGGCCATCACCGCACTTTTTCCCGCTTGCACTTGTTGGTGAAGAATTTCTAACACTGCCATTTGGTGATGTAGGTCTAAATGGTTGGTGGGTTCATCTAATAGCAACAAATCGGGGTTTTGGGTAAGCAAGACAGCCAAGGCTAAACGCTGCCTTTCACCACCAGACAAGGTTTGAATGCTGCGGCTTTCTAACTCAGTTAATTCCATTTGCGCTAAGGCGTGTTGGGCTAATTCTAAGTCGGCTTGGCTTTCTGTTTGCCAGCTGCGTAAATAAGGATGCCGCCCCATTAAAGCCGTGGCTAATACGGTGGCAGGAAAATCATCTTGTTGCTGCTGAAAAACTAAACCTAGTTTTTGTGCCCGTTGCGGCATTGTATAGCCAGTAATGGCTTGATTGGCTAATAAAACACGGCCACTGCGGGGGGCTTTTAAACCGGCTAAAGTGAGTAATAAAGTGGTTTTTCCTGCACCATTGGGGCCTAAAACGCCCCAGCTTTGCCCTGCTTCTATCTGCCAGTTTAAAGCATCCAGTTTAGGGCGGTTGGGAATGTGCATCACTAAGTTTTCAGTTTGCATCATTAGCGATTGCTCCGATAAAGCAGCAACAAAAATACCGGCACACCTAACATGGCAGTAATTACGCCAACAGGGAGTTGCTGGGGCGCTATAACAATGCGTGCCAAAGTATCGGCTAGCACCAGCAGGCTACCACCAGCTAAAGCACTGGCAGGCAATAAAATACGCTGGTCGTAACCAAACACCATGCGCATTAAATGCGGCACAATTAAGCCCACAAAACCGATACTGCCCGCCACTGTCACCGCAATAGCGGTTAACAAAGCCGCCAAACCAAAAATCATTAATTCTACTTTTTTAACTGACACACCCAAGGCCGCCGCTTGCAACGCACCTCTGGCCAGCACATTTAAGGTTCGCCCTAAAGGAATCAGCAGCACTAAGACTGCCAATAAAACCAACCAAGGAATCACTGGACTAGGCGCATGAGATAAATCACCCATGAGCCAATAAAGCATGCCTGGCAGTTGATGGGCTTGGCTGGTTGCCAATAAAAAGCTAATTAAAGCACCCCAGCCAGAAGCCACCACCACACCAGTTAACAACAAACGGGTTGCAGAACTTTGCCCGCTGCCATAAGCCAAACCAAAGACTAAAAAAGTAGAGAATAAAGCACCGCCAAAAGCGGCACTTGAAACCCAAAATACCCCTAAGCCAGCCAGCATAGCTAATAAAGCCGCAACTGCTGCACCGCCGGACAAACCCAGCACATAGGGGTCGGCCAAAGGATTTCGCAACAATACCTGCATTAACGCCCCAGCCGTTGCTAATAAACCACCCGTAGCAAAAGCGGCTAAAACTCTAGGTAAGCGTAGGTCTAAAATAAGCGTGTTGTGCAAAGGCGAACCTTGCCCAGTTAATACCGAGTAAATGGCGTTAATTGGTAGATTAACACTGCCCAAAAGCACACCTAATAAAATAACCAAGAGCGCAAAAGCCATTAAACCCAATAGGTGAGGAAGGCGGTAAAGCTGCATTAGTTAGCCCGTGCCTTTTGCAGTTTTTCGCACATAATTTTTGTACCTTGTAAAAAACGCGGTGTCGGGCGTTGTACTAGGGAAGGAGGGATAAAATATAACTTATTTTCTTGAACGGCTTGTAAGGATGGGTATTTTTTCCAGTTTTCTAACCAAGCCGGTGTGTCTTCGCCCATACCACCGCCCATAATGACTTCAGGGTTTTTAGTTAAAACTACTTCACGGCTAATTACCGGCACTAGCTGGTTTAAGTCCGAAAAAATATTAACACCACCGCACAGGCTAAGCCCTTCGCTAATTAAATGCTCGCCATTTAAAGTCATTAAGGGTTGTTCCCATACTTGATAAAACACCCTAACCGGACGCTGCTGGGCATATTCAGCTTTAAGCTGTTCCGCACCTTGTTCAAAAGCTAAAGCGGCTGCTTCTGCTTGGGCTTCTTTGCCAGTTAAACGACCTAATTGGCGTAGTTCATGACTAACAGCTGCAAAGCTGCGAGGTTCAGTAAAATAAACAGGAATCGACAAGCTGGCCAAACGCTCAATTTGTGGCAAGGGGTTACCACTGTGCCAAGCAATAATTAAATCTGGCTGCAAAGCCACAATGCCTTCAACATCTAACTGATCATAACCGCCCACTAGCGGTAGATTTTTAGCTGCTTCTGGGTAGTCGCTGTATTCCACTGCGCCCACAATTAAATTGCCAGCGCCTATTGCAAAGAGGTTTTCAGTTAGGTGTGGCGAAAGGCTAATGATGCGCTGGGCAGGCTGAGTTAACTGCAAAACCTGCCCTGTATCGTCAGTGATTGTTAGTGCAGCTGCTTTTAAAGGTGTGGCTAAAACAGCCGCTGTAAAGGCAAATGATAAAACCCAAAACTGCAACAACACCCAAAACCTTGTTAGATGCATAAAAAAAGCCTTAATAGAGTTGGCGCATTGGAAAAACGCGCATTATACGTGTATTCTTTGCGACCTTCGAGGTACTTGGGAAGTCAGTGCACTAAAGCTTGGTAAAGCCTAGTAAGTCTGACGCTGCCCCCGCAACGGTAATTCATGTGTTGCTTCAGCAAGAAGCAAAACACCTTCATATAAGTCACTGTGCTAACGCATGGGAAGGCAGAAGGGGTTGTCTAATCAGGAAAGTGCATTAGACCACAGTTAAGCCCGGAGACCGGCCTAGAAGAAAACCCTAAAAATTATTACTTAGTAGCTACTGAGTAGCATTACTAAGCCCTTTGCATGCGGGTGGCGTGCAGGACTCGAAAAACTATGAAAAAACTCACTTCTTCTAAGTGGCTAAGCACAGCCGCGCTTGGATTATTTGTACTTAGCCCAATTAGCCAAGCAATGGCAGAGACAAAAGCTAACAGCCTAGAGCCAGTGGTAGTCACAGCTAACCGTATTGAACTGTTAGATACCCAAGCACCCTACGCAACAGAAATTTATACTTGGGATCAAATACAGAAAACAGGCTCAACCAATATCTATGATTTTCTAGGTCGCCATACTTCTATGATGGTTACGCCTGGTTCTGGTAATCCTTTTGCTCAAAAAATTGATATGCGTGGCTTTGGTGTAGGTGATGGCTATCAAAATATTATTGTGACGATTGATGGTCGTCGTATGAATAACATTGATATGCAACCACAACTTCTAAGTAGCATTCCGCTAATTAATATTGAGCGCATTGAGATTGTTAAAGGTAGTGGTTCAGTGGCGCAAGGTGATGGTGCAACTGCTGGTACTTTAAATATAGTTACCCGTAAACGCAGTGGAGGTAGCGCATCAGTATTTGCTGGTAGTCAAGGAAAGCTAGCGAGCAGCGTTAACCTAGGTGTAGTTAAAGATAAGTATGCTCTTAATTTAAGTGCCGATAACGCTAGCTATGATGGTTTTCGTGATGCTAATTCTAAAGGCCAAAAAGATGCTAGTACGGCTAATAACCTAAAAGTAGACTTGCAGGTGTTTCCAGCAGAAATACTTGAAGTAAGAGCTGGAGCTGCTGTGACCAGAATTGATACGGCTTATGGTAGCCCTATGACACAAACAGAGTTTAAAGCTAAGCCAGAACAAATGACCTATCCATCTTGGGGTGATGAAGACAATGCTTTCACCTTGCAGCGTTTAGAGTCAGATGTGTTGTCTTTAGGTGCTAGTGTTAATTTAACCAGCAGTTTAGTGCTAGTAGTAGACCATTCAAGAGAAGATAAAATGTCTCAGTATAAAGGGTCAAAAGGTGCAGATTATGAGTATAACTCCACCGATTTATCATTAAAATACACAGATAATGGTTTTAGTTTAATTGCTGGTGCCCAAGCTTTTGATGGTGAGCGTGATGCCTTTGGTAGTGAAACCACCAAAGATAACTTAGGTGCTTTTTTACAAAGCCAATATAAATTTGGCTCTAGTCTTGTTAGTGCGGGTGTGCGCCATGAAAAAGTGACCTATGAATACAAGCCCACCACAGGAACTCAATTAAAAGATGATCATAAGCTAACCGCTTGGGATGTGGGTTTTAATCAGCAGTTTAACGAAACTATTAGTGGTTTTATCAACTTAAACCAAGCCTTTCAAGCACCAGATATAGATAGGTTTTTTGAGTTTGGCGGTGGTTTTAACAACTTTGTTGAACCAGCAGAAACTAAAACACTGAATCTTGGTGTCAATCATGTGCAAGATAACAACAAGCTAAAAGCAGCAGTTTTCTACACTAAGCTAGAAAATGAAATTTATTACTATGGTGTACCTTGGCCATCAACTAGCTATAACACTAATATTGATAAGTCCTACAAGTACGGTATTGAAGTTCAAGACCAGTTTAAAATTACGGATCAGTTAAGTGGTTCTGTTAACTACACTTGGTTAAAGGCTATAATTGATAAAGAAAATGAAGCTGCTGGTGCTTATAACGGTAAAGACCTACCAGGTGTTTCAGAACACAACATTTCTTTAAGCCTAGACTATGCGATTACTGACAAGTCTACTGTGATGTTAACGCAAGTTTGGCGTAGCAAGGCTTATGCTGCAGAAGACTTTGCTAATAATTTCAGTCAGAAGCAAAAAGCTTATAACCTAACCAACCTAGGTTATAGTCATAAGCTAGAGCAAGTTACTTTGTTTGCTCAAGTAGACAATGTTTTTGACAAAGCTAATGGTATCTGGGTTAAAGATGATGCTATCTACCCAGTTAATTTCACTCGTACTTGGCAGTTAGGTGCGCGTTTAGACTTCTAAGCTTAAATAAATAAGCCCTTAATTACTCAGTAGTTAAGGGCTTTTTAACAGAGGTGAGTATGACCGATTCAAACAAACCCGAGCGCCATAAAAAGCGTATGGAACGCCACAAGGAAGTAGTCGATAGTAAAATTGCTCAAGCCACCACAGAACGCGGTGTAGTAGTGGTGCATACTGGCAATGGTAAAGGTAAAAGCACCGCTGGCTTTGGTATGGCGGCTCGTGCGTTGGGCCACGGTATGCAAGTAGGTATAGTGCAATTTATTAAAGGCAGCTTTAGTACCGGTGAAGAAGCGTTTTTTCGCCGTTTCCCCGAAGTTAGCTACCATGTGATGGGGCAGGGCTACACCTGGGATACGCAAGATTTAGAGCAAGATATAGCCACTGCTGCCAAAGGCTGGGCGCAGGCTAAGGCTTTTTTAGAAGACGAGAAAGTTGATTTGGTGGTTTTAGACGAGCTAAATATCGCCTTAAAATACAACTATATAGCTATGCAAGACGTATTAGATGCGCTTGCCAACCGCCCAGCCATGCAGCATGTGGTGATTACTGGCCGTGGCGCAAGAGAAGAGCTTATTGCCGCCGCTGATACCGTTTCAGAGCATAAAGAAATTAAACACGCCTTCCACGCTGGGGTAATAGCGCAGAAGGGAGTGGAGTTGTAGTTAATTAAGAAAACATCAGGCGTTGAACCGAAGCACTGATAAAATTAAGGCGTTACTTTTGACTTAAAGATTTTTTATTAAAGGTTCGTTCTACTTCTTAAATTCCAGCCAAAAAAAAGCTCAACCATTGCGTTGAGCTTGACTGTAAGTGTTTGGTGTTACTAAATAGTTTCTTGGTAGGACTACCCGGACTCGAACCGGGGACCTCTACCATGTCAAGGTAGCGCTCTAACCAACTGAGCTATAGTCCTAAAGAAGCGCCATTATAGACAAATATTACGTAAATGCAAGAAATCTTCCAAAAAATTTTAGAGTCTTGGGTAAGGTTCAATTTCAATGTTAAACTGGCTTATATTTACAGCAGTCGCTTTTAAAGGAAAGGTCACATGAGTAATTCTGAAGCTAAAAAAAACGTTGATCTAGGTGAAATTGCTAAGTTTGAAGCCTTGGCCTCACGCTGGTGGGATCCTGAAAGTGAATTTAAGCCGCTACATGAAATTAATCCGTTGCGCGCCAACTGGATAGATAAACACGCTGCGGTTGCTGGTAAACGTGTAGCCGACATTGGCTGTGGTGGTGGTTTGTTATCGGAAGCCCTTGCCCAACGTGGTGCAAAAGTTACAGGTATTGATATGGGCGAAGCCCCGTTAACCGTGGCGCGTTTACATCAATTAGAATCCGGTTTAACCATTGATTACCGCAAAATGACAGCTGAACAGTTAGCCGAAGAAGCCCCCAATAGCTTTGATGTGGTTACTTGTTTAGAAATGCTTGAACACGTACCCGACCCAGCAGCCGTTATTAAAGCCTGTGCAGTTTTAGTAAAACCCGGTGGTCAAGTATTCTTCTCTACCCTTAATCGCAATCCTAAATCGTATTTATTTGCGATTATTGGTGCGGAATACCTAATGCGGATGCTGCCCCGTGGCACGCATGAATACAGTAAATTTATTAAGCCGTCGGAATTAGGTCAGTGGGTGCGTGAAGCAGATTTAGACCTAGCAGAACTAATGGGCATGACTTATAACCCGCTAACGAAACACTACAAGTTAACACCCCATGATGTGCAGGTTAATTACCTAGTGCGTTGTACTAAGTCCGAATAAAAGTAGCTCTGAATAATATAAGTGAGTTTATTTTGTTAAAGAAAACTATTGCCTCTGCTACGGTTATCCTTGCGATTAATGTTACTGGCTGTAGTGTTATGAATAATAAGGTCGTACCTGTAGATGCACCAATTGAAGAAAGCCGCCTTGAATTATTACTTGGTGAATGGCAAATAGAAGACATTAACGGTGAAGGCATTATCGATAGCTCTCACCTAACCATTACGTTTGATGATAAAGGTCAGGTGTATGGTAGTGCGACCTGTAATCGCTATAGCAGCAGCTATGAACTGACCGCTGAAGGTTTAAGTTTTGGACACAGCCTAGCCACTAAAATGGCCTGCCCAGAAGCCTTGATGAACCAAGAACAGAAATTTTTAGAAACATTCAATGAAATCAGCCAGTTTGATATTAACGAAAACGGTGCTTTAATTCTTAAAAGCCATAATGGCAAAACACTTAGAGGTTATTTGCTTGGACAGTGATACTCAACAGCCGTCCGCAGTGCGGGCGGTGCTTTTTGATCTTGATGGAACCTTAGTCGATTCAGCACCCGATTTAGCGGCAGCTTTAAACCGCTTATTAGTCGAAGAAGGCAAAGCAGAACTGCCTTATGCTGTTATTCGCGATCAGGTCTCTAACGGTGGCAATGCATTAGTCGAGCTAGGTTTTGGTGTGAAATTGGGCGAACCGAATCAGCCAGAGCTGCGCCAGCGTTTACTCAACCTCTATCAAGAAAATGTTGCTGAACACAGCAGTATCTTTACTGGTTTAGAAGAGCTTCTAAAAGAGTTCGATCGCCAGCCTGTACCTTGGGGCATAGTGACTAACAAGCCGCGTATTTATACCGATTTACTACTGCGTGAATTACGCATCAACGCTGCTGCAGTGGTTTGCCCAGAGGACTTAGGTGTTAGCAAACCAGACCCAGCACCACTTTTATTAGCGGCTAGGCAGTTGGCAACACCACCCGAGCAATGCCTTTATGTAGGCGACCATGTGCGTGATATAGAAGCAGGTCGCCGAGCTGGTATGCAAACGCTAGTAGCAGGCTTTGGTTACATAGGCATTCACGAGCAGCCTAATAGTTGGGGCGCAGACTTTATTGCCAATACTGTGCCCGAACTCAATGCTTGGATTAGGCAAAGAATCGCATAATCAAGGGTATTAAAAAGGCACTCAGCAACCCTGTTACGCCCATTGCTAAACCGGCAAAAGCGCCAGCAAGGTTGCTGAGACTAAAGCACTGCGCCGTACCAAACCCATGCGCCGCCAAACCCATCGCAAAGCCTTGCACAGCATGGTCTTTTATTTTTAATAGCTTAAAGATTGGCGGACCCAACAAGCAACCTATAGCACCAGTAATTAATACGATGCCAGCAGCTAAGGCTGGAAAACCACCAATTTGTTCAGCAATACCCATGGCGATAGGTGTTGTTACTGATTTTGGCACCAGCGATAACATAGTGTCTTCACGCCCACCCAACAGCCGCACCAGCACTACAGTCGAAACCACCGCAGTAACAATGCCAGCCACACAAGCCAAAATTAATGGGAAAAATTCACGCTTAATTCTTTCACGGTGATCAAACAAAGGTACCGCCAAAGATACAATCGCCGGCCCCATTAAAAAGTGGATAAACTGCGCCCCTTCAAAATAGGTAGCGTAAGGTGTATCAGTAATTAATAAAAAACCAACTAAGAGTGCTATGGCAACCAGTACCGGATGCAGCAAGGGTGAGCCACCGGCACGGCGATTAACCCACTGAGCCAAAAAAAACGCCAACAAAGTTAAAAGTAGGTGTAACAAAGGGCTAGCCGCCATATACACCCAAAGCTCAAAAATTACTTCAGGCATCATTTTCTATCCCCCACAGTTTCTTTAAACCCTGTAACACCAATACCGTTACTAGCAAAGTTAAAGCAGTACTCACCACCAAAGTAATGCTAATCACCCAAATGTCTTGCTTTAACAACAAACCATGATTAATTAGCCCTACCCCAGCCGGTACAAACAAAAGCGGCAGGTAGCGCAACAAACTTTCTGAGGCAATACGCACGCCGCCCGGTACTCTTTTTAGTAGCAAAACAGCAAAAAGTAACAGCGCCATACCCAAAACTGGGCCAGGTACAGGAATGCCAGATAGACGAGTGATTAATTCCCCTATTAGCTGAAATAATAAAAGCACTGCAAAACCTTCTAACATTCCACCTTCCTTATTTAGTTAAAACCACTTAGTTAAAACCACTTAGTTAAAAACTACCGTTTTATTACCGTAGACCAATACTCTGTCTTGCAAATGCCAAGCTAAACCACGCGCCAGTACGCTTTTTTCAACATCACGCCCTAAGCGCACCATATCTTGTGCTGTTTGGCGATGGTTCACCCTAACCGTATCTTGGTCAATAATTGGCCCTGCATCTAGCTCTTCGGTGACATAATGGCAGGTAGCACCAATTAACTTCACACCCCGTTCATAGGCTTGGTGATAAGGTTTAGCACCAGCAAAGGAAGGTAAAAAGCTATGGTGAATATTGATAATTTGATGCTGGTACTTCTGGCATAAAGCCGGTGGAATAATTTGCATATAGCGAGCCAACACCACGCAATCGGCTTTTGCTTCATCAATTAAGCGTTCAACTTCAGCATAGGCTTCTGCTTTTTTTTCTTTGTTAACCGGCACATACACAAAAGGAATACCATGCCATTCAACCAAGTCGCGTAAATCATTATGGTTAGAAATAACCAAAGGAATATCGCAAGCTAATTCACCACTTTGCCAGCGATGCAGTAAATCCACCATGCAATGGGAGTCTTTAGAACACATTAGCACCACACGTTTTTTAATCTCAGAGTCGCTAATATCCCAATCCATGTCGTATTCACGGGCAATAGGGCTAAAAGCAGTACGAAATTCATCTAAACCAAAAGGTAAGGTGGCAGCGCGTATTTCGTGGCGCATAAAAAAGCGATTAACATCTAAATCTGAGTGGTGATTAGCTTCAGTGATCCAACCGCCATACATAGCTAAAAAGTTACTCACCTTGGCAACAATGCCCACTTTATCTGGGCAGGAAATGGTCAGGGTATAGGTACGTTCCATGGATTACTTAACTACCTTATTTATCATCAAATTTAATAAAAAAATCATTCTAGGCTTAGATATTGATTAGCGCCAATGCAGCAGCAAGAATAATCACAGGCCAAGCCATTAAAGTGACCCAACCACCGTAAACAATCATATCGCGCCAACTTGCCAAGTTAAAGGTGTGCAATAACAATAACGCCAACAATGCGACAGCAGTATCATAACTTTTGCTTATACTTAAAGCTTTACCTAATGGCGCACCAAAAATCCATCAGCGGCAACATAACCATCATTAAAGGAATGCCTCTCATTAACCACTGTTCAAAGCTTAAACCAACGTGCTGCATGGCCTAATTCACCACCCGCTTGCTGCATCACCCACGTAGCCATTCAGCGATCAAGCTTTTGTTGCCTTAAACCGGCGGCCAATAAACAATGGATTAACCGCTAGATTATTTCTATTTTTATTGTGGGCCACATCTATTTATATGCTGCCTGTCTAATGTTGGGTTGTTTTGCATTATAAAGCTTGTTTATGGCTTATTCCACTATAGATGGATTGATTGTCGCAGGGTGAAGCCTATAATCGCGCAAGGATAAACTTGATGGGATAAATTGTAAAAATGACAGCTAAGAAAGTGGATGTGCTGCTAGTCGGCGCCGGAGCCATGAGCTCAACCCTCGGAACTCTCTTGAAGCAATTAGATCCATCACTCACCATTGCGATGGTTGAGCGCCTCGATCAGGTTGCTCAAGAAAGTACCGATGCCCTAAACAATGCCGGAACAGGTCATGCTGCCTATTGTGAACTTAACTACACGCCGTTAAAAGCAGACGGTAATATCGACACCACCAAAGCATTTAGTATTAACTCGGCCTTTGAGCTTAGCTTACAGTTGTGGTCATTTTTGGTTGAAGAAGGCGCTTTACCTAATCCTTGTCGCTTTATTAATACTGCACCGCACTCCAGTTTTGTTTGGGGTGAAGAAAATGTGAACTTTTTGCGTAAGCGTTACGAAACGTTAAAACAGCACCATTTGTTTACTGCTATTGAATACAGCGAAGATCCAGAAGTTATCAAGCAGTGGATGCCGTTAATTATGCAGGGTCGTGCCGCTGACGAGAAAATTGCTGCAACACGAGTTGCCTATGGTTCAGACGTTAATTTTGGCGAGCTGACGCGTTCTTTGGTTAAAAACCTGCAACAACAAGAAGGCTTTGAACTTTTGCTTAATACCAAGGTAAAAGGCCTTTCTCAGCAGCAGGATAAAACGTGGCAAGTTAGCGTTAAAAACACTAAAACTGGCGATGCTTCTACGATTAACGCTCGCTTTGTATTTGTGGGTGCAGGGGGCGCTGCGTTAACGCTGCTACAAAAGTCAGGTATTCCTGAAGGTCATGGTTATGCTGGCTTCCCTGTCAGTGGTCAGTGGTTAATTTGTAACAAGCCAAGCATTGTCGATCAGCATTACGCTAAAGTGTATGGTAAAGCACCGATTGGTGCGCCACCTATGTCGGTTCCGCACTTAGATACGCGTATTATTGACGGCAAGAAAACTTTACTATTCGGCCCTTATGCAGGTTTTACAACTAAGTTTTTAAAAACGGGTTCTATTACCGATCTACCTTTTTCCATTCGCCCCAATAACATTATTCCGTTAATGGCGGTGGGCATGAAAAATATGGATTTAACCCGCTACTTAATTGGTGAGTCTAGGCAGTCGCATTCCGCAAGGGTTGATTCATTACGCAAATACTTCCCTGATGCAAAAGATGAAGATTGGGATTTATCAATTGCGGGTCAGCGTGTGCAGATCATCAAAAAAGATGCACAAGGCAAAGGCAAACTAGAGTTTGGTACCGAGGTTATTGTCTCAGCCGATAAAAGCTTTGCAGCGCTTTTAGGTGCATCGCCAGGTGCTTCAACTGCAGTGCAAGCCATGTTAGAAGTGGTGGAGCGTAGTTTTCCACAGTTAATCGAAGGTGAAGGTAAAGCACGTATGTTGCGTATGATTCCTTCGTATAAACAGTCTTTGGTTGATAATGCTGAGCTACTAAAAACTGTTAGGGAGCGTACTTTACGCGTCTTACTGCTAGGTAGTGATATGTGCATTGCAGAACACCCTACTGCAAAAAGCTAATAAGGTAATAAAAAAATCTCCACCCAATGGTTATTGATTGGAGATTTTTATCAAAGCTAAAGGCTTAACTCAGGTTTTAAACAGCGCCTTGTTGAATCATAGCATCAGCTACTTTACGAAAGCCTGCAATGTTAGAGCCTAAAACTAGGTTGGTTGGCTCATTAAACTCTTTGGCTGCTGCTGAGCTGCGTTCAAAAATACCTTGCATAATGCCTTGTAAGCGGCGATCAACTTCTTCAAAGTCCCAATAAGTCATACTTGCATTTTGTGCCATTTCTAGTTGACTGGTTGCAACACCACCCGCGTTGGCTGCTTTGCCTGGACCATAAGCAATTTTAGCGTCAATAAATAAATCAACCGCTTTAGTTGTTGAAGGCATATTCGCACCTTCGCTAACACAAACCACGCCATTCGCTAATAAAGCTTTGGCATCGGCTTCAGTTAGCTCATTTTGAGTTGCTGAAGGGAAGGCTGCTTCGGCTTTAAAGCGCCAAACGGCATGGCCATCTTTTGGATAATCAGCAACAGGAATGTATTGCGCTTTAGGGTGGGTATTTAAGTAGTCAGCTAAAGATACGCCACGCACTTCTTTTAAGTCTTTTAGTAGTGGTAAATCAATGCCTGCTGAATGGTAAATAGTGCCTTGTGAATCTGAACAACTTACCGGCAATGCGCCTACTTGATAAAGTTTTTCAATGGTGTAAATCGCTACGTTACCTGCACCAGACACTAAGCAAGTTTTACCGCTTAGGCTATTTTCAACACTGTTAAGCATATTTTCTGCAAAATACACCGCGCCATACCCCGTTGCTTCGGTGCGTACTAATGAGCCGCCCCAGTTTAGACCTTTGCCCGTAAGTACACCTTCATAGCTGCCTGTTAAACGTTTGTATTGGCCGTACATATAACCAATTTCACGCCCACCGACACCAATATCACCGGCTGGTACGTCGGTTGTTGCGCCAATGTGACGGTAAAGTTCAGACATGAATGCTTGGCAAAAACGCATGATTTCAGCGTTAGAGCGGCCTTTAGGGTTGAAGTCTGAACCACCTTTACCACCACCAATTGATAATCCTGTTAAAGCATTTTTAAAAATTTGCTCAAAACCTAGGAACTTAATAATACTGGCGTTAACGCTAGGGTGAAAACGTAAGCCACCTTTATAAGGGCCAAGCGCGGAATTGAATTGAATGCGAAAGCCTTTGTTAACCTGTACTTTACCTTGGTCATCTAGCCAGGTTACACGAAACATAATTTGGCGCTCAGGCTCAATAATACGCTCAATAATATTAGCGTCTAAATAGCGTTTATCAGACTCTAAAAGTGGTCGTATCGATTCCAAAACTTCTTCAGCAGCTTGATAAAATTCAGTTTGGCTAGGGCTGCTTTTTTGCAGACGGTTTAAGGTCTCTTGTACGTGAGGCATGATAATTCCTTGATAGTAAGAATTTGAGTGAGAGAGTGCTTGAATGCTTAGCAGACTTAGGAGAGTCGTTTGTTTCAAGTTGTTTTTTTTAACGATTGCTGCTTTAAGGCGGAGCAATATAACGTATTTTATGTTTATGCGTCCAGAGTATGCATTATGCCAATTCGGTATGGGGCTGACCAATAAAACCCCAAGTAACGGTTAATTACTTGGGATGAAAAGCAATGATTTTAGTTAATTATGGATTTAAGTGTTTGAATTAATAGTTTATTTTGCGTTTCAGTACCCAACGTAATGCGTAAAAACTCAGTAATGCGTGGTTGGCTAAAATGCCGCACCAACAACGCTTTTTCACGCAACTGCTGCGCTAGCCAAGCACCTTCGTATTTTGAATGACGTGCAAAAATAAAGTTGGCACTAGACGGCAAAACGTCAAAACCCAACTCGGTTAGTTGTTGCGTTAAGTTTTCGCGTGAAGCAATGATCTTGTTGCAGGTTGCTTTAAAATAGTCTTGATCCTTTACCGCAGCGATAGCGCCGGCCAAGGCTAAGCGATCTAAGGGGTAAGAGTTAAAGCTATCTTTGACACGCGTTAAGGCTTCGATTAATGCAGGCTGCCCCACGGCAAACCCCACCCTTAAACCTGCCAACGCCCAAGATTTAGAGAATGTTTGAGTAACTAACACGTTAGGATAATCTTTAACCAAAGTAACGGCTGATTCTGTACCAAAGTCGACATAGGCTTCGTCAACTAACACCACTGAATCTGGGTTGTTGTCTAATAGTTGACGAATTTCACTCAGCGGTAAAGCAATGCCAGTCGGTGCATTAGGGTTAGGAAAAATAATACCACCGTTAGGGCGTTGATAATCGCTTAAACGAATATTGAATTGTTCGTCTAATGGAATTTTTTCAAATTCAACTTGGTACATTTGACAATAAACAGGGTAAAAACTGTAGCTAATGTCTGGAAAAAGTAGCGGTTTTTGTTGTTTCAGTAATGCTTGAAAAGCAATCGCCAGCACTTCATCAGACCCGTTACCTACAAAAATATGGTCGGTGGGTAAATTAATATAATTAGCTAATGCTTGTTTTAAATCGTGTGCTTGCGGATCTGGATAGAGTCTTAGGGTATCATCAGCGGCTTGGCGGATTGCCTCAAATACTTTAGGCGAAGGGCCATAAGGATTTTCATTAGTATTTAGCTTAATTAAGTTAGGGATTTTCGGTTGTTCACCAGGCACGTAAGGCGTTAACTGGTGAACAAGGGGGCTCCAAAAGCGGCTCATAGCAAACCTTTTAAAGTAGGTGAGTCAAATTAACAAAGAGAGAAGATTAAACCCTATGTCGGTAAAAACTCAACGGCTGGACAAATTTTTAACTGCAACCACGGATCTTACACGGAGTCTGGCTAAAAAGGCGCTGCATCGTAGTGAAGTGACTGTTAATGGTGAAATAGTTAAAAATTCTGCGCTACAAATACAAGCCAGTGACAAGGTGTGTTGGTTAGATGAACCTTTAACGTTAGTGGGTTTGCGCTATTTAATGCTTAATAAACCGCTAGGTTATGAGTGCAGCAGCAAAAGTAGCCATCACCCTTTAGTCACCGATTTATTAGGTGACTTGGTGAATAAGGATCAGGTTCAGTCTGTAGGCCGTTTAGATGTGAATACTTCGGGTTTACTGTTGCTAACCGATGATGGTCAGTGGCTGCACCGCATTACTTCACCCAAATACCGCAAAGCAAAAGTATACCGTGCAACTTTAGCATCGGCTTTGATTGCTGATGCAGAAGAACGCGTCATTGAAGGTTTGCAGTTGGATGGTGACGCGCTGCCAACGTTACCTGCTAAACTAGAGCGTCTTGGCCCATTATCAGCCCATTTGACTTTAAATGAAGGGCGTTACCATCAAGTTAGGCGTATGTTTGCTGCCCTAGGTAATCACGTTGAAGCCTTGCACCGTGAAGCGATTGGCCGTTTATGGTTGGACGAAGACGCTTTAGCGCCGGGGCAATGGCGTGAATTGACTGAAGCAGAAATGGCTTTAGTGGCAGCTCAATAAATTGTATAAAACGACCCTTGATGCGCTAAAGTCTAGCCTTCTTGCAAAGCTATGCTAGAATGCGCGCCGATAATAACCCGCTAAATACAGGACTAGATGACTTATGGCTTCTAACCTCGCCTTTATATTTCCCGGTCAGGGATCGCAGCAATTAGGGATGCTTTCTGAGTTAGCCGAGCGCTACGCTGTTGTCCGCGCTACTTTTGAAGAAGCATCAACCGCGCTGGGATACGACCTTTGGCATTTAGTACAAGAAGGGCCGGTTGAAGACTTAAACCGTACCGACATTACCCAACCCGCCATACTTGCTGCTAGCGTTGCTGTGTGGCGTGTTTGGAAAGAATTAGAAGGTGCGCGTCCTGCTTGGCTTGCAGGTCACAGCTTGGGTGAATACTCAGCTTTAGTGTGCAGCGGTGCGCTAGATTTTGCTGATGGTTTGCGCTTAGTGCGTACCCGTGGCGAATTTATGCAGCAAGCCGTGCCACCAGGTCAAGGCGCAATGGCAGCTATTTTGGGCTTAGAGGCTGATAAAATTGAAGCCGCTTGTGCCGCCGCTGCACAAGGCGAAATTGTTGCTGCGGTTAACTACAATGCCCCTGGTCAAATTGTGATTGCCGGTAACGTTGCAGCGGTTGAACGCGCTATTTTAGCCTGCCAAGAAGCGGGTGCGCGTAAAGCGATGCCACTGCCGGTTAGTGTGCCTTCACACTGTGAATTAATGCGCCCAGCCGCAGAAAAGCTTGCTGATGAATTAAACCTAATCCAGCTGAATAAGCCGCGTGTGCCTGTGGTGCAAAACGTCCATGCAGCACCCGAAACTGAAGTCACCGCGATTCGTGATAACTTGCTTGCACAGCTTTATCGCCCCGTACGCTGGATTGAAAGTATTGAGTTTATGACGCAGCAAGGTGTAGATTCTTACGTTGAATGCGGTCCAGGCAAAGTATTAGTCGGCTTAAACAAACGCATCGTAAAAACCGCTAAATCGTTGGCCGTGAATGATTCTGAATCTGTTCAAGTGGCTTTAGATGCATTGCGTGCTAAATAATCTTGCGTAAAGGTAAAGAGGACAAGTGATGAGTCAAGCAAATCTGGCAGGAAAAGTAGCCCTAGTTACTGGCGCTAGCCGTGGCATTGGTCGTGCTGTTGCCCTAGAGTTGGGTCGTTTAGGTGCGGTTGTAATTGGTACTGCGACCAGCGAAACGGGTGCTGCTAACATTACTGAAGGCTTAAAAATAGCTGGTGTAGCGGGTCAAGGTATGCTGCTTAATGTAACGGATGCAGCGTCTGTTGAAGCCGTTGTTAAAGCGATTACTCAAGCGTATGGTGTGCCGGTGATACTGGTTAATAATGCTGGCATTACTAAAGATAATCTAATGTTACGCATGAAAGATAATGAGTGGGATGAGGTTATCGACACCAATCTTAAATCGGTTTATCGCACCAGCAAAGCGTGCTTAAAAGGTATGACTAAAGCCCGTTGGGGGCGCATTATTAACATCAGCTCTGTTGTTGCTACTATGGGCAATATGGGTCAGGCTAACTACGCTGCGTCTAAGGCGGGTGTAGAAGGTTTTACACGTTCACTTGCACGTGAAGTGGGTTCGCGCAATATCACTGTCAATGCTGTGGCACCGGGTTTTATTGCCACTGACATGACCGATGTATTACCCGAAGCTCAAAAAGAAGTATTAGTGAAACAAATACCTTTAGCACGTTTAGGCCAGCCAGAAGAAATAGCCGCTGTGGTTGGCTTTTTAGCTAGCGAACCGGCTGCTTACATTACGGGTGAAACTTTGCATGTTAATGGTGGCATGAATATGCGCTAAATTTCATCGAAGTAGACAACTTGTAACTTAACGTTTTTTTTAGTTGCAACCGTCTGCTTCGGTTTATAAACTGTTGTGCAATTTTAGACTAATAATTTATTAGAATCATCGCACAGTAAGCTTTTTAACTTGGAGTAATTAAATATCATGAGCACTATTGAAGAACGCGTTAAAAAAATTGTTGCTGAACAACTAGGCGTTAAAGAAGAAGAGATTCAAAATTCTTCATCTTTTGTTGAAGATCTAGGCGCTGATTCTTTGGATACCGTTGAGCTAGTTATGGCGCTTGAAGAAGAGTTTGAGACTGAAATTCCAGACGAAGATGCTGAAAAAATTACCACTGTTCAAGAAGCTATGAACTACGTTATGGCTAATCAGTAAGCTTTCTTAGACACCCGTCTGATACAAGTATTTAAGGTCAACTTTGCTACTTGTTAAAAACCGCTTCGCCTTTTTTGGTGCAGCGGTTTTTTATTTTTTGGGATATAATCCCCGCCAATTTTAAGCATTAACGAATTGCAGAGGAGAAGGGTATGTTGCACAGACGCGTTGTGGTGACAGGTATGGGGTTAGTGACTCCATTGGGCATTAACCTAGATGATACTTGGCAAGGTGTTTTAGCAGGTCGCAGCGGAGTTGCGTCGATTGAAGGCTTTGATACTTCGGCTTTTACCACTCGCTTTGGTGCTCAGGTAAAAGGCTTTGATGTTGAAGCTTTTATGCCTAAAAAAGATGCCCGTAAAATGGATTTATTCATTCAATATGGCATGGCTGCTGCGATTCAAGCCATTGCGGATTCAGGTTTGGAAACCACCGAAGAAAATGCGGATCGCATTGGTTGTGCCATTGGTTCGGGTATTGGTGGTTTACCTATGATTGAAAAAAACCATGAATTATTGCAAAAAGGTGGGCCGCGTAAAATTTCACCTTTCTTTGTACCCGGCTCCATTATTAACATGATCGCTGGCAACCTTGCGATACGTTTTGGGTTTCGTGGCCCAAACATTGCCATTACAACCGCCTGCACGTCAGGTACACACAATATTGGCTATTCAGCGCGTACTATCGCTTACGGTGATGCGGATGTCATGGTGTGTGGCGGTGCAGAAGCAGCCAGTACACCGTTAGGTTTGGGTGGCTTTGCCGCAGCGCGTGCGCTTTCAACCCGCAACGATGACCCTCAAGCAGCCAGTCGCCCTTGGGATAAAGACCGCGATGGTTTTGTGTTAGGTGATGGTGCAGGTGTGCTGGTTTTAGAAGAATACGAACACGCCAAAGCGCGTGGTGCCAATATTTATGCTGAAGTCACTGGTTTTGGCATGAGTGATGATGCTTACCACATGACCTTGCCGCCTGAAGATGGCCGTGGTGCTGCTGCTGCTATGCGTAATGCCATTCGTGACTCGGGTTTAAGTGTGGACGCAATTAGCTACATTAATGCCCACGGTACTTCTACGCCAGCCGGTGATCTAGCCGAAAGTCGTGCGGTTGAAACGGTGTTGGGCGTAGCCGCTAAAAAAGTTGCTGTGAGTTCAACTAAATCCATGATTGGTCATTTGTTAGGCGCTGCGGGTGCTGTTGAAGCGGTGTTTTGCATTCTAGCAATTCGTGACCAAGTTGCACCGCCTACTATTAACTTAGAAAACCCTCAAGAAGGTTGTAACCTAGATTATGTTCCCAAAGAAGCGCGGCAGATGAAAATTGAACATACCCTGTCGAATTCTTTTGGGTTTGGTGGTACTAACGGCAGCTTAATTTTTAGCAAAGTTTAATAGGATGACTGGCTTACCACCCCCGTTGCTTGATGGTCGTAACCCTGCTGCCAGTGACCTTGATTGGTTGCTGGCAAGTCGTGCTTTGGCCTTTGGTGAAGGTGTGTTTACTACGCTAAGAGTAACGGCGGGTCAGGCTGTATTTTTAGATGACCACTTGTTGCGCCTTCAATCAGGGCTGGCTGCTTTATTGTATTCTGCTAATACGGTGGATTGGTCTTTATTGGCAGCTGAAATTCAGCAATCCAGCGCTAAGCTGCAAGAAGGCATGATAAAAGTTATGCTCTTAGCTGGGCCAGGTGGTGTGGGTTATCGACGCGCCAAACAACAACCTTGGCACCGCTTTGTTCACCCACGCCGATTAAGCATTAATAACGAGCCTTATCAAGGCATCGCCTGCTGGTGGCAAGCTTGCCCAGGCAGTAACCCTGAATCAGCCAGCAAACATTTAAATCGGCTAAGCCAAATTTTAGCCAGTGAAGGTTGTCCAACCGATTTTATAGAAGCGCTACAATACAACGCTGCTGGGGAAGTCAATGAAGCTATCGCCCGCAACGTGTTTTGGTTTGCAAAAGGTTGCTGGCATACGCCTTCGTTACAAACGGGCGCTTTAGCTGGTGTGATGCGCCGTCAATTACTAAGCCATTTAACCACCAAACAAGTGGTGCAAGGGCAAGGTGGCTTGGAACAACTTAAACAGGCTGAAGAAGTATTTGTGTGTAATAGCTTGCAAGGTATTTGGCCGGTGACTAGCCTACAAGATGCCAGTGGCTGTTTAGCTAACTGGCCTGTTGGCATTCAAACACAACAACTCATGGCAGTTTTTCACCCTCAATTGGGACTGCCAATTAACTAACAGCCATTTAACTCACTGGCAACTTTAACTAATTGGCAACCAATGATTAAAAAAATAGCCTTAGCCCTAATGCTAATCACCTTGCTGTTAGTGGCGGTTACTGCGTATTGGTTTCAGCAGCAGCTTAACCAACCCCTTAGGTTAGAAGCGCCGCGCTTATTGGATATTGCATCGGGCCGAACGTTTATCAGTTTGCTAAATCAGCTAGAACAAGAAGGTGTTATTGGTAGTAGCTTGCCCACCCGCATTTGGCTGCGCTTAACGGGTGATTCAGGCGTTATTCACACAGGTGAATACCAATTAACCGCGTCGTTAACGCTACCTCAGCTGTATAAAAAATTACAAGCCGGTGATCTGGTAACTTATCGGTTAACTTTAGTGGAAGGCTCTACATTTAAAGCCATGCGTGACAGCCTTGCTGCTGCTGAAAAATTAACCAAAACCACGAAAAGTTGGTCAGAAGCTGAAATAATGACTGCGCTAGGTATGCCTGACCAAGCGGCAGAAGGCTGGTTTTTCCCTGATACTTATACTTACAGCAAAGGTATGCAAGACCTAGATTTAATGCGCTTAGCGAATCGCACTATGCAACAATTACTTGCCGATGTTTGGGAGAATCGTGCCGCTGACTTGCCTTATAAAACGCCTTATGAAGCCTTAATTATGGCCTCTATTGTGGAACGTGAAACGGGTGTACCGCATGAGCGTGAAGCCATTGCTGGGGTTTTTGTGCGCCGTTTACAAAAAGGTATGCGCCTACAAACCGACCCCACGGTGATTTACGGTATGGATAAAAACTACCAAGGCAAAATCACCCGCAAAAATTTACGCGATCCCACACCTTGGAATACTTATGTGATTCGAGGCTTGCCAATTACCCCGATTGCTTTACCCAGTGCAGCAGCATTAAAAGCCACTGTTAATCCGGCTGCTGGCAACGCCTTGTATTTTGTTGCTAAAGGCGATGGCTCACATCAATTTTCTGCTAGCCTTGTAGAACACAATCAAGCAGTACAAAAATACCAACTACAGCGCCGTGCCGATTACCGCTCATCGCCAGCGCCGGTTGATGAAAAAAATAGCAGTGAATAGGATTGTAACCATGACTAACCAAGCTTTGACTATTAATCCTGCGTGCTTTATTACCTTAGAAGGCGGCGAAGGTGTGGGTAAAACCACCAATGTTAATTTTATTACTGCCCAACTTGATAATGCTGGTATTCCGTGGATAAAAACCCGTGAACCTGGTGGTACGCCGTTAGCGGAATCCATTCGTAACCTGCTGCTTGCCAACACGACTGAAACTACTGAAGCGCCTTGCCATTTAACCGAGCTGCTGCTGATGTTTGCCGGTCGTGCTCAACACCTAGACCAAGTGATTCGCCCAGCACTGGCTAAAGGCATTTGGGTAATTTGCGACCGTTTTACTGATGCTAGCTATGCTTATCAAGGTGGAGGGCGTGGGCAAAGTGAAGCGCTACTTGAGCAGCTTGAACAGTTGGTTCACAGCGATTTACAGCCTGATTTAACCCTATTGCTGGATATGCCGATTGAAGCGGCTTCAGCGCGTGTTGATAGCCGTGGTCAGCAGCGTGACCGTTTTGAACAAGAACAATGGGCGTTTTTTCAGCGGGTTCGAGATGCTTACCTGCAACGTGCCCATCAACACCCGTTACGCTTTCGTGTAGTCGACGCTGCACAAAGCTTGCCACAAGTGCAGCAGCAGGTGCTTGAGTATTTACAGCCTTTATTAGATAAAGCGTTAGGCGCATGAAGCCTTCCCAATCCATGCCTTGGCACGCAATTATTTGGCGACAATGGCAGCAGCAGATACAAGAGCGCCGCTTGCCCCATGCGTTGTTGCTAACCGGCTTGTCGGGTCTAGGTAAGCGCACTTTAGGCCGTGCTTTGGCGTATTTTGTGTTGTGCAGCAACCACCAAGGTTTGCAAGCGTGTGGTAAATGCCGTTCTTGTCGTTTTATTGAATCAGGCTTTCATCCTGACTTACACATCTTAGAACCCGAAGCCGAAGGCAAAGCAATTCGGGTGGATCAAGTGCGTGAAATGACCACTCAGGTGCAAAAAAGCGCCCAGTTGGGTGGTTACAAAGTGGTGATTATTTGGCCTGCTGAAGCTTTGAATATCAACGCTGCTAATGCGCTATTAAAAACGTTGGAAGAACCTGAACCTTTAACGCAATTTATTCTTGTAAGCGACCAACCTTCTAGCTTGCCTGCTACGCTGCGTAGTCGTTGCCAGATTTGGTCAGTTAAGCCGCCCAGTTTAGAACAAGGCAAAGCTTGGCTTAAACCACAATTAAGCCATGAACAAAATCCTGAAATGTTATTAAAAGCCGCTGGTGGTCGGCCGTTGCACGCGTTAAAACTGGCAACACCGGCGGCTGAAGAAAGGCGTTATTTATTAACCCAAGTGATGGAAGCTTTGGTCAGAGGTGCTGACCCCATTGAACAAGCCAGTAAGCTTAAAACTTTTCCTTTAAGTGCGTTATTAACCAGCTTACAGCGTTGGCTCGCCGACAGTCTTAGGTTTGGCGTGTTGGGTGAAATGGGTGTGCAAGATAGCCGGCAACTACCTTTGTATCGGCAGTTGTTTCAGCGTTTAGGGCAATACGGTATTTTACATTTAGAACAAGAATTACAAGGGATGCACGCCAAGCTAAATACGAATCCTAATGTTGATTTGTTTTTAGAAAACTTAATGATTAAGTTAATGCAGGAGCTAAGCCATGAGTGAATTAAGCAGCAATGCAATGCAGCCATTAACCTTAGTATTAGAAGACAAACCAGCGCTTAAAGCCCATTACCTACCTTTTTTAAAGCGTGGTGGTTTATTTGTGCCTACGCATCGCGCTCTGCGGCCTAATGAAGCGGTGCAATTTTATTTACAGCTTTTGGCTGCTGAACCCCTTTTGATTACCGGCACATTAGCTTGGCGTACACCGGTTGGCGCTCAGAATCAAAAAATCGCCGGTGTGGGTGTGCATTTTTCAGACGCTGATGCCGGTCTAAAAAATAAAATTGAAGCGCTATTAGCTGACTTACCCGATCACGATAAACCTAGTCATACGCTTTAAAATCCATAAAAAAGGCAGTAACCAATAAAATCGTTACTGCCCTAGTCATCACTGGCTTAGTGAATATTTACTTAAAGTTTTTACTAAAGCAGTATTCTTTTTTACCTTTCTCGCCTGTTCTTACGTGTAATACTGTTTTAGCGTTAGCATTACTAGAATCATTCTTTTTGTCTGAATTAGACAGCATATCCTTAATTACTGACTTCTTATATTCTTTGCCAGAATTTTTAACAATCTTGTTATCTTTCATCCAAGATTTTAGATTTTTAGCAGTAAAAACAGTGGGTAGTTCATTTTTCTTAACCGCTTTTTTAACCCTATCAATTAAAGGGCGCTTTTTATTTTTAGCCAGCTTGCTTTTTTTAGCAGCTAGTAAAGCTTTCTTTGCTTTTAACTCATTTTTTTTGGCTTTGATTAGTTTCTTTTTTTTGTCACTTGATGACATAATAAATACCTTTTTTGCAGATTTAAAAAAATTTAAACATAAAAAAAATCAGGTACACGATTAAGTGAGCCTGATTAGATAGATGCTTGATTTTTCATTGGATATCCCTTTTTTCTTTCTTGCAAGCGCTTCATACTACGCCATTAGAACCTCTAGTCTACCTAGACTTTAGTTGAATGTTTATTACTTTTTAAATAAGGAATTAGTATGTGGTTAGTTGATTCTCACTGCCATTTGGATATGTTAGAACTTGCAAAAACCAGCAGCGGTGAAGTCGCAGGTTTAGACGGTGTTTTAGCCGCAGCAAGACTGCGTGGTGTTAAGCATTTTTTGTGCATTAATGTTAACCCTTGGCACATTCAACAGCTACGCGAACTGACAGCACCTTTTGATGATGTCAGTTTAACGCTGGGTTTGCACCCGCTGCATAAGCCAGAGCAGCCGGTTAGTACCGAACAACTGATTGAATGGGGGCAAGCCGATGATATTATTGCGCTGGGCGAAACTGGCTTAGATTACCATTACGAAGGGCTAGAACCTGCGTTGCAGTTGGATTATTTTCAACGCCATTTGGATGCTGCTTTAGTGCTTAACAAGCCGGTTATTGTACATACCCGTGAAGCCAGCGAAGACACGTTAAAACTATTAAAGCCTTTTTGTGAACAAGGTGGGCAGGGCATTATTCATTGCTTTACTGAAAATTTAGACTTTGCTCGGCAGGTTGTTGGTATGGGTTTATACGTGTCTTTTTCTGGTATCGTTACTTTTCATTCCGCAGCAGCGCTGCGCGAAGTAGTAAAAGCGCTGCCTTTAGACCGGATGCTGCTTGAAACTGATGCCCCTTATTTAGCGCCAGTGCCTCACCGTGGCAAGCAAAATGAACCCGGTTATGTGCGAGATGTGTTGGAATTTATAGCTGATTTACGAGGTTTAGACCGCGAGTTTTTGGCGCAACAAACCACAGAAAACTTTTTTCGCTTATTTCCAAAAGCGCTGGCTAAAGCGGGTCAACAACAGGCTTCGCTTGCTTGAATGATAAAAGCCGTTTAATCTTGTGACCAAAACAATGATATGAGTCACTTTCTTAGGAGCAGATCATGGCTGAGTCACCGGTAGAAAAACAGGCGCGGCGCGTTAGAGAGTTTAAGCAGCGTGAAACGCGAATACTGGACATTGCACTAGAGCTGTTCTTGGAATTAGGTGAAGATAAAGTCACGGTTGAGATGATTGCTGAAAAAGTAAATATCGGCAAAGGCACTATTTATAAGCACTTTAGTACCAAAGCCGAGATTTTCTTGCGCTTAATGCTCAATTACGAACAAGAAATGGCACAATTATTTACCTTACCAGCCATCGCTGAAAATAAAGAATCGCTATCACGCGCTTATTTTGAATTTCGGATGCACCAACCCGACAAATACCTGCTGTTTAATCGTTTAGAAGAAAAATTGGTTAAAGCCAATGTTATTCCAGAAATGATTGAAGAATTACACCGTTTTCGCGCCAAAAACCTAGAAAGTTTGTCGGGTTTAATTACCGGACGTATGGACGAAGGTTTGTTAGAAGATGTACCACCATATTTTCATTATTGCGCTTCTTGGGCGTTTGTACATGGCGCAGCGGTTTTGTACCAATCAGAATTTTTTCAAGATGTGATTCAAGATAAAGACGAATTTTTTCGTTTTATGATGGATATTGGCGTGCGCTTAGGCAATCGTGGTCAGCGTGGGCGTAAATCTAGCCCAGACATTTCGTTATCAAAAGCTAAGCCTTAATATGCCCTGTTCTAATGTTTCTAATAGTGGTGTTTTATTACAATTTGCTTCACGCATTGCGGTGAATGCGGGTGAAAAAAACTTGCCACCACTGCACCTTTGGCAACCGCAAAAAATTGTGGATATTGACCTAAGCATCGACCACCAAGGTCAATGGTTTCATCAAGGCGATCCTTTTATTCGTACCGAACTGGTGCGGCTATTTTCTACGCTGCTGCGTTTAGAGGCGGATGGCAACTATTACTTGATTACGCCTAATGAGAAAGTTTTGGTGAAAGTGGCTGAAGTGCCTTTTTTAATCGTTGCAGCAGACGTAACCACGCAAGCAGATAAGCCAGTTATTCAATTAGCAACCAATGTCAGCGATACGTTTACCTTAGACACTGAGCACCCGTTGCGCGTGATTACCCAAGCCAATGGCGAGCCACGCCCTTATGTGTTGGTACGCGATGGGTTAGAAGCGCGTATTTTGCCGCAGGTATTTTATCAGCTAGTCGAGTTGGCGCAAATGCGTGAAGAGCACCAGCAAACCTGCTTGTATTTAACTTCTGCTGGCGCTGAGTTTCAGCTAGGTTGCTTTGATTAATGCCCAAACGTTTGTTTAAAAAAAATCTAACTCAAGAGCAACAGGCGGTTATTAGCCACCAGCAAGGTCATGCTAGAGTTCGTGCCGTTGCGGGTTCGGGCAAAACCACTACGCTGGTGGAAAGGGTCATTCACTTGCTGCGCCAAGGTACGCCTGCCAAACGGGTGTTGGTGGTGATGTATAACCGTGCTGCGCGTGAAGATTTCGTTAGTAAGCTACAAAACCGTGCTGCTGAAGTTCAGGTAAACGAAGGCATAGTGCTGCAACTGCCCGATGTGCGTACTTTTCATTCGTTAGGCCACCGTTTAACGCAAACTTTTTGCCGTTGGGGTGTATTAAAACCACACAAATTGCAGCAAGAAGAATGGATGATTGACCGCTTAACCCGTTTAGCTCTGACGCAACTGGCCGAACAAGCGCTTGTACCCTTGGCTGAACAAGGCGATGAATTACAAGCTTGGTTAGAAGACGATGCTTTAGATGCGTTTAAAAACTTTTGTACGTTGGTAAAAAGTGGTTTAAGCCCTGCCCATATAGTGTTTGAAGCCTTAGATGCCTCGCCTGCTCAGAAATATTTTTTGCACGCTTTCGAGCAGTTAGAAAGCATTTTGCAAGCGCAGCGCCTGATGTTTTTTGATGACCTTTTATGGCGACCCTTAAAAGTATTGGCTAAGCAGCCAGAATTATTAAACCGCTTACAAGGTTTTTTAGATTACTTGATTGTTGATGAATACCAAGACATTAACGAAGTACAACAGGCACTACTAAAAGCCTTAGCCGGTGAAGCGCAAGTAATGGTAGTGGGCGATATTGACCAATGCATTTATGAATGGCGCGGTGCTAAGCCTGAGTATATGTTGCGCCGTTTTCAGCAAGATTTTAAACAGGTTCAAGATTACCCGCTAACGCATACCTTTCGTTTTGGGCACAGCCTTGCTTTGGCGGCTAATCAAACCATTATCCATAATAAAGAGCGCCCTGAACAAATCACGTTAGCTACTAAAAATGCTTACCCAACTTTGTTGCAGCAAGGGCAGGGCAGTGCTTGGTTGCTAGAAGAATTTGCCACTTGGCAGGTAAAACACTCAACAGGCAGCGCGGCTATTTTAGTACGCAGCTGGGCGCAAAGTTTAGACGTGCAGTTAGAATTATTAAAAAACCACCAGCCGTTTCAATTAGCACGGCAAGAACACTTTATCTTTAATCGCCCACAAATTCGCGGCTTATTGGCTTATGCACGTTTGGCGTTAAACAGCCAAGCCGGAATGCAAATTAATTATCAGCACCCCGATGCTCAACAAGATTTTTACCAACTACTAAGCTTTCCAACCTTGTATTTAAAAGAAGCGGAACGCCAAAGCTTGTTGCAAGGCAGAATACAAAGCGATTCAGCATTAATGGCAGCGATGGATGCTTTGTCAAAACATAAAAGAAATCAGGTGGCTAAGCGACTTGAACTATTAGAAAAATTGGCTAAATATGCTAAGCAGCTGAACCCGCTAGGCTTTATGCAACTAACGCTACGTGAAACCGATGCCCTAGAAAAAATACGCAAAACTGCCCCCAGCAAAGAAAGCGGCGAAGAAGCGTTGCGCTTGATCGAAGGTTTAAGACGTTATGCCGAAAAAAGCACCACCAGCGATTTAGGCGAATGGATCAACCAATTAGAACAAGCGCAGCAAGAAGGCCAAACCCAAACCGCGATAAAAGAAACTGCTCAACTAATGATTTTAACCGTCCATGCTGCCAAGGGTTTGGAATGGGATTGGGTGGGTATCTATGGCTTGAACGAAGGCGACTTTCCTTACACTTCAGGCTTTAGGGGCTTAACCACCGCCGAAGAAGAAGCCGAAAGGCGTTTATTCTACGTTGCCATTACCCGTGCCAAACACAGCCTAGTGCTGGCGCGAAGTGAAAATGCTATGCAACCCAGCCGCTTTTTAGAAGAAGCTGCGTTACAAGATGCTAGCTTACTGGCAGCGCTGCTGCACGAACCACCTAACCCGCTACCAGCCAGTATGAAAGCACAGCACCCTGAATTGCTTAAACATTACTGGCAAGCGGTGAGTGATTTACCGCCACCTCTTTTTTCTGCTTATCAATGTCAAGCAATTAAAACTAAACCCAGCAAAAAAGAACCAAGTTTTCTTAGCAAGTTATTTGCTAACGGCTAATTTTTTCTTTTTTTTTATAAAGAACTTAGCCGTTTTAAATTGTCACAAATCACCGCTGCTGCAATACCAACATTTAATGATTCTGCTGCACCAAAAGCTGGAATCGTAATTTTACGCGTAACCAGCGCCGCCAATTCAGCACTAATGCCCTGTGCTTCACTGCCTAATAAAATTACACCACCTTGTGGGTTGGGCTGTAAATTGTGAATGGATTCACCGTCTAAATAAGCACCTAACACTGCTGTATTGGCTGATAAAGTTGCAAAAAAATCAGGTAGCGGCTGATAAACAACTGCAACGCGCAAAAAAGAACCTTTAGAAGCAGTAATTACTTTAGGATTATAAACCTCAGCCGTAGTCGGCGAACACATCACTTGTTGAATGCCATACCAATCAGCAATGCGTAACACACTACCTAAATTACCCGGGTCGTTAATGCCATCTAATGCAAGGATCCAAGTGTTGGAATCAAGGTGTAAATCAGGCGCTTGCCTAGGCATAGCAACCACCGCCAAAGCCGCGCTATTACTGACCAGCGTGCTAACTGAAGTCAGTTCTTCTGCCGAACATTCCACTAAAGTAACGCCTGATTGTTTAATTAAACCTTTATAAGCATTAATAAACGCAGCCGTGGCATAAAGGCTTTGCACCTGCCAATCACTAGCAGCTAACAACTCAGCCACCACCTTTTCACCTTCCACCAAAAATAAACCCTGTTCACGGCGCGTTTTTTTACGGTGTAAAGCACGAAGATTTTTAGCCTGATTTTTACTAAGCATAAGGTATCCAAAAAATACGAGAAGGGTAGGTAGTATACTGAAATATCGCTAAAAAACTCCCAAGGTATCTAAGGGACTGGCTGTGCCAGCAAAGTGCTGCCCGATAACATGCGTATAAATTTGGGTGGTTTTTACGTCTGAGTGTCCCAGTAACTCTTGTACTGTGCGAATATCACGCCCTGCTTGTAAAAGATGTGTAGCAAAAGAATGGCGAAAAGTGTGGCAAGTAACACGCTTATTAACGATACCTGCTTTATACACTGCTGTTTTTAATGCTTTTCGAGCCACTGAATCGTGTAAGTGATGGCGACACAACTTACCAGTCACTGGATGATTGCACCAAGTAGTAGAAGGAAAAACAAACATCCAAGCTGGCTGCCGGTAGGCTGATGGATACTTTCGATCTAAAGCAAAAGGCATGGATGGGCCAATAGCTTGAGCATTATCTGAAACCTGAACAGTAATGGCTTTTTTAATTAATTGCTCGATTGCAGGTTTTAAGCTGAGAGGAAGCAAAGTATTTCGGCTTTTACCACCCTTACCATCATGAATAGAAACACAACCATGATCAAAATCGAAATCTTTAACTCTTAATCTCAAGCATTCATTAATACGTAAGCCACCACCGTACAGCAGTGAAAATAGAGTACGGTTACGTTCCTCCAAAACTTGCAAGATACGCTGCACCTCATAGATAGAAAGCACCGTCGGTAAATTCCTAGGTTTACTGGCTGGAATGAAGTCAATATCCCCCATTGGCTGCTCTAAAAATTTGTTATATAAAAATGCCAGCGCATTCAAAGCAATTTTCTGCGTATTTATTGCTACGTGCTTATTATTGGCTAGGTAGGATAAGAACTGTTGTACTTCTGGACTACCTAAGTTCTGAGGATGCTGTTTTTTATGGAATAAAATAAAGTATTTAATCCAGTATAAATAAGTTTTTTCAGTTTTAAGTGCATAACCTTTTTGACGCATATCCATGCGTATGGAATTTAAAAATGGACTTTTCAGCATAAGAATTCCTTTTTTTTAAAAACTGGTTATTTGTACAGTCTATTCTAGTTGGGGTTTTGAAATATGCTTGTTTAAAACCTTGATCTTGCTCAATATTCTGCTGGTTTTTTATTTAAAACTATAAAAATCAAAAGTTTGGGGTTTTGGTTGGTAAAATAGTGTGCGTACTATTAGCAGGATAGGCGGCGTGGTTGATTGTTACCAAAGGCTAGCTTGTTTTTACTGGTAAAATCTTTAGTATTCAGAGTTATGTATTAATTTTGAGTAGATGAGCTCAAGCAGCAAAATGAGCACGCCTACTAATACGCTGTTATGCAAAATAAGGAGTTCAGAGTAAGTGGCAATTTTTGATCTGTTTTCGAAAAGGCAGAAGGCTTTAAGAGGTGACGTGCCTGACGTATATACGTATGGTGATTTGCCAAATGCTCTTAGAGTCCAGATAGTGCATATTTGGGCTGACTCTATTGGTAGTGAACAAAGCTATTATGATTATACACATGGATATAATGTTAAGTCGGCATATAAGTTTATCGTTGATACATTGTGCCGTGAGTATGGTTTGTTTCAACTGCCAACCGCTGAAAAGTACAATGATCGAATGTACCTGAAAGAACTGGCAAATTTTCTTCTTCAAGAAGATGATGCTGAACGCCAGTTGGACATCGTTGAACTGAGTTTCAGGTACATTGATCAACTAACAAGAGAGTATTACTTGGGTCGCAATAACGCATCTAAAGTTGCAGATAATGCCATAAATGAACTCAATGATCGTTTCAAGGAGCACGGTGTCGGTTTTCAGTTTGTTGAAGGTGAAATTGTCAGAGTGGACTCTGAGTTAATTCATGTTGAAGCAGTCAAGCCGGCACTAAGATTACTGAACGAAAAAAATTATCATGGTGCGCAACAGGAATTTCTAAGTGCTTATGAGCATTACCGTCACGGAAAAAACAAAGAAGCTCTAAATGACTGTTTAAAGTCTTTTGAAAGTACCATGAAGGCTATCTGTGATAAACGTAAATGGCCTTATCAACCAAACGCTACTGCTAAAGCCTTAATTCAGATCTGTTTTGATAATGATCTAGTCCCTTCTTTTTGGCAGCAACAGCTTAGCTCCTTACGCAGCATGTTGGAAAGTAGCATTCCTACTGGCAGAAATAAATTAAGCGGGCATGGTCAAGGAACAACTCCCACCATGGTGCCAGATTACCTGGTTGCATACATGCTTCATATGACAGCATCAACATTGGTTTTTTTGACCACCGCAGAGAAAGAAATTGCATAACAAGGCGCGGCAATTCGCACCCTGCGGGTGCCGGACGCTCGCAAGCTCGCGCCGTTGCGCTTCGCGTTATAATTTATCAACCAAATAGGTGCAACGAATGACAAAAAAACAAAAATTATGTTTCGTCATTATGGGGTTTGGGAAAAAAACAGACCTATCTACAGGTAAGACACTAGATCTTGATAAAACATATAAAAATATTATTAAACCCGCAGTTGAAAAAGCAGGGGTTCAGTGCGTTAGGGCTGATGAAATTCAAGACTCTGGCTTAATAGATAAAAGTATGTATGCGTTGCTAATGCATGCAGATTTAGTTGTAGCAGACATATCTACATATAACCCAAATGCAATATATGAATTAGGTATTCGACATGCCGTTAGACCCTATTCAACAATAATTATAAAAGAGCAAGAAGGCTCTATTCCATTTGATCTTAACCACAACCGTATTTTTCACTACGTTCACTTAGGTGATGATATTGGGGTCGATGAAGCTGAACGGTGCAAGGAAGCATTAGTTGAAATGATCGAATCAATACTAAAAAATAAAGTAATTGATAGTCCTCTTTATGACTACATACAAGATATTGAGCCCCCTAAATTAACACAAAAAGAATATCAAAGAATCATTGGTGATTTATCTGAAAGAGAAGAAAGTATCTTTGCTATTTCTGAACGGGCCAAGCATTTTATGGAGGGTTCTAATTTTATCGAAGCTGCTCGATTATGGGAAAAGGCTGAAAGCTTAGTTCCAAATGAAGCATATTTTACTCAGCAACATGCCTTAGCCAAGTACAAATCTAAAAATCCTACAGTAATTTCATCTTTAACCGATGCTCTTCAAATAATTGAAAAACTAGATCCAGATAATGAAACAAACGATCCAGAAACTCTTGGGCTTACTGGAGCTATATATAAGCGTATGTGGCATGCAACAAATGATGCTGAGTGTTTGAAACGCGCTATACATTATTACGGTAAGGGATTTAAAATTCGTCGCGATTATTATAATGGTGAAAATTACGCTCTTTGTTTAAATCTTGCCGCGAGTATTGAAGTAGATCTAGATGAAAAAACTTTCTATAAAATTTCAGCCAAAAAGGCGAGACAAGAGATTTTGGAGATTTTGTCCCACTTATCTGAGGAAGAAGAAAGTTCTCAATCAATAAATAAGTGGCCTTACGCAACACTCGCCAATTGTTATTTTGGCCTTGGTGATGTAAATAGTGGAATGAAATATGAAAAAATTTACCTAGCTCTGGTTACATCAGACTGGGAAAAAGAAACATATTTTGAAGGCAAAGAAATATTAACTAAATTAATCAATGGATAAATGAAAATGGCTAAAGAATACAAGATATTTATAAGTCACTCTTGGCAATATACAGATACGTTAGAATCACTAAGAAATCTAATTAATGCAAGATCGCATTTTAGCGCCACATACGAAGAATCCACGAAGGATAAGCCAATAAACTCTGAAGATGAAAGCTATGTCAAGACGAGGTTGGCACAAAAAATTGGTAACTCAGACATAGTATTGGCATTAGCGGGCGTGTATGCAAGCCATAGCTCCTGGATTGAATGGGAGCTAGATAAAGCTATTGAGTTAGATATCCCCATTGTTGGTGTAATTCCAAGTGGACAGGAAAGAATATCAACTATTGTGTCTTCACGATCAATAGTTGATGTTCGTTGGAATACTGAAAGTATAATTGCTGCAATCAGGAAACATGCCAAGTAAATTATAACAAGGCGCTGCACACGGATAAATTACTCGCTGCGCTCCTAATTTACCGGTGAGCGCGGCGTTAACTCTTTTCAGCACTTGTCTTGAGTGATCCATTGGATTATTCTATTGGATATGCTGACTACAATTACTGAACTTCCAGAATATATTAAACGGGCAGATGCTCTGCTCACTGATATTGAGCGTAAGACTCTTA
>NZ_DATESC010000007.1:0-260360 GCF_035271045.1 Marinospirillum sp. | reverse complement strand
GCGGTGAAATTTATGTGGGTAATGTCAGCAGCTTAAAACTCGTTAAAACCAGAATGGCTAAGTCAGTGCTGGACGCTGGCTGGGGTCAATTAAAAACAATGTTGGACTATAAATGCGCTCACGCAGGCATTGTTTTTAAGGTAGTGAACGAAGCGTACACCACCCAAACCTGTTCGAATTGTGGCAACTTGCCCGAATCGAGGCCGAGAGGTATCGCAGGACTTGGAATAAGAGAATGGACTTGCAGTGGGTGCGGTGCCACGCACGACTGCCGTGATGTTAATGCGGCACAAAACATTCTTGCGGTCGGACATGGCCGTCTAGGAGTAGGAATCCCTGTCCTTTAGGGCAGGGAGGATGTCAATAGCATGAGCCTTTATTAGATAACTCGATACGGTATGATCGAGCTTAGGCGGTTAGGAGTTGCCGATGGTAACGGCGGGGTTTTTATGAATAGCAGACACACCGTTCATTCCTGACCACCGATCTTCCCTACCTTCACGCCAGCCATTCATCCAGCTAGTGCGGACTTCATCTTGTTCGCTAGGGCATTTATCCCGAGATTGACCAGACAAGCCAATTTTATAACCACGAGTGTAAACGCTATGGGTACGATCACGTTTTTGACGCTTCATAGAGTACAGCCTCTTGTTTATTGTTAAGATAGTGCTTTCATCTACGGCAGGTCATCTGAATGCCTCGCCTCTATTGATAAGCCAGATGACTCAGTATTGATAGCTTTATTTATTTATCAGTTTCATGTTTTTGATTACCCAACATAATTGCTCGACTTAAAAAGGCGTTACCGATGACCCCCTTGAATCGTATGTATACCGTCCATGTCACCTGTTCGCGTGGCCTAGAACAACTGCTTGCCGAAGAGCTAGCAACACTGGGCTTTATTGATCCACGCGCTAGGGTAGGGCGGGTAACGGGTGAAGCAAGTTTAGACAGTGCTTACCGCGCCATTTTGTGGTCACGCCTTGCTAACCGTGTATTACTGCAAATTGATACGGCTTTTGTAGAAACGGCTGAAGATTTAAGCAATTGGCTATCCTTAGTGGATTGGAGTGAACACCTGCTAGGTGATGGCACTTTATTTGTAGAAGTTTCAGGCACTACACCACAGCTACGCAACACTCACGACACAGCGCTGCGCGTCAAAGATGCCGTGGTTGATTATTTTAAACAACAGCAAGATCGCCGCCCTTCCGTCGATAAAACGCGCCCCGATGTACGCTTTCATTTGCGTTTTGATAAAGGTCAAAAAACCGTTTTAAGCCTTGATTTAGGTGGTGTTAGCTTGCACCAGCGTGGTTATCGCTTACAAGCAGGTTTAGCCCCTTTAAAAGAAAACCTCGCAGCAGCTTTGTTGCTGCGTGCCGGTTGGCCAGCTATGGCGGCAGAAGAAGCGGTATTGCTCGATCCTTTCTGTGGTTCAGGTACTTTGCTTGCCGAAGCTGCTTTTATGGCATTAGACGTTGCACCCGGCTTAATGCGCCCTTGGCACGGTTTAGAAACTTGGTTAGGGCATCATCCCAGCATCTGGCAAGCGTTGGTGGATGAAGCAGAAGCCCGCCGTGCAGCTAGCGCAAATAAAGTTTTAAACTTTGAAGGCAGCGATCAAGATTCCCGCGTTATTGACATGGCAAAAGACAACCTAGAACGTGCTGGCTTATTGGATAAAGTGCGTTTGTTTGTTCGTCCGTTAAGCGAATTACCGCCAGCTTTTGCGTCACGTGGTTTGTTAATTACCAATCCACCCTATGGCGAGCGTTTAGACAACTTGCCTCAACTAGCTGTTTTATATGCAGGTTTAGGTCAGAAAGCCAGTCAACATTATGCACATTGGAAGCTAGCACTATTTACCAATAACCAAGAATTAGCCTACCGCATTCCATTACGCCCGTATAAAAACTATCCGATTAACAACGCCACTTTAGAATGCCGTTTGTACCTATTTGAAGTACCCGAAGCAGGTACTCATTTATTTACTAGTAAAAGCAAGCCGATAACAGCTACTGCTGACAGTTTGAATGAAGCGTCTGAAAGTGTTGCAAAAGCATCAACCGCAGCAGAAATAACAGAAATAACAGAAGTGCCAATAACGATTCGACCTTTAAGTGAAGGCGCACAAATGTTTGCTAACCGCTTGGCTAAAAACTTAAAGAAATTTTCGCGTTGGGTTAAGCGTGAAAACATTAGCTGCTACCGCCTGTACGATGCGGATATGCCAGAATATGCCTTAGCCATAGACATTTATAACGACCAAGTACACGTTCAAGAATACGCGCCACCAGCTACCATAGATGAGAGCAAGGCACAAAGGCGTTTAATGGAAGCCTTGCAAGCCATTCCTAGCGTACTTGATGTTGCGGCTGACAAGATTCATTTAAAAACCCGCCGTAAACAAACAGGTAAAAGGCAGTACGAAAAATTTGCTGACCAAGGCGTATTTTTTCCCGTGCACGAAGGGCAGGTTGAGTTATTGGTCAACCTTACCAACTACCTCGACAGCGGCGTATTTTTAGACCATCGCCCCATTCGACTGCGTATCGCTAAAGAAGCAAAAACAGCACGTTTCCTAAACTTATTTTGTTACACCGGTGCAGCAACTCTTCATGCAGCAGTAGGCGGCGCGATTCATACCACCAGTGTCGATTTATCTAAAACCTACCTAGATTGGCTAGAGCGCAATTTACGTTTAAATAAGCTGGATTTAAAAAAGCACAGCCGTGTGCAAGCCGACTGCCGCGAGTGGTTAAAACAAGATCGCGGCGCTTATGATTTAATTTTTATGGACCCACCTACTTTTTCTAACTCTAAGCGAATGCAGGGTACTTTAGATATTCAGCGTGACCAAGAAGAGTTGGTTGATTTAGCCATGGCACGTTTAAGTACCGACGGCTTACTAATTTTCTCAAATAACTTACGTGGCTTTAAAATTAGCCCCGAGATTTTAGAAAAATATGAAGTGGTGAATATTACCCGCCAAACGCTTGATCCTGATTTTGAGCGCAACACTAAAATTCACCAGTGTTTTGAAATTAGGCATCTATAGCACTTTTCCATAATAAATCTAGGTCAGCTAACCACTGGCCTATTTTTTTCCAAGAATCTGCACATTTTTGCTTTGCTTATAGTGGTATTTTGTATGTTTAAGGTGTGATAAGGGTAAGCTTAAAAAAGCGGTAATTGTGTTGCTTATTATTAGCTATCCAAATGTTTAAGCAGATGTCCTTTAAGAATTTTCTCATTAACTATTACTGACTCTAACCAAAAAATTGCTACTAACTATCAAGATGAGTTGCTAGCGTCTCAACAACACCAAGAATCATTACTCTGTCTTCGCTACTGAGTTTTGATAGCAGGTTCTCTATATGGTTAGCTTGATCCGTAGCTCTAGCACTAGCCTCCGTTACAAGATCGGCAATGCTGCACTCAAATATATCTGCAAACTCAGCTAATCGCACTACCGTAGGCAAAGCTACGCCACGCTCAATTCTTGATACCGCCTCAACTCCAATCCCAAGCTTTTCTGCAACTTGCTCTTGAGTAAGATTGCTAAGCAAGCGTCGTTTAGCAATTATACGCCCTACCACTGTAGCTAATTTCTTCATTTCAGTTTTCGACATAGCTTCTCCAGAATCAACTCACATGGTCTGGTATCAACTCAACAAGATGAAGAGCCTAAAAGGTTGCTATACAACCTTTTAGGTTGGTAGAATCAAAGGCGCATAAATACATGCAAACCTCCCAAGGGGAGTTTTTAAATATGCTATTAATCAAATGGAGTTACATATGGCTATGTCATTTTGTCGAGGCTGCGGAAAAGAAATTCATGAAAGCATCTTAGCCTGCTCATACTATGGAGCTACGCAAGCAAATACTGACAAAGTTTTAAATTTAATTTATTAAGGAAAAATAATGAAAAAACTTATACTACTTTCGCTCCCAGTCTATTTTTTATTAGCTCTTACTGCCTGCGGTGACTCCAGCATCGACGCTGTTAAGTCTGCTAATCCACATGAGTTAGATTTTAATTTTTCACAAATATTTGATAATGGACCAATTTGTAAAAAAACAAACTGGTCTTCTAGCTCTGATGAATACAAGCGTAAAATAGTTACTATGAGCTGTGACTTTAGTATCTCAAAGTCTGCCTTAGATGAAGTTAAAAATAAAAAAATAGCTTCAATTAATAATAGTACAGAAAAAAACTTATCTACTTTTGAAACGTACCAAAAAAAGCTTGAAGAAAAGATAACTAAATTTGAAGCGGCTATAGTTGAAGTGAATTCAGCTTATGACCATAATCGTTTAATTAAAATTAAAGAGATGAACTTAACAGAGGAAAGCGTAAAAGAACTATCTAATGATGATTTCTATAAAAGTGATATACACAAGTCACATTTGAAAAAAATAGAGGATCTAGAAAAAGAAATTGCAAAGCATGAAGAAAAAAAACTAGAGTACTTATCACTCAATCCTCGTGATCATGCATCTACGGGCTTAACATATGGGCAATTAATTGCTCATAAAGAATATGATATAAAACGGGCGCAAGGTAAAATTGAAGATGAAAACAAAATCAATGAAAATAATAAATTAAACCATAACGATAAGATACACATGCTAAAAAATAGCAGTGACACGGTGAACCCTGATATCCGAGACAAGTGGTACAGTCAATCTCACCGCCAATATTATAAAGCTATCTTTTTTGATCAACAGCTTAAAGAGTTTATATCTGCAATAGAATATAATAATTTAATTGCTGATGAATACATTGAAAGCAATGCTTTATTTAATAAAATAAATATAAATAAAATTACAAGTTTTTTTAGTAAAGAAATTCGCGGTAAAATACAAATGGATTTTATAGTTAATGATGGGTTTGTTGAAATACAAGATATTTATTTAAGCTTGTTGAATAAAAAAATTGTAGGTAATGAACTTGATAATAATATTTATAATTTACTAGTATCCCCTAGTAGTGATCACACCATTAAAAGCTGGAATGCTTTTACCGCAAACTTATCCTCTAACGAACTAAAGTTAGAAGATTTTAATTTTACTTGTGATGCGCAGTCAGGCCGTTGTAATAAAACAAACTAACTACCATTGCTAAAAAACAAAGTGTAAACCTACTCTTCGAGTCGATGGGTCAGAGTCTATAGGCCTTTTCGGTGGAAAATATACAAAGAAGCTTACGACTACGTAGTGAATAGGAAGTCAGCCCTGGCTTAGATCATGAAGTGCCAATCAGTAACAAGGCATAAGGCTGGCTGTATCGTGAATGATGCAAGCGACTGGGCAAAGAAAATCATGAACAGTCTACGCTACTCGCTAGAGCTTTTTCAGCGTGTTATCACGGTAAGTTTAAAGACTATGAAAACACTGAATGAGGTATTGTTTGAAGAATTACAGGCTATTGCACTAGCAAGTTAAATCTAAGATAGTATTATCTTGCTATGATTAAGCAGATGCTATTGCAGTCACTAATAGAGAAGTAATCAATCGTCAAGCTGAGAAAAGTTATGAAAAAAAATTCTGATAGTTTTAAAGCAAAGTTCGTAAAAGTGCATCGTGAAATTGATGTTTTAGATGTGAAAACAGATACTAAAGAAGGTATTTTCTTTAGAAACCATATTTATACACAAGATGAATTATTAAAGTCTGAGCATCTTGATAAAGTGTATTCTATTACAGGAAAAATAGGGGATGACGTAACAAATTGGCATATAAGAGGAAAGCTAAGTGAGGAGGCAAGAAATTCTTATGATTGGGAGAGGCAGGTAACGGATTCTAAGCTGAGTAACTTAAAAACAAAAATTGCAGAAAGAAAGCCCACATGGTGGGAGAGTTTCAAGAGTTCTGTAAATAGCTTTATCGTTCTGGTTATGGACAATATCCCTGAATTAGGTGGCTGGCTTCTTGATCTAACACCAAATTTAAGAAAATATTTACCTAATCCAGTTGTTTCGTTCGTTGCGATTGGGTTGACAATATTAAATAATAGACAAAGGGGACAAAAGAGATTATCCCACCAAGAAAACAATATTTAATGATTTGCATCGTATTGTTTAGATAGGGAATTGAGGCCAAGCAGAGGCCAAGGGGTCAGAGTCATCACAAGCTAGAAATGCTCTTTAACCGCTTGCGGGCTTTCTAATGCACGACCTTTGCTTAAACGCTTACGTGACAGTTGCTTAGCCATGATTAAAATATCGTCTTCAGTCACAAAGCCAGATTCCATAATGTAAGTGCCTGCCTGTGTACCCGCTTTAAATTTGTGATAGCGCATAATGAGTTTCCTTTAAGCATAAAAAAGCCACCGCTTAGGGTGGCTAGAGTTAAGTTGGTTGGGCTAAGTAGATTGTAAGATGGGCTAGTGCTGTTGGCTTGGGTTGTTAACCTTTGCTTCTAGCTTGGCGGCTAAGGGCAACGTGGCAACGCTCCCTTCACTAACCTCTTGCATAATTTAATTCCATTTCACGGTCGTACTGGGACAACTCCTCATCGAGGACAACGATATTATCGAGTTGGTTAAGCTGGCTTTCCTGCTCGATAACTAGCGTGTCGTTATCCATCATTAAAGCTATATAGCGTGGCTCTATTTCCCCATCACGCTTGGAGAGTAAATCGAGCTCTTTCAGTAAGAAATAACTGTGCGTTGCGGCGATCAGCTGAATACCGTTTTCTGACAAGATGTGCATTAAAGCGGCAATTAGTTTGATCAGCTTTGGGTTTAGGTTCGCTTCAGGTTCATCCCAAAATAAAGTATCACCAACAGCCAAACTACCGTTACTAATTTACGTAAACCTTCTGCCAGAAGAGTGATCTCACGGCTCAATAATCAGGTTTAACCCTTTGGAAAACTCAAAGTGAGCCTGCTTAAACTGGGTGAAATTAGTTAGCTGTAACTGCTTCAACATAGCGCCTCCTTAAAACTCCAAGGTAATTTACCCTGAGCATCATTTTTTAATGATGGGCAGTTTAACGGAATTAGAGTTGCACTTCAGCCCTAGTGATATTTACTCTATAGCCTGTTTCCATAACAAATCTAGGTCAACTAACCAGCGACCTAGGCTTCGCCAAGGGTTAGTGTAAACAGTTAGGGGTGGCAAAGCTGCTTCTAGCTGTGTCTTTTCGTCGGTAGTTAAGTTCATAAACCTATCTAAAGAAACCGCATCTAGCCAAGGGTTCCCTAAGGCGGCATATTCCCAATCGAGCAGTATCCACCTTTCGTTATTTAACAAGAGGTTGCCGGCGTGCAAGTCATGGTGGGTTAAGCGATAACAACTGGTGGGCCAGCGTAAGCTTTCATAAACCAGCTGCTCTAACAAAGGGCGGTTGGCTGTTTTGCTACCGGCAAGCTGCCAATAACTATTCAGCAGTTGTGGGTAGTTTTGTGGCGCGATAGGGCAAGGGTTTTGCCAAAGTTCAATAGCTAGGTTAATCAACCTTTGCCTTGCTGTATTACTTAATTCGGTAATTTTAGGGTGCTCGCCTTCAGCTAAACGCATTAACACACCTAAATCACCGGCAACTAGCAATAAGCGCGGTACCCAAGCTTTATTTTGCAAACAGGTTAATAGTTTTGTTTCTCGCCGATGATCCACGCCCGGCGCTTGCCCAAATTGTCGCCACACCAACTTACCCACAGGGCTAGTAAGTAGCCAATGGCTATTGCCAGTACCTTCGGCAAAAAATTCAGGTTCTTTTAAGGGGCGATAATCAGCGGGTAAGTCGGGCAACTGTAAAACTATTTTTGAGTTAGAATGGGGCTGTCTCATCGGGGTGCTCACGGTTTGTACTTGTGTGGCTGAGAAAATCTACCCGCTGAACCTGATCCGGCTAATACTGGCGTAGGGAGTGGGATGGACAAGGTAATTCTAATCATGAAGCAACACTTCTCTGGTTTTAACTTCGCTAAGTTTAAGTGGAGCAGTTTATTATTGCTGCCACTGCTGTTAGTTTTTGGCAGTTTATCGGCTGCTACCTTAAATGTTTATACCTATTCTTCTTTTACCAGCGATTGGGGGCCAGGACCTAAGCTAAAAAAGGTCTTTGAAGAGCAATGTGCTTGTCAGCTCAATTACATTAGCAGCGACGATGGGGTAAGCCTTTTAAACCGTTTACGTTTGGAAGGTAAAAATACCCAAGCGGATGTGGTAGTTGGCCTAGATGATGCGCTGATGACCGAAGCTCGTAGCCTAGGTTTGGTGCAGCCGCATAATTTGGCTTTAGCCGATTTAAAACTAAAATCTGAACTCAACTGGCAAGCCGCTGATTTTGTACCCTTCGATTTAGGCTACTTTGCCTTTGTTTATGACACTGAAAAAACGCAGCCAGTCGTTTCTATGGCAGAGCTGTTAAAAAGTGATGCGCGAATTATTTATCAAGACCCACGTACCAGCACACCGGGTCAGGGTTTATTAATTTGGATGCAGGCTATTTATGGCGATAAAGCCGACCTAGCTTGGCAAAAAATGCGCCAACGTACCGTCACTGTTACCAAAGGCTGGTCTGAAGCTTACAACCTATTTTTACAGGGTGAAGCGGATTATGTGCTGAGTTATTCCAGCTCACCGGCTTACCATTTAATTGCTGAAAAATCGGACCGTTATGCTGCGGCACTGTTTAGTGAAGGCCATGCTCGGCAAGTAGAAGTGGCTGCTTTGGTGTACTCTTCGAAACAGCTTGAACTAGGCAAACAGTTTTTAACTTTTTTATTGAGCGAAGAAGCCCAAAAAATAATTGCGGTGAATAACTGGATGCTGCCCGCCCGTGAAGGCGTGGAGTTGCCCAAAGCATTTTCGCAGCTCATTCAACCTAAAGCGATAGGTTTTACGCCAGAAGAAATTCACCAAAATCGCCAGGCTTGGATTCGCCAGTGGCGCTCTGCTGTTAGTCGTTAATGTTGAAAAGTCTGTCTTTCAAAAACCTGTCTTGTTCAAACTTGGCTTTAGGGCTGCTACTGACACTTTTATTAGGTAGCAGTGGTTTGGCTTTGCTGGCGCTAACAGGTTGGCAAACTGCGCCTGAAGTACAGCTATGGCAAGATCTTTGGTTTTGGCGGGTTTTAAAGTTTACGCTTTGGCAAGCTTTGCTGAGTAGCTTTATTTCCGTACTGCTGGCACTGCCTTTAGCCCGTGCTTTGGTGATGGATGCAAGGCTACCGGCTAAAGCCGCTTTTTTACGTTGGTGTTTGTTGTGCTTTGTGATGCCTAGCTTAATTTTAATTACCGGCCTAGTGGTGATGTTTGGTTTCAGCGGTTGGCTAACCCCTTTTTTAAATTTAGTTTTTGGTGATGGCTGGTCGCTATACGGTTTAACCGGTATTTTGCTGGCGCACGTATTTTTAAACCTGCCCTTAGCCATTCGAGTGTTAACGTCTCAGTGGGATAGTATTCCTTCGAGCGTTTGGAAAATGGCCGCTCAGTTACATCTAACAGGCTGGCAGCGGTTTTTATTGGTGGAATGGCCTGCGCTGCGTAGCGTTCTGCCTGCCTTGTTGGGTTTTATTTTCTTGCTGTGTTTTAACAGCTTTGCAGTGGTATTGGCTTTGGGCGGTGGCCCTGCTGCAACTACTTTAGAAGTGGCAATTTTTCAGGCCTTAAAATACAACTTCAATCCTTCTGAAGCGCTTTTTTTAGCAGTGACTCAGTTATTAGTTGCGGGTAGCTGTTTTTGGCTGTTTAGCCGTTGGGGAAAGTTAGAATGGTTAGCGCCTGCCAGTGCTGGGCAAACTTGGCGACCACAAACTAACCGTTTAACACTTTGGCTGGGGCGGTTTTTTTACTTATTCATTGCGCTTTATTTAACCCTGCCAGTGTTAGGTTTATTACCCACAGCCGTTAGCAAAGGTTTAGCAGGGTTGCCTTGGTTAAAGCTATTTAAAGCCAGTGGTTGGTCTTTGTTATTTGCTTTAACTGCCAGCTTATTGGCAGTGTTTATGGCTTTGCAGTTGAGTTGGGTATCCAGCAATCAACAACAGAAAAATGGGTTAACGCGTTTAGTGCCTGTGGCAGCACTGCACCATTTAATTATTCCCGGCATGGTATTAAGTGTGGGTTTGTATATTTTCTTTATGCCGCTAATTAACTGGATGGACTGGGGTTGGCTAGCGATTATCTGGTTGAATACACTGATTGCTTTGCCTTTTGCTTTTTCGCAACTAAAGCCAGCGGTATTTAGTTATCAAGCCAATTACCAGCGTTTAGCGGCTAGCTTAGGTTTACCTTTTGGAGTGTATTGGTGGCGCGTGGTTTTACCCTATTTAAAACCCGCATTACAAAGAGTCGCAGCAATTTCGCTGGTATTAACCTTGGGTGACTTTGCGATTTTTGGTATTTTTGGACAGCCTGAATACACCACTCTGCCTTGGTTGATTTACGAACTAGCAGGCAGTTATCAGCTAGCAGCAGCGGCTTTGGCTTCGTTATGGTTACTGGGGTTAGCTTTTATAGGTTTAATACTGTTGGAAAGGAAGAGTGACGTTAAATGCTAAAAATTAACCACCTTGAATTAAAGCTAGGCGAACAAACTTACGGAACGAGTCAACCTCTTTTGAACTAGCTTATTATTATTGGGTTTAGCTTTAGTATTGAAAGACTTAGGGTTATTTTGAAAAGGCAAGCCTAAGCAGAAAAATGAGCATACCTAATAATATTGAGTGGCTATATCAAAAACTGCAAAATGCAGATTTATTGCCGTATGTAGATAGTAAAGTTATACCTAAAAATACTCTTGAACTTAAACAAATTAAGCATCTACAGACAATTAGAAATACATTTACACATCAACAACCAGCATTATACGTTTACACTTTTGAAGAGCTTATAGAGTCAGCTAACAGGGTGCTAGCAAGAGGCTTTGATGTCTCTGTAAAAGTTTTCATGAGTACCAAGCACCATCAGTTCGAGTGTCATAATGCTATCTTGGTAGCTATAGCCAAGTAGAGTAAGCTGCTTAACCATCTTGAACTTGTGAACGCGCAAAAATATGAGGTCTCCTTTTTTGAGTTCTCCTATAAAAGGATCTTCCATAATGGCTTTGATAGCATTATCCAGATCATTTTTCTGATTTGCGTGCAGTTTTTTAACCGCTTTTTTGAAGCTTGGTGTTTGTAAAACGCGGTTTACTCTAGCCAAAAGTATATTCCTCAAGCTTACCTGCTTCTTTTTCTGCTTGGGCAATAATGGCTTGTTTAACAAACTCGTAGGGAAGATCGGGGTTGTCTTCCATCATTTCTCCAATTTTTGCCCAATGCTCAATTTGCTTAGGCGTTGTTCTGCTAAAAGCCTTAGCCATGATGGAGGCTTTTTCTACGAGTGCTTGGTCGAGTCTGATGCTTGCGGTAGACATAATTTTCTCCTTGTATGGAATTACGATTGTAGCGTTGCGCCACATTTGTAGCAAGAAGCTATCAACTAGCTGCAGCGGCTTTGGCTTCTGGGCTTGGCTTTTGTAGGGTTAATGCTTTCTTTTAGGTCTTGTTTTAGCTTTTGCACTTGTAAAAAGTCATAAAAATCTGCATTGGTCGAAATGGATTCTTTGCTAAATACTTCTTTTGCTAGTTTTGCTATTTCTGGGTTGTCGATAGTCCTAGAATACCTAGCTTTAATGACATTAAAAAAATGAGTGACGTTAAATGCTAAAAATTAATCACCTTGAATTAAAGCTAGGCGAGCAAACTTGGCAGCACCATTTACAGGTGGAAGCGGGTGAGTTGGTGGTGATTATGGGTGGTAGTGGCAGCGGTAAAAGTACCTTGTTGAATGCGATTGCTGGTTTTTTACCCGTTGCATCCGGCAGTATTTTGGTTAAGGGGCAGGCTATTCAAAATTTGCCGCCAGAAGAGCGGCCAGTGTCTTATTTATTTCAACAACAGAATTTTTTTGAACACCTCAGTATAGAAACCAATTTAAAACTGGGTTTTGCTAAAGGTAAACCCAGCCAAGCAGAGTGGCAGCAAGTACTTAAAGCCTGTGATTTGTTAGAAGTTACCCCTTTGTTAAAACGTTTACCCAGCAAACTTTCCGGTGGGCAACAACAACGCCTTGCGTTAATTCGCAGTGTACTTAGGCCTATGCCCGTGGTGTTATTAGATGAGCCTTTTAGTGCGCTCGATGATGATTTGCGCCAAGTGGCGGGCAAATGGCTGCAAGGTGAAATAAAAAGCTCCGGTCGGGTGGCACTTCTTGTAACCCATAGGCAAGCCGATGCCGATGCCTTGGCAGATCAGCTGCTGATTTTAGAAGGCGGTTAGTCCTTCTGTTAGCGCCTAGCAGCGACAAGGTGTTTTTTGCTGTATCATTGCAGCCAATTAATTTAGGTGTTTTTAACCCAGTATTTTAGACTAAGAGTGCAATCTGATGAGCCGTAAATTCAATTTTTGTGCTGGCCCAGCGGCCTTACCTGAAACCGTATTACAACAAGCCCGTGATGAAATGCTAGATTGGCAGGGTAAGGGTCTGTCAGTGATGGAAATGAGTCACCGCAGCGATGAGTTTGTAAGCATCGCTAATAAAGCCGAAGCTGATCTGCGAGACTTACTAAACATTCCTGCTAACTATAAAGTGTTGTTTATGCAGGGTGGCGCTTCTAGCCAGTTTGCTATGCTGCCTTTAAATCTAGGTGGCAAAGGCGGTACAGCTAACTACATTAATACCGGTATTTGGGGCAAAAAGGCCATTCAAGAAGGCGAACGTTATTTGCCCATCCACCTAGCCGCTAGCAGTAGCACAGTAGATGGTTTAATCCGTGTGCCTCGTCAGTTTGAAATTCAAACCAGCCAAGATGCTGCTTATTTGCATTACACCAGCAACGAAACCATTGGCGGTTTGGAGTTTGATTACGTGCCAACAGCAGATGTGCCGGTGGTGTGTGATATGTCGTCAGATATTCTAAGCACACCTATAGATGTGAGCCAGTTTGGTCTTATTTATGCTGGCGCTCAAAAAAACATTGGCCCTGCCGGTTTAACACTGGTTATTGTGCGTGATGATTTACTTGATCAAGCCAAAGCTGAAATACCCACCATGTTTAGCTACAAGGTGTGTGCTGAAAATGCCTCTATGTACAACACGCCGCCAACCTTTGCTTGGTATTTATCCGGTTTAGTGTTTGATTGGTTAAAAACAGAAGTAGGCGGCCTAGAAAATATGGCGGAAATTAACCGTCGTAAAGCAGCCAAACTCTATGCGGCTATTGATGGTAATGATTTCTACAGCAACCCTAATGCCTTAGAAAACCGTTCCATTATGAATATTCCTTTTCGTTTAGCCGATGCCAGCCTAGATAAACTTTTCTTGTCTAAAGCAGACGATGCTGGACTATTAAACCTAGCCGGTCACCGTAGCGTGGGTGGTATGCGTGCCAGTATTTATAATGCAGTGCCGGAAGCTGCGGTAGATGCACTTATCGAATTTATGAATGACTTTGCTAAAACTAGAGGTTAAGCCTGAATGACTCAGGATAAATCACTGCCAGATTTGGCAGACGTTAGAAAAGAAATCGACCAAATAGACCAGCAGCTACAACAGCTAATTAACCAACGCGCCAAATGCGCCCAGCAAGTGGCTCAGGTTAAAATTGCCGAAGATGGTAAAGGTGCTGTTTTTTATCGCCCCGAACGCGAAGCCCAAGTTTTACGTGCCGTTATGGAACGTAACCAAGGCCCTTTATCTAACGAAGAAATGGCGCGTTTGTTTCGTGAAGTGATGTCAGCTTGCTTAGCATTAGAGCGGCCTTTAAAAGTGGCTTATTTAGGCCCTGAAGGTACGTTTACTCAACAGGCTACGCTGAAGCATTTTGGGCAGTCAGCCATTTGCAAGCCTTTTGCCGCCATTGATGAAGTATTCCGTGAAGTGGAATCTGGCGCTGTCGATTACGGCGTTGTGCCAATCGAAAACTCCACTGAAGGTGTGATTAGCCATACGCTTGATAGCTTTATGGATTCAGGCCTGCAAATTAGTGGTGAAGTAGTGCTGCGTATTCACCAGCACTTATTGCTGGGCGAAAATACCCGCGCTGATAAAATTTCAACCATCTATTCGCACACGTCTTCGTTAGCTCAATGCCGTAAGTGGCTTGATGCTTATTACCCAGGCATTGATCGCGTTGCCATGCCATCTAATGCTGAAGCTGCTCGCAAGGTAAAAAGTGAATGGCACTCAGCAGCGATTGCTGGCGATATGGCGGCTGATTTATACGGCCTTACGCGCCTTGCTGAAAACATTGAAGACACGCCTGATAATTCAACACGTTTTTTAATCATTGGCGCTAAGAAAGTGCCGGTTTCAGGTGATGATAAAACATCCTTGATGATTTCTATGCGTAACTTACCAGGTGCGTTGCATCAAGTGCTAGAACCTTTTAATGCCCACAATATTGACATGACGCGCATTGAAAGCCGCCCTAGCCGTTCAGGTGCATGGAACTATGTGTTTTTTATTGACTTTGCCGGCCATATTGATGAACCGCGTGTTCAAGCCGTATTAAACGATATTGGTGCAAAGGCTGCGGATGTAAAAGTGTTGGGTTCTTACCCTAAAGGCGTTTTATAAGTCGGTTACTTAATTTAGAAGAGATAAACTATGAGCTGCGATTTTTTTAAACTAGCCAATGAAGGTGTACAAGGATTAATGCCTTATCAGCCCGGCAAGCCGGTTGATGAAGTAGCCCGCGAACTCAACCTAGACCCAGACAGCATTGTAAAGCTAGCCAGTAACGAGAACCCAAATGGCCCTAGTCCTAAAGCACTGGCGGCTATTCAACAAGAACTAGCCGAGCTAACCCGCTACCCCGATGGCAGTGGCTATGGTTTAAAAACAGCCTTGGCTAAAAAGTTTGATTTAAGCACGCGCCAAATTACTTTGGGTAATGGTTCTAATGACCTGCTCGATTTAATTGGTCGCTGCTGGTTAGCACCGGGGCGCAACGCTGTTTATAGCGAATATGCTTTTGCGGTTTACCCGATTACGACTCAAGCAGCAGGTGCAGAACACAAGGTTATTCCGGCTAAAAACTGGGGGCATGACTTAGCGGCGATGGCTACAGCGATTGATAAAAATACCAGCGTGGTCTTTGTTGCCAATCCTAATAACCCAACGGGTACTTGGTCATCTGAAACCCAGCTGCGTGAATTTATGCAGCGTGTGCCAGAAAACGTGCTGGTGGTATTAGATGAAGCCTATTCTGAATACGTGAGCGAACAAGCTTACCCAGACACTTTCAAGCTATTGAAGGATTTCTCCAACTTAATTGTTTGTCGTACCTTCTCTAAAGCCTATGGATTAGCTGCTTTGCGTGTGGGTTACAGTGTTTCTTCCGTTACTATTGCTGAAACTTTAAACCGTATTCGTCAGCCGTTTAACGTTAACACTTTAGCTTTAGAAGCTTCACTTGCGGCATTAGACGATGACGAATATTTGCAACAGTCAATTGTTACTAACAAAGCCGGTATGTTGCAGCTAGAAACCGCTTTTCGTGAACTGGGTTTGTCTTACATTCCATCAGTGGGTAACTTTATTTGTGTGGAAGTGGGTGATGCTGAAGCAGTCAATAATGCGTTGCTTAAAGAAGGCATTATTGTGCGTCCTTTACGCCCCTACCGTATGAATGAACACCTGCGTGTCAGTATCGGTTTACCTGAAGAAAACCAACGCTTTATAGATGCACTGCGTAAGGTCATTTGATTCGTGGTAGAAAGTAATAAAGCAATCAAGGCAACCGTTAATAAACTGCTGATTATCGGCTTAGGGCTTATTGGTGGCTCGGTAGCCCTTGCTGCAAGGCGCGCGGGTTTTGCCAATACCTATTTGGGTGTTGATCTTACCTATGAAGAACGCCAAGGCGCTATTTCTTTAGGCGTTGTTGATAAAGTCAGCAGCTGTTTAGCAGAACTAGCACCCGATGCTGATTTGATTTTGCTAGCTGTGCCAGTGTTAGCGATGGAACCTGTACTAATGGCTTTAAAACCCCACCTAAAACCCACCGCTGTTGTTACCGATGTAGGTTCAGCCAAAGCAGTAGTGCTTGAAGCCGCCAAAAAAGTTTTTAACGAATTGCCACCTCGCTTAATTTTAGGGCATCCCATAGCGGGCGCTGAAAAAAGCGGGGTGCTTGCCTCGCAGGTTGATTTATTTGCGGGCCGCAAGGTGATTTTAACGCCAACTGCCAACAACGACCCAGAAGCACTAGCCTTGGTAACTCAGCTTTGGCAGGCGTGTGGTGCAGAGGTCATTGAAATGGATGTAAAAAAGCACGACCAAGTGTTAGCACGAACCAGCCATTTACCACATTTGCTAGCTTTTTCTTTAGTCGAAACCTTGGCTAGAAAAGATGAGCGTTTAGAGATTTTTCGTTATGCTGCGGGCGGTTTTCGTGATTTTACCCGCGTAGCTGCCAGCGACCCTGTTATGTGGCGAGATATTTTTATCGCCAATCGTGATGCCACTTTAGAGGCATTGGATGAATTTTTAGAAGGCGTGCAACGGCTACGAACGGCTGTTGCATCTCAAGATGCTGATGCGCTAGTCAATACATTTACTAAAGCAAAATCAGCGCGTGATTACTTTACTGCTTTGCTTAATAAAACGGGCTACCAAACCATGCAAACGACAAGACTCAACTTTATTACTCAGCCAGGCGCAACGGCTATTCAAGGCAGTATTCGTGTACCCGGTGACAAATCCATTTCGCACCGCTCCATTATGTTAGGCGCTTTGGCAGAAGGCGTGACGCAGGTGAAAGGCTTTTTAGAAGGCGAAGATGCCTTGGCTACCCTGCAATCATTTCGGGATATGGGTGTACAGATTGAAGGCCCCCACCAAGGTCAAGTCACCATTCATGGCGTGGGAATGCACGGCTTAAAACAGCCACAAGGCCCGCTGTATTTAGGCAATTCGGGCACCAGTATGCGCCTGTTGGCGGGTTTGCTAGCAGCACAACCGTTTGATACTGAATTAACCGGCGATGCCTCGTTAAGTAAGCGCCCCATGAATCGTGTTGCCGACCCTTTGCGTTTAATGGGTGCAGAAATTGCCACTACAGAAAATGGTCGTCCACCGTTAAAAATTACTGGCGGCAAGCCTTTAAAAGGCATCAGCTACGATTTGCCTATGGCTTCAGCGCAGGTTAAATCTTGTTTGCTCTTAGCCGGTTTATGGGCAGAAGGTGAAACGCAAGTCACTGAACCAGCACCCACGCGCGACCATACAGAACGTATGTTAAATGGCTTTGGCTATGAGGTACGCCAAGACGGTGCAACGGCTAGCTTAACCGGCGGTGGCAAGTTAACGGCAACAGCAATTGATATTCCCGCCGATATTTCTTCAGCGACCTTTTTTATGGTTGCAGCAGCCATTATGCCCGGCAGTGATTTAACCCTAGAACACGTTGGCATTAACCCGACGCGTGATGGCGTGATTAATATCTTACGTTTAATGGGTGCTAACTTAGTGCTAACCAATCAGCGTGAAGTGGGCGGTGAACCCGTTGCAGATATTCGTGTGCGTTACGCACCTTTAAAAGGCATTGCCATTCCTGAAAACCAAGTGCCTTTAGCCATTGATGAATTTCCTGCGCTGTTTATTGCTGCAGCTTGTGCCGAAGGCGTGACGACTTTAAGCGGCGCTGAAGAGTTGCGGGTTAAAGAGTCTGACCGTATTCAAGTCATGGCTGATGGTTTATTAGACTTAGGTGTTGAATGCACGGTTTTAGACGATGGCATTGAAATTATTGGCAAAGGTGAACTGCCAGAAGTTTTTGGTTCAGCAGAAATTGTTTGCCACCACGATCACCGTATCGCCATGAGTTTTGCTGTGGCTGGTTTGCGGGCTAGTGGTAATATCCTTATTAAGGACTGTGCTGTAGTGAATACTTCTTTTCCGGGCTTTGCTGAATTAATGAAGAGTGTGGGTGGCAAGTTACTTGTAGAAGAGTTATAAAATTTAGGATGAAACAATGATTCGTAGACTACTCTTTGGTTGGCAGCAGGCAACATTATTACTATTAATTTTAGTTGTGTTGGATTTGCTAGCAAATTATAACTACTTGGCTTTTCATACGGTTGTTGAGTTACTACGCGTCATTGTTTTAGGGGGTGTGTTTGTATTAGGTTGGCATACAAGGCGTTGGAGCAATAATGGCGCTTTGTTAGTTTTTGCCATAGCAGCAGGTTTTATTGGTGTTTTAGAGTTGCTGCACGCCTTAACCTATAAAGGCATGGGGTTAATGCCTGTAGATGATGCCAATATTCCTACTCAGTTGTGGATAGCTTTTCGTTACATAGAAGTTATAGCCGTGTTACTGGCAAGCTTAACACTAGGTAAAAAAGTCAATATACAGGCTACTTTTTTTAGTTTTGCAGCACTGGCTACCTTTTTCTGTATCACTATTTTTAATGGCTCTTTTCCCGTTGCTTTTATTGAAGGTCAAGGACTAACACCTTTTAAAATTTATAGTGAATGGGGAATGATCGTTGTTTTTATTATCGCTATGGTTTTAATTTTAAAAGATAAGAAACACCTAGAAAAAGACGTACGCTGGTTAATAGCCGCATCACTTTTTGCTAGTGCTTTAACTAGCTTAGCTTTTACTCAATATGCTGATGTGTTTGATTTTGCTAATAAGTTAGGGCATTACTTATTGTTAGTTTCTGTCTACTTAATTTATCGAGCAATTTTAGTTACAGGTTTATTAAGGCCTTATGAGCTACTTTTTTTAGATTTAAAAAAGAATGAACAACGCCTAGAAAATCTAATAGTTGAAAGTACTGCTAGCTTAAGGGAGACTCAAGCGTTAAATACTGCTTTTATAGACAATATTCCCTCTAGTATTTCTGTTAAAGATATTCATAGTCGCTATACCCTTGTTAACTTAGCATTTGAAAAACTAGTTGGGCAATCTAAAGATAAAGTATTAGGTAAAACTTTTTATGATATTTTACCTTTAAAGTTAGCACAAAGTGTAGCGATTAGTTTAGAAGCAGTTAGAGCAAATGAGAAGCCTTGTATAACGTATGATGAAATAGATTTTGGTCATCAATCCTACAGTTTTGAAACCATTCACTTTCCAGTTAAAGACACTGAAGGGCATTTATTAGGTAGTGGTACTATTGCTACTGATATTACCGAGCAAAAAGCAAGCCGAGAACGCATTAAATACCTTGCTCATTTTGACCCGCTTACTGGCTTGGCAAATAAAGTTTACTTTATGGAAAAGACTGAGCAACTATTAGAAAAAAACACTGCTAAAGCACCTAGTTATGCATTAATTTATTTTGATCTAGACCATTTTAAAGATGTTAATGATTCTTTAGGGCATGAAGTTGGTGATAAATTTCTTTTAGCTTTGGCTAAGCGTTTACAAGCACTTATTGGAGAGCAAGGTTTGCTCTGCCGTTATAGTGGTGATGAGTTTTTATTGCTTTTATATAAATCATCAAACAAGGCTTATATTGCTGATTTAGTAGCTCACTTACAAGCCGAGTTAGCAGTACATGAGCTAGTTGACTCGTATGATTTAACAATAACCACTTCTGTAGGTATTGCTGTTTATCCAAACGATGGTCAAGATTTTAAAACACTATTTCGTAATGCTAGTTCGGCTATGTATGCGGTTAAGGCTGATGGCCGTAATAGCTATCAATTTTTTGAAGAAAATATGCAAACAGCGGCACAAGAACGGCTAAGTTTATTAACTAAACTTAGGGTTGCTTTAGATAGAAATGAATTAAGTGTTTATTATCAACCACAATACAATCAAGCAGGTACTAAAGTTGTTGGTGCAGAAGCTTTAGTCCGCTGGCAACACCCTGAGCTAGGTTTTATTTCGCCAGTGCGTTTTATTCCTATTGCAGAAGACAGTGGCTTAATTACGGTAATTGGTGAATGGGTCTTAAACCAAGCTTGCCAACAAGCAGTGCAAATGCAACAAGCCGGTATAGAACCTTTTATAATATCGGTTAATTTATCGGCGGTGCAGTTTCGTAAAGGTGATTTAGTTGAAGTAGTTAAAAATGCCTTAGATAAAAGCGGTTTAAAACCAGAATACTTAGATTTAGAGTTAACAGAAAGCCTGTTACTTAAAGACCAGCAGCGCTTACTGCAAATGCTACAGCAATTAAAACTACTGGGTGTGAAGCTTTCGATTGATGACTTTGGTACGGGTTATTCCAACCTTTCCTATTTAAAGCGTTTTGCAGTCGATAAACTAAAAATAGATCAATCGTTTGTGCGTGATATGGAAAATGATGCCGATGATTATGCCTTGGTTAAAGCTATTATCCAGCTTGCACATAGTTTAGGTTTAATAGTGACTGCCGAAGGGGTTGAAACCGAACAGCAGGTTAAAATATTAACAAAGCTTAAATGCGATGAATTTCAAGGTTATTATTTTGCCAAGCCTATGCCTGCCGATGCTTTTGTTAAACACCTGCAGGCAACGAGCTTAACGCAGTGAAGCGAGTTTATTTATTACTTAGCTTTTGCCGAGGCATCTAACTGTTGTGCAGTTTGGTCGGTAAACTTTAACCAAAGCACTAGCAGTATACCAACCACAACAAAGCCACCGGCTATCCATAAGCCTAAATCATAATTACCTAATTTTGCAGCAAGCATACCTGTTAAAGCTGGCGCTATGACTTGAGCGGATCCATAGGAAATGGTCATTTTACCCATAAGTTTAGCTGGTTTGGTTGGGTATAAGCGCCCAGCCATTGTTAATACTAGGCTGACAGAACCAATAAAAGTGCCGCCAAACAGCAATGCGCTAAAGAATACCACCGGCAAAGTGGGGGAGATGACTGGTAATAAAATACCACCGACTTGTAAAACTAAAGTCAGCAATAAAGCATTTAAATAACCCGCGTGCCTAGCAATTATATCCCACACCATAACAGCTGGAGCGGCTGCTAAACCTACCAGTACAAACGCCATAGGCCCCATGCCTGCTAGTTCGGGCTGACGTTCAACAAAAGCCACAATAAACGTTGCAGTTATTACATAACCATAACCAGCACAGAAATAAGCCGCCATCATTAGCCACATAAACCGATTGGTGGGCGGGTTATCAACTAGCGTTGTGCCGCTAGAGGTGGTGTTGCCTACTTCAGGACGCGGCAGCCAAAACCAAGCTGGAACCGCTAGAATTAAACTTAGCAGTGATAGCCATAGCCATTGTTCGGCCCAGCCTTGGCTAAGGTACATCATTAGCTCAACAGACAAGGCTGCAATAGCAATCCCCAATCCAATACCGGCAAAGTGAATACCTAGCTCACCACGGTGATCATGGCGAATGAGCCAGTTAAGAATTAAACCAGAAGCAATCAGCATAGAGCCAGCACTGGCTAAGCCTGATAAATAGCGTAATACCATCCATAGGGAAAGATTTTCAGTCATCGCCATCATTGCAGTAGTCACAACGGCTAACACTAACCCTAGACGGTAAAGCGTATCTTTCAATTTTAAATCACTAATAGAAGCGGCGATCAATGCACCACTGATGTAACCTAAATAGTTAACCGCGGCTAACCAACCACCAGCCGCGTCTCCCATCCAAGTTTGTTCCTGCATAATTGGCAGTAGGGGTGTATAAGCAAAGCGAGCAATGCCGACACATAAAATCTGGCTACAAATACCGGCCAAAAGAACCCTAGTACGTTGGGACATGAGCATATTGTTATCCTTTTTGTTAGACTGCTGCGTCTACACTCTAAAGTAGCCTTTCAAAAAGGCAAGAAACATCAATGACTTATTAGTTTTCATTTAATTAGCCGAATGAGATAAATTATGCAAGGACTAGGTTTAGCACTAGCAGCCTATATGATTTGGGGTTGTTTTCCGTTGTTTTTTAGTCTACTAACATCGGTAACAGCTAGCGAAGTTTTAGTGCATCGAGTTATTTGGTCTTTATTAGCCACTTTATTAATTAGTTTTATATTTAAGCGTGGTCAAGGTTTATTAGCCTTACTTCAACAACCAGTTGCTTTGGCTTGGTTAGCGCTTTCTTCTTTATTGGTAGCTTCTAATTGGTTAATTTTTATTTGGGCAGTTGGACAAAACAGAGTAATGGAAGCAAGTTTAGGTTATTTTTTAACGCCGTTAGTTAGCCTAGTTTTAGCACGCATATTAATGAAAGAGAAACTGCATTTTTGGCAAGCCGCAGCAGGGTGGTTAGCGGCTATTGCCGTGGTGTGGGAGTTAATTAGTTTAGGCAGTTTGCCGTGGCTGCCCTTATCTTTAGCGCTAACTTTTGGTTTTTATGGCTTGATACGCAAACAACACCCAGTCGATGCACTGCATGGTTTAACAGCTGAAACCTTGTGGATGCTACCCTTAGCTTTAATTTGGCTGGGCTGGGCTTTTATCAGCAACGCACCGTTTGGGTTTGGTAGCACACCACAAATTAGTTTATTGCTTGTAGCGTCAGGAATCATCACTGCAGCACCTTTGCTGTTGTTTGCAGCGGCTGCCCAGCGTTTGGATTTGTCAGTGGTAGGCTTTATTATGTATATCAATCCCACCATGCAGTTTATTTCTGCCGTGGTAATTCTTAAAGAAGATTACCCGCCTGAACGTTTGATTACCTTCGCATTAATTTGGGCGGCAATGCTGTTGTTTATGTGGGGCCTATGGCAGGCACGTCAGCAATTAAAAAAGCAGCAGTTAGCAGAACAATAGGTAGAGGAAAAAAATTGAGTATGAAAGCACTTTCGATACAAAATTTACAAAAAACTTACGGCAATGGTTTTCAGGCTTTAAAAGGCATTAGCCTTGATGTTGAAGAGGGTGATTTTTTTGCATTACTTGGCCCTAATGGTGCTGGAAAATCAACCACACTTGGTGTTGTTTGCTCGCTAATTCGTAAAACAGGCGGCAAGGTCAATATTTTCGGCGTGGATATTGACCAAGACTTTGCTAAAGCTAAGCAGCTAATTGGCGTTGTTCCTCAAGAATTTAATTTTGGTGTGTTTGAAAAAATAGAAGACATTGTACTTACTTCAGCAGGCTATCAAGGTTTAACCCAAAAGCAAGCACGGCCCCGTGCTGAACAGCTATTAAAAGATTTAGGTTTGTGGGATAAGCGCCATGCCCAAGCACGTATGCTTTCAGGGGGTATGAAACGGCGCTTAATGATCGCCCGTGCATTGGTGCATCGCCCTAAATTACTAATTTTAGATGAGCCAACCGCTGGTGTAGACATAGAGCTACGTCGTTCTATGTGGAGTTTTATGCAGGAAATCAACCGTCAAGGTACGACAATTATTTTAACCACGCATTATTTAGAAGAAGCCGAGAGCCTGTGCCGCAATATCGCTATTATAGATAAGGGTGAAATCATTAAAAACACCAGCATGAAATTATTATTAGGTGAGCTAAACAGTGAAACTTTTGTATTGGATTTAATAAAACCAATAAAAGAAACACCGCAATTAGAAGGTTTTGCAACGCACTTAGACGATGCAAAAACTTTAGAGATAGAAATAAAAAAAGGCCAAAACATTAGCCAAGTATTTGCACTTTTATTAGAGAAAAATATTGAAGTGCTTAGCCTACGCAATAAATCAAACCGCCTTGAAGAACTATTTGTTTCCCTCGTTGATAAAACTGCTGCCAGTGGTTTTAAAGCAGAGAAGATAACAACTAAAGTGAGTGTATGATGAATTCTTTTCGTATTTACTGGATTGCTTTCACAACCATTTTAACCAAAGAAATTCGGCGTTTTATGCGTATTTGGGCGCAAACTTTACTACCACCAGCCATCACTATGACCCTCTACTTTGTTATTTTTGGCAATCTAATTGGTAGCCGAATTGGTGAAATGGGCGGTTTTAATTATATGCAATTTATTATGCCCGGTTTAATTATGATGTCGGTCATTACTAACAGCTACTCTAACGTTACATCTTCATTTTTTAGCAGTAAATTTCAAAAATCCATTGAAGAAATGCTAGTCGCACCTGTACCTAGCTGGGTTATTTTAAGTGGTTATGTGCTGGGTGGTGTAGTGCGCGGCTTATTAGTTGGGTTGATTGTAACTTTGTTAGCACTATTTTTTACTGACTTAACCGTTCACAACTTATTTATAACAATAACAGTTATATTTTTAACTGCCATATTATTTTCAATTGGCGGATTTATTAATGCTCTATTTGCACGTAGCTTTGATGATATAGCAATCATTCCAACCTTTATTCTTACACCGCTAACTTACTTAGGTGGTGTATTCTATTCCATTCAACTATTACCTGAATTTTGGCAGGGTTTATCTTTATTTAATCCTATACTTTATATGGTTAACACCTTTCGCTTTGGGATTCTTGGCGCTTCAGATGTTAACCCTTGGGTAGCTTTAATTGCTATTTGCGTATTTATTGTAATATTATTTAGTTTGGCACTTTGGTTGCTTGAAAGAGGACGCGGTTTACGTCAATAATCAGTATTTAATAATAAAATGTAAGGCAACTAATTGCCTTACATTTTATTAAGCTGATTCTCAAAATCATCCATATCAAAGTCATTCAATTTATCTAACGCCAATTGAACGCTGTCTTCAGGTAATTCAGAATCTTCATTTTCTGTATCGTTATTATTATTTTCTAAATTATCAAAGTTATCAAAATCAAAACTTTCTATTGCTTCTTCTCTGCCAAGTGCGTCGTCGATTTCTTCTTGACTAATGATATTGTTACTTTCATGTAGCGTTGGAATGATGGGTGTAACAGCCGCTGTTTTTTTGGATGAAGAATCAAGTGGAATATTGATGCAGTTACTTAACGTATAAAGTAACGCTTGTTGGTTTTCACACAAAACTTTAGCCGCTGGTGCTTCAGAAATAATGGTTTTAGTGTTTTGTAAAATACGATTTAGCAATAGTTCAGCTTGCTGACGATCAAAACTTTCAGCGTCGACCGATTGTTCTAGGTCAAAACCTGACTGTTTAGCCGCTTTAGTTTTCTTTAGCTCCTTGACTAACCGATGCCTTTGCAGTGCTTGAAAAGCAATAATACCTAATAAAACTAGAACCAATTGGGCGAGTAAGATAACTGCCAAAGGCGATAACACCATGATAAGCTGTCCTAAAAATTATTAATTATAAGCTGTGTGACTCACAAAGGTTAAGCTTCTGTTGCGTTACTAGCAACTGTTTAACCATGAAGAATTGCAAATAAGAGGTTAAGTTATGCAAGCTATGGCATTGTTATTAAATAGAAATTCACACCCTAGACTAGAAGCACCAGCACCAGAAGGGGAAGCCTTAGAGCGCATTTATCAAGCAGCATTAAGAGCGCCAGATCACGCAAGCTTAACACCTTGGCAAATCATTGAGTTTCGTGACGAAGGACAAAATGCTTTAGGTGAAATATTTGCACAAGCCAAAGTATACCAAGATCCTGACACAAGTTTTGAAGCATTAACCCGCTTACGCAATATGCCTAAACGCGCCCCTTTAGTCGTGGCAGTGATTGCCAAAATAAAAGACGCTGCTAAAATTCCTGCTAGTGAACAACGGTTATCGACTGCTTGTGTTGCTCATGGGTTGTTATTAGCCACCGAAGCCGAAGGTTTTGCAGCCATGTGGCGATCGGGCTGGGTGTGTTTTGACGACCAAGTAAAAAAAGCGCTAAAACTAGAGGCAACAGATGAAATTATTGGTTTTATTTACTTAGGAAGTGCCGCTGGTCGTCGTAAGCCCTTGCCTGAACATAAAACAAGCGACTTTGTAACGCATTGGTCTTAATTTAAACATACTGACCACTATAAAATTACAGCACAGCGCCCCTACGGCTTGCATTATGTGCTATCTATCAGTATTATACGCGCCACTTGTTAGAGGGTAACGCTTACTAGCAATTTTGTGGAGAGGTGGCCGAGTGGTCGAAGGCGCACGCCTGGAAAGCGTGTATACGGTAACGTATCGAGGGTTCGAACCCCTCTCTCTCCACCAAAAAATTTGTAGGCCCTTGATTAATCAAGGGCTTTTTAAGTTTTAGTTAAGTGATTAAAGCTAAGTGTTGCACAAAAAAACTACCGATATCCGCTGGCTTGCAGATTAAATAGGTGGGCATAGCGCTGGTTCAGTTCCATTAGCTCTTGATGATTTCCTTGTTCAATAATTATCCCTTGGTCGATGTAAACAATTTGGTCAGCCATGCGTACTGTTGAAAAACGGTGCGAAATAAGAATCGCCATTTTATTCAGGGTATGGCTGCGAAAATAGCCAAACATCTGTGCTTCTGCTTCGGCATCCATCGCAGAAGTGGGCTCATCTAGCACTAAAATATCGGCTTTTTCACGCATAAAAGCCCGCGATAAAGCAATTTTTTGCCACTGACCACCCGACAATTCTTGACCGCCTTTAAACCAGCGTCCTAGCTGCGTTTCATACCCTTCAGGTAAGCGCTGAATAAACTCATCCGCCATACCTGCTTGCGCGGCTTTGTACCAACGCTTTTTATCGTCAAAGGCACTAATATCACCAATACCGATATTTTCGCCGACTAAAAATTGGTAACGTACAAAGTCTTGAAAAATCACCCCAACACGTTGCCGCAACACTTGCGGATTCCAGTCTTTTAAATCACTGCCATCTAACAGCACACGCCCTTCAGTTGGGTCATACAAGCGTGTTAACAGTTTAATCAACGTCGTTTTACCCGAACCATTTTCACCCACTAACGCCAAGCTTTCACCGGGTTTAATGTGCAAGTTTATAGCTTGTAACGCCGGTTTTGTTGCACCTGAATAAGTAAAACTAACCCCTTCAAAACGCAAGCCATCGCCCACATGACTGCCTTGGGTTAACTTACCCGACTCATTCGGCGTAGGTTGCTCTAGGTATTCATACAAATTAGACAGGTAAAGGTTGTCTTCATACATACCACTCACCGCCGTTAAACTGGCGCTAACCGCCGTTTGACCTTGTTTGAACACCAATAGGTACATGGTCATATCACCCAAAGTAATTTTACCAATGACTGTTTCAAAAATAACCCAAGCATAAGCCGCATAAAAAGTCAGTGTGCCCAATAAACCCAGAATAAAACCCCAGGTTTCACGGCGTAAAATAAGGCGGCGATTTTCAACAAAAAGCTTCGCAAAGATGCCTTTATAGCGCCCTAGCAACAGGTCGCCCAACTGAAAAAGCTTTACTTCTTTAATGGTATCTTCACGCGCTAACAAGGTTTCTAAATAAATCTGGGTGCGAGTTTCTTGCGAACGAAAACGAAAAATTTGAAATGCATCGCCTGAAAATTTAGTTTCAGCAATAAATACTGGCAGTGCCCCTACAAATAACAACAGCATCACCCAAGGCGAAAATTGAATCAATAGAAACGAAAAGCCCATTAAAGCGATACCATTTTGCAACAAACTAAAGGTTTTATTCACCAGCGCCAGCGGACGAGTAGAAGCTTCGCGTCTGGCACGGGTTAATTTGTCGTAGAATTCAGAATCTTCAAATTGCGCCAACGAAAGCATTTGTGCTTTCTCAAGAATCATTTCGTTAACTTTTTGCCCTAACAAGCCTCTTAATAAAGCTTGGTGCGCGGTGGTGGCGCGTTGCGCGGCACTTAGGCACGTTAAAATCAATGCCTCTAACAAAACGTAATTCAGCAGCGGCTGGTATTCCACTAAACCCGTCGTTTGATAAACCTGCATCGCCAATAACACCGCATCCACAATCAGCTTACCTAAATAAGCAGCAATGGCAGGCAAGCTACCCACCAACACGGTTAACAGTATTAAGCCTAGCGTTAGACGCTGTGAAGTTTGCCAAACTAAATCAATAGCGCGGCGCGTGTAACGAAACACACCTAAAAATTGCTGAAACTCATTATTGCTAGCAGCTGACACAAGTTAACCTCAAAAGTATAAAACGACACTGTAAAAATTAAGCTGAAATTGTTAAGGTAGATGAAATCATCAATAAATATAGGGAGTTACTATGGATATTTCAAACGTTAGTCCAGAAAACATGGTTAAAGCAACGCTGCAACAACGTGACTCACAAGCACACCTAGATGCAAAAATTGGTTTGGTTAAACAGGCCAGAGAAGCGGAAGGCGATGCGGTTATGGCGCTACTTGCTTCAGTTCCCCCGCTGCAACCCGAAGGCAGCTTGGGGAACAAAGTTAATCTTATGGTTTAACACTAAATAGGCTTTAATCTAAATCCTGCACCATTTGATCGACTTTTTGGAAGCCGCGTGGCAATTTGCTACCGCGGCTTCCGCGTTTTGCTAAGTAGTAGTCTAAATCTGCTGATTTTAAAGTCAGCGTGCGTTTACCAGAGGTGATTTTCAATTGATCTTCAACCCCTAAAATCACCACCGCTTTAACGTACTCCTCACGACCTGCTGCACGCGCCGACGGTATCGCAATCATTTTATTACCCTTGCCTTTATTTAGCTGGGGTAATTCACTCAGCGAAAATAACAATAAACGCCCTTCGTTAGATACAACAGCGATTTTAAGCGTTTCTAAAGGCGCATCCGGCAAAAATTGTGGCTGCATCACTTCTGTGCCAATTGGCGCATTCAACACCACTTTGCCGGCTTTATTTTTACTGGCCATTTCACCTAAATTAGTTATAAATCCATAACCTGCGTCTGAAGCAACCAACACCTGTTGTTGCTCTTGACCGATTAACAAGCCCCTAAATTCAGCACCTGCGGGTGGATTAATGCGGCTGGTTAATGGCTCACCTTGGCTACGCCCAGACGGTAAATCATGGGCGGTAATCGCATAACTACGCCCCGTATCATCAATGACCACCAACTGCTGGTTCGATTTACCTCGCGCGGCTAAAAAGAATGCATCGCCACTTTTATAACTTAAACTGGCAGGGTCTAATTCATGCCCTTTTGCCGAACGTATCCAACCCATGCGTGATAAAACGACAGTAACTGGCTCTGACCCCATTAAATCTTGCTCAGTAAAAGCTTTGGCTTCTTCGCGTTCAATTAGCTTGCAACGGCGCTCATCACCAAAGGTTTTAGCATCATCTTGCAATTCTTTAGCGATTAATTTACTTAGCTTGCTATCACTGCTTAATAAATCTGCCAATTTTTTACGTTCAGTTTCTAATTCATTTTCTTCGCCACGAATTTTTTGCTCTTCTAATTTCGCTAATTGACGCAGCTTTAAATCTAAAATGGCATCGGCTTGGCGATCACTTAAACCAAAGTTGTTTATTAATTCTTTTTTTGGCTGATCTTCGTCACGAATAATACGAATCACTTCATCAAGGTTTAAATAAGCAATTAATAAACCGGCCAATAAATGTAAGCGATCCTCGACTTTATTTAAGCGACTTTTTAAACGATTAATGACCGTAGTACGACGAAAGACGAGCCATTCGTTTAATAAAACATTTAAAGGTTTTACCTGTGGTTTATTGTCTAAACCAATAACATTAAAGTTAACCCGATGATTTTTTTCAAGGGCAGTAGTTGCAAATAAATGCGCCATTAACGGCTCAATATCCACTCGATTAGAACGCGGCACTAACACAAGGCGAACGGCATTTTCATGGTCAGATTCATCACGTAAATCTGTAATTAATGGTAATTTTTTAGCTTGCATTTGCTCAGCAATTTGCTCTAAAACTTTACTAGGTGAAACCTGATGCGGTAAAGCCTCTATTACAATTTCGCCATCTTCTAAATGCCAAGTTGCACGGCTTTTCACTGTGCCACGACCAGTCGAATAAATTTTATGCAGGTCTTCTGTTGAAGTAATAATGTCGGCACCGGTAGGAAAGTCAGGTGCTGGAATGAACTGTATTAAATCACTAATGCTAGCATTGGGGTTTTTCAGTAGATACAAGGTCGCTTGTACCACTTCTGTTACGTTGTGCGGCGGCATATCAGTTGCCATGCCCACCGCAATACCGCTACCACCATTTAATAAAATATGCGGTAAACGTGCAGGCAAAACCTCGGGTTCATCCATTGTGCCATCAAAATTGGGTACCCAATTTACCGTGCCTTGCCCAAGCTCTTTTAGTAGCACCTCTGAAAAACGCGCCAAACGTGATTCGGTGTAACGCATAGCAGCAAATGACTTAGGATCATCGGGGCTACCCCAGTTACCTTGCCCATCAACCAAAGGGTAGCGATAACTAAAATCTTGCGCCATTAACACCATAGCTTCATAACAGGCTGAATCACCATGCGGGTGAAATTTACCTAAAACATCACCCACGGTACGCGCCGATTTTTTATATTTAGCGGTAGCAGAAAGACCTAGCTCACTCATGGCATAAACAATGCGACGTTGCACAGGTTTTAGACCATCGCCTAGATGCGGCAAAGCACGGTCTAAAATGACATACATAGAATAATCTAGGTAAGCTTTTTCAGTGTATTCCCTAAGGCTTTGGCGCTCAAAATTGTCATCAACAAATTCGTTGTAGCTGGTCATTCAGTAACAATCCTTCTATACAAATTGGGCGGCTAGTGTAACCTGAAGCAGGTTAAGCGCAAAATAATTAACTGCATAGATATACAGACTTTTGAGTTTTTTTGAATAGACTGTATTTTTTTAATTGTTTCCTTCTGTTGCAGTGGCTATCGGTCAGCTAAGTCACTGGTTATAATCAAGTCCATATTAGCTAGATTACAATTTGTGGGTCGGGAGATTTAATAATGATTTTAAAAGACTATGTACACCGCCCAGATGCAGATCCTCGCTCTGAAGAAACCTGTGCAGAATCAGCAACGCGCTTACGCAATGCATTTAAAACCAATGAAGATGTATTGTTGTTAAATGATATACGAATGCAATTTGAAGAAGACCGTACCGTTAACGTTGACCATGTTGTTTTGCATAGCTATGGTATTACGCTGATTAATAGCCGTGCAATTTACGGAAAAATTGATGTTAACTATCGAGGTGAGTGGAGTCGCAATGCTAAAGGCCGCGACATTGCGATGCAAAACCCCATTGATCTTTATAAATACATTAGTAAAAACTTACGCGAAAATCTCACCAACAATATTGGTGAATTATTAACACGCACTAAAGGTGCCCAACGTACGTTTGATAATATGCCTATTGATGTGTTATTTATTCAAGCGCTTAAAAGCAGTATTATTGGCACAGGTATTAATCAATCAAATATTATTTTTGTTGAGGCATTAACTCAAAATATTAACCGTACTTTTGTGGCTTATAAAAAGCGTGAATTTCAGATGTATGGTGGCTTAGATACCTTTAAAGTATCTCAACCTGATATGTATGCCATTGCCAACTTTTTAATGGGCAATGAAATAGATCGCAGCAGCTATCCCGACTCTGATGAACACACACCCAGCCAAGTGGCAGTACCAGCAGTTTTGGGTCGCACTGGCATTATTCGCGCACACAGCACCTTGGGTGTAAAAATCATCAAAGGCAAAAACATTAAACCCGGTAGAGAAACACTAGCATTATTAAAAAAGCAGCGTGAAGAACAGCAAGAAATAGCCGCAAGAAAACAACAGCTAGCAAAAGAAGACGAGCTGGCAAAAGAACAAGCGTTAGCAGAACAAATACCAACAAAACCTTTAAACTTAGATAAACCAACATCAGTCACTGATGACGATATCGCCAGTATGTTTGATGACGCGGAACTAGAACCTATGGCAGAACTAGAGGACGCTTTGGTGGAAGAAAAGTTAGCAGAACAAGCCTTAGATGAGTTACCAGAAATAGATGAATTACCAGAAATAGATGAATTACCAGAAATAGACGAACAACTTGAAGCTGAAAACTTGCCTGAACCTGCCAGCTATTCAGCATTAGAAGACTTTACAGCGATTGATGAAGTAACAGAACTTGAAGAACAGCCAGCAATGACTGATGATGATATGGACAGCTTCTTTAACGAAGTAGAAGAACCAGTGATCGAAGAGTTAGAGAAAAAAGCCTAGCCATTTTAAATACGCAACGGCAAACAATTAAGGATAGAAGGTGGCGTTAAACTAAAATCCACCTTCTATCGCTAAGCAGAAAAATGGCTTTATTTGCCTGAATAAAGCCTAAATAAAAACCAACCTAAACCTCGGCTAAATTCCCTTTAGATTCTAGCCAGTTTTTACGATCAGGTGAGCGTTTTTTAGCCAGCAGCATATCCAGCATTTCCATCGCCTGATCGCCGTCTTCCCGCACTAATTGCACTAGGCGACGGGTTTCGGGTGCCATAGTCGTTTCGCGCAGTTGTGAAGGGTTCATTTCACCCAAGCCTTTAAAGCGCTGTAGGTTTATTTTTGCTTTACGGCCACTTAAACGATCAAACACAGCATCTTTTTCACTTTCATCCAAGGCATAAAAAACTTCTTTACCACAATCAATTCGGTACAAAGGTGGCATGGCAACAAAAACATGACCCTTGTTAACCAAAGCTGGAAAATGACGTAGAAACAACGCACAAATTAAGGTGGCGATGTGTAAGCCGTCTGAATCAGCATCCGCTAAGATGCAAATTTTGCCATAGCGCAAGCCGCTTAAATCGGTTGAACCAGGATCCATGCCCACCGCAACAGCAATGTCGTGGACTTCTTGTGAAGCTAGAATTTCTGACGAGTCAACTTCCCACGTATTAAGGATTTTACCCCTTAACGGCAAAATCGCCTGAAAAACTCGGTCTCTTGCTTGTTTAGCCGAGCCACCAGCCGAGTCACCTTCCACCAAAAATAATTCACTGCGGGCGGTATCTGGGCCTGTGCAATCGGCTAGTTTACCGGGCAAAGCAGGCCCTTGAGTAATGCGCTTACGCACGACTTTTTTAGCCGCTTTTAAGCGCTGATTTGTGCGGCTTAGCACCAGTTCAGCAAGGCGTTCAGCCGCTACAGTGTGTTGATTCAGCCATAGCGAAAAAGCATCTTTTACAACACCACTAATAAAAGTAGCGCTTTGGCGTGAAGACAAGCGCTCTTTGGTTTGACCAGAAAACTGGGCATCTTGCATTTTTAACGACAGCACATAACTGCAATCATGCCACAAGTCTTCAGGCGCAAGCTTAACACCTCTGGGCAACAGATTACGGTACTCACAAAAATCACGCAAGGCATCTAATAAACCGCTGCGTAAACCATTAACGTGCGTACCACCTTGCGCGGTAGGAATCAAGTTAACGTAGCTTTCTTGTACCAACTCGCCACCGTCAGGAAACCAAAATACCGCCCAATCGACCGCTTCAGTTTTAGCTTTAAAACTGCCCTGAAAAGGTGTAGCAGGCAGCGTTTCAAAACCTTGGCAAGATTGCTGTAAATAGTCGCTTAAACCCTCGTTATAACACCATTCCAGTTGCAGTTTTTCACCAGTTACCGCATCTTTCTTTTGTTCATTAATAAAAATAACCGTAAGACCTGAACACAGCACCGCTTTAGCACGCAGCAAGTGCGTTAAGCGAGTTGTAGAATAACGGGGACTGTCAAAATAGCTGGCATCAGCCGTAAACCTAACTTCAGTACCTGTGTCTTTTTTAGCACATTTACCGACTTCTTCTAACTCGCTAATTTTTTCGCCATTCGCAAAAGTAATGCGGCTAATTTTACCATCACGACGCACCAGCACTGCCAGTGATTCTGATAAGGCGTTAACCACCGAAACACCCACACCGTGCAAACCACCCGCAAACTCATAATTATCGCTAGAAAACTTACCACCAGCGTGCAGCTGAGTTAGGATTAATTCTACTCCCGAAATGCCATAGTCTGGGTGGATGTCTATGGGCATACCACGGCCATTATCACGCACGCTAAGGGAATTATCGGCATGAAGCGTTACCGTTACCTTATTAGCATGACCCGCCAGCGCCTCGTCAATCGAATTATCAATCACCTCTTGGGCTAGGTGATTGGGGCGTGTGGTATCGGTGTACATACCAGGGCGTTTACGAACCGGATCTAAGCCAGTTAGCACTTCTATTGCACGAGCGTCGTATTGATTCATCATTTTTTATTTCGGATTCTTAATTTTTAACATTTCAGTTAAACCCGCCACAGCACCGCCAATGTTGGCAAGCTCGGCTGGAATAATCATGGTATTGTTGGCTTTAGCTAAGTTACCAAACTCTTTAATGTACTGTTCGGCGATGCGTAGATTCATGGCTTCTTTACCACCTTCTTCTTTAATCGCCAAAGCAATTTTTTGTAAGCCTTCTGCGGTTGCAGTGGCAATTAATTCAATTTCTTTAGCGCGGCCTTCAGCTTCATTAATTTGCTTTTGTTTTTCTGCTTCCGACATATTAATTACTTCTTGTTTCTGACCTTCAGACACGTTAATCATCGACTGGCGTTCGCCTTCTGATTTAGCAATCGCAGCACGGCGCTCACGCTCAGCACGCATTTGCTGTTCTAACGCATCTTTAATGCTGGCCGGTAATTCAATATCAGAAATTTCATAACGCAGCACTTTAATGCCCCAAGGTGCAGCCGCTTCATCTAAAGCCCTGACGACTTCTTCGTTAATTTTAGTGCGTTCTTCAAAGGTTTTATCTAAATCGGTTTGACCTATCACCGAACGCATGGTGGTTTGCGCCAGTTGCGATGCAGCGTAACGGTAATCGTTAATGCCATAACTAGCCTTATGAGCATCAATCACTTGAATATACATTACCCCGTTAATGCCCACTTGAATGTTGTCTTTAGTCACACAAGCACATCCACCACTTCTTCTTTTAGCGTGTGCTGATAGGCTACTTTGTCAATAAAAGGCACTAGAATATGAAAACCCGAATCTAAAGTACGGCTAAATTTACCCAAGCGTTCAATAACAAAATTACTGCGCTGCGGAACAATACGCGCTGTTTTAAACAGAGTAATAACAACAAAAATAGCGATACCAAAAGTTAAAATAACATTGAATTCTAAATCCATAAAAACTCCGTATTACTGTTTATTGGTGGTGTCATTGGGCTTTGTGCTAGCAACATAAAGCGCGATGCTTTCATTATGAGTAATCCACGCGGTGTCGTCTTTAGTTAAGGCTTCGTCGCTATAAGCCGTCCATTGTACGCCATTCAGTTTTACCCGACCTACGCCCTTCTCAAAACTAGCCACGACTTCAACACGTTGACCAATCGCTTGCTGCAAAAAATTTGAGGGCTGGTTTTTTTGAATGGTTTTACCTACAAAAAATGCTTTAAGACGGCGGCGTGCAATTAGCAAACTTAGCAGGCTAATCGCACTAAACGCCAAAAACTGTAGGGTCAGCGCTTCAATCAAACCTAAATAAAGTAAACAGCCAGTGGCTAACGCACCCAAACCAAGAAACACCGCAATAATGCTAGTAGCAACTAATTCAGTAAGTATTAAGAATAAACCTAAAATAATCCACACAAGCGCTGGTGTCATAAAGCCTCTATAAAGGTTTTGAGGGTTGGTGAAGTGTTCATTCTGCCATAGGCAAAGGCTCTTCACACCCTTTGCCACCATCGGGCCTAGGTTTTATAAAGACGGGCGCTAAATAATAAAGCGTCATAGAAAAAGCCAGCAGCCAAGCACTGCCACTGACTAGGTAAAGTAGGTTTAGAGGTAGGTTAACCCAACCTGCTAAGGCTCGACTAAGTGCAGCAATAATAATCAATAAAGTGACAAAATTTACCCAGTTGCGTTCATCTAGTTGGTGTCCACTGTGGGTTCTTCCTGAAATGCACAAAACAGAAAAAACCGATAAACTCATACCGCCTATAGATAATAAATGCCAGCCGCTGCTGGCAGGAATAGGCATACCTAGGTGCTGTAAGCCTAATAAAATATAACCTATAGCCATAAACCAATAAACGGCATAAAACTGCAAAGGCCAACGGTTAAATAATGCTTTACCAACGTGCCAATCATTTAAAACATTAAAGATACTAGCAGCAGCAGCTAAGGCTAACCAGCCATTAACACTGGCTTGTGGCCAAATAAAATGCGTTACTGTGTAAAGTAAAATACAAAATACGGCTAGATTGCGGCGTGGTGGGGTGCTGCGGTATTCATCTGGTAAGTCATTGTCATCTTTATTAGTTGGCAAAGCTTCAATCGCTTCATTGACAATACGCATGGCAATACGGCTAGCGGTAATAACAATTAAAGCCATCATCATACTAATGCCCGCATGTAACCAACGCATAGGGTAAAGCTCTCTTAATACATCGCTATAAAAACCAATACTAATACCTGCCATGCCAGCTAAACCCATCGAAAAAAGCCACTGTCGGCGTAAAGGGTTAGCCAATAATCGAGGTTGTAAATACAGCCATAAACCTAGAGAAAACCCCATATTGGTGATGGCTGCTGGCACAATGCCTAGCCAACCGCTGGCCCAAAAAGTAATTCGACCTAAAACCCAAAGGACTGCTAAGCCAAGAAATACCTCCCGCCGTACATCGGGGGTACGAGTAAATTCTGGCATGGCGGTTAAAATAAAACCGGCTAAAGATGCCATAACAAAACCAAATAGTAATTCATGGGCATGCCAAACAATAATGCCGCTAGCCGTTGCTGGTAGTACCCACCAACCTTGCAAAAAACCTAGCCATAAAAATAGGCTAATTAAGCCACTGGCTAAACTTAATAAAAAAAACGGCCTGAAGGCACATAAACAAACGGGATGGTTTAGCACTTATAGCTCCATTCGCGGGTGGTTAAATCAACTGGACTGGGGCTGGTTGGTGGGGGTAGTTCAAAACTTTCACGCACTATTGGTTGTTGCAATAATTCAGCAGTGGTTTGGTATACCCAAGCATCGTCACGCAGGCTAGTTGGTCTAGTTAGCTTAAAACTAGCTGCAATGCGCCCTGGTTTACTATTCATTAACAGAATGTTGTCACACAGGCGCACGGCTTCCATTAAGTCATGGGTAATCATTAATACTGCTAAGTCGCGTTGCGATTGTTGCTCAAGCAACAGTTGATAGAGCTCCGTTTTTAAACCTATGTCTAAGGCTGAAAAGGGTTCATCCAGTAGTAGTAAATCTGGCTCTAATAGAAGTACTCTTGCCAAGGCAACACGGCTTTGCATTCCACCTGATAATTGATGAGGAAACTTTTCCAGATCACTTGGCTGCAAACCTACTAAGGCTGCCAACTTTAACCCTTTAAGGTTACGGTCCTTTTTATTCCAGCGCCTTGCTTTAAGCCCAAGTGTCATATTGTCTAGGCAGGTTTTCCAAGGTAATAAACGCGGCTGTTGAAACATACTAGCAGTATTTTTAAAGGTATTTTCAATCACGCCATCCTGTAAATCTAATAAACCATTACACAGGTGTAAAAGCGTTGTTTTACCACAACCAGAAGGCCCAACTAAAGCATAAACTTCACCAGCAGAAATAGAGAAAGAAATGTTTTTTAGTACTTGGGTGCGAACAAAATCATGTTCTACATTTTCAACCAGCAAATAACCTTTTTGGCTTACTGGCTTTGTATTAAGTGAACTGCTCATGTTTCGGTTACTCGCCAGCGTTCAACTTGCCGCTTAATGGGTTCAAGAAACAAATACTCTATACCCAGCAATAAAAGCACAATTGCACAAATCCACGCCATGCTTGCTGCGCTGTCTAAATGTGAACGTGCCACTGCCAAAGATGCACCCACACCATCTTGGTTAGCTAATAATTCAGCCATAACGACAATTTTCCACGACATGCCTAAAGCAGCCACCCAAGCAGGAAAAAGATAAGAAAATACATGGGGTAAATACACGTCAAACAACATCATGCGTTTAGGAAGTTGCAGGGTTTGCGCCATTTCATTGAGCTGATTATCAACCGTGCGAGCACCTTGCAAAGCTCCAATAAAAACCATAGGGAAGGTAGCAACAAATACTGTAAATATTGGCGTGCCATCACTTGCCCCAAACCACAACATGGCTAACACTAACCAAGCAATGGGCGGCATACCTAGCAGTACGGTAACCAAAGGCCTAGACATCATAGCAGCGGTTACTGAAACCCCTGCCAATAAACCTAACCCTGTACCCAAGCCTAAAGCCAGCAACAAACCCAACAAAGCCCGTCGCCCTGTAATTAATAGGGCTTCAGGCATGGTTTGGTCATTCCAAAGGTGTTGAAAGCTAGTAAAAGTTTCTAAGGGTTGGGCCAATACTAAAGAGCCATAATGTTCACTAACCAACTGCCAAGCAGCCATAAGTAATAAAAGGCTACAAATTGCACCCCAGCCACTCCATAAGTAACTTGGCAATTCACGAAAAGTGCTACGCAGTAAGTGCATAAAAACCTAATGTTTACTTGGGTTGTTGCCAATAAAAGTCATCGTCGGGCAGCTTACCACCAATGGATGCTGGGTTTTTGGCAAAAAGTTGGTTGAGTAAAAACTCTACTTCAAAACGTGCACTCATCGCTGAAACAGCGTCCATTTGGCTAACTGCCATGGCATCGGCGACTGCTTCAGCATTTAACATAGGCACACGTTTGGCAATCATTTTACCGCAAGCATTGGAATTTTCAGAACACCAAGCTAATGATTTTTTATATTCTTCAGCAATACGTGCGGCTAGCTCTGGATTATTACGTTGCTTTCCAACCAAAGTTATTCCTGCTTGTGCTATACGGCCTTGCCTTTCAAAGCTAAGACCCCAAGCTTTTTGCAAATCTAAACTGCGATGTAATTCAGGGGCAATAATACCAATAGGAAAAGAACCACTTTTACGTAGCGCCATAGAAACGGCTGGCTCAGCTAATAAAGCATGGTCAACACGCCTCATCAGCAAAAGTTGCATAGCATCTAAAGGTGAAGCTACATAGCGTAGTTTTATATCCTTTTTTACATCTATACCAGCACGTTCTGCCAATACACCAAAGATAATGTCTGGCATATCGCCACGAAAAGGCATAGCCACTTCTTTGCCACGAAAGTCTTCAATACTGGTTAGGTTATTATCGCGTGACACCATCCATAATAAGCCCCAGGTGGAAACATTTAATAATTTTACTGGTGCGCCACGGTTATAAAGATTTGCTGCCACATTCACTGGCATGGCTAGTACATCGGTTTCACCATTTAATGCCAACATGCGCAGATGGTCAGGATCACGCCAGCTAACAAATTCTACTTTATCGGCTATATCATCTAATGCGCCCGATTCAACCATGTGAACTAAAGGATTAGCAACCGAAGAAAAAGGCCCTGCCAGTACTAATTTAGGCAGTTTTTCTTGTGCCCTAGCAGTAGTGCTTAAACCTGCCAGTAGCAGACAGGCAAGAATAAGGTGGATAAACAGTGTTGAAAAATAGTTATAGCGCATTAAAAACTCCCGCTAAAGGCCAGAACCACACCACGCCCCGGTGCTTTTAATTCTTGGCCGCTAATGCCATCGGTTAAATGCTCGTGGTATTTTTTATCCATCAAGTTATTTAGTTGTAAGTTGATATGACTTGTTTTTAAGCCAGCCATAGAGCCAAAGCTATAACCTAAGCGTGCATCAAGTGTAACAAACCCCGATGTTTCATTTTCGCTTCCGTTAGTAAATTGAGTGGCAATTCGATCTTGCTTGGCAACTGCACGTACACCTGTGTGCCAGCTAAAACCTTGTTCTGCGGGTTGGCCAACCCCTAGGCGTAATTCATTAGCAGGCATTTGGTGCAAGGGTTCATCGTCTTGTTTGTTAGTGCCGCGCATCCAAGTAAAACCAGCATCAACTAATAGAAAGCTAACTGGTATTTCAAGGTTGCCTTCAAAACCATAAATTTCAACTTTATCTAGGTTTTCAGTCTTCTTAATGGGTAGGCTATTTTGGGGGTGATTTTGCCCAGTAACCCGCCCAGCAATGTAGTCATCCACTTGGGTATAAAAAGTGGCTAGTTGGTAAGCCATTAAACCATCACGCGCTTTTAAACCTAGCTCAATACTCGATGAGCGCTCGGGGTCTAACTGTGGATTACCCGTATGGTAGTAACCATCGCCACGGGCTGAATCTTCAAAGCGTTCACGTAAATCTGCTGCACGGTAAGCTTGTCCAAGATTGGCATAAACATTAACTGTGTTGGTTAGTGGTTGTACTGCACCTAAGGACCAAGACACATTATTGTCTGTGCTTTTTAAGCCGGTTGTTTGTGCAGCAGGCCCAGCGCCTTTCACCTTAGCATCACCCATTACTTGATCATAACGTAAACCAGCAGTTAATAATGTTTCACCAATAGAAAACTCATCTTGTAAAAAGATACCTGCTGAAGTGACTTCACCATCTCTAAAAGGGTCGTTGCGTGTATTGCTATTAAAGGCAGGTGGATTGTTGTCCATATAGCGTGTTGGATTACCGGTCATTTTCCAACCTTCAACACCCACACTTAGCCAATGGCTGTCAGCTAAAACTGTGTTCCACTGGCTACGTAACCCATTGGTTTTAAAAGAAACATCATTGCGCACATAGTCACGATTAAGGTTTTTTGAATTGGCTCGAATTTGACGAAACACTTCTTGGTGATAAATGTCAGTGGATAAAGTGCCACCCGCCAAAGGGGCATCTAAACCTAGGCTATAAAGTTCACGGTGTTGTTGAGGGGAGTGAATAGTAACTGTGCCAAGCGGTGGTGGAACACCAGCACCACCCGGTTGCCCACCCGTGCGTGCCGAACCTGGGTACCAAACATCGTCATCGTCATGGCGCTGCAAATTGGCACGCACCACAAAATCTTCAGCAAACTTATGCTGGTATCTTACTAAGGCACTGGTTGCTTGGTAGCCAGTATTGTCTTCACGACCGTTAGGGCTTTTATAATCACCCACATCACTGCCAGCTAAACCCACCACAAAACCTTGTTTTGCATTGCTACCTTCTAATACCAGAGCGCCGCTGTAACCTTTGTCAACACTGCTGGCTGATGCACCAAAATGCCCACCAAGCTGGGTTTGTTCTGTAAATCTAGGTGAAGGTGTTAGCATATTGACCACACCGCCCATGGCACCACTGCCATAAAGCACTGAATTTGGCCCTTTTATAACTTCAGCTCTATCCAGCAAACCTAAGCCTAGAAATGAAGCCAGTGCACCCTGTGGTTGAGCCGAATTAACTCGAATGCCGTCGACCATGACTACAATGCTTTCTTTTTTCATGCCACGTAATACCGGGTTTTTACCCCAAGCACCGTCACTTTGTACCGCCAAACCTGGCTGACCCACTAATAAATTACCCGCTGGGCCTTGGTCTGTGGCTTGAGGTTTAATAATGCTAATGGCTTGAGGCGTATCAAAACTGTCACTTTCATAACCACGGGCGGTAATGACTTGATCATCAAGTTGCACGGTTTGTGCTTGTAGAGGAAGGCTTAAAGCCGCTAAACAACCTAAGGCAATTTTATTAAAAGGAAAGGACATAACCAAAACTCCAAGGAGTAGCCAATGATGAGAAGGGGAATCAATTGCTTTAAATGTATATTAAATGAAAGTTAGTCGCAACAAGTAATGCTAATCATAATCAAATAGATTAAACTGGTTAGTGGTTTTTAATTTTAATGGATTAATAGAGAAGGCATGAGCGATGTCTAGGCAGTCAAAAGCTTTACCAAGTTTGGTTCTCTTTAGCTTATTGTTGGCAGGTTGTGACTCAAGCAGTAACTCAAAAGAAAAAGGTTCAACGCAAGATGATGCTTTTTTATTGCCCAGTGAAGCCGTTAATACTCCACAAGCTTTAGGCTATTATTTATTTAATGACCCTAATTTATCCCTGAATAGAAGCCAGTCTTGTGCTAGTTGCCACAATGCAAAGCAGGCTTTTATTGATACGCGCCCCAACCCAGCTAAAGGTGCTGTTTCACTGGGTGATGACGGTGTAAGTTTAGGGCAGCGTAATGCACCAGCTTTAACTTATGCCTATTTAACACCTAGTTTTAACTTAAATAGTAATGCTGAAGCTGAAGGTGGTTTTTTTCATGATGGACGCGCTAAAACTTTGCAAGCACAAGCTGGCCAACCATTGCTTAACCCTATAGAAATGAATATGCCGAACAAAGCGGCGGTAATTATTCGATTACAGGAAAAAAGCTTTTATACACAAAGCTTTAAACAGATTTTTGGCGATGAAGTTTTTGCTACGACTGAGCAAGCTTATAACGCTTTAACCAGCAGTTTAGCTAGTTGGCAGAGTGAAGAAAGCTTTGCTAGTTTTGATTCAAAATATGATCGCTGGTTAGCCGGTAGCTATCAGTTAACACCCGCTGAGGAGCGAGGCAAAGATATTTTCTATACTCCTAGTCTATCTAGCTGCATTAACTGCCATACACTTAATAGAAACCTAACAGCGCCTAAAGAAATGTTTACCAACTATCTGTATCGAAATGTGGGCACGCCAGTAAACCTGACTGTACAAGCCTTAACTGGGGTAACAACTAAAGATGCGGGATTAAATAATGGTGCATTTAAAACACCTACCTTACGTAATGTGGCAGTCACCGGGCCTTATATGCACAATGGCGTATTTGCTGAGTTAGACACAGTACTAGAATTTTATAACTTTAGAAGTCGCCCTAATAATTCATCAAACTTAATTAACCCTGAAACTGATAAGCCTTGGGCAGAAACCAGCTTTCCAGAAGCCATTCATTCTACAGAGTTAATGATGCCGGCTTTATCTAAGCAAGATAAACAAGATTTAATTGCTTTCTTAAAGTCTTTAACAGACCAACGTTACGAGCATTTAATTAAGCAATAAAAAATGCGCCTTTTGAATATCTCTATTCTTTGGGCGCATTGTTAGCTAAAGCTGATTTATTCAAATCAAGCGATTAAAAGCTACTTAGCTTTGGCTTCATCGTAACGAATAACCAAGGTTGCTGAAGGGTCTGAGCCACTTTCACCTTTATTACTAATCACCTGCATTTTATAAAAGTTGCTGTTGTCTTCGATTAAATAAGTCGCAAAAGTAGGCCACATATCATGGTTGCCTTCGCCTACGCCGTATTCTAAGGGCCCAAAGTCACCCGGCTTAGTAAATGCACCTTCGGCACCGTCTGCAAAATATTTATAAACCTGTGCGGTGTTGGTTGGGTCGGTTACATCATCAACAGAAGCCACTTGTAAAGCACCATCTTTACCAGCTACGCCGGCTTGCCCTTTACCTGAAGCACCACCGTTGACTTGAATTAAAATATCACGGCCTTGTTTAGAAAACTTCAGTTCCCAATTGCTATTATCTATTGTGGAGACGCTGTTGGTTTCTAAATCCCAATAAGCCGTTTCGCTACTAAAATCTAAATTTGGCGTTTGCATAGCAGCATCAAAACTACTGCCATTCCATTTTTCAATATTCATTTTCATGGTGTACTGGCGAGTTGCAAATTCAGTAAATTTAATTCGCGCATAAGCTTTGCCGTCAGCAGACTTTAAAATCCAGCCATTGGTATCATCAGTATGAACTGTAACTTTACCGCCTGCTGTTGGGTCTGGGTTATAGGTCCACCAGGCATCACTGGAAATTAGTGTTTTTATGCTGTTTTCTATTGGTGTACAACTATCGGTATTATTAATATCAACCTGATTAAAAGCAGCTAACGTATTGTCTTTAGTCAGCTTGCTAAACTCTGCTTCAATTGGTTTGCTGTCTGCATCATAAAGCGTTGTTACTTCATGCGCTAAACAGGCTTTAACACCGTCCTTTAGACTAAAACCTACGTATTTTTCATAAGCAACCTGCCAGTTACCTTCTTCTGTAGTTAATTCACCCGTGGCGAGGTTAAGGCGTGCTTTAGCTTTAGTTGCATCTAGGGTGGCTAAATTTCCTGAACTAGAGGTTGGAGGGGTTGAGCCGCTAGCAGATGAGTCGTTATCATCCGATGAGCTGCTGCAACCTTGCATACCACCTGCAAGCAGTAATAGAGCTAGGCTGATAGCCAGAGGTTTTTTGTTGAATTTGAACGACTGTTGAGTATTACGCTGCATGGTTATTGCCTCATATTAGTTAAGAAAGTGAATCAGTTGGGGAGTTAGTATTTCCAGCCCATGCCTAGGTAGATAAAACGGCCTTCTTCAGGGCGGTTATCTGCTTGGGTGAAATCTTTTTGGGTGTTGGTGGCGTTATTTACACCGCTAAAAATGCGCCAATGGGGGTTAAGCGTGTAGTTAGCTTTTAAATCTAAAACGGTAAAGGCGGGTGTTTTATTGGTATTTTCACTGTCTGTGAACTGTTGGGATTCATACTTGGCTTTGGCTGTAAGCACCAAACCATTCAGTGGCGTTTGCCAATCTAAGCCCAATTTCACTAAATGCTCTGGGCGGCTAGGCAGGTCGTTGCCTGTCATGCGGTCGGTGGCTTCCATCCAGGTGTAGCCCAAATCGAAACTAAAACCTAAACCCAGCGGCGTGTGTAGAACCAGTTCAGCGCCTTGAGTACGGGCTTTTTCAAAGTTTTGGTAGCGAAAAATTTGTAAGTTCTGAATGGCCGACTCAGCTAAATCTTGGTCAGATTCAATTAAGTCAGTAATGTCATTGCGAAATAGGCTCAGTTCTAAACGGGCATTATTAGACGCTTTTAGCCATTCAATGCCTGCCTGATAACTGATAGAGCTTTCAGGTTCTAAATCTGGGTTACCCATCACCTTGTAGCCAAATTGGCTGTGATCAAAAACAAAGTAGCGTTCTTTTAAATTGGCGACACGGTAACCATTGCCTACGCCTAAACGTAGATTAATGCGGTCGCCTGAATCGAAGGTTTTGAAGAATAAACTGTTCATCATGGGTGAAAAGTGAGTGCCTGCGTCTTTGTCGTGATGCACTCGAAAGCCGGGTAAGAGTTCTAAATGTTCACCAATAAACCAGCTGTCTTGCAGGAATAGCTCTTGATTGCTGGCTGTGGCGTTATCGACTTCCACAAGGCGTTCTGTTGTACTACCAGTGCGTTTGTATTGCACTACATCCATAGTCTCTTCTGAAACCTGACCACCAAAAGATAAGTGATGATTACCTAGAGGGTAGTTAATTTGTAGAGTAACTAATTGCTGATCTATATCGGTATCACGCTGCTGATCTACCCATTGGGTGGATGGTTTGTCTTGTGCCGTTTCGCCTTTAAAAGTTTCGGTTAAAGCATTAATCGACCAGTTAAACGCATCTTTTTGGCCTTTTTCTAGTCTTGCGCCTAAATGTAAGGTGGTGGTTTGCTCTTTTTTATCGACCTTTATATTACCAATGCCCGGCGCAAACTCACTTAGCCCGTTGGTTAGGTCTTCTTGGTAAATACGGGGCGAAAGCGTGAATTTAAAATCAGGAGAAAAACGGTATTGCACTTGGCTGGCTAAATTGCGTTTATACCCTTTGAAACCTTCATTGCTGATGCTATTCGGTGTTGCTGTCCAGCCATCTTGGTCACGCACATCACCCATAAGGTTGAAGCTCCAAGCATCATTGTTAAGGGCGATTTGGCCTTTTAAATGCCGCTGCGCTAAAGCGTTACTTTTAAGGTCTTGGTCGCCCCAACTACCGCCACTGGCAGTGACTGATGCTGAAATAGGTTGCGAGTGCTGACGGGTAATAATATTGACCACACCGCCCATAGCCGAAGTGCCGTACATAGCCGAGGCAGCGCCTTTAATAATTTCGATGCGTTCGATATCGGTTACCGCAATTTGGCTGGTGTCTACAGCAGAGCCAGTGCTGGCAGAAACAGGATTACCATCAACTAAAATAAGTACACGGTTAGCATCAATGCCTTGCAGCCATACGCCATAGCCGGTTTTGCCATGAATAGGGCGCAGTTGTAACCCTGGCACATGGGAAAGTGCTTCTTGTAAATCTTTGGCGTGGTTTTTTTCAATATCTGCAGCACTAATCACTTGGGTACGAACAGGAATGTCTACCAAGGCACGTTCGGTACGTGTGCCAGTGACTAAAATATTGTCTAGTCGGCTTACTTTAATTGAGGAGGCACTAGATTCTTGAAGAGATTCTGCTTGCAAGTACGGCGCAGCTAAAACCAGACCTAAGAACGCCAAACGGCTAAAAGTACAGCGGCTCATTAAAAACTCCCTAAGCACAGAATTAAAAAAATTGCTGGCTGGCAGTTCTTTAACGAACGTGGCTGGCTGACCTTGTAAATGATAATCAATACTAATAACTTGTCAACACTTAATGATAATCATTGACATTCGCATCTAGGTTTGAATAGTATAGCCACCAATCAATTGTGCAAGCCACCCAAGGTTTTTCCTTTCCCAAGGCAGCCAGCACGTCAGTTTTTTCTGCAACTATCAGTTTTTTTGTAACTTTATGGAGTGCATACAATGAACATGACGCTGGCAGCTCAAGATGAGCAGGCTATTCTTTTTACTTCTTTACAGCAATTACGTGACTCTAAAACACCTGGGTTTATGGTGGATTGGGCGGCTCTTTTAGAAACAACAGAAGGTGATTTGCAAGCCTGTCGTGTGGGTCGCGAAAATGTCTTTCCCTTAAAAGACATTGTTGCCGTGTTAAAAGCACTGCCTAGTTTGGGGCGTGTTTTAGCACTTACTCGTAACCAAGGTGTGGTAAACGAATACAAAGGTATTTATCCAGAACCCAAACTAGGTGAGGCAGGGCCACAGGCTGCCGGTATTTTTTTAGATATTGGCGGTTTAGACCTGCGTATTTTTATGGGGCATTGGCATTGGGCTTGCGCCATTGAAGATGAAACGCCTAAGGGAAAACGCTTGAGTTTGCAGTTTTTTGACAAGCATGGTGTGGCGGTACACAAGGTGTTTTCTTTAGAAGAAACCAACTTAACGGCTTGGCAGGCTTTGCTAGATGAACAAACCGTTGCCGCTGAAGATTCAGTATTGCCTAAGTTTGTAACAGCAGAGATTGAAGATCATTCAGCTCCATCTAGTGCTAAACAAGTAGCAGAAGAATGGCGACAAATGAAAGATGTGCATCAGTTTTTTAGTTTAATTCGCCGTCACCGAATTACACGTTTTGCTGCGGTGCAGGCTGTACCAGACGATTTAAGCCGCGAAGTTTCTATTGATGCCTTTCAACAGCTAGTCGATGCTACGGCTGTACAGAAAATGGAAATTATGATTTTTGTAGGTAGCCGTGGCTGTGTGCAAATTTATACAGGCAAAACGCAAGGCATTAAGCCGATGCGTGGCTGGTTAAATATCTTTGAAGAAAACTTCACCTTGCACGCCAATCCTGAAACTTTTGCCCATGCTTATGTAACACGTAAGCCCCAGTCTAGCGGTTGGGTAACCAGCTTAGAAGTATTTGATAAATCAGGTACTTTATTACTGCAAATGTATGCAAGGCGTGAAGAAAATGGCCCAGAGCAAGCCGCTTGGACAGAGTTGCTCGCTAACTTGCCTAGCCTAAAATAAAGCAGAGGGATTTGCTATGACTCAACTGTTTGCCCGGCTAGTTGCTGGGCTTGCTTTGCTGTTGCCCTTAACTAGCTTAGCTGACCAGCGCGTGATTAGTTTGGGTGGTGATGTCACAGAAATTGTTTATGCCCTGGGTGCAGGCGATTTATTAGTGGCTAGAGACACCACCAGTATGTTTCCTGAATCGGTTAATGATTTGCCGGATGTGGGTTATTTACGTCAACTTTCTTTAGAGGGGATTTTATCCTTTAAGCCTGATTTAGTGTTGTTAAGTGATGCTGCACGCCCTGCACCTTTAGCAGAAAGGCTTGAAGCCGCTGGCATTAAAGTAGCCCGCATTCCTTATCAGCAAGATTTAGACGGTGTTGATTTAAAAGTGAAAGCCGTGTCTAAAGCACTCAATCTTGAAAAAGAAGCCAAACCCTTATTGGCTGATTTAGCTAAGCAACGTGAACAACTCACTAAGTTGATAGCGTTTAAACAGTTAAACGGTGTGTTTATTTTAAGCCATGCCGGTATGGGTGCGCCGATGGTAGCAGGGCAAGGTTCTAGTGCTGATTCCTTAATGCAGTTGGCGGGTTTGAATAATGCCATTCAGGGTATTACAGGCTATAAACCGATTAGTGCTGAAGGTCTTATTGCGGCTCAGCCCACTACGTTAATTTTAACCGAAGCCGGTTTAACGGCCTTGGGTGGCGAAGCTAAGGTTTGGCAATTGCCCGGTTTACAGCAAACCCCAGCAGCAGAACACAAGCGACTGGTGGTGGTGAATGATTTGGCCTTCCTTGGCTTTGGCCCACGTACAGCGCAGTCAGTGCTAGATTTGCGTACCGCAGTGGAGCAGCTGAGGCAATGAATCGCTTGCTAGCATTAAAACCTGCGCCACGTGCATTACTGTTACTTTTCTTGGTGCTCTTTATTGCCGTTTTACTGGCATCCCAAGCCGGAACGCTAGCCTTGGGCCCTTGGCAATTCATTACTGGCAGTATGAGCAGTTATGATTGGCAGATTTGGACAGCCGTTCGCCTTCCCCGTTTGTTACTAGCCATGTTAGTGGGTAGTGGTTTGGCGCTGGCGGGTGCAGCCATGCAGGGGTTATTTCGTAACCCTTTGGCCGACCCAGGTTTGCTTGGGGTGTCGAGTGGCGCAAGTTTGGCGGTGGGTTTGTGGATTGTCTTTCCACTTGCTGCTTTTTTACCCGACCAATGGACTTGGCAAGGACAAATGTTAATTGCCTGTGTTGGCGGTTGGTTAACCTGTTGGCTGATTTTTCGCTTAGGACAAAATGGGCACGGCAATATGCTGTGGCTATTATTGGCAGGTTTAGCCATTAATACACTGGCAGGTGCATTTAATGGTTTGCTAAGTTATGTGGCTGATGATCAACAGCTTCGCCAAATGAGTTTGTGGGGCATGGGTGGTTTGGGCTTTGTGCGTGGCAGTGAATTGGCTGTGGGTGCTTTGGTGATGCTGCCCGGTTTGTTTTTATTGCTATCGGTGCGTAAACAATTAGATGTTTTACAACTCGGCGATTTAGCCGCCGTAGACAGTGGTTTAGATGCTAAAAAACTACGCCAAAAAGTGGTGCTAGGCACAGCTTTAACGGTGGGTGTCAGTGTGGCTTTAGCTGGCATTATTGGTTTTTTAGGCTTAATGATTCCACATATGTTGCGCATGATTTTGGGGCCGGGACATCGGCTTTTATTGCCTGCCTCTGCTTTGGGTGGTGCTATTTTACTGCTGCTTGCAGATGCTTTGGCAAGAACCCTTGCTGCACCGGCTGAAATCCCTGTTGGCTTGTTAACCAGTTTAATTGGCGGCCCTTATTTTTTATGGATGTTAGCGCGTGGGCGTAACCGAGGTGATGTATGACGCAAAAAACCGCTAAACAGCCAGTGCTTACTGCTAGGGAAATTAGTTTAGGTAAGCCGGATAGCTGGCGCTTACAACCGATGAGCTTAGACCTTTATGACGGCCAGATTCTTGCGGTGTGTGGCCCAAATGGTGCGGGGAAGTCTTCGTTACTTAGCCTACTGACGGGTGAAATTAAAGCAACAAGTGGGCAAGTTATGATGGGCGACCGGCTTTTAAGTGCTTGGTCACCTGCAGAGTTGGCTAGAAATCGTGCACGAATGGAGCAATCTAACCCGTTAAGTTTTGATTTTTTAACAGAAGAGGTGGTGGCGTTAGGGCGTTATGCTTGGGGTGATGACCAAGCCGATTCACCTTTAGTCATTCAGGCAATGCAAGCTGCCGGTGCTTATGAATTGCTGGGGCGTAAAATTACGCGCCTTTCAGGTGGTGAACGCCAACGCGTGCAACTCGCTAGGGTGTTAGCACAAATTTGGGCAGTGCCTAGGGCTTTATTGCTGCTGGACGAACCCATGTCAGCGCAAGATTTAGGACAGCAACAACAAATTTTTAGGCAGTTAAAAACTTTAGTAAAACAGCATAACTGGAGCTTGGTGTGTGTGCTGCATGATTTAAACCTTGCCAGTGTGTTTGCAGACAAGATATTGCTGTTAGATAAAGGCAAGGTGCAAGCTTTGGGGAAACCTGCTGAGGTTTTAGACTTGCAGCGCATTTCAAGTGTCTATAAAGCAGAGTTAACGGCTTATTATCACCCTGAAAATAACCGGCATTTAGTGATGTTGGATGATTAAAGTTGCATACCTAACGCTCCAACACCACAAAAGCCAAAGCCATGTCTTTTTCATCAGTAATAGAAAGGTGAATGGATTTTACGCCTTTTGCAGCCGCTAACTTGTAAGCTTCGCCATTAAGTTCAATGCTAGGCTTGCCCCACTCATCGTTGCTGACTTCTATGTGCTGCCAACTTAAACCATTTCGCAAGCCTGTACCTAACGCTTTAAGCAAGGCTTCTTTTGCCGCAAAACGCTTGGCTAAAAAAGCCGCTGGACTGGCGGCTTGTTGCATAGCCGCCTGCTCATTGGCCGTTAACAAACGGCGCGTTATAGCCACACCGCGTCTTTGTAAAATTGCGGCAAAGCGTTCTATTTTTGCTAAATCAGTACCAATACCTATTAACATTGAGTGTTTAACATTAGTCTCGAAAGTTAATGTATTGCAGCGGCATCTCTAATTCTGTGCCACGCAATAACGCCATCACTTCTTGTAAATCATCACGCTTTTTACCCGTAACGCGCACTTGTTCGCCTTGAATTTGCGCTTGAACTTTTAGTTTGGCATCTTTAATCATTTTAACGATTTTTTTAGCCAACTCAGTTTCAATGCCTTCGCGTAATTTTATCGGCATACGCGCTGTTCTATTCGCCTCTTCAACCTTACCTTCTTCCATACAAGCAGCATCAATGCCTTTACGAATTAATTCAGCCTGTAAGATTTCTACCATTTGCTTAACTTGAAACTCAGCTTCAGCATGAAGAATCACTTCATTTTTGCCAGTGAGTTCAAAACGGGCATTCACGCCTTTAAAATCAAAGCGATTACCGACTAAACGGTTAGCTTGGTCAACAGCATTAGTCACTTGGTGTTTATCTAATTCTGAAACGACATCAAAGGACGGCATAACAACTCCTAATAAAAAAATGAATATAAAGACTAAAATTTATTATGGCGCTAGTATAACCTCACTGGGTTAAAGCTGCTAAAACTGACAAGTGATTTTCTTGCTGCCAGTTAAGCTTGTCGATAAGGATAACGCCCTAAGTTTTGGAGTAACGATGACGAAACGCAGCTGGTATGTAATTCAATGCAAAGCAAAAGAGTCTTTTCGTGCCGCAGAAAATTTACAAAACCAAGGATTTGAAGTGTTTCATCCTTGTATAGCGATTGAAAAGCCGCGTGCAGGTAAATTAAAGCTTGTTGATGAACCTTTGTTTCCCTATTACTTATTTATTCACCTAAACAATGTTACGGATAATTGGCGACCTATACGCTCTACGCGTGGCGTATTAAAGCTAGTTGCCTTTGGTAGTACACCAGTAAAAATAGCTGATAATTTGATTAAACAACTCAAACAGCGTATTCAATCTGCACCAGAACAACAATTCGAAACAGGCGACCAAGTATTGATTGATAAAGGCCCATTAAAAGGTTTAACCGCTATTTTTGCCAGTAAAAACGGCGATGAGCGCGTTATTTTGTTATTAAACTTATTGCAACAGCAGCAACGCATTAAAGTAGATTCTAGTGCTATTCGGCGGCTTTAACCGCGTTATACATGGCTTGGTGCGTAGGTAACGCTAATTTAAGTGAAGTTGCCACTTTTAATAAAGTACCCGTTATATAATCAATTTCAGTTTTCTTGCCTTTATCCAAATCTTGCAGCATGGATGAACGATTAGCAGCGGTCGATATAATAACTTGTTCTATTCGTGATGCCAGCCCACCTTCTGGTTCGGCAATGCCTAATCGCTTAAATACTTGCAACAACTCTAAACACAAGTCGTCAACTTGAGGTTTATAATCACGGCTGGCTAGCGCACCATTTTCGACGTTATGAATGGCGGTTAAAGGATTAATCACTGAATTAATGGCGAGTTTGTGCCACAACACTGGGCGTATAGCATCCACTGACTCAGCCGCTAGCCCAGCAATGGTTAAACGGCTGACCCAATGTGCCACCGCTGTTTTATTAGCACCACTCCAACGCCCTAGTAATGTTTTACCTTTACCCGCATGAACCACTGCGCCTACTTCTTCTAAGTAAGCACCTTCGGTCACACTTGCAGCTAACAAGGTTTGCTGCGGCGTAAGCATTGCCGCTACTTCAGCTTGGCTACCCAAACCATTTTGAAGCATTAAAATTTCTGCATCGTCTGCCAAACACGCTTTCCATTTATTAAGTGCTGCTGTGGCTTGCCCCGCTTTAGTAGCAATAATCAGCTGACTAATTTGTATTTCAGCGTTGGCTTCACTTTTAACACGAACAAAAACCCGCTTAGCCAAAGCCGCTTCACCTTCACGCAAAGTAATGCCTAAACCTAACGCATTAGATTGGCTGGGTTTAACTAATAAAGTCACCGTTTTACCAGTGCGGGCTAAGCGTGAGGCGTAAAGTAAGCCCAAAGACCCGGCACCCAAAACGTAAATCATTTGCTCCATTATTAACTTAACTCCTGCCTTGCTTTAATTAATGCCCGATACCATTCACGCTTAGGTGCAACAACCAGCGGTGGACGTAAGCTTAAAAAACTGACCGGACTGTTTATCGTATTAGTTTCATAGTTAGAAAGCATTTCTAACATTTGTAACCTTGCGCCATAAGCATCAATTAAAAAGTCACGCGCTTCTTCCGTTAAATCGACGCGGTAGTGTTTAACTAAAGCGACAGCCAATCGTTCTGCTGCATGGCTCATATCTTGCTGTACTTCACTGGCCATCGCTGCGCCTAAAGCCGCTTTTTCAGCAGCACTCATATCAGGTTCTAAACCACCTAAATAAGTGGCATTAGTTGCGTTTAAGCCCCGTTGAATTTCTGGACGCGAAAGCTGAATGTGTGGTTCTAAAGCAAGCGCCACTTCAACCGCTAATTGCCGTGCACCTTCTAGGGTTAAAGGCCGTGAACGCCCATCACGGCGCGTAAAAAAGCGCCGTCCACGTTTTTCTAATTGTTCACCTTGCAAATAACCTACTAGGTGCTGACACACCGCAATTTTTTGTTCATCGGCCAATGAAACAACCCGTTCAATAATGCGTAAACCGCTGCGACCCGGCCCAAACCTTAGTTGATTCACTTGATCAAAATGTGAGGTTAAGCTGTTCCAGCTTTCTGATGCATCAATTAAAGCCGCATGAGCGCGGCCTAGCTGCTGATAACCTTGCCGTGAAGCTTTGTACAAAATTAATGATTTAGACAAAACGTCCGCTTTACTGCGTAATTCGGTGGTATTTTCTAAACGTCCTTGGCTGGATAATTCAACTAACGCCAAAACATCCGAAGCGATTTGATCTAAAATTACTTCAATGCGCCCGATTAATTCGTGTGCAGAAGTACCATAGGGTAATTGTTCGTGAATCGCTTCATCGGTTTCTACTAAAAAGCCTGCCAAAGCACGGATACGGTTACTACCACTGGCTTGTGTTATTCGGTAATGGCTGCGTTTTTTTTCTAAATCATCTAAAGCTCTAGCTAATCGCCATTTACCCGAATAACTAAAAATCAGCATCGGTATTTCACGGCCATTGACCAGCTCAAAGGCTAGAATTAGCATTTCCTCAACATCTTGTAGCGTCATTAACAAGAGGTTGTCTTCTTCAATAGCGGCTAATACACGCTCGATAAAAAATTCATCACGCGGCACACCCTTTTCTAGCTGCGGAGCTTCGCCACTAAAACGTTCTCTTAATACGCTAGCCGCTTCTGGTGAGGCTTCGTTAAGCCACTGCAAGGCAGCTTCTATACGCTCACGGTGTTGACGGTTTAAATCTCGCACACGTGAGTACAAACCCGCGCGGCGATAGGTTTCAACACGACCTAAAATTTTTGCTAACTCACTATCGCCGGTTAACTCTTGAGCAGCAAAGGCAACACCATCAGGGGTTAACTCAATGCGGCGCAGCAGTTGTAAAGCCGCTTCACGTTGCCTGACATCTTCTTCGTGGCTACCAACAATTAAATCACGCACGGCTAGAATTAAATCAGCGAGTTTATCAATGGCTTCCGTCACGTCTTGTTGCGCTTGTTCAACAAGGTGGCCGCGTGTCATGTCATAAATCACTTTGGCAAAAAAAGCGATTAAAGCGGATAAAACAGTAAAAGTAAAAAAGTACAACAGGGTTTGAGCTGGTGGAACTTTGCCATAGGCTAGGTAAAAGCCACCTAATAAACCCAGCATAGTTACAGGGCCTGCTGTCCACATAATACCTAAAATGGTGCGCGTCCAGTGAATACGATGCACAACTTGGCTAATACGTTTTATCTGTTCGTTCCCTTCACGCTCTAGCGAAACCCTTGCCCTTAAATTAACTGAGTCATTTTTTTTACGTGGCTGGAATAACTGGCGAATCATGGGTCACTAACTCCATTTTTCTTGAATCCAGCTTCAGAGGTTTGGCTTTCAAAAGTAGGCGGCGGTATAACCGGAAACTTGTAAATTAATACTAATAACAGCGGTAAGCCAACTAAAGCAATAATAGCCGTTAATACAAAAAAAACAGACCAATCACCATCAAGTTTATCAATCATCCAGCCACTTGAAGCCGATAACCAAATTCTAGCTAAATTACCTAGGGATGCTAACAGTGCATATTGGGTGGCAGTGTAAGCGGAGTTGCACAAGCTAGAAAGGTAAGCAACAAAGGCGACAGTGACTAATCCAGTGGTGAAATTATCGGCGATCAAGGCTATAACAAAAATGGCGTACGATTGCCCTGAAGCAGCTAACCAAGCATAGGTAAGGTTGGTCGTGGCAGTGGCCAAGCCAGAAACAAACAATGCTTTTAGCAGTCCCACTCGCGCCACTAAAATTCCGCCCAGCAAAATACCAATAATATTGGCACCAAAGCCATACAGCTTAGAAACGTCTGCAATTTCTAATAAAGAAAAACCGAGTTCTCGGTAAAATACGCCCGACATTCGCCCTAGTAACGCATCACCAAGTTTAAAAATAAAAATAAAGGCAAGTATCCACAGCCAACCTTTACGGCGCGTAAATTCAGCAAAAGGCGCTAATAAACTGACGTAAAACCAACCCATTGCTGCGCGTAAATGCTTGGGCAATGCGTTAAAGCGGTCTAGGTTTGCTAATACACGCGACTCTTCAGCCAAGGTTGCTGCAGAAATAGACGGCTTAGGTTCAGGGCTAAACAACACGGCAACCATACCAATTAAAATACCAGCAGCTAACACACCATAAGCCGTATTCCAGCCAAAATATTCTGCTAGGTATAAACCACCCGCAGCGCCCACTAAAGTACCACCTAAGTGCCAGCCCCAAATGGCTGCAGCAGAGCCAGCACCGTATAAATGCGGCTCTAAAAGTTCAATACGATAAGCATCAATCACTATATCTTGAGTCGCGGACATAAAAGCCACAAACAACACTGCCAAAGCAACCAGCATTAAATTTTGTGCAGGATTAGTCAGCGATAGTAAAAAAATGGCCAACATTAATAGACTTTGGGTAAATAATGCCCAACCACGGCGGCGACCAAAACGGGCCGAAAACCACGGCAAACGTAATCTGTCGACCAAGGGTGCCCATAAAAAATTAAGCGCGTAGGGCGTAGCAGCTAAAGCAAACAAGCCGATTTCAGTGCGGCTAACGCCCAAGTCCCTTAACCAGATAGATAGGTTAGAAAAAACTAAAGGCGCAGGTAAACCACTTGAAAACCCAAGTATTAAAAGGGTTAACATACGCCTATCGCGGTAAGGCGCAAACGTTTGAGTAAATCTGGCTAGCATGAAGCCCTTGTCGCTAACATAATGACTTTCATTGCTTTAATGGCTTCGGCTAAACCCGTAAAAGCAGCACGCGCAATGATGGCATGGCCTATATTTAATTCATTAATGCCGTGAATGGCAGCAATGGCTTGCACGTTATGGTAATGCAAACCGTGGCCAGCATTCACAATTAAGCCTTTACTTAATGCATAAGCAACGCCTTCTTGAATGCGTTTTAGTTCTTTGGCAACCAATTCAGGCGCTTGAGCATCAGCATAAGCACCCGTGTGCAGCTCAATCGCTGGCGCACCGGCTGTAACAGCCGCATCAATTTGCTTGTAATCAGCATCAATAAATAACGACACTTCACTGCCTACTGCGGCTAAACGCTTAATGGCAGCGGTTATTTTTTCTAGCTGACCTGCAACGTCTAAACCACCTTCGGTGGTCAGTTCTTCGCGGCGCTCAGGCACTAAACAAACGTGCTCAGCTTGTAGCTTTTCTGCATAGCTAAGCATCCACTCAGTCACCGCCATTTCAAAGTTCATGGGCGTGTGCAGCACTTGTTTAATTAGTTCAACATCGCGTTCTTGAATATGGCGGCGGTCTTCACGCAGGTGCAAAGTAATGCCATCAGCACCGGCTTGTTCGGCAAGTTGTGCTGCTAATACAGGATCTGGGTAGCGTGTGCCCCTCGCTTGGCGCAGGGTCGCAATGTGGTCAATATTTACGCCAAGCAATAAACGCTGACTCATTTTAAGCTCCATTTTTAAGTTCTACTTTTAAGATTGATTCAAGCAAAAATTATGTCAGGCTAGGCTTTTTCATGTGTAAAAAAAGTTGCCGACTGTGTAAAGGTTTAGAGCCTAGCAAGGGCTGTAACAACTGGCGTGTAAGGGCTTTAGCGATTTGTCGTGTTAGTTTTTCTCGCCAGTCATCGTTTGCTATGGCTAATAAATTTGCACCCCTGTAAATACGGGTATTGGATTCTGCTATACCATGAATAACTAAAAAACCGTGTTCAGGCAGCCAGCGATACAAGCGTTCTTCCACTAGGGCATTACCCTGAGTATCAGTAAAAACAAGGGGATAACCTAAATGATCCAGCAGACTTAACTCAAAGCGTCGTAAAGCTGGTTCACGTTGCTCACTGTTATTTAGTAGTTGTAGCAGCAGTGAATAATCACGAAATAAAGTTGGACAAGCTTGACCTGCTAGCAACAAGCGGCTAAGCAATTCATTGGCATACAGCCCACAAATCAGCGCTTCACCTTGTAACCAGTGGGGCGCTGAAGTGGCTTCTAGGTCAGCCAGTTTTTTTAACTCTTGATGACCTTTAATCCTAACTTGCAAGGGTGTAAAAGGTTGCAGCAAAGCACGGTAACGGCTTTTTTTAGTGCGTACACCACGTACAACCGCATTTAAACGCCCATCTTTTAGTGTTAACAACCAAGCTAAAGCACTCGTTTCTAAATAAGGACGGGAATGCAATAGCCATGCAGGTTGAAAATCACAAGTTGATGACATGGGTATTAATCTAACCCAGTGTAACCTAGGCTTTTTAACGCACGGGCATCGTCTGACCAGTTACTTTTAACTTTAACCCAAAGGTTAAGCATAATTTTGGTTTCAAAAGCTTTTTCCATATCTAAACGGGCATCGCGCCCAATCAGTTTTAATTGATTACCTTTGTCGCCAATAATAATTTTTCGCTGACCTTCTCGCTCGACTAAAATCAAGGCATGAATGTGCAAGATACGGCCTTCTTGCTTGAACTGCTCTATTTCAACAGTCACTGAATAGGGCAACTCTTCACCTAGCTGACGCATGATTTTTTCTCTAACCAGTTCAGAGGCTAGAAAACGCAGGCTACGATCCGTCACTTGGTCTTCTGGGTAAAAGTGCTCGCCTTCAGGTAAACGCTTTTCAATTTCATGCACTAAAGTATTCACTTTTTTACCGCTTAAAGCAGAAATAGGCACAATGGCGGCAAAATCATGTTTTTTGCTAACGTCTTCAATAAAAGGCAGCAGCGTACTTTTATCGTCCAACCAATCCACCTTATTAATCGCTAAAATAACCGGACATTCTAGGTAAGTTAAGCGCTCTAAAACCAACTGATCTTCTGGCATCCATTTAGTACGATCAATTAAAAACACGGCAACATCAACATCACGCAAAGCTTGTTTAGCGGCATCATTCATATAGTGGTTAATGGCTTTATCGCGTGTGCCTTCAGCAACGTGCATACCGGGGGTATCAACGTAAATGGTTTGTACATCATCTTCCGTGTGAATTCCCATAATTTGGTGACGGGTGGTTTGGGGTTTTTTACAGGTAATGCTTATTTTTTGACCTAGAATACGGTTTAGTAACGTTGATTTACCGACATTCGGGCGACCAACAAGGGCAACATAACCACAGCGACTAATACTCATTTAACTTTAACCTCTAATGCCTGCAAAACCTTTTCAGCGGCTTCTTGCTCGGCAAATCGACGACTAGAACCTATGCCTAGGGGTCGATAATCTAATTGTTCAATCACGCATTCAACGGTAAACATTTGTGCGTGGGCTTCGCCTTCAACGTGAATAACATCGTAGATAGGCAAGGGTTTTTGACGCGATTGTAAATATTCTTGCAGCCGCGTTTTTGGATCTTTTTGAGTATCATTTAAGCTCATGGCATCTAAACGCACCGCGAACCAGCTTAAAATGCGCTCTTTAGCAACGTCCATGCCTGCATCAAGGTAAATAGCCCCGATAACGGCTTCAAGTGCATCAGCAAGAATGGATTCGCGTCGCCAACCGCCACTTTTAAGTTCGCCTGATCCAAGGCGCAGGTAATCACCTAGATTAAACTCCCTAGCAACTTCGGCAAGTGTGATGCCTTTTACTTGACGCGCACGTAGGCGTGATAACTGCCCTTCGCGTGCTTGTGTAAAACGCTGATACAGGTCTTCAGCGATAATAAAATTAACAATTGAATCACCTAAAAACTCTAGACGTTCATTGTTATTATTACTAAAGCTGCGGTGAGTTAACGCTAAAATGAGTAGGGCTGGGTCGTTAAACGTATGGCCTATCGCCCTAATTAATGGTTTCAGGTTTTCTTTCACTCAAATTACTCGATTGTGCGGATCGCACTAAATTGTGGCAAGCTCAACAGTTCTGGCCAATGCATCCACACGGCAAAAGCGCGACCCACTAAGTTTTCTTCAGCAACAAAACCCATGACCAGCGGCGCACCACGGTCATTAATATAACCTGGAATAATTAAACAACCGGTTTCATTTTGTGGCTGGGCTTGGCACCAAAAACGGCTATCGTTACTGTGATCACGGTTATCACCCATCACAAAATAATAGCCTTCAGGTACGGTTATTTCTGGAAAATTATAAGTAGGCGTTGGGTAGTTATAAACCGAATAAATCGCTTCACCTAGTTGTTCTTGCCATAACTCTTCTTTAGGTGACTCAACAGTGTTTTTTGCTAACAGTTCACGCTTAACGGCTTGACCATTAATGTGCAAGGTGCTGTTGTGGTAACTGATTTTGTCACCGGCAACACCAACAACGCGCTTAATGTAATTTAAACGTTTATCCAAAGGGTAACGAAAAACAACAACATCGCCAGGCTTGGGATTATTAACGGGAATTATTCGGGTATTAACAACCGGCAAACGCACGCCATAGCTAAATTTATTAACCAGAATAAAATCACCAATTTTCAGCGTAGGCAGCATAGAACCGGATGGAATTTGAAAAGGTTCAAATAAAAACGAACGCAAAACTAAAACCAATGCCAACACTGGAAAAAATGAATTGGCATACTCCACCACAACACCCGGTTTTTTTTGATGGAAGCTATTGGCGACCCGACGTTTTTTAAAGACTAACTTGTCTAACAGCCAAACCAACCCTGTTACCAGGGTTGCTACGACTAGGATAAGTGAGAAATCCAGATGCATAAGTGATTAAGTTCCTAGTTATCAACCTGCAAAACTGCAAGGAAAGCCTCTTGTGGAATTTCCACTCGCCCAACCTGCTTCATCCGTTTTTTACCCGCCTTTTGTTTTTCTAGCAGTTTTTTCTTACGGCTCGCATCACCACCATAACATTTAGCGATGACATTTTTACGCAATGCTTTTACCGTAGAACGCGCAATAATTTGCCCACCTAAAGCGGCTTGAATCGCCACATCAAACATTTGCCGTGGAATCAGCTCTTGCATTTTTTCGACTAGGCTGCGTCCTTTACCAACGGCTAAGTCGCGGTGAACAATTAAAGCTAACGCATCTACTTTTTCGCCATTAATTAACACGTCTAAACGGGCCAGACTAGCAGGTTCAAAACGATTAAAACTGTATTCTAAGGATGCAAATCCCCGTGAAGCAGATTTTAAGCGGTCAAAAAAGTCTAATACCACTTCAGCTAAAGGAATGTCATACACCAACTGCACTTGGTTGCCCAAGTAAAGCATTTCTACTTGATGTCCACGTTTTTCGGTACACAAAGTAATGCACGCACCCACCATATCTTGTGGCGTTAAAATAGTGCAACGCGCAATGGGTTCACGCATTTCAGCAATACCCGCAGGGTCTGGCATATGCGTCGGATTATCAACTTTTAGCACATCACCATTTTTCATAACTACTTCATAACTAACGGTTGGCGCAGTTGTTAATAAATCAAGGTTATATTCTCGCTCTAGGCGTTCTTGCACAATTTCCATGTGCAGCATACCTAAAAAGCCACAACGGAAACCAAAACCTAACGCTTCTGAGCTATCGGGTTCAAAAAATAGCGAAGCATCGTTGAGTGATAGCTTATCTAACGCATCGCGGAACTCTTCAAAATCTTCAGCCGATACTGGAAATAATCCGGCATAAACTTGCGGCGAAACCTTCTTAAAACCAGGTAAACGCGCTACATCAGGCGTTTTAGCGTGTGTAATAGTATCGCCGACTGGCGCACCATGAATTTCTTTAATGCCTGAAACTAAATAACCCACTTCACCGGCTTTTAGGCTGCCAGTTTCAACTCGCTTAGGTGTGAAAATACCTACACCCGTAGCATCCCAAGTTCTACCTGTGGACTTAATTAAAATCTTGTCGCCTTTTTTCAGCGTACCGTTTTTAATACGCAGCAAAGAAACCACGCCTAGGTAGTTATCAAACCAAGAGTCGACAATCAGCGCTTGTAAGGGCGCATCAATATCACCTTCTGGTGGTGGGATTTGCGTTATTAATCGCTCGACCACATCTTGAATGCCTAGGCCGCTTTTAGCCGAACAGCGCACTGCATCGGTGGCATCTATGCCAATAACGTCTTCAATTTCTTGTGCTACACGGTCGGGGTCGGCTTGGGGTAAATCCATCTTATTTAAAATGGGAACCACTTCCAAGCCTTGCTCTATGGCTGTGTAGCAATTAGCAACCGATTGGGCTTCTACGCCCTGACCGGCATCAACCACTAACAAAGCACCTTCACAAGCCGCTAAAGAACGCGAAACTTCATAAGAGAAGTCTACGTGGCCTGGTGTGTCGATAAAGTTAAGCTGATAAGTTTCACCTGCTAAAGAGGTGTAGTTAAGCGTTACACTTTGGGCTTTAATTGTTATGCCACGCTCGCGCTCAAGATCCATTGAATCGAGCACCTGCTGTTTCATTTCTCTGTCGCTTAACCCTTCACAAAATTGAATAAAGCGGTCTGCCAGAGTAGATTTACCATGATCGATGTGGGCGATGATGGAAAAGTTACGAATATGTTTAAGACTATTCACGTTCACCTGCATCGAAATTCAGACAAAAAACATTGAAGGTAGCGCGACCAGGTTAGGCTAGGTCACATACCCGAAAAAAGTGCGCTAAAGTTTACCTGATAAGCGATAGCAAAGAAATGCTAGCAGTCAAGTGCTAGTTATTAATGTGGCTAATCGTTAATGCGTAATGCCACAAATAATGGGCTACCACGTCTAACCAATCGAACCGCTAATGATTGATTAGTAGGCAATGCTTTAACTAGATTGCCAAATTGCATAGGGCTAGTAATTTCTTTACCGGCAATCGACACCAGCACATCACCTTGACGTAAACCTGCAATCGCCGCAGCGCTGTCTGCACTAACTTCGGTGATTTGCACGCCGTTATCAACAAACCAGCGCTCTTTTAAAGCAGTAGGTACAATCTCAACCTTTAAGCCTAATCGGTCAGCAGCGATGGGAGCTGATGTAGCACCACCGATTTGATTACCAACTTGAGGGGCATTGGGACGCTCACCAACAGCAATATTGAGTGTTTTACGTGAACCATTACGCATGACGACAAACCGTCCTTTTTCGCCAGGACGAATACGCCCGACGGTCGGTGGTAAGTCTGACGAGGTATTAATGGTTTTTCCATTGACTTGCAAAATAATATCACCAGCAATTAAGCCACCTTTAGCACCAGGGCCTTCTGGGTCAACGTTAGCCACCAAAGCACCTTGTGGCTTTTCTAGCCCAAAAGATTCTGCCAAATCACGGTTAACATCTTGAATAGCAACGCCTAACCAACCACGACTGACTCGCCCTTGACTTTTTAACTGTTCAGCAACATCAAACGCAACTTGCATGGGAATGGCAAAAGACAAGCCCATAAAGCCACCTGAACGGGTATAAATTTGTGAGTTAATCCCTACCACTTCGCCATTTAGATTAAACAGCGGCCCACCTGAATTACCTGGGTTAATCGCCACATCGGTTTGAATAAAAGGCACATAAGTTTCGTTGGGTAACGAACGTCCTTTCGCGCTGACAATACCGGCGGTTACTGAATAATCAAAACCAAAAGGTGAACCAATTGCCAGCACCCATTCGCCAACTTTTAACTGGTCAGAGTTACCCATTTTTACTACTGGTAAGCCTTTAGCCTTTACTTTTAGTAAAGCAAGGTCGCTGGAAGGATCGCTACCAATCAGCTCAGCAACCAATTCACGCCGATCGTTTAAACGCACCATAATTTCATCAGCATTTTCGATAACGTGATTATTGGTCAAAATATAACCATCTTCAGAAATAATAAATCCCGAACCTAACGATTGTTGATGTTTTTTTGAAGGTTCTTGCTCAAACCCTTCTGGCATTTCACCAAAAAAGTGGCGAAAAATTTCAGGAACTTCTTGTGGAATCCGTGAGGTGCGTTTTTGCACTTGTTGTGTCGTGCTAATGTTGACAACCGCAGGTGCGGCTTTTTCAACCAGTTGCGTAAAATCAGGTAAATTAGCCGCCGACGCCAACAAAGAGCAAGCAAGTAATAAAGTGAAGGATAAAGCTTGAAACGCAGTTTTTTTACTGAGCATAGGTTAGCTCCGATTCTTATTAGGGAAGGGTGAAATGGAAGGGTTTAACTGACGTAAAAGTTTAAATGGGCTGGCAGTAGCCAATCGCCTGGCTAACAATAAACCACCGGCTAAACCCGTTAACGCCATTAAAAAAAGCTTAAAGCCTGCTGTTACACCTAAAAACTCCGCTAACATGGCAGCCGCTAGTAAAGTCAGCAAGGGTAGTAAAAATTGCAACAATGCAGCAACATTTAATTGGCTGGCTTCTAAACCCAGTAACACACGGTCGCCAGGTTGTAACAGCAGCTCGGTTTGTAAAGTAATACTAGGCGTTCGCCGTAACAACCAGCGTGATAATAAACCTTGCCCACAACGACTGGCTAAACGGCACGAACCACAACCTTGGGAAGTACAGGCTTTCACTTCCACTTGACCTTTAGTTGAGTGGGTAAGCACTTCGGCTTCTTGTGTAACCCAAGTCATCTCATGTTTTTCCTAATGATTAACGTGACGAGACAGGGGTAATGCCTTGTTGCTTAGATTGCTGAGCATTTAATAAGGGTGAAAAAGTTTGAATGTTGTTGCTACAAGGTTTGCGTTGCGACATTTCAATAGGCAGGTTAATAATAGCAACACCTGAAAATAGCGGTGATTGGCAATCAGAAGCTACATGACTGGTTTCTATTATCGGCCGAGTCATGGGTGTTACAAATTCTTGCACTGCAAAAGCAGGCGCTGAACCTTCGCTTTCTTGATTGATGTTATAAATTTGTGTGCCGGTAATGACTAACAAAGCAACTGAAGCGGCTAACGCTGCACCACGCCACCATTGACCCGACTCTGGTTTATGACCCGATGCTGGTTTATGCCCCGACTCTTGCGTAAAGTTCGCAGCAGTGCAACTTAAATTTTCATCGTCTATTTGTTGCATAACCGCTGCTGAAATATCAAATTGAGCGGCTTTTGGATGTTTTGTTCCACGCAATTCACTACGTAACACCCCTTGTGCCAAGTGATAGCGACGCCACTTAGCACTTAACTCATCATTAATTTGGGGCGATGCCTGCATAGTATTCAATAAGCGCGGCAGCTCCAAGTCATCACCAGCGCCATCCATAATAGAAGAAAGAGACTGGTGTAGCTTTTCTGTCATGCCAGATACCTCATTAAGAATAAACGATCATGCTTGTGGTTCTATCCTAGACAGCGAGTCATCCATTTGGTTTTATTAAATATTAAAAAAACCTTGTAAATTTTGTGTGTATTTATCAGCCATTGCTAATGCTTAGCATCCACCGATTTCACTAAAGGCGCTATCGCCTTGTCGATAGCTTCACGCGCACGAAAAATTCTTGATCTAACCGTGCCGACCGGACACTGCATAATTTCAGCAATTTCTTCATAGCTTAAACCTTCAAACTCTCGCAAACTAAGCGCTGTTTTTAAATCATCAGGCAGTTGTGCAAGGGTCGCAAAAATGCGCTCTTCTAATTCATCACGCATCAAATTGGCTTCAGGTGAAGCGTTGTCACTCATGCCATCAAAAAAGCTGAAATTTTCTGCATCTTCAATATCAACATCCGTTCCTGGTGGTCGCCGCCCTCTTGAAACCAAGTGATTTTTTGCAGTATTAATGGCAATACGGTATAGCCAAGTATAAAACGCACTTTCAGCCCGAAAATTATTTAATGCACGGTAAGCCTTAACAAAAGCTTCTTGAGCAACGTCTTGCTGTTCGTGGTGATCGTTTACATAGCGTCCTATCAGCGCAATAATTTTGTGTTGATATTTCTTTACCAAAAGATCAAAAGCACGTTTATCGCCCTTTTGAACACGTTCGACCAATCGCTGGTCTGTTTCCCTTGCGCTCGTCATTCAGGAACTCCAAGTCATTACGCAAACCAATCGAAGGATCAAGACTTGCCAGAGAGGTCAAAATCGCTATACCTTAGCACGGCTAAGCTTTCTCAAAAAGCGCTAAAGCGCATTGAACAATAAGCATTTTTAATTAAGGATTTCTACCTTATGCCTGTTTCTCAGCGGTTTGATGTTGTTATTATTGGCAGTGGTGCAGCGGGGATGACTGCAGCACTGCACCTAGCCAATACAAAAAAAGTGGCGCTGCTGAGCAAAGCTGCTCTAAACCAAGGTTCAACCCGTTGGGCACAAGGCGGCATTGCCACGGTTGTTGACCCAGAAGATTCTTTAGAAGCGCACATTGAAGACACGCTTATCGCCGGTGCAGGGCTTTGTCACCACGACACGGTTGAGCTAGTAGTAAACGAAAGCCGCAATAGCATTCAATGGCTTATAGACCAAGGTGTGCCTTTTACACCCGCTGAACATAAGTCAGCATCAAGCGATAACCCTTTGCTGCCTGGCGATGATGCCTCACCCTTGTCTTACCATTTAACCCGTGAAGGTGGGCACAGCTTTCGGCGTATTCTACACGCGGATGATGCAACAGGCTTAGCCATTTCTGAAACCTTAATCACAAGGGTTAAGCAGCACTCCAATATTCATGTTTTTGAAAACCACCTTGCCGTTGATTTAATTACCCGTCATAAGTTAGGTTTAGCTGAACAGGCTTGCGTAGGCGTTTATGTTTTAGATACTAAACAGGCTAAAGTACAAGCGTTTGCTGCCAAAGCAGTGATTTTAGCAACGGGGGGTGCAAGTAAAGTTTACCTGTATACCTCTAACCCTGATGGTAGTTCAGGTGATGGCATTGCAATGGCGTGGCGGGCAGGTTGCTCGGTTGCCAATATGGAGTTTAATCAATTTCACCCCACTTGCCTTTATCACCCCAGCGCTAAAAGTTTTTTAATCAGCGAAGCTTTACGTGGCGAAGGAGCACGGTTAACACTACCCAACGGCGAAGCTTTTATGCACCGTTTTGATGCCCGCTGCGAATTAGCACCCAGAGATGTGGTGGCGCGTGCCATTGACCATGAAATGAAACGCCTTGGCTTAGATCACGTTTGTTTAGACATTTCGCACCAAGATGCAGATTTTATTCGTGGACACTTTCCCACCATTTATCAACGCTGCTTAGAATTAGGCATCGACATAACTAAAGCGCCACTGCCTGTTGTACCTGCTGCCCATTACACCTGTGGCGGCATTGTTACTAATCACCAAGGACAAACCAACATTGCAGGGCTGTATGCCATAGGTGAATGCGCGTTTACTGGCTTACATGGTGCTAACCGTATGGCCAGTAATTCACTGTTGGAATGCGTTGTTTATGGGCGTTTAACGGCTGAAGACTTATTAAGCAAACTGCCTAATCTTAAAGAACCGCCCAAGTTAGACGCTTGGGATGAAAGTCAAGTCACTGATTCTGATGAAGACGTGGTGATTAGCCATAATTGGGATGAGATTCGCCGTTTTATGTGGGATTACGTGGGCATTGTAAGAACGGACAAACGCTTAGAAAGGGCGCAGCACCGTATTAAGCTGTTGCAGTCTGAAATCCATGATTATTATTCTAACTACCGCATTAGCAGTGATTTATTAGAGTTGCGTAACTTGGCAACGGTAGCTGAGTTAATTATTCGCTCAGCACAACTGCGTAAAGAAAGCCGAGGCTTGCATTATACCTTGGATTACCCAACAACGGCGGCTGAAGCGCGTGATACTTTGCTAGTGCCGGATCATTGGTAATGATTGATTTTGGCTTATCGCCAACTGCGTAAAAAATAACGTAGCTGGTGATGTTCTTTAGCGCTTATTGCATCAGGCCATAACAGCCAAGGCCAAACAAACAAGCCTGACCGCTTAAAAACCAAAGCAAAGCGGCTGCTTATTAATAAAGGAGGTTGCACAGTTTGTAACTGCCCCGAAGCAAGCTGCACATAAAGCTGATGATTTTCGATTAAAAAAGCGACAGGCGCTGCACTACCAAACGCTTGCCGCCAACTCCAGCCAGCGTGCAACAAAACAAAAATTATTAGCCCGTTAATTAATGGCTGCGAATAGTCAATAATTACACTTATTAAACCAGCATAACCAAATAGAAAAAAACAGCGCCCAAGCTTAGAGGCCTTTATATTGATCCAAGTTTCCGTGTTCTGCATTATCAATAATTTCTTGAACTATGGCTTGCAACGAAGCATCTTTAGTGGGTTCACGACGCATTAACCAAACAAACAAGTCTTGATCTTCCTCTTTTAAAAGGCGCTTATAGTCATTTTGTAATTGCTCAGAAATTTGGTTAAAGCGCCCGTCTAAAAAAGGCACTAAAAGTAAATCTAGCTCCCACATACCACGGCGACTTTGCCAATAAAGACGATTACGCTCCGTTGTTTCAGGAGTTGATGTGCAAGAAGAAGGGGTTACGTTAGTCATATCAGCCTCAAAATTGACTTGTACCAGAAATTAGCAAACACCCAGTCTAAGCGTAAAGTGACAGTAAACCAAATACTTCTGGCTTATCTTAGTTAAGCAGTTGTTTATAGGCTAATTATTGTGTATTTAGTAAAAGGCAACTATGCTAGTAAAATCAAAAACCTAACACCCAGAGACGGAGTGAAGGGCATGACCAAATCTGAACTTGTAGAACAAATTGCATTGCGTAAAAGTGACCTTAGCCTTAAACAGGTTGAGTTGGCGGTTAAATTGCTGCTTGATTATATGACCGATACCCTAGCAACGGGTGGTCGTGTTGAAATTAGAGGCTTTGGTAGCTTTTCTTTACATTACCGTGAACCACGCAAAGGTCGTAATCCTAAAACAGGTGCTAGCGTGCAGTTAGCAGGTAAATATGTTCCCCATTTTAAACCTGGCAAAGAACTGCGCGAGCAAGTTAATGAAGACTAGGCACGCCTAAAACTAGGGACAAGTATGAAACTCATTAAATCGCTTTTTACCCTAGCATTAATCTTGGCTCTGTTATTACTTGGCATTGGGTTTACGTTGCGTAACCAACAACCCACACCTTTAGATTTACTCTTTATTCAACTACCAGAAAACAGTTTGGCGCTGTGGCTAATTCTTAGCTTGATTACTGGCTTAGTATTGGGTGTTCTACTTATGCTGCCTAAGTTGGCTAGTTACAAAGCAAAATTGATAAGCCATGAACGCCAGCTTAAACAACAAAAAGAAGAGCTGCATAAACTACGCACGCTTACTTTTAAAGCACCTAAATAACATCCTTTACTAACGACAGACTGTTTATGCCACTGGAAATCCTGCTATTTTTGTTACTTTTTTTAGCACTCGCGCTAGGTTGGTGGCTGGGTCGTAAAGAGCGCCGCCGTAAATTACCGCCGCCAGGAACAACCAGTCAGTTAAGCCGTGACTATTTTGTTGGCTTAAATTATCTGTTGAACGAACAACCCGATGCTGCCATAGAAACTTTCATTAAAGCATTAGAGGTTAATTCAGACACGATAGAAACGCACATTGCTTTGGGTAAATTATTTCGCGGTCGTGGCGAATCTGATAAAGCAGTTCGTGTACATCAAAATTTATTTGCTCGCCCTAGCTTAACCAAAGAACAAGCCGCTAGAGTGCAGCTAGAACTTGCCAAAGATTTTATGGCTGCAGGTTTGTTAGACCGTGCAGAAGGTTTGTTAAGTGAGTTAACAGGGCAGAATACTGAAACAGGGCAAGCTAGCCAGTTATTATTAGTCGATTTATATGAGCGCGAGAAAGAATGGCAAAAAGCCATTCATACGATTTCACCGGCTATGCTAAAAGAAAATCTGCCACTAAAAAAAGCCGCCGCTCACTATGCGTGTGAACTAGCCGCTATACAGCTCAGTAAAAATAATTTTGTACCGGCTAAAAAGCTATTAAAGCAAGCCGCTGCTTTTGATGCTGCCTGCATTCGTGCCACACTACTTATGGCACAACTAGAGCTACAAAGTGGTAGTGCTAAAGCAGCCATAAGAATATTACTACGCATACCTGAACAAGACTCAGCCTATATTCCAGTCATGCTACAAACGTTGGTGGATGCTTATAAAGTGCTGAACCAACCTAAAGAATTGGTTAACACCTTAGAAAAAATCTTAGTAGAACATAACTATACTTCAGTGCTAATTCACCTTGCTGAAATACTACGGCAAAAAGGTCGCCACCAAGAAGCATTAGAAAAAGTTGACTATTATATGTTGCGTGAAGGCTCGTTGAAGGGTGTCGATTACTTAATTAACCTTTATTTACATCAAGCGGGGGGTGATGAACGCGCCCACCTACTAACGCTAAAAAACTTAACCCATCAGCTACTGCAACAAAAACCTGAACATCGCTGCGGTAGCTGTGGCTTTGAAAGCAAGCAACTTTATTGGCAATGCCCCAAATGCCGAGAGTGGGGCAGTATCAAGCCTATTATTGGGGTAGAAGGCGAATAATATCCGCTAATGCTTGAGCAGGATTAGCTGCTTGAGTGATTGGACGACCAATAACCAAGTGGGTGCTACCCGCTGCCATTGCCGCTTCTGGGGTCATAATACGCTGCTGGTCATCAAAGCTTGCAGTGGCTGGACGAATACCTGGTGTTACTTTCAAAAAATCTTTACCCAATTCAGCCTGCAGCAGACTGGCTTCTTGCGCGGAACAAACCACACCGTCTAATCCTGCCTCGTTGGTTAATTTTGCCAAACGCAGCACTTGCTCTTCAATCGAACGTTGAATGCCTAATTCTTGAAAATCAGCCTGTGCCATACTGGTTAACACCGTAACGGCAATGAGCTGGGTGTTTAAATTGTTTTTAACAAGATTTTCTTTGGCCGCTTGCATCATACGCAAACCACCGCTGGCGTGTACATTCACCATCCATACGCCCTGTTCTGCTGCGGCTAAAACAGCTTGAGCACAGGTATTGGGAATATCGTGGTATTTCAAATCTAAAAACACATCAAAGCCGCGCTGCTGCAAAGCATTAAGAATACTAGGGCCAGAACGAGTAAATAACTCTTTGCCTACTTTGACACGGCAATGTTTGGCATCTAATTGATCGGCTAGGGCTAAAGCTTGTTCAGCAGAAGAAAAGTCAAGCGCAACAATAATTGGACTCACGAAGATCTCCATAAAAGTTAATTAAAACCACAATACTTGCGTTTTATCAATAAAGAAGGTGTTTTTGCATTGCCACTTGCCTAGCTGAAACCACTTATCGCTTCTAAGCTAAAAGAGTCAGTTCAGCAAAGGCTGGCACCTCAAGTAAAGTCAATTAAAGAGGATTTAAATATGCAAGGAAATTCTATCAAATCTATCTCAGGTTTTTTTGCTTTATTTCTACTGTTAAGTTTTAGCGGTTTAGGACTTGCCAATGAACCCGCAAATTTAGCTAAAATAGAACAACCCACGCTGCAACAGTCTGTTAGCCGTATTAATGTCAATAAAGCCAGTGCTGAGCAATTAAGCACTTTACCCGGCATTGGTCCGTTTAAGGCAAAAGCAATTATTGATGCACGTGAGCAAAAAGGAGGTTTTACTAGCCTAGCAGACTTGCAAATTGTTAAAGGTATTGGCGAGAAAACGACAGCCCGTTTAGAGCATTTAGTTAGTTTTTAATTGAAAAAAAGCCCACTGATTTTTTTAGTGGGCTTTTTGGTAAAGTTTTTATTTAGATAAAACTAAGCAGTACTAGATGCGTAAAGCACCATCACACTCAACAACACGACCAGAAAAATAGTCGTTCTCTACGATGTAGCGCACTGTGTGAGCAATTTCATCAGGCTGACCTAAGCGCTTCAAAGGAATACCAGCAACAATTTTACCTAATACTTCTTCAGGCATAGCTGAAACCATGTCTGTTGCCACAAAGCCAGGTGCAATAGCACCAGTACGAATGCCGTAGCGAGAAAGCTCTTTACCCCAAGCAACGGTCATGGCAACAACACCCGCTTTAGCAGCAGCGTAGTTAGTTTGACCCATATTACCGGCACGAGAAATAGAAGAAATGTTGATGATAACGCCTTTACTACCTAGCTTAATCATTTGCGCCGCTGCTTCACGACCACATAAGAAAACACCAGTAAGGTTAACGTCAATGACTTGCTGCCAGTTAGACAAACTCATTTTACCAGTAACTTCGCCATTTTTAGCTTTAACTAACAAACCATCACGCGTAATACCGGCATTGTTAACCAATACATCCAAGGTGCCAAAGTCTTTGGCAATTTGTGCAAAGGTGCTTTCTACTGCTGTTTCTTCTGCAACGTTGGCTAGGTAATAATGACCTTCACCACCGGCTTCTTTAACTAAGGCAAGGGTTGCTTGCAATTTTTCTTCGTCTAAATCAATGAGTGCTAATTTTGCACCTTGCGCGGCCAAATTTAGAGCCATTGCTTTGCCTAAACCCTGAGCACCACCGGTAATTGCAATCACTGCACCTTTAACTTGCATAGTTCACCTCAATTGTTATAAATAATAGAATTTAAAAGTAGAATTTAACAGACACTTGTGTGTCTTAACCGATACGCTTCTTAGCCAATATAACGCATCATCTCGCACTTGCGAAATAGAAAAAGTAAAAGAAAGTGAAAATAATTGACCAGTGCGTCACTAGCAGCAAAATTTACTACAACACTTGAATAAAGAGATAAGAGTCACCACTTCTTTTATTACAACTGCTCAAAACAAGGCTTAAAAAATGCCCCTACTCTTTCTTTTATTGGTTTGGCCTTTGGCTGAAATTTGGTTAATGATTCAGGTTGGTCAACAGGCTGGCGCTTTTTCTACTGTTTTACTGATTGTTGCTACAGCTGCATTAGGTTTATTATTAGTACAGTTAGAATGGCGGCGCTTACAGTTAGTTATACGTGAGAAAATGCAGCAAGGTGAAACGCCTATTGGTGCTATTTTAGAAACCGCCGCTGTTGGCTTGGCGGGTATTTTATTATTTATTCCAGGCTTTATTTCAGATTTCTTAGGTTTACTGCTGTTGCTGCCTTTTACTCGAAAATTACTTGTTAGTCCCTTAAAAACTAAAAATCAAGGCACTACTTATCAACAACAAAGCAGCGCTTACGGACAACAAAATACTTATCAAGCTAAAAAAAATGACCCTATGCAAAAGCAAAATAACTTGGAAGGTTCTGCGCGTGTACTTGAAGGAGAGTTTCAAAGAAAAGATGAAAAAGAGCCTTGAAATTAATTTCATCATCCCCATTTAGTAGATGTAACAAAATTCCTGCCTGTTCTATGCAGATTAATTGCTAGTGCAGGTAATCCGGATAACCGGAAAAGCAAGTAAAACAAGCAAAATACCTAAACAATACGTTGACCTATCAGGAGACATTCAGCAATGAAAATCCGTCCTTTGCACGATCGTGTAGTCGTTCGTCGTATGGAAGAAGAAACCACCACCCCTGGCGGTATTGTTCTACCAGGCAGTGCTAAAGAAAAGCCCCAGCAAGGTGAAGTTGTTGCTATCGGTGAAGGTCGCTTTGTTGATGGTCAGTTGCGTCCACTGTCAGTTAAGGCTGGTGATAAGGTCATTTTTGGCAGCTACGCTGGCAGCACCATTAAAATTGACGGTGAAGAACTACTGATTCTGAACGAAAGCGAAATTTTCGGTGTGCTAGAAAGCTAGACCTTTCTAAACACCCCTTCTATCCAAGACAGTTATTTAAGAACAACCCTTATTTAAGAACAGGAAAAGAAAATGGCCGCTAAAGATGTACGTTTCGGTGATGACGCTCGTAAGCGCATGGTTACTGGTGTCAATATTCTAGCCGACGCAGTGAAAACCACCCTAGGTCCTAAGGGTCGTAATGTTGTACTCGACAAATCTTACGGTTCACCCATTGTTACTAAAGATGGTGTATCGGTTGCGCGTGAAATCGAACTCAAAGACAAGTTCGAAAACATGGGCGCACAAATGGTTAAAGAAGTAGCGTCTAAAGCATCTGATGAAGCAGGCGACGGTACTACAACCGCAACTGTTTTGGCACAAGCCATTGTCAACGAAGGCTTTAAGGTTGTTACAGCGGGTATGAACCCAATGGACCTTAAGCGCGGTATCGACAAAGCCGTAGCCGTAGCCGTTGAAGAAATTAAAAAGCTTGCTAAGCCTTGCGCAGACACCAAGTCGATTGCCCAAGTCGGTACTATATCTGCAAATGGTGATGCACGCATTGGTGAAATTATTGCCAACGCTATGGAAAAAGTCGGCAAAGAAGGCGTAATTACGGTTGATGAAGGCCGTGGTTTTGAAGATGAGCTAGAAGTGGTTGAAGGTATGCAGTTCGACCGTGGCTACATCTCTCCTTACTTTGTAAACAACCAAGATAATATGTCTGCCGAAATGGAAGACCCCTACATCCTGCTTGTAGACAAAAAAATCTCTAACATCCGTGAGCTATTGCCAGTATTAGAAGCAACTGCAAAAAGCGGTAAGCCTTTGCTAATTATTGCTGAAGATATCGAAGGCGAAGCAATGGCAACGTTAGTTGTTAACAATATGCGCGGCATTGTTAAAGTTGCTGCAGCAAAAGCACCTGGCTTTGGCGACCGTCGTAAGGCAATGCTACAAGACATCGCTATTCTGAGTAATGCTACTGTTATCTCAGAAGAAGTTGGCCTAAACCTAGAAGATGCAACGCTAGAACACCTAGGTACCGCTAAGCGCGCCGTGCTAACCAAAGAATCAACCACCATTATTGATGGTGCGGGTAGCCAAGACGATATCGAATCACGCGTTAAGCAGATTCGTGCGCAAATGGAAGATACAACGTCTGACTACGACCGTGAAAAACTACAAGAGCGCCTAGCTAAACTTGCTGGCGGTGTTGCTGTTATTCGTATCGGTGCTGCTTCTGAAATGGAAATGAAAGAGAAGAAAGCCCGTGTTGAAGATGCTCTGCACTCAACTCGCGCAGCAGTAGAAGAAGGTGTTGTACCTGGTGGCGGTACTGCGTTAATTCGTGTACTTGAAGCCGTTAGAGCCGTTAAAGGCGACAACGAAGACCAAAACCACGGTATTGCAATTGCTCTACGTGCGATGGAAGCACCCCTACGCCAAATCGTTACTAACGCTGGCGAAGAAGCCTCTGTTGTGGTTGCTAAAGTTAAAGAAGGTACTGGCAACTTTGGTTACAACGCACAAACCGGCGTTTACGGTGACCTAGTTGAAATGGGTGTACTTGACCCAGCTAAAGTAACACGTACTGCACTACAATCTGCTGCATCGGTTGGTGGTCTAATGATTACTACCCAGTGCATGGTTGCTGAGCTACCAGAAGAAAAATCTGCTGGTGGTATGGGCGACATGGGTGGCATGGGCGGTATGGGTGGCATGGGTGGCATGGGCGGTATGATGTAATCCGTTTTACCCTTTAGCGTTAATAGTTGTTAAGTTTTAAAACAAAACCCCGATTTTATAATCGGGGTTTTTTATTGCGTCAAAGTTATTTAAGAAATAACCTAGTTAAATATCAAAATCAGCTAGTTTTTTAGCCACTAATTTGTGGTCTAACTGCACATAATCAGGCATACCATCTTTATACGGTGGGTAATCTTCACCTTGAATCAGTGGTAATAGGTAATTACGGCCTAGCTCACTAATACCAAAACCATCTGGCGTAATGTAATCACGCGGCATAAATTTTTCTACATTAGCAATTTCAGACAAGGGCGCTTCACCCACTGCCCATGCATAAGGTGTTTCACTGGTACGAACAATGGTAGACATCACTGAGTTTTTTCCCGCCAAAGCCAGCTTAACAGCAGCCTCACCCACAGCATAAGCTTGCTGAACATCTGTTGCAGAAGCTAGGTGACGTGCGGAACGCTGTAAGTAATCAGCTACTGCCCAGTGGTATTTATAGCCTAAATCTTGTTTAACCATTGCTGCTAAAGAAGGTGCAACACCCCCTAATTGCTTGTGACCAAAAGCATCGGTCGTACCAGCATCAGCAAGAAAGCTACCATCGGAATAGCTTGCGCCTTCTGAAACAACAATAACGCAGTAGCCGTATTTCTTAACACAGTCATCAACACGCGCCATAACGGTAGCGCGATCAAATGGAATTTCTGGGAAAATAATCAGGTGCGGTGCAGCGCCTTCGCCTTCACCAGCTAAACCACCCGCACCTGCAATCCAACCCGCATGGCGACCCATCACTTCAAGAATAAAAACTTTAGTTGAAGTGGCACTCATGGATTCAATATCCATCGCAGCTTCTTTAGTCGATACTGCAATGTACTTAGCAACCGAACCAAAGCCTGGGCAGTTATCAGTAATGGGTAAATCGTTATCAACCGTTTTAGGAATGTGTACTGCTTTTAGTGGATAACCAATAGTTTCAGCCAGCTGAGCAATTTTTAGACACGTATCAGCAGAATCATTACCACCGTTATAAAAGAAATAACCAATATCATGCGCTTTGAATACTTCAATTAAGCGCTCGTATTGAGTCCTATGCGTTTCAACATCTTTAAGCTTATAGCGACAAGAACCAAAAGCACCGCCAGGCGTGTGGCGAAGCGCTGCAACGGTTTCATCAGACAGTGCAGTAGTATCAATGAGTTCTTCCATTAAAGCGCCAAGAATACCGTTACGGCCTGCATAAACAGTGCCAATAGAATCGCTGTGCTTACGCGCAGCTTCAATTACACCGCACGCACTTGCATTGATTACTGCAGTCACACCGCCAGACTGGGCGTAAAAAGCGTTTTGCTTGGACATTGTCAAAAAAGCTCCTGCTTGGTTAATGATAGGATTAAAATTGCGGTTATTCTACCGGATCTAATGCATCTATGCATGATGTCTTGCGCTAGAAGTTGCTGACAATGGTAAACTTTACAACTTTCTATTAAGCAAAATGAGTTGAGCTATGCACCTACACTTTTTAGGCATTTGTGGCACTTTTATGGGATCTTTAGCTATTTTAGCCAGAGAAATGGGGCATAGCGTGAGTGGTTCAGACCAGCAAGTGTACCCACCCATGAGTCATCAACTGCTTGCTGCAGGCATTCATTTACACGAAGGCTTTGATTATAACCCACTAGACTTCAAGCCAGATTTAGTGATTGTTGGTAATGTAATGCGCCGTGGCTTACCTTGCGTTGAAGCGCTGCTAAACTCAACCTTGCCGTATACTTCTGGCCCTCAGTGGCTACACGACCACCTATTGCGTGGGCAAAAAGACAATCAGCAACGCTGGGTTTTAGCCGTTGCAGGAACGCATGGTAAAACAACGACCGCCAGTATGTTGGCTTGGTTATTAGAAGATGCCAATATGTCGCCAGGCTTTTTAATTGGCGGCATACCCACTAACTTTGGCATTCCAGCCCGCTTAGGAAACTCGATTTTCTTTGTAATTGAAGCCGATGAATACGACACCGCTTTTTTTGATAAACGCTCTAAATTTGTGCATTACGCGCCACGCACGCTAGTGCTGAATAACCTTGAGTTTGACCATGCCGATATTTTTCCTGACTTAGCCGCCATTCAAATTCAATTTCATCATTTAATGCGCCTACTTCCCACTAATGGGCGTGCCATTTATCCACAAGCCGATACTGCTTTACAGGCCGTTATTGAAAAAGGCTGTTGGAGCGAAGTTGAAACCTTGGGTAATCGCCAGACTAATCATCAAGCCGATTGGTGGGCAGTTAAAAAAGATGCTGCTGGTGCGTGTTTTGAAGTGTATTTAAAAGGTGAATACCTAGGTGAAGTCAACTGGTCACTCACAGGTGAACACAATATCAACAATGCATTAGCTGCTGTAGCCGCTGCAAGGCACGCGGGTGTTCCAGCCCAACAAGCGGTTAAATCATTAAACCGCTTTTTAAGTGTTAAACGCCGTATGGAATGTTTGGGTAAAGTTTCCGGCATACAAGTTTACGATGATTTTGCCCACCACCCAACCGCCATTGCCACGACCTTAGAAGGTGCGCGCGCCGGTTGTAAAGGCCGTTTAATTGCGGTGATTGAACCCCGATCTAATACCATGCAGCTAGGTACTTTACGCTCAGCTTTGCCTGCCAGTGTTGCATTAGCAGATGACGTATATTGGTATCAATCGCCTAAAATGAGCTGGTCGCCTGCCGAGTTAAACATAGGTTCGTCTTTTACAGCGTTAACCGAACTTAAAGCGGCTTTATTAGCCAAATTAAAACCCGATGATTGGGTGGTGTTAATGAGTAACGGCAGCTTTGGCGGTTTGCATCAAGCGCTAATGGACGATTTAAGAGAAATGGAAACGAAACGATGAATCGAGCACAAGTGAACACAAACCAACAAAAAAGAGTCACCCTAGCCATCACAGGTGCAACGGGTGTGCAATATGGCTTGCGTTTATTGGAATGCTTGTTAGCACAAAACTGTGCTGTGGATTTGATGATTTCTAAAGCAGCACACCTAGTCATCGAAGTTGAAACGAACGAAAAACTGCCTGCTAATGCCGACAAACTTACCGAGCAACTTAATAAACACTACGCAGAATTATCGGGGCAAGTTAAAGCTTATGGGCGTGAAGACTGGTTTGCGCCAGCGGCTTCAGGTTCAGGTGCTGCATCGAGTATGGTTATCTGCCCTTGTTCAGGCGGTACGCTTTCTGCCCTAGCAACGGGGGCTAGCAATAATTTAATTGAACGTGCTGGTGATGTGGTTTTAAAAGAGCGGCGGCAGCTTATTTTAGTGACGCGTGAAATGCCGCTGCACCAAATTCACTTAGAACATATGTTAAAACTGACCCAAATGGGTGCGGTGATTATGCCAGCCAGCCCAGGCTTTTATCACCACCCTAAAAGGATTGAAGATTTAATTGATTTTGTCGTTGCCAGAGTGATGGATCATTTAGGCTTAGATCAGCAACTTGTCACTAAATGGGGTGAATAAAGTAATTGTTAATACCTAATTAATTACTCAAATTATCGTCCACTCGCTCACTCAGTGAGTGGTAACAACTGTTAGCAATACGGGTTTGAAAGTCTACAGTTTGTTCACCGGCTCGCAATTCAAGTGGTGTTATCGTGATATCAAGTGGCCCAATATCACACACTAAGGCCTGTAATAAATTTTGATAAAGCCGAGTTCTTAACACTAAAGAACCATTAATGGTTGTATTGGGCATTAAAATTAAGAGTGTTTGCATATCATAACGGTAAGCCTCATCACCAATACGGCAATTATTTCGACAAACACTACTAACATCTTGAATAAAGCTTTTAGCCAAATTTATACCTAGCTCTTTTTTGATTTCTGGGTATTGGTGCAATTCTACTAACAATAAAGATAAAGGTTTTTTAGTAACCCTAGAGCGACTCACCTCGGCATTCAGGTATTCATTAAAATAGTATTTATTTAAAAGTCCTGTTTCCTTATCAACACCCATCAATTTCTCAAGTTTCTTTATTTCAATCTTACTACGAATGGCATAAATCCAAACTATTAATGTAAATAACAAGAAAAAAGTAGAAAAAACAATATTTTGTTCTATTGGTTGATTGTAAAGCCTTAAATTAAGCCAACCTATTAACAGCAAAATATTAAAAACTAAAGATGCGGAAGTAGGTAAAAGATAAAAAGCCAACAAAGGGTAGCAAAGCCCAACCCAATGCCATTGAGTAATGTCATTAAATACCTTTGGTTGTAATAATAAGAAAATAGCCAACATTACTAACGCTAATACGGCAGCAGGATCATTTTTTAGCTGACTAGACGTTTGCCAACGCCATAATCCTAATGCAAAAAAAATGGGTGTAAAAAGTGTTGGCAGTAAAATGGCTTGATAATAACTTGACAAGTAAAATTGCACAGCTAAAAAAGCCAACCCAATGCCTATAATAAAATAAAAAACTGCTATTAATTGATTATTTTTATAATTAAACTTATCAGTATTCATTTTCTACCTCAAGCTTATTAATATAAGCTTTTAAGTAGTCGACTAAAGGTTGCTGTTCAGTGTCAAGTTGCGAACTAAAACTTAACTTAGGCAGCTGTTTAACTAATTCGTTTTCTCGATAGTTAAGTTCAGCGGTATCAAACAAAGGAATCAATGCTACCAACTGATTGCTCGATAAAGAATACAGTCCTTCATAGGGTGAAAAATAATGCATTATTTCGTTAATGCTACACAGATCAAAAGCATCTGCATTAACAATAAAAATAATGCCTAAAGAGGTTAATTCACGCTGCGCTCTTTTTTGCTCTTTGTATAAATTAATAACAAGTTGATTTTTATTTAATAATTGAGTTTTGACATCACGATTTAACTGTTTTTTTAATCCCTCAGCATAAGCAATATGGGAAAAATAATGCAACAGCGTTAACAAGGTAATTGACCAAAAAACGGTTAAGTAAGCCGCACGAAACACACCATCCAATTGCAACATTAATAAAAAATTAACGGCAACTGAAAAAAACAAGATAAAAAATAGCGCTACTCTAAAAGACAATAAAGATAAAGCGAGTAAGGGATAGGCTAAAAAAAGGCTTAAATGCAACGAATAAATGGGGCTTTCTGCTAACAAAATAAGCAATAAAGAAGCAAGTGTGTAAACCATAAAAACCACTTGACTAAAAATAAGGTAGCTTTTTTTAGGCCAGTTTTGGTCGCTTAAAAGCAATAAGCCCATGACCAAAAAGCCGCTAAAATAAACCAAGGCAATTATAAAGTCACCTTGAAAGCTATACCAACTAAATAGCAATGCAAATAAACCACACGCAAGTAGTTGACACCATGTAAGTGTGCGTATGGACTCGAATAGTCCCATAACTTGGCAAAACCTTAATTAAATAACTTGCGCCGTAAAGCGGCGTACCCGGTCTTTTACGTGTTGTAATAGCCATCTTGACTGACCTAACCATCCCCTGGCAAGGGCATTGTAACTCAATGTTATCCCATTAGGAAATAGGATTGTAACGGAATGCACACTAGGGCTAGGGTAACGCCTTTAGCTTGCGTATAATGTGTATAATTTAAACAGTTTAGTATTAAAAAAGAGCATAAAAAAATGAATATCGCTGAATATATGCAGTCATTAGGCAAGCAAGCAAGAATCGCTTCACGGCAGCTGGCTCAAACAGCAACCGAAGTAAAAAATGCGGCTTTATTAGCCACAGCGGAGGCTTTAGATAATCAACGCGCAGAGCTTTTAGCCGCAAATAATGATGATATGAAAGCCGGTGCTGCGCGTCAGTTAGATGCCGCTTTATTAGACCGTTTAGCGCTGAACGAGGCACGCATTGATGCGATGATAGAAGGTTTACGTCAAGTTGCCGCTTTACCAGACCCTATCGGTGAAGTTACTGATATGAGCTATCGCCCCAGTGGTATTCAAGTCGGTAAAATGCGAGTGCCTTTAGGTGTAATAGGTATTATTTATGAATCACGCCCCAACGTCACTGTTGAAGCAGCCAGCTTATGCTTAAAAGCGGGTAATGCAGCCATTCTACGCGGCGGCTCTGAAGCCATTCGTTCTAACCAAGCCATTGCAAAATGCTTAATGCTAGGCTTAAAAGCAGCAGGCTTACCCGAAACTTCAATACAAGTGGTTGAAACCATCGACCGTGAAGCCGTTGCAGAATTAATTACCCTAAGTGAATACATTGACGTGCTTGTACCACGCGGCGGCAAAGGGTTAATTGAGCGCATTACTGCGGATGCAAAAATCCCCGTTATTAAGCATTTAGACGGCATTTGTCATGTTTACCTTGATCGCTATGCCGATCAAGCAAAGTCATTAGCCATTGCGATTAATGCCAAAACGCACCGTTATGGTACTTGCAACACAATGGAAACATTGTTAATTCACGAATCACAAGCGGCTAACCTATTACCCGCTTTGGCAGAAGCTTATCAAGCAAAAGGGGTTGAATTACGCGGCTGTGCGCGTTCTCGCGTGTTAGTACCTAGTATGCTAGCAGCCATTGACTCTGATTGGACGACAGAATACCTAGCACCTATTTTGGCGATAAAACTGGTTGATTCTTTAGACGAAGCCATGACCCATATTAATACCTATGGATCACATCATACTGATGCCATTGTCACCGAAAACTACACCCGTGCCAGACGTTTTATGGCGGTGGTTGATTCAAGTTCCGTCATGGTCAACGCTTCAACTCGCTTTGCCGATGGTTTTGAATACGGTTTAGGGGCTGAAGTGGGTATTTCTACCGATAAAATTCATGCTAGAGGCCCGGTTGGATTGAATGGTTTAACCTCTCAAAAATATATTGTGCTAGGTGATGGTCAAATACGCAGCTGATGATGCCAAAATGTCCTCTTTAGTGTTAATGTTCGGCGGTACTTTTGATCCTATTCATCATGGGCATCTACGCAGCGCCCTAGAACTGACTCAAGTACTACCCGTTAAGAAGGTGCATCTAGTACCTTGCCAGCGTCCTGCACATAAAGATCAACCTAAAGCGACAGCAGAACAACGTTTAGCCATGCTACGTTTAGCCATTGCCGACGAAAGCTTACTGTTTGCCGATGATTGTGAATTGCGCCGTGCAGGGCCTTCTTGGTCGGTGGATACATTAATAAATTTACGCAAAGATTATGGCAATCAACAACCACTAGCAATGGTGCTAGGTTGGGATGCATTTATTGGCTTACCCAATTGGTCGCGTAATGAACGCTTATTAGAATTAGTGCATTTAATTGTTTTAGAACGCCCAGGACAAATGTATCAAGCAACGGACGAGGTTTTACAGTTACTAGAAAAACATAAATTAACAGCAGACGAAACATTAGCGACCCACCCTGCGGGACGCATTTTTAGGCTAAGTTTACCCAGTACATTTGAAATTTCAGCAACGCATATTCGTAAACTTTTGGCTAACAACTTATCAGCACGCTATTTATTACCCGACACGGTTTTAAATTTTATTAACAAGCAAGGACTTTACCGGTAACTTTTTACCTGTGACCCTGCTGTTTATTTTTGGAGTGAAAATGCACGTCGACGAATTAAAAAAACTCGTGATTAATGCTTTAGAAGACTTAAAAGCACAAAACCTAGTGATATTAGATGTTAAAGGCACCACCAGTGTGACCGACTATATGATTATTGCTAGCGGTACTTCTTCTAGGCAAGTCATGGCGTTAGCGCGTAATGTTCAAGACTTAACTAAAGAACACAATTTAAAGCTTTTAGGCATTGAAGGCTTGGATTCTGGTGAATGGGTACTGGTTGATCTAGGTGACATTCTAGTTCACGTTATGCAACCACAAACGCGTGAGTTTTATGACTTAGAAAAGCTCTGGGGTGAATACGCAACACCGGCTGTTAGCGAACTTGATAAGACAGCTACTTATTAGGCAAAAATCTTGAAAATACGAATTTTAGCTGTTGGACAAAAAATGCCTGCATGGGTAGAACAAGGAGTGACCGAGTATACCAAACGCTTACCCCATGACTTTAAAGTGGAATTTGAAGAAATCCCACTAGGCACTAGGCGTCCAGGCAGTGATTTAAAAAAGGCCATGCAGCAAGAATCGGATGCTGTTTTAGCGCGTTTAAAAAACAGTAAAGAAAAAGTGATTGCCTTAGATGTACTAGGTAAATCATGGAGTAGCGAACAGCTAGCCAAGGTCGCTGAAGATTGGCGCATGGAAGGACGTGACATTGCTTTGCTGATTGGTGGACCTGATGGTCTTTCTGATGCCTGCTTACAATTAGCCGAACAACGTTGGTCACTTTCTGCTTTAACCTTGCCTCACCCTTTGGTTAGAGTGTTGCTTGCAGAGCAGCTTTACCGTGCCTGGACGCTACTTTCTGGTCATCCTTATCACCGCTGAGTAATTGTGTTTGAATAACCATGACTGAATTTAGACGACAAATTAAAGATTCCGAAAAAGAAAACCATATTTTCTTATTTCGTGGACGTTTGCTACTTGTTTTAGTCGTGTTATTAATGCTCATACTTGTTGGGCGTATGGCTTATTTGCAAGTATTTCAATACGACCTCTATACGCTGCGTTCCGAACGTAATCGTATTAGTGTTGAAGCCATACCGCCTACACGTGGTTTGATTTATGACCGTCATGGTCAACTACTAGCTGATAACCTACCCAGCCATAGCCTAACACTCACCCGTGAACTAACTGACGATGTTGAAGCAGTTGTGGCGCAAGTCTGTACACTACTTGAACTGGATGAAACCTGTCAAACTACGTTGGTTGAACGCAGCTTTCAACGCCGCCGCCCATTTGAGCCAGCACTATTAGTCGATCAACTCACCGAAGAACAAATAGCCCGCATCGCAGTTAATCGCCACCTATTACCCGGTATTGATGTTTCAGCACAGCTACTGCGTAACTATCCAAGCGGTGAAGCTTTATCACACGTTTTAGGTTACGTTGGCCGTATTAGCGAAGAAGATATGGTCAACCTAGATAAAAAAGCTTACAGCGGCACTCATTACCTAGGAAAGACGGGGGTAGAGCGCTTTTATGAAGATAATCTACATGGAAAAGTTGGTTATCGTAAAGTTGAAACCAACGCACGAGGTCGCGTTATTAAAGTCGTTGAATCAGAGCACCCTAGCCCAGGCATTGATTTAACTTTACATTTAGATGCCAAATTACAACAATTTATTTATAAAATATTAAATAAACGTAGTGCTGCAGTGGTAGCTATTGAACCTAAGACAGGCGGTATTTTAGCACTGGTTAGCTCACCTGGTTATGACCCTAATGTATTTATTGGTATGTTAGATTCTACCGATTTCCATAGCCTACGCAAAGATCCTCAACTGCCTTTATTTGACCGAGCCAGTCGTGGTCAATACTCACCCGGATCAACCATTAAACCCATGCTGGGTATCGCCGCATTAGACAATTCAGTCATAACACGCGAGTATGAGTTGATGGATAGAGGTTATTATCAACTCCCTAATGATGACCGCTTATACCGTAACTGGAAACGAAACGGGCATGGTATGGTTAACTTAGAGCGTGCCATTGCTGTTTCTAACAATACTTTCTTTTATAATCTGGCTTACAACCTAGGCATTGATGAAATGTCTTCATTTATGCAACGCTTTGGTTTTGGAGAAAGTACCGCGTTAGACGTTAATAATGCACGTAAAGGTTTAATGCCCAGCCGTGAATGGAAAAAAGCCGCTTATAAGCAACCTTGGTTTCCTGGTGAAACACTCAGCACTGGCATAGGACAAGGTTATTGGCTTACAACACCTTTACAGCTAGCAACAGCAACCGCTGTACTTGCTAACAAAGGTCAATGGATAGCACCACGTTTATTAGCCAGTACCGACTCACAATTAAATTTACTGCCTAAAAAAGCCAGTAAAGAAAACATTGAACTTAAAAACCCTGAAGACTGGGATTATATTTTTAATGCTATGACTAATGTCATGCATGGATTTGAAGGAACAGCCCGCGCGTCAGGACAAGGTGCTAACTATAAAATAGCCGGTAAAACAGGCACTTCACAGGTTTACAGCCTAAGCCAAGAAAAAGGAAACAGAAACACCGAAGGTCTATCTGAACACCTTATCGACCACGCTGTTTTTATTGGTTTTGCCCCCGCCGAAAACCCACAAATTGTTTTAGCAATTCTTGTTGAAAACGCCGGTGGCGGCAGTAGAGTGGCGGCACCTTTAGCACGCGAGATTTTTGATTTTTACCTCACTCAAGAGCGCTTATCTTTGAAGGAGAACGACCTTGCCCCGTGATTTCTTATGGAGCTTGCCTGGTGCGTATCGTGATTTACGGCGCAAAGAAAGTTTTTTAACCCGTATCCATATTGATGGCTGGCTATTATTAGGCTTGATTATATTAATGAGCGTAAGTCTGGTTATTCTTTACAGCGCTACGGGCGGCAACTTAAATTCAACGATGGCACAAGCCACACGCTTCAGTGTTGCTATGGTTGCAATGATTGTTGTTGCACAAGTTCCGCCACGTTTTATGCGACGTTGGGCACTGATTGCCTATATTTTTACACTGCTAACATTATTAGCCGTATTAATTTTAGGTATTGATGCCAAAGGAGCTCAACGCTGGATATCCATTGGCTCTTTTAGAATACAGCCCTCTGAATTGATGAAGCTTGCTTTACCACTAATGCTAGCGTCTTATTTATCGCAATGTCATTTACCACCTAACTGGAAAAACTTAACGATTGCTTTTTTGCTAATGGCTATACCCACACTACTTATCGCTGTTCAACCAGACTTAGGTACATCCATTTTAGTAGCAGGTGCTGGGTTAGTTGTATTATTTTTAGCTGGATTAAGCTGGCGTTTAATTATGTCATTTATTGCGTTAGCTTTAGCAGCATTACCTGCTTTATGGATGGTGATGCATGATTATCAAAAGAATCGCGTCAAGACTTTTTTAAACCCTGAAAGTGATCCACTCGGTACAGGTTGGAATATTATTCAATCTAAAACCGCGATAGGGTCAGGTGGCTTATACGGCAAAGGCTGGTTAGAAGGTACACAATCTAGGCTAGAGTTTTTACCCGAAAGGCACACTGATTTTATTATTGCAGTTTTAGCTGAAGAAGCTGGCTTAGTCGGTGTTATCCTACTACTTACTTTATATACACTAATAATTTGGCGCGGAATGTTGATTGCTTTATCTGTCGATGATACTTTCAGCCGCTTATTAGCATCTTCAATTATTTTAACCTTTTTTGTGTATGTATTTGTTAACCTAGGTATGGTGAGTGGTTTGTTGCCTGTAGTCGGCGTACCTTTACCACTGGTTAGCTATGGCGGCACCTCTAGCTTCACGTTAATGATAGGCTTTGGTGTACTTATGTCGATACACACTCACAAAAAAATGATTGTTAAGTAAATTTTCGGGGTAAAAAAATGGTTTTGCGTATTTTAGCTATTGTGTCTTTTTGCTTTCTGCCATTAAGTCAGTTAATAGCAAGCACTTATGATCCTACACAACGTCAAGATGTATCTGATTTTATTGATGAAATGGTGCGCGAAAAAAAGATGGATCGTGAGCATTTACAAAATCTATTTCGTGAAACCAATAAACGCCAAGATATTCTTGATTTAATTGCTCGCCCTGCTGAACGCGTTTTAGTGTGGCATGAATACCAAAAAATATTTATTACCTTGCAACGTATTGACGGCGGCAAAAAGTTTATGACTGACTATGCCGATGCCCTAAAACGTGCCGAGCAACAATACGGTGTACCTGCTGAAATCATTACCGCTATTATTGGTGTAGAAACCTCTTATGGTGGCAATAAAGGTCGTCACCGTGTTATTGATGCCCTAGCAACTTTGTCGTTTGATTACCCACCTAGAGCTAAATTTTTTCGTGGCCAATTGGTTGAGTTTTTAAACCTGACTAAACAAGAAAGCTTAAACCCACGCTTACCTATGGGTTCTTATGCTGGCGCGATGGGCTACCCACAGTTTATTCCTACCAGCTACCGTGATTTTGCCATTGATTTTGATGGCGATGATTTTGCTGATATTTGGACTAATCCTGTTGATGCCATTGGCTCAGTCGCCAACTATTTTGCAGCGCATGGTTGGCTAAAAAACCAACCCGTTATTGAAAAAATAACTAAATTAGATAAAGATTCAGCATTGCCTGAGTTACGAATGAATCGCTTTAATAGACTAACTTTGGCTGATATTAAGGCTGCTGGCGTACAACCCACGAATAAAAACTTAGCCAATAACTTAACGGCAATACCGATGGCTTTTACATTACCCGACAGTGAGTTTTACTTATTAGGAATGCAGAACTTTTATGTTATTACACGCTACAACCACAGCCGCCTCTATGCTTTAGCGGTTCATGAACTTGCTGAGGCCTTGCGGAAATAACCCATGCAAGCTTTACGTACAACACCTTACTTAATAACTTACTTACTTCCTTTGTTTATCTTAACCGGTTGTTCTGTCGGTAAAGGTGGCGGTGTTTACGGCAGCACGACCAATAATGATACTAATAAGTACACGCTGCAAGATAGAATAACTAGCTCTGGACAAGGACGTTACAGCCAAAAAATAGACAGCCTGCCAACTAATCCACCAGATGTTTCAAGAGTGGCAGATGCAGTGCCTAAAACCGAACCACCAAGTCGCGGTGGTAATGCTGCTAGCTATGTAGTGTTTGGACAAACTTACCGCGTTTTAAATTCTAGCCGTGGCTTTACTCAAACAGGCAAAGCTTCTTGGTATGGCAACAAATTTCATGGTCATCTAACTTCTAATGGCGAGGTTTATGATATGTACACCATGAGTGCTGCACATACACGTCTGCCTTTGCCGACCTATGTAAAAGTCACCAACTTAGATAATAATCGCCAAGTTATTGTTAGAATAAATGACCGTGGCCCTTTTGTAGGCAGTCGTATTATTGACCTTTCCTACGCTGCGGCTTATCGCTTAGACATGATTAAAACCGGCACCGCTAACGTTAGCGTTGAAGCCATTGACCCAGTGCAATGGCAAGCGCAACAAAACACTTCAAAAACCAGTGTATTTTTGCAAGTTGCTGCTTTAGGCAATGCACAAGCAGCCGAGCGCTTACAACACCGAGTTAAACAACTGACTCAAGCACCCGTAAGAGTTTTGTCTGAACAAGGTCACCGTCCAATCTACCGTGTTCAGGTTGGTCCTTTACAAGGACGTTCAGTGCAGACAGCGATTCAACAGCTTGAAGCAACCGACCTTGGCAGCCCCTTGATGGTACGCCACTAAAATGGCGATTGGGATTAAAGGTTCTATAAGAAAGGGTTATAAAAAGAGGTTTCATTGTTAATGCTTGTTCTTAGCTTTAAAAAATTATCAGCTTTCTTTAGTGCACTATTATTACTTACTGCACTGCTTATTCAATCTGCACAAGCGCAGGTGATGATTCCAGCCGCACCACAATTATCAGCCACAGCTTGGATTTTAATTGATGCCAACAGCGGCAAGGTAATTACCGAACACAATGCAGATCAGCGCATTCCACCGGCTAGCTTAACCAAAATGATGACCAGCTACTTGCTAGAGTACGAATTAAAGCAAGGCAATGTCGCTTTAGATGACATGGTTAGAATCAGCGTAAAAGCTTGGCGTACACCGGGTTCACGGATGTTTATTCGTGAAGGTACTTACGTTTCGATTAGTGACTTACTTAGAGGCGTCATTATTCAGTCCGGTAACGATGCTTCAGTAGCAGTGGCTGAACACCTAGCTGGCAGCGAAGAAAGCTTTGCCGACATAATGAATCAACACGCCAGCGCTATGGGCATGAAAAATACTCAATTTAGAAATGCCACTGGTCTACCTGAAGATCAGCATTATTCAAGCGCTAGAGACTTGGCTTTATTGTCACAAGTTAAAATTCTTGATTATCCAGAACACTACGCTATTTATTCAGAAAGAGAATTCACCTACAACAACATTACGCAATCTAATCGCAACCGACTGTTGTGGCGCGATAATACAGTTGATGGTCTAAAAACAGGTCACACTGACGATGCGGGCTATTGTTTGGCAGCTTCTGCAGAACGTGAGGGGATGCGTTTAATTTCGGTTGTTATGGGCGCGCGTAGCGATGAAGGCCGCGCACAAGAAAGCCAAAAACTCCTGACTTATGGCTTTAGATACTTTGAAACCACACGCCTTTATAAGCAATATCAAGTTTTAGACACAGCTAAAATTTGGAAAGGTGCCAATAGCAGTGTGCAACTAGGCTTAACAGAAGACCTTTATGCCACACTACCGCGTGGTTATGAATCTAATCTAAAGGCTGATATACAAATTAATCCTAATATTAAAGCGCCTATTAATGCTGGCGAAATACTAGGCAATTTAGTCATAAGCCTAGGTGATGAAGTCATTACTCAAAAACCTTTAGTTGCATTAGAAAATATTGAAAAAGCAGGGTTTTTTAAACGACTTTGGCATAGCCTAGTGATTTTTTTTATTGGTCTTTTTAGTTAATCTAAAAAACGCTATACTTGATTAAATTAGTCAGCTTTATGGTGATACTATGCAAAATGCAACTGCTTGTCCTTTAGATAACCCACCAAAAATTGCGTTTCCTTGTGAATACCCAATTAAAGTAATGGGTCATGCTGCACCTGATTTTAAAGCCTGCATACTTGATGTGTTGATTGAATCAGAAACGCATTTTATACACGAAACAATTACTGTTATCGACAGTAAAAATGGGCGTTATCAGTCCATTCGCATTACCATTCAAGCACAAAGTGAAGATCATTTATCTTCTTTGCATCAATGCTTACGCGCAACAGGGCGAGTACAAATGGTGCTCTAATGCGACTTAAAATCAGGCATCTGGGACAACAGCCTTACTTACCTGTTTGGCAGCAAATGCAGGCTTTCACCAATAAACGTGATGAAACGACTGCAGATGAATTATGGGTAGTAGAACACGATTCAGTGTTTACCCAAGGTCAGGCAGGTAAAGCAGAGCACATTTTAAACCCAGGCGATATTCCCGTCGTTAAAGTTGACCGAGGCGGGCAAGTAACTTGGCATGGTCCTGGTCAGCTGGTTATTTATCTTCTCTTAGATGTGCGCCGTATAAACTATGGCGTGCGTCATTTAGTTAATCTGATTGAAGACAGCCTTGTTGAGTACCTTGCTAGTCTGGGTATTAAAGCCCAAGCCAAAGTAGATGCTCCAGGTGTTTATCTACAAGAAGGCAAGCAAACCGGTGCTAAAATAGCAGCTTTAGGTTTAAAAATTCGCCGTGGCTGTAGCTTCCACGGTTTAAGTTTTAACTTAACCTGCAATTTAAATGCTTTTCAGCGTATCAACCCCTGTGGATATGCGGGTATGCCAGTAGCCCGTTTAGTCGACCTAGTTCCCAACATTAGCTTTATACAAGCGCAAGATGCCTTGCTAGAAATTCTTATTCGCCGTTTAGGGCACACACACATTACACATTGCACCATGCAGGAGCAGGAATTGGTATGACCGCGAACACTCAAAGAAAAGCTGTTATTCAAGGTGAAAAACTACGTGGTGCTGATAAAACTGACCGCATTCCAATAAAGATAATCCCTACAGAAACTTTACCCACCAAACCTGATTGGCTTAGGGTAAGAATGTACATTTCACCTGAAGTAACACGGATTAAAGAAACCCTACGTAAGCACAAGTTAAGCACCGTTTGTGAAGAAGCGTCTTGCCCCAACTTGGGTGAATGTTTTAATGGCGGTACAGCAACCTTTATGATTATGGGTGACATTTGTACCCGCCGCTGCCCTTTTTGTGATGTGGCAACCGGTCGCCCTAATCCACTCAACGCTGATGAACCAAGGGAAATGGCCGAAGCTATTGCTGAAATGAACTTAAAGTATGTAGTCATTACTTCAGTCGATAGGGATGATTTGCGTGATGGCGGTGCAAATCATTTTGCTCAATGCATTAGCGAGTTACGTCAGCGTTTACCCAAGCTAGAAATAGAAGTGCTAGTGCCAGACTTTCGTGGTCGTATGGACGTAGCACTGGATATTTTAGAACAAACGCCACCCGATGTTTTTAATCATAACCTAGAAACTGTTGCTAGCCTGTACCGTAAAGTGCGCCCAGGTGCTGATTATCAATGGTCTTTAACCTTATTGAAACGCTATAAAGAGCGCTGCCCAGACGTTAGAACTAAATCGGGTTTAATGCTAGGCATAGGCGAAACTAATGAGCAGATATTAGAAGTGATGCGTGACTTGCGAGCGCATGACGTTGATATGTTAACGCTAGGTCAATATATGCAGCCATCCAAAAATCACTTAGCAATCGACCGCTGGGTAACGCCTGCTGATTTTGACTGGTTAGGTAAAGAAGCTTATAAAATGGGCTTTAAACACGTTGCTTCTGGCCCTTTAGTGCGCTCTTCTTACCATGCCGATAAGCAAGCGGGTGGCGAAAAGGTTAGCTGATTCATTTAGCTATACTGTAATGTAGGTATTGAAAATTCACATTAAATCGCCAAGAATACAGATAAATGAAACATAACCTAACTGCACATCTAACCCTCTAAAGAGTGGAGCTATACAATGGCAATAACGTTAGCAAAAAAACAAACCCTCTCACTAAGTAAAGAAAGCTTAGGACTGTGTAATGTACGCCTTGGTCTTGGTTGGGATGTGGCTAAACCTACAGGTTTTTTCAGCAAACTAACTGGAGGTGGTGAAATTGATCTTGATGCATCCTGCATCGTGGTTGATTCAAACAATAACCCAGTGGATATTATTTGGTTCCGTCAACTAAAGTCTAAATGTGGCAACATCCAACATTCGGGTGACAATCGTACTGGCGAAGGCGACGGCGATGATGAAAGCATTGCTGTCAACCTTAATGCGTTACCAGCAAACATGACCAGTTTAGTATTCACTGTTAGCAGCTTTACTGGCCAAGACTTTAGCAAAATAAAAAATGCCTACTGTCGCATTGTTAATGCAGATAATAATAAAGAACTGGCACGCATTAACCTAAGCGATCAAGGCAGTCATACTGGATTAATCATGGCTTACTTAAAGCGTGATGGTGCAGGCTGGAACTTTACTGCTGTTGGTGATGTATGCAATGGCCGTACTGCACAAGATTTATCAAGTGAAGCAGTGGGCGCGATTACAGCAGCAATCTAAAATATCTACAAATTATGTATAAGCAATTTGGCATAAAACTTTAACCATTTTACCTAAATATTCGGAGTATTCAGATGGCAGTTTCACTATCTAAAGGTGGTAACGTTTCACTTTCTAAAGAAGCCCCAGGCTTGACTGATGTTGTCGTTGGTCTAGGTTGGGATGCCCGTATTACCGATGGTGCAGAGTTTGACCTTGATACCTCAGTATTTATTGTTGGTGAGAATGGCCAAGTGTTGAATGACGGTAGCTTTGTGTTCTACAACAATAAAGTATCGCCTTGTGGTAACGTTGAACACCAAGGTGATAACCGCACGGGTGAAGGTGAAGATGACGATGAGAAAGTTAACGTCAATTTAACAGGTTTACCTGCTGAAGCTAAAAAACTGGCTTTTGCAGTGACTATACATGATGCAGAAGCGCGTAAGCAGAATTTTGGTCAAGTTAATAAAGCTTACATCCGTGTTCTTAATAAAAAAGACAATGTTGAAATTGCGCGTTTTGACTTGTCTGAAGATGCATCAGTTGAAACCGCTATGGTATTTGGTGAGCTTTACAAACACAACGATGAATGGAAGTTTAAGGCTATCGGTCAAGGCTTTGCAGGTGGTCTTGCGCCACTGGCTAAAACCTACGGTGTTAATATTGGCTAGTTCTAGCCTGTGGTAATCTGTGCATTAAAAGATAAAAACTGATCGATTAGAAACAAAAAAAGCCTCATTGAATGAGGCTTTTTTATGTGTTCGTGGTGGGCCTTGCTGGACTTGAACCAGCGACCGAGCGATTATGAGTCGCGCGCTCTAACCAACTGAGCTAAAGGCCCTTAAAACGGCGTAGATAATACCAGAAAGCCCTGATGAATCAAAGCTTTCTGGTAATTATTTTACCTATTCGCTTTTCCTACTCATCTAGGAAAGAGCGCAATGAATCACAACGTGAAGGGTGGCGTAGCTTACGTAATGCTTTAGCTTCAATTTGACGAATACGCTCACGCGTTACATCAAACTGCTTCCCTACTTCTTCTAGCGTGTGATCTGCATTCATATCTATACCAAAACGCATACGCAGCACTTTAGACTCACGGGCAGTTAAGCCAGACAAAACTGAACGGGTGGCTTCTATCAGCCCTTCTTCAGTTGCTGAATCTATCGGGGATTCTTGGTTAGTATCCTCAATAAAATCACCCAAATGTGAATCTTCATCGTCACCAATCGGCGTTTCCATCGAAATAGGCTCTTTGGCGATTTTAAGTACTTTACGCACTTTGTCTTCGGGCATTTCAAGACGCTCACCCAACTCTTCTGGTGTTGGTTCACGGCCCATTTCTTGCAACATTTGGCGTTGTACACGGTTGATTTTATTAATGGTTTCAATCATGTGTACTGGAATACGAATAGTGCGTGCCTGATCCGCAATAGAGCGAGTTATGGCTTGACGTATCCACCAAGTTGCATAGGTAGAAAACTTATAACCACGGCGGAATTCAAACTTATCCACCGCTTTCATTAGACCAATATTGCCTTCTTGAATCAGATCTAAAAACTGCAAGCCACGGTTGGTATATTTTTTAGCAATCGAAATAACCAGACGCAAGTTAGCTTCTACCATTTCTTTTTTAGCTCGGCGACTTTTCGCTTCACCAATAGAAAGGCGACGGTTAATCTCTTTTAACTCAACAACACTCAGCTTAAATACTTCTTCATGTGCCTTAATACGGCGCTGACAGCGTTGAATATCTAAACTAAAAGTACGAATTTTTTTACCGATCACATCGTCTTTAGCAATGACTTCTTCAAGCCATTTAGTGTTGGTTTCATTACCAGGAAAGCTAGCAATAAAATCAGTGCGAGGCATTTTTGCTTTACCAACGCAGAACTTCATAATTTGTCTTTCTTGATCACGAATGTCAGCAACAGCACCACGCGCTTCGCTAACCACACGCTCGTAGTGTTTGTTCGCTAATTTGAAAGGCGCAAAAAGTTCACCTAATAAATTAAGCTCTGTTTGTGATTTAGCATGACTAAAACCATTTTTAGCAATGGCTTTACGGGCTTTTTCTAGCTGTTCACGCAAAGCAGTGAAGCGAATACGCGACTCTTCAGGATCCGGCCCACTAACAGCCGCTTCTTCATCATCCTCAACTTCACCTTCAACGTCTTCTTCCTCATCATCGTCTTTATCAACGGCGACTTTGGGTGCTAATTTAGGCGGCGGTGTAGGTGCAGGGACAGGTGGCGGTATATTTTCAACAGGATCAATAAAACCTGCAAAAACATCCGTTAAACGGCCATTCTCAGCAGCTGCAACCACATCATAAGCAGCAACAATGCTTTCAACTGTACCCGGCACATAGGCAAGGGCGTGCATAACTTCACGAATACCTTCTTCAATTCGTTTAGCTATAACAATCTCACCTTCACGGGTGAGTAGCTCGACTGCGCCCATTTCGCGCATATACATACGCACTGGGTCAGTGGTGCGACCTGCATCACCTTCGACAGCGGCTAGGGCCGCCACGGCTTCTTCTGCTGCTGACTCGTCGGTTGAATCACCGTCAGTCATCAACAAAGTTTCCATGTCAGGGGCTTCCTCACTTACCGGAATCCCCATGTCATTAATCATGCGAATAATATCTTCGACTTGATCCGGATCTGAAATTTCTTCCGGCAAATGATCGTTAACTTCCGTATAAGTCAGGTAACCCTGCTCTTTACCACGGGCGATCAACTCTTTCAATCGAGATTGCTGCTTGGCTTTCCCGGACATAGAACCCCTATCTCAGCTGTGCAAGAAATATGGATATAAAAAGGCAGGCTATACGTATTACAGCCTGCCCCTTAAATTAGACGCGAAATTATAGCAGTTTCGCGCTCAACCGTCTATTTGTCTTACGACTTATCGCCTTAGGACTTCAGATGCTTTTGTTGCACCAATTGCCAGAGCTCTTGCATCTCTGCCATTGGTAACTGGGTCGTTTCTGGTTGCCCCAGCAAGTCGCTGTAACGCGCTTCAACCTGCTCTTCTGACTGACGGTTTATCAAATAGTGTGAAATCGCCTGTATTTCTTGGGCTGCGGCTTCACGATTTAATTCAAGTGCTAGCCTAGCACGTTGTAAAAATGCTTCTCCTTGGACTGTTCCCGACCAATAAGCCAGCAGTACCTGAGTCGTTATATGCGGACTGTTACGCAGGTATTCAAGTAAACACTGTAAAAGTTGTGCTGATTCGTTGCGTTGTACGTCTATTTTTAAATCATTGGCGACCTGATCGATCAAACTTGGATAACTGACCAGTAAACGCAGCAGTTTTTCTTCAGCGGGCAAAGTTCTGGTCGTTTTTTCAGCCGTTTTTTTTTGCTTTAACGGTTGATAAGCTTGTACAACCGGTGCTGCTGGTACAACATTTTGCGGCTGTAAATCAGCACTTGTCAAACCTGTTAACTGCTGCAAATGGGCAACAATACGCCGTTTAAGCAAGCAATCTGACAAGCTGTGCAGCAAGGGTACAGCTGCTTTTGCCATGCGAGCTTGGTCATCTAATAAACCTAAATCTAAGCCTTGGCGCAAATAATTAATCAGATACTCAGCCAAGGGCATGGCTTGATTAACCCGTTGCTCAAACAGACCCGCACCTTCTTTTCTAACCAACGTGTCTGGGTCTTCACCCGCCGGTAAAAATAAAAACCGTGCATGGCGACCATCGTTAATTAAAGGCAGTAAAGTTTGCATAGCGCGTGCTGCTGCTTTAGTACCCGCAGCATCGCCATCAAAACAAAACACCACCTCATTAACTAAGCGAAAAATTCTTTTTAAATGCTCTTCACTGGTAGCCGTACCCAGCGTAGCAACCGCCCAATGAATGCCTTGCTGTGCCAAAGCAACCACGTCCATATAACCTTCAACTACCAACAGTCTATCTAAACGACCGGATTGTTTTCTAGCTTCATACAAACCATAAAGCTCTTGGCTTTTTTGAAATAACGGTGTTTCTGGTGAGTTTAAGTATTTTGGCTTACTGTCATCTAAAACACGCCCACCAAAGCCTACTGTGTGGCCTTTTATATTACGAATCGGGAAAACAACACGGTGACGAAAACGGTCATAAACCCGTCCGGTATCTTCCTTTTTTACTAATAAGCCCAGCTCAATCTGTAATACTTCACTAAAACCGGCTTGTGTTAAATGATTTTTTAAACCGTCCCAACCTTCAGGTGCAACACCTAAAGCATAGCTAGTCAAGGTTTGTTCACTTAAACCACGTTGATTATGAAAATAATCTAAACCTTGCTTGCCAGCAGCTTGCTGCATCACCTGCTGGTAATATTCTGTTGCTAACTGCATACAACGCTGACGCTGACTCGCTTGCTCTTTTAATTGATGGGCCTGCTGTTCAGAGCGCTGATAACCTTGACGCTCTTCGCGTTGAACTTGCACACCTTGTATTCTAGCAAGTGTCTCAACCGCCTCTACAAACTCTAGGTTGTCGTGCTCCATTAAAAAAGTCAGCGCATTACCGCTGGCACCACAACCAAAGCAATAATAAAATTGCTTATCAGGGTTTACACTAAATGAAGGTGATTTTTCGTTATGAAAAGGACAAAGCGCCGAGTAATTCTTACCTGTTTTTTTTAAAGCTATACGCGCACCAACAACTTCCGCAACATCGCTACGGGCAATTAAATCGTCTATAAATGCCTGTGGAATACGACCAGCCATTGCTGCTGCCTCGGGTATTTTTTTGATTTATATCTATAACAAAAAACGAGCCTTAAATATGATTTAAGACTCGCTTAGGGGATTGCCTTGGTCAAGACAACTCCGACGTTACATTAGCTGCTTTTAGCGGGTGTATTAATACAAACGCTCAAAACGACGTTGTTCACGCTGAAGTTTTTTCTGATGGCGTTTGACCGCTGCTGCTTTCTTACGCTTGCGCTCAGCTGTGGGCTTTTCGTAAAATTCACGACGACGTACATCAGCTAGAACACCAGCTTTTTCGCAAGAACGCTTGAAACGGCGCAAGGCGACGTCAAACGGCTCATTGTCTTTGACTTTAACTGCAGGCATTAAAATCACCGTCCTTAAAGAGGGTTAACTACATAGGTTTTAGGAATACTACAGGCGAAAAATTCTACCCCTTTGTGCAACGCGGTGCAAATGTTTATGTACTTCCTTTATACTAGCCCCCCAAATTTTGAAACGAAGGTTAGGTTATGTTGGTGTTGGGCATTGAAACCTCCTGCGATGAAACAGGCGTAGCGCTTTACGATACAGAACGCGGTTTAATTGCTGATGCTTTGTACAGTCAGGTAGCGTTGCATGAACGCTACGGCGGCGTAGTACCAGAACTCGCCTCGCGCGATCACCTACGCAAACTTACGCCTTTAATTAGGCAAGTTTTTGCAACGTCCGGTTTATCGCTTAAAGACTTGCAAGGCGTGGCTTACACTGCAGGCCCTGGCTTAATCGGTGCATTAATGACCGGCGCTAGCCTGGCACGTAGCTTAGCCTTTGCTTTAGGCATTCCAGCTTTAGGCATTCACCACATGGAAGGTCATTTATTAGCGCCTTTGTTGGATAAAACATTAGATCAAACGCCGCCCGAATTTCCTTTTGTGGCTTTGTTAGTTTCAGGTGGACATACCCAGCTAATTCGTGTTGATGCGATTGGCGAGTATGAGTTACTGGGCGAATCTTTAGATGATGCTGCCGGTGAAGCCTTTGATAAAACCGCCAAAATGATGGGGTTGGGTTATCCGGGTGGGCCACGTTTAGCCAAACTAGCCGAGACCGGCATACAAGGACGCTTTCGTTTTCCTCGCCCCATGACCGATCGCCCCGGTTTAGATTTTAGCTTTAGCGGTTTAAAAACCGCCACACTCACAAAGGTTAATCATTTAAAAGCTGAATCTCTTTTAGAAAATCAGGCATTAGATGAGCAAACTTTGGCAGATGTTGCTTGGGCTTTTCAAGATGCGGTGGTTGATACACTCGTAATTAAATGCAAACGCGCGTTAAAACAAACCGGCCTGAAGCATTTAGTGATTGCGGGTGGCGTGAGTGCCAACCAACATTTACGCGAACAACTAGAAAAAAACTTACACGGTATAGGTGGACAAGTTTTTTATCCTTCTTTGGCTTATTGCACCGATAATGGCGCAATGATTGCTTATGCCGGTGCACAGCGTTTAGCCGCTGGACAAAGTGACGGTGCAACACCTGCTGCTTTGCGTCCTCGCTGGCCACTGACTGAATTACAGGGGCTAAACTAATGCCACAGCAAGATACCATTTTTATAGAGAAGCTAAGTTTTTTAGCCAGCATTGGTGTGTTTGAGTGGGAAAAACAAGTCGAGCAAACATTAGTGCTAGACATAGAACTTAGTACCAATATTCGCCCTGCTGCTGCAACGGACGATTTAAACCTAACCCTTAATTACGCCGCCATTAGTGAGCAGGTTATTCTTTTAGCTCAATCTCAACACCACGATTTAATCGAAACCTTAGCAGAAAAATTGGCGGCAATGCTGCTAGAAAACTTCAATACCCAACAAGTAACCTTAACCTTACGCAAACCTAATGCTGTGCCTGCTGCTGGCAGTGTAGGCATAAAAATCACCCGTCAAAGTGCCAATCAAGTCCATAATAAAGAAGCCATTTTATGAAGCCGGTTTACTGTTGGATAAGCTTGGGTAGCAATTACGAACGCCATCATCAAATTAGCCGTGCGTTACAAGCGTTACAAACAGATTTTGGTGAACTAAGGGTGAGCCGTATTTTTGAAACCCAGCCCGTAGGCATAAAAGTTAAAAGCTGTGCACCTTTTTATAATTTAGTGGCCGGTTTTTATACCAATTTAAAGCCTAGTGAATTAAATGCGCGGCTAAAAAAAATTGAAGGTAATGAAAAATACTTACTGCCTGAAGATCAAAGCATTTATGTACGTGCGTTAGATTTAGACATTATTAACTGGGACAATCTAAGCGGCTTGGTGGATGGTGTGCAACTGCCCTACCCTGATTTGCTAAAACATGACTTTGTACTGTTGCCAATGGCTGAACTAGAACCAAACCAGCGCCCTGCTGGTTATCAGCAAACTTACTTAGAACTGTGGCAAGCACACGCACACACCGATCAAGTTATAAAGCCAGTCGACTTTACTTGGCCTTAGCTAGTTCCTTCAATCTTAATTCTCGAAGTTTTATGCCAACTTCTGGCCCTTTAATGCCGATTTTGACTAATGCTTCAGCACTAATACTTCTTGCTTGTTGTAGCATGGCTTTTAGTTTTTTGGCATGACAAGTGGCTTGCGTTAGCTGCATTAATTCAACCGTTGCGTTAAATAGTTCAGGCTGTCGCCACGCATCAAGGCGATCAAACACGTCCATCGCTGCTGCTACAGTTAATTCTTTTAAAGCCGGTTGATTTTGCAACAACAGCAACGCTTTTAGGTGCTTTTGATAATCTTTGGGTAACATTAAACAAGCAGCGAGTTGTTCAGCAAATTCAGGTGCTGCGCCCCAACCAATTAATGCCAGACGCTGTGGTAGACTCAAAGCTTGAACAGCCGCAGCATCAAGCCATACCAAACACACAGCATTTTCATGCAACTGCTGGGCTAACGGAGGCCAAAGTTTTTCAACCGCCCCAACACGGCTTAATACGTTAAAAAAGACCGAAGGTGTTTGACTGGTTAGCGCTTTTTCAACGTCTATCCACACCCTTTCGCCGGTTAAAAATTCCAATTCACCGCTGCGGGTTAATTGCTGCATTTTAGCTAAGGTATTGGCTTCTACACTAAAACCTAAATGCGCAAAACGGGCAGCAAAACGGGCAGTACGTAAAACCCTAAGTGGGTCTTCACTAAAGGCATCAGACACTGCTCTTAGTAGTTTATTGTTAATGTCTTGCTGCCCTTTGTAAGGATCAATAATATTGCCAGCAGCATCTTTAGCCATCGCATTAATCGTTAAATCACGGCGTAATAAATCTTCTTCTAGCGTAACGTCAGGGCTAGCAATGACCGTAAAACCTTTATAGCCACGACCCTGTTTACGCTCGGTACGTGCTAAAGCATATTCTTCATGGGTTTTAGGGTGTAAAAATACTGGGAAATATTTACCAATCGGTCGAAAACCTTGTTTTTCCATGTACTTAGGTGTTGTTCCTACTACAACCCAGTCACGATCTTTTACAGGTAAACACAATAATTCATCGCGTACAGCGCCACCAACTAGGTATACTTCCATACAGCACCTCAAATAAAGCTAAATTTTTTAGTATTTTTGCCGATAGCAATTTATCAAGATTAGAATAAGGACTTGGGAGTCAACATGCTAAACAAAACGTTTTTAGCTGGCCTAGTTATTTTAGGTCTCACTTTAATAACTGGCTGTGCATCAGATTTTGGTCAGTCATTTAATGAAAGGCAACAACAACCTGTCGTTGTTGGTAATTTCGATCCTGTTATTTTACGTGTTAACGGCAGCGGCACTTACGGTAAAACCGATGCAACCGTTAACCCTAGCCAAGCAGATTTAATGGCACAACGCGCCTCTAAAATGGATGCTTACCGTAACATGGCTGAACGTGTTTATGGCACACGCATTCAAGGTAACACCACCGTACAAAACCTAGCAACACGCGATGATAATATCCGTGGTTACGTTGATAACCTAGTGCGTGGTGCTAAAGTTATTTCCATGCGTGAAATTGGTAGAAACTCTTACGAAACACAAATGGAGCTGGTACTAGAGCCACGTTTTCAACACTGTATGTTAAGAAGCGCTAGCATGGCCGCTGACCCTAATTGCTCACAGTACACAGTACACGGTGAACACCCTAGCCAGCGCCTGCCAGTGACGCACTCTCAGCCTAGATCACGCTACCAGTTAGATTAATGCTAACAGCTCGGTTATCAACCTAACTGGACTATTCGCTCGGGAAGTATCAATCTGATACTTCCCATTTTTGCTTTAACGGACTCTAATTTCATGTATAAAGCCTTCATCATTAGCCTGTTATTGTTCATTGCTTTACCCGCACAGGCTCAGTGGGTAGAAGCCACTGGTGCTTCTGTTATCGATCACCCCGACCTCGTTCATGCGCGTCGTGCTGCTATTCGTGATGCGCTTAGGCAAGCTAGCTTTCAAGGTGCTTTGCAAGTGAATGGTTATCAAGCGATGAGTATGGGCGAGCTGCATACCGACCAGCTATCCATTAATACCCAAAGCAGCATTGCTAAAATGGAAGTGCTGAAAGAAGAAGTTAAAAACGGCATTATGTTTGTTACCGTTAAAGCTTTAGTTGAAAGCAGCGGTAGTTGTGAAGGCGGTAACTATGCCAACGGCTATAAGCGCAGCCTAGCCATTAGTAACTTTTATATGGAACGCCCACAATCAGCTAATATGGGCGCTTTACATAATGCCAATGAGACCCTGCCTAAAGAAATTTTACAACGTATGCAAGGGCAAGAAAAATTGCGCGTTTTTGATGCCACAGGCTTCCAGCTTTATAGTGATGTCAGCACTATTCCAACGTCGGTCAATGACCGTGGCACACTAACTACCGCTGTTGATACTGCAACGCGCATTGGTAGCCAATACGTACTAACTGGCGTGATTCGTAGCATGGATTTATTAAACCCTGAACTGGCTGGTGAACGCGGCGTTATTGAAGGGTTATACGAACGCACCCGCTATAAAGGTGAGCGTTTTGCCCGTGAGTTGCGTGTTGATTTATTTATCCACGACGGGTTTAGTGGCGAACTTGTTACTAGCCGCAGCTATGCAACGCAAGGTAACTGGACTGAAAATCGCACTGAAAAAATTGGCTTTGCCAATGCGCGTTTTTGGCTGACTGATTACGGTCAAAAAGTTGATACGCTAATCGAGCAAATGGTCAGCGACTTAAATGTTCAAGTGGGGTGTCAACCTTTTATGGCACGTATTACACGCACAGACAACAAGCGCTTATACATAGATGCAGGCTCTGATGCAGGATTGCGTCCAGGTGATACCTTGAATGTGTACCGCTTAAATACCTTTTATGACAATACACAGCGGGCTTTTACCGAGCTTATTCCGGTCGATTTAACCCTAAGCCTAGAAAGAGTACAGCCTAATTTTGCTAACGGTAAACTCGTCACCCTGCCAGAAATGGTCAATATCCAACAGGGTGATGTGGTAATCGCTTGGTAGTTAGTCAATAAGACCAAGGAAGGTCTTAACCGTTACTCACAATGCTCTGGATGGCAAACCTTCCAAAACTCATAGCCACCATCTAGGCTATAAACGTCAGTAAAGCCCTGTTCTTTTAAGAACTCAGCGGCACCCTTGCTGCCCATGCCGTGATAACAGCAGACCAAGACCGCCTGATCTTTAGGATTATTATTAATAAAATCTTGTAAATTGCTATTATCTAGCCGTTCCGCTGTTGCAATACGTCCGCTGTCATAGCTTTGTGGATCACGGATATCCACCACTTTAAGCTTACCTGCTTTTAATAACGCACAAGCCTCTTGTCCATTCATTGTTAAACCTGTCATTTCTTGCCCCTAAATTACAAAATAAAATCTTTCTTAACCGCTGCCACCTGAAACTTTTTACGGTCATCCAAACGCATCGCCATTAAGTGATTACCCCACACGCAGCCAGTATCCAGTGCATAAATGTGCTTTACACCAGTGCGACCTTCTAAAGCCGCCCAATGCCCAAAGACAATATTTGCTTCTTTTAATGCTTTACTAGGGTAACTAAACCAAGGTGCATAACCTTTTGGCGCACGGCTGGCTTCATGTTTATTAGTAAAATCAAGTGTGCCATCGGGTTTACAAAAACGCATTCGGGTGAAGTAATTAACAATCGAACGAGAACGCGCGTCACCTTGCAAATAATCATCCCAACACAGCGGCTCGTTGCCAAACAAATTGCCTAAAAAAATTGGCAAGTTTTGAAAACGCAGGTCATGCTCAACTTCAGCCGCCAATGCCTTGGCTTTGCTAAGCTTCCAAATGGGTGGAATGCCCGCGTGGGTCATCACATAGCCAAGGCGTTCATCGTGATGCAACAACGGCTGTTGCCTTAACCAGCTTAATAATTCTGGTGCATCCGGCGCATTAAGCAGCGAGTCTAAAGTGTCAGAACCACGTAGCTTTCGCACCCCAGCAGCAACCGCTAACAGGTGAAAGTCATGGTTACCCAACACCGATTGGCTAGCCTCACCTAAATCTGCCACGTAACGCAACACATCCAACGAACCCTTACCTCGGTTAACCAAATCACCCGCTAACCAAAGGCGGTCACGTTTAGTATTAAAATTAATTTCACCTAACAACTGCTTAAAGCTTTTATAACAGCCTTGAATATCGCCAATTGCATAAGTCGCCATACTAATCCTGCTGCCCGATTAACTCCGCTCGAAAATTAGCCAGTTTTACAAACTCTGCCAAGCTCAATGTTTCTGGGCGGCGTTGTGGGTCTAAATCTAATGCTTCTAGCTGCTCACCACTCACCTGCCCCTTCATATTGTTACGCAGTGTTTTACGACGCTGAGCAAACGCTAAGCGCAACGTATCACCCAACACTTTTTCATTAAGCGCTTGCTGCGTAGGCTGCTGCTTGGGAGTCATACGCACAATCGCAGACTCTACTTTAGGGCGCGGTGTAAAGCATTCCGGCGGCACCAAAAACAACGATTCCACATCGCAAAAATACTGCGCCATCACGCTTAAACGTCCCCATTGCCCTGTACCAGGTTTAGCAGCCAGACGTTCTACCACTTCTTTTTGCAACATAAAGTGCATATCGTGAATTAACCCCTGAAAAGACAGCAGGTGAAAAATTAACGGCGTAGAAATGTTGTAAGGTAAATTACCGACCACACGTAGCTTTTCATCCGTTTTACGCAGCGCAGCAAAATCAAACTTTAAAGCATCAGCTTCGTGAATGGTAAAATCGGGATAATTAAAGAATTTCACCCGTAACATTGGAATTAAATCGCGGTCGAGTTCAATCACATCAAGCTTGCTATTTTCTTCTAATAAAAGCTCGGTAATTGCACCCATACCTGGGCCAATTTCCACCATATGATCTTTACCACTAGGGGCAATCGAACGCACAATTTTGCGAATCATGCCCGTATCTTGTAAAAAATTTTGTCCAAAACGCTTACGCGCTACGTGACCGTTCAGTGAAACCATAAATGTATTCTCAAGTTTTTAACTAAAATTTTAACTATTAATTTATTCATTCAATAGCTAGCAAGTAAAAATAGTCGCATAGTGTAAAGCGGTTATTAAACTGCCAGTATCTGCTACGCCGGTTCCGGCTAAATCCAATGCAGTCCCATGATCGACCGAAGTACGAATAATCGGCAAACCCAGCGTTATATTAGCAGCACGACCAAAACCACGGTGTTTAAGCACTGGCAAACCTTGATCGTGGTACATGGCTAATATCGCATCACCTTGTTGCAATATCTTTTCAGTAAATAAAGTATCCGCAGGCAATGGGCCAATCAGCGTTAATCCTTCAGCGCGTAACTTTTCTAGCGTTGGTTCAATAATGTCTATTTCTTCACGCCCTAAATACCCACCTTCACCCGCATGAGGGTTTAGCCCACACACCAAAATACGTGGCTTTTCATAACCAAAACGGGTTTGTAAATCATGGTGCAAAATACGGGTAATTTGGGTGATGCGCTCTGGTGTTATGGCATCAGCAACTTCACGCAACGGTAAATGCGTTGTCACCAAAGCGACCCGTAACTCTGCCGTTGCCAACAACATTACCACCTGTTCACAGCCGCAGCGCTGCTGTAAAAATTCGGTATGCCCCGTAAAAGGAATACCCGCTTCGTTAATCACACCCTTGTGTACAGGGCCAGTCACGATGCCTTTGGCTTTTTTTTGTAAACACAGGTCAGTCGCTAGTTCCAGCGTTTCCAATACATAAGCGGCATTCGCCGGATTAAGCTGCCCAGCCGTGACAGGAGTACGCAAAGCGACAGGTAGCACTTTAACTTCATTAACAGCACAAGCTTTGGCTAGGTTATCAGCGCTGACTATTTTAATTTTTAAGCTTAAACCCAGCTGCTGAGCACGATTGGCTAACAGCTGCGGATCTGCCACTACCACCCAGTCGGCTGACCAATGTTTAGCCGCTTGCAGAGCAATTAAATCAGGGCCAATGCCTGCTGGTTCGCCGCAGGTTACTAATAAGATAGATGTTTGCATAATGCTTAACTCCTTATTTCTACCCAAGTAGAATCACGAATTTCACGCAACCAGTTTTGTACTTCTTCTTCAAAACGGCGCTCAGCTAATATGCGGCGTACTTGTTGGCGGCGCAGGGTGTCGGTCATATCCGACTTGCGACGTTTTTCCACTTCGATTAAATGCCAACCAAACTGGCTTTTAACAGGTTGCGAAACTTCACCCGCCGCCAGCCCATTCATGGCTGTTTCAAATGCTGGCACCATTTGCCCAGGACTCACCCAACCCAAACTGCCGCCTGATTGCTTGCTGCCGCGATCATCAGAAAGCTCACGTGCTAAAGCTGCCAAACTTTCGCCCTTGGCAATGCGTTGTTTTAGCTGATTAATGGCTGCCAAGGTTGCTTGCTCATCCCGAACAGCATTAGGGGTTAACAACAGGTGACGCGCTTGAGTTTGGTCGATTAAAAACTGCTCACCACCACGGGTTTCTAATAGCTTAATAATATGAAAACCACTGGCACTGCGAATCGGCCCAGCAATACCACCGACTGCCAAATTAGGCACGCGATCAGCAAACAAAGAAGGTAGCGCCAAAGCGGAGCGCCAGCCTAAATCGCCACCACTAAAGGCTTCATCAGCAGCAGAAGTGGCAATGGCTTGCTCTTGAAAATCTGCGCCAGCATCCAGCGTTTGCTTTAAAGCTTCGGCTCGTTGCTGCGCGTGTTTAACTTGTTCTGGGTTGGGGTTATCTGGCACTGAAATTAAAATGTGCCCAACGCGAAACTCCCGACCGTCTTGGCGCATGGACTCAGGCGAGGTTAAATAATTATCCACTTCCTGCTCGCTGACTTGAATACGTTCACCAACACGGCGTTGACGTACTTGTGAAATCAGCATTTCTTGACGTATTTGCTCACGAAATTCAACAAAACTAACCCCATCAGCTTCTATCGCTTGGCTAAACTGACGCAAATTCATGCCATTTTGCTGGGCAATTTTAGCTAACGTTTCATTTAAAGTTTGTTCATCTACCCGCAAACCGCCTTGTTTAGCCAGTTGTAGCTGAAGGGTATCTACGATTAAACGGTCCAACACTTGTTGGCGTAAAATGTCCGCTGCGGGCGGACGAATGCCACGCTCAGCAATTTGTTCATTCGCTTGCTGAATGCGCTGCTGTAACTCACTCGCCATTAACGCTTCTTCGCCAACTACTGCGACTATTTTGTCGATTAAACGCGGCTCTGCCTCTAGTGTGACGCTAAATAGCAGACCAATGATTAGGCTAGTTACATAGGTTTTCTTTAACACTTAAATCTCTCCATTAAGGGCGATCGGTATAACCTTGGACTTCGGTTTCTAGGAGTTGCGGTATAGGCTGACCCACGCCGCCTAAACCTTTAAATACCACATTCACAAAAACACCATAGTCACGTTTTCGAGTGGCAAATTGCTCAGTGTTGCCTTGCTGATAAGCTGGAGAGGTGTCTAAATTGTCTATCCAATCGCGGTACACCAGTTGCAACTGCCAACAGCAGGTGTTGTATTCTATACCCGTTAAACTGTCGAGCTTTTCCGAACGTTTTAAGTCGTGTCCTTGTTTTGCAAAAATGCGCCAATGCTGGTTTAACGCATAAATCATCGACACATAAACCTGCTCTTCAGCCTGCGCTAAATAAGACCAGTTATCTAAATCTGCTTTATCGGGTGAGCGGCCTTTAAAATCCAAATCCTGGTAATTAGACATATAACTGTGACCTAAATTAAATTGGCTATTAGTAAAGCCTGTATAGGTAAAGTAGGTATTAGCGCTGTCAGTTTTTTGAAAATAATCATCCCATAACAGATTAGCATTTAGCTTTAAATCAGTGGTTAAACTAAGGCTAGCTTGTAAAGCTAAGCTAGAAGTCTGACGCACATCCTTATAAGCCCGCTCCTCTCTTGGCAATTGATCGGAACGTATTTTATTACCATTGCCATCAACGGCATCAGAGTGTAAATAGCTGTTATCTAAACGCCGATCTTCAAAATACAAAGCTTTTGCGATACCAAAGCTACCCAATTCACGCCCCGTATCCTGACTGATTAAGCGTTGCGTCAAGCCTAAAGTGACTCTTTTTACATCGCCTACTCGGTCTAAACCCACGGTACGTTCAGCACGAAACAACTGCGCGGCATCTTCGTCGGTAAAACTGCCATCAAAAAAATCCGGTATTTGGTATTGTTCAACAAAAGGTACATAAGCAAAGAAAGCACGTGGTTCTAAGGTTTGCAGCAGTTTTTTATCAAATAGTTGGGCATTTCTTTCTAAGTACAAGCCAGTATCTAGGCTAAACACTGGCACTAGGGCAGAAGGCGCTAGCTCAACGCTGTTACGTATGGCTGGCGTTAGATTAGTGCTGCTGTTATCCCAATAAGGGCTGATGCTGTATTGGTTAAATTTCAATTTAGCTTGTGGGCGTACATAAGCCCAAGGCCAGCGCCATTCAGCGGTTAAACTGGGTGAGATATGCAAGCGCAGTGCATCAGGAACGCCCCATTGGGTAAAATAATAATCATCGCTACTATTTGGCTTTAATGCTAAATCAGCCACTTGATAACCCGTGTATTTAACGCCGCTGCTGGTTTCAAAATCTTTATCAAACAAGCCTTTGAATTGGGTTAAATCCACCAATAATGCACCTTGCCAATGCTCGCCCCAACGGGCAGTTTTACGCACTTCTAACTGAGGCAAGCGGTAATAATCGGTAATGTCTGCCTTGCGCCCTTGGCGTAAATCAAACAACTGGTAAGGTGATTCTGGCGTAGTGTTGCTGGTCACTAACTTTTGATAACCTTGAAAATTTAAACGGGTTTGCCAACCACTGTGGTTATAGTTAAAACTTAACTGCTGTAATAATTCGGTATCAGCAGTAGCAAAACTATTACTGCTGCTGCCACCTAAGTCGTCTAAATAACGGTCATCGCTGACTTGTGAAAAATTTAACTGATAGCTGAAATCAGTATTATTGACATCGGTATTAATAGCACTTTGATGCTTAGCAGAAAAATGCCAGCGGTCGTAATCATCAAAAACTTGATCGCCATTTAACCGCGCATAATAAATTTCACCCACATTGTTTTGAGTTAAATAACGCACTTCACCGCCCAACATAAAACCACGTTTGCTTATTTGGCGTGGGGAAAAAGTCGCATCAACATTAGGCGCGATAGTCCAATAAAAAGGCTGTAAATAATCTAAGCCTTTACTTTTTGACCAAGAAAAGCTGGGCGACAACAAACCAGTATGGCGACGATCATCAATCGGAAACCTTAGCCAAGGCCAATAAAAAATAGGCACGCTTAACACTTCCATTCGCACATTAAACGCATCACCAAAACCTGTTTCACGATTAAGGTTTAAACGACCCGCCACCAAACGCCACGCATTATCATCCGGCGCACAACTGGTCAGTGAAGTATCACGCAATACTACAACGCCGTCAGCACGCTGCTCTAACTGCCAAGCACTGCCACGCAATCGCTGGTCATGCACAACATAATGCGCTTCACTCATTTGTAAGCGCTCTTCTTGCAAGTGGTATTCGCCTTCTGCACCACGCAGTAGCAAACCATTTTGACGTAGGCTTAAATTACCGGTGAGTTGTGTCAGGTTTTGGTCAGCACTCACCTGTACTTTATCTGCAGTTAAATACAAAGGACCTTTACGCAGCCGCACATCACCTTGCAATAACAAACCGCCTGTAGCTGAATACTTTCCTTTAGCTGCATCAACAAATAACCTTGCTTGCTCAACCGTTAAATTCGCTTCAGGTAAATCAAGTTGAGGCGCAGCATAATAACCGTGGCAAACTTCACCCGCAGGTAACGGGGCATACACCTGCCAATCTAATAATTCAGGCGCAAGTGCTTTGGGCGGCGCAGCTTGTACAGCAACAGCGGTCAACATAAAAATGCTCGTTTTTATCAGAGCACAGACTTTTAAGCTGCTAGGTAAACGTATTAACGTCAAGCACTCCTCCTCAACAAGGCGACTAGGTAAAAAACACTAGCCTGCTAAAGACTAAAAAATTGGGTATTATAGCGATAATACTTACTATCACCATCATTAAAACTACCACCAACCCTTAGTAGACACCGATAAAATGGATCGTTCCCAACGCATTAAAGCTTGGCTAAAACCTTGGTTAACCACGCCCAATGGCTCACTGATTACCGTGGCAGGTGATGCTAGCTTTCGTAGCTATTACCGAATTTCTGCGTCACAAAGCACCACTGGCAATAGCTTGATTTTGATGGATGCACCGCCGGACAAAGAAAGTTCGCAAAGTTTTATCCAACTAGCTAAAACTTGGCACGCGCAAGGTATCAAAGTGCCAGCAGTTATCGCCTATGATTTAGTGCTAGGCATAGCGTTATTAGAAGATTTTGGTGACGTGCAGCTAATGCAACGGATCCAAGCCAAATCAACGACCGTGGCTGAAACCGACACCATTTATCGCCAAGCGCTGCAACAGTTAATGGGCATACAAGCACTGCCTACCCATCATTTACCTAAGTATTCGGTTGAATTATTGACCCGTGAATTAGCCTTATTTGATGACTGGTTACTGAAAGATTTGCTTAAATTCACACCAAAAAAATTGCCTGCCAACTGGTCTGCCTTTCAACAACAATTAATCGCTACTGCACTAGCACAACCGCAAGTTACAGTACATCGTGATTACCATTCGCGTAATTTAATGGTATTAGCCAACAACAGTTTAGGCATTATTGATTTTCAAGACGCAGTAGTTGGTCCTTGCACCTACGATGCCGTTTCGCTAATTCGCGATTGCTATCTAAACTGGCCAACTGATAAGCAACAGGCTTGGCTAGCTTATTTCCACCAGCTTTATTGCCAGCAGGCTGAAGCCGTTAGCCTAGCAGAATTTACTCGCTGGTTTGATTGGATGGGGATGCAGCGGCATTTAAAAGCAGCTGGCATTTTTGCACGTTTATGGTTGCGCGATGGTAAGGCCAGTTTTTTACAAGACGTACCGCTAACCTTGCAGCACTTATTACGCGCAACTCAACACTACCCAGAACTGGCCGATATACAAACTTGGCTGGCAGACGTGGTGATTCCGGCTTTTACAGCATTTTTACAGCAACACTCAAAACCCAGTAAGCAAACCGTTCAGCATGATTAAAACCGCAATGATTTTTGCTGCCGGTGAAGGCAAGCGAATGCAACCACTAACCCTACACACACCCAAGCCTTTATTAAAAGTGGCAGGCAAACCATTAATTTTTTGGCACCTAGAGCGTTTAGCCGCGCAAGGCGTTCAACAGGTGGTGATTAACGTTAGTTATTTAGGTCAGCAAATTATGGATGCTGTACAAGACGGTTCGGCTTGGGGTTTAAAAGTGGTTTATTCCGTAGAAGACACACCCTTAGAAACCGGCGGCGGGCTATTAAAAGCACGACCACTGTTGGGCGAAGCACCTTTTTTATTGATAAATGGTGATGTTTGGTGTGCTGAATTACCCAACTTTCCGCCCATTAGTGAAAGTGAAGATGAGCTGATTTTTATGCAACTGGTTGATAATCCTAGCCATCACCCTGAAGGAGATTTTTACTTTGCCAGTGAATCAGGCTTGCTTGCTAATAAGCACAGTCAAGGAATGCTAAGTAAAACCTTTGCCGGTATTAGTCGCATCCACCCAAAAATGTTGGACGAGCAATGGCTAGTAGCGGCTTATGGAAAACAATTTCAACTAGGTGATGCGTTTATTTTATCGCCACTATTACGCTTAATGATTGATAAGCAACGCGCCAAAGCAACAGTCTTTAAAGGAATTTGGGTCGATGTTGGCACACCACAGCGCCTTGCTGATTTAAACGCAAACAGGTTGTAATAATTTAATTAAAGGTTTAATTGCATGAAATCAAAATTAAAAAAGCTGCTAAAGCTACCCCATTTTGCAGGGAAAGCGGTGGGGCTAGTGCTGGGTTTTTTACTGGGTAGTTGGCAAGGCGCAGCATTGGGCATTATTCTTGGGCACAGTTTTGATTTTCATCGCAATAAAATTTTTGCCTTGGTGCGCCGTATCGCCAGTAAAGTCAAATTACCTAAATCAAGGGAATCCGTTTACCGTGAAACCTTGTTTATTTGTTTAGGTTACGTTGCCAAACAAAATGGTCGTATCTCACCACAAGAAATTGCTGCAACTGAAGCGCTGTTTAAACGACTAAACTTAAACACAGTGCAACGTGAAGCCGCCATTGCACAGTTTAACCAAGGTAAAATGGCCACTGATTCCATAGAAGCGCGATTAGAGCAACTACGCAAACGCTTTGCCAATAAAAAACAATACCGCTTAGATTTTATTGACCATCTAATGAATATGGCTTACGCCGGTGGGCCTGCCAGTGATAGCCAACTCAAACTTTTACACTCTTTTTTGCCGCTGTTAAACATAAGCCAAGGTGAGTTCGACCGCTTACACCAGCTAATTCGGGAGCACAAAGGTTATAGCAGTCAACAAACGTACCAACAGTCTAAAATGATTAGCAAGCCTGTGCTGTTGCAAGCTTACAAAACGCTAGGCTTAACCAAAACAGCCAGTCCTGAAGAAATCAAACTAAGCTACCGCAAGCTGATGAGCATTCATCACCCAGATAAACTCATTGCACAAGGTTTAACCGAGCGTGCTTTAGAAAAAGGTAAAGAAAAAGCGCAAGACATTCAACAAGCTTACAGTGTACTAAAAAAATCGCGCGGCTTATAAACTGCGTAACCAGCCTTCAACGCGTTGCGTTAACCAGCGGCTGTCGGTGCCATCACCACTGCTAACTGGTACTTTAACAACCATCTGAGTGGCTAAATTATTGCCTGCCCGCAAATAAGCTAATTTACGTTCGGCGGCTAAATGGGTTTGCAGCACATTTTGTCCGGCATAAATGTCTAAAATAGGACGGTTGCCTAGCTTATTGATTAACGCGGTAAAACTAGCAGAATCAGCGCCAGCAGGTGCCTCCACATAAAGCAAAATTAATGGCGAACGCTTAGCTAAATTGCCTGCAGCTAACCATGACTGTAACCAGTAAACGCTTTCACCTTGTAAAATAAGCACTTGCTGACCTTTATTGCCTAGGTGTTGTAATGCGGCGTTAAGGCGCAATTCAATTAAGGTGCGGTGCGCATTTAAAGCAATACTTGGGTCAAGGACTTCTTTTTCGACCACTGCTTCATCTTCTTCGATGTCATTGTCTAAAAATACAGCATTAGCATTAGATTCAGTTTCTTCAACCGGATTATCTGCCGCTTTTTTAAGGCTTGAATAAGACAACAAAGCACCGGGAGCCAAGGTTCTTTCTGCAATACTTGTACCCTTATAAATAGGTAAAGCAATGGATAGCGTTGTCCAGCCATATTCAGGCAAGACTTCCCTTAACGGTGCAATGCCTTGTGGCCAGTTGGGGTGTTGCCTATCACCAGGCAAGAGTAAAACCTGTCCTTTAGCCTTAGCGCTGAGTGCATTCATTTGCAAAGCAAGAAAAGTTTCTTCTTCAGCCAACGGCAAATTAACCACTTGATTAGCAGGCAGTTCAGCGACTAATGCACTTAGCATTTGCGCCATAGGGTCTGGGTTAGCACGCTCAACTTTGATCTCTTGCTCGTCTTCGTCATCAAAACCAAACGCTGGCTCAGCAGCCAAGGCTATAGGTGTCAACGAAAAGCTAGCAAAGAATAAAGAAACGCATAAAGTTGATATTTTTTTCACTGGATGCTTTTTCACTTGTTATAGTTCCTAATATTGATCTGGGTTGAGTATAAACACCCAGCCAAAGACAACCAAGCGCTGTGAAAGATGTAACAAAGCTGCACAACTAGATTGAATGCCTTAAAATATGCACAGATTCTTTTTTTTAGCTTTTTGATGCGGATAAAAAATACCATGCCTACTAAAAAACCAGATTTTATTATCGCCCCTTCTATTCTTTCTGCTAACTTTGCTTGTTTGGGTGAAGAAGTAGATAAAGTGTTAGCTGCTGGTGCAGATTGGATTCACTTTGACGTGATGGATAACCACTATGTACCCAACTTAACCATTGGGCCTATGGTATGTAAAGCGCTGCGTAATCATGGTGTTACCGCACCGATTGATGTGCATTTAATGGTTAAGCCGGTTGACCGCATGATTGGTGATTTTATTGAAGCCGGTGCGACCAGCATTACATTTCATCCTGAAGCGTCTGAGCACATTGACCGCAGCTTACAAATGATTCGTGACGGTGGTTGTAAAGCCGGTTTGGTCTTCAACCCAGCAACGCCATTAAACTTGATGGATTATGTGGTGGATCGTTTAGATATAATTCTTTTAATGAGCGTTAACCCAGGTTTTGGCGGCCAAAAATTTATTCCACAAACCCTGCAAAAACTGCGTGAAGCACGTGCCAGAATTATTGCCAGCGGCAAACCAATACATTTACAAGTTGATGGTGGTGTGGGCGTGGGCAATATTGCTGAAATTGCAGCCGCCGGTGCCGATGCGTTTGTGGCTGGTTCAGCTATTTTTGGCGCGGCTAAAGCTAGTGACCCTAACCGTTATGATTCAGTGATTAAAGCACTCAGAGATCAACTTCAAGGAATTTAAACCATGACCCCCGAACAATTTACCGCCCTAAGTGCTCAAGGCTATAACCGTATTCCGGTTAGCCGTGAAGTGCTAGCAGATTTAGACACACCGCTTTCTACTTATATGAAATTGGCGCAACAGCCCTATAGCTATTTACTTGAATCGGTGCAAGGTGGTGAAAAATGGGGGCGTTATTCCATTATTGGCCTACCTTCCAACGAACGCCTTGAAGTGCATGGCCATGATTTTAAACTGTTCCGTAACGACCAGTTAATCAGTAGCAAAACCGTTACTGACCCTTTGGCCACCATTGAAGCGTTTCAAGCGCAATATAAAGTAGCGCCCTTGCCTGATTTACCACGTTTTACCGGCGGTTTGGTTGGTTATTTTGGGCATGACACCATTCGTTACATTGAACCACGTTTAAATAATCGTGAAGCAGCAGCACGTATGGCTGACCCGCTGCAAGTACCAGACATTTTGCTGATGGTCTCTGAAGACGTGGTGGTATTTGATAATTTATCAGGCAAACTACTGCTAATTACACACGCCAATCCTGCTGAAGAGCAAGCCCTAGAAAAAGCCCAGCAAAAGTTAGAATTGCTAGAAATTAAGCTACGCACTGCCACATTAAATACCACCAGCCCCGGTACAGGGCGTGCAGCAGTTAAAGAAAGCGACTTTCAATCTGGTTTTACTGAAAGTGCGTTTAAAGCAGCGGTTGATAAAATTAAAGGCTACATTCACGCAGGTGACATTATGCAGTGCGTGGTTTCGCAGCGCATGAGTCTGCCATTTAAAGCCCAATCTTTAGAACTGTATCGTGCTTTACGAATGCTAAACCCATCGCCTTATATGTTTCATCTACACCTAGATACTTTTCAGGTCGTCGGTTCTTCGCCCGAAATTCTTGCTCGCTTAGAAGACGGTGAAGTCACCGTACGCCCCATTGCTGGTACACGCAAACGCGGCGTTACGCCTGAAGAAGATTTGGCATTAGAAAAAGAATTATTGGCAGACCCTAAAGAATTAGCCGAGCACTTGATGCTGATTGATTTAGGGCGTAATGATGTAGGCCGTATAGCACAAACCGGCAGCGTTAAAGTAACGGACAGTATGGGCATTGAGCGCTATTCGCACGTTATGCACATTGTTTCTAATGTGGTGGGTAAACTTCGCCCTGAACTGTCAGCGATTGATGTGTTACGCGCCACTTTTCCTGCCGGTACTTTGTCAGGCGCACCTAAAATTAGAGCCTTAGAAATTTTAGACGAATTAGAACCTGTTAAACGCGGTGTTTATGGCGGTGCAGTCGGTTATTTAAGCTGGTACGGTAATATGGATACCGCCATTGCCATACGCACTGCCGTTATTAAAGATGGACAGCTACACGTTCAAGCCGGTGCCGGTGTAGTGGCGGATTCTGTACCACAAATGGAATGGGAAGAAACCCTGAACAAAGGTAGAGCAGTATTTAAAGCCGTGGCTATGGCAGAACGCGGATTAGATAACCTTTAAAACACTAAGCGCCAAAAAATATCTAAGGAGCTGGCCAAGGAACTGGCCGCTTCAATATACACTTGGCGCGACAATTCATAGCGCACCACAAAGCGTGAAATTTCATCATAAACGCCCACACCATAGCTAACACTTACTTTTTCGCTAATATAACCCGAAGCCACCACGCTGGTGTCACTGCCACTGCCTTCAGCCAGTAGTTGAAAATCTTTTAAACCTACCGACTCACCCAAACGCCCCGTAATGCCCGAAGCTTGTTTTAAACCAAACGAAATCGCCGCTGCATTCAAGCTATTTTCATCTTGTTCAGTTTGTAGTGGGCGGCCTAAGATTAACCAAGACAAGGCTTGCTCATTTGCCATCGGTGGCTCAGAAAAAATTTCTGTTTCAGGACGGTCAGCTCGACCGGTCATGTGAATACCCACCGTAATGTCTTGCACCTCACGCACGGCTTCTATGTCTAAAAATGGTAGGCTAACTGGCCCAGCAAAGTTTAAACGCGCTTTACGCAGTTTTAAATCCTGCCCCCAAGACTGGAAAGTACCCTTCACCAACAGCAGCTCACCACGGGTTTGCATATTATTAGCGACCCTTAAACGGCCTTGAATTTCAGCTTCCAACCCCATAACCTCAAGCTTTAAAGGCGCTTCATTTGGCAAACTGACATTGCCTAACAGTAATTCAAGATCCAAATTCAACGCCGTGTTATTGCCTGTTACCACTTTACGACCAATCACTTGTGCATCACTAGAAGCTTTAATGGCTTGTTTAGGCAGCTGCTGCACGCTAATTAAACCGCTAGGTATTTTAATTTGCCCTGCTAACAAGCCTTTTTTTTGCTGGTAAGTAAATATTAAATCCGGTGTTACTTGTAAACTAGCATAGGGCTCAATTCGAACATTAAAAGCATTACCTTGCAATTGAATACGCGCAGCCAGCTCAGGTAGCCAATGCATTTCGCCGCTAAGCTTTCCTACCCCACCTTCACCAGTTAAAAAATCAGCATTTAGCTCTAAATGCTTACCTTGCAATAATAATTCACCGTCTAATTGCTGCAAACTAACCGGCCAATAAGTATCCGTTGCAACAACTTTTTGCAGTTGTAAATGACCCCAAACTTCGGGTGCTAATAAATGCCCACGAATTTTTCCCTGACCTACTAACTGCCCATCTAATTTATCAATATCAATAAAAGGTGCAAAAAGCTTTAGCTGTAAATGGTTTAACTGATAATGCCCTTTAAGCGCCCGCTGCTGCTGAACCGAATCCGGTTGCAAATCAAGTGTTACAGCAGTATTCAAATAACCAAGCGCCTCGCCATTTAACGTAAAATACATTGTAAGCTTTTGATCTTTTAAACTTAAACCCAAATTTAACAAGTGATAGTTTAACGCTGTCCAAGTAAAAGTTTCGTTAAGCGTATCTTCTAACTTAACCGCTAATTCACCCGGCCCACCATTTAACACTAGGCTAGCTTGCAGTTGTTGGTTACGCCATTGCCCATCAATATCGCCACCAATTTCATCAATCCAGCGCAAGTCTTCTGGCAACCAAGGGGTTAATAACTGCGTACTTAAAGTGGCTAGTTGATAACGCCATTGCACATCGTCTAAGTTTTTTAGCTGCACACCACCATCAAAGCTTAACTCCAATGGCTGATCGTCTAAAATCAAACCACTGATTAGCTTATGTTTACTCAGTAAGCCCACTAGATGCAGCCTTAAATTTTTCAGCAACAGCCGTTCAGCACCTTCATCTAAATCAATAGCCTGACCTTGCTGTAGCTGTTGACTGGTAAAAGCTAGGCTTAAACTGGGGTCTTGGTGGTTTTCTTGACCGTTATAAGTCAAAGCTAAGTCGGTTTTTTCTAGCTGTAGATTGGTATAACGCAAAAACTGCGAAGCTAGATTTAATTGAAAATGACTTTGTGTTAAAGCTTTTTGTAACGCTTCGCTGCTGACAATAGCAGGCATCTCAAAATGGCTATCTAGCTGTAAATCACCAGCTAACAAAGGCTCAACCAAGAGCGCTGCCAATTGTGGCTCAGTAATCAATTTGGGCGAAAAGGTGTGTATCAGACTAATTAAACGGGATGACAAAACGTCCAAATCGGTAATTTTAACGTCTAAGTTTGCTTGCCAACGCTCAAGGTTAAGGTCTAAATCTAACGCTAGCCAATTGGCTTTATCAAGGTAGATGCTTAGGTTTTCAATCTGAAGTTTTTCCCAGCTTAAATTTGCAGCTAAATTTAAAATCAGTGGCTGATTATTTAACTGCTGTTTAGTGTCTAACTTTAAGCGCCAACCTTTAGCTAAATCACCTTGTAAATTTAATGCGCCCTGCTGCAACTGAATAGCATCAGGTAAGCTAGCAAATTTAGGGTGTATTTTATGCAGATCTAAATTTTGCCAATTTAAACTTAATTGAATCGGCGCAGCAGGCTGTAACAGGTTAACCCAACCCTTTAAATGAATATCACTGTGCTTTTCTGCAAAAGAAGCTGAAGCAGTGGTAGCAATCAAACGGGCTTGTAAGTTTAGTTTAGAAAAATCACCGGATAGATTAACTTTAATGGGCGCTTCACTTAATTCACTGGTTAATTTAAGGTTTAAAGGCCAGTTCTTTTCAGTCATTAGCCAACCACTTAAATGCGCTTTAGTGCTTATACCACCCAGTAAAAAAGGACTTTGTACTTGTAAATTTTTTAAATCAATCCGTGTGGCTTGCCAAGTAACCGCCAGTTGTAAATGACTTAACTGCTGCTGGTCATTTAACTTCAGATCACCAATGACCAAATTATTAACCTCTATGCCCTGCAAAAAAGCCAACTCTAATAAATCCAAATGCGGCAACTCAATCGCAGGAAGGTGCAAACTCGCCCAGTCAATAGGCAATGGTGCAGCTTTAGGGGGTGTAGCCGTTTTAATATGCACGGCTGTTAGCTGTAAATCATTGAAACAAACCTTGCGCTCTAACAAGCAACGCGGCTGCCAATCAAATACTAAGCCTTGTATTTTCAGGCTTAAATTTGGGCTTTGCCATTGCACATTTTTGGCTTGCCATTTACCTAATAACTGACCTTGAAAACCACTCAGGGTTAAGCCTGGTACTTGCTGCAACAACCATTGTCCACCCAGTGAAGTAAAAAACAACCAACCAATAATTAAGATCACACTTAATGTAATAAAACTTAAAGCTGAGCTAAACCAAAAAAGGAATAACTGTGTTATACATTTTGTTATAACTAATAGCAGCCGTATCATAGGCTTAACCTAATCATAACTCTGGCCCCATCGAAAAATGCAGCTGCCAGCCACCTTGTAATTCATCTAAGCCTTTAGCAATGTCTAAACGTAAAGCACCCACCGGAGAAATCCAGCGCACCCCAATGCCTAAACCTATTTTTGGTGCTTTTAGTTCATAACGCTTAGACGTAGCATCACCGGCATCAACAAAAGTCGCTAAACGCCAAGTTGGGGTTAAGCTATATTGATATTCAACACTACTCGCTAATAAGTAATGCCCACCTAACGGACGACCGGATTCACTTTTAGGTGCTAGCTCTTGGTAAGGATAACCACGCACACTTTGATCGCCACCAGCAAAAAAGCGCATAGAAACCGGCGTACGAGAAAAGTCTTCCGTGGATAAAAATCCTAGCTGCATTCGTGCCAACAACCGATGACTATCAAAAACAGTGTATAGCCCACGCGCAAAAGCGGTGACTTGTAATAGATTAATATCGGCTAATAATTCTTTACGACCCGCATTCACTTCAAGCTGTAAACGGTAACCCTGTGAAGGGTCAATGCGTTGATTAGTCTTTAAACGCCCATAACTAATACCCGGTAGCGTTAACCAAGTCGAATCTTCATCTTCACCCACTTGGAACTTTTCTTGCCGACCTTTCAACGATAACACCCTATCCCAACCACTGGCTTGACGGTGATGCCATTGAACACCCAAGCTAAAACGCTGACTGGCTTGGTCATCAAAATGTTCATCTTCTATTGCAGTGGTAAAACGTAATTTATCGGTCATAGGTGGCGTTAACGGCAGCTGATACCAAGCACTCACCGCTTTACGAGGTAAAGAAAGTTCACTGTCTACACCACGACTATGACCTTGATTATTTAACCAATACTGCGTCCAACTAGCACTAATTCTTGGGCCTATATCCGTTGAATAACCCAAACCTAAATCTAAGCTGTGTGGTTTACGCATCCGCAACAAAACCTCAACAGGTACGTGTAATTGCGTATCAGCTTGCTGTTCACGAATATCAACCAGCACTTCGTTAAAGTAACCACTAGCTCGCAATTCACGGCTTAGTTCGCTGAGTTGGTCGGCATCAAACCAGTCACCTTGTTTAAAACGGACGAATTTTCTTAATAAAGCGTCGGTTAATTCACCTTGCTGATCAAAATTCACTTCACCAAAACGGTAACGCGGCCCTGATTCAAAATGCAAAACAATGTCTGCAGTGCCAGCTTTAGGGTCAATCGTTAGCGTATTTTGAGTAAATTCAGCTGCAAAATAACCGTAGTTAATGGCTTGCTCTGAAAAATGTTGTTTAGCGCCATCATAAGCAGAATGGCTTAACACTTGCCCTGTTGCTAATTTTTCATCAACAGGTAGGGTAAAACTTAATTGTTCTTGAGCAGGCCCGCTCAGTTTTAAACTCACGGTTTTTAAATGCACTGGTTCACCTAGCGCAAGGTTAACCACTAGCTGAGCAGGATTACCGTCAAGCACTTCTAGGTTAATTTGGTAGCGGTAATAACCTAAAGCTTCTACAGCTTGAATAATTTGCCCGCGTGCATAACGGGCATAGCGGCGCATTTCACTGGCATTGCGCGGCTCTATTTCACCTAAATAAGCATCAATATTTTTACGCACCGCAGCAACATTAGGTTTTAATTGCAACACTAAGGCGGCTGGCTTTTTTTCTGCAGCCAGCGTCTGAATAGAATAAAAGAAGGTTAGTAATAAGAAAAAAAGCAGTAAATAACTTTTCATCAGTTGATTAATGGGCAGAAAAACGCACCTCATAACCGGCATATTTGCGTAGGTTAATCACACCAGTATCCAATAATAAATACTGACCTTTAATGCCTAATAGCTGACCAGTGACTGTTGGTATTTTATCTAAATTAAGCGATTTAACTTTAATTGGGTATTCCAGCACTGGGTATTCAAAAATAACGGGCTGCAAAGCCAGTATTTCAAATTCTAGGTTACTTATTTCTTTAAGCTGCGGCTGATAGTCGGCTAAAACTTGCTGTGCTTCTTGTACTAGATCCAAGTCTTCAACGTCATTTTTTAGCATCCGCTGCCAAGCGGTTTTGTCTTTAATCGTTTGCCTCAAGGTTGTTTCAATTAAACCTGAAGCCAAACGGTTAGTAACTTTTAGCAAAGGTAAAGCAGCAATCGCCCCTTGATCCATCCAGCGCGTTGGGTTATTGGTTTCACGTGTAATGCCCACTTTTAAGCCAGTTGTACTGGCAAGGTAAATTAGGTGCGGTTTAAAACAATGCGCTTCGCCCCACCTAGGTTCACGGCAAGTACCTAAATGGTAATGGCAAGCTTCTGGCTTAATCATGCAAGTATCGCACTGAGCCAGCATTTTAAAACACGGATAGCAATAACCTTGCGAAAAACTTTTATTGGTTTTACGTTCGCAATGAACGCAGTAAATATTGCCGCTGAACTCAAGACTGACTGTTTTTCCTAAACAAGGATTCAAAGCTAGGCTTTGCAAACCACCTACACCGTCGGCTAGCTTTAATTCATAGCTAATGGGCGTGGTGTGTTGAGTAGCCATCTTGCGTAGGCGACCCGTTAAACTAATCATTTTAAGCCCAGCATTTAATTATTCCTGCCCTAAAATACGTACTGGCTGTTCTTTAGCACCGTCTGCAACCGGCTTTTTCTTTTTAGGTTCTATATAACCCACACGCTGATTATCTGGAATATTGCTTTGTGCTTCATAACGCAACACAGCTTCCATGCTAATTTCACGCTGCTCAGGCGTTAATACCAAGCCATTGGGCCAGCGACCAAGTTCAACCCCTTGCTTTAAAGCGGTGTAAATTTCAGGGCTCATTTTTTCGATCATATCTATAAAAGTCATACTGCTTTCCTATTGTCTACTTTCTATTTTTAGATACTGGTTTTTTTAGACGCTTTTTTCTTAAACCAAGGTAAGAGTGCAAAAGCCAATCCTGCTAACAAGCCACCCAAATGTGCTTCATTAGCCATATTCAAACCCAATAAAGAACGCGAAAAATCGGTCATACCTAACAACATCCAGCCCAGCATAAAAATAACCAAACCATTATTAATTGCCAAACCTTGCTGCGGGTGAAGCTTACTCCAAAGCCAAATGTAACCTAAGTAACCATATACAACACCCGATAGGCCGCCAAACTGACTGGAATCATTGATTAAAAACTGTGCTGAATTAGAGATTAAAGCCGTAAACAAAATCAATAAAACAAGTTTAACCTGCCCTTGGTTTCTTTCAATCATTTCACCTAAAATCCAAATCCAGAGCGCATTAAATACTAGATGCATTATGCCAAAATGCAGAAATATAGGCGTAATTAATCGCCACCACTGTCCAGAGGACAAAGTAGTACTCAGCGGCAAACTAACCAATTGATTATCAACAAACTCCATTGGCGTAAAAGAAATCAGCAAAAAAACTATCGCGCCAAAAACCCATTCAAACGCAGCCGTTATTAAACAGGCTAAAAGCAATACCAGCACTGTAACCGGCACTTTTTTAATACGAAAAATCAAAGCGTTAGGATTATTAGTGGCTGGCACCGTGCTGCGACCGGCCTGCCAATCATCTAAGGCTTGTTGAACTAAAGGTAATTGCCCCACGTCCAGCAGCCAAAACACATGATTACCTTGTTCGTCAGGCAAAATACGATGCCCAAGCTTTGCTTTCCACAAGTGGCGTGAAAGCGGCATGGGGTCTTGTTCGGCAGGTAAACTAAGTAGTTTTAACATAAAAAATGGCTCTATAAAAAATGGCGGCGTTTCTTAGTATAAAGAAACCGCCGCCAAAGCAGGACTATCATGAGGAAACTACAAAGATTAAGACGTAGCATCGGCATTTAAGTTCCCGTGTATTTCAAATTTTGTGTTAAATTTTTTGGATATCTTCTGCGGTCATTTCTGCACGCAGTTCTTCTAACGGTGGATATTCATCTTTTTGTACTTCAACCCAAACAAACTTTTCAGCACTTAATCTTGCCTCACCATCAAAACGGTAAGCCACTAAACGGCCATATTTTACAGCACTGTAGTCTAAACAAGCGAGGTTAGAGCGAATCACCGAAGGAAAACCTTGGCACCAATAATGCCCAAAAAATAAAGGCTTATCTTCAGGTGGGTAATAACATAAATGCCGCTGGTCTTGTTCAGAAATTAAAGTTGCTTCAGCTTCAGGACTTAAACGGTCTGGCTGAAAAAGCACATCGCCCCAAGTACGCGGTTGCTCTACCCAATAAGACGTGCGAAAGCGGTCACGAATAAAACCATCGTCACTCTTTTGAGTTTGCCCTTCGGGTAAACGTAACCAAGTACCGCGCGTGCAACGGTCAATGATTTTAAATGCATCAGTGCCGACTATTGCTGAAGCCTGTAAAAATTCGGGGGTCATTTTGCCATCGGGGTATTGCTCAAAAAAACGCGGCATTAAAGCGTTATCCCAACAAGCATGAACCACCCGCAGGGTTTCTAAATCAAGCGCCAGCGGTAACGTCATAAACCAATTCAAAAAATCTTGCCACTCATTCGGCCAAGGTTCGAATTGATCTAGCGTTTCTTGAATAACACGCTGATGCCTTACAGAATGAGAACGTAATGGCTGACCTGCCATGTTCAACGTAGAATAAGCCAAAGCATTGTATTCGTGATTCCCCAGCACCATGTGCGCCGTACCTGCTTCAATCATCGCCCTAACATCGTGCAACGCTTGTCGGACCCTTGGACCTCGGTCAAGAATATCACCCACAAAGATGACTTGCCGTCCAGCCGGGTGTCGCCATGCCTCTAGTTTAAGTGCGCCCGATTGACGTGAATACCCCATAAGTTCTAGTAAACGCCGCAGCGTGTTACCACAACCATGTACATCACCGATCAGGTCAAAACCTTGCATAAACTTTCCATTTAAAATGTTGCTTTATCAATAGTTGCTTTGCTGCGAATTCCAACCCAGCTTGGTACGGCAAATTTCATAAAAATCATGCCCCAACGGGTGAATGAGTTTTAATTTTTGCGGTTTTTTACGGATATAAAGCACATCCCCAGGTTTAGTCACCAAATGCGTTTGTCCATCGCAAGAAACGTGTGGATAGGTTTCATTGCTACCACTGATAAATATTTTTATTTCGCTGCTGCCATCAACCACAATAGGGCGACTAGAAAGAGTGTGCGGAAACATAGGCACTAACACCAACGCATCCAACTTAGGGTGCATAATCGGGCCACCACCGGACAAAGCATAGGCTGTTGAACCCGTTGGTGTGGCAACAATCAGCCCATCAGAACGCTGGTTATAAACAAATTGACCTTCAATATACAAATCAAACTCAATCATCCGTGCTGACTTACCAGGGTGCAAAACCACATCATTCAAGCCATCCGCACTGCCTATCAACTCACCTTCACGGTAAATTTCAGCATCCAGCAGAAAACGCTTTTCTGACGTGTATTTGCCTTCTAATACTGACCCTACTTTTTCTTCAATTTCATCGGGTAAAATATCCGTTAAAAAACCTAATCGACCACGGTTAATACCCAGCACTGGCACGCCAGTTTTAGCCATCGCACGTGCTGCGCCCAGCAGACTGCCATCACCGCCAACAACGATAACTAGATCACAAATTTCAGCCAGCATTTTTAAATCAGCTTCTTGAAAACCATGACCCAACATAATGCCAGCCGTACGTTCTTCAACAATAACGTGATAATTACGTTCAGCCAAAAAGCGCATCAGGCGTTTAAGTGTTTCCACAACTTTATTGCTACCTAAACGCCCAATTAAGCCTATATTACGAAATACAGGTTTTTTCATGGTAATTTATAACCTACGCCTAGAGTAAAACCATCCAGCTGCATATCCGCTGTATCTAAATAAACCATGTATTCCAAATCAATGTAAAAGCGTGGGTTAATTTTAATTTCTGTACCAATACCGTAACCCATTTCAAACTCGCTTTGGCTTCCTTCAGGTGCTTTTAAAGAGGCAGAAGCCAGACCTAACTTGGCATAGGGGCTGAAAAGATCAAAAGGTAAAATAAATTTCCCATAAACGCCAAACAAACGGTCCAACGAAATGCCTGTTGCAGAGTCTTCACCACCAACCGCAAAATGCCCTTCAATACCAACAAAAGTATTCAGCTGTTGACCAAAACGTATTTTTATACCGTCAGCGCTTGAATCATCGGAAGACCAATGATGTAAGCCACCACTCACATAGCTATGAACTTCACTGTAATCATCAGCAGCATATAACTGGCCAGCAGCAGGTAATAATAAACAACCGACTAAAGCAGTGGGTAACCAGCGAACCATTAATACTCTCCTTGGCTTATCTATAAAATCTTTAATGCCCGATTAAACACTTAAAAAGCCTTGATTGCTAGCCTAGGCTTTACCCAACGTTCATTGATTAGCAAAGCTAAAAGAATGATTAACCCACCAGCAATTAATCTAAGCCAATCAACCTCACGGTTCCAGATTAATAAATTAACCAACAAACCAGCCGGTACTAAGGTATTATTCATAATTGCCAAAGTACCCGCATCCACCAGTGTTGCACCTTTATTCCATAAAAAATAACCTACGCCAGAAGCCACTAAACCCAGCCATAACAAGACAATCCATTGCGTAGAACTACTTGGCAAGCGTTGCCAATCACCAAATAACAGCATACCTAGCGCTGCAACCAACAAAGCACCCAGATAAAAATAACCAAACACATCACGGTGGCGCAGGGTTGATACCGCCATTTGTAAATGCGCCATCAAATGCTTGTAAGCCACTTGCGACAAGCCAAAACAAAGATTAGCGGCTTGCACCAATAAAAAGCCCACAAAAAAATCGGTACTAATGTGATTAAAGCGAATAATACCCGCACCTATAACGGCTAAACTCGCTGTTAACAAATACCAAAGCGTAAAACGCCCTTGCAGCAAATCATTGGTCAGCGTGATGTAAATAGGCGTAAAAATAGTAAACAGCACCACCTCTGGCACACTTAAATAACTAAAAGATTGGTACAAACACAGGTACATAACGCCCAATTGAAAACCACCAATCAGCATTAATTGCATGGCTAATTTTAAAGGAATACGCGCAAACTTTAGTAAAGGCACAAACACTAAACTCGCCAGCAGCGTGCGAGTTAACACGGCAAAATAGGCATCAACACTGGCGGATAAATACACCCCGATTAAGCTAAACGAAAAAGCCCATAAAAACGTCACACCCCATAAATAGATCACACTGGTTAACCTTTTTTAATTTTAAAGTTGACCAATTATAGAAAGCCTTGAGCCGAGTAGCTAGCAGCTTCTTATATGCGTTTTTGTTAAACTAATATGAATAAAGTAATTAATTAACCGGAGTTAAACCATGATTTTAGACGTTGATATTGCCATTTTAGGCGCAGGTACAGCGGGTATGAGTGCATTTAATGCCGCCAATAAAGTCACTGACTCAATCGTTATGCTAGAAGGCGGCGCTTACGGTACTACCTGTGCGCGGGTAGGTTGTATGCCCAGCAAACTATTAATTGCAGCGGCAGAAAGCGCCCATCAAATGCAGTTAGCGCCAGCATTTGGAATTCAACTTAATAATGGCTATAAGGTTGATGGCAAGGCAGTTATGCAGCGGGTGAAATCGGAGCGTGACCGTTTTGTAAGCTTTGTATTACAAGATATAGAGCAAATACCTGCTCAGCAGCGCATTGATGAACAAGCTAAGTTTATAGATGCCAACACCTTAGAAACCAGCAGCGGTCAAAAAATTCGAGCGCGTAATATAATTATTGCCACGGGTTCACGCCCGGTGATTCCCACCCAGCTTGAAGCCGCTGGCGACCGCTTAATCGTGAATGATGATGTGTTTGATTGGGACGACTTACCTGAATCTGTAGCCGTTTTTGGTCCGGGTGTTATCGGTTTAGAAATCAGCCAAGCCCTAAGCCGTTTAGGTGTGCGTTTACGTTTATTTGGGCGTGGCGATGGTGTTGGCCCCTTGCAAGACCCAGAAATTAAAGCCTTGGCACTTAAAACTTTTAACCAAGAATTTCCGTTAATGGCTGGTAATAAAGTTAATTCAATTAGCCGCACTGCTGCAGGCGTTGAAATTACTTTCGTTAATAACGAAGGCTACGAAATCACTGAAATATTTGATTATTTATTAGCCGCAACAGGACGTAAAGCCAACCTAGATAAGATTAATATTCAAGCAGCAGGCTTAAAGCTAAACGAACGCCAACAACCAGAATTCAGCCCTGAAACGTCCCAATGCGTTAATGCCGATGGCAGCCCTTCACCTATTTTTATTGCCGGTGATGTAGCCGGTTTTAGACCACTGCTGCATGAAGCCAATGATGAAGGCTTTATCGCCGGTAGCAACGCTGCCCGTTGGCCTGATTTTCAGCCTACACCGCGCCGCACGCCTTTAGCAGTGGTGTTTAGCGAGCCACAAATTGCTTTAGCAGGCGAATCTTTAGCACAAATTAAACAGCGTTTAGGCGATGATGGCGTGGTGGTGGGCAGTATGAACTTCAGCAAACAAGGCCGTGCGCGTGTTATGCAGCAAAACCAAGGCATGATGAAAGTTTACGCCTGTAAAAAAACCGGCCAGCTTTTAGGTACAGAAATTTTTGGCCCAAGAGCCGAGCATCTCGTTCATCTCTTGGCTTGGAGTATTCAACAAAAACTCACCATTAAAGCAATACTTGCTCTACCTTTTTATCATCCTGTAGTAGAAGAAGGCATTAGAACTGCCTTACGCTCAGCAGCAGCGCAATTAAAAAAACAGCCATAATTGGCTATTATTAACCACCTGCTGCAACAAGAAAATCCCGTTATTTTGACTTGTTGCAGCCATTGAAACTAGCTAAGATGCGCCCAATATCTATAGTCCTACTATGGCTATCAACTTTTGCTACCAACTTCTCTAATCATCTAAGGTCAATGCCCTGTGACACTTAACCTAACCGACTATCTAAAAGGCCTACAAAGTGCTGCAAACCAAGGCCTATTTAATGCCATGCGTCGTGGCATTGAAAAAGAAACCCTGCGTACCACGCCAACAGGGAAAATAAGCCAAACCAATCACCCTAAAGCTTTGGGGTCGGCATTAACCCACCCACACATCACCACCGATTATTCTGAAGCCCTATTAGAGTTTATTACGCCCGTTAGCGCCAGCCGTGAAGCCTCCTTAGCGTTTTTATTAGACTTGCACCGCTTTAGCTTGGCACGTTTAGAAGAACACGAGCTGCTTTGGCCAGCCAGTATGCCTTGTGAACTTGAAGGTAACGACAGCGTGCGAATTGCAGAATACGGCACTTCCAACGTCGGTTTTATGAAGCACGTTTATCGCCGTGGTTTAGATACGCGTTACGGGCGCATTATGCAAAGCATTGCCGGTATTCACTACAATGTGTCTTTTCCCGATGAGTTATGGCCTTTATTAGCAGAAATTGAAGGCTTGCCTTTAGAAGCAGCCAATAAAGACTGGCGTTCAGCAAAGTATTTTAGCCTTATTCGTAATTTCCGCCGCCATTCTTGGTTGTTGATGTACCTATTTGGCGCCAGCCCAGCTTTAGATGTGAGTTTTTTAAAGGGTAATAATAAGCACCCTTTAAAGCAATTAGCCGCAGGCACTTGGGGCGAACCCACCGCTACTAGCTTGCGTATGTCGGATTTAGGCTATCAAAATAAGGTACAAGGCACATTAAGCATTTGCTTTAACTCCTTAGATAACTACATTAACACCCTACAAAATGCGATAGATAAACCCTATCCAGACTATGCTGCAATCGGCACTAAGGTTAATGGCGCATACCGTCAATTAAATACCGGCATATTGCAAATAGAAAACGAGTATTACAGTGATATTCGGCCTAAGCGTGTGATGCACAGCGGCCAAAAACCCAATGAAGCCTTGCGTGAAGATGGCGTTGAATACATTGAAGTGCGCTGTTTGGATATCAACCCCTTTTTAGCCGGTGGTATTGATGTAGCGCAGATGTATTTCTTAGATGCTTTCTTGTTGTTCTGCTTGCTTGAACCTAGCCCACAGCTCAATGAAGCTGACTGTAAAAATATCAATGTCAACTTAAAAAAGACCGTTAATTTTGGTCGCAATACCAAGCAGCTTATTAATGACCAGCCTTTACAGCAGCAAGCCAGTGAATTACTTCAGCGTTTACAGCCCGTTTGCCAGCTATTAGATAGCAGCACTGAAACAACGCCTTTTTGCGATGCACTTAAGCAGCAACAAGCCAAGGTAGACGATATTAGTCTAACGCCTTCGGCACAAATGCTTAAGCTAGTCGAAGAGTGTGACGGTTATGTGCCAGCAGTGTTAAAGCTTGCCAAAGCACAGCGTGAACAGCTGCTTGCCAGCCCTATTAATAAGGCAAGAGAAACTTTGTTTATGGAACTTAGCAGTAGCTCAATTAAACAGCAACAAGCAATAGAAGCTGCAGATAGCATCGACTTCGATACTTATCTACAGCAGTATTTTGCTAGCTAGCTACAAACTAATTGCTAGTTTATAACCTTGTTCAATGGCTCGCCGAGCATCTAGCTCGGCGGCTAATTCTGCACCACCAATCAAATGAACCTTCTTACCGGCTGCTTCTAGTTCGGTAAATAGCTGCTTGACTGATTCCTGCCCTGTGCATAAAACCACGTTATCTACCACTAAACATTGCGTTTCACCGGCTACTTTAAGATGCAGGCCTTGGTCGTCAACGCCTAGGTATTCACAGCCAGTCATCATTTCAACCTGATAGGTTTTTAACGAGGCGCGGTGAATCCAACCGGTTGTTTTACCCAAACCCTTGCCAGGCTTACTGGTTTTACGCTGTAAAAGGTAAACTTTTCGCTCGGGCGTTGGCGGTTTGGGCGTAACTAAACCACCGGCTTGCTTAACGTCTAAATCGACACCCCACTCTTGCATAAACTCTGCGGTAGTCTGGCCTTGATCCCCTGCCGGCGATTGCACTAATAACTCAGACACATCAAAACCTATGCCACCTGCACCTAACACAGCGACTTTTTTACCGATAGCCGTAGGATTTTGAATCGCTTCTACATAGGTTTTAACTTTAGGATGATTAACCCCAGCCAACTCCGGCATTCTAGGGATAACACCCGTTGCAACGACAACTTCATCAAAATCAGCTAGTAATTCAGGCGTAGCAGGTGTGTTTAGCTTTAAAGTAACGTCAGTTTTGGCGAGTAAATGCGTAAAATAACGCAGTGTTTCATTAAACTCTTCTTTACCAGGAATTTTTCTGGCTAAATTAAACTGCCCACCAATAACGGCAGCCGTTTCAAATAAAGTAACGTGATGCCCACGCTTTGCTGCTTGTGTTGCACAAGATAAACCTGCCATACCCGCGCCGACTACCGCGATTTTTTTAGGCTGCTGCGTCGGTAAAGATTGCATCAGCGTTTCATGGCAAGCACGTGGATTCACTAAACAAGAAGTCAGTTTGCCGACAAAAATTTGATCTAAACAAGCCTGGTTACAGGCAATGCAAGTATTAATCAAATCACTTTGCCCTGCTGCTGCCTTAGACACCCATTCTGGATCGGCTAAAAACGGACGCGCCATAGAAACCATATCAGCATGACCGGCTGCTAAAACGTCTTCAGCCGTTTCTGGCATATTAATGCGGTTAGTCGTAATTAACGGAATCGAGACTTCTTTTTTCATCCGCTGCGTCACTTGCGTAAAAGCCGCGCGTGGCACGCTAGTCGCAATGGTCGGTACACGTGCCTCATGCCAACCAATACCCGTATTAATTAAAGTTGCACCAGCCGCTTCTATCGCCTTAGCTAACTGCACTATTTCTTGCCAACTGCTACCTTCTTCAACTAAATCCAACATCGACAAACGAAAAATAATAATAAAGGCTTCACCTACAGCTTCTCGTACCCGGCGCACCGACTCAATCGCAAAACGAATTCGGTTTTCATAGCGACCGCCCCACTCATCTTGACGTTGGTTAGTCCTAAGAGAAATAAATTGATTAATGAGATAACCTTCACTGCCCATGACTTCAACACCATCGTAACCAGCCACTTTTGCAAGTTTAGCGCTGTTAACATAATCAATTAGCTGCTGTTCAATTTCTTCAGTGGTTAGTTCATGTGGTGTAAAAGGGTTAATCGGTGCTTTAATTGCTGAAGGTGCCACTAATTTATTAGAATAAGCATAACGACCCGTATGCAGAATCTGCATACAAATTTTACCACCCGCGTGATGTACTGCTTCAGTAACAATACGATGTTCGGCTGCTTCTTCCGGCGTGGTCATCATGGCAGAACCTTGAAAAACCACACCCTGCTCATTAGGCGCTATGCCGCCGGTAACAATTAAAGCCACGCCAGCAGCGGCACGTTCTGCATAAAAAGCAGCAAGGCGTTCAAAACCACCCTTAGTCTCTTCTAGGTTAGTGTGCATAGAACCCATTAAAATACGGTTCTTGAGGGTAGTGAAACCTAAATCTAAAGGTTGAAAAATATGCGGGTAGGTTGAATTACTCACGGCAAGCTCCTAATTAACTTTTTTATTATGGATGCCCTAGTTTTGTTAAGTCCTAGCAAACTGTCAAGCGTTCGTTTTAAACACCAAATTTAATAAATGACAAAAACAAAAAAACCGCAGCAGATTGCGGCGGTTATTTGTATGTCTAACTAAAAACTTAATCTTAATGGTGGGCGGTACTGGGTTCGAACCAGTGACCCCCAGCTTGTAAGGCTGGTGCTCTCCCAACTGAGCTAACCGCCCATTTTAATTAAGTCATTAGGAAATGGCGGACCGAACGGGACTCGAACCCGTGACCTCCGACGTGACAGGCCGGCATTCTAACCAGCTGAACTACCGGTCCACATAGTTTCCTAAATCAATTAAAGCTTTGTTTGTTAAGTGGCGGACCGAACGGGACTCGAACCCGTGACCTCCGACGTGACAGGCCGGCATTCTAACCAGCTGAACTACCGGTCCACATAAATAACAGACAAACTTCATCATAAGGTTTCTATTTATTACACTATTCGAGTAGTAATAAATGGTGGGCGGTACTGGGTTCGAACCAGTGACCCCCAGCTTGTAAGGCTGGTGCTCTCCCAACTGAGCTAACCGCCCTTCCTGATGACGAAGCGAATTCTACCGTTTTATAATGCCGTGTCAAACGTTTTTTTAGTTTATTTTAAGAATTTGTGAAAATAGTTAAAAATCTCACTTAACGCTGTATTAATCGCACGGCATATTTGCCAAATAAAAAAAGCCGTCAATAGCACCTAATACCTTCGTCTAAGCGGCTTTTTGTCGCAGATCTGCAAGCTGCTGTTTTATAAAGAATTAATTGAAAAGCAATATTTTATTACTATAAAAATACAAACTAATAGACACACTTAGGTTCAGGTCATACAGTGGCTGCGCTAGAATGAACAAGATCCATTGACTTGTATCATGGCTGGGAAAACCCAGCTCCTCGAAACTTGGCGCTGGATTCCTCCAAACTAACTGCTGTAATGGGAACCTGACATGAGCACAGCAATAGAACACTCTACCTATAATTATAAGGTGGTTCGGCAATTTGCCATAATGACCGTAGTCTGGGGCATCGTCGGTATGCTTGTCGGCGTCTGGATAGCGGCTCAATTGGCATGGCCACTTTTGAACTTTGACCTTCCTTGGACAAGCTTCGGACGTTTACGTCCGCTTCACACTAATGCAGTAATTTTTGCATTTGGTGGTTCAGCGTTATTTGCAACATCCTACTATGTTGTTCAGCGCACCTGTCAAGTACGTTTAATTTCAGACAAACTAGCCGCTTTCACCTTTTGGGGTTGGCAACTGGTTATCGTATTAGCAGCCATTACTTTGCCTTTAGGTTTAACGCAAAGCAAAGAGTACGCTGAGCTAATTTGGCCGATTGACGTACTGATCGCCATAGTTTGGGTAAGTTATGCAGCCGTCTTTATCGGGACTATCTATAAGCGCAAAACCTCACACATTTATGTGGCTAACTGGTTTTTTGCTGCCTTTATCTTAACCGTTGCGGTATTGCACATTGTTAACAGTATGCAAATTCCTACTAGCCTTACTCACTCTTACTCTATCTATTCAGGTGCTACTGATGCGATGGTGCAGTGGTGGTACGGTCACAATGCTGTAGGTTTCTTCTTAACAGCAGGCTTCTTGGGCATGATGTACTACTTCGTACCTAAACAAGCAGAGCGTCCTGTTTACTCTTACCGCTTGTCAATCGTGCATTTCTGGGCGCTTATCTGTGTTTATATGTGGGCTGGTCCTCACCACCTTCACTACACAGCGCTTCCAGACTGGGCACAATCCATAGCAATGGTTATGTCTTTAATTCTACTAGCACCTTCTTGGGGCGGTATGATTAACGGTATGATGACGCTATCAGGTGCATGGCATAAGCTACGTACTGACCCTATCCTACGTTTCCTAGTGGTATCTTTGTCTTTCTATGGTATGTCTACCTTTGAAGGCCCAATGATGTCCATTAAAACCGTTAACGCCTTGTCTCACTACACTGACTGGACCATTGGTCACGTACACGCGGGTGCTTTAGGTTGGGTTGCAATGATTACTGTTGGCTCTATTTATCACATGATACCTAAACTATTTGGCAGAAAAGATATGCACTCCGTTGATTTAATTAACGTGCATTTCTGGCTATCTACCGTTGGTACGGTTCTCTACATTACTTCTATGTGGGTAAACGGCATCATGCAAGGTCTAATGTGGCGTGCAGTTAATGCTGACGGTACTTTGATGTACACCTTCATTGAATCAGTTGAAGCAAGTCATCCTGGCTTTATCGTTCGCTGGTTAGGTGGTGTTCTGTGGCTAGCGGGTATGCTGATTATGGCTTACAACGTCTACATGACTGTGTCTGATAAGACTTCTAAGAAAGTCGCGGCACAAACAGCCTAATGAAGGGGTTAGCTGAATGAAACACGAAATAGTAGAAAAGAACGTTGGCTTGATGATGGTTCTTATCTTGGTCGTAATCAGTTTTGGTGGTCTTGTTGAGATTACCCCACTGTTTTTCCAAGAAGCAACCACTAAACCAGTTGAAGGCTTAAAACCACTCAATGCGTTGCAGCTTGAAGGTCGTGATGTTTATGTGCGCGAAGGTTGCTACACCTGTCACTCACAAATGATTCGTCCTTTCCGTGCTGAAACTGAACGTTATGGTCACTACTCGGTAGCGGGTGAGTTCGTTTACGATCACCCTTTCCAGTGGGGCTCTAAGCGTACCGGTCCAGACTTAGCACGTGTGGGTGGTCGTTACAGTGATGACTGGCATTATGCTCACCTTTACAACCCGCGGGATGTAGTGCCTGAATCAATTATGCCTACTTACGGTTGGATGAATAACGCCAAAGTTGATGGTAGCAAAACAGCCACCAAAATGGAGCGTTTAAGAATGGTGGGCGTGCCTTATACCGATGAGGACATCGCTGGTGCTCAACAGTCTATTAATGGCAAGCAAGAAGGAAACAACCTAGTTGCTTACTCAGAAATGGACGCACTTGTTGCTTACTTACAACAATTGGGCACTGTCCTAAAAGACGCAAGGTAAGGTTATGGATATCAACGTTTTTCGTGGCCTAATGTCAGCCGTTCTACTATTAGCCTTTATTGGTGTCATTGTTTGGGCCTATAGTAAAAACCAAAAGAAATCTTTTGACGAGGCAGCTAACCTGCCTTTTGCTGACGATGCCACAGACGCAAAACCTAACCAAGACGCAAGCTCATCACTGGAGAATAAAAAACATGTTTAGCCAAGACATGAGCGGTTTCTGGAGCCTGTGGATTACGGTAATCACCCTTGGTGTGATTGCTTTCTGCTGGTGGCTTCTTAATGGAAACCGCACAACCGATAAAGCCCCGATGGCTAATGGTGAAGTTGAAACCACTGGTCACGCCGCTGATGGTATCGAAGAATATGACAATCCACTGCCTCGTTGGTGGTTTCTTATGTTCGTCAGCACCATTGTTTTTGGTCTTTGCTACCTAGCGCTTTACCCTGGCTTAGGTAACTTTAAAGGCGTATTAGGCTGGACTTCAGTTGGTCAATGGAATGACGAAATAGCACACGCTGAAGAATTTTATGCGCCTATTTTTGATCAATACGCTCAGCATGACATTCAAACCCTAGCCAATGACCCTGAAGCAATGCAAGTTGCTAATCGTCTATTCCAAAACAACTGTGCCGTTTGTCATGGTTCTTCTGGTCGTGGCGGCTATGGCTTTCCTAACCTAACCAACAATAGCTGGTTGTATGGTGGTGACGCTGAAACCATTCGTCATACCATCATTAATGGCCGTAATGGTTTAATGCCTGCTTGGATTGATATGTTAGGTGATGAAGGTGTAGACACCATGTCTAACTATGTTTTAAGCCTTTCAGGTTTAGATCATAATGTAGCCAAAGCACAAGAAGCAGCACCTATGTTCCAAGCTATCTGCTCTTCTTGTCACGGTGTTGACGGTAAAGGCAGTGCAGCAATGGGCATAGATAGCATAGGCGCACCTAACTTAACCGCTAACACCTGGTTGTACCTACAACCCGGTCAAAGTGTTTATGATTCAGTTAGCTACACCCTACGCCACGGTCGTAATGGTTTAATGCCTGCACAAGCAACCTACCTAGACTATGGTGTTGAAATACCGGCAAATGTTAATGCGCTTTCTACACAAGAAAAAGCAGCACTAATGCCAAAACTTCATCTAGTAACGGCTTATATTTATAGCCTAAACCAAGGTAAGTAAGTACTAACATTAGGGAATGCGGCAGGCTGCCGCATTCCCTTTTGCTTTTTACTAGCGGATAGTAGCTCAAGTATAAAAATAGCATCTTTAATAAGAAAACCTCCATTTATGTTAAGTAAATCAAAGGTTTCACCGCTTACCGTAAAGCTAACTCCAGCCTGGTGATGATTGAATGACTGATAAAATTCCTACCCAAGATATAACGCCTGTTGATGCAGGTAAAAAGCGCAAATCTCCAACCAATAACAATTCAGCAGATGAGCTTTATGCTCGACGTAAACACATTTATGTGAAACGAGTTCAGGGTTTGTTTCAAAAACTACGTGCATCTGCAAGCTGGGTTTTATTAGCCGGTTTTTTTCTAGCGTCTTTTATGACCTATGAAGGTCGGCAAGCCCTTCTTTTCGATTTACCCAATCGCCAATTTCATTTTTTTGGTACAACTATTTTCCCACATGACTTTATGTTGTTGGCATGGCTACTGATTATTTTAGCCTTTGTACTTTTTTTTGTTACTAATTTTGCAGGCCGTGTTTGGTGTGGTTATAGCTGCCCACAGTTTGTTTGGACTTGGATCTTTATTTTTGTTGAAGACAAACTAGAAGGCAGCCCTAACCAACGTAAAAAACTAGATAAAGCCCCGTGGTCAGCCAATAAACTACTACGCAAAGGCGGTAAACACCTTATTTGGTTAATGATTGCTGTCGTAACAGGCATTGCCTTCTTAGGTTACTTTTCACCAATCCGCGAGCTTATTCCCCGTGTATTCACCCTAGACTTAGGGCCGTGGGAAGGTTTTTGGATGGGGTTTTTTATATTTTTTACTTATTTATTTGCTGGTTGGCTGCGTGAACAAGTGTGTATTTATATGTGTCCTTACGCACGCTTTCAAGCAGTCATGTTTGATAAAGACACTTTAATTGTTTCTTATGATGAAGCCCGTGGCGAACCTCGTGGTAGTCGCAAAAAATCAGCTGACCCTAAAGCACTAAACCTAGGCTCATGTATCGACTGTGATCTTTGTGTACAAGTCTGCCCAGTGGGTATTGATATTCGCAACGGTCTACAATACGAATGCATCAGTTGTGCTGCTTGTATTGATGCTTGCGATCAGGTTATGGATAAGATGAATTATCCGCGCGGTTTAATTAGCTACACCACTGAAGAACGCTTGGCGGGTCGTACCACTAAATTTTTACGCCCACGCTTAATCGGTTACTTTATTGTGCTAATGGCGATGTCAATTGCATTTATTATTGCAGTCAGTGGTCGTGTACCGCTAGAGCTTGAAGTATTACGTGACCGTAACCAGTTATTCCGCATGACCAACACAGGTCAGGTTGAAAACAGCTACTTAATCCGTATTGCTAACATGGATCAAAAACCGCATACCTACGCGTTAAGTTTACGCGATGCCAAAGGAATCAAGCTGGATGCAGTTCCCATATTTAGTCTGGCTGGTGGTGAGGTTCGTCAGTTCCCTATTCAGTTATTGGGTGATCTTACGCAACTTCCACAACTTCCTGCGGTCGATATAAAAGTTCACCTTGTATCACAAGATGACTCCAGCATCCAACGTACACGCGATTCTCGCTTCATTATAAGGCAGGCCCGTTAATGAGCAGTAATTTAAACGATCAACAACCTTGGTACAAAAACAGCATGGTTTGGCTGGCATTTTCGCCAGCCATTGCTGGCGTTTTCACCGGCTTAACGCTGCTAGTCGTAGGTTCTATCAATTACGATGGCACAGTCCACGAAGACTATTACAAGCAAGGCCGCATTATCAATCAAGCTTTTGATAAAGATCGATTAGCCCAAGCTAAAAATCTTCAAGCCGACTTAACTTTTGGCCAAGATAAACTCGAACTAGCATTAACCGGAAAGCTAGAAACTTATCCCGATCAACTGCTTGTGTTAATGGAAAACCCAACCCGCTCTTCTTTGGATTTTTCAGTTCCAGTGCAACATTTAGGTTCTGGTCGCTACCTTGGCAACCTACCACAAAAAATAGCGTATGATTGGGACGTAAAACTTTACGGGCCGCAACAGGAATGGCGACTTTATGGTCGTGGGCATTTCCCTTTGCAGCAACCCCTAAGCCTCTTGCCCAGCAAGCGCTAAATTCTAGCCAGTAAGCAGCTAGCTAACTAAATCAAGTTTAATTAGCTAGTCGCTTATCGGCTGTTTGGAATGAATCACCATGTCACAGGAATCCTGTTTTCACTGCGGTGAACCTGTTCCCAGCAATAGCCGCTTTAGCGTCACCGTTAACGATAAAACAGAGCAACTTTGCTGCCCAGGTTGCGAAGCAGTAGCCAATGCCATTGTTTTTGGTGGCTTAGAAAGTTACTACAAATTTCGTACCGAACTCCCACCACGTCCTGAATTAAGCGAAACTGAACTTGCTGAGCTGCAAGTTTATGATGCACCAGAGCTTTTACAAGAATTTGTTCACCGTAATGAAAGTGGCATAGCTGAAGCAACGCTAGCCATTGATGGTATCACTTGTGCTGCTTGTGCTTGGCTAATTGAAAACCAAATTAATAGCCTAGAAGGTGTTGAATACACCGGCGTTAATTTAAGCGCACAAAGAGCCACGCTGCGCTGGGACATGAACAAACTTCCTTTTAGTAAACTTTTAGCTGAATTCAAATCCATCGGTTATAGCGCTCAACCTTGGCAAGCCAATGAACAGCAACAAAAGTTAGAAAAAGAACAAAAAACCGCTATACGCCGGTTAATTGTTGCTGCCATAGGTTCTATGCAAGCAATGATGTTTGGTATTTCTTTAGAAGCCGGTGTGCTTGCTAACTTTATGGAACCTGAGCTTCTTATACTGTTTCAATGGCTGTCTTTTTTTGTGACTACACCCGTAGTGGTCTATTCCGCTTGGCCTTTCTTTAAAAGTGCTTTAAATGAGCTAAAAAATCGCCGTCTTAATATGGACGTACCCGTTTCACTAGCCATAGGTTTGGGCTATACCGCCAGTGTTTGGGCATTATTAACCGGAACAGGCGAACTACACTTTTATGCCATCGCCATGTTTAGCTTTTTTCTTTTATTTGGTCGCTACATAGAAATGCGTACTCGCCACCGTATTGGTAATGCGGGTAATGCGCTACAAGATTTAATCCCTCAAGCGGCGATTTTATTGGATGAAAATCAACAAGAAGTTTATTTACCCAGCCGCAATCTTAAAGTGGGCGATCTAATTCTAGTCAAACCTGGGCATACTTTGCCAATTGATGGCGTTATTGTTAGCGGCCATTCCAGCGTAAACCAAGCCACTATGACGGGTGAGTATTTACCCGTTGCCTGCTACCCAGGCCATCAAGTTTTAGCAGGCACGCAAAACATTGATAGTCCTTTAACCGTGCGTGTTGAAAAAACTGGACAGGATGTGCGCCTTGCCAGCATTTCACGCCTTAGCGAACGTGCTTTAGCTGAAAAACCCCGTATAGCAAGCCTTGCTAACAAAGTTTCTAGCTATTTTGTAGGGGCATTGCTAATTATTTCAGTAGTCGTGTTTACCGTTTGGTTAGGCATAGATTCTTCGCGTGCGTTTTGGGTATTAGTAGCTTTATTAGTTGTCACCTGCCCCTGCGCTTTGGCATTAGCAACGCCTACAGCACTGGCGGTGGCTAACTCAACCTTGGCAAGGCAAGGCGTATTAATCACCCGTGGTCATGTATTAGAAGGTTTAGCCAAAGCCGACCACATTATTTTTGATAAAACGGGCACTTTAACCGAAGGGCGCTTAGAGCTTAAATCAGTCCACTGGCTAGCCGCAAAAGATGACCCACGCCAAACTCAGATTAAACGCTATGCAGCAGCGCTAGAAGCGCAATCAGAACACCCTATTGCGCGTGCTTTTGCAGAAATGCGTGACCCTGATTTAACCGCAGAAGCCATTCAAGCTTTCACAGGAAAAGGTTTAAGTGGCAAAATTACTGGGCAGGAATACCGTTTAGGCCGTGCCGATTTTGCTTGGACTCAAGAAGTTTTAACCCCACCTAAACAAGAAGGTCAATGGCTGTTGTTTGCTGATAACCAAGCACCGCTGTGCTGGTTTCGGTTAAGCGATCAACTGCGCCCCGACACTAAAACCATGCTGAAAGCACTACAAACAATGGGTATTACCTTTGAGCTGCTGTCAGGCGATCAGGAAGGTTCAGTACAAAGTATCGCTAATGAACTCGGCATAACGCACTACACAGCCAGCGCTACGCCTGAACGAAAATTAGAAAAACTGCGCGAACTACAAAAGCAGGGCAAACAAATCATTATGGTGGGTGATGGTGTCAACGACGTGCCAGTATTGGCAGGAGCGCAAGTTTCAATCGCTATGGGCGATGCTACTGACCTAGCAAAAACCAGTGCCGACACACTACTGCTTTCTAGCCACTTAATTAAAATCCCTCAAGCCATTCAAAAAGCACGCATGACCAACCGAATCATAAAGCAAAACTTAATGCTATCTTTGGTCTATAACCTAATTGCTTTACCCGCTGCCAGTATGGGTTTAGTACCACCGTGGTTAGCAGCAGTAGGCATGACCAGTAGCTCATTACTGGTGGTTTTAAATGCTTTACGTTTACGCGACAAAGCCAATGAACAACGCCTGAGCGAACAAAAACAGCAAGTAAAAACTCAGCAATCAACTAAAAATACTTGAGAAAAAACCCATGAATATATTATTTTTGCTGATTCCGCTCTCGCTGGTGCTGCTTAGCCTAGCCATTTGGGCTTTCTTTTGGGCGGTTAAAAACAACCAATTTGAAGACCTTGAAGGACCCGCCTATTCAATACTATTTGATGACGATGAACCCAAGCACAACGAAACTAAGGCTGATAAATCCTGCGATCCAAGCGATCCAAGTAAACAATGACTGAATTACTCACCACTGGCTTAATTACAGCTTTTATCGCTGGCTTATTAGGGGGTGGTCACTGCATTGGTATGTGTGGTGGTATTGTGAGTGCATTAACGTTTGCTTTACCGCCCAGTCGCCGCCACCCGTTACGCATTGCTGTATTAATGCTGACCTACAACTTAGGGCGCATAACCAGCTATGTATTAGCAGGAATAATAATCGGTGGCTTAGGTCAGCTGCTGATTGGTGAAATTAAAGCCATTACCCAAATGCTAAGCTGGTTAGCCGTATTAATGCTGGTGCTGATGGCTTTTTATGTCGGCCAATGGTGGACAGGACTAACCCGTGTTGAAGCGTTAGGCAAATACCTATGGCGCTACCTAGAACCGCTGGGACGCAAGCTAATGCCGGTACAAAACCCAGTACAAGCCTTACTAATTGGCTTAATTTGGGGATGGTTGCCCTGCGGATTAGTTTATTCCATGCTGCTGTTAGCGCTAAGCAGCGGCAGTAGTTTAAATGGTGGTTTATTAATGCTGGCATTTGGATTAGGTACGTTACCCACCTTGCTAGCAACAGGTGCAGCGGCTAGGCAACTGACTGCATTATTGCGCCAGCGTTTATGGCGACAAATGTCGGCCTTATTACTCTTAGGTTTTGCCGGTTGGTTGGCTTGGCCTTTAATCAGTTAATCCATGTCTAATCAATCAATAGAGGCGTAACCATGAGCCAAGCAAACCTTAAAAATTTTGAATGGAATTCCAAGCTAGTTGACCGCTACAATCTAGCTGGCCCTCGTTACACTTCTTATCCTACCGCACCGCAGTTTCACGAAGATTTTAAGTCCAACCAATTTATTCAAGCCTTGACTAACAGCAATGCCACTGCTGCACCTTTATCGCTGTATTTTCACATTCCTTTTTGTGCAAAAATTTGTTTTTACTGTGGCTGCAACAAAATTGCCACCCGCGATACAGGCCGTTGCGAACCTTATTTAGAACACCTTATTAAAGAAATGGACTTGGTTGCCAAACACCTAGATACCAGTCGCCAAGTTAACCAACTGCATTGGGGCGGTGGTACACCTACTTTTTTATCTCACGAACAAATGCGCGAGTTAATGCTAGAAACGCGTAAGCGCTTTAATTTACGCGATGATGACTTAGGTGATTATTCGATTGAAATTGATCCACGAGAAATACAGTCAGATACCCTAGCCCTGCTTAGAGAAATTGGCTTTAATCGCGTTAGCTTTGGCTTACAAGATTTAAACCCTAAAGTGCAAGAAGCCGTCAACCGCATACAACCTAGAGAAATGACCGAAGGGGCTATTATTCAAGCGCGTGAGCTAGGCTTTCGTTCGCTTAATTTAGATTTAATCTATGGTCTACCGCATCAAACACCAGCATCGTTTACTGCAACACTAGAAGAAGTCATAGAAATTAACCCAGACCGCTTATCAATTTTTAATTACGCCCATATGCCAGAACGTTTTAAGCCACAACGCAGAATTAATGCAGCCGATTTGCCCAGCCCAGAACAAAAACTGCAAATGCTTGAGCAAAGCATTACGCGCCTAGTGGAAGCAGGCTATGTATTTATTGGTATGGATCACTTTGCCAAACCTGAAGATAGCCTTGCTATAGCGCAGCAAGAAAGCCGTTTACACCGCAATTTTCAAGGCTACACCACCCATTCTGAGTGCGACTTAATTGCTATGGGTACGTCTTCCATTAGCCAAATCGGTTCTACTTACGCACAAAATGATTACGACACCCAAAGCTATGAAAGCAAAATTGCCCAAGGGCATTTTTCAACCATTAAAGGTATGACTCTGAGCAGCGATGACCTAATTCGCCGTGCCGCTATTAATCAGCTTATTTGTCATTTTCACTTAGATGGTAATGCCTTTGGTAAAAGGTACAGCATCAATTTTGCTGAATACTTTGCTAAAGAGCGAGTTGGCTTAAAACAACATCAAGCGGATGGATTACTTAATATCGAAAATAATGTGCTGAAAATCACACCAGCAGGACGCTTACTGATTCGCAGCATCTGCATGGTTTTTGATGCTTATTTAGATCAAAATTTAATTGGTAAAGCTTTTTCAAGAATTATCTAATTGATCATGCCTTAACATTAAGTCTTAGGTCTATAAGAAAGCACCCTAGCTTAATTGCCTTGTTATCTTACTCATGGTAAAACTACTTGAGTTAAGTCAAGTTTTTAATTAGGAGGGTAGGGTGATTAACAGCCGATTACAAAAAAAAGGAAGTTGTCAGAACTTAAATAAAGAAACACGTTGCATGACCTGTAGTTTAAGTTCGCTCTGCCTGCCTTTATCGCTAAATTTAGAAGATATTGACCAGTTAGATAGCATTATAAAACGCCGTCAACCTTTAAAAAAAGGTGAACACTTGTTTCGTCAAGGCAATGCATTTGAATCGGTGTATGCAGTTAGATCAGGTAGCTTAAAAAACTACATTATGACCAATGATGGCGATGAACAAATTACTAATTTTCATTTACCCAGCGAGTTGGTAGGATTAGATGGTATTGATTGTATTGCCTACCCAGTGTCGGCAAAAGCGTTAGAAACAACAACCGTGTGCGAAATTCCTTATTCGCGCTTACAAGCGCTTTCTAATCAACTACCCGACTTACGTCGACAAATTTTTAGTTGTATGAGCAAAGAATTACGCGAAGACAAACAAATGATGCTGCTGCTATCTAAAAAGAATGCCGAACAAAGAGTGGCTACCTTTCTAGCCAACTTATCAGCGCGTTTTAAACGCCGTGGCTACTCGCCTTATACCTTTCGTTTACCCATGTCACGTAACGAAATAGGCAATTACTTAGGTTTAGCGGTTGAAACTGTTAGCCGTGTTTTTACCCGTTTTCAAAGCACTCAAATGATTGCAGTCAATGGAAAAGAAGTTCATATTACAGATAGACAACAATTATTAGAAGTTGCTGATTTAAACGACTATGATATAGAAATAGGCAATAAAGTTCTTGCCCAATAGCTGCATAGATACTGAACTATAATGGACTTACTTATAAAAAGAGGGCCTTGGTAATGCTTGATGAATTTTCACTTAAACAGCTAATTGAAACACATAAAGACTTCCCTAAAAAAGGAGCTAATACGCGTGATTTTTCAGCGCTATTAAATGAAACTGGCGCTTTACACTTTATTACCAGTGAGTTAGCCCAACGTTACCTGAACACTAAAATCAATCGTATTGTTGCACTTAAAGGCCGTGGCACTATGTTTGCTGCTGTGTTGGCTTATCGCCTTAACTTACCCTTAGTATTAATTAGAGACTTTGGTGAAGAACCTGGTGAAGTGCTATTTGAACGCGCACCCAGCACCAAAGGTGATAGAACATTAGAAATGCGCCAAGGTATGCTTAATGAAGGCGATCAGGTTCTTTTGTTTGATGATATTCTTGCTAGCGGTAGCAGCTTAATTGCGGCAACAACTTTAATACGCCGTCAAAAAGCCGAAGTGCATGAAATTGCAACATTAATAAACCTTCCCGACAGCGGTGGTAGCGAGCGACTTTTAGAGTTAGGTATAAGCGCTTACTCTATTATGGCTTTTGAAAATGAGTAACCATCAGTAAAGCGTTAAACTTCTACAGCCAGCGCATTGATGAGTTGAATTCTATCCATCAAAGCACTGGCTCTTTCTTCTTCTAAACCAGCAAAATCAAACACTTTAGTATCAGCTAATTGTGAAGGTGCAACATTTTGCAACGCATTGGCTATCGTTTCTAAACGCGCAGGAAACTGTTTTTCCCAATCGGCTAACATACCTTTAATCACTTGGCGTTGTAAGTTTTCTTGCGAACCACACAAATTACAAGGAATAATCGGAAAATCCATGTGTTCAGCAAAGGTAATAATGTCTTTTTCACGACTATAAGCCAACGGACGAATCACAATGTTCTTTTTATCGTCTGACAATAATTTGGGTGGCATCGACTTTAAACTACCACCAAAAAATAAATTCAAAAATAACGTTTCTAACATATCGTCTTTGTGATGACCTAAAGCTATTTTAGTCGCACCAATTTTTTCAGCAAAACCATATAAAGTACCACGACGCAAGCGTGAACAAAGCCCGCAAGTTGTTTTACCTTCAGGAATTTTCTCTTTAACAATGCTGTAGGTATCTTTTTCAACAATGTGGTAGGGAACACCAACCTGTTCTAAATAAGCAGGTAAAATATGCTCAGGAAAGCCGGGTTGTTTTTGATCTAAATTAACAGCAACCAACTCAAAATTAATAGGCGCACTTTTTTGCAATTGCATTAAAATATGCAAAAGCGCAAAAGAGTCTTTACCACCAGAAAGGCAGACCATAACCTTGTCACCTTCCTGTATCATGTTAAAGTTGGCAATCGCTTGACCCATTTCACGGCGTAAGCGTTTTTGTAATTTATTAAACTCTAATCGGGCCTTAGGAAGTAAATCTTGTGTAGTCATTACCAATCACCTAATAATCAAAACACGCAAGTTAACCAAAGTCTCCTACAATGTAAATGGGCTAAAACATTTTCTATCCTGTCTAGTCCTGCTAACATCCCCCAAATAGAAAAAAGATATTTAAGGCCAGCTAACTGATGACTGTGTTACAGGAAACTAGACTTTTTGAAGACCTAATTGAAGTTTTACGCGCTTTTCCAGAAGGCATTAATGAGCATACTCTACTAAAAGCGCTAGACGAAAAAGGAACTATAAATTTAGAAGCAGATACCTTTAGCAATAATGTGAAACTCTTTCGTACCCACTTTTTGCTTTACAATGCGCTTTACCAGTTAAGAGACGAATTATGGCAAACCTGTAAAGGGCACTTAGACATTACAGCGGTGCGCTTATGTCTACAAACTTACAACCCAGCTAGTCCAGCACTACAGCAGCATGATCCTATGCGTGACTATTACCTTGATATGGATATGTTAGAAAAAACCACGCAGCAAGACATAGAAACGGCCTTAAATAGCTTTTGGAAACGTTTACATGAAGAGTCCATCTTCAGTGGTGGTGGTTTAAAGGCTAAAGCCCTTAAAACCCTTGGCTTGTCCGAAGGTGTTTCCACTAAAGAAATTAAACTTAGCTACCGTAGACTTGCCATGCTGCACCATCCAGACCGAGGCGGTGATGCTGAACAACTACAAATCATTAATGAAGCAATGGAAGTGCTTCGCCCGCTGCTTAAATAATTTATGGAAAGTTATATTATGCGATTAAAACTTTTAATTCCTCTGCTTTTAACATTAAGTTCTTTTAATGCATTAGCAGCTAAAAACACTGCAGAACAAGCCATTGCAACTTATTACCACGCTTCAGTGCTTATGTATCACCACATTAGTACCAGCACACCACCCTCCACTAGCACCTCACCTGCTGATTTTATAAAGCACCTAGATATGCTAGAAAAAGATGGCTTTCAAGTTTGGCCGCTAGAACGGGTAGTACAACACTTAAAGCGCCGTCGCCCTATACCCGATAGAATAGCCGTTATTACTTTTGACGATGGTTATATTAGCGTTCACCAAGAAGCCTTGCCTATTTTAAAAGAGCGCCAACTGCCTTTTACTATTTTTGTAAATGCTGATTTAATTAATAAAAAACACCCACTTTATATGAGTTGGGAACAGCTTAAAGAAGCGCAACAAGCGGGTGGATTAATTGCCAACCACACGCTTAGCCATGCTTATTTAATTCGCAAACTAGATGATGAAAATGAGACTGATTGGCTAGCAAGAGTAAGTCACGAAATTGATAGTAATCAACAAGAAATCATCAAACATTTAGGCAGCGCACCAAAAATTCTTGCTTACCCTTACGGTGAATATAATTCTGAAATACAAAAGCTGGTTAAACAAATGGGCTATGTTGCTTTTGGACAGCAATCAGGTGCTGCTAACCCTTACACAGGCTTACTTGCGTTACCACGCTATGCAGCCAACGGCACGTCTGCTAACCCCAGTAGTTTAGCCACTAAACTTAATGCTCTACCCTTTCCATTAGTCAGCGAGCAACCTGAATCAACAGTATTAGATGGAAGTGAGCGCCGCCCTAGCTTAGTAATCACCCTACAACCAGGTGATTACTCAATCAAGCAACTTCGCTGCTATGGCCCAGACGCACAATTACTCTATATAAAAACCAAAAAACTAACCAATGACAACTTACAAATTACTATTAACTCAAATAAAGACCTAGCAACTGGACGACCACGTTATAATTGTACTGCGCCTCATATAACTGAAAACCGTTATTTTTGGTTTACTCGCCAATGGTTAATGCCTAAAGCAGACGGCAGTTGGTATAGCTTATAATTTTTAAGCAATAAACAACAAGCTAACCCAGCTACAAAAAACATAAATAAATACAAACAAAAAAGCCTTCAGAAAAGAAGGCTTTTAACTTAAATAAAGCGAGTTAACAAATAGTTTAAGCAGGTAAAGAATCTTTTAACAAACGCACATACATTAAGGCTGTGGTTATAGCATCACCTAAGGCGGTATGTCGCTGACCAACCATAGGCACATCTAGTTTTTTAGCAATAGTTTCAAACTTTAAATCGGGTTCTATATCGGGTGTTGCACGCTGCAGCTGTGTCATATAGCACTGCGACAACTCAATGGTTTTATTAGGCAAACTAAAGCCAAAACGGGGACGAATAAAACGATTCAACACGGCCATATCGTAACCTATGTTGTAACCCATAATAGGCCGGTTGCCCACAAACTCTAGCAACTGCTGCAAGGCATCGCCTAGAACCTCACCACCTAACAAATCTACACCACGAATGCGATGTATTTTAATTGAATCACCTGTTAGATTTTCAGGTTTTTGAAGCTTAATATCTAGCTTATCACTAGTTAAAACTTGATTACCTTTGATTTTGACTGCAGCAATAGAAACCAACTCAGCTTTTTGTGTATCTAAGCTAGTCATTTCACAATCTAAGGCAATAACTTCATCCCCAACGTAGGGTTCAAACATAAAGGAAAATTCACTATCTTTTTGGTGCCAGCGGTCTGTCGCTGTTATTATTGTTTTTAAGACCATTTTATTTACCTCTCAAGGTGATATCGATGGGTCATAACTGCTTTGAACTCTTTTACTAGGTGTAAAGCTTCACGTAATAAGTCTCTATCTAATTTATTTAAATTAACGGCAGAAATTAAGTTAGCTTCGTCATCATCAGCAGAACCCTCTGCTGCGCTTAACTGTTGCTGAAGACGAAGGTTACTCATAACAGCAAGTGCTTCAGCTAGGTTTTCAGCAAAATCCTTTTTAAGTACCTTTAATTCTGCTAGTTTTTCTAGGCGTATAAAAGTATTGGTTGCCTTGATTTTATTCTGTAATGCCATAGTACGTACACCATGCACTATTGGGAAAATGCCACCTTTTTTAATATCAATACCGTCGCCATGTTTTAAACCACCAAAGAAAGTTAGTGGTGTACTGAAGTTACGAATAGGCATAGCAAAGTAGGAATAGAACACATCATTACCTACTAGCTCGGTATAAAGGCTGTTTCTTACTCGTTTGAATAAATTAATATCACCAGCAATGGGCAGACCATCAATATAAATCGCTAAGTTCATTAGCCCTAAACTATCAACCTTACCACTCCATTTACTTAGGCGTTTTTTCCATTCACTTTCGGTCATTACCCATTCAGGGTTAGAGACCATTATTTTTCCTTTACAAAGCGGATAGCCAAAATCAAGCAAAGTTAGAGTGAACTTATCCATGTATTTTTGGCAATCTGGCCAGTGCAAATCATCGGCTAAAATTAAGGCATTATCTTGGTCAGTTTTTAACACCTGCTCGCCGCGACCTTCACTACCCATCACAATTAAACAAACCTTATTGTGGTATTCAACAGGAACAATATATTCAAATGCTTTAGCAATAATTCGACTATTCAAAGCGGCTAGTAGATCCATCGCAAAGCGTATTTTAACGCCCTGAGATACCAAGCCGCTAACTAGCGCAGTTGTGCCTCTGGCAGCCTGCGCCAGCTCATCTAAGCTAGTTGCTCGCTCAATTTGCAAGCCTATAACGTGTGATTGGCTAGAGAAGAAGCTGAGCACATCGGTTAGTTCAACCAAGCCTGCTAGCTCAGTACCATTAAACACAACCACTCGCTGAATTTTGTGGCGTGTCATTAAAACCAATGCACTAAAAAGGAAGTCTTCTGTTTGTACTGTAAAAAGATTGTAGCTAGCTAGTTCAGAAATATCGGTTGTTAAATCTAAATTATTTAACACCACGCCTTCAAGCAAGTCGGTTCGGGTAACCATGCCATATTCATTACCTTTACGAACCAGTAAACAGTCGGAATGCTGCTCACGCATGGTGCGCGTTGCTTCAAAGATAGTAACGCCTGAATCTAACACCACAGGCTCTCGTAAAACTGACTCGCCCACCTTAGCCATCATAAAGGCAGACATATCGCTACCGCCCTGTTGCTGGCTGCGACGACTTTCAATAATACGGGATTTTTCTGAGAGGCTATTTTGGAAATAAGCTGCAAAAGCAGGATTATTTTCCATTAAAGTTTCAAATATAGTTTTAGGAATTAACCAAGCGATGGTTTCTTCTAACGTTCGGAAGGTGTAGCGGCTGCTATCATTGATAATACTAATTGCACCAAATAAGTCTTCATGAGCATATTCACGAATAACGCCGCCATCAGAGTTATCTTGTAAACGTGGATCAACTTCTGCAACAGCACCTTTCATTACCACAAAAACATGATCGCTTGCTTGACCCATTTCAATAACAACTTCGTTTTTACTAAAATAGCCAATATCTAAGCGGATTAAAAGTTGCTGCTGTTCATCTTCAGTCAGTAAATCAAAAGGAGGGTGAGTGAGATCAAACTCATTGCTCATGGATCTTGTTCCTTATTATTATTCATGAGCAGGTTACGGAACATTAAGTGACCCGATCCTGCAGTCACCTAAATTTAGCAAATACTACAGCTAGCTGATAGCTGGACTTTAGTCTCAAAAATACTAAGGTCATTATTGGCAGAGATTTTGATAAAGAAGACCTGATCTTTCAATAGACTCAATTGAATAAGGCGGCTCAAAAGCACCTTCATCGGTCATCTTCATCTGCTCAGCCTTGGCACAGTCTAATCCGTAGTATTGGCTTTCTAAGCGATCAAGGTGTTCTTGGTGCATTTCAAAATAAATATACTTCACCAAACGCTCACCATTTATTTTTACTTCAATTTTGCTACCGTCGATAAACGAGAAATAGTTAACAGCTGGATAGAGATAACTCCAAGGACGAAAAAAATCACTGCCACGTTTTTCTTCTAAAATAATTGCCCGTTCAGGCAGTTGCCCTAATTTAAAGTCATACCAAGCGTAATTATAATAAGCCTGATAACCCAACATACCTAGACCTGCAGCAACAGGAATAATCCACTTAGGCAGCCTATTTTTGCTTAATTTTCTTAACATAAAAGCAAAAGCACCCAAAACAAAACCGGTAATAAAAACTGCAAGTAGCTGCCAAATCATTTTTCTTCCTCTAAATAAAAGTGGGCCTCCTTACGGAAGCCCACTGAACTTAAAACTTATTTATCTTGTTGCCAAGTTAAATTGTATTGTTTTAAGGATAACGCACGCTTTCAACCATTTTCTGAATTTCTTCAGAAGGTTCTTCAGTTGCGTAAGAAACACCTATGGCAACTATAAAGTTAATTAGTGCACCAATACAACCTACAGATAGAGGAGAAATACCCATTACCCAGAACTCAGGTAAGTTTGGATAGGTATTAGTACCCGGAATGAAGAACCAGCCTAGGTAGGTGAAGATATAGCCAACGGTGAAGAAAGAACCCGCTAACATACCTGATACCGCACCTTTAGCATTAATACGCTTGAAGAAGATACCCATCATCAACACAGGGAAGATTGAAGAGGCTGCCATACCAAATGCAAGCGCTACCGTTTGTGCCGCAAAACCAGGCGGATTCAAACCTAGCCAAGTTGCGATTAAGATAGCACCCACCATCGACAAACGAGCCGCCAACATTTCTGTTTTATCCGATATTTCTGGATAGAGGGTGTTTTTTATCAAGTCATGACTTACCGCAGACGAGATAGCTAAGAGCAGACCTGATGCAGTTGATAGTGCTGCTGCTATACCACCGGCAGCAATCAAACCGATAACCCAACCTGGCAAGTTCGCAATTTCAGGTGCAGCCAATACTAAGATATCGTTGTTAACATATAGCTCGTTACCAGCCCAGCCTTTTTCATTGGCTACATTTTCAACAAACGCAGGGTTTTTGTCGTTGTATAGCTGAATAAGACCGTCGTTATTTTTATCTTCAAACTTAATTAAACCTGTTTCTTCCCACTTCTTGAACCATTCAGCACGGTTTTCATACTCAAGCGCAGGCTGATCAGCACCCTGTGGGAAAATATTGGTTACTAAAGTTAAACGAGTCATTGCAGCTAAAGGTGGTGCAGTAGTATAGAAAAGTGCGATAAATACTAATGCCCAACCAGCAGACCAACGTGCATCAGCTACTTTAGGTACGGTGAAGAAACGAATAATAACGTGAGGTAAACCAGCAGTACCTACCATTAGCGTTAGGGTGAACAAGAACATATTCCACTTGTTAGAAACATCAGCGGTATAGTCTTGGAAACCTAATTCACGTACAACTTGGTTTAACTTTTCTAGTAAAGGGATACCTGACTCAGTATGAGTACCAATAAAGCCTAGCTGCGGCAAGATGTGGCCAGTTAGTTGCAAAGAGATGAATACAGTAGGAATGGTGAAAGCAAGGATTAGTACAACGTACTGAGCTACCTGAGTGTAGGTAACGCCTTTCATACCACCAAGTACTGCATAGAAGAATACAACGATAGATGAAATGATTAGACCTGTTGTGCTGCTTACTTCTAGGAAGCGAGCAAAGGCAACACCAGCACCCGTCATCTGACCAATAACGTAGGTTAGAGAAACAACAAGCAGAGCAACAACTGCAACTAAACGAGCAGCTTTACTATCAAAACGTGAGCCAACAAAATCTGGCACAGTGTATTTAGCAAAACGGCGTAGGTAAGGCGCAAGTAATACGGCAAGTAACACATAGCCACCTGTCCAACCCATAATGAACGATGAGTTAAAGTAACCTTGTGAAATAAGACCCGTTACTGAAATAAAGGAAGCCGCAGACAACCAGTCAGCTGCAGTAGCCATACCATTCATTACTGGTGGAACTTCGCCGCCTGCAATATAGAATTCTTTTGTTGATTTAGCGCGAGCCCAGATAGCTATCCAGGTATAGAGGGCAAAAGAACCACCCACAAACAACATATTGATCGTAAACTGACTCATTCTTAGTCCTCCAAGCCGAATTCTTTATCCAGCTTATTCATTCTAATTGCATAAAAGAAGATTAAGCCTAAGAAGGTTAGAATTGCGCCCTGCTGAGCAAACCAAAAGCCCATGTCAGCACCACCGATCATTACATTCATTAGGTAAGGTCTTAGTAAAATACCAAACCCGTAAGAAACAGTAGCCCAAGTGATTAAAACTCCGATAATCAGGCGCAAGTTAGCCGCCCAATATTGGTGATCTCTTTCAGAAATCTCACCCTTTGTTTTTTTTTCATCCACCATATTTACTCTCCGCTTTATTTTTATTTAGAGATGAGGAATTCCAGTCCGTCAAAAAATCCCTAGCACGCATTCTGCAAAAATAATGTTACAAATAAACCCCCGACCTTAGTCTTAACAAAACGAAACCCACTAGCAATAAACCAAAATAGACTTACAAATCATATAGTTAAATGTCAACTAGGTAGTTAGGCAGTTACTATTTAGTTGGTTATTTTTACCTAAGTCTAATACTAGCTAGCAGCGAGTCTTTCCCTTATTAACAATAAGTGCTTTGAAACCACCTGATTTTAAAAGCAAACTTACGCATAATGCACTTTACCTCCTGTTGATATAGAGAAGAATGCACCATGTTTGCTGGCTGGCAACTTATTTTATTTTCACTTGCATACCTACTAGTACTTTTTACCATTGCTTGGCAAGGTGATCGCGTAGCACGTAAACATTATCAAGCACGAAGCCGACCTTGGATTTATAGCCTAGCTTTAACTGTTTACTGCACTTCTTGGACTTTTTACGGGGCTGTTGGTCAAGCGACCGGCGGTGGTTGGTTATATTTAAGTATTTTTATCGGCCCAATTCTTACTTACTTGTTTGCTTGGCCACTGGTTCGTAAAATATTTCGTGTCAGTAAAGCCAATAACTTAACCTCTATAGCCGACTTTATTGCCTCGCGTTACGGCAAGTGGCAGCCTTTGGCCATTATGGTAACGATCTTTGCACTGGTAGGCACATTACCTTACATAGCCTTGCAACTGAAAGCCGTCACTATGGCTTATGACGTATTAACCTACTTTCCACAGCCTTTGCCTACTAAAAACAATTTAACACCGATTTTATCTGATACTGCTTTTTTCGTTGCGCTAGTGCTAGCCATTTTTATTATCCTTTTTGGTACACGCCACATTGATGCAACCGAACATCACGAAGGTTTATTACGTGCCATCGCTTTTGAATCCTTAATTAAACTTTTTGCTTTTTTAACCGTGGGTGCTTTTGTTACTTGGCAGGTTTTTGGTGGTTTTGGCGATTTAATCCATAAAGCAGAATTTTTTCGACCGCTTGAATCACAATTAAATACTGCCAATTTTACGCAAGGCTTTATTGCCCAAACGCTATTGGCTATGCTGGCAATTATTCTGCTGCCACGTATGTTCCACGTCACTGTGGTTGAAAATGCTCACCGTAACGATGCGCGCTATGCACGCTGGTTTTTACCCTTATATTTAATTTTATTTGCACTTTTTGTGATGCCTATTGCTGCTGCAGGATTAATTACTTTTCCTGATGGCAGCGTTGAACCCGATACTTTTGTACTAACACTACCGCTTGCATTTAATCATGGCTGGCTGGCTTTGCTTGCCTACATTGGTGGGTTTTCAGCTGCTACCAGTATGGCAATTATGGCAACAGTTGCGGTTAGCATCATGGTATCTAATGAAATTGTTATTCCTGCTTTATTAAAATACCGCTGGAATAACAACAGTTCACACCAAAGTTTTGGGCGTTTTGTACTACGTACTCGCCGCTTAACCATGCTCACTATTATGCTACTTGCCTACTTAACTTATCGTACCATTGCAGAATTCAACTCCCTTGCGGCAACCGGCTTTCTAGCCTTTGCTGCCATTGGACAAATTGCACCAGCAGCTTTAGGTGGCATTATTTGGAAAGGTGGCAATCGTTGGGGTGCAGCAGCAGGGCTAATGGTTGGTGGTATTTTTTGGTTTTATACCCTTTTATTACCCAGCTTAGGTATGGCGGAAATTGTTAGCAGCCAGCTCTTAAACAATGGTCCTTGGGGCATTACTTGGCTAAGGCCAACAAGCTTGTTTGGCTTATCAAGTGAAGGTTTTTTCACACAGGGTGTCTTTTGGAGCCTTGGCAGTAATCTAGCTGTTTACATTCTAATTTCCCGCCTCACACCGCAACGCATGATTGACCGTATTCAAGCCTCAACTTTTGTCGATAATCTTGAAATCAAACCTGTTAAAACTTCACGGTTATGGAAAGGTTCTACAAAACTAGGCGATTTGCGTAACCTAGCAGAAAGGTTTTTAGGCACTGAAAGTGTTCAAAAAGCATTTAGCGACTATGCTCATAAACGCAATCAAGCGCCTTTAAAAAATGAAGACCCCGCCAGTATTGAGCTCATTCAGTTTACGGAACGCTTATTAGCCGGTGTCTTAGGTGCATCGTCAGCACGCATTGTGATGAGTTCGGCATTACAGGGTAAAGAAATTAAAATCTCGGATGTCATTTCTATCGTTGATGAAGCTTCACAAGTTTTAGAGTTTAACCGTAGTTTATTACAGTCAACCATAGAAAATCTGTCCCAAGGCATTAGCGTTGTCGACCAACACCTCAACTTTGTTATTTGGAACCAGCGCTACTTAGAAATGTTTAACTTTCCTGATAACTTTATTCGCGTTGGACGACCTGCATTAGACATATTTCGTTATAACGCCGAACGTGGAGAATACGGCCCCGGTGATCCTGAAACTCACGTACAACAACTACTAGACAATATTCGTGAAGGCGAATCACATCGCTATGTTCGTTATCGAAAAAATGGTTCAGTATTAGAAATACAAGGCAACCCTATGCCCGGCGGTGGTTTTGTATATAGCTACCAAGATATAACACAACAAAAAGAAATTGAAGAAGCGCTGATTCAATCAGAAAACAATATACGTATTTACACCGATAATGTACCCGCGTTGATTGCCTACTTTGATACCAACCTTAACTACCTATTTACCAACCGTGCTTATGAAAAAGCGATGGGCATTGACCGTAATTACGTAATTGGTAAAGCCGTTTATAACGTGATGAGCAAAGCTGACTATGAACAACGCAGCCCTTTTGTTCGCGCAGCCTTGGCTGGTAAACGCCAAACATTTGAATTAGAGCTACCTGGAAATTTTCGATATGCTTTAGTCACTTATACACCACACCTAGCAGAAACAGGTGAAGTATTAGGTTTTTTTGCACTTTATCAAGACATTACTGAGCGGCGTTTAATTGAGATAGCACTGCAAGAAACCAATGAGAACTTAGAGGAGCGGGTGAAAGAGCGTACTTTAGCTTTGTTAGAATTAAACAGTGTACTGTTCAAAGAAAACCAAGTAAGAGCCAAAGCAGAAGAAGATATGCGCGTTGCTAAACAGCAAGCTGAAGAAGCCAACACCTCTAAAACGCGCTTCTTAGCGGCGGCTAGCCATGATTTATTACAGCCACTCAATGCCGCTCGGCTGTTTACTTCAGCGTTAGCTAATCAGGTACAAGAGCCTGAATTACAAAAAACCACCAGCCATATCGACAACTCACTTAAAGCAGCGGAAGAACTACTTAGCACGCTACTTGATATTTCTAAGTTAGATGCTGGCGCGTTGCTGCCTAAAATTAGTGACTTTCCGATTAGTGAAATTTTAGAGCCATTAAAAGCAGAGTTTAGTGTCATGGCAGCTAACCGCGAACTTGATTTGCATCGCATAAAAACTAAAGCTTGGGTCAGAAGTGATCCACAAATGCTGCGCCGTATATTACAAAATTTTCTATCCAATGCGTTGCGTTACACCGGAGAAGGTCGTGTCTTGATTGGTTGCCGTCATTTTAAAGAGGCACTACGCATTGAAGTTTGGGACACAGGCCCTGGTATACCTGAAAGCCGTATTAGTGAAATTTTTCAAGAGTTTAGACGCTTAGATACACCTGATAAACACAACGAAAAAGGTTTGGGTTTAGGTTTATCTATCGCAGATAGAATGTCTAAAGTACTTAATCATCCCATTAAAGTACGCAGTATTTATGGTAAAGGCACGGTTTTTTCAGTAACCGTTCCTAAGGTTATTGCCCAAAAATATAGCAGCAATTTTCTACCTGGAAAACGCAGTTTTAACACCCTAGAAAATTTGAGTATTTTATGCATTGATAACGAACCCTTAATTTTAGAAGGTATGCAAGCATTACTGGAAGGCTGGAAATGCCAAGTTGCTATAGCAGAAGATCAACAGCAGGCCCTAGAAGTCATTAATCAACAATCAATTACCGAACGCACCGAAATTTTCTTAGCCGATTACCACCTAAATAATAACAAAACAGGCGTTATGGCATTAAAAGCACTAGAAGAGGATTTAGACGAAAAAATTAGCGGTATTATTATTACTGCCGATAGAACCGATGAAATAGCCAATGAAGTTAGCGATGCAGGCTTTTTAATATTACACAAACCAGTAAAGCCAGCAGCACTCAGGGCAATGATTACACGCTTGCTACAGACGCGTAAACGCCTGCAAGCAAGGTAAAATAAAGCAAGAAAGGTAAAACAACATTAAAAGCAACGTTAATTCGTTACTCTAGGTGCCTCAACGTCTAAACGCTTAGCAGCTATAACGGCTTGTGTGCGTGAATGCACGCCCAACTTACGCAAAATGGCCGTAACGTGTGCTTTAATGGTTGCTTCAGAAACATCTAACTCATAAGCGATTTGTTTATTTAACAAACCTTCGGTGAGCATATTTAAAACGCGAAACTGCTGGGGTGTTAGTGAGGATAAGGCATCGGCAAAACGCGCCTCTTCTTCGCTAATTTCATCCATGTGACCGATCATTTCAGGTGGAATCCAAACTTCACCTTCAATGACTTGGCGTATCGCTGCTGCAATGGTATCTAAAGATGAAGATTTAGGAATAAAACCTGAAGCGCCATAGTCGATTGCACGACGAATAACGCTATTTTCTTCACTTCCAGAAACAACCACCACTGGAATACCCGGATTAACCCCACGTAAAAATACTAAGCCAGAAAAGCCATGCGCTCCAGGCATATGCAAATCTAACAGGATTAAATCAGCATCAGGATGCTCTGCAACGGCATGATGAACCGCTTCAAGCGTATCGGCCTCAACAATCTCAGCGTCACTCAAAGCCTGACGAACTGCTTGCTGTAAAGCGGCACGAAATAAAGGATGATCGTCCGCAACAATGATTTTTTGGCGTAAAGCCATTCACTAACCTCCCGTTCAGCAGTAAAAAACCTTTGGCATTATTATATTCCTACCTTGAATAATCAAGAAGCAATCGAACTTAGCTTTATGTTATATCATAAAAAAACCCCGCCTAAGCGAGGTAAAAGTCATGCCTAATTATTTCTTAATGATTAATCATTATTTAGCTAAACGGTTTTCAATTAAATCATCAACGACAGATGGATCAGCTAGCGTACTGGTATCGCCTAAACCATCCGTTTCGTTAGCAGCAATTTTACGCAAAATACGACGCATAATTTTACCCGAACGTGTTTTTGGTAAACCCGCTGAGAATTGAATTAAGTCTGGTGAAGCAATCGGGCCTATTTCTTTACGTACCCACTTAATCAATTCTTTTTTCAGGTCATCACTGGCTTCAATCCCCTCATTTAGGGTGACATAAACATAAATACCCTGACCTTTAAGATCGTGTGGATAACCAACAACCGCTGCTTCAGCAACAGCAGGGTGAGCAACCATCGCAGATTCAACTTCAGCTGTACCCATACGGTGACCAGAAACATTGATAACATCATCAACACGACCCGTAATCCAATACATACCATCGGCATCACGACGGCAGCCATCACCTGTAAAATACATACCTTGATAAGTAGTAAAGTAGGTTTGCACAAAGCGCTCGTGATCGCCCCAGATAGAACGACCCTGCCCCGGCCAAGAGTTAATAATAACCAAATTACCTTCAGTTGCACCTTCTAAAATCTTACCTTCAGCATCAACCAAAGCAGGTTGTACGCCAAAGAAAGGAATTGATGCTGAACCCGGTTTAAGATCGGTGACACCGGCTAATGGTGCAATCAAAATACCGCCCGTTTCTGTCTGCCACCAAGTATCAATAATCGGGCAGTTACTATTACCCATAATACGGTAGTACCACTCCCAAGCCTCGGGATTAATGGGCTCGCCCACCGACGCTAACAAGCGAATACTGCTACGTGTTGAACTATCCATTACGCTATCACCCTGCGCCATTAATGCGCGTACAGCAGTGGGTGCAGTATAAAAAATATTAACCTGATGCTTATCACAAACCTGACCAAAACGGCCGTAATCTGGATAGCTAGGTACACCTTCAAACATTAACGTAGTACCGCCATTGGCAAGCGGGCCATAAACGATATAAGTGTGACCAGTAATCCAGCCAACATCAGCAGTACACCAGTAAACTTCACCAGGTTTATAGTCAAAAATATACTGGTGAGTCATGGCTGCATAAACCATATAGCCACCGGTGGTATGCTTCAAGCCTTTAGGTGCGCCTGTTGAACCCGATGTGAATAGAATAAATAAAGGATCTTCAGCGTTCATTTCTTCAATAGGGCACTCATCGGCACAATCAGCCACTAAATCATGCCACCAAACATCACGACCTTCATGCCAATCAACATGACCGCCCGTACGCTTTAGGACAACAACGTGCTCTACCGTTTTTACATTAGGATTGGTCAAACCTTCATCAACGTTCTCTTTTAATGGAACGTGCTTGCCGCCACGAAAGCCTTCGTCTGAAGTAATAACAACACGAGAAGCCGACTCAACCACACGGCTGGCAATGGCATCAGGCGAGAAACCACCAAAAATAACCGAGTGAACTGCACCAATACGCGCACAAGCCAGCATAGCAATCGCGGCTTCAGGTACCATTGGCATATAAAGTGTAACAACTTCACCTTTTTTAACGCCTAGCTTTTTTAAGCCATTCGCAAAACGGCAAACTTCGTGATAAAGCTCACGGTAAGTGATTTTTTTATCTTCATTCGGGCTATCACCTTCCCAAATAATAGCCACTTGGTCGCCTCTTTTTTCAAGGTGGCGATCAAGGCAGTTATAAGAAGCATTCAGAGTGCCATCTTCGTACCAACGAATATCAACATTATGAGAATCAAAACTAGTATTTTTAACTTTAGTGTAAGGTTTAATCCAATCTATACGCTTTCCTTGCTCCCCCCAAAAAGTATCTGGACTTTCAATGGATTCCTTGTACATAACAGCATATTGTTCTTTATTAATCCATGCGTTTGCTGCTAGTTCCGGTGTTACTGGATAGACTTTTTGTTGTTCGGTCATCAGACTCTGCCCCTGTGCCTAGGTGAATTTATTTTTATCGTGAGTTACTGTGCTAAGTTATACATTGCTAATACCACCCAATAACATTAGACCTTGGTAGCAATAAAAAACCCTTTAAAATCAACAAGATAAAAACCAATACTTGTCAGTCATACTTTAGATAGGCTTGTATCTAGCGTTAAAAAGTACAAATGGCTTTTACAATGCAAGCAAATATAACGCCGTCCACCCATTATCCAGTTGTGTCTTTTTAGGGTCAAAGTGTGCTTTTTTCCTTCACAAGCACAGGTATAAACATAATTCATTTTGGCAGAGCGCTTGACATCAAAGCGATGCGTTCTTGACGGTGTTAATTGAAAGACTTGCTGCATAATTTGTTGCCATTCAATACCATGCGGTCTAATACCACGGCCATAAAGCGCCCAAGCTAATAAATGCGCGACTTCATGCGGTACGACTTCTTTTAAAAAAGTGTCTTTATTTTCTTGCAATAACACCGCATTAAAACGCAACCGATTTTTTTGTAATTCAGCAATGCCCGCACTACGACCGCGAAGATTAAGAAGAACTTCCGGTCTTTGGAAAGATTTAAGGTAGTATTGTTCAGCAAGGGCATAACAGCTCAATACATTAGCGCGTAATTCTAAACCCAAGTCGCTTTGTAGCGATAAATTGAACGATGTTTGCACACTTAATCCTTAGAGGCAGTAATGAATCAAGATAATGAACTACCCCAAATGTTACTCAATGACGATCAGTTAGAGCAACTCGATGAATTGCTAGAATTTTTTTATAGCGAAGAAGAAGATGCTGATTTATTTGTTACGCTGGGCTACGTTACTGCACAGGCATTGCAGCCTGCTGAATTTAATGCAACTGACTGGCTAAAAAAGCTCATAAGCAAACCCGTTATCGGTGCCGAAGGCGAACAACTAAACAACCTTCTTACGCTAGCGGCTAAAACAGCACGCCAAGGTTTTTACCAAGGTGGCGGTATTGAGCTGCCTTTTGATTTGGAAATGGAAACCGAAGATGATGAAGACGAAATAACCGACTGGTGTGCAGGTTTTATGCAGGCTGTTTTTGAGCAAGAAGACACTTGGTTTGCGACTAATGAACACGCCATTGCTGAGTTATTAATTCCCATTATGGCTTTATCAGGACTGTTTGCTGACGAAGAAGAATTCATTGAAATAGAAGAAGACCCGCAACTAATGGGGCAACTAGCAAAACAATTACCCGACCTACTGCTGGATATTTACTGCCAGATAAACGCACCTGAAGAAAAACCTAAAACCAAACCGTTAATAGGTAAACTTAAAAACAACCGTCGCCGTTAATTAAATCATTATGATGAAAAAATTAGCCTTGCAAGGAGCGCAAGGCATAAATATCAAAGCGATTCGCTTTACCCACTAAACTAAAAGTCGGTTTTTTACCGGCTAATTCTGGAGCTTTTCGTGGACGTTTAACCACAACACGATGACTGGCTAAATCTAAAGCTTGCGCTAACAATAAACCCGCATCTAAATCTTTCCCCACTAAATCACGAAAAAACTGCATTTGCTTTTTAACCGCCGCATTTTTTTCACCGCTGGGAAACATAGGATCTAAATAAACAACCTGTGGTTCAAAATCCGCTTTTAAAGCCAAGGCTGCCATAGCCTGTGTCGAATCACCAGCTAATAGCTTAAAGCGTGCCTGTAACCATGATAGGCTTTTGTCATCAGCAACCCGCCGCAAAGCATCTTGTACCAAAGCCGCGACCCAAGGATGACGTTCAATACCCAGCACTTGGCAATTCAAAGAAGCCAAGACCACGGCATCGGTTGCCAAGCCCAAAGTTGCATCTAAAATGCGTGGTGAAACACCCGGTTTTAATCCACAAGCCTTGGCTAAAGCCTGCCCACGACCACCGCCTTGCTGTAAACGATGCGCCATAGCACCTGCAGAAAAATCAACCCGAACAGGATGAGTGCTGGGTAAGTCAGCATGAGCCAACCCCAAACCTTGGTCATCATAGACAAGATAAAGCCCCATCGAAGGCGCAGCCGCTGCCAAAGGCAAATTAAGCTGTTCACTCCAATAGTTGGCTAAGGGAAACTGTTCAGAAGATACTAGCACGGTACTTTATTCATTCGTTTTATGATCCATTGATTTCGTTACACATAAATATCAATGCGCTGCCATTCAAAACGTCCTTGCTGCGCCACCGCCCAATAACCCCTTAACGCTTTACGTGCAGCAGCAGAAAGCGCTCCTTCATTAAAATTAAAGGCTTCGCCTGCAGCAATGTATTCAGTGTCTAATACGGGCTCTAAACGAGAAAGGGGACTTTGATGAGTAGAAGTGTTGCGTTGCTCTTGTTCATCATTAATAGCATTAGGCTTGCGATTACGTCGCTTAGTCGCCAAAGGCAAATGCGTAAGTAAAGGACCCTGAATGTGCATAAATTAGTTAGCCATTAACTGCCGTGAGTCACATTATCACGCAAATAAATAGGCACAGCGTCTGCTGCATCTAATAACGCATTTTGCTGCCAAGCCTTGTGAGCTAAATGCACGATTGCTTTTGCTGAAGGCAAAATATCAGGCCGTTGCTGGCTTAATCTAGTGGTAACCGCAGCCGCTAACCGATCAGCATAGCAAGCACCAGAACCAATCAAAGCCCAGTCAGCCATTGTGCTATCAGCCATAGCATAGATTGCAGGTAAGCTGACGGCTTCAGGGGCATTTAATTGCTCTGCCATTAAAGCCACGGGCCAACCTTGTTCAGCCTGCCAAGCGCACCAATACACTTCGTCCATACGCGCATCTAACAGGGTTAGTACTTTGCTAACCGGCGGCTGATTAGTATGGGTACAATTGATAGCAGACCAAGCCATTGCTTCGAGTGTAGACACAGGAATTACGGGGCGATCCAAGGCTAAAGCTAAACCTTGAATACTGGCAGCGGCAATACGCAACCCCGTAAAAGAACCCGGTCCACGCCCAAAAGCTAGCGCATCAACTTGGCTTAACTCGATACCGGCTTTATTCAACAAACCTTTAATTTGTGGTAACAAAGCTTGGGCTTGCTGACGAGGCAGCAGCTGAAAATCTTCCAGCACTTCACCATCTTGCCAAATGGCAACCGATCCTGCTTCGGTTGACGTATCTAAAGCCAGTATGCAAGTCATTAAGATTAAGCGCCTAATACAGTAAAAATTTGCTGACGAATATCATCAACACTGCCCATGCCTTTAACTTGAGCATAAGTAGGTGCTTGTTCTGCATCTTGCTTAGCCCATGCTTGATAATACTGAACTAAAGGCGCTGTTTGGTCATGATAAACCGTTAAACGGTGACGCACGGTGGCTTCATTATCATCTTCACGCTGAATTAAATCATCGCCAGTCACATCATCTTTACCTTCCACTTTAGGTGGATTGTAAACTAAATGATAAGTACGACCTGACGCTGGGTGAACACGACGACCCGCCATACGTTCAACAATGTCTTCATCTTCAACGGCAATTTCTACTACATAATCCAACTTAACACCGGCTTCTTTCATGGCATCGGCTTGTGGAATGGTGCGTGGAAAACCATCAAACAAAAACCCCTTAGCACAATCTGGTTCATTAATACGGTCTTTAACTAGACCAATAATAATATCATCAGAAACTAAGCCACCGGCGTTCATAATTTCTTTCGCTTTTAAACCCATTTCAGTACCGGCTTTAACGGCAGCACGCAGCATATCACCCGTAGAAATTTGTGGAATACCAAATTTTTCACAGATGTGCTGAGCTTGTGTACCCTTGCCGGCACCTGGTGCTCCTAATAGAATCAGACGCATACTTGTCTCCTTCAATATTTTATTATGATGTTATAGGAATAATGTGGGTAAATTTTAAAGGTAAGACAATACATGGAGTCCCTGAAGCTGACAAGCGCCAAGGACTAATACTCTAGGCGTAATAATGCATTTATACTGATAAAATACAAACTTAATCCACTTGAAAAGCACTAATCGCTTGTTGTAATTGCTCAGTGGTTAAAGCCAAAGCTTGGCTAGCACTGGCCGTTGCTTGAGCACCCTGCGCGCTTTCATCAGCGCCATCACGAATACGGCTTAAATTTGCATCTATTTCGGCGGTTACTGCAGACTGCTGTTCAGCAGCGGTGGCTATTTGCTGATTTTTTGCATCAATTTGCTGCACTGCTTGCAAAATATAACCTAAAGCCTTACTAACTTGGCGTGATTGTTCAGCAGTAACTTCTGCCCTGTCGTGGCTTTTCTCTATGTGCCCAACAACACTGGCAACACCTTGATGCAAATCTGTAATAATGTCTGCAATTTCATGGGTTGAAGCCTGTGTACGGCTGGCTAATGAACGTACTTCATCGGCCACTACCGCAAAGCCTCGCCCGGCTTCACCAGCTCTGGCTGCTTCAATCGCTGCATTTAAGGCCAATAAATTGGTTTGTTCGGCAATGCCTTGAATAACCTCTAACGCACTGCCAATCCTTGAACTGCGCTCAACTAAAGATTGACCAGCACTGGCTGCATCCTGTAAAGAAGCGGCTAAACGTGACATACGCTCACTCATTTCACCGGCTAAGACTTGACCTTGCTCTGCTTGATCGCGGGCTTGTGCTGTCGTGCTTGCAGCGTCAGTGGCGTGCTCGGCAACTTCACTGGCAGTAACACTCATTTCATTCATTGAACTTGCCACCAACTCTGTTTCTTGTTGCTGAGTATGGCTAGTTTGCTGCGCTTGACTGGCTGAAACAGCAACCAAATTAGCTTGCTGAGTGACCTGTTCAACACTGCTTCTAACCGTAAAAACTAATTCACGCATTCTAGCTGCCATACTAGCAAATGCTTCTGTTAGCACGCCCATTTCATCAGCACTGATCGTTTTAGGTGTAACACGTAAATCACCATCGGCTAGAATTTTTACGCTATGCAATAAACTACGCACATTGCTATGAATCGAAACGTAAAAACAAGAATAAAGATAACCAATCGCCAGCACCTGTAAAAACAACAAAACACCCATTGTCCATAAACGCTTAGCTTGCGCGGCTTCTGCGGCTTGTAAATAAAGATCAGAGCGGTAGGTAAATGCTTCACCCACGGTTAAAACCACTTGCTGTGCAACTAAACCTTGATTATAAAAAACCGACCAATCACCATCAAAACGAGAAGCAAACAACACTTTTTCTTCTAAATTAAACTGAAAATCATCAATAGCCTTAGCTATCTGATCATTTAACGGTTGTAAATCTTTGGCTAACTCAGGTGCTTTAAATATCAAGCCATCTAAACTTTCTTGCCAACTAACTTTTTGGCGGTTTAACTGATCGACCGCACTGTCTAGCTCTGTACTACTAATAGAATCCATGAACTTTTGCAGTAAAACCTGACTGCCATAATTACGGCCTTGGCTAATGCTAGTTAACAAACTTGGCAGCTGATTATTTAATAACAATTGCAATAACTGCACTTCAGTCCGTGAATCACGTATTAAATCGCTACTTTGCCGTAAAGTTTGCAACAAATGATACGCGTCATTAACTAGTGGCTGATAATAAACCAACGCCATATTTGGACTGCCTAAACGCTGTTGTGGTTTAAATAAAGCCTCTGCTTGCTGCCCTAAACCTGTTAAAGCGGTTTGCAGATTAATGTCAGGTAATTTTTGAGTCGCTATCTGCTGTAGTTCATTAAAGTGCTGCTGCCATGCCTTACTAATTTGACTTAATTGTTGGCGTAACTCAGGCGTTTCTCGACTGTCTGCCAAAGCAGCTAAATCACGGTATTGCTCAGACAAAGCAATCAATTTTAATGATTCAGCCTGTAAACTTAAACCATCGCGCTCATGCTGTAGTTGGCGTAAATCATTCCAAAGCTGCTTCGTTTGCACACCGCTTAATACAATCAGCGGCAGCAAAAAAAACAATGCAATTAAAGTAAACTTTTGGAAATACACCAAGCGATTCATAAAAGCCATGCCTGGCATTAAAAGTGCTTTGAACATTATTTGACCCTCGGTAGGTACCCTATTATTTTTGTTGGAACCTTTTGCTAACCTTAACGGATACTCAAAAAAAATCAAACGTATGTTTAAGTTTTTAAATAAAAAAACTTCCGCGATAAACGGAAGCTTTTGTATTCATACAAAAAAACGAAACATTAACCTACTAAGCTAAAGCAACATTTTACGAATATCACTTAATTGCTGGGCAAGGTAAGCAGTAAAACGCGCGGCATCGGCACCATTAATCGCACGGTGATCGTAAGACAAGGACAAAGGCAGCATTAAGCGTGGCAAGAAGGCTTTGCCGTCCCAGATAGGTTTCATGCTTGCTTTAGAAACACCCAGAATCGCTACTTCAGGTGCATTAACGATCGGCGTAAAAGCCGTACCGCCAATCGAGCCTAACGATGAAATCGTGAAACAACCACCCTTCATATCATCACTTTTAAGCTGCTTTTTCTGCGCTCTAGCCGCTAAATCGGCCGATTCTCTAGCCAGCGCATAAATACTCTTTTTGTCAGCGTCTTTAATCACTACAACCAACAAACCATCCGGCGTATCAACAGCAAAACCTACGTTGATGTATTGCTTCCAGATCAAAGTATCGCCAGTTGCGCCCAAAGATACATTAAACTGAGGGAAAGCTTTTAACGCCAAAGCACAGGCTTTAATCATAAAAGGCAGCGGTGTTAAACGCGCACCTTGCTTTTCAGCTTCTGCTTTGACTGATTTACGAAAATCTTCCAAGTCAGTAATGTCGGCTTCATCAAACTGAGTCACGTGCGGCACATTTAACCAAGAGCGATGCAAGTTAACCGCACCGGCTTTTAGCAAACGTCCCATCGGCTTTTCTTCAATTTCACCAAACTGGCTGAAATCTTGAACTGGAATCGGTGGAATGCCTGCGCCACCCGCAGCAACCGTACCGCTGCTTGCCTTGGCTTGCTGCATGACTTGTTTAACGAAATTTTGTAAATCTTCTTTAACAATGCGACCTTTTGGACCAGAACCCGATACTTGCGTTAAATCGACACCGAGTTCACGGGCTAACAAACGTACCGCAGGGCCTGCATGAACCTTGCCAGAAGTCGCAGCGCTAGCAACAGGCGTATTAGCTGGCAAAGTGGCGGCTAATTTACTAGCAGCAGGCAATGACGCTACAACTTCTGGTGCTGTAGCAGCGGATACTGAAGTTGCAGCAGCAGGTTTAGAAGCAGGTATAACAGCAGCACCCGCTACTTCAATAAAACCAATTAAGTCGCCTTCAGCAACCTTATCGCCTACCTTAACTGCTAATTCAACCAACTTACCCGCATAAGGGCTGGGCACATCCATAGAAGCCTTGTCGGTTTCTAAAGTAATCAGCCCATCTTCAACGGCTAACATATCACCAACGCTTGCTGAAACTTCAACAATTTCAACCGCATCACTACTGCCGATATCAGGTACGCGAATTTCTTGGCGGCCCAGCGTTGCAGCAACAGACGTTGCGGTTTCAGCCATAGCAATGACAGGCTCAGGCTGTTGAACAGTAGCAGGTTCAGCCGCTTTTTCAACTGCAGTAGTTGCAGCAACGCCTTCGACTGCAATCTCAAAAATAGGCGTGCCTTCGGTAACTTTATCGCCAAGGCTAATTAACACTTTGCTGACGGTACCCGCCACTGGGCTAGGAATGTCCATGCTGGCTTTATCAGATTCCAGCACAATTAACGTCGTTTCTTGTTCAATGCGATCACCGGCTTGAACGCTGATTTCAATCACTTCAACAGCATCACTGCTGCCAATATCCGGTACTTTAATAATTTCGTTACTCAAAGTTTATCTCCTGAATTTGGTTGCAATCGTTGCTTAACAAGACCCTTAACAATACAAAGGGTCTGTTTTAGCAGGATCAATGCCATACTTAGCCATTGCTTCACTGACTGTTTTCGCAGCAACCTCACCACGATCAGCTAAGGCTTTAAGCGCAGCAACCACCACAAAATAACGATCCACCTCAAAGAAATAACGTAGTTTTTCGCGTGTATCAGAACGCCCAAAACCATCCGTGCCTAGCACTTTATAATCGGTTGGAATCCAAGCACGTACTTGATCCGCATACAATTTCATGTAATCCGTTGCAGCAATCACTGGCCCATTACGATCTTCTAACTGTTGGGTAATAAAAGCTTTTTTCGGTTCGGCTTCGGGATTTAAGAAGTTGTGACGCTCAACCTGCAACGCATCACGGCGCAGCTCATTAAAGCTAGTGGCGCTCCAAACGTCGGCTTCTACACCCCAATCAGCTTTCAGTAGCTCAGCAGCGCGTTCAACTTCACATAAAATAGTGCCAGAACCCATTAGCTGTACTTTTTTCGTCGATGAACCTTGTTTGGCTTCAGCACCTTCTTTTAACAAGTACATACCCTTAATAATGTGCTCAGCAACATCGGGGCGGCTGGGCATTTCAGGGTGAGCATAGTTTTCGTTCATCACGGTGATGTAATAAAAGCAGTTTTCTTTAGCTTGATACATCCGCTGCATGCCATCTTGAATAATCACCGCCAGTTCATAACTATAGGTAGGATCATAAGTACGGCAATTAGGAATAGTGCCTGCTTGCAAATGGCTATGACCATCTTGGTGCTGCAAGCCTTCACCATTTAATGTTGTACGACCGGCTGTACCGCCAATCATAAAGCCACGCGCTTGCAAATCACCCGCGGCCCAAGCCAAGTCACCAATACGCTGAAAACCAAACATGGAATAGTAAATATAAAAAGGCACTAGCGCGTAGTTGTTATTGCTGTAACTGGTAGCAGCCGCCATCCATGCCGACATAGCACCCGCTTCAGTAATGCCTTCTTCCAGCATTTGACCTTTTTGATCTTCCTTGTAGTACATAATCTGCCCAGAGTCTTCTGGCTTGTATTTTTGACCTTTAGCTGCATAAATGCCCAATTGACGAAACATACCTTCCATACCAAAGGTACGCGCTTCATCGGGCACAATCGGTACAATACGATGACCAACTTCTTTATCTTTAGTTAAACCCGTTAAAATTCTTACAAAAGCCATGGTCGAAGAAATTTCACGGTCTTTAGTGCCCTGTAACATGGCAGCGTAAGCTTTGTCGTTTAAAGCAGGTACTTTTAACGCTTCAAAATCAGCACGACGCGAAGGCACAAAACCATTTAAAGCTTCACGCGCACGGTGCATATAGCGCATTTCTGGGCTGTCATCTTCCGGCTTATAAAAAGGCACATCTTCTAACTGCTTGTCACTTAAAGGAATGCCAAAACGGTCACGGAATTTCTTCAGCGTATTTAATTCGAGTGATTTAACCGAGTGAGTATCGTTACGCGCTTCACCTTCAGCACCTGTGCCATAACCTTTAACGGTATGCGCTAAAATAACCGTTGGGCGACCATTGGCGTTGTGTACAGCCTCATGGTAAGCCGCATAAACCTTATAGGGGTCATGTCCACCACGGTTTAAGCCATAAATGTCTTCATCGGATAAATCATCAACAATTTTCTTTAGTTCAGGATTGTCACCAAAAAAATGCTCACGCGTATAAGCGCCGCCGTTGGCTTTGTAGTTTTGGTATTCACCGTCCACCACTTCATCCATGCGTTTTTGCATTAAACCTTTAGTATCTTTTTCAAACAGCGGATCCCAATGACGACCCCACACCACTTTAATTACGTTCCAGCCAGCGCCACGAAAAACACCTTCAAGTTCCGACATAATACGGCCGTTACCACGCACCGGCCCATCAAGGCGCTGCAGGTTACAGTTCACCACAAAAATTAAGTTATCGTAGTTTTCACGACCAGCTAAAGAAATAGCGCCCAAAGATTCTGGCTCATCGCACTCACCATCACCCATAAAACACCAAATTTTACGGTCAAGCAGCGGTTTTTGTTCGCGTGAATCTAGGTATTTCATTACGCGGGCTTGGTAAATGGCTTGAATAGGACCTAACCCCATAGAAACCGTTGGAAACTGCCAATAATCAGGCATTAACCAAGGGTGCGGATAAGAAGAAATGCCTTTGCCATCGACTTCTTGACGAAAGTTATCTAGCTGCTCTTGGCTTAAACGCCCTTCTAAAAAAGAACGTGCATAAATGCCCGGCGCACAGTGACCTTGGAAGTAAATCAAATCACCTTCAAAATCATCTTTAGGGGCGCGGAAAAAATAGTTAAAGCCCACATCATAAAGGGTTGCACTGGACATAAAACTAGAAATATGACCACCGATGCCCGCATTAGCACGATTGCCACGCATCACCATCGCCATCGCATTCCAGCGAATTAACGAACGAATACGGCGCTCCATAAATACATCGCCTGGCATCCGCTGTTCACGCGAAACAGGAATGGTATTACGGTGCGGTGTAGTAATAGAAAAAGGTAATTGAGAACCATCACGGCGCATACGCTCAGATAACTGAGTCAGTAAAAACTTGCCGCGCTCCTCGCCTTCATGTGTAAGTACCGAGTCCAGAGAATCTAGCCATTCCTGAGTTTCTGCTGGGTCTAGGTCTTTAACCTCCTGATTCATATAACGTCTCCACTTATATTTGTATTGAAATGAACAAAATACAACCTGACTTGTAGCTTAGCTACATAATTAACCTATCAAGCTGTTTAGAAATGAGTAAAAAATAGCCAATCAACCTAAACCAATGTTGCACCGCACCATCAACATACCTAAGTTACAAGGGTTTAAATAAGAATCGTAACGCCGCCCCAGCCTTGTAATTTTACTACAAAACACAGCAAAAAAAAGCCCTGCTCAATAAATAGCGTTTTTTACTCACGCTAAAACCAGAAAATCACACCCACCGCTGTCACCGCAACCCACACGGCTAAAGAGCGCCACACCCTTTCTCGTAAATCCATTAATTCTTCATCAGCCGCTGTAGTCATCATTTCTGGGCGCGGATAATAAGCAGATTCAGTAGATGCTTCTCGACTTAACACCCCAAACCCCGTCATTAACTGACGATTCAAAAAAATCTCAGTCGAAAGTTTCCAACGAAAAATATCAGTAATAAACTGCCGCAAACCCAATAAAGGCCGCCCAGTCAAAGCTAAGGTTAAGCCCATCAACCTTGCTGCTGGCCATTCCAATGCCTGTTGAAAACTCAATACTTCCTCATCTAACGCAATGGCTTCACGCTGAGCATTGTTAATCGCTTGCTCAGTTAAACGCGCTAATAAAGCACCAACAGGACCTAGCAATAAATACCAAAACAACACCAAAAATAACCGATCAAAAGCAAACACGACTAACCGTGAAATGACTCGCGCATGAAGCGTTTTACTATCTTTTTCATCCAAAGATTCAGTAATAATTTCGGCTGCATAATAATGCGCTGCTTGGTTATCTTTTTGCCGCCAAGCAGCCAAATAACGCTCAATCCAAACTAAATCACAACGCCGACCTAAAGCATAAATCACCGTTAACAAGTGAATTGCCAAAACCGGCAAATACCAATAAACACCATCAATCCACCAAAGCAACAACCACAATAAGGCGATTACCGGCATAACGCTTAATAAAAAAACAGCGGACGAACCTAAGCTTTTTTGCCTACGTTTAGCCACAAAAGCTTGCCAAATAGCAAAAGCTTTATCTAAAGGTAACGTTAGCTTTTTTCCATAAAAATTACGCAACAACAAGACGGCTAACATAACAAAGAATTTCATTTACCACTCCTTCAAAAAGCGTTTAGATGCTGCTGATAAGCTTGCCAATCAAAGGCTTTGCCTGGGTCAGTTTTTCGATTGGGTGCAATGGCATCATGCCCACAAATGCGCTGTTTATTTAATAAGGGGTATTCAGCCAAAAGTGCCACAGTTACTGCCACTAATTGCTGATATTGTACTTGAGTGTAAGGTTGATTATCTGAGCCTTCTAGCTCGATACCTAAAGCAAAATCATTGCATTGCTCGCGGCCTTTAAAACTAGAAATCCCAGCATGCCAAGCACGTTTATCAAAGGCAACAAACTGCACTAGCTCACCCGTGCGGCGAATCAATAAATGTGCAGATACTTCAACACCTTGCAAAGGTTCAAAATAAGGGTGCGCAGCAGCAGGCAAACAGCCAGTAAAAAGCTGCTCAATGCCTGCACCGCCATATGTTAAAGGTGGTAAAGCAATGTTATGAATAACCAGTAAACTAATTTCATCACTTGGGCGTTCGTTAAAAAAAGGAGACGGGCAACGCCTTGCTGCTTTTAACCAATGGTTTTCAATCTGCATTATACTGCCTACACTTTAGCCGTTTAAAATTTGCTAGCAATTAAAAAACTTGCGGAGCCATTATGAAAAACTACATCACTTTACAGGTACAACAAGCCTTAGCAGAAGATATTGGTAGCGGTGATATTACCGCACAACTGATTCCTGCCAAAACGTTAAGCCAAGCCCGCATTATTACGCGTGAAGATGGCGTATTTAGCGGCGGCGCTTGGGTTAAAGAAGTATTTAAGCAGCTAGATTCACGTGTACTGGTGTCTTTATTGGCTAAAGAAGGCGAAAGAGTGTTGGCCGGACAAACCCTGTTTAAACTTGAAGGCCCAGCCCGTGCGCTGTTAAGTGGTGAACGTACTGCACTTAATTTTGTACAAACACTGTCTGCCATCGCCACCCGTTGCCGTGAGTATGCTGACCTAGTGGCTCACACTCAAGTGCGCTTATTAGATACACGAAAAACCTTGCCAGGTTTACGCCTTGCCCAAAAATACGCGGTTACTTGTGGTGGCTGTTTTAATCATCGCATGGGGTTATACGATGCATTTTTAATCAAAGAAAACCACATAGCCGCCGCAGGCAGCATTGCCAAAGCAGTAGCAGCAGCTCACAAGCTAGCAGCGGGTAAATCAGTAGAGGTGGAAGTAGAAACTTTTGACGAGCTAGCACAAGCCTTAGCTGCTGGTGCCGATTGGATAATGCTTGATGAGTTTTCAATTGAAGACACATACAAAGCAGTGCTGCAAACCGCAGGCAAGGCAAAACTAGAAGCCAGTGGTGGTATTAATAAGCGCAACCTAGTAGCTATGGCAGAAACAGGCGTGAATTATATTTCGCTGGGTATTCTAACCAAAGACATCAAAAGCTTAGATTTGTCGATGCGAATCATTAAATAAACAAAAAAATGGTTTAACTTGACTAGGCTAATTAAAGCACTAAACAAGTTAAACCTTTTTAAATACGTTACCACAGTATTTAATTAATTCTGATAGATGAAATTAGTAAACAATACTTCAGCTAACAAGGGTTGCCCGACTTCACGCGTCAAGGCTTCGTTTAATGCTTGTAATAATTGTTGGCGAATACGCTCTTGACCATTAGGCGTGACCACATTATTCTCATTTTGCCGTGTTAAAATTAGCACAACTGTATTACGCACCAAAGGTAATTGCTGCTCAAGGACTGCCTGAGACTCTAAACCTTCAACCATTAATGTCATATCAATTCTGACATATTTTAAACGCCCAGGACCACCATAATTAGTCACAAAACCCGGTGTTAATGGAACATAATAAGTGTTTGATAAAGTTACTTCTTCTTCAGCGGCGGCTGTTACTGAAAGTGTTGTAAACAACATTAGAGCCAGAACGACTAAAAAGGCACTAAAACGCATAATTAACTCCCTAAAATACTTAACTTACTAACCACAGCAAGTTTATGGGTAAAAGATCACCAAGACTAGCTCAACTCTGACGTAAAAACTGTATAGAAGCTGTAAAGTATTAATCCAAACTAATACCCAAATTACTAGCGCCTTGATTATTCGCTAATTCACGTAACTGACGAATTAATAACGGATGCGGTATATTCGCTGAAGTGACCTGCACTAACAGCTCATCTTGAAATGCATTTTCATCATCCATCAGCGGCTGGCTTCTTAACCAAGTGCTTTCATGTTGCTCGTCAAAATCTTCTGGCAATTGTTTTACCAAAAACTGCCGTACAGTCGAGCGTGATAATTTACTAGCACGAATGGCATTTTCTTCATCAGTTTGTAATGCTTGCTCGATGGCCAACTCAACAGCCATCGCTGCATCTAACGCAGGGTAAACACCATACATATCATAAGCATCAGGGTCTGGTTGTAACTCAGGTAACTTTTCTTGTTGTACTGCCCAGTTAATTTTTGCTTCTTTGGTTAACTGGCTTTCCCACAACAAACCCAATAATTTATTTAAAGCACCGGCTTCACCAAAGTCAACAGCTTCACAAAACAGCTGGTAATTCACACTGCTGCGCTGCGCCAAAGCAGTAATAAAAGCTAACTGCTGCCAAGGGCTTAACGCACGTAACTGCTGGTTAAAAGATAACGGTTTAATCTCAGTCATTTAAGCTTCCCAGCCTTCAGCGCGATGCTTGGCTTGTAAGGCAACATAATTAGCGGCGGAATAACTAAAGAAACGCCGCTCTTTTTCAGTAATTTCGCGTAATTCACGCGCTGGATTACCGGCATAAACGTAACCAGTACGCAATTTCTTGTTAGGTGGCACCAAAGCACCAGCCGCAATAATCACCTCATCTTCAACAACAACGCCGTCCATTACAATCGCGCCCATGCCTACTAAAACACGATTACCCAGCGTACAGCCGTGTAGTATGGCCTGATGGCCAATGGTTACTTCCTCACCAATAATTAGCGCAAAGCCATCAGGGTTATAATCACTCGCATGGGTAATGTGCAGCACAGCACCGTCTTGCACGCTAGTTGCTTTGCCAATACGAATCGCATTCATATCACCACGTATAACCACCATCGGCCAAACAGACACATTTTCGCCCAATTCCACATCACCCAACACAACAGCAGTGGGGTCAACAAACACACCCGCAGCTAATTTGGGCGTAAAACCCTGATACGTTCTTATTGTCATTAACAGCACTTCCTAAAATTTTAATAAACCAATCTATAAACCAAACAATAAGGCAAGCTTAACGCCCTAACAAGTTTTTGTCAGTTGAAACCCCTATCCTTAGCCCTCATATATTTTGATTCGCCAGTCTTTTTCTATGGAGTTTTTTATGAGCGTCAGCAATCCTTTACTGAATATCACTGATTTACCGCCTTTTGATAAAATTCAGCCCGAGCACGTTACCGCAGCGCTAACAACTTTATTAGCAAAAAACAAAGCCACCGTAGAAACCACGCTTAAAGCAGCGCAAGCCAGTAGTAACCTAACTTGGCAGCAGTTAATTACGCCACTTGAAGAAGCCGATGACTGCTTATCCAGCAGTTGGTCGCCGGTTAGCCATTTAAACAGCGTAAAAAACAGCCCAGAACTACGCAAAGCTTACCAAGCGTGCTTGCCTAAGCTTTCAGAATACGCCACTTGGTTTAACCAAAACCCTGAATTATTTAAAGCCTACCAAGCCCTTGCTAATAATAAAGAAGCTCAATTAAATCCAGCGCAACAAAAAATGCTCAGCAATGCGCTTAGGGATTTTCGTTTAAGTGGCGTGGATTTACCTGAAACCAAAAAACAGCGCTTTGCACAAATTCAACAACGCCTTTCAGAATTAAGTAATCAGTTTTCTAACCACACCTTAGATGCCACTCAAGCTTGGACAAAGTTAGTGACGGATGAAAGCCAGCTAGCTGGTTTACCAGAAACCGCTAAAGCATCGGCTAAAGCAGCGGCTAAAGCCAAAGACCTAACTGGCTACTTGTTTACCTTAGACTTCCCTAGCTTTCAACCAGTCATGACCTACGCTGACAACCGTGAATTACGCCAAGAAGTCTATACCGCCTTTGTTACCCGTGCTTCAGATCAAGCAGCCAATACTACTTTTGACAACGCCCCATTAATGGAAGAAATTTTGGCACTTAAAACAGAAAAAGCGCAGCTGCTAGGTTTTGAATCCTATGCACACCTTTCTGTTGAACGTAAAATGGCACGCAACCCTGACGAAGTTTTGGCATTTTTAAATAATTTAGCCACCAAAGCCTATCCGCAAGCACAACAAGAGTTTGCAGAATTAACAGCATTTGCTCAGCAACAAGGTGTGAGTAACTTAAAAGCTTGGGACGTGGGTTATTATTCCGAAAAGCTGCGTCTGGCACGTTACAACCTTAGCCAAGAAACACTACGCCCGTGGTTTTCAGCAGATAAAGTCACTGCTGGATTGTTTGACGTTATCAGCAAGCTATTTAATGTCGAATTTAAACACAATGCCAGCATCACCACTTGGCACAAAGATGCTCACTACTATCAAGTGCTGCGTAATGGTCAACCGTTAGCCGGTTTTTATTTAGATTTATTCGCGCGTGAAGGCAAGCGTGGTGGTGCGTGGATGGATGTTTGCCGCAACCGCCGCCGCACGGCTAGTGGCGAAATTCAATTGCCCGTTGCTTATTTAACCTGCAATTTCACACCACCTGTTGGCGATCAACCCAGCCTGTTAACGCATAACGAAGTCACTACTTTATTTCACGAATTTGGGCACGGCTTACACCATATTCTAACCCAAGTTGAACTAGCTGATGTTTCAGGTATTAACGGTGTTGCTTGGGATGCAGTAGAGCTACCCAGCCAATTTATGGAAAACTTCTGTTGGGAAAGGGAAGGGCTAGACTTGTTTGCCAAGCACGTCGAAACGGGCGAGCCTTTGCCCGAAGCGCTGTTTGAAAAAATGCTAGCAGCAAAGAACTTTCAATCCGCCATGCAAATGGTACGCCAGCTAGAATTAGCGTTATTTGATTTTCGCCTGCATTTAGAACTTAAACAACCTAACGCCCAAGCCATTCAAGCCTTATTAGATGAAGTGCGCCAAGCCGTCAGCGTTGTACCTACGGCTGAATTTAACCGCTTCCAAAATAGTTTTTCACACATTTTTGCTGGTGGTTATGCGGCGGGTTATTACAGTTACAAATGGGCAGAAGTTTTATCAGCCGATGCCTTTAGTGCTTTTGAAGAAGAAGGCACTTTTAACCAAAAAACAGGTCTACGCTTTTGCCAAAGCATTTTAGAAAAAGGTGGCTCAGAAGATGCAATGGATTTATTTATCCGATTTCGAGGCCGTGAACCCAACATTGATGCATTGCTGCGGCACGCTGGCATTACTGCCGCTTAATTTTTTAACGAACAGGAACTCAATATGCAATTTACAAACTTTATGGATAAGTACCCCACTCACCATATAGATATTTTAAAAACTGACACGCCATTCAAAAGTGTGGATGATTTTTTAAAGTTCTTCAGCGATAAAATTGAAAGCAATCCAATTGCCGTAAAAATTGCTGAATTTGATCATTACGCTCATACCAACACTTTGCCTGAAGGCGAAATTGCAGCCAACATTAGCGCGGCTAAGCACATTATTTTTTGCTTTGGTATTAAAATCCCCAATCCACTAGCACTTGGTCCACGCCCTCGCTCTATTGGTATTACAGAACTAGAAGACCGTTTCACCATCGTCTTTTTAGAAGCGCCCAACCCAGCCATGCACCAAACCATGCTGGAATGGATAAGCGAACTTAAAAAGTAAGCATGAATACCCAGCAAATAAAAGAAAACGGTTTAGGTAAAACCCTTTACCAAATGACTTGGCCAATGCTCTTTGGGGTATTGGCTTTAATGAGCTACCAACTGGTTGATGCCGCTTGGATAGCCATTTTAGGTGTTGATCCGCTAGCGGCTTTAGGTTTTACCCTGCCAGTACAACAAATTATTATTGGCCTGCAAATTGGTTTAGGCATCGCCACTACTGCCATTATCTCACGCACATTAGGCGCTGGGCATCAACAACAAGCCAAGCAACAAGGTGGTTTAATTTTAGTGATTGGTAGTGGTTTATTAGCGCTACTTAGCTTAATTGTTTGGTTTGCAAGGCATTTAATTTTAGACTTTTTAGGTGTCGACCTAAGCCTAAAACCACTAATAGAAAGCTTTTGGCTGCCTTGGTTATTAAGTGCTTGGCTGGGCGCTGTGGTTTATTTAGGTTACAGCCAACACCGTGCCAATGGTGATGCACGTTTTACCGGCTTAATGATGGTTTTGGTTAGCAGCCTTAACTTAATTTTAGACCCACTGTTTATCTTCACTTTTGGCTGGGGTTTAAACGGTGCAGCTTGGGCAACCGTGGCAGCTTTTGCCGTGGGTGGTATTTTTACCTTCCCACGTTTATGGAAAAAAAACTTAATTAGCTTAAATTTTACTCAGCTTAATCGCCTAACCGAAATACGTGGCCTGTTTGCTATGGCAGGTCCTGCAGCGCTTAGCCAACTTATGCCAGCAATCGCAGCGTTATTAGCCACAGGTTTAGTGGCAAATTTTGGCATTGCTGCCGTTGCAGCTTGGGGTTTAGGCGCACGTTTAGAGCTTTTCTCAATTGTAATAGTGCTAGCGTTAACCATGTCTTTACCACCTTTATTAGGGCGTTTTGCGGGGGCTAAAGACTGGGCATCAGTAGAAATGCTAATTCGTTTAGCCGTAGGTTTTACGCTCGTTTGGCAGTTGGCTGTTGCGCTGATTTGGTTGGCACTAAGTCAACCACTGACTCAACAACTAACCAGCAATCCAAAAGTTTCAATGCTAGTGATGGACTATTTACTAAAACTACCCATTAGTTACACTGGCCTAGGCGTGTGCATTCTTATGGTTTCCGTCAGCAACGCACTAGGAATGCCAGTTAGAGCGCTAATAATTTCTATTTTACGGTTATTTGCCTGCTACCTACCCTTTTTATGGGCAGGTGCTTATTTAGGGGGCATTAACAGCTTATTTACAGGGGCTTTGGTGGGGAATTTACTGGCAGGCTTAGTGGCTTGGCAAATGTACCAACAGGGACTTAGATATCTTCGTTTAAAGCATCCAACCCCTTCATAAAACTCTTGGCTTGTTGTAGCGTCATAACTTCGGTGGTTTCGGTTTCTATATCGTGCAAAATAACCAAATCACCCTTGGCTAACTGGTTTTTTACTTGGTCTGTCCAGTTGTGAATGCCTTCTTCGGTGGTGGTGTCATAACCTTGGCGAGTCACAAATACTTCTAGCAAAGCGCCTAAGGTTTCTGCCTGCAACAAAGAAGCAGGAATTTCCACAAAGCGTTGATACATGGGTGAATTCATAACAATCCTTCTTTTTACCAACGCTGAACTTACCAACGCTGAACTTACCAACGATAGGCGCTAAACGTTTGTACATCGTCTAATGAAGCCGCACCACACGCCAACATAATTAAGCGGTCAAAGCCCAAAGCAATACCGCTGCATTCAGGTAAACCCTGTTGCAAGGCTTTTAGCAACTTAACATCAACCACAACTTCAGGCTTACCCAAAGCAAGGCGTTGCTGGTTATCTGCTGCAAAACGCGCTGCTTGCTCGGTCGCAGCGGTTAATTCTTCATAAGCGTTAGCCAGCTCTAAACCGTCCACATATAACTCAAAACGGCTAGCCACTTTATTGCCCGATTTATCTTGATGAATCTTTGCTAAAGCCGCTTGGCTAGCAGGGAATTCATACACAATAACTCGCCCTAAGTTTTTGAGTGCAGGCTCTAATTTGTGACTTAGCAATAAATCTAAACAGCCGTCACGGTCTAGCTGTTCAGCAGCTATACCAGAGCAAGCCACGCAAGCTTGGCGCAAATTTTCTTGCGAAGCAGCAAAAGGATCTAGCCCCACAAAATCAATAAACGCTTGCTTATAAGTTAACCGCGTATAAGGTGCAGCGCCTAATAAATCATCCACCAAAGCACAACATTCGGTTTCTAATTCTGCCAAAGTCCACGCGGGGCGATACCATTCCAGCATTAAAAACTCAGGATTATGACGCTGGCTTAGTTCACCATTGCGAAAGCACGGCACTAACTGATAAATAGCGCCGCTACCCGCTGCTAACAAACGTTTCATGTAAAATTCAGGTGAGGTTTGTAAGTACAGGTATTGCGAAGGAGCAGAACCACCGTTTAGCTGAGTAGTAAACGAATCAAGCAACGGGTCGGTAGAACCGGCAGGGGCGAGTACGGGCGTATTCACTTCTAACACACCGCGTGTTGCAAAAAACAGCCGAGCTATGACTAAAAGCTCGGCACGTTTTCTAAGCAGGGTATTAAGCGCGGCTGACATACTCACCAGTGCGCGTATCAATTTTTAATAAATCACCTTCATTCACAAATAAAGGTACACGCACCGAAGCGCCGGTAGGAAGAATGGCTGGCTTAGAACCACCTTGTGCGGTGTCACCTTTTAAACCTGGATCGGTTTCAACAACAGGCAAAACAATAAAATTAGGGGGCGTAATGGTAATTGGCGCACCGTTATACAAGGTAACAAGGTACACTTCCTGTTCTTTCAACCACTTGCTAGTATCACCCAAAGCACGTGCATCGGCACCCAACTGCTCATAAGAGCCATCGGTTTTCATAAAATGCCAAAACTCACCATCGGTGTACAAATATTCCATGTCAGTATCAACAACATCAGCACCTTCAACGCTATCACCCGACTTAAAGGTTTTCTCACCCACACGTCCAGAGTTTAGATTGCGGTATTTCACCCGCGTAAAAGCCTGACCTTTGCCGGGCTTAATATGCTCAATATCCATCATTGAACAAGGGTCACCATCTAACATAAACTTGAGGCCACCTTTAAATTCGTTCGTTGCGTAATTCGCCATAAAATCAGATCTCTAGTAAATAATTAAGATAGAAAAAACACTAAAAGCCGGTTACTTATGATACCCAATACCACAGAAACTCACCACTGGGTCGAGCGACTAAAAAACGCTATCCGCGATCCTTTAGCGCTTTGCCGCCAACTTGAAATAAATCCAGCCGACCTACCTGGTGGTTTAGCAGGCTTAGAAGCCGGACACAAGCTATTCAAAACCTTAGTACCACAGCCGTTTATCGACCTAATGCAAAAGGGTAATCCACATGATCCACTACTGCTACAAGTGCTACCACTGGGTGCAGAAAGCTTAACAACGCAAGGTTTTGTTACCGACCCGCTGCAAGAGCAAGACTACAATCCGTTACCTGGGTTAATTCACAAGTATAAATCGCGTGTATTACTAACCACTAGCGGAGCTTGCGCGATTAACTGCCGCTACTGCTTTCGCAGGCATTTTCCTTATGCAGACAACAGCCTAAGCACTAGCAAAATGCCCGCCATCTTAAACTATTTACAACAACACCCCAGCGTCAATGAAGTGATTTTTTCAGGCGGTGATCCACTGGCAACACCCGATTCACGCTTAGCCGCCCAAGTGCAACAGTTAGAAACCCTGCCACAGCTTAGCCGACTACGCCTTCATACCCGCTTACCCGTAGTCATACCCTCACGCATTAATTCAGAATTTTTAAACTGGGCAACCAGCACACGCCTAAAAGTCATTATGGTGCTGCACATCAACCATCCACAAGAAATAGGTTCGGAACTTATTCAAGCCGTGCAGCGTCTTAAAGAGGCTAATATATTACTTTATAACCAAAACGTGCTATTACATAACATCAACAATCAAGCTAGTATTCTTGCTGAATTGTCAGAAGCGTTATTTACACACGGCATCATGCCTTACTATTTACACGCATTTGATCCAGTCGCTGGGGCATCGCATTTTTCAGTGGACGATCAACAAGCACGGCAAATTTATGCAGAATTACTAGCCATTTTACCCGGTTTTTTAGTCCCTAAATTAGTGCGTGAATACCCAGACAAACCCGCCAAAACACCATTAGGGTGGTAGCCAAGGTTGGCAACAAAACTAAAGAGAATTGAACGCACCATGAGCTTGTTACTTTTTGATCTTCCTGAACTAAACCGCGATCAACTTAATGGTTGTACTTTAAAGCTGGATGCTTTAGAAAACTGGCTTAACACGCTGCCTTTAAGTCATCCAAGTATTTGCAGTCAAAAATTAAACGACCTATTAAGCGAATTCAATCAACTTAAACTATTACCTTTACGCCGTTTAGAATGGTTGAATTTGCTGCAACCGGCTGTTACCAAAGCAACACAAGCCTTGGACAGAAACAGCCATTTACAAAATGAAGGCGACCAAGCTCAAAACTTACAGCATAAAATGGCACAAGGTTATAAGCGTGTTGTCAATGATTTACTTAAACTAAGGGATCAACTACAGCCACCTATTTTGGCACGTAGTTTACTACAAGCCTTGTTTGCTGCACTCGAAAACAGCAGCGCTATTATTTTAAGGGCTTGTTTACTAAGCATTAACGCACCCAAAACTAGCTGGTCAGAACTTAATTTGCTTTACAACCTTGCTTGTCAAAGCCGCTTACAACACAAAAATTTAAAAGAAACAGCACCTTTAAACTGCGAACAGATTTACTTTCAAGCCGTACTATTAGGGTTAATCCAAGCAGAAAACTTGCGTAAAGACGAAATAAACCAAGTTTATCCACTGCTAGGCGAGTGGAGTCGGTTAATTAATCGACTCGCTTATAACCATCCTCACCGCCTATTTGTAATAACTGCAGACAATAACTACCGCCCTCAACGGGCTTGTTTAAACGACGCGAATACAACAACACTAAGCGCCAGTGCTAAAAATAGAGGTTTAGCGTTAGACACGCGAATGTTGGCAGATACACTGGTCGAAACACTGGCTAAAAGCGCACTAAGTAAGCAACTTATTCAGCACCTAGCAGCGTGTTTAGGTGAAATCTCTAAACGCATCACCACACGCATAGACACTAATAAACCCATAACATTGGTACTTGGCTTACGCAGCGCACACTTCCACATGAACAACCGGCGCACTTTATCGACACTTATCACTCATCGTAACGACCCAGCACCCGCAGAGGCTGACTTAAACACTTCATTAGAAAAAGAACTGAACAAACGCCACCCTATACATTTACTAACACAAATTAATGCTAGCGCTACGGGTTATTGCTTACTTTGGTCTGGCGAAGCAAACAACAAACTAAAAACGGGCGAGTTAGTGGCTTTTAAAGAACAGACCAACGAGCCTTGGCAAGCGGGTTTAATTCGATGGGTTAGAGAAGTTAAAGAAGGTCAGCAGCTAGGTGTAGAACGGCTTGGCGGGCGAATGCAGCCTTGCGCCGTAAAACCCATTATAAAAATAGGTGAACCTAAAGATTTTATGCCCGGTTTTTTAATACCTGAACTGCAAGTATTAGGTATAGCCGCAGGCCTTATAGCCCCGTTGTTATCCTTTCGTGAAGGACAGAAAGTTGAGATCAGTTATAGCCAAGGTGTAGCAGAAGCTAAGTTAATCGAGCTTATCAGTAGCCCCGGTGAATTTAATCACTTTAGGTTAGAACCCTTAGAACCAGAAGGATTAGACCTCCACTAAAATAATGCCTGCTTCACTTTTCACTTTAAAAATATCTATGTCTGCGTAAGCAGGTGGGGTTAATACCTTACCGCTGCGTAAACAAAAGCGTGAACCATGACGTGGACAAATCAACAAGCCTGCTTCAATGCAGCCACCTTCAAAACCGCGGCCATCGTGTGAGCAAGCATTGGTGACTGCCAATAATTCGCCCTCAGCACGCGCAACTAAGATTTCATCACCCTCATCATTTTCTACGATGATAAATGTGCCTTCCTCTAGTGCTTCATCTTTACACACTTCAATCCACTGCATTTTTTTAACCTCTAGCTGTTTATTTCTAAAAACTTAGTTTTGTCTTAAAAGTGCAACTTTACATGGGTAAAATACAATTAGGTAAAATTATTTATACTAGCATTGGTTTTACAGCTTATTTTTAACTTTTAGCAAATAATTTTGTATAACCATGAATACACCATAAATAATACTGATAGTAGTTTAATCACTTGAGCATTCAACCAAATCAGTCTTGCAAAATCTCGAAATAGTTATTATTGTTATACAGTAAAAGGTTTTGGACTTCTCGTTCTAAAATTAACGAGTTGTGTACATTAACTAAAAAATTCCACACATGAACAGGAAACATACTAAATGAAAAAGACATTGATCGCTGCATCCATCGCTGCACTAACGGCAACTTCTGCTAACGCTGCAGTAAAACTTTATGAATCAGAAACAGGTTCTTTTTCTAGCTACGGTAAAGTTCAGTTAGAACTACAAAACTTTGATGGCGAAAACAACATTCAAAACCAAGGTTCACGTTTAGGTTTTGCTGGCGATACCAAACTAGACAACGGCCTAACGGCTTTCACTAACTTTGAATTCCGTTTTAATCCAGGTGTTCAAAACAACGTTAAAGCAAATGCAGCCGATGGTGGCGAGTGGACAGTACGTAACTCTTACCTAGGTGTTAAAGGTGACTTTGGTTCGGTTAAAGCCGGTAACTTTGATTCAATTACCTACACTATGGTTACTGAACAAGCTGACATTATGGAAAACGCTGGCTACCGTTCACTTGATGGCGGTGATGTTAACTCTCGCGGTACAGCAATTGCTTATGAAACCAATGATATTTCTGGCTTTAAGTTTGGTCTAGGTATTAAGCATTATGCTTCTGATGACTCAGCCTATGGTACAGGTACAGGTACTCCAGCAGCATCAAAGCTAACGTCAGGCACAGGCGATGAAGTTTGGAACATCCAAGCAGCAGCTACCTATTCTTTAAATGAAGAATTAAGCTTTGGTTTAGCGTTTGACCAAAACAATGAAGATGGTAACCCAGCAGCAGCACAGGCAAATGGTGATTTTGATCCAATCATTGCTGCCAGTGTTAACTACGCAACCGACGCTTTTGGTGCTGGCCTTGTACTAGAAAACAGCGGTGATTACATGGTTGCTAACCTAACCGGTTCTGTAAACTACGGCGCTGGTGATGTTTACGCATTAGTTTCTTTTATGGATAACGATGTAGATACCGGTGTTGACTTTGGTCTAGGTGTTAACTACAAAATGGCTAAAAACTTTGTAACCTACGGTGAAGTAGCTGTTGGTAACGACAAAGTATCTGATGTAGGCGACCTATCTATTGTAACTGTTGGTGCTGCTTACAAGTGGTAAACCCCACTTAGTTCATTAGCTTTATAGCTAATAACTAAACAAAACCGACCTCAAAGGGTCGGTTTTTTTATGCCTGACATTTATTAAAAGCAAAGCCACGGATTACACGAATAAACACGGTTGAGATTTTGATGAGCTGAAGCTAGACAAATATTAGACAAAATAAAACCCCCGCCTTTTGCAAGGCAGGGGGTTTATTACTAACGCTCTAAAACTATTGGTTTAAACCAATATTAGAAAGCGTAACGAGCTTGTAGACGGAAAGTCATATCGCCATCAACTTCGGCACCACCATAAGGAGCTGCTGCTTTGGCAAAATCATCACCACTAACCATATGAACTTCTGCACCCCACTCTAGGCCAACAGGCATACGGTAAATAATGTTAGCCCAAACCTGAGTGTAGTCTTTATCATCGCCATCATCCATGTACTGCTCTACTACTAGGTTAGTACGAACTTGGTCGCTAATTTTAAACTGACCAGATACAGAAACAGCGTCGTGCTTATCTTGATCAGAAGTAAAAGCTGCTTTAATAGTAGCTGCATCACCTAAAGGCACTGCCGCACTGGCTGTAAAGCGTACTTTACCTTCAGATTTTTTAGGATCAGTTGCATCATCAACTTGGTAGTACTGAGCTGCTGCAAACAAGCCTACACCACCGACCTTAGCTTTAAAGTTAGCAGTTAAATCAGGTGCAGGGCTAGCATTACCTGTTGCGTTACCAGTATTACCACCAGCCTTACCATCTTCTAGTGCAATACCTACCGACATATCGTCGCCTAGGCTAATGTTCTTACCGAGTACCGCATTACGGTTTGCCCAAGAAGAAGTAATCGCATTACCGTTAGCGTCTAGGGTTTCACCCAAACCATTCAAGTTGGCAAAGAAAGACCAAGTCTGACCTGCAACCCAACCGTCATACATAATTGCAGCGTGACGTAAACGGTAAGCACCAGCTGCCTTAGTTGCATCGTTCCAGTCATTTTCATACAGAACAGTAATATCACCCGCAGAGGTTTTTTTGGTATAAGCAATGTTTAAACGCGTAGTACCTAAGTCCATAACATAGTTAGGGTCACCAGCATCTGGCATTTCCCAAACCGCTTGTGCCGCTACAAAACCACCAATTTTTAGGGTTTGTTTTTCATCATCAAAAACTGTTGCAGCGTTTGCAGTAGAAGCGATAGCTAGGGCTAGAGGTAGAGCAAGAGTGCCTGCAATTTTATGACGCAGTTTCATGGTGTAATTACCTTTTATTTTTTATTAGTTCAAAAACTACAATATTATTAGGTTCAGGGTGCGGTTTCTGGTTTCCTTCGCCGCTGTGGTGCAGACTCTCATGCTTTTTTATACCTTGTCAATCACCAGCAAGGTCGACCATAGACTAAAGTATAATAATCTTTAGCTTCTAAAAAAATTGAGACATATCACTTACTTAACCCAAAAAAAATCTTACTTAGTGGATTTTTCTTCATATGTTAACAAAAAACAGAAGAAACCATTAAAAATATGTATTTTATAGTTATTTCTCTTAGGCTAATTTTCTATCCACAAGGCTTGCGCCATTCTGCCTAATTGTAATAAAAGTGCATGACGCTCAGTAATCACTATTTTTTTAACGCCTTCGGTTAAATACTGCAACCTTAATAATTGTTCATAGCCATTAAGAACTTCTATCGCCGCTTGCATTTGCTTCATTAATTGCTGATTGTGTTGGTCGGCTGGTTTTGCCTGCTGCAACAATAACTCGACTCTAACCAAAGAAGGGTAGCGCTTTAACCAAGTCTCAGCATCCATTGGCTGTTGCGGCAAACCGAGTTTAGCAATCGAATCTTGCAGCACTTGTTCAGCTTTATTTTGCTGCGTACAGGCTTGCTGATGCTGATTGCTGAACAAGCTTTCAACCAGCAGTAAACTGGCTTGACCCACCCAATTTTTATGCCATAAGCGGCGATATTCGCTGCGCCGTGCTGCATAACCTAATTGCGTTGAACGCCATTCAGCATCAAAATTATCTAATGCTAACCTTTGTAAAGCACGGTCTTGCCAGCAACTTTCTACCCAAGGTAAAAAAGTTTCAATTAAAATTTTAACTGCTTTTATAGCTGGATACAGCTTAGCTGCAGTACACAAGCGTTGTGCCAGTACTAACAAAGCATATAAACGTAATAATGCACGGTGTGCTTGCAGTAACTCATTTTCATTAGCATTAAACGCAAAATTTTCATGTGCCAGTATCCAGCGATTAAGTTCTTGTCCTGCTAAATGACTTAAATCAGCAAAACTAACAATGTTGCTGTTTAAACTACATAAATGTGGTTTTTCAACCGCAGTCGTCCCTCTTAATAATCTTAAACCGCGTTCAGCTTTACTCAGCACACCTGGATGAACGATTAAGTGCGCTGCTAATTGATTAGCCAGTTTAAACAAGTCAGCTGTATCACCTTTTTTCAACTCTAGCTCTAGTTCACAAATCACATCTTTAGCGACTTGCGCTTGCCCTATTTTATTAGGTAATAGCACTTCACCCATATCAGCCGCTAACTCTATTTCGCTATGCATATCGGTTAACAACCAAGTTTTGCGCGTAAAATTAGTGTTAAATTGGGCCGTAAGCTCATTTTTCCAGTCAGGACTTAATACGCCTTCAGGAAATAATGCTAAATCTAATTTTCCTTCTGATACCGGCATTTCCCATTCGCCTCTTTCGCTTAATGCACCCAAATTTGTACCGCTGGTTTTTAGCGTTTGTACCCAGTTTTTGGCATTAAATCTTAGGCGCAACGCTGCTTTGGCTTGGTTTAGATGCAAATCAGGGGTATCAAAATAGGTATTTTCTAGGCGCTTAACGCCTTGCGGTTTAGCTTGATATTGCAGCATTAGTGCCTCTAATTGCTTAAAATCAGCCTGCCTAATCAGTAGTTTTAACTCTATTTCTTTAGCCATAAGTGCCGCTTACTCCCTATTTATGTTAAAAGACTGTGACATTAAGCTAGGGCAACTTTTATAATGCCCAGCAGTTGCATTTCAATTCCTAATTTAAGGTACTGAGTATGACACCCAATAACCCCCTTTCTAAGTTGTTCGGGCGCTCCCCTTTTGGCCCACTGCAAGAGCATATAGATAAAACCTACATCGCTACGCAACTGCTGCAACCTTTTATGATGGCAGCTTTAGCTAATGATTGGGAAGAAGCCAAAGTGCTGCGTAAGCGTATCAGCAAATTAGAGCAAGAGGCGGATGACTTAAAGCGTGAAATTCGTCTGGGCTTGCCTAATAGTATGTTTATGCCAGTTTCTCGTAGTGACTTATTAGAACTGGTTGCTCAGCAAGATAAGATTGCTAACAAAGCCAAAGACATTGCAGGATTAATGCTGGGACGTAGGATGCAAATTCCAGTATCAATGGCGCAACCCATGCTCAATTTTATTAACAGCGGTGTGCTAGCAGTCGAGCAAGCACAGCGCACCATTAACGAAATTGACAAACTATTAAGTTCTGGCTTTGGTCGTCAAGTAACCGAACTGCTTAACCAAATGATTAAAACACTGGATCAGCTTGAGCAAGATACCGATGAGCTAGAAATTCAAGTACGCGCACAATTGTTTGATTTAGAAAAAGAGTGGCCACCCGTAGATGTCATTTTCCTTTACAAGGTAATTGATTGGGTAGGTGATTTAGCCGATCGCGCTCAACGTGTGGGTGGTCGTTTGCAAATTATGATGGCTCGTTAATCCAGCTTTAAGGTTTTTTATGTCTATTATTCTTGAACACGGCAATACCTTCTTACTTTTAGCCTGCTTGTTTGGTTTTTTTATGGCTTGGGGCATTGGTGCTAATGATGTTGCTAATGCTATGGGTACTTCGGTTGGCTCTAAAGCCATTACCATTAAACAAGCCATTGTTATTGCAATTATTTTTGAATTTGCCGGTGCTTGGCTGGCCGGTGGTGAAGTTACTTCAACCATTCGTAAAGGCATAGTGGATACCAGCAGCTTTGCCGATAACCCAGAGCTTTTGGTTTACGGTATGTTGGCTTCGTTATTGGCAGCGGGTATTTGGCTGTTAATTGCTAGTTACAAAGGTTGGCCAGTGTCTACCACTCACTCAATAGTCGGCGCCATTGTTGGTTTTGCTGCGGTGGGTATTTCGGTAGATGCCGTGCAATGGATGGGTGTACTGGTAATTGCTAGCAGTTGGGTAACTTCGCCGCTTATGGCTGGGTTAATGGGTTTTTTACTGTTTAAAAGTATGCAAAAGCTTATTTTTGAATCCGACAATCCTTTTCTTTCTGCTAAAAAATACGTGCCTTTTTATACCTTTATTGTGGGTTTTATTGTTGCTGCGGTTACCTTCACCAAGGGTTTTAAACACCTAGGTTTAGATATAAGCAATAACGAGGCCATGCTTTACTCAGTCATTGCTGGTTTGTTATTAGCTATGCTGGGTATTTTTATGGAAAAGCGCATTCAAGGTGATACCACTAACAGCCGCTTACAAATTAAAAATGTTGAAAAAGTTTTTGCGCTGTTAATGGTGTTTACCGCCTGCGCTATGGCTTTTGCACACGGTTCTAACGATGTTGCCAATGCTATAGGCCCTGTGGCTGCCATTATTGGTGTTATTCAAGCCGGTGGTGAAGTGTTAGACAAGGTTAACACCCCTTCTTGGGTACTGCTAATTGGTGGTGGCGGTATAGTGGTGGGTTTGGTTATGTATGGTCACCGCGTTATTGCCACTGTGGGTACTAACATTACCGAACTTACGCCTAGCCGCGGCTTTGCTGCTACTTTGGCTACCGCTGCTACTGTGGTGCTGGCTTCTGGCATAGGTATGCCTATTTCAACCACTCACACCCTAGTGGGCGCTGTGTTAGGTGTTGGACTAGCGCGTGGCCTAGCGGCTATTAATATGCGCGTAGTAAGCAGTATTTTTGCTTCTTGGCTGGTAACACTCCCAGCGGGTGCTATTTTGTCAATTATCATCTTCTTTACCCTAAAGGCATCCTTTGGTTAAGCTCAATTTAGACCAGCACGTTAACTGGTTTCGTAATGCCTCGCCTTACATTAACGCCCATCGCGGGCGTACTTTTGTTATTCACCTTGATGGTGAGGCATTACGCGCAACGGGGCTGCGGGAGTTAATCACCGACATAGCGCTACTCAACTCTTTAGGTGTACGCCTTGTCATTACTTACGGCGTGCGTACCCAAGCCCGTGAAGAATTAGATAATCGCGGCCTTGTTTGGCAAGAGCACCAAGGCCGTTTACTGGTTGATAAACAACGCCTACCGGCTGTCTTGGCTTGTGTCGGCAGTTTACGTGCTGAATTAGAAGCACGCCTGTCGATGGGCTTAGCCAACTCTCCCATGCACGGTGCTGGCTTAAAAGTGATGAGCGGTAATTTAATTACTGCCCGTCCTTTAGGTGTTAGAGCCGGTGTAGATATGCACTTTTGTGGTGAAGTTCGCAAAGTACAGGTTAAAAGCATTCAAGCCTTACTCGATCAAGGGATGTTAGTGCTGCTGCCACCTTTGGGTTATTCGCCTACAGGGGAAGCGTTTGATTTAGATGCTGAAGAAATTGCCACCGCAGTGGCGACACAATTAAACGCTGAAAAGTTAATTTTATTTGGTGAAGCTGAAGGTTTAAAAAATGCCCAAGGTCAGCTAATTCGTGATTTAAGCCCCCAAGATGCCGAAGCACTATTAGCATTAGAAGGCTTAAACGACCAGCCGTTGCTAAAAAGGCACCTACAAGCCGCTTGTAATGCCAGCCGCAAAGGTGTGCCAAGAACACATTTATTAAGCTATAAACGCAGCGGTGCGCTGTTACAAGAGCTATTTACCCGCGATGGTGATGGCACATTAATTACTCAACTGCGTTATGAAACATTGCGCCAAGCTAAAATTGAAGACGTGGGTGGTCTATTAGCCCTGCTGCGCCCACTAGAAGAAGCCGGTATTTTAGTCAGGCGTTCACGCGAGTTATTAGAAGCAGAAATAGAGCGTTTTACGGTTATCGACCTAGATGGCAGTATCATTGCTTGTGCTGCGCTTTACCCTTACCCCGATCAACGCCAAGCTGAATTAGCCTGTGTTGTTGTTAACCCTGAATACCGCCATAGCCAAAGGGGAGACAACCTGCTGAACCGCATTGAAAAACAAGCGTTAGCCGCAGGTATAGAAACCTTGTTTGTGCTGACAACCCACACCGCACATTGGTTTTTAGAAAGGGATTTTATGCCTGCCCCAGTCGATCAACTGCCAGCAGCCCGCCAAGCGATTTACAACTGGCAACGTAATTCGCAGGTATTTTGTAAGAAGCTCTAACCTTCTATAAGTAAAAAAAATGAAACTACTACGCCCTGCTAATTTATCCCTAATGCAACTGGTATTATTAGGCTTTATGGGTGTTGTTTTGCCCTTAGTACTACTGGTATTTCAAGCCGCCAGCGCCTACCATGAACTGTCTACCCAAGCGGGATTAAATGCGCGTGAAGCGGTGGCTTTTACACGCCGTTCACAATCCTTGCAAACCCTAGCGTTAGATATGGAGCGCACCAGTCGCCAATACCTTATCGTAGACGAACCGTCGCTATTAGCACTGCTAGAAAGCCAATTCAACGACTTTAAAGCCCAAGTTAAACAGCCTTATTTACTCTTTCCTATTACGCCAGCACAGGCATCATTAGAAGCATTGTTAGCCGAGCAACAACCACAAAGCCTTGCCGATATTGAATACATTGCCAGCCTTACCGACCTGACCGATGCTTTAACCAGTCAAACTCAAAACAGCGTAGACCAACGCCTACAAGCCATGCAGCAGCAATTGTTAAGCCTACAAAAACAACTGGTTTGGCAGTTTTTAATGTTGCTGAGTTTGTCGTTATTATTGGTTATTTTCTTTACTTGGCGGCTGTTGCGCCCCATTGACTACCTACAAAAACGTATCAGCTCTTTAGCAAACCCCAACAACAACAATAAGACCAAACAATTACAAGAAGGCCCGGCTGAATTGATACAATTAGACATCCGCTTAAATTGGCTAGAAGAGCAGTTAAGTGAAGTTGAGCAACAAAAAGCGCAATTTTTAAGGCACATTTCGCACGAACTAAAAACGCCTTTAGCCAGTATTCGTGAAGCCGGTGATTTATTACACGAAGAAGTATTGGGCAGCCTAACACCCTCTCAAAAAGAAGTGACCGGCTTGTTAGAACAAAACAGCAGGCGCTTACAGCAGTTAATTGAGCAACTGTTGGATTACAACCTGCTGCAAGGTAAAAAGCAGCTTGAAGTTGCACCGATCAACCTAGATAAGCTATTGCAACGCCTATTAGAACCTTGGCAGCCGCTGCTTGAGCAAAGGCAACAGCCCGTGACTTTACCCTCCACTGACTTAGCATTAGAAGGCGATATTTCTTTGCTTCGCAGCACCTTAGATAACTTATTAACCAATGCGCTGCACTATGGCGATGCCAGCCAAGCCATTCAAATTCGTGCAGGCATTGAAAAAAACTGGCAATGGGTAGAAGTAGAAAATGCCGGAGCACCCATTCCAGTCAATGAACAAGCACGCTTATTTGAACCGTTTTACCAAGGTAGCGGTAAGCGCAGAGGCGCAGTTAAAGGATCCGGGTTAGGTCTGTCGATTGCAGCAGATTGCATGAAAGCTCACAGTGGCAAGCTGGTACTTTTAACATCGAATCAAGATGCAACCGTCTTTCGTTTAGAATGGCCATATTTAGCATTGCCAACCAACCCAATTTAGGAACATAGTTATGCGTGTATCCAAATACCAACATTTTTTTCTTTATACTTTACTGCTTACACTCTTAACCGGTTGCATAGTAACACCGCTGAATAACGGCCCAATTAAACAGCAAGCTAATGAGAAAAATAATAGCCAAGCCAATAATCAACAGTCTATGGCATCGAATAACCAATACACGCAATGCGAAAAAAAGCGGCTACATTTACAGCAGGGCAAGGATGCTTTATCGGCAGAACTTAATCTGGCTAAAAAACAGATACAGCAGCTTGAAACTGAACGCGATCAGCTAAAAGCCAAGTTAGATGCCCTGACTGCTATAGAACAAAGCTTGCATGAACGCAAACAACGTCAGAGTAATCATTAAAATGAAACTAATTCCTGAAACAAAATTAAGTGAAAGTCCAGCACAACTCTTGTTAGTTGATGATGATTTAAGCTTACTTAAACTGCTGTCTTTACGCTTAGAAAGTGCTGGGCATGAAGTAACCACCGCAGAAAGCGGCCCTGAAGCACTGGATATACTCAAGCAATACACGCCCGACCTAGTGCTTTCTGATTTACGCATGGACGAAATGGACGGACTGACGTTATTTGATGAAATACAAACACTTTACCCAGGCTTGCCTGTGATTATTTTAACCGCACACGGCACGATTCCTGATGCTGTACAAGCCACGCGTCGTGGTGTGGCGGGTTTTTTAACCAAGCCGGTGGATAAGAATCAATTATTTGCTTTAATCGACGAACTGAAAACTAACCGTTCTAGCCAGTCAAATAACAAAGATTACCCCGATGTACTAAATCGCAGCCCGCTGTTAGTACAACTTATGGCAAAGCAATTACTCAATGAAGCGGCTAATCGCCTTGAAAGCCAAGCCAACGGCTTTGCGCCAGAAGCATTAGAGTTACTGGCTAAAACACCTTGGCCAGGTAGCGTGCGTCAATTGCAAGGCGTTATTGAACAATGTGCCGGACTGACTAGCCAGCCCATTATCACCGCCGATTTAGTTAACCAAGTGCTGACTGATGAAAGCACTAGCCTGCCGCATTTAAGCGAAGCCCGTGCCGAATTTGAAAAAGCGTATTTAACTAAAGTGTTGCGTATTGCCCAAGGCAAAGTCACCAAAGCGGCTGAATTAGCCGGAAGAAATAGAACTGACTTTTATAAGTTATTAAACAAGCATGGCTTAGAGGCATCACGATTTAAAGAAGAAGCAAAAAAAGAAGGTTTAGAAGGTTAAAGCTATAAATTAAAGCTAAATAGTCATTATTAAAAAAGGCTGCAACAGTAATGAGCAGCCTAATTTAAAAATACGCACTTAAAAATTCATACTTAAAATCAATGCTTAAAAACTATAAATAATAATGCAAACCAAGACCAACACCCATAACGTCAGTATCAACACCAGCATCACTGTCAGAATAATAGCTACCTACTGATAAATTCATACCTAGATTAGGTTGTAATTTATATTCAGCACCCAATAATAACGACAAACTACCACCATTATCACTAACTTTGTTAATACCATTATCTATACTAGCTTTAATAGCGCTTATACCACCGGCAACATAAATATGCGACCTGTCATTAAATGCATAAGAGCCAACCGCAAGTAATGAAAAACGAGAATCCACACCGCCTTTAAATCCTTTATCTTTACCATCGCTTACTGCTAAAGCAGCTTGTGCTTCTATAGAAAAATAAGGATTAAATGCTTTACCTGCTTTAAAGGCGACCATCGTTGAATCTAGCTCTAAAGTCGATTCTTGTTTATAGGTCGTTTGGTTTATTTCTGCGCCAAAATAAACATATTGTGCTGCCATCGTTAGCGAGCTAGCCGTTAAACTTGATGCCAAAAAAACACCTGTGATTATTTTCTTCATCTTTTTCCCTTCTAATGATAGATATAAATTACACCATACAAACTTTAGAATTAACAATAATTTAAAAAAACATAAAATATATTATATAAACAAAAATCAATCAAGCAAATATTTGCATAAGCGGACAAAACAAGATAGATTTCAAAACTTGATTTAAAATCACACAGTGAATCAGTTAATAACACATGGAACAAGAAAATGCTTAAAAAATCACTTGCGGCATTGGCAATTACTGCATTACTGACTGGAACAGCACAAGCTCAAAGAAACTATGTTGGCGGTAACTTAGCACTTTTAGACTATTCAGAAGATACCGTGAGTGATGATGCGTCTTTAACGGGGCTAGTCGGCAGATTTGGTGTTTTTATCAATAGAAACCTTGCTGGTGAAGTACGCTTTGGTGTTGGGTTAGGTCACGATACATTAACGATAAACAACCTTGATGCTGATATTGAACTTGACTATATGTTTGGTGGCTATTTACGCGGCGTTTTTCCTATCAACAAATCCATTGCACCCTACATTATAGGCGGCATCACACACGGCGAATTAACAGCTTCTGTTGCTGGTGCTAATTACAAATTATCAGACAAAGATATCTCTTTTGGCGCAGGTGTTGATTTAGCACTGTTGCAAGGTATTGGCTTAAACTTTGAATACATGAACTATATAAGTACTGGTGGCGTTGATATAGATGCGTTAACGGTTGGTATTACTAAAAAGTTTTAATACCCAAGTAGTAAAAGTAAAGGCTACTGAATGTATTCGGTAGCCTTTTACTGTATACATCATGTTTTTTTAGTTTCTTCTTCCAGCCATATTATTAGTTTTTTTCGCCATTTAAGCTGGTTAAGCATTTGTATATGCCTGCCTTCTTCGGCTTGCCAGTAGGTTTTTGGTTCGGGTATTTGTTGGTAAAGGCGCTGACTATGGGAGCAGGGAATCACGTCGTCAGCACAACTGTGCAAAATTAATAGTGGTAAATCTTGAGGCAATTTAGCTAAGTTTTTTTCTGGACTGTAGCGATCGGTAAAAGTCCACGATAGCGGGTATTGAAAAGCCCAAGTTAACCAGCTGCCACTAAGTTTTTCTCTAGCAATGCGGCGATAACCCGAAAATGCACTGTCGATTATTAAGCCTTGCACTTGTGCTTGTTCTGCTGGACTAGCATTGGCAACTAGGGTAACAGCTGTTGCAGCACCAATACTTTGCCCTAAAACCACTAAAGGCATTTGTTGCTCTGCCGCTCTGTCGATAGCCCACTTCAAGCCTATATAAGCATCGTGATGCACGCCAGCAATGCTTGGGCGACCTTCTGAAATACCATAGCCACGATAGTCTAAAATAAACACTTCCCAGCCATGATGAGTTATCCACGTCATCCCCATAAAATGAGTGCTGATATTTTCGGCATTACCGTGCAGGTAATAAATTAAGCCTCTGGGTTTAACTTCAGGTTTAGCACGCGAAGGGAAATGCCAGCCGTGTAATTTCAAACCCTTATCCGTGGTTAAATTAACCGGTTGGTATTCAAAACCCAGCTGGTCTGGCGTACCTCTTAAACCTTCTTCCGGCCAATAAAATAGACTGCCACAACCTTGCAGCAGCCCAAGTATTAATAATGCTAGCAATAATTTCAAAAGAATTTTAGCCATGCTAAATCTACCTGCCCGTTGCTGTCTTGGCGTTCTTCCCATTTACCTTGTAAGCGTAACGATTGATTGGTTTGATAGTTCCATTGCACTGTGGCTTCAGTTTTTAACATTGCGCCTTTATTACCTGTAGCAAAGCCTAGATAGGAAGCATCTAAACCGGTACGCCAATTAGCAACGGGTTCCCAAACAAAACCGCCCGTAACACCAGCACCTAGCGCCCAATTTTGGTTGTTTTTATTTAACTTTAAATGCCCAGCAGCAGGACCAACTTCTAGTTCACCGGCAAGCATTAAAAAACCCATTAAGTTTTCACTGCTTCCCCAAGCACGACCATAACCGCCACCTAAGCGACCTCGCCAATCGTCTTTACTGCTAACTAAAGGGTTGGTTCTACCCACTTCGGCTTTTAAACGCCAAGCAGCAAGCGAAAAAATAGGTGAACTTTGTAAGTAGTTACCCACGTCTAAAATATTCAAATGCCAAGGCGTAACGTCTTTACTTTCTTCATCAAAACGCAGCTTTAATTCTAGCAAATTAATTTCTGCATTCGGCAAATAACCGTCTAAAGCATCGTAACGCCCGTGGTAAGAAGGCTTAGCCGATAGTTGTAAGTAGTTAGTTTTTTTATGCTGACCCAAGCTTACTGCAAATTGCGCTGTTTTATGGCCTTTATGCGGTGACACAGCCGGTGTCGCTGATGGTATTAAGCCTGATTTTTGGCTAACTTTAGAACGCGCTACCAATAACGTATACAATTGTTTAGCGGCTTCATCGCGGGTTACGCCTTGATGCCTAAAACGAAAGTTAAGCCATTCGTAAGCCAGTTCATACACCTTGGCTGGGTTAGCTGTGGTATCAAGTTCCAACTCACTTGGTGGCAGATAATCAAACACCAGCTGCTTAGCCGCCGTTAATTCTGCAGGGTTAGCCTGCTCGCTCATGCTAATTAATTGGGTGGCAAAAGAGGGCCGATACTTGGCTTGATTGCTGATTAAATTGGCTTTATCTAAAGCCCTTATCGTGTCAACAGGAAGGGCTTTTAAATCAAAACCTTCGGTTAAATTCAAATGATCTTCAGCAACAGAAACCAGCGCCAAAAGCTGGTAAGAGCAGTTTTCATCAAAAAACCAATAATCAAAACGCACCCTTTCTAGTTCCCACATATGCCAAACAACCCGCGCTAAACCAGCGTCTGTTAAGTTCATGGGGTATTCCCACATATCGCGGTTCTCTAAATGATTGTATTCCTCCACCTTTTCATAATAAGGCTGCAAGCTAAAGTAGCCTGGGTAAAACCCAAACATACCTTTTACGGCATAAGAAACGCCACCTTCTGCTTCGCTAACATCAGCAGCAAAGTTAATCGCATGAGCAATCAAATCAGGTTTAACGCTGCGGTCGCTGCCTTCTATTCTTAAAAAGCTATGCCCAAACATAGACGAAGCATTATTCATATAAGCCGAAGGAAAAATCATCGACAGGCTACCGGCATCCACTTGACCTAGCCATTTATCTAAACCCGTACAGGTTCGGTTAGGAATGTCTAAATCTAGGGTTCTGGCCAGCCAGTTAACTCTTGCTGGATAGGTGCAACGCAGGTCTTCATTTTGACTTAATAAGGTAGGGCTGTTTAAAGAGGCTTTTAGTTGTTCAAAAGTGGCAGTTAATTCTTCTAATGGGCTTTTATAACCCCAAGAGTGCAGAAAAAAATCAGCTTGGTCGACTTGACTACGCACACCATAGGTGTGCTGCTTGTAATGAACCAATCGCCACCAAGCGTTGCTTTGGCTTAATTTTTTTAGCGTTGCAAGGTTGGGTGTTAAATTGTTTGTCGGTTTTTCAACAGCATAAGCCGTCGAAAAAAAGCTTAATAATAGAAGGCAAACGAATGCTTTGAAATTAGGCATTAAATAAGGCATGACGATCCATTAAAAAAGCCCTGCTAGTGATTAAACCAGCAGAGCTCTTATTGATAATTAATTAAGCCGTTAACTTAGCTTAATTTGTAACCAGCTAACGCTTGGTCTTCAGAAACAACGCGATTCATGTTTTCTAAAACTTGTTCGGCCGTTACGCTGTCAGAAGAGAACACTTCACCAAAGTTTACTTGCGTTGCTTTAGCAAAAGATGCTTTAGCAGCGTCATCCATGCCCCAAATTGTGGCTAGAGTGTTTAAAGATTCACCTTCACCGCGTGCAGCGTCAACTGCTAGCGTATCTAGGTTGTCATTAATGAACGTTTGTAATGCCACAACGCCATTAGCAGTGCTGCAATTTAATGTACCAGTGGTCATACCAAAAGTTTGGTTACCAGAAGTCATGTTTAGGGTTGCGCCTAACACGTTCATTACTAAAGTGTCTGGCGCATCAGCAAGCAAAACACTACCAAGACCACAACCAGCATCGGTGGGTGCAGCGTTAGCAACAGCAGCAAAAGGTAGTGCAACAGCGAGTGCGGTAGCAGCAAGCATTTTTTTCATAATAAACATCCTCAATTTCAAAACTTAGGTAGTTAGTCCTGTACTTCTTATTATCACCTTTACAGATGAAAAACTACTAGACCACACCTAACTCGTTGCTTACAAGTGTTTTTTTACGGCTACAAGTAACAAAATATTAAAATGAATCGCATTTTTAAATGCGCTAATTTAAGTCCAAATAGAAAACAAAAAAAACAATCAATTTCTTAGTGTTTAATTAAAAAATAGTTTGGAATTTTAAAAATTAAAGTGCCTTTCGGAATGCTTTTTTTTCTTTCATAAACTTAACTTCCCTGTTTTTCTTTGCCAAGCTAGTGACTTGTGCTGTAAAAAAGTAGAATACTTAAATGACTTTTTAGTAACTCATTGACAGAGGTTTCCCCATGCCGGTTTATCGTTCTCGTACTACTACTGCTGGTCGCAATATGGCTGGTGCTCGTGCTTTGTGGCGTGCCACAGGCATGAAAGATGGTGATTTTGAAAAGCCTATTATTGCCGTCGTTAACTCTTTTACTCAGTTTGTACCTGGCCATGTGCATTTAAAAGATATGGGGCAGTTGGTTGCACGCCAAATCGAAAAAGCCGGTGGTGTTGCTAAAGAATTTAACACCATAGCAGTCGATGACGGCATTGCGATGGGTCACGACGGTATGCTGTATTCGTTGCCCAGCCGTGACTTAATTGCTGATTCGGTTGAATACATGGTCAACGCCCACTGTGCCGATGCCATGGTGTGTATTTCTAACTGTGACAAAATCACCCCCGGAATGCTTATGGCGGCTATGCGCATAAATATTCCGGTTATTTTTGTATCTGGCGGCCCTATGGAAGCGGGTAAAACCAAGCTTTCTGAGCATAACCTAGATTTAGTCGACGCCATGGTAATTGCTGCCTCAGACGCATCGGATGAAGACGTTGCTGAATACGAACGTTCCGCCTGCCCTACCTGCGGTTCTTGTTCAGGTATGTTTACTGCCAATTCCATGAACTGCTTAACTGAAGCCTTGGGCTTATCCTTACCCGGTAACGGCACTATGTTGGCAACCCACGCTGATCGCCGTAGTTTATTTGAACAAGCCGGTGAGAAAATTGTTGCCATTACGCGCCAGCATTACGAACAAGATGATTACTCTGTTTTACCCCGCTCTATTGCCAATAAAGGTGCATTCAATAATGCGATGATTTTAGATATCGCTATGGGTGGTTCTACTAACACCATTTTGCACCTTTTAGCCTTAGCGCAAGAAGCGGAAGTGGATTTCACTTTAGAAGACATAGATCGCCTATCTAAAAAAGTGCCACAGCTGTGTAAAGTTGCCCCTAACTCACCTAAATACCACGTTGAAGATGTACACCGCGCCGGTGGTATTTTTGCTTTATTGGGTGAGCTAGACCGTGCTGGCTTACTTGATACCAGCCTACCAACGGTACATAGCAAATCTTTAGCTGAAGCTTTAGAAACTTGGGATATTATGCGTAAGCCTACGCCCGAAGTGATTAAGTTTTTTCGTGCTGGCCCAGCAGGTATTCCTACCCAAGAAGCTTTCAGCCAATCTACGCGTTGGAACAACCTAGATGCCGACCGTGAAAATGGCTGTATTCGTGATTTAGCCAATGCTTTTTCGTTGGAAGGTGGTTTAGCGGTACTTTACGGTAACTTGGCTGAAGATGGTTGCGTAGTTAAAACTGCGGGTATCGACGACAGCATTTTGGTTTTCCGTGGCACAGCCCATGTCACTGAATCACAAGATGAAGCCGTAGCTAATGTGCTAGACGGCAAGGTAAAAGCAGGCGATGTGGTTATCGTTCGCTACGAAGGTCCTAAAGGCGGCCCAGGTATGCAAGAAATGCTTTACCCCACCAGCTACATTAAATCTAAGGGTTTAGGTGAAGTGTGTGCGCTATTAACCGATGGCCGTTTCTCAGGCGGTACTTCAGGTCTTTCCATCGGCCATGCCTCCCCTGAAGCCGCTGCTGGTGGCGCGATAGGTTTGGTTGAAGATGGTGACTCTATCTTAATTGATATTCCTAACCGCACTATTAATGTTGAAATTAGTGATGAAGAAATGGCTAAGCGCCGTGCTGCGCAAGATGCTAAAGGTTGGAAGCCTGCCAAGCCTCGTGAGCGCAAAGTTTCTGCTGCGCTTAAAGCCTATGCCATGCTAGCTACATCTGCTGACAAGGGTGCTGTACGTGACCTTAGCAAGCTTGATTAATAAACGCTTATTATTGCAACTAGCAACAACGCTACTGGCAGCTGGGCTGCTGGTAGGTTGCACGTTTACACCTAAGTTTGAACAAGCCACTCAAGCAAATCTTTGGCAGTGTGAAGACGGTAGCTTAATGGAAACACGCTTACTGGGTGAGCAACTTTGGTTACAATTACCGGCAACAACTCACTGGATAAACCTGCCGCAACAAAGAGCCGCTTCTGGCGCACGTTATGCTAATGGCGAAGGTGCTTCTGTTTGGAATAAAGGCAATAAGGCAAGAGTCACTACACCTGAGCGAACGTGGAAAAATTGTCAGCTCATCAGCCAAGGTGAAGCTGGCAAGCTTGATAAACCGCCACAGATTACAAACACCAATACTTCACCAAATGCATTAGTGTTACGCGCAACAGGACACAATCCTAGCTGGACTTTTGAGGCACAGCAAAATGGTACGTTAGTCCTCTTGCAAAACTTTGGCACACAACGTATAAAGTTTGCAGCGTCTGAAGTGATTAAACAGGATTTAATAAGAACGCTGTATCAAGCTAACGATGTTGATGGCAACCTAATTGAATACAAGGTAGAAAACATTCTTTGCATTGAAATCAATACCGGCGAACCTTTTCCTCACCGCGTTGAATTGCAATACCTCGATAAGAAATATCAGGGTTGCGGACAAAGTTTTTAACCATTAATCTACTCAAACGTTATTGTCACAGATTATTTTTAGTACACCCCCGTAACCTAGGTTGCGGGGGTGTACTTTTATTGAGGTAAAATTATGATTGCTAAATTACATTTACTAATGAATGAATTAGACCACAGCCGTTTAGAAAAGCTTATCGACGACGAGCAATATGCCAAAATGCCTGTTGCTGAAGCCTTAGCCGAACGCTTAAATAACGCCGATGTGGTATCACCACAAGATGTACCTGCCGATTTAGTCAGTATGCACAGCCGTGTTAAATTTCGTGATTTAAAAGCAGGTATTCAACTAGAAAAGGAATTGGTTTACCCACGCAATTTAAACCCTGAAGCGACCGATCAGCTATCAATTTTAGCGCCTTTAGGTGCTGCTTTATTGGGTGCGCGAGTCGGACAAGAAGTGCATTGGCAAATGCCTAATGGCAAAGATGCCGCTTTGGTTGTCGATGAAATTTTACATCAACCCGAAGCGGCAGGTGAACTACACCGTTAATACGGTTATTTAACCGTCAGCATTAATTTTGTCTATTAAAGCTTGCAAGGTTGCTTCTGCTTCATCGTTAGCAACCTGACACGTGCCTGCATTTAGGTGGCCACCACCATTGTATTTAAGGCACAGCTCGCCCACGTTGGTGTTAGAACTACGATTAAGTATTGACTTACCGACCGCAAATACGGTGTTCTGCTGCTTTAAACCCCAAAGTACGTGAATCGACATATTGGTCTTGGGATAAAGTGCATACAAGGTAAAGCGGTTGGTGGCATAAATAGTTTCTTCGTTACGCAAATCTAACACCACAAGATTGTCATAAACAGTGGCGCATTTTTGAATTTGCTGACGCGCTTTGCTGTCGTGTTCAAAATAGAGATCGGTGCGTTCTTTTACATCAGGCAACTCAAGGATTTGCTTAATGCTGTGGTTACGGCAGTAATCAATTAACTGCATCATTAACTGGTAGTTAGAAATACGAAAATCACGGAAACGGCCTAAACCCGTACGCGCATCCATAATAAAGTTAAGCAAAACCCAATCATCAGGGTTGAGCACTTCGTCTTCGTTAAACTGCGCGGCATCGCCTTTATCCACCGCATCCATCATTTCATCCCATGCAACAGGGAAAGCTTTATGACCGCCATAATACTGCCAAACCACACGCGCTGCTGAAGGTGCATCAGCGTCAATAATGTGATTATCAGCCAGCACTTCGTTACGCACGGTTTCACTTAGGTGATGGTCAAAAGCTAAGTTACAGCCAGCCACATAAGGCAGGTTAGTAGTGATATCATTAGCCCCAATTTCAATTTTGCCATCTTGCATATCTTTTGGGTGAACAAATTGGATATCATCAATTAAATCCAAATGCTTTAGCAGTGCAGCACAAACCAAACCATCAAAATCACTGCGTGTGACTAACCGATATTTCGTTGACATAAAACGACTCCCAGTAAAAATCTTATTCAATTAAGATACATATAAAACTAACTGCGTTAAAAATAGCACTCTTACCATTTTTTCTAAAGATCTAATCCGAGGTTTTCTTGTTATGAACCAAGCATTAACGGCTTCTACCCCTGCTTCACCCAAGGCGATTTTCTTAAAAGACTATTTACCACCGGCTTTTTTAGTTAAGCAGGTAGATTTATGTTTTAAATTAGACGATACAAAAACCCGTGTACTTAGCCGCTTACAAATAACACGCAACCCAGACCGTATAGAAACCAACCTACCACTGCAACTCGACGGTCAAGCATTAAAACTTATCAGCATACAATTAGATGAACAATTACTAACAGCAAACGACTATCAGCTAACTCAAGATCAATTAACTTTAGCAACCTTGCCTGATGTTTTTGTATTAGCCATTGAAGTTGAAATTGATCCTTTAAATAACACCGCGCTTGAGGGTTTATATCAGTCCAGCGGTAATTTTTGCACCCAATGTGAAGCTGAAGGTTTTCGCCGTATTACTTTCTACCCAGACCGCCCCGATGTATTGTCTAAATTCACCACCCGCATTGAAGCCGACAAAACACGTTTTCCGGTACTCTTGTCCAACGGTAATTTAATGGCATTCGGTGATTTAGCAGACGGTAAACATTTTGCAGAATGGCAAGATCCATTTTTTAAACCGGCGTATTTATTTGCGTTAGTGGCGGGTAATTTGCACCCCGTTAAAGACACATTTACCACCGGCAGCGGTCGCAGCGTTGCCTTAGAAGTTTGGGTAGAAAAACAAAACTTACATAAATGCGACCATGCTTTGCGTTCACTTAAAGCAGCCATGCAGTGGGATGAACAGCAGTATGGCCGTGAATACGATTTAGACATTTATATGATTGTTGCAGTCGATGATTTCAATATGGGTGCTATGGAAAATAAAGGCTTAAATATTTTCAATTCAGCCTGCGTGCTAGCCGACCCGAAAAGTGAAACCGACGCGGCGTTTAACCGTGTAGAAAGTGTTGTGGCGCATGAATACTTTCATAACTGGTCGGGCAACCGTGTTACCTGCCGTGATTGGTTTCAGCTTTCTTTAAAAGAAGGTTTTACCGTGCTACGCGACCAGCAATTTAGTGCCGATATGAATTCTGCTGCTGTCGAGCGCATTCAGCAAGTCAGCATGTTGCGTACGGCACAATTTGCTGAAGATGCAGGCCCAACAGCGCATCCTGTTCGCCCTGAAAGTTTTATAGAAATCAATAACTTTTACACCTTAACCATTTATGAAAAAGGTGCTGAAGTCGTTAGAATGTTAAGTGAGTTACTGGGTAAAAAAACCTTCCGACAAGGCACGGATTTATACTTTGCACGCTTTGATGGCCAAGCCGTTACCGTCGATGATTTTGTTGCTTGCATGGCCGAAGTGTCTGGTTTAGATTTAAATCAATTTATGCTTTGGTACAGCCAAGCCGGTACGCCCGAAATTACTGCAACGGGCTTGTATAATGCTAACGAAAAAACCTACACATTAACCCTAAAACAACACACTTCCGCAACACCCGATCAGCCCGTTAAACAGCCGATATTAATTCCCATAAAAATGGGATTAGTGGGTGCTGCTGGAATAAACATCCCTATGGAAGTGAATGGTGAGTTTTGGGGTTCAGAAAGGGTTGTACAGCTTACCCAAACCGAGCAAAGCTTTACTTTTCACCATTTAGCAACCGAACCCGTGCCTTCTTTATTGCGTGGTTTTTCTGCACCCGTAAAATTAAGCTTTGATTACAGCCGTGAGCAACTGGCTTTTTTAATGACTTGCGACAGCGATGGTTTTAACCGCTGGGATGCAGGGCAACGCTTGGCAATGCTAGCCATTCAAAGCTTAGTAACGCAGCAGCAGGCAGGTAAAACATTAGTGCTAGATGCAGCGTTGCTAAGTGCTTATAAACAACTGCTTAACGCACCCATCACCGATCCAGCAATTTTAGCTGAAATGCTGTTACTACCTTCTGAAGCCTATATTGCTGAACAGTATGCACAAGTGGATATTGATGCCATTCATTGCGCCCGTGAATTTGCGCGTAACCGCTTAGCCAATGCCTTGTATGCTGATTTTTTACGCTTATACCAAGCACACACCAGCACCGCTAGTTGGTCGCCTGCTGCTGAGGCCGTTGCAGCCCGACGTTTAAAAAATGTGTGTTTAAATTGGTTGGTTGCTACCGAAAAACCTGACGCTTTACAGCTAGCCCAAGCACAATTTAAGCAAGCCGATAACATGACTGACCAGCTAGCCGCTTTAACTTGTTTGGTTCATGCTAAAGACACGCTAGTAGGAAAAGAAGCGTTAGAAACCTTTGCAAAGCACTGGTCACATGATTCTTTAGTGATGGATAGCTGGTTTAGCGTACAAGCTTTGCGCCCTTATCCTGATGCATTAACACGCGTTAAACAGTTACAAGCGCACCCTGCTTTTTCGATGAAAAACCCCAATAAAGTAAGGGCTTTAATCAGTGCCTTTGTAAACCAAAACCGTGTTAACTTTCATGCTATAGACGCAGAAGGGTATCAATTTTTGGCTGACAAGGTAATTGAATTAAACGTGTTAAATCCACAAATTGCTGCACGTTTGGTGATTCCGTTAACCCGTTTTAAACGCCTAGATAAACAACGCCAAATATTAATAAAAATGCAGCTAAAACGCATTCAGCAAGAAAAGCTAAGTGCCGATTTATTTGAAGTGATAGAAAAAGCATTAGCGCTTTAAAATATAACATTGTTAAAGGGATTTATTACATAATCAAACACTGAATCTAGTAATTAAAAGGATTCAGTGTTTTTTTTGTGACGCAATTAACATAAATAAAAACTTATAATTTACAACGGCTTTGACCGTGCTATTCTCAATTTAGCAAATGCACTTAATCTCACCTTTAAAATTCCTCTAAATTACTGAAGAACATAAAATCAATAGAGTGTGGAGAAGCTTAGTATGGCTAGCAAAAGTAATGGCACGTCAGTTGCACCTAAAGAACGCATTAATATCTCTTACCGCCCAGCAACCGGAGATGCCAAAGCACAGGTTGAGTTACCTTTTAAAGCTTTGGTGCTAGGTTCTTTTCGATCCGATGAAGACCCAACCGATATTCAAGAACGTCAAACCATTAGCGTTAACCGTAAAAACTTCGATGAAGTCATGGCTAGTATGAATCTAGCACTAAACTTTACCGTTGCTAATCAACTAAATGATGATGCTGAAGAACTAGACATCACTATCCAGCCTAAATCTTTACGTGATATGGAACCCGATCAATTAGCCCAATCCATTCCAGCCTTGAAAAAAACGTTAGCGTTACGTGATGCATTAAAAGCGTTGAAAGGCCCACTAGGTAACACGCCAGCTATGCGTAAAACCATTCAAGTCATGCTGGAAGACCAAAACCAACGGACACAGCTTTTATCCGAGCTTGGTTTACAAACGTCCGATAAAAAATCGTCAGAAAAAAAAGCTTCAGAAAAAAATAAAGCTAACAGTGACGCAGAATAAACTGGGGACACACGGTAATGATTGAGCAAACAATTGAGAAAACAAAAGTACAACCGCTAGTAGGTGAAATTCTTGAATACACACGCTTAGGTGAAGCGGATGCAGGTTACGATTTAGCACGCCAAGGTGTTGAGGCTTTATTAGGTGAATTATTAAGTCGTGAAACACAGTTGCCGCGTATTGATAAAGCACTGGTTGAACAAATGATTGCTGAGCTTGATAAGCGATTAAGCCAACAGATGAACAGCATTCTTCACGCGCCAGAGTTTCAGGCATTAGAAAGCACCTGGCGTGGTCTAGATTTTTTAGTTCAGCGCACTGAGTTTACTGAAAACATTAAAGTCGAAATTTTTAATACCAGCCAAGACGAGTTGCTAGAAGACTTTGAAGACTCGCCAGAAGCTAATCAAAGCGCTTTGTTTAAAACCGTTTATACCAAAGAATACGGCCAATTTGGTGGCGAACCCTACGGTGTTATTATTGGTGATTATGCTTTTAATCAATCCACTAAAGACATTCAATTACTTGAACACATGGCAGCACTCTCTGCTGTAACTCACGCGCCGTTTATTACCGGTACTTCGCCTAAGTTTTTTGGCCTAGGTGCTTGGTCTGAATTACCCGATTTAAAAGAAGTGTCTTCTTTATTTGAAGGTCCACAATACATTAAATGGCGCAACCTACGCGAACAAGATGATTCACGTAATTTAGGTTTAACACTGCCACGTTTAATGGGTCGCGCTTTGTTTGGTGACGACAAACCAGTACGTAGTTTTGTCTATCAAGAAGAAGCACTTAAAGGTGAATCAGATTATTTATGGATTAATGCCTGTTACGCCTATGCAACGCGCTTGATGGACAGCTTTGCGCGTTACCGTTGGTGTCCTAATATCATTGGCCCTCAAGCCGGTGGTGCAGTGCTTAATCTTCCGGTACACATTACCGAATCAGAAGGTACACCGCTTTTAAATGGCCCGATAGAAACGGTAGTTTCTGACCGTAAAGAGTATGAAATTTCTGAGCTAGGCTTTATTCCACTGACCCAACGCAAAAATGCCGACAACGCTACTTTCTTCTCATCTAACTCAGTACAGCAGCCTAAATATTTTGGTACAGACCCAGCCGCAAAAGTTGCAGAACTGAATTACCGCCTAGGTACACAACTGCCCTACTTGTTCATTATTAACCGCTTAGCTCACTACATTAAAGTGTTGCAGCGCGAAAACTTAGGTAGCTGGAAAACACGTTCTGACCTTGAAAGCGAACTCAATCGCTGGATTCGTCAATACGTTGCGGATCAAGAAAACCCTTCGCCTGCTACACGCAGCCAACGTCCATTGCGCCGCGCTGTGGTTCAAGTAACGGAAATTGATAGTGAAGCAGGCTGGTATCAGGTGGGTTTAGAAGTCACGCCACACTTTAAGTTTATGGGCGCAAACTTCACCCTATCTTTAACCGGATTACTCGATCGAGTTTAAGCCTAAATTTTTAGGCTTTCATTAAGCAATGAGGAATAAACAATGCCAAACGTAATTTACATGACTATTGAAACAGCAGAAGGCGACAATTTAAGCGAAGGCGCATCTAGCCAAGAAAGCATTGGTGCTTTTTTTAAATCCGGTCACGAAGACGAAATTTTTGTCACCGGCTTTGAACAAAAAGTTAGCGTACCCACCGACCGTTTAACGGGTCAGGTAACAGGAAATCGTAAGCATGAATACTTGCAAATTCGTAAGCTTATTGACAAAAGTTCGCCTTTACTATTTCAGTGTTTGGCTGAACCTAAGTCATTAAATTGTACCCTAGAATTTTACCGCAGCGCCGACACTGGTAGTGACGGACAGCCCGTTCACTATTACAGCATTGATTTAGAAGGCGCTAAAGTGGTTAGCATTATTACTTCATCACCAGACTTTTTAGACCCAGCTAATGATGCAATTAGCGCTTATGAAGAAGTACGCTTTACTTACAGCAGCATTACTTGGAATCATGAAACGGCTTCTAGTACCGCAATCGACAACTGGGCAGGCGAGTAATTAATTAATGAAACCGCACTTTTTACTGTTTTATCTGCTGGCTACCCTGCTATTAAGCGGTTGTGCAGGTAAGCCAGTCGATAAGTGGCAAGGTCAAATTGAGCCTGAATATAAACTGCTAGATGAGCAAGCTAAATGGGAATGGCAGCCTTCCAATAGCCAATGGCAATATCAGAGTGTGGAATGGATGCCACCTCACTTGCCTGCTGAGTCAGCACTTTATGAATCCAGATCCATTGTTATACACCTTAAAGCCGACCCAAAGCTCAATGCTCAGTTGGGTGAAGCACGCACACTGATGTTGAAATTTATTCAAATGAGTAGCCCAACGGAATTGGATAACTACCAATTTTCTTCTTTTCGGCTTACCGATTTAATGTCAGCAGATTCTAAGCAACTGGCAGCAGCTTTTTTAAGAGAAAACAGCATTATTTTAGCGCCGAGCGAGACTAAAGTGATGGTGCTTGACCGTGTTAAAGGCGCAGCTTACTTAGCTATTTTGGCTGGCTATTTTCAAATGACAGAAGATGCTAGCGTTCGCCTATTGCCCATTCCAGCAGTGACTGGGCGAACCATTCCTTATGCCAATAAAAAACGTTGGTGGTGGCCTTTTGCGTGGCGACCGTTTAAAGGCCCTAGCATTTCACCTGCCGGTGAAGCGGCAAGACTAAATATTTGGCTTGAAATAGGTGAAGAACGCATTAACAGCCTACGCGCCCGAGCTTTCTGATCGACTGTATAAGAATAAAGGAAGATAACCTTGACCAATAAACCAATCTACTGGCATCAAGGGCTGTTTTTACAGCCTAATCATTTCCAGTACCTAGATGCATTTCACCTAGATACACAGCAGGCAATACGCCAAAACCTACTGGCTTTACCTTGGGGCGTAGCTTTTAGCGACTTGGATGCTGGGGCACTGGCTACGGGTAGGGTTAGCTTTAATCAGCTGCGTGTTTTGCTGCGTGACGGTAGCTGGTTACACTTTCCTGACAATGCACAGCTTGAAGACTTACATTTACAAGGTGATGTTTGGCCAGATTCACGCGAGCCATTACAAATTCATTTGGTGATTGCTGCCAAAAATCAGCGCTTAGCCGTACAAAACAGCAGCCAGCCTTCACGCCATCAAGTACCGCGCTACAGTTTAAGCGACCGCCCAGAATCATTAGCCGATCAATACCAAGCGGGCAATCCGGTTCAAACACCTTTACTAACTTTTAGTGCAAAATTAGTAACCAGCGCCCAGTTAAGCACCATGAGTGGCATAGAAAGCTTGCCGGTGGCACGCTTAATTTTACAAAACGAACAGGTTTATTCTGATCCTGAATACCTACCACCCATGCTAAGCATTAGTGCCTTACCTGAAATGCTAGCTTGGGTTAGGAACCTGCGTGATGAACTACTATCGCGCAGCACTCAGCTAGAAGATTATAAACAACCACCGGCTAATTACCGTGGTTCAGACTTTAATCCCCAAATGCTGCGCTACCGCATGGCACTACAAACCTTAGGGCGTAGCGTGCAAGTGCTGTCACATTTATTAGAGCTAGCCAATATACCGCCTGAACGTGTTTACCAAGAAGTACGTACGTTAATTGCTGAACTTAGCTGCTTCTCTGTTGGTGCCAATATTCGTGGTGAAATTTCAGGCTCTAACCTTAAATTACCTAGCTATGACCACTTAGATTTAGGCGATTGTTTTACTAAAGCACGGCAAATTATTAATCGCTTAGTTAACGAGATTGCGATTGGATCAGAATCTTTAGCGCGTTTTAGCCAGCAAGAAAATAGCAACTTTTTGCTTGAGCTGCCCAGAAAGTTTTTAGAAGCAGGACAGCAAGTATTTTTGGTGGTTAGAACGCAGTTAGGACGGGATAAATGGCTAGAGAATTTTTTAAGATTTTCTAAGTTAGGTACACCAACCTTAGTGCCTATTTATCAATCACGTGCTTTACCTGGGGTTGATAAAACTTTGCTAGAAGTGCGTCCTGAAGGTTTACCACAACGGCCTAATTCAACCTACTTTGTTTTAAGTAGCCACGATGAAGCTTGGCTGCAAGTAGAACGTGAAGGAATGATTGAGCTGGCATGGCCTAATATGCCAGATGATTTAACGCTTGAACTTGTCGCGATAAAGGGGTGATACCATGCGGCTCATTGACTGTTTTATTGACCTACTCGCTTATGTAAAGCAACTGCAAAGTCGTATTGCTGCAGGTGAACAACCTGACTATGAAAGTATAAAAATTGAAGTTGAACGGCGCTTAGCAGAAAAAGCTTTAGTTTATGCAACGCTTGGTTATCGCCGTGAACATTATGAAAAAGCACGTTTTGCAGTTATTGCTTACATAGACGAAACCCTGCTGTCTTGTGGCTGGCAACACGCTGGGCAGTGGAATGCCAACCAATTACAAAAAAGCTATTACGACACGGCTAAAGCAGGCGAAGAGTTTTTTAATCACCTAAGTGAATTAACGCTTATTGATCCTGCTGATCGAGACGTGCGTGAGGTTTATTACTACTGTTTAGCACTAGGCTTTGCTGGACGTTATTTTGGTGCCGTAGGCAGAAGCAAACTAGACAGTATGCGCTTAGAAAATTTTGAACTTTTATCGCAAGGACAAAAAATACCTTGGTCGGATGACAAGGCAATACTAACACCCGAAGCCTACCCACCCTCAGGTCCAATTAAGCTTCGCAACCACTCACGCTACACACTTTTACCCTTTTATATAGGTGCGCCTGCCTTAGGGGTAATGTTGTTGTATGTGGTAATGCGAGTCGAAATCCTATCGCTCGTTCAACGACTGGTCGCGTTAATTTAACGCATTAGCAGACTTTCCATAATTGGCAGACTTTCCATAAAAAGGCTTATTCTGTGAAAACTCTATTCAAAGTTCTCTTATTAATTATTATTTGGGGGTTAATTGCAGCCACCTCCATTTTTGGTGCCTTACTGCTAGGCTACCCGTTTGAAAATGGGCTTGCCTTAGTTTTTTCTTTGTTTGTTATCTGGCTAACCTACCGTATCGGTCGTCGATTACTGCTACGTATTCAAGCACGGATAAGGGCTAAACGCTTATTACAAGAAAAAGATACATTAGACGATCAGCAAGAAGAAACCCTTGATACACAAGCCTTAGATACTCGCTTTAAAAGCGTATTAAGCTTTTTACGCAATAGTTCACTGCAAGATAAACGCTTACATCCTAACTATGCTTTACCGTGGTTTTTATTATTAAGCGACCGCGCACTAGTCGCTGACTGGCTTAAATCAGCAAGAGTCACCTTACCTACGGATGCAGAAAGCCGGTTTACTGGCCCAGAAAGCAGCATTACATTTTGGCCTTACAATGAAAGTATGCTGTTGCAATTACCAGAGCAACTGTATGACCGCAAAGGTCATCATGCACCAGAATGGCGGCGCTTATTACAGTTGCTGGTTGCTAGTCGCCAAGAAGAACCCATCAATGGTTTAATTTTGCCAATCGATTGGCAATGGCTAGAACAACAAAGCGAAGAACAGCTTTACGATCAAGGCTTATATTTACGCGATATGCTAGGGCAAATTGTTAATCAGCTAAAAACACAATTCCCTGTTTATCTAGTGCTAACTGGCTTAGACCAACTTAAAGGTGCTGCTAGCTGGGCAGATTCACTGCCTCAACACCTTAAAGAACAAGCCCTTGGCTGTTTAAATCAAGAAGGCAGCAGCGCCGACACTTTTGTTGAAACCAGTCTAAAAAATCTGTCTGAACGCCTTAAAGACTTAAACTTATTTATTTTAAGAAGCGGTAATGTAGACCCCGACGCACTGATTTTACCCAGCCGTTTAGGTGAAGTATCGACTCGGCTACGCAATTTCACGCGAGGTATTTTTCAAGAAAGCGTCTTTGAAGAACTGCCTAATCTGCGCGGTATTTTTCTTGCTGGTAGCTTAAAAAAAGAGGATGCCAGCCCTTTACCACAAGGTTTGTTTTGCCATGACTTATTAACCCAAGTCTTACCTAATGAACGCGCACACGTCACGCGATTACCCGCAGCGGTACGTGCTGAACGCGCTATCCGTAATCTATGGATTAGCGGTTATGCCCTCATTCTTTTGCTATTAGTTGGCACGCTGGGTCTAATTTACCGACAAGATTTACTTTTTTTAGATGACATTAATCAGCGTTATGCCGGTAACTTAGTTGAACAAAGTGATTTTTCTAGCAATCTTCGCGTTAATCAACAGCTTTCAAGCATGATTGACCAATTACAAAACCGTAGCTTTTTACCTTGGATTAATAGCTTAACCACCACGCCAGATTTCCAACAAAGATTGCAACGGGTATTTGTGCAACGGGTCGATCAAAATTTAATTTTACCGCTTGATCGACGATTACAACTCAGCGCTGAACAACAACTGTTTGAAGGCAATTTAAGCGGCAACGAACTGGGTCAAGAAATGGCGCGTTTTGTTGGACAGCTAGTGCGTGAAATTAACCTACTGCAAGCTTTCTTAGATGGTGCTAGCTCAGAACAACTCAGTGCTATGCCACAAGCTTATACACTACAAGATGATACGACGCTTGCCGCTTTGAATATATCGCAACTCGCCACTTTAAATCAGGTGTATTTACTTTATCTATGTTGGCAAGAAGACCGTGATCGTATTGAAACCCGTTTAAGTAATAAGCGTGTTTACTTACAACGTATTTTAGCTAAAAGCCCTGGCAGTATTGACTGGTTAATCGACTGGGGCAACCTTTCTGCAGGGGAGCATGAAGTACGCTTGGGGGAATATTGGCGGGGCATCCGCGCATCCAATGATGTGCGAGTACCCGCCGCTTTTACAGTGATTGGTAAAGAAAAAATTGATGACTTTATTGAACAGCTGTTAGCAACGCAAGATATTGCCGATCAAGTTAATACATTAATTCCTGGTTTTGAAGAGAACTACCGTGCTCGCTACCTAGAAGCTTGGAAGCAGTTTGCGCTGGCTTTTCAAAACGGTGTTGACGTTATAGAAGGCAGCAATGGCTGGCGTGAAGCGATTGATATGCAAGCGACTAGCCGCAACCAACACTTTTTAGTGCTGAATCGGCTCGCCACTGAATTAAAGCCCTTTATGGATGATAAATCACCCGAATGGGTTTATATGATTGAGCTTTATGCCGACATGGTTGCAATTGCACCGAATGAAACAGATACCGGCGCTTTAAAAAAGTTAACGCTAAAAATCATTAAACGCGCGGGTAATGTTGGGAAAATGGCTGCCAAAGCTGGTAAAAAAATGGGGGCTGATGAAGCGATTAAAGATGAACAAGCGCTTATGGTTGAGCGAGCCGCTAAGTTGCTGGGTGAATACCGCGCCAATATTCGTGAACTAACTAAAGAATCGCAAGTTAAGTCCATCGCACATTTAAGTATGCAAGATTTATATAACAACCCCGATGATCCTGCGCGTGGACAAACAGCTTTAGCCACAGGTTATCGTCAACTGCAAGATTTACAAGGTTTATTAGGACGTAACACCGATTTTAATGAGCCTTTTTGGGCGGTGTTTCGTGGTCCTTTAAATATGTTTCGTCGCTACTTAATTCAAGAGTCATCGGATCAAATGCAAAGCCTTTGGGAAGAAGCTTTTTTAGCAGCGGCAGAAGGTGTGCCTGAAGACCGTATGGCTGGCTTTCTTTATTCTGAAGGTGGCTTGCTATGGAGTTTTTTTGATCAACATTTAAGCCCTTTTGTACAAAGGCGTTTTGGTGCGGGTTATATTGGTCGTAGCGCCTTTGGGATTGCTTACCCCATTAATAAAGAGCTACTTGGTTTTTTAAGCAAGGCCGATGAATACCGAAAACAAAACCGTGATAACTATGCGGTGATTCTTAGTACGCGCCCAATTACAGTCAACCCTGGCGCTAAAAAGTTACCCAGCCGTACTTTATTAGAAATGCAATGTGAAAATGGGCTACAAGAATTAGAAAACTTAAACTACCAACGGGCGGCTGAATTCAACTGGTCACTCAATTGCACCAATGTGCGCTTAACCATTCAAGTTGATAATTACCAGCTAGTTAAAAACTATTCGGGGCATTACGGCTTCCCCAACTTTTTAGAAGATTTTTCGCAAGGTGCTAAGCGCTTTAAAAGCGCAGATTTTCCGCTTTATGAAGACCGTCTAGCTGAATGGAATATTCAATACATTGATTTACAGTTTGGTTTGCGTGGGCATACACAAGTCATTGATGTGCTAATGGCAAGTAGGCAACGCTTACCAAGGTACATTATGCGTGAGAATGCGCTATGATAAATGCCCTTACTCAAGCAAACCTTCCGTTTGATTCTGCCTTGGCTGGTGCAACGCGCTCACCGCTGACGTGCCGTATTTTGATTCTGGCAGACCTTGGGCTAATTAAAGAAAATTTAGTGGTATTTAGTACGCAGCACCATACAACCTTTAGTGACTGGTTAGCGCAGCAGCAACCCATCATTAACGTTAATTTGCCCAGCCTTGGTTGGTTGCAACTTAAAATAAGCCACTTAAATGACTTACACCCCACCCAACTTTTAAAGTTTATTTTTCAGCATTTACCTAACATTTCAACTGAAAAAATGGCTGCTGAAGCTGAGTTTCAACAACTAAAAAATAACAAATTAGCAATGGCGTTGGTTAATCAGCTACTTTACGACCCTAAAATTCGTCAGTTAGAAGCCACATGGCGCAGCATTGATCGCTTAATGCGTAAAGCAGCTGAAAATGCGATGACAGAAATTGTGTTATTACACCAAAGCCATGAAGAGCTGCACTATAACTTAAATGCTACACAGCTTATCGACAGCGCATTATTTCAAAAAATTTATGCTGAAGAATTAGGTCAATACGGTGGGCAACCTTACAGCTTAATCTTAGTTGATAACGCTTGGCGTAATAACCAGCAAGACCTAAACGATTTAAGTGCTTTAGCACAACTAGGGCAAGCCGCTCATGCCCCTGTTTTAACGGGTGTTGATCCTAGTTTGTTTGATTTAGATGCGTTTACGCAGAGCGTTTCTGCTGAACAAGCCTTAGAGCTAGCCAATAGCAAACGCTTTATAAAACTACGTGAATTAATGCAACAACCTGCCAGTCGTTATTTAAGTCTGGTGCTACCACGCGTATTGATTAGGCCACCCTATGAGCTAGAAATGCCACAAGGTCTTTTTAAAGAACAAACACCACAAGGTAAAAATGCGCTGCTGTGGGGTAATCCTTGCTACTCTTTGGCAAGCTTGGTTTTACATAGTTTTCAAAACTATGGTGGCTATACTGCAATGCTTAATTCGCCAGGCGATGAAGACCCATTACTGCCACCTTATCAACTGAACGCACATACCCCACCATTACCGCCATTAGAAGCCCGTTGGCCACAAGCAACGCTGGCCGCTTTTGCACGTCAAGGTTTCACACTGGCAGGTGTGGGTAAAAATAATACTATAGCGTTTGAGCAGCCTGTTTCTTTGCATTTAGGTGCAAAATTTAATCAGCAACTGCAGCCCGATTACCAACTCCCCTATTTACTAACGTTAAGTCGAGTAGCACATTATTTAAAACGGGTATTACGCGAACAACTGGGTAGCAGCGACACTTTAAATAGCCTTGAAACGCAGCTTAATCAATGGCTACAAAACAGCGTTTCAGCACAAGAAAAACCTTCAACTGAAGTGATGCACCGTAAACCTTTTCGGGCGGCACAACTTATCATCACCAACAAAGAAAGCCTGCAGCCAGAAATTCACCTTCAGCTAACACCCCATTTAAGGCATCAGGGTCAAAGCTTCACACTTAACTTAACTTCATCACTGACAGGAGGTATGCATGGCTAGGCCTGGCTTTATGAAAATAACCGGCAAAAACCTTGGGCGCATTCAAGGCAATTTTAATGACACCCGCATTGGTGAAGGTTTAGTCGAGGTTTTGGCTTTTCAACACAGCCTTGATCGTCATGGCGAAGGGCAAGGCGGTGTCTTAGGTGGCAGTGTGGTGCATCGTCCTGCGGAATTATTAAAACCCATTGATTCAGCATCACCGCTGTTAAATCAAGCATTATGCGAGCAAGACACACTAGACATTCAGCTAGCGTGGTATCAACCCGACCTTGAAGGTCAGCCTAAAGTTATTTATGAAATCGTTATGAAGGGAGCACAGTTGCTATCAGTCACAACAGAAATGCCTGATTGCACTAAGCCACACAACGACACTTGCCAATACCTTGAGCGTATTCGTTTGGTTTATAGAAGCATTGTTTGGCGTTATGGCGCAGGTGGCGAGCAAGAGTTTGAAACAAGTGTAGAAACGGGGAGCAATTAACTATGCCTCTATTAGACCGTTTAGGCCAATCACGCCAACCGCTAAATGCGCAACAAGATATAGCACTGTATTTAGAACGCTTGCTAAATACTCGGCGTGGCACTGTGCCACAAAATACCGCGTTAGGCTTAGGTAAAATTCCAAGTCTTAGTATGCAAAATGATCCTGAATTATTAGAACAGCTAGCCGCTGCTTTATTAGAGCAAGTCAAGCATTTTGAGCCACGATTGCAACAGCCTGCTTTTCAACAAGGATCAAATAAACTGCTACTAAGTGCTCAGCTAACCGATGGATCACCCATCCAGTTATTATTTCAGATTGATAATAATCAGCTTCTGAAAGTTCAGCCAGTAGCGAGTTTAGGGCAAACAGATTTAGGGCAAGCAGCAGGACAAGAGGTATTGACTCATGTTTGACCAATATTACCGTGACGAGTTAAACCGTTTAAGGCAACTGGCCACTGACTATGCCGATAAAGAACCAGAGCTAGCTCGCCATTTAGTGCCAGGTAGTGATCCTGATGTGGAGCGTTTATTAGAAGGGGTGGCTTTTTTAACCGCAGGGCTTAGGGATCAGCTTGACCGTGAAGCCCCTCGCTTTACCCGTAATTTGTTAGAAATTTTAGATCCAACACGTTTACAGGCACTGGTTTCTACCACGTTAATTGGCTTTACACCACGTTCCGGCTTAAAAGCAGCGCAAGTTTTACCCGCTGGCACACCTTTAGGTAATCAGCTTAATCAAGAAAAGCGGGTGGAATTTACAACCACTCATACTTGCCGTGTAACGCCTTTAGAAATAATCCATTGCAGCACTAACCAACAACCAACCGGCGGCATCACTAAGCGCTGCTTAACGTTAACCTTGCGTAGTTTAGCGGGTGGACTGGGCGCTAGTTTAAGTGATTACCCACTCAATATTCACCTAGTCGCACCTTTAGGTATCAGTGCTGATTTGTATTGGCTATTACTTCACGCCTGTCAACAGGTCGATGTTTTACTCGATCAACAGCCAACCACCCATTTAAAAGCACACATTAAAGCACTGGATCAGCCATTACAAAAAGAGCGCCTGCCCGGTGAAGCAGCCATGTGTAATTACTTACATAGCCCTGAAGCAGCAATGGCAATCCAAATACGTTTTGAAGGTTTAGATACGTTAAATAAAGCCAACGAACTAAAGCTTAATTTTTGGATTGATGAATCGCAGGTTTTCTTACCAACAATTGAAAAGCACTATTTCAAACTGCATTGCGTAGCGGCTCACAATCAGTTTCTGCGTCATTTACCGCCTTTTCTTAGGGATGACCGGCATTTATTACAGCCCTTACAAGCACGCCAAAAAAAGCAAGAAATGCTGTTAATCCAAGCCATTGAGCAAATTCAAGGGCAATATGCCACCAGCAATGAATCACACACTTACCAGCCTTATTGGGAAGCAGAAGAAACGGCTTACGTTCACGCTTATCAGCTTCACCATGAGCAAAGCCCAATCACAGGCTTGCCTAGTTCACGTCTTTTACTAACACAAGGCAAGGGAGTTCCAACTGGTCAAGAAGAAATGATTCGGGTTAATGCTTGGTGTAGCAATGGAAAAAGTGCTGCTCAACTACTGCCAGGCGACCTTAACGCGCACCTTAATGCTACGCCAGAAACCGTTGATTTTAGTAATTTAACCACCAGCACGGCTTGGAAAGTACCCCAATTAGACCCTACCAGTGAGCGCCAGCAGGTGGCCGAATTAAGCCGTGGGAGTACCAGCTTATTTAGCCAGAATGGTTTATTGCAGCGTTTACGCGAAATGGCGGAACGCGTCAGCCCCGATGAATCTCGCTTAACCATTAATCAAAAAAAATTGGATGCTATTCAAAAAGTTACGGTTCGTCCCACAGAAAAGCTTTTAGAACAGTCGCTCTACCGTGGTCTTGAAATGAATGTCAGCATCAACTTCCAAGCCTTTAACAGTAAAGGCGATGCACTAGGGTTTTGTAGCCGCTTAGACAGACTACTTGCACTCATGGCACCCATTAATCATTTTTCTGCTTTGTATGTGACTGACGTAACTTCTGGAGAGGGCTTTACATGGCCACCGAAACTGAATACCCAAGTATTGGGCTAGATAATAAGCTTCAGGCTGCCCAGTTCAGTCTGTTTCAGTTAATCCGCAAAATTAAAGCGGAATACCCAGCAGGGCGCATTCAATTACGACCAGCGCTGCATCTAAGTATTCTGCAAGGTGAAGTTTATCAAGCAAAACAAGAAGGTAATGACTGGTGTATAGAGGTTAATTTACCCGGTCTTTATGGCAGCAGTTCGCCGCTGCCAAGTTACATTACCGAATTATTACTTGAACAAGAGCAGCAAGAAAACACACTGCCACGCCAACTACTCGACTTGTTTAACCAACGCTTATATGAGCTGAATTTAGAGGTAGAGGGTAAAGGACACCCAGCCATTCAGTACATTGAACAAAGCAACAACCAGTGGCTTGACCTTGCGACACGCTTATTAGGATTACCACCCGAACGTTTAGCTGTTTTACCACGCAAAGACTGGTTATTCCGTCATTTTCATCTGCTAACACATCCCTACCCCACTGCGGAAGGATTAGCTCAGCTAGTGAGTAGCTGGCTAAAAGGCATTCCAGTGGCAGTAGAACAATGCATATTAAAGCAAGTAGAAGTCGACTCTGATTCGCTAACAAGCCTAGGAGTCGCTAACAACTGCTTAGGTAAAAGCACTTTATTAGGCAATAAAATTAATGACCACAACGGTAAATTACGCTTAAAAATAGGGCCTTTATCGCACACACATTTTAGTGCGCTGATAAGCAATCGAAAAACTTGGCGAACACTAAGGGCTTTAGTCAGCGTGTACCTTCGCTCGCCGTATGAGTGCGAACTAGATTTCTGTCTGGATGCACCCCAAAATTTTGAATCCATCACACTGGGCAGTACACAGTGGGGGCATTTAGGTCGTAACGCTTGGCTATTAAATAAAGAAAACGCTAATGCAACAGCCAAATTACAAGCGCTGATGCCGTTAATTTAACAAAAAAACCTGCAAATAACGGGGTGAACAAGTGGAGAAACAAAGATGCTGAGCTTTCAAACGCGCTGGTGGTTAAGTTGGATACTGGTTGCTACAGCGGCAATTATCATTATTTATTGGAGTGTCCAGCAAGCCGGACAAACGCGGGTCATTCGCATCGCCACAGCCGCATCGGGTGGTTATTACTATGAATACGGTGCAATGCTTAAAGAAATGATTGAGCAGCAAGGCCGTTACGATGTCGAGCTGATTGAAACTAAAGGATCGGTGGATAACCGTGGCAGGCTATTAAAAGAAGAAGCAGACTTAGCCATTATTATGATCGGCTCTGCCACGCTGCGTAACTTAGAATTAATCGCACCTTTGTGGCAAGACTATATGCACTTAATGGTGCGTAAGAACAGTAAAATTAAAGGCATCATGGACATTAAAGGCCACAATATTGCATTAGGGTCTAAAGGCTCAGGTTATCGCGCCCAGTCAATGATGCTGCTCGCTCATCTTGGCATTAATGAAAGCAACATTGGCATGAATGAACTTTATTTTTCTAAGCTTCTCGACACACCAGAGCTAGAAGGTGCAATTGTAACAACAGGGATGCTTAATCCAGATTTACGCGCGGTGTTAATGAGTGGTGAATTTAAACTCTTGCCCATTGATCTAGCTGAAGGTTATGCACTTAACCATAGCCAAATTAGCACTACGCTCATTAAACCGGGTACTTATACCAGTGCAGCAGGGCCTTTGCCGACAGAAAGCATTGCTACTTTAGGTACTTTAGCAGTCTTAGCTGCACGCCCTGGCTTACCGAATGACTTAATTGACAGCCTCCACTCAGTACTTTTTTCTGAAGAATTACGCCGCAAAGCACCCGTTATGGTTGATTTAAACCCTTTAGAAGACCGTTTATTGCGCTATATGCCCATGCATCAAGCCAGTGCGCGTTATTACAATCCCTATGCTGGTTTTAATGAATTATCCCGCAGCTTGTCTTGGTTCTCACAAAATCGCTGGCTAGTCATGGGCATTTTAATAGGCATTATCGCTGGCTGGTTACAAATTAAGTATTTAAAACGTCTACGCCACTTACGCAAGCGTAACCATTTAGAAACCGGATTAGAAAAAATCTTTCGTGAAGCGGTGGAATTGGAACGCGCACAAAAATCAGCCAAAGACATTCGTTTATTACATCAACAACTTAACGAAGCACTCACTTTAAAGAATCAGGCAGTTTCTTTGGCTCAAGGCAACCACTTAAATGATTCAATGTTGCTATTAACCACCTTGCAGCAATGCGGTGATGTTATGCGTCAAATTGAATGGCGATTAGCCGGTTTACAAGTCCATGAAATGGCGCAGCAACAAGCCAAAGCTAGCGCACATAATTAATCGCAAACCGTCATTAATCAGACATGGTTAAACGTTTAGAGGTCATATTGACATGAACAGCGATACTCACTACACATTTGAATTGCCAAAACAAACCAATGACTCACTAACCTTTCAGGTTGTCAGCTTTAAGGGTTATGAAGCGTTAAGTCAGCCTTTTCATTTTACGTTTGAGCTATACAGTGAAAACTCAGACGTAGCAATTAGACAATTGCTGGGTAAAAAAGCTAGGTTTACTCTAAATGTATTAGGTAAGCGCCGCATTTTACATGGCATGGTTGCCTATTGCCGAATTTTGCATCCAATAGAAAACGGCTACCTTTATCAACTGCGTATGGTTCCTCGCCTTGCCAAGCTTGAAATGATTCAAACCAATGAAATTTATTTGGATCAAAACCTTGTAGATAGCCTGACGGATCTACTTGAAGAAGGCGAGTTCAGCGGCAAAGACTTTGACCTACAACAGCTAGGTGACTACCGAACTTGGGATTTTCGCTGCCAGTTTGGGGAAAGTCATCTAAACTTTTTACAACGCATTACCGAACGTGAAGGCATTTATTACCGCTTTGAGCAGCTTGATGACCAAGAAAAAATTATCTTCCATGATGCTTCTTCGCAACACCTTAAAGATCCACAAATAAACCTACGTTACCAACCAGAAACCGGCATGGTTGTGAAGCCAGAAGATGGGCTATTGTCACAATGGATTAGTCATGGCGAACCTTTGCCACGTTCTATCACCCTTAAAGACTACAACAGCAACACGCCTTCATCGTCCATTGAAGGGCAAGCAACCGTTGATGAACAAGGTTTTGGAAGCATTTACCGCTACTGTGACAATTTAATTGACTCTGATGAAGCCGAAAAAATTGCCACAGCACGGGCGCAAGAACTCATGATGAAAAGTGAGTTTTTTCATGGTGAAAGCCGCGACGCATCATTACAAACGGGTTTAGCTTTTAGTGTGGAAGGTCACTTTAGATCAACTGACAATGGCGATTTTTATCCTTTTGTTATCGAACATGAAGGGTTTAATGCTGCTTTTCAACGCTTTAAAAAAGACGGTATTTCACAAGCGCCCTATAAAAACAAGATTCAAGCTTTACGAACCAGTCTACAATTTCGACCCAGCGTCACCACCGAAAAACCCCGTTTTCATGGCGTATTAAATGCCATTATTGATGCCAGTTCCGATGAGAAGTATGCACCAATCGACGCTGAAGGACGTTACAAAGTTATTCTACCTTTTGACCGTGAGCGCACCGCTGGTGAAGGCAAAGCTTCGTGTTGGATTCCTATGATGCAACCTTCTGCAGGTACTGGCGGCGGTATGCATTTTCCACTATCCAAGGGTACTGAAGTATTATTAAGCTTTATTGGCGGCGACCCTGACCGACCCATTATTTCAGGCGCACTTCCTAACGCGGCTTACCCAAGTGTTGTAAAAGATGCTAATAAAACGCGTAGCCTATTACGCAGCGCCAGCGGCAACCGTATTGAACTAGAAGATGAAGAAGGTTCTAGCCGTTTAAAGCTTTTTTCGCCCACTAATAACACTTACCTACACTTAGGCGCACCTAACCATTCAGGCGATGGCTTTACCCTAACCAGTGATGGGCTTTATCGTTATGAAATACTGGGTGGTCAACAAACACTGGTATTTGCGCGTTCTCACAGCGTAGATGGTAAACCATTAGCCGACTTTACTGTTGAAAAGCACGGTGGTGAAGACAGCGATACGTTTGATGAACAGAAGCTTTTTTCCTTTCCAAAACTTGATAGCGGAAACTACAGCGACAGCGAATTAACCAGAGAAGAAGAACTTTCTGGCAAGTACCTTATCGCTCGCCGTGCGGGTCATCAATACAATTGGGAAGATGGCGATATTTATAACTTTGGCGGTGATGGCAGCGAATTTAACTTTGGTGGTGGTGATGAAACCCTCACCTTCTTTGTTGAACCTAGTGATGAACGCTATACAGCCATGCAGTGGGATGTGCCTGAAAAGCTAGAAGGAGCAAAAGACTGGGCGTTTGATGATGCAATGACAGGCGAAGATACCGCTTGGTCAGCAAACAGTCATTACGTTGAAAAACTCTGGGGCAACACCTTTAACTACCAAATGGGTAATAACTACTCTTGGGGTGATACTGCCGATTATGACTTTGGAAATGGTTATGCAGAAGCGCATATAAGAGATACCACTAAAATCAACCAAAAACTACCTCACGATAAGACTGATATTGGTGGCCCTTACCTTAAAAAAATTACAGGAAACAATATTACCTATTCTGAACCCGGTAATGTACTGATTGAAAAAACCTATGGCGATGTTTACGAATACCGTAATGGGAAAATACTGGAAGTACATGTAGGTGATGCTGAAGAGCACCATCACGGCACTTCATGGGGTTATAAACATGGCGATAGTTTTGAAGAATCTTATGGCCTAGCAAAAAGCATTCATCATGGTCGAACCGAAGACTTTTTTATGGGTGGCAGTGTTGAGCTTAACTTAGCGGGCTCTAAATCCATTAGCCTTGCAGCAGATAGCGAGGTATTTGCAGGGGTTAAATCTGAAATTTTTATTGGCTTAAAAAATGAAATGAGCTTATCGGCTAAGTTTGAATTAAATTTGGGTGCGTGTTTTACCATTGATACTGCTACCGAGCTTAATTCATCGGTTATGGATGTAGAGGCAAAAATTACCTCTATAGAAAGTAGAATAACAACTATAAATAGTGGAATAACAGATATTAAAACTGCTGCTACAGACCTTAGTTCCAAAGTAACCAGCATTTCAAATGATATTACAGAAATAAAAAATGGGGCAACAGCAATTGAAAATAAAGTTACCAGCATTGAATCCAATGTATTGAAGCTGATGAATTAACTATGCAGATAATTAAACCACTACAACTTAGCCCGCTAACTCGCTCTTTTACCTATCAGCGCCAACATTTTTTTGCAATTGGCAGTTTGCTAGGTTTTGACCTTACAACGGGCGAACCTGTGCTGGAGCAAAGCTTATGGGAAAAAGTGTCTGCCACACCAGAAGTTCAAATTTTAGATGCTGGTTTCCCCAAGCCTCAAGCAGAAGTTTTAGTTTACGGCTGTGCAGAAACACCTAAAGGCGAACCCCAAAAAGAATTATCTGCTAGCTTTACAGTCGGCGATATTAATAAACAACTGCACCTATTAGGTAAAGGTTACTGGCGTGGCTTGCCCGGCTTTAAACAACAAAAAGTTGAGCAAAGCTTTACGCGCATTCCGCTAAGTCGGGCGTTGGCTTTTGGCGGTGAAGGCTTTGCTGAAAACCCAGAAGGAGTGGGTTTTCAAGCCATAACTACTGAAGCTGGTGAGAGCCTCTACCCCATCACTCAAGTACAAGTATTAAATACACCAGCAGAATACCCCGGACAAGTTTTACCCCTAGCTTATACCGGTGCAATGGATTTTATGGCACCGCAAAAACAGCAGTATGCGGGTACTTATAATGCCGCTTATATGCAAAAAGCCATGCCCGGTTTACCCGATGATTTTGACTGGTTGTTCTGTCAAGATGCTTTGCCTGACCAGCGCTTTAAAGCCAGTAGCTTACCAAGCAATGCCCACTATCAACTACAAAATCTAAATGCAGATATGCCACGCATGGAAGGCACTTTACCACCTTGGCGAGCGGTAGCTTGGTTATTGCAGCAGCAAGGTGACGAGTTTAAACCCACAGCTCAACAGGTGCAGTTAAAAGCTGAAACCTTAGTTTTATTACCTAATCAGAATTTAGGGATTATGCTTTACCGTGGACAAATCAAGGTTAGCCGCGATGATGCCCGTGATATTAAAGCCTTGCTGCTTGCCCTAGAAGACCCCGCTGCACCCAAACCAGATGCGCATTATATTGACCAGTTACAAAAACGCTCCGATCAAGACAATGCTTGGCGTTATTTGTTAGATACCCAGCCTTTACTGCCTACACAAATCACTTGCGGCATGGCATTACTGATGGCGCAAAGTGGTGAGGTGCCTTCACTGGATTTACCCCAGATGGACAAGGCAAAGCACCTAACCGAGGAAATGCAGGCTAAAGCCATGCAGCAGATAGAAGAGGAACGCCAAGCCCTGCAACAGCAAGGGTTTGACTTGCCGCCAATGCCTGTGCCACCGCCGCCAGCTGAATGGCAAGCTAAGGTGGAAGCTTTGCAAGCTAAAATATTGCCGAAAAAAACCGATGGCAGCCCAGATTTAGCTAAAATTGATTTTGATGCTATGCAAGAAATTAAACCTTTGGTTGAATCCATTACTTTAAGTGAGAAAGCTAAAGCAGTAGATGCTGTTCTGCCAGAGTTAGAAGCGCTTTTATTAGACCCTCAGCTTGAATCTAAGCATTCATTAATTCAGAAAAAAATAGATGCGCTTAAAACCCCACCCCGACCATTTTGGCCTAGAGCAGAAGTTGAACTACCTATAGACCAACTTCGTGTTGAAATACTCAACCTAGAAAAAGAAATAGTAGAACTAGAAGCCAATTACGATCTTGGCGAACGAATGACAAGTATTAAAAAACAAATGCTATCCAGCATTGATAAACTAAACATTGTTCAAAAGCAGCTTGAAGAATCTATTACAAAAATTAAAGCCACCTACCGTATGGGGGCAGAGTGGCCTGAGCGTGGTTCACCGCTGCAAAGTGCCGAGCAACGCTTAAAATTACGCCAACAAGTTTTAGCTGCCATTGCACTTAAACAACCTTTGCCTACCGATGATTTATCTGACTTGGATTTATCTAACCAGATTTTGGATGGTGTGGATTTTAGTGAATGTTATATGGAAGGCATTAATCTTAGCGGCAGCAGCTTAAAAAGTGCCAAACTTACTGACGTAATTATAGTCTATGCCAACTTGCAACAAACAGATTTTTCCAATGCAGACCTAACCGGCGCTAATATCGGTGCATCAAAAATTGAAGGGTGTATTTTTAATAACGCCTTACTAACGCAAGTAAATTTCAATAAAGCGGTGCTGCTAGCCAATGATTTTACTCATGCACAATTGGATAAAACCCAATGGATGCAAGCCAGCATCCAAGGCTGTAACTTTACACAAAGCAGTATGCAGCAACTTAGTTTGATCGACCCTGTTTTTGAAGAATGTAACTTTACTGCTGCGAATCTTAGCCAGTGCAACCTAGTGAACCCCATTTTTATGGCTTGCCAGTTTGATCGCTTAAAAGCAGAAGGCAGTAATCTCATTAAAATGCAGGCAAAAGATGCGAGCTTTATTGCAGCACAATTAAGCAATACCCGTTTTTTAGGTGGCAGTCAGTTAGATGGTTGCAACTTTGCCGCAGCACAATTAAGCATGGCTTCTTTTCGTGAAGCTTCTTTAAAAAACAGTTGTTTTGATGCGGCCAATTTAGAACAAGCCGACTTAGAATTCGCCAACTTAACGGCTTCTAGTCTTAAAAAAGCCAAACTTTATCGCGCTAATATGGCCAACACTAACTTTACTCAAGCCAACCTTGAAGACGCTAATCTAATGGAAGGTGTGCTTTACCACGCTAAAGTTATGAACGCCAATTTACGCGGCGCTAACCTTTATGCTGCTAATTTGCTGTACATGGAATATGGCAATACCCAGTTCGATTTTGCTAATTTAGACCGTACCCTACTGCAGGATTGGCGACCATGATGGATAAACAAGCATTACAAGCTTGGATAAAAACCGGCGATACTTTTGTTTTAGAAAACCAACGCATAACAGGTGATTTAAGTGGCATCGACCTTTCGGGTGGCGTATTTCAACAGGTTGATTTTACGGGCGTTAATTTAGACAAAGCATTAATCAAAGAATGTAATTTTAACCAATGCATTTTTGATCAAGCCAGCTTTAAAGCCACACAATTTATTTATGCTAATTTTATAGAATGCAAAGGCGTTGCTATTCAAGCGCAACACAGCCAATGGCAAAATTCGTCGGTTATTAACAGTCAGTTTGAAAAAATAAATTTAACCAGCAGTCAGCACAAGGCAACGAGCTTTGTTGAAATGGATTTAAGTAGCAGTAACTGGCAGGCAGTGGTTGCTGAGCAAGTGAGTTTAGTTGATTCTAATCTAGCCTTCAGTCATTTAACCGCAGCACAATTTAAAAATCTTAGCTGCATCAAGAGCAATTTAAACGCCAGCCAATGGCATAAAAGCTTTGTCGACCAATGCAGCTTGGTTAACTGTCAACTCACCGGCGCTAACTTAACCGACTTGTCTGGTTTCAGGTTAAACCTGTTGGAATGTACATTCGATCAAGCCGTATTGCACAACACCTGCATTGAATTACCGTTTTTCCAAAAAATAGATTTATCTAAACGCGACTTCACCCAGTCAGGACTGATTAAACCGCAATTTCAAGAATGCGATCTTAGCTATTCTAACTTCAAAGGCATGGATCTTTCGCAAGCGGGCATGATGAAAGCCGTTGCGGTTGGTTGTAACTTTACCGGCGCAAAACTTAACCAAGCTAACTTAATAGAAGCGCAACTCAGTCAGTCAGTTTTTAATCACTGTGAAATGAATATGGCGCTGTTAATTAAAGCTAATTGTCAGCAGGCTTTATTTCATAAGGTGCAAGCAGAACAAGCGCAGTTTACTGAATGCAATGCCACGGATGCTATTTTTACTGCCAGCAACCTTACCTATGCTGATTTCAGCCATGCCCTTGTAACCAAAGCAGATTTTAGCGATACCCAACTTTATAGAACCAACCTACACGGCCTTCTTGACCCTAGCACACGTTGGCAGGGCGCTAATCGTGCCGATGCATTAGAAACTGATCCAGTGCGCCAAAAAGCAGAACAGCTAGCTAATAGATAATCTGCGTTAACGGTTTAGATTAACAACTTATTAGATTAATAATTGATAGGAAAACGGCTTATGTCATTATCGCCACAGCTTAATAATTCAAACAGCACCCAAGAAACGCTACCCACAGAAGGCTATGTTCAAGGTGGTAAAGAAGGTAGTTGGTTAGTAACAACCAACCAAGGTTTAATCCGTGCCAATCAAGCCTATTCTTGCTTAGTTCAACCCGTATTAGGCGACAAGGTGTTGCTACAAAATGTTGGTAAAACGACTTATTTGCTAGCCATTCTTGAGCGCCAGCAACCACTAGCCATGCAGATTAATGCAAAGCAAGGCTTAACCTTTGACTTAGGTGGCCAAGATTGTCAATGGAAAAACACAGGGCAATGGCAGCTTCAAGCAGAAACTACCAAAGTGCTTAGCCAACACGTTGAACTCACTACCCAAACAGGCAAGGTAAGTGGCAAACAGCTCACTCAACATTGGCAGCAGGTACGAAACCTAATTGAAGATTTTTGGCATTCAGGACAAACCCTTTGGCAGCAGGTACGCCAATCCATTAGCCGTGTTGACGAAGTTGAGCAAAAAGATTCTGGGCATCATATTCAACGGGTTAGAGGCAATATGACCCTGCACAGTGAACAGGCCAGCATTACCAGCAACAAAGATTTACGCATTGATGCTGAACGCATTCACATGGGTTAAGGAGTTTTTTATGGTTTTTGCAACAACGCAAATGGGTGGTTTAAATTTAGGTTTTCCTGATGTCTGTATTACACCCGTCGGGCCGATTCCTACGCCGATTCCCTATCCTAATATTGCGCTACCCATGACAGCAATTCCTTCGCAATTCAAAGTGTTAACCTTGGCGATGCCTAACCATAATATGATGACCATTACACCCATGAGTATTGGTGATAATGCAGGCGTACTGCTGAACCCAGCTTCAGGCATGGTTATGGGATCACAACGGCAGTTATTGGGGAGTTTTAAAACATTTATTGGCGGAATGCCTTCGAATAAAATGCTGGGCATGTCGGGGCAAAATGGCTTCACCCCAGGTGCACCAGGTGTGACTTTAGTGCCATCTCAAGTTAAGTTAATGCTTTTAACCTAAGCTTTTAAACTAAGCTTTTAAACTAGGCTTTTTAAACTAGCCGCTAGTCTTGTAATAAAGAGTAAAGGCGGCGGTTACTTTCTTTTAAGCGTTCAGACTGCATTAGTACTACAAAACGGTGGAAGGCTAAAGCCAATTTAGGATCGTTAGTTTCCATTTGCAATAAATTAGAATGTGTTAAAGCGAGTACTTGAGTTTTTCCTACGGCTTTAGCAGCAGCCGATCTTGGTTCATTCAGATATAAACCCATCTCGCCTAATAGAGTGCCTGGACGCATTTTTTTAAGACGAACCCAGCCACCTGCTTGTGCATCTTGTAAACCAACATCAACACTGCCAGAAGCAATAATATAAAGCACTCGCTGATGTTCACCCTGCCTAAGAATCCATGCACCATTAGCATAGGTTTCTTCGTTAAAGTAGGCGAGTAGCTTACCTATTTCATCTTCTTTAAGGGTTAAGCGGTGCTGTAACATGGCTTGAACGGGTGACTGTTGATCTAGGTGTAAGTCTTTTAGTAATTGATTTTCTAACAATTCCAATGCTTCTTCTAAACTAGCTGCTCTGCACAAACCACCTTCAGACGACAAATCACTAAACACTAAACCAGCAGCGTTCAGCCTTTGTTGAATAACCTGTTTAAGCCCTGTAATGTGAATAGTGATTTTTTGTGCATCACAAAACTGTTTTAAACGTAATAAACTATTGGCAGTCGAGGAATCTGCGTTGCTTACGCGTCCAAAATCTAATAATAACGCATCAATTGGACTTTGCTGCTCTTGCACATCACGTTTTATTTGCTCTGTTAGTGTATTAGCTGTACCAAAAAACAGAAAACCTCTTAGTTGGTAAACTCTAACGCTATCGGCTTGTTCTTCAAGCCACTGATTTTCTTGTGGTGTACGCTCAACACCACTACTTAAACCTGTCAGATTAGTATTTAAGTGAATAACTTGTAAGCGGCTGTATTCTCTAATAAACAATAAAACAGTTAACAATAATCCTAGTAACACACCACCTAAAAACCCTTGAAAAATAATAACAATAAAAATAACAGCAATAACAAATTGATCTGTTCGTGGAAAACGATCGCCCGAAGTAATTAACCATTGATTAATAAATTGCATACCTTGAAAAATTAGCAAACCTGCCACTAAAGGTAAAGGTAACCACTGTAATAAATACCCATGTACAAAAATAACAATCAACAGCATTAAAGCAATAAGAATACCCGTTAGGCGATAATTAGCTTTCATTTGCCAAGCCATACTGGTTTGACTTAACGATAAAGAAGCAACGCCACCTCCAGCCATCGCGGTTAACAAATTCATGCGGCCTGCCACTTTTAATTCGCGGTCTAAATTCATGTCTTTTTTAGCTAACAACTCAATTGAAGTTGCTTGTAATAACATGGACAAAACAGAAATAGCCGCTAAAGTTAGCAGCAAACTCCAAGGCAGGTATAACCACTCAGTTTGAGGAATGCCATTTTTAAACCACTGATAACTAGTAAGCGGTAAACGACCACTGGTTGTTAATTCAAAAAACCAGCTGCTTTTATTTTGTAAATAAGGTGCAATTAATACCATTAAACCACCACCCAAAAGCGTTGCCATCGGCAATAAATGAGCAGGTTTAATCCGTTGACGCAACAACCAAAGTATTAAAGCAAAACCCAATGCTATCCATAATGATGAATCTTGTAAATGATAAAGCGCTAAACTATTTAAACCTGTTAGTGCTAAACCACCTTTAATAAATAGCCAACCAATACCAGCCAAAAAACCCGCTAAAACAGGAATGGGAAGGTAACGAACAATACGGCTAAGTTTTAAATGGCCTAATAACAGCATAAAACCACCTGTTATGATGCCATTCAACAATAACAACAGCCAAAATTGATCGCTTGAAAAGTTAGCACCTTGCAACATATCTGCAAACATGGCAGCCGCACTGGGCAAAGGAATACCGATAAGACCTGCCATACTGCCTTTCCAAGCAACAAAAAGCGCAGAAATCATGGCGGTAAATAACATGGCAACCACCATGTCAGGTAATAAAGCAGCATGATCGACATGAACAATCATGGCTGCAAAGGAGAAAGCCAACACGGTGCTAATTAAGCACATTAATAATGCTGCAGGTAAAATCTGCAGCATTACACGTAAGTTGAGCATAATAGTCTCACTTTTATGAATTATTGTTATTTTTTAGAGACTCAAAACTGTATTTTACTCGCTGGCTTCAACTAATTTTGCTTCTAACTCACCCATTAACTGTGTAATGGATTGTGCTGATTTACCGGTTTCATCGGCAAGCTCTTTTACTTGATCGGCCACTACCGCAAAACCACGACCGGCTTCACCCGCACGCGCCGCTTCAATGCTAGCATTTAAACTTAACATTTTAAGCGTTTTTAGAACTTGTAAAATCTTTTGTGTTTGGTTAATAATTTGGTTGCTTGTGCCACCCACGTCATCCATTTTCTTATGGCGTTCGTCTTCTTCTACTTTGCGTTGACTAATATCAGCAACCACACCTTCAATAAAAGTAACGTCACCTTGATCGTTATAAACTGCACCGCCGTTTTCATTGACCCATTGAATAGAACCATCAGCACGCTTAATACGGTAGTCTACGCTCCAATTGGTTTTACTTTTTATTCCTTTTTCTATAGCAGCATCAAGACGGCTCGTATCATCTTGATGAATCAGTGACATATAAGAAAGACGGCTATTTTCTATCAAGTCTTTTTCTGAATAGCCGGTTACTTTTTTAACCATACCGGCTAAATTAACCATAGTGTAACTTTTGTCGTTACGACTACGGTAAAGAAAGCCATTCATACGCGTAGCAATACTTTCATAAATTCGGGCAGCATCCTCTGCTGTATTGTAGTCACTGCCCTGCTGATTATAATTTGAATTCATGTTAAAAAAGACCTTAAAAGTTAAATGAAAACTGTGAACAAATGTACACCGCTACTAGCGTAACAGCAACGTAATTCATAGATTTATGCTTGCAAATGTCGGCCGCCATTCAAGGGTAAAATACTCCCCGTCATATAGGGTTGATTAAGTAAAAAATCGACTGTTTGGACTAACACAATAAAACCTGGCACCAAACTTAAAGGCGATTTAGCTAATGCTTTTTTTTGATACACTTCATCATCACCTTCGTTAAAAGCTAACAGCGCAGGCGCAATTGCATTGACTTTAATGTGTGGTGAAAAACGGCTAGCAAAAGAAAGGGTTAAGTTTTGCAAAGCCGCTTTACTCGCCACATAAGCCGCGTGCTTATGTGAACCACGGCGCACTACATCATCAGTTAAATGAATAATATCAGTCATCTGCCCACTTTGCTCAGCCCCTGCTAATAACAAGCTTTCTAATTCAAGATTAAGCAAAAATGGCGCTTGCTGGTGAACTTGAAACATCTGCCTAAACACCGCAGCCGCCGCTTCTGAATCCTTTGTATCTGCCGCCCAGTCAGAAGCATTGTGAATAATCGCTCTTAAACTAACCGTTTGCTTTTTAACCGCAGCAATCAGTGCAAAAATACCTTCATCGCTAGAAAAATCAGCTTGAATGGCTACTGCACCCAGCGCCACCAATTCATCAACGCCTGCTTTATGACGACGGTAGCTAATAATCACTGGCTGCCCTTTAGTTAACCAATGTTTAGCTAAGTGAAAGCCGCTGCGCTGCGCTGCACCTGTGATTAAAATAGGTGCCAAGAAAACAGGCGCAATAAGCTGTGTCATGCTAATAATCTCTTGGCATATAAGCGTGCACATCGCTTAATAATGCACGCGGTGGCATTCCACGACTCATCAATAAATCTTCTACGGCATACACCATATTGGGTGAGCCACAAATAAAACCTTCAACGGTCGTTGCTGTATTGGTTTCATCATAATCATTAGCTAGCACATCCGTCACTCGCCCCACTTCACCCTGCCAACCTTCTGACACTTCTTCAACAATCGGTATCAAGGTAAAGTCTGCTAATTGATTCTGCCAAGCTTGAGCCAATTCTAAATCATAAAGCCCGTCTACATCTTTAGCAGCCCAGTAAAAGTTAATGGGTGACTGCCAGTTTTTTTCAATCAACGCTTCAATCAGTGATTTTATTTGTGCAAAACCAGTACCAGCCGCAATAAGTGTTAAAGGACGGTCTTTACCGTGCAACACACATTGTCCAGAAGCTAACCGAATCGTTAAATTAGCGCCTTCTTTAAGTTGGCTAAATAGCTGCTGCGAGTTTTCACGCGCTGGCAAACGTTGAATGTGTAGCTGTATTTGTTTTTGATCGGGTAAAGAAGCGATTGAAAAAGCCTGCCAATGCCCTTCTGATTGCTCATTTTTCATCACTTGAATTTCTAAATACTGACCGGGTAGAAAAAAAGCAGGGGTATCTAGCTGTAAAGTGACCCGATAAACATGATTAGTCAGTGCTTCTAACTGCTGTACTTTAGCAAAGGTATTTATCATTTATTAGCCCTTATCCTTGTGATCTAAACCTAGTTCATCCCAAATATCATCAATACGGGCTTTCACTTTATCAGTCATGGTAATGCAAGTGCCCCATTCACGGTTGGTTTCACCCGGCCACTTATTGGTCGCATCCAACCCCATTTTAGAACCCAAACCCGATACTGGCGAAGCAAAATCTAAATAATCAATCGGTGTATTTTCAATTAATACCGTATCGCGGGAAGGATCCATGCGTGTAGTAATCGCCCAGATCACATCTTTCCAATCACGGGCGTTAATATCATCATCCGTTACAATCACAAACTTGGTATACATAAACTGACGCAAAAAACTCCATACGCCCAACATGACGCGCTTAGCATGACCTGGGTATTGTTTTTTGATCGTAACTATTGCCATACGGTAAGAACAACCTTCTGGCGGCAAATAAAAATCGGTAATTTCTGGAAACTGTTTTTGCAGAATAGGCACAAATACTTCGTTTAGTGCCACACCTAAAATCGCTGGCTCATCGGGTGGGCGGCCAGTGTAGGTGGAATGGTAAATAGCATCTTTACGGCGGGTAATGCGTTCCACAGTAAAAACAGGAAATTCATCCACTTCATTGTAGTAACCCGTATGGTCACCAAAAGGGCCTTCTAGCGCCAACTCACCGGGTTCAATGTAGCCTTCCAAAATAATTTCAGCTGAAGCTGGCACACGCAAATCATAGCCAATGGATTTAACTAATTCTGTTTTTGTGCCACGCAATAAACCCGCAAAAGCATATTCAGACAAGGTATCTGGTACAGGCGTAACAGCACCTAAAATAGTCGCTGGGTCTGCACCCAAAGCCACACAAACAGGGAAGCGTTTACCTGGGTTTTCACGGCAGAATTTTTGATAATCTAAAGCGCCACCACGGTGCGCTAACCAACGCATAATCAGCTTATTTTTAGCCAGTAGCTGTTGACGATAAATACCTAAGTTTTCACGGCCATCTTTTTGACTTTGGGTAATCACTAAAGGCCAAGTTACTAAAGGCGCTGCATCACCTGGCCAACAATGCTGAATGGGTAGCTTATAAAGATCGACAGCATCACCTTCAATAATCACTTCTTGGCAAGGCGCTTTTTTTAGTACCTTGGGACTCATGGTTAAAACTTTCTTTAAAATCGGCAACTTTTCCCAAGCATCTTTCAAACCTTTAGGCGGATCTGGCTCTTTTAAATAAGCCAATAATTTGCCAATTTCACGCAAGGCTTCGGTCGATTCAGCACCCATACCTAAAGCAACCCGTTCAGTTGTACCAAACAAGTTAGCCAACACTGGCATAGTATGACCTTTGGGATTTTCAAACAAAATAGCAGGGCCACCCGCACGTAGCGTACGGTCAGCAATTTCGGTCATTTCCAGATAAGGGTCAACCTCTTGCTGAATCCGCTTCAATAAGCCTCGTGCTTCTAGTTGCTCGATAAAGTCGCGTAAATCCTTATAAATCATCGGGATTTGAAACCTCTAAATGTGCAAAAGGCAAGCCGTGGGGCTTGCCTTAAATAACAACTTAAATGGCTACTTACTTCAAAGCGATAAAGCTATTTACGCTTCATTGCCTCAAAAAACTCCATATTGGTTTTAGTGTCTTTTAAACGGTCCACCAAAAACTCTGTTGCTGCTACGTCTTCCATAGGATTAAGCAGCTTACGCAGAATCCACATACGCTGTAATTCTTCTTCTGTCGCTAACAAGTCTTCACGGCGCGTGCCCGAACGACGAATGTTAATCGCGGGATAGATGCGTTTTTCAGCTACTTTGCGGTCTAGGTGTACTTCCATATTACCCGTACCCTTAAACTCCTCAAAAATAACTTCGTCCATTTTAGAGCCAGTATCAACCAAAGCTGTGGCAATAATGGTTAAGCTACCGCCTTCTTCAATATTACGTGCAGCACCAAAGAAACGCTTAGGCTTTTCTAAAGCGTGTGCATCAACGCCACCCGTTAAAACCTTACCAGAGCTAGGCACAACCGTATTATAAGCACGTGCTAAACGGGTAATAGAATCTAATAAAATGATGACATCTAGCTTATGTTCAACCAAGCGCTTGGCTTTTTCAATAACCATCTCAGCCACTTGAACGTGACGTGCTGGCGGCTCATCAAAAGTAGAAGCAACCACTTCACCGCGTACAGTACGCTGCATTTCAGTTACTTCTTCTGGGCGCTCATCAATTAATAATACAATTAGATGACACTCAGGATTATTACGCTTAATGGAATTAGCAACGTTTTGCAGCATCAGTGTTTTACCCGCTTTAGGCGGAGAAACAATCAAGCCACGCTGACCTTTACCAATCGGCGAAACTAAATCAATAATACGGGCGGTTAGATCTTCACTCGAACCATTACCCACTTCCATTACCATACGCTCATCAGGAAAGAGCGGCGTTAGGTTTTCAAAAAGGATTTTGTGCTTAGCGTTGTCTGGGCGATCAAAGTTAATGGAATCAACTTTAAGCAGTGCAAAATAACGCTCACCGTCTTTAGGTGGACGAATTTTACCCGCAATACTATCGCCTTTGCGTAAATTAAAGCGGCGAATTTGGCTGGGTGAAACATAGATATCATCGGGCCCAGCTAAATAAGAAGAGTCTGCTGAGCGCAGAAAGCCGAAGCCATCCTGCAAGATTTCCAATACGCCATCACCGTAGATATCTTCACCACCTTTAGCGTGGCGTTTAAGAATTCCAAAGATGATGTCTTGTTTACGAGTACGTGCAACGTGTTCGATGCCCATCTCGTTGGCGATGTCCATTAGTTCGGTAACGGATTTCTGCTTGAGTTCGGTCAGATTCATGGGTTTTTTATAGGTGATCTTGCTTAGAAGGTAATGTCCGTGTAAAGCGGTATAATAAGTAATTTACCGAGCTTGCACACAAGATTAATAGATTGAACTAAATAAAAAATAGCTCATTCTGATTGATTGCTATTAGAGCATTAAGGGCAGGTCGATTTCCTGCAACACTCACTTGATTTAGGATGTTACTGGAATAAAACTAAAACGGTGCTGAATACAACTGTGCTGCACCAAACGCAATCTATCTTGCCTTAAGCTGATTCTGCACGCAACACTTTAATTACAATTTTTGCGTGCAGAAGCCATTTATAGCAATTATAAATTAGCGTCTATAAATGCTGATAACTGTGACTTAGACAGAGCGCCAACCTTACTAATGACTGATTCACCACCTTTAAACAACATTAAAGTAGGTATACCACGAATACCAAAACGCGCTGGTGTATCGGTATTTTCATCAATATTCAGCTTGCAAACCAATAAACGACCTTCGTATTCACTAGCAATTTCATCTAAAATTGGAGCAATCATTTTGCAAGGACCACACCATTCTGCCCAGTAGTCAACTAAAACAGGAAGCTCAGCTTTTAATACATCCTCTTCAAAGTTGGCATCACTGGTATTAAGAATATTAGCACTCATAGTCTGTTCTCCATTGGGAACTTAATCATCAAGTAATGTGATGCATCATATCACCCTCTTTGGCACACCTAAAGATGTAAGAATATAATCTTCGACTTTTTGGTGTTATCTTTGCTATAAAAGCCTAGGTTAACTCTTGTTTTACAGATAGTTTTATGGATAATCTTTTTATGAATAATGAGCCAGTAAACAACCTTGAACGCCTTTCTGAAGGTGATCTCGTCGCTTCTTTAGATTTAGGATCAAACAGTTTTCATTTATTATTAGCACGTAAAATAAAAGGTGAGTTAAGCATTATTAAGCGCATGGGTGAAAAAGTGCAGCTTGCCGCTGGCTTAAATGCCAATAACCGTTTAAGTGAAGAAGCACAGCAGCGCGGACTAGAATGCTTGAAGTTAATGGCACCTTTTTTACAAGGTTTAAATGAAAACCAAGTTACGTTAGTTGCCACCAACACCCTTAGAGCAGCGCACAATGCCAAAGAGTTTATTGATCGTGCTGAAGCTATCTTAGGATTTCCTATTGAAATTATTGCTGGACGAGAAGAGGCACGTTTAATTTATGTCGGCGTAGTGAACTCTAATCCTAAAATAATTGAACAACGTTTAGTGGTTGATATCGGTGGCGGTAGTACAGAGTTCATTATTGGTGAAGGTAATGAACCTAAATTATTAGAAAGCTTGCACATGGGTTGTGTGAGCTTTAATTCGCGTTACTTTATTAACAAAACTATTACTGCTGCAGACTTCAAAAAAGCCTATTTAGCAGCTTATGGTGAATTATTACACATTCAAAAATGTTTTCGTAAGGAAGGCTGGCAGCTTGCTCACGGCAGCTCTGGCACAATGAAAACGCTATCGTTAATTATTGGTAAAGGTCAATTTACTAACATTACTTTAGTTGGCTTAAAACAGATGTACGAAGAATTAATGGCAACCGGCAGTCCTGAGCAATGGCTAACGTATGGCGTTCGTCCAGAAAGAGTCAACATTGTACCCGCGGGTTTAGCCATTAGCTTGGCAATCTTTGAAGCTTTAGGTATTGAAAGCCTTGAATACTCAGAGGGTGCGCTGCGTGAAGGCGTACTTTATGAGCTATTAGGCAGTGGCACTGACGAAGACATCCGAGTGAGAACCGTTCGAGCCGTTACAGAACGCTTTCAAATTGATCCGTCACAAAGTCATTCGGTTACTAACGCAGCGTTGCATGCATTCGACCAAATTGCCAGCACTTGGGGATTAGCCAACGCACCTAAATGGCGTAACAAGCTAGAATGGGCAGCCATGTTGCACGAAATTGGTTTAAGCGTAGCACATACCCAATACCACAAGCATGGCGCTTATTTAATGCGTTATGCCGATTTAGCAGGTTTTACTCGCCCACAACAACAGATGTTATCAACCTTAATTCGTGCGCATCGTCGTAAATTTCCGCTAGCCGAATTTGACGCTTTTACACCCGAATACCAATTAAAACTCAAACGCCTAGCCCGTTTACTACGCTTAGCCGTTATTTTGCATCCTAGCCGTCCTGAAACACCTTTTTTAGATTTTCGTATTACGATAGATAACAGCCACGCTAAAGAAGCCATGCAAATTGTGTTTGCTGAAGGCTGGCTAGAAGAACAACCACTGTTAAAAAATGATTTAGAACAAGAAGCAGCTTGGCTGGCAGATGCAGGCTTTGAACTTAATTTCAGTTAGCCTGCAGCTGTTTGCTACCTAATTTTTGACTATAAAGTAACGCTTAATCAACTTCAGGGCGCATTGCAGGGAAAAGTAATACATCACGAATCGATGGACTATCAGTGAAAATCATCACTAGTCTGTCGATACCAATGCCTTCACCGGCTGTTGGTGGCATACCGTATTCTAGGGCGCGTATATAATCGGCATCATAGAACATAGCTTCGTCATCACCGGCTTCTTTTTCTGCTACCTGCTCCAAGAAACGATCACGCTGGTCTTCAGCATCGTTTAATTCCGAGAAACCATTAGCAATTTCACGACCACCAATAAAGAACTCAAAGCGATCCGTTACTTCAGGGTCTTTATCATTACGGCGTGCCAAAGGTGAAACTTCAGCTGGGTAAGCAGTAATAAAAGTAGGCTGACGCAATTGTGTTTCTGCAACCTCTTCAAAAATCTCAGTAATAATGCGACCTAAGCCCCAAATTGCTTTCACTTCAATTTTTAAGCTTTTAGCAACAGCAGCAGCCGCTTCACGCGTTGCCAAATCAGCTTCAGTAATCCCCGTACCGTGCTTAATCACAGCTTCTTTCATGGTTAAGCGTTCGAATGGCTTACCAAAATCATACACTTCACCCTGATAAGGCACTTGCGTTGTACCCAATACTTGTTCAGCGAGGCTTTTAAGTAATTGCTCAGTAAAAGTCATGAGGTCTTGATAATCGGCATAAGCCCAGTAGAATTCGATCATGGTGAATTCTGGGTTATGGCGCGTAGAAAGCCCTTCATTACGGAAATTGCGGTTAATCTCATAAACTTTTTCAAAACCACCCACCACCAAGCGCTTTAAATACAGCTCAGGAGCAATACGCAGATACATATCCTGATCTAGCGCATTGTGATGCGTCACAAAAGGACGCGCCGTTGCACCGCCAGGAATGGCTTGCAGCATGGGTGTTTCTACTTCCATAAACGCCTTGTCTTCCATAAAACGACGAATGCCGCTAATGATTTTAGAACGCGCTTTGAATGTTTCACGCGATTCAGCGTTTACAATTAAATCAACATAACGCTGACGGTAGCGGGTTTCCATATCAGACAAACCATGAAATTTATCAGGCAAAGGACGTAAACTTTTAGTTAATAGCTGGCTTTGCTCGATGGATACATACAAATCACCTTTACCCGACAAATGTAAAATACCTTCGGCACAAACTAAATCACCAATATCCCAAGTTTTAATGGCTTTTTGCTGTACTTCTTCTAGGCCTTTTTTGTCGACATATAACTGAACTTGACCGCTAACATCTTGAATAACAATAAACGGGCCACGCATCCGCATAATTCGACCCGCAACTTTAGCCTTTTTACCTAGTTCGGCTAATTCTTCTTTAGTGTTTTCACCAAATTCACGTTGCAAATCACCTGCATAAGCATCACGGCGAAACGTATTCGGGAAGGCATTACCTTGTTCACGGTAAGCAGCAAGTTTAGCGCGACGCTCAACAATAAGCTTATTTTCGTTTTCAATGTCAGGTAAAGAAGTGGTATCAGACGTTGTCATAATTTTATAGACCTTGCTTTAAACTGGCTTCAATGAATTTATCCAGGTCACCATCTAACACGGCCTGGGTATTGCGTGTTTCTATATTGGTACGTAAATCTTTAATGCGTGAATCATCAAGCACATAAGAGCGAATTTGGCTGCCCCAACCTATGTCTGATTTTGAGTCTTCCAGCTTTTGCTTTTCAACATTACGCTTTTGCATTTCAAGTTCAAATAAACGTGATTTTAGCTGCTTCATTGCAAAATCTTTATTCTGATGCTGCGAACGCCCTGCCTGACACGCGACCACGGTATTGGTTGGTAAGTGGGTAATACGCACGGCTGATTCGGTTCTGTTAACGTGCTGACCACCTGCACCGGAAGCACGATAAACATCAATGCGTAAATCAGCAGGATTAATGTCAACTTCAAAACTATCATCCACTTCAGGCGATACAAACACGGAAGCAAATGAAGTATGGCGACGACCACCTGAATCAAAAGGGCTTTTTCTTACAAGGCGATGCACACCGGTTTCAGTTCTTAACCAACCATAAGCATAATCACCTTGCACGCTAAGCGTTGCCGATTTAATACCCGCAACATCACCATCAGAAAGCTCTACAATTTCGACTTTAAATTCATGGTCATCAGCCCAGCGTAGGTACATACGCAACATCATATTGGCCCAGTCTTGTGCTTCTGTACCACCTGAACCCGCTTGAATCTCTAAAAAGGCAGCGTTAGGGTCCATATCACCCGAAAACATACGGCGGAACTCTAACCCTTCAAGTTGTTTTTGTAGATGACTTAAATCGGCATCAACTGCTTGATAGGTTTCTTCATCATTTTCTACACCGGCTAACTCTAATAAATCTTTAGCATCAACCAATCCAGCATCTAATGTGTCTAGCGTCGTAACAATGACTTCTAAGCTTGAACGTTCTTTACCCAAAGCTTGAGCGCGTTCTGGCTCATTCCAAATATCTGGCTGCTCTAGTTCACGCGTTACTTCTTCAAGACGTTCTTTTTTCTCATCATAGTCAAAGATACCCCCTAAGAACGTGAGTGCGCTCTTGCAGGTTTTTGATTAGGGAGACTAGCGGATTAATTTCCAACATGGGGAAGGCTTGCTCCAGCGTGGTAAGATAAATTTTCTAAACAAAGATTTTTTTAAACAAAGAAAGTATTTTACCCAAAACCCCTGCTAGCGGCTAGCATCCTATGACTAAGTCGTTACACTAGAACTTCAATGTGCGCTAATAAAGAGTTTAGGTATGGATATCAGTGTTAGATTTACTAATAATAATTTTGAATTAAGTCTTGATGCTTGTAAGGCCAAATTAAATGCTTCTGAAATGCTCTTGCTACGCGAAAATTTGTCAAAAGAATTGTTAAAACCTTTAAAAAAAACTGCTGGCTTTTGGGAAGAACAACAAACCCAATTAGATGAATTAAAATACATTGCTTTTGCTTTGGCTGAACTTGATGAAAAATCACTAGAAAACATTGTTATTGGTAATGTTTGGTGTGAATGGGTTCCATTGCTAGCTTTTACACGTTTAACCTTGCCTAAACTTGCTAACAGCTTACAAAGCATCATTGAAAATAGAAGCCATAAAAAAAATTACTTATTTTTCGCAAACCCAGAAGCGTTCATGGATCAACTACACCTTGAACCTGCTATTTCCATTACTGATGTCATTACAACCCTAACTAAAATACAAGAAGCATTAAGTGATTATAGTCCTGAAATCACCAACCTTTTAACTCAACAAAAAACAATCCACACCAAAATTCAACCAGCGATAAATGACAAAGCATTTAGTTTTCTTGATTATTTAGGTGGCTTACCTGCTTCTAACCTAAAAATTATTTTAAAACAAATTAGTCGTGAAGAGTTAGCTTTGCTATTTTCTACGTGCAAAATGCTTAAAGCAATGAAGCTATTTAACCAACTAAAAATCATATTTCCAGAAAAGCTTTTCCAACAGTTTGAAAATAATTGCCCAGCAAAAGTTGAAGAGCATCAAGTGCGTAGCCTGCTAACTAAGCTAAACAGCGAATTAAAAAACCTGAAAGAACTATTAAATAACAGGAGTAAATAATGAGCCTTACCCTACAAGTCAATGAAAAAAAATTAGTGCTGCAAGATGAGACGCTGGCATTACAATTTAATTTACATGAAGGGTTACAGCTATTAAACAAGATAGATAAAGCACTCATTAATTTAATAGACAACACGGATTTAAAAGGGAAAGATTTCAAAAATGAGGCATTAGCAAGCATTAAAACAAGGTCATTAAATACTTTAGAGGTTGCTCAAAGCTTTTATTGTAGCCTACTTGAAAGCCTCATGCTATTAGGTACTAGAGACAGGCAATTGCTGATTGGTGATGCACCATTAATGGTTTTAACCTGCCTAATGTACTTAGTTAAAGGAAAACCTGCTGAACAGCTGTTGCGTGATAACTTATCGCAACGCAACCTTAATAAAATAGAAGAAGAATTAAGTTATTTTGATTTAAACCTTAATACAATACTGGATGATTTCTTATTGCCTTTCTTCAATAATCTTAATAATCGCTTAGCTGAAAAACAATTAACCCTGCAAGATCCACAGGGTATTTATTTTAAGGCAACAGCTTTTTAAAATAACTCATTAAACTCTAAGCGCTCTATTGCCGATTCAAAATCAGCAATCACTTGTGGCGTTTGCATATGATAAGTCAAGGTTAATACTAGACTACGATTTTGTTCTAACTGCAGCATATATTGCACAATACGAGTATTAGGCACATCACCCGCGTAAGAAAGTACAAAGGCTGGGTAACTTTGAATGATTTTTCCTTCACAGTTTTCTAGCTGTACATTACGCCCCAATGTACGACTCAGTAAACTTGGCAATGCAGCACAGGTCGATTTTATTTGTGTCGCCGCTTCTGGTACTTGGTCATTCGTTTCTAATAAAGTGATGTTGTCGTAAAAACCACCAGAGTTTTTTATTTTTTGGGTATTAAAAATCAGCTCTAAACCACCACCACGTATTTTTTTTAAAAGTTCAGATCGACCTACTTCTGATGCAATATTTTGTTCAGCAACAGCGTCGATATCATCGACTGCATTAAGCTCAGAAGAAGTTAATAAGCGCCAATTATCTGGCAAATAAAGGGTGACACCAAAACGACTAAGCATGGTTGTTTCAGCTAAAGCGCTAGTAGCAGCCATCAAGAATATACTTAAAAAAACAACAAGACGCACTGCTACCTCCAAAATAACAACAAGCTTAGTCGCTTAAAGTTGACCCACTTAAAATCTATTGCGTTAAAATAGAAACATCTTCAGCCTGCAAACCTTTTTCACCATCAACAGAGGCAAATTTGACTCTTTGTCCTTCACGCAAGGTACGATGACCTGAGCCACGAATCGAACGAAAATGTACAAAAACTTCACCACCCGAGTCACGAATGATAAAACCATAACCTTTGTTAATGTTAAACCATTTAACAACGCCTTCTTCACGATTTTCGTCGTTGTCTTGTTCTTCATTATCAGCGTAGGCTGCATCATAGTTGATTTTATTGGCTTTTGTTTGAAAAAGTGCATTAATTGAAAGCGCTAAGAAAATAAGCACAAACACCATTAAATAGGCTTTAATGGCAGCAGAAGCATCGAAGGTAAAACCAGATGAAGCAAGTAGTATGGGTAGCAAGACAGGGGTAAGCAGAGCAACTAGAAGGCTCACCAGTACATTTCTTATCAGTGTATTATTCAACATAGAGTTTCTCTAAATCCAAAGTGCTAGGGAAAAAAAAGCAAACGGTATTAATAAACCGGCACTCATTATAACCACGTCTGACGACAAATGCTTATACAAGGTAAGGGGTTACGTGACATGACGCAATACGAAGAACGTCTCATAAGCATGGAGACGCAACTTACCTTCCAAGATGACTTAATTGAGCAGCTAAACCAGCAGGTGATATTACAGCAACGCGACTTGCTTCTGCTACAAGAGCAGCTGCATTTAATGGCACAGCGCTTTAAAACGTTACAAAAAGCCAGTGAACAGCAAGATGAGCAAACACCAGCAGCGAATGAACGACCGCCGCATTATTAGTGCATATTCAGGGTATTAAAACACTATTAAGCAATACATTCCTTTCAGTGTTCTGTGAATTGACATCCTCCCCGACCTAAAGGACGGGGATTCCTACTGCTAGACGGCCATGCCCGACCGCAAGAATGTTTTGTGCCGCATTAACATCGCGGTCGTGGGCGACACCGCACCCACTGCACGTCCATTCTCTTATTCCAAGTCCTGCGATACCTCTCGGCCTCGATTCGGGCAAGCTGCCACAATTCGAACAGGTTTGAGTGGTGTATGCCTCGTTAACTTCCTTAAAAACAATGCCTACGTGAGCGCATTTATAGTCCAACATTGTTTTTAATTGACCCCAGCCAGCGTCCAGCACTGACTTAGCCATTCTGGTTTTAACGAGTTTTAAGCTGCTGACGTTGCCCACATAAATTTCACCGCAGCGATTAACCAGCTTGCGACTAAATTGATGCAGTGCGTCTTTTCTACGGTTGGCTATTTTTGCGTGAAGGGTTTTGACTTGGGTTTTGTTTCTAGCCCGTTGCGCTGTGGCTAATTTTACCTCAAGGTTGCGGGCTTTTTTAAACTGCTTACGCAACCCTCGCTATCCATCCTCGCACTCAAAGTACGAGGTCTTACGCGATTTTGATAAGATTCTTTAATCATCCACTACTTTTTTAAAATAAATAACTATAAAAACATCTTTGTAAAAAACACCTATAAGGCAAACAAATAAACTTACAAAAAGCACTATTGCTAAAATTAAAATAACTTGTTAGATTACTAATTAAAATTAAGAAATCAATTAAATTGCTAGGCTGTTTATATAAAAAGCCAATCAAGCCTAGCAATAGAAAGGGACTGCAAATAATTAAGTAATACAAAGGAGTAGTACCATGAATAGTTTTTCATCTAAAATGCTAACAGCTACAATGGATCAAGCAAAAAACACTAAAAGCATTGACTGCCTTAACAGTTTTTTAAAAGAAATGGATGAAGTTGAAGTTCTCTACCCTAAAAAAACGCCCGTCAATAATAATTTATCAGATGAGCTAGATACTGAAATCAATCAACTCATTAGTTCAATTATGACCGATGCACCAGTGGATACAAAACCTTTATCTAAAAGCTAAGACCTTATAACTAATAAGGTTATAGTGAGTAACTTTTAAAGTTGATTATATCAAACAAGCACTCAGTTAACTTTTAAACTGGGCGCTTTTTTTGGCCTCAACTCTAGCTTTTAACTATCTTATAATTAAAATATATTACAAAAAAACTATTGACGCCATTACATAAGGCAATGCTAATTTTTAGATTCCCTATGCTAGTATGCTTACCAGTAGCACTTCAAACCCATCGGAGAAAAGACATGAGCGAAGTAAAAAACCCAGTATTGCCAGGCTTGAATCAGCCAGCACCTGATTTTGAAGCTAAAACAACGTATGGCGTTAAGAAACTTTCAGACTATAAGGGCAAATGGTTAGTGCTGTTTTCTCACCCAGCTGACTTTACACCCGTGTGCACTACTGAATTTATCGCCTTTGCTAAGCACCACCCTGAATTTCAGGCGCTAAACTGTGAACTGCTTGGCTTGTCGATTGACAGCTACTATTCACACGTGGCTTGGGTACGTAACATTAAAGAAAAGTTTGGGGTAGAAATTACTTTCCCAATCATTGAAGACTTGTCGATGAAAGTCGCCAATGCTTACGGCATGATTCAGCCCGGCGCTTCTGATACATCAGCCGTGCGTTCAACTTACATTATTGATGACAAGGGCATTTTGCGTGCCATGGTTTACTACCCCATGACCAATGGCCGTTCGATTCCTGAGTTTTTACGCTTAATTAAAGCGCTACAAACATCAGACGAGCACAAGGTAGCAACACCTGAAGGCTGGCAGCCTGGCGACCAAGTAATAGTGCCACCACCCGCTGATGCCGATGCTGCAAATGCACGTGAAGGCGAAGGTTATGAGTGCGTTGATTGGTATTTCTGTAAAAAAGACCTGTAAGCTTTAGGCCTTTTGCAGTTGATTTGATGCCAAAGGTTTAAACTCAACCCCAGTCGGACTTAAAGCACGGCTGGTTTTTTTGCTTTTTTATTAAGTTAGAAAGCTCGATTAATATTTTGTCACCTGATTCGTGACCATAGGTATCATTTATTTTTTTAAAGTAATCAACATCATAAATAATTAAAGAAAATTTTGTTTTATAACGGTTACTTCGTTCAATTTCAGTTTCAATAGTTCTTTCGTAGGAATGTCTATTGGCTAGCCCAGTTAGTGCATCGTAAGAAGCTTTAAATTCAAGATTTTTTCTAACGTAAGAATAGACAACCCATATAACGGCTAGAACATTAATTGTGTAAATTAATAAAACAATATAGAATTTTTTATGCCTGAAATTTTTCCTTCAGTAGCCTCTTGTGCGCTTAAAGCTGCGAAGTTTGCTAGCTCCCAAGATTCTTCACTTTCATTTAAAATTTCTATTAAAATATTATTGGTAGGCTTTTTTTGATGGTTTTCTAATAATAGTTTTAGATTTTGCCATTTAGCTTGGATTGCTTTTATATTTTCAATGCCAAAATCAGAATATTCTTTAGCAAGAAAGAGCAATTTTTCATCTTCAAGTAAGCTTTTAATCTGTAGGTCGATTTCTATAATTAGGTTTTTATCTACAATTATTTCACTGTAAGAATTTTGATTACCGGATATTTCTAGTTTAGTTATCCTCTGGATTGACCTTCTAATAATCCCCATACGATTTATTATACTAGCATCACTTTCCAGAACTTTTACTTTCTGAAATATAAAGCAAATCATAACTATATTAATAAGTAGTAAAAATATGGTAAGAAATATAAGGTAAGTAGAAATTCGAGTGTATTTCATACTAATAATTCAATCATGCTGAGTTTTCTCTTCCATACTTCCTCAATATTTAATTGTTTTTAATGCTAGCATACCTTTGTCAGCGTTAATCTGCCATAAGAAATTAACAAACATATTCTAAAGCATTGTATTAAAATCAATTGTTACCAACCTTGTTCCTAAGTCTTAGTTCAAGTCTCCTTGTCTTGGCTAATGAACAATCATTACAAATAACTAGAGCCTATTAAGGAAGCAATTTATGGATAAAAAAACAAATGATAATAACTAACAAAAGCCTTAATCAATGGGTAGCTGAGTTACTAAAATACAGTCTATCCTATTAAAACTGATTTCAAAGTGTTAGCTTATTTTCTTTTGCTTAAAATAGAAATAAAAAGGTCACTCGCTTGCAGTTTGGGCAGTTTTTTATTAAAAGTTATGAGTATTCCTTAAAAGCAGGGTAAAAAAGCCTACCCTTCGCTTATTTATTTTTACCAGAGCCACCGGTTGAAAAACCTTTACTTGCAGATTTGCGAACATTAGTCAGCCACCCACTAGATAGGTATAGCGCTGAACTGAACGACACCATCAAATTAATGCAAGGGCGGCAGTTTTGGTATAAAGAATTGAGCAGCAAGGCGTGTTGGTAATGCGGTTGCTGCTGAAGTGTTGGTGCCAGAAGCAGAGTTTAAAAGCAGTTGGGATAATAAATTAGCAGATTGGCATGAGCAATTGCCAAGCTTGGCTGCACACTTTTATGTTAGTCAGTGGGTTATTGCACGCCGAGCACTTACATTTAACTTTATTACAAAAAAAGCTTATCAAGAATTTATTGATGCAGAAAATAAAGCTTTTCAAGCGCGCCAAAAACAAGGAAATGGACCAACTTATTATGTAACTAAAAAGTCCCAAGTGAGCCAAAACTTTGCTAAAGCGTTAGTTAATGATGCCTTAAATGGAAATACACCGCTGCGTGAAGCCGCTAACCTAATGCAAATGAAGCCTGCTAATTTAAGTAAGCTTGCCGTGGAGCTTTAAGCTATGTATTTACTGGATGCTAATACTTATATACATACTAAGGCGCTCTACTATAGTTTTGATTTCTGCAGTGAAAGTACCTAACGTCTGCCAAAAATATGATGTTCAGTGCATAAGCACCTTTGAACTGTTGAAAAGACTGCAAGCAAAGTTCGTGCTGTAGTTTCTTGTTTTGCCTGCTGCTTAGCTTCTTCAACAACGTTAGGCTTAACTTTTTTAATTATTGATTTAGTGGATTATCTATTAAAACACTAGCTACCCACCCCTAAGCAATCGGGTGAATTAGGGCGCTGTTTACCCTTGGCTTGCCATTCTTTAGGGCTATAAAGGTGTAAAGCTAGGGCATGAACTGGGCCTGCCATTTCTTCAACCAAAAGCGCGTAGATTTTTTGGTGGCGTTTAACTGGCAATAAACCTGCGAAGTCTTCACTTACTAAAGTCAGCTTAAAGTGGCTTTCACGACCGGCGGGGCCGCTGTGCTGGTCGCTTTCGTTTTCTATGGCGATAAATTCTAGCCGTAAGGCTGCTTCTAATTTGCTACGAATTGCTGCTTCAACTTTGACCATGATTTTCTACCTTTTATTAATTGTGCGGCTAAACTTGTGTAGTGTATCTTTCTCACCCGCAATGCACTGCAAGGTTTGGCTGTGCAGCTCCAGTTCTTTACCTGCACCCTTTGTGTAGGGATGCATATCGTAAGCTGATAAAAACTGTTGCCTTGTGGCGAAGGTGGATTCACCCCATAACGATGGCACAGCTCACACCGGCATTCAAAATCTTCGCGCTTATCTTCTTCGTTTAATAATTAAGCTAAGCAGGTATTTTTAGCTTAATTGTTTTAACAATTGGTGAGGCGGTGTTTGTAAAGCATTTTTAAGCGCTAAATGGGCAAAGCCTGCTAATAACAAAGCACCAATCACCGGCGGTAAAACCCAAAATAATGCCGCAGGCGACCAAGGTAAGTTAAGCAGTTTGCCAGCAATAAAACTGTAGAGCAACTCGCCCAACAAGGCTGCCAACACACCCGCCAAGCCGCCTAACAGCAAAAATTCCAAAGCTTGACGAGAAGCTAAATTGCGCCGCGAAGCCCCCAGCACTTTAAGTAATACTTGCTCGCGTTTGCGTGCATCTAGGCTGGCCATCATTAGCGCCCAAGTGACTAATAAACCTGCCAATAAAACAAAGCCCAGCAAATACTGCACGCCTAAACTGAGCTGACGTAAAATGCCTTCGGCCTGCGCTAGCATGGCACGTACATCTAAAAAAGCCACGCCAGGAAATTGCTGAGTTAACGCGCGGATAAAACCGGCTTCGTCTTCTGGCAACACAAAGCTAGCCAAAAAAGTATGCGCTTGGTCTTCCAGCACCTTGGGCGGAAAAATAACATAAAAATTAGGATTAAAACTCTCCCAACGCACTTCACGAATGCTAGCAATGCTGGTTTGCAAATGGTTACCGGCCATATTAAAGGTTAGCTCATCACCTAGTTTTAAATTCAAGCGTTTAGCAACATCGGCTTCAACCGACACAGGCAATACACCAGCTTTAGCTGCTGGTAAATCGGGCCACCAAGCTCCGGCTTTAAGCGTATTGCCTTCAGGAAGGGTTTCGCTCCAAGTTAGGTTTAATTCACGCCTTAATGCATTGTCGCTGGCCGCTGAATCGGGCACTGCTTCTGCTGCGGCTTTACCGTTAATATGAGTTAAGCGTGCCCTTAATAAAGGGTAAAGCTGACTGTGGGCTAAGCCTTGTTCATCTAATACTGCGGCAAAGGCTTGTTTTTCATAGGGCTGAATGTCTACCGCAAACTGATTAGGGCGCTCTGCTGGCAATTGGTTTTGCCAATCATTCATTAATTGATCGCCACCTCTGCCCACCAACAACACCGCAGTAAAAGCGAGGGTAAAAGTGCTAAGTTGCAGCAGCGTTTCGCTAGGATTACGCCCTAAACGGCGCAAACCTTGCCGCCAATACCAAGGTAGGTTATCGAGCTGACTCATCAATAAGCGCAGCAGCAGCCAACCAATACCAGTAACGATTAAACCAACACCACTTAACCCCACTAACGTCCATAAAGTCAGCAACCAATCACCCGACAACCACCAACCTAAACCTAGCGTTGCAACACCCGCCAAACCGTAAGTTAACCACGCCGAATGGCTAAGCTGCCAAGGACGCGACTGCAGCACGGCTAAAGGACTAATTTGCCCAAGGCTTAACAAAGGTGCCAAAGAAAAACCCAGCAGCAGCCACAGCGCTAAAGCAATAGCCGCAAACATCGGCTTTAAACTGGCCGCTGGTAAAGCTAAAGGTAAAACAGGCTTTAGTAGTTCGATCAAACCCCAATGCGCGGCATAACCAATCACACCACCTATAATACCCGCCGATAAACCCAACCAAAAAAGCTGTAACAGTAATAGCTTTTGTACTCGCGCTCGGGATTGCCCCAAACAACGCAATAGCGCCACTTCTTTGGCTTGGCGCTTGGCTTGGCGTTGCGTGGCTAAACCCACGGCCAGTGCCGCTAACAAAACGGCCACTAAACCCGCCATCGCCAAATAGCGTTGCCCTTCAGTCATCGCCCGTGCAATGCCTGGCTGACTTTCTTTAAAATCGCGTAAACGTTGATGCCCTTCTAGCTGCTTAGGCAAGGTTTCAATTAACGCCTCAAGTGTTGCAGCAGCGCCGGTTATGCCTAAACGCCACCTAGCACGGCTTAAAGTGTCTAATAGTGGACTGTTACTTAAACTGTCTAAATGCACCAAAACTTTAGGCGAAAAGCTTGAAAAACCACCGCTTTGATCGGGTGTTTCTAACAAAAATGCAGTTAACTTAAAACTAATTCCACCCACATCCAACGTATCGCCTAGCATTGCACCTAAACGCAGCGCTAAACTCGGCTCCACCCAAATTTCACCCACAGCGGGCGGCTGGCTTTGTTGCCAAGTTTTATTGTTTTGGCCTTGCAAACGCACTTCACCTAGCAGCGGATAATGGTTATCCACCGCATTTAGGTTAACCAGTAAAAATTCATCGCCAAAACTTGCCATGCTGGTCAACTGCACTTTTTCTGACCAACGCAAATCAGCAGCGGTAAAGCTTTCTTTTAATGCTTCACTGGTTGGCTGGCGACCACTAATCACTAGATCACCACCGGATATTCGTGCTGTTTCTTCACCTAGCGCACCTTGAATGCGTTCGCCCACCACGCCCAATAAAGTGGCGCAAGCAACGGCTAAAATCAGAGCAACTAATAAAACGTGATATTCTCCCGCTTTAACACCCCGCCAAGCTTGCTGCGCGGTTAGTTTTAAATCACCCATACTTAATTTACCTCATTATTAATAAGCTGACCGGCTTCGAGCTGTAAAATACGCTGGCAACGCTGCGCCAATTGGCGGTCATGCGTTACTAAAATAAGCGTCATGGCTTGCGCGTTAATCGCTTTTAATTCAAAAAGTAAATCTGCCACTTTACGACCATTATCTTCATCTAAATTACCCGTTGGCTCATCAGCAAATAATACGTGCGGCTTAGCAACAAAAGCACGCGCAATGGCAACCCGCTGCTGTTCACCACCAGAAAGCTGGCTGGGGCGGTGTTTAGCACGCTGGGTTAGACCCACTTTTTCTAGCCATTTTTCAGCTTGCTGTTTTGCTTTTGGATCGCCTTTTAATTCCAAAGGCAGCATCACATTCTCTAAGGCATTTAACTCAGGTAATAACTGAAAAGATTGAAAAATAAACCCAACTTCTTTGGCCCTTACCGCAGCACGGGCATCTTCATCCAGCGAGCTAAAAGCCTGGCCTCGCCACAATAACTCGCCCTCAGTGGGCGTATCTAGCCCTGCCAACAATGCTAATAAGGTGGATTTTCCCGCACCAGAAGGGCCAAGAATAGCGACCTGTTCGCCTGACTGGATACTCAAGTTTAAATTACGCAAAATAATCAAAGGTTGTGCATCTTGTGCCACGCTGTAACCTAAATCTTTGGCTTGAATAACGGTTTCTTTTGTTAAGGGGTTTGATGTCATGTTCTATCCGTGGAAAAGTAAAAAATTAAGCTGGATGACTGGATTGCTAGCATTGCTATTAATCAATATTGGATCGGTTAATGCTGCATCACTGACAGCAACATCACTAACAGCAACAAAGCCCCCAGTAATTTTGGTGATGGGTGATAGTTTAAGCGCAGCCTATAACATTCCTACTCAAACTGGCTGGGTTGCTTTATTAGAACAACGTTTACTTAAACAACATCTAAAAAACGAACAAAGCTGGCAGCTAGTAAATGCGTCAATTAGTGGCGAAACAACCAGTGGTGGACTGACACGATTACCGGCGCTGTTAAGACAGCATCAACCCAGCATTGTTCTATTAGAATTAGGGGCAAATGATGGGTTGCGTGGTTTGCCACCTTCATTAATTAACAATAACCTAGAAAAAATGCTGGCATTAAGCCAGCAAAGCGGTGCTAAAGTTATGTTATTAGGTATTTTATTGCCACCCAATTATGGGCCAGCCTACCTTGCTAAATTTGAGAATATCTACCCAAAATTAGCCCAACAACACCAGCTGCCTTTAGTGCCTTTTTTACTAGAAGGCGTGGCTGATAAACCTGAATTAATGCAAGAAGATAGATTACACCCAACAGCACAAGCTCAGCCTTTAATTCTTGAAACTGTATGGCTTGAGTTAGAAGCCCTATTGAATTAAGGTGTATTTTTAAATGTGTGACATTAGGAGGTCGACATGAAACCAGCAAGTGTTCTTAAAGAGAAAAAAGCAGATTCAACAACTACCAAAACGACAACACCAGTTATTGCAAAAGCTATTAATGCAGAGACTGTTATTGTAGAACCCATGACCAAAAAAGCCGTTGGCGCAGAATCTAGTATTACACAACCTAGCGTCACACAAGCCACTGTTACAGCATCAACTAATCTAAAAGCTAACAAAGAAAAAGTTAGCAAACCTAAAACAGACAAGCTTAAAACCGATCAAACTGAAGTAAACAACCCGTCATCTGATGATCAGTTAGCATCCCCATTATTAATTGAAAGTCCTTTAGATAAAGAACCCGATTTTTTTGTGGCTTCTGATTATCCTTACGATAAAAAAATGACTCGTGTTGAATATGAAGCACAAAAGCGCTTATTACAGATAGAGCTTTTAAAATTACAGCGCTGGATAAAAGATGAAGGTGAACGAATTGTCATCATTTTTGAAGGCCGTGATGCTGCGGGTAAAGGTGGTGCCATAAAGCGCATGATGGAACACCTTAATCCACGGGGCGCACACGTTGTTGCTTTGGAAAAACCTTCTGAGCGTGAACGCACCCAGTGGTATTTCCAGCGCTACATTCAGCATTTACCTGCTGCGGGTGAAATTGTTTTATTTGACCGTTCTTGGTACAACCGTGCAGGTGTTGAGCGCGTTATGGGCTTTTGTTCACAAGAAGAATACGTACAATTTTTACACCAAACCCCCGTCTTTGAACAAATGCTAATTGACAGCGGTATACGTTTATTTAAGTTTTGGTTTTCTGTTTCACGCCAAGAACAATACCGCCGCTTTATGTCACGCCGTGGCGACCCACTTAAACAGTGGAAACTATCACCCGTTGACTTAGCTTCATTGGATAAATGGGAAGATTACAGCCGTGCTAAAGAAGCGATGCTAATGCACACCCATAAAAGCTTAACACCTTGGACAGTCATTAAATCTGACGACAAGAAAAGAGCGCGTCTAGCAGCAATGAAGCTTTTGCTAACCTCCATGCCTTATACCAATAAAAATGAGAAAGTGGTAACTGAAGCTGATCCACTTATCGTTAGCAGTGCTGCTGAAGTATTAAGCAATCCTGAAATGTAAAAAGTAACAATCTAGCTACCTATGCAACGCTTCATATAACATACGGTAGCTTTAAGCAGTGCTTGGCTATATTAAAAGCTAGTGACTTACAAAACGTTAATAAGAAGGAACTAATTGACGCTAATTACTAACAAAAAAATGTAAGTAGCTTGCTATTATAAACGTTAAGCCTGTACCTACATTTTTATCTGTCAATCTAAAAGAATTTAGGTTTTGGGTCTGTTATCCACGGAGGAAAAATAATGCAGCTCACTCGTCAAACTGATTATGCTCTAAGAGTCATGATATTTCTTGGTATTCAACAAGATAATCGTCTAGTCACTATTAGCGATATCGCTTACCACTTCGACATTTCACGCAACCATCTAATGAAAATTGTTCACAAGTTAGGACAAATGAATTACATCCAAACGGTACGTGGTAAATATGGCGGCTTACGCCTAGATCGCAACCCAACCAGTATTCGATTAGGTGATCTAGTACGTGATTTTGAAACAACATTAGACGTGGTTGATTGTAAAAAGCTCACCTGTCCGGTGACTGGCTCTTGCGACTTAAAACCTATTATACAAAAAGCCCAAGAAGCTTTTTTAGCAGTAATAGACGAGTATACTTTACAAAACCTACTGTCTAACCCCGCTGATTTAAGGTCTTTGCTTGGACTGGATGCCAGTGAGGAGCTACCTTTACAGGTTATGGCTGTTTCTTGATAAAATAGTAACGGATTAATCACCAAGCAGAAGCAATGCACCACGCTTCTGCTTTTTTTATATTTGAATTTTATATTTTTAGCCTGCATAGTCTGCCTGCCAGCATTTTTCTAAAAGAAGACTAACTGATGAATTTTAAGCCCATGATTGACCCTAAACTTTTGGAACGCGTTATTAACGCATCTCAAGATGGTATTGTTATCGTCGAACAAGAAGGCGATGAAAATATCCTAATTTATGTTATTGACATCCTCCCTGCCCTAAAGGACAGGGATTCCTACTCCTAGACGGCCATGTCCGACCGCAAGAATGTTTTGCGCCGCATTAACATCACGGTCGTGGGCGACACCGCACCCACTGCACGTCCATTCTCTTATTCCAAGTCCTGCGATACCTCTCGGCCTCGATTCGGGCAAGTTGCCACAATTCGAACAGGTTTGGGTGGTGTATGCCTCGTTCACTACCTTAAAAACAATGCCTGCGTGAGCGCATTTATAGTCCAACATTGTTTTTAATTGACCCCAGCCAGCGTCCAGTATTGACTTGGCCATCTTGGTTATAATTTTCACATTTTTCAATGCATTCATCCTTGCTCAAGGACCTTCATCGGCAATACTACACGACATTAGCGTGACTGCTGACAGATGTTGTTCGCTGATTGAGAATGACAACATAGCAGTAAAAACCCTAATCGCTAGGCAGCTTATACTGTCTGGCGATTAGGGTTTTAAAGTCAATAAAGAAACGTCTCTTACACTGACCGCGAGTGCAAACTGTATAAGTCACACATCAGTCGATGTTCTCCTCCAGTTTCAGCCGATCAATGCCGAAGGCTTTCATAACGTAGGTTTCATAAATGGGGTCAGCCTTGCCCTTGCGCATCTTGCGCAGGAAGTACTTTTCATAGGCAACCTTAGCCAAATGCACCCATTTTCCACTCATCGCTTTGGTCACGTTACGCGGTGGAATCTGCGGTAGAGCAATAAAGGCAAAGCCACTATCGCCCATATCGGCCAGACACATCGCATTCCAAGTTGCACGCGCCTTCATAGGTTTACCGGCCAATACGTCGCGAAGATTGTTGGCAATAGCGGTCACCATCGACTCAATCATCAGCCCTGTCTTAGGCGCGCCAGTGGGCACAGGCGTAACCTCAACGGGCGGAATCGCCACGCAAACGCCGGCGGCAAAGATATTGGGAAATGTCGGGTTACACTGGTGCTCGTCAATAAGGATAAAGCCACCTGGATTGGTCAGCCCTTCAATACCTTGCACCGCATCAACGCCAGCAAAAGGCGGGATGAACATCGAGTAGGAAAATGGCAGTTCATGTGTTTTGAGTACGGCGCTTTGCTCATCCAGTTGCTCGGCATTAATCTTACCCTGCTCAACGGAGGTGACGCGTGCATTGCTGATCCATTTGATGTGGCGCTGACGCATCTCCGACTCCAGAAGACCTTTAGAGTCACCAATACCGCCCAGCCCCATATGTCCGATATAGGGTTCGGAGGTGACGAACGTCATCGGCACTCGATCACGCAGCTTACGTCGACGCAGATCGGTATCGAGAATCATCGCAAACTCATAGGCCGGACCGAAGCAGCTGGCGCCTTGCAGAGCGCCGACAACCACCGGCCCTGGCTTCTTCAAAAACTCTTCATAGGAGAGCCATGCCTTCTCGGCATGCGGGCCTGTGCACACCGACTGAGTAAAACCTTCTGGACCACTGCCCGGTACGCGCTCAAACGCCAACCGCGGGCCGGTGGTAATTACCAGATAATCGTAGTTGAGGCTACTACCATCAACAAGGTCAAGGCGATTAGCCTCAGCCACCACCTTATTCGCTCGGGTCGGCACAAAACGTATATTGCGCGACTCGAGCGGCTCCGTCACATTCAGCCGTATTTCATCGGGTTTACGCCAACCCACGGCAAGCCAAGGATTGGATGGGGTGAAATTGAAGACGGGCCCATCACCCACCACCGTAATGGCGTGCTCCTTGCCGATTGCATCGCGGATTTCATAGGCAGCAGACATACCGCCAATCCCCGCGCCCAATATGATGATATTAGCCATAACGCCTAGCCTCCACACAAATGACGGCAATTAAGCCGATGTTGCGGTAGTGATTTTACAAGTTGCAACTGCCGCAATAGAATCATTTTTAATATTATTTTATTTGTTAATTAATAAATATATTAACAGCATATGAAAGTCAACTATCTATTAGACTCGCACACACCCTGAATCAAACAGGACTGCGGTTAGAGCAACATGCTTCTCAGTGGGCCGGTGCTTTAGACGGTGACACGACAGTAATCACAGCACTGCTGAACCGGCTGTTACACCATGCTCATACCGTTCAGATTCGAGGAGGAAATGTCAATGTCGCTAATTAAAGTGTCCAGTTCCATTAGACCAGTACAGATCAGAGTGGACAGGTATAAACAGACAGGCAAAAAAAAGCCCCGTAATACGGGGCTTTAAAGATTCCAGTGGATCTCACTGGATAATAAATTGGTGGCTACACCGGGATTTGAACCTGGGACATCAGCATTATGAATGCTGCGCTCTAACCAGCTGAGCTATGTAGCCAACTTGGCGCGCATTATTCACTCTTCCATGAGTTGTGTCAAGCGCGTTATGCAAAAATATTTAAATTAAACAGACTAACTGAGTTTAACCGCCAGTTTCACGCTGCGCTTTTGGTGCTGAACCAACAAACCGATAAGACAAATGATCGCAACCCCGATACCAATCCACTTACTGTATTCCATCGGAAAGTTCAAACCAATGCTCGCCGTTGAAATATAACCAACACTGATCGCCGTACCAATCACCGCAGGAATACTCACAATCCAATGGAAAGTGCCTCTATCAAACAAGTACTTAGTGGCTAACCACAGCACACTGGTCGAGAGCAACATATTAGAGAAGGCGAAGTAGCGCCAAATCAGCGAGAAATCTAAAAACGTCATCAGGTAGCCAATACCCAACAACGGCACAGATAACGCAAGTCGGTGCCACACAGTTTGCGAAATATTAAACGCGTCCATAATGGTTAAGCGCAATGAACGAAACGCGGTATCACCCGAAGTGATAGGGAAAATAGCCACAGCCAGAATCGCCATAATGCCACCAAAAACCCCAAGGTAACTGGTCGCAATATGATTCACCACTAAGCCTGGACCACCGACATCAAGCATCGCTTTTAAGCCCACATACCCTTCAGGGAACGCAGCAATACCGGCCAACGCCCAAACACAGGCCACAATACCTTCACAGACCATTGCGCCATAAAACACTGGACGCGCATATTTCTCATTGGTCAGACAACGGGCAATCATCGGTGATTGCGTGGAGTGGAAACCACTGATCGCACCACAGGTGATGGTTACAAACAACAAGGGCCACACTGGTAGGCCATCAGGATTAGGTGCTAATAAACCATGATCATGCTCGTCATGAAAGTAAGCAAAAATATCATTCACTTCAGCCAAGTGCGGCGCATTAAACAACAACGCCACAGCAATCGACAACGTCATCACAATCATCAGCGCACCAAACAGCGGGTACAGCTTGGTAATGATTTTATCAATCGGCAACAATGTTGCGAAGAAATAGTAGGCAAGAATCAGCAGCACCCAAAAGGTGTTACCGGCTAAAAAAGTGCCCTCAAAGAAAGACAAGTTACTCAACAAACCTGCGGGGCTCATGATGAACACCACACCCACAAAAAACAGCAGCATGCAGGTAAAGAGCAACATAATGCCTTTGAAGACCACGTTGTAATAGTGACCGGCAATTTCAGGCAAACTTTTTCCGTCTTCTTTTAAGCTCATCACTCCAGAAAAATAGTCATGCACTGCGCCGCCAAGAACGTTACCAATAACGATCCAAACCAAAGCAATTGGACCATACAAAGCACCCAAGATAGGCCCGAAAATCGGACCCACACCGGCAATATTCAAAAACTGAATTAAAAACGCCCGTACAGGGCTGACTGCAACATAGTCAACACCATCATTCAAACGTTGCTGTGGGGTTAGGGCTTTGGGATCTATGCCCGCTTGTTTTTCAACAAAGGGACTATAGAACTTATAGCCCAGTATCAACAAAGTGATACTGATAAAGAAAATTAGCATACGGCGTACTCCGGATCATCTTAGAAGGTTAACCAAGCACATAGCGTTACTCAGTTATGGACGCAATCTTAAACGGCACTGCGGAGCACATGGTACATACTATTGACTACTATCAAATCAGCAAAGAGGCAAAATATCGATTATTTTTAGGATGGACTGAGCCACAACTGATCCCGCGTGGTGCTTACCTGAGAACGAGCGGCTTCCTTAGCGTTGCAAAAACCATTGTAAGTCTTAGGCAGTAGTGCGCCCGAGTCGACACCGTCGTATTGATTCCTCACTCTTTAAAGCCTATAAATCAACTAAGCATTTAAAGCAAAACACACTGCTAGGCTCGCTGAATATTTTTCTCATGCAGTGTTGTATCCCAAATGCTACGGGAGAGACCTGATGATTAACGTCCAGATTTATCGCTACCACCCCGAATACGACACTGCACCCTATATGCAGTCAAAAACCCTGCCTGAAGAATTCCGCAAGCGCATGGTGCTCGACGCACTGCAATACCTGCGTGAAGAGGATCCAACCCTCGCCTATCGGCGCTCATGCCGTGAAGGCGTGTGCGGCTCGGATGGGATGAACATCAATGGCAAGAACTGGCTGGCCTGCATCAAGCCCGTAGCAGACGCCCTTGGCACATCGAACACCTTAGTCATCCGTCCCCTGCCCGGCATGCCGGTGATTCGCGATCTGGTGGTTGATCAATCCTTATTCTTTTCCCACTACGAAAAAATCAAGCCTTGGCTGATCAATGATGATCCTGCTCCCGCCATTGAACGCCTGCAAACCCCAGAACAACGCAAGCAGTTAGATGGTCTCTATGAATGCATCCTCTGCGGCTGCTGCACCTCGCAATGCCCCTCATGGTGGTGGAACCCCGAAAAATACCGTGGACCATCAGCCTTATTGCAATCCTTACGTTTTCTACTGGATAGCCGCGATCGCGGCAGAATCGAGCGCATGGACGGCTTGCAAGATCCGTTCAGTGTATTTCGTTGTCGCAGCATTGGGAATTGCACTTGGGTCTGCCCAAAAGGACTTAACCCAATGGGTGCGATAGGTAGGATTCGATTGGAGTTGATGAAAGAGTCGACTTGATGCTTTAAAGTGTGGGCGCCAGCTCAGGGCAAGCAACTGTGCGAGTATACAAAAGCTCTGAGAACGGCGCGCAGAACACCCCATTTAATTCAATCTGCCACAACACTAAAATCGCCCGCCTTTCGCGGTCATGCAGGGATGTATATGACACTAGAATTCTACGAAAACAATGCAGAACAGTTTGCCCAAGACACTTTAAATGTGGACATGAGCGCGCTGTATCAGCGTTTTTTAGTCTTGCTGCCGCCGTCGAGTCGGATTTTAGATGCCGGCTGCGGGGCCGGACGTGACAGCGCCGCATTTTTGCAGCGCGGCTTTCAAGTCGAAGCCTTTGATGCCAGTGCCAAACTGGTAGACATTGCTCAGCGTGTCAGTGGTATTGCTGTGCAACACAGCACCTTTCTCAACTTTAGCAGCGAACAGCCGTTTGCCGGGATCTGGGCCTGCGCCTCTTTGCTGCATGTCCCAGCCATCAGTATGCCAGCCACGCTGCAGCACCTAGCTGGTTTACTGCAAGCAGATGGCGTGATCTACGTATCATTTAAATACGGCGAAGACGATGTAGAACGCAATGGTCGTCAATTCACCAACTGCACAGAGCAACGTTTACACAATTTCCTGCAAGGCACCGGTTTGAGCATTAAAGAGACCTGGCTGACTGGCGATCAACGCCCCGATCGCGCAAATGAGCAGTGGCTGAATGCTATATTAATTGCACAATAAGCCGAGGCCTTTTTATGCCTCGGCCAATAGCTCGCGTCTGACCACAGGCTCCGAGCACGACCCTTTGCTGCCTATGCGGCAGTGAACTCGTTCTCGTTCAATATCAACAACAACGCGCATTTCTGAGCTGCCTATGCGGCAGTGAACAGCCCAATGATTGGCGAACAACGCCAGATAGCTTTCTGAGCTGCCTATGCGGCAGTGAACCTATTTATGCACCCTACGCAACACCAAGTATGTTTCTGAGCTGCCTATGCGGCAGTGAACTATAGAAACGACTATTTAACAGTACAGCGCATTTTCTGAGCTGCCTATGCGGCAGTGAACACTACAATGCAGGCTACGAAGCTATCGCGCTCTTTCTGAGCTGCCTATGCGGCAGTGAACTTGTGCGGTCGTTAAATATCAGATCTTTTTCATTTCTGAGCTGCCTATGCGGCAGTGAACCTCTGTGTCAATCACTTGGCGCAGCGCCTCAATTTCTGAGCTGCCTATGCGGCAGTGAAC
>NZ_DATESC010000006.1:0-30089 GCF_035271045.1 Marinospirillum sp. | reverse complement strand
CCACCTGATCCCTTACCGAACTCAGAAGTGAAACCGCTTAGCGCCGATGATAGTGTGGGGTCTCCCCATGTGAAAGTAGGTCATCGTCAGGCACTTATAAAATAACCCTCAGCTTATCAAGCTGGGGGTTTTTTTATGCCTTATTTTTGATGCTCTTTTAAAGTAAAAAAACCTCGCACTAGGCGAGGTAAAAAGAAAAAGTTAGATGTAGTTAATTATTGGTCGTAATCAAGCACAACTTTATCGCTCACTGGGTAGCACTGACAAGATAGAACATAGCCAGCAGCGACTTCATAATCCTCAAGCGCATAGTTGGAATCCATTTCTACTTCACCTTCTACAACTTTGGCACGGCAAGTAGAGCAAACACCAGCTTTACAGGAGTAAGGTAAGTCTGCACCTATCTCGTTACCTGCATCCAGAATACTTTTAGTATTACGAACCAGTTCAAAACCTAAAGAGCGACCATCAGAAATAACAGTAATACTACTAACAGCTTTGTTGTCTATCTTTGTTTCTGGTCTGTCTTGACGTGAAACAGAAGCACCACCAGCAGGTGTAAAGAGCTCGTAATGAACCTTTGATTTATCCATGCCATGACGTTGTAATGACTCACTGACGGTTTCAGTCATTTGCAGCGGGCCACAAATAAATGCAGCAGTTAAATCAGCAGGTTTAACCCATTGTTCAAACAACGCATCACATTTTTCACTGTCAATAATTCCGTTGTAAAGCTCAATGTCTTGCTGTTCACGATTAAAAATAAATACTAAATTTAAACGCTGCATATATTGATTTTTAAGGTCTGATAGCTGCTCTCTGAACATGGTAGAGCTAGTCGAGTAATTACCATAAAAAAGTGTAAATTTACTTTTAGGTTCTGTCTCTAAGGTGCTTTTAATGATTGATAAAACAGGCGTAATCCCGCTACCTGCTGCAATCGCAAGGTAGTTGCCTTCGTGTTGTGGATCAATTTGCGTAAAAAACTTACCTTGAGGTGGCATTACATCAATGACCTGACCTGCTTTAAGCTGTTCATTGGCGAAGGTTGAAAACACACCGCCCGGTACTTTTTTTATAGCAACGCGTAAATCTTGATCGTTAATGCCTGTACAGATTGAATAAGAACGACGTACTTCTTCACCATCAATCTTTGTTCTTAATGTTAAATACTGACCTTGGGTAAAGCTGTAGGCATTTTTCAGTGCTTCTGGCAGTTCAAATGATAATGAGACTGCGTCACGTGTTTCTAGCCTGACTTCTTTAATTGTTAGCGAATGAAATTGGCTCATAGGAATCTCGATTTTGTTATATGCACTTGAAGTAATCAAAAGGTTCTAAACAGCTACTGCAGCGATAAAGCGCCTTGCAAGCGGTAGAACCAAACTCACTGATTTGCTCAGTGTGTTTGCTACCACAATGAGGGCAGGAAATTTGCTGATCATGCCCAAGCAGCGTCATTTTACTCGCACTACCTTGTGGTGGAGCGATACCAAACTGGCGTAATTTTTCACGTCCAGCAGGGGTAATCCAATCGGTTGTCCAAGCGGGCGTTAACACTCGTTTGATTTGTGGATTACGAATACCGCCTTGCATCAGTGCTTCTGCAATTAACGCTTCAATTAAATCAGTCGCTGGGCAACCAGAGTAGGTGGGCGTAACATCAACCACCAACTGCTGGTCTTGCCAATTTAGTTGACGCACAACCCCTAGTTCTACCACGCTTACCGCCGGAACTTCAGGGTCTTTCACTTCTTCCAGTAATTGCCAAATTTGTTCTTCGCTTAATCGTTCACCCGATGCATTAGCGGGAACTTTATCACTAGCAATCATAGGATTTTCAAGTGGCGCTGCTGCCGGCTTAGGCGTTTTACCAGGTTTTTGCATCCGGATAAGCTCTCTGTAAGAACTGCATTTCCGCTAAAATCAAACCTAAATGCTCGGTATGAACACCTTTTTTACTGCCTAGGTACATCCAAGCATCATCGGCTTGCAAGCTTAGCGTTGCTTCTGTTAGCACTTCTTTAACCATGCCTTTCCAATCTTCTGCTAGCTGCTCTGGATTGGGTGCTAAACCTTGTGCTGCTAAGTCTGTATCAATTTGGTCAGGTGTAATCAGCTCACCAGTAAAACGCCATAGGCTTTCAACCGCTACTTCCATACGCTGATGGCTTTCTTCTGTACCATCACCTAGGCGTTTTACCCAAGCTGAAGAACGGCGTAAGTGATAGGTCACTTCTTTTAATGCTTTAGCAGCAATACCAGCAATGCGTTCATCGGGTGCATTAACTAAAGATTGCAGCGTAAAGTAATGCCATACATCAAAGTAGAATTGACGCGCCATCGTTTCTGCATAGTCACCGTTAGGCTGCTCTGTTAGAAGCAGGTTACGGTATTCATGTGCGTCACGACGAAACGCTAGTGTATCTGCATCACGCTTAGTTTCGTCCAAATCGGCTGCGTATTCATACCAGTTACGTGCTTGACCAACCAAGTCCAAAGCAACGTTCATTAGTGCCATTTCTTCTTCTACTGCAGGTGCTTTACCGCAGAGCTCACAAAGACGCTGACTGATGATTAAGTTTGAATCTGCGAGTCTTAACAGGTATTCGTGCAAGGTTTGTTGTTGCGTTAATGCTTGTGTCATAGATTTCCCCTTACATCTGACCAACTTCGTCAGGCAGCTCGTAGAAAGAAGCATGACGATAAACCTTGTCTTGCGATGGGTCGAATAAAGGCTCTTTCTCATCGGGAGAGGAAGCAGTGATGTTGTTGGATGGAACAACCCAGATGCTTACGCCTTCATTACGACGTGTATAAAGCTCACGCGCATTTTCCATTGCCATGCTTTTATCAGTGGCATGAACGCTACCCACATGGCGATGGTTTAAACCGTGCTTGCTGCGTACAAATACTTCGTAAAGTGGCCATTCTTCAGACATTTTTATTCTCCTAATAATTAAGCGGCGTCGCGCTGTTTTTGTTTTTGTTTCTCGGCATAGGCTTTAGCTGCTTGACGTACCCAAGTACCTTCATTAATGGCTTTTTTACGTGTTGCAATGCGCTCACGGTTACAAGGGCCATTACCCTTTAATACTTCGTAAAATTCACTCCAATCAATTTCACCAAAGTCATAGTGCCCTGTTTCTTCATTCCATTTAAGGTCTGGATCAGGTGCTGTACAACCTAAAAACTCAAGTTGTGGAATGGTTTGATCAATAAACATTTGGCGTAACTCATCGTTGCTCTTACGTTTAATTTTCCAAGCCATTGATTGTTGTGAGTTAGGTGAATGTTCATCAGAAGGACCAAACATCATTAGTGCAGGCCACCAAAGGCGATTGATTGAATCTTGAACCATTGCCTTTTGCTCTTCAGTGCCTTCACGCATCATATCGAGAAGGATTTGATAACCCTGACGCTGGTGAAAGCTTTCTTCTTTACAGATACGCACCATGGCGCGTGAATAAGGGCCGTATGAAGTGCGCTGTAGAACAACTTGGTTAACAATGGCTGCACCATCGACTAGCCAACCAACTGCACCCATATCTGACCAGTTCAACGTTGGGTAGTTAAAAATACTGGAATACTTGGCTTTACCTTGGTGAAGTTTTTCAATTTCTTCATCGCGGCTAGCACCTAAAGTTTCCATGGCGCTGTACAAGTAAAGACCGTGACCGGCTTCATCTTGAATTTTTGCCATTAGCTGTAATTTACGCTTTAGTGTTGGTGCGCGTGTTACCCAGTTACCTTCGGGCAGCATTCCAACAATTTCAGAGTGAGCGTGCTGAGAAATTTGGCGCACCAGTGTTTTGCGATAAGCATCGGGCATCCAATTTTTGGGTTCGATTTTAATTTCAGCATCCACTTTTTCTTGAAAGGCGCGTTCTTCTGGTGACATTTCTTCTAATGTCTTAACGCGCTTTGCTCCAGTTTCAACGAGTTGGGCGTACATCTTATGCCTCCTAAGGTTCTTTATTATTCTTGGGTTACCGTTACGTTATGCAACCCAGAGGATCTGGCTGAGAAGCTAACAGTATTTTTATATGATACCTAAAATAATATCAAGCATTAATTTTATGTATCGCATTTATTTTGCTGATTTAATGTAATTCAATAAAAAAACCCCACTAAAAAAGTGGGGTCAAGACAGCTAAAAAAATGGTTTTTTTAATTTATTTTCGCTTATCAAATACGCGTGTTGCCTTGCCTTCAGAACGTGGTAAAAGGCCGGCATTGCAGACTTTTACATGAGTGCTAATACCGATCACAGATTTAATGTGGTGCTGTAATTCTTTAGCAATTCTTTGACAGGTTTCAGCATCGGATGCATTAGCATCAGGCTTAAGCTCAACACGAATATCTACGCAGTCTAAATTGCCATCGCGATACACAACTATCTCGTAGTGAGGCGCAAGTGATGCAATTTTAAGAATTTGCTCTTCAATCTGCGTTGGGAAGACGTTTACGCCACGAATAATCAACATATCGTCGCTACGGCCAGTAATTTTATCAATGCGGCGCATAGGGCGTGCTGTACCGGGTAACAAGCGGGTTAAATCGCGGGTACGGTAGCGAATAATCGGCATGGCTTCTTTAGTTAAAGAAGTGAACACCAATTCGCCGTATTCACCATCAGGTAAAACTTCACCGGTTGCTGGGTCAATAATTTCTGGGTAGAAGTGATCTTCCCAAATAGTTGGACCATCTTTAGTTTCTGCACACTCCATACCGACGCCTGGCCCCATAACTTCTGAAAGACCATAGATATCTAGAGCTTGAATACCAAGACGTTGTTCTAGCTCGGTACGCATGCTGTCTGTCCAAGGCTCGGCACCAAAGATACCAATACGCAGCGGTAGCTTGTGTGGGTCAATGCCTTGACGATCAAATTCATCAGCAATGTTTAGCATGTAAGAAGGTGTCACCATAATGATGTCAGGACCAAAATCATTAATCAGCTGAACCTGCTTTTCCGTTTGACCGCCAGACATAGGAATAACCGTACAGCCTAAGCGTTCAGCACCGTAGTGAGCACCTAAACCACCCGTAAACAAACCGTAGCCGTAAGCAACATGAACCTTGTCGCCAGCATGGCCACCAGCAGCACGAATAGAGCGAGCAACGACATCTGCCCAAGTATTAATATCGTTTTGCGTATAACCAACGACGGTGGGCTTGCCCGTGGTACCGCTTGAAGCGTGAATACGAACAATATCACGCATAGGCGTAGCAAACATGCCGTAGGGGTAGTTGTCGCGTAGGTCGGCTTTGGTAGTAAAGCTTAGCTTGCCTAAATCTTCTAAGCAGTTAATTTCTAAAGGGTGAATGCCCTTGTCAGTAAAAGCTTTACGGTAAAAAGGCACGTTGGTGTAAGCATGGTTTAGGCTCCAGCGTAGACGTTGTAACTGCCTATGACGTAGCTCATCAACGCTGGCAGTTTCAAGAGGGTCTAGGGTGCCGAGTTTTTGTAAGGGTAGGCTCATTTTTTATTCCTAATTTTTTGTGTAGCTAGGTAGCGATTAACTACCTAGCGGTTGGATCTTTATTTTTATTTAACTAAAAAAACTTAAACTCGCTCAATAATGATGGCGATACCTTGGCCTACACCTATGCACATGGTGCAAAGTGCATAGCGGCTAGATTTGCCTTCAGAGTGAAGTTTTTCTAATTCATGTAGGGCAGTAGTAACTAAACGCGCACCACTCATACCTAATGGGTGGCCTAGTGAAATGGCACCACCGTTAGGGTTAACGTGAGCCGCATCATCAGCCAGGCCTAAATCACGCATAACGGCTAGGGCTTGAGCAGCAAAGGCTTCGTTTAATTCAATAACATCCATATCTTCAAGTTTTAAACCGGCTACTTCTAGCACTTTACGGGTGGCAGGCGCTGGTCCAAACCCCATAATACGAGGTTCAACACCGGCTGTTGCCATAGCAATAACCTTGCCACGAGGCTTTAAGCCAAACTGCTTAACGCCTTCAGAGCTGGCCATTAACAAAGCACAAGCACCATCGTTTACACCCGAAGCATTACCTGGGGTAACGCTTCCGCCTTCTCTAAAAGGTGTCGGTAGTTTAGCCAGTGCTTCTAGCGTAGTAAGGCGAGGGTGTTCATCGGTATCAACAACCAAGGCTTCTTGCTTGCGGCGTGGAACTAAAACTGGGGTAATTTCTTGTGCTAAACGGCCATTGGCTTGGGCAGCGGCTGTGCGTTCTTGGCTGCGTAGTGCAAAGGCATCTTGGTCGGCACGAGAAATATTAAAATCCTCAGCCACGTTTTCAGCCGTTTCAGGCATGGAATCAACGCCATACTGCTTTTTCATTAGTGGGTTAATAAAACGCCAGCCAATGGTGGTATCAAACATTTCTGCTTGGCGGCTGAAGGCTGAATCTGCTTTGCCCATAACAAAGGGCGCACGAGACATAGACTCTACACCACCGGCAATTAGCAATTTAGCTTCACCAGTACGTAAGGCACGTGCTGCCGTGCCCACGGCATCCATACCTGAGCCACACAGACGGTTAATAGTGCCACCAGGTACATCAATCGGTAGGCCAGCTAAAAGTGCTGACATGCGTGCTACGTCACGGTTGTCTTCACCGGCTTGGTTAGCACAACCATAAAGCACATCATCAACTTTGCTCCAGTCTAAGTCTGGGTGGCGTTCCATTAGGGCTTTCATAGGAACCGCGCCTAGGTCATCGGCTCTGACCGAAGACAAAGCGCCACCGTAGCGACCAACTGGCGTTCTTATTGCATCAATAATGTAAGCATCTTGTAATAAATTGGTTTGACTCATCGTTATTCCTCTAGGCGGCGAACACTGCCGCGAACTTGATAGGATTTACCGCGGAAGTAAGCAACCACCTGATCAGCTTGGTTAGTGATGGTGATGTCGTAAATACCAGTACGGTTTCCACGGCTACGTTCTTCAGCGGTGGCGGTTAATAAATCGCCTTCTTTAGCTGGAGAAACGTATTCAATGTTGCAGCCAGAACCCACCGTTGCTTTGTCGTAGGTATTGCATGAAAAAGCAAAAGCAGAATCGGCAAGAGTGAAAAGGTAACCACCATGACAAGCGCCGTGGCCTTGTACCATGCGGCTATCTACCGTCATGGTTAGCACTGCACGCCCGGGCGCAACCGAGACAATTTTCATGCCTAGTTGTTGGCTAGCCTGATCGCGTGAAAACATAGCTTCAGCACAGGCTTCAGCCAGTTGTTGCGGTGTTAAATCTGTCATAACGCTTCTCTTTTATTGTTAGGTGTTTTTATTGTTAGGTATTAAGCAGAAAAACTTTGTCCGTTAAAGGCATTACGGCGCAGTAATAACGAGGGTCGGTAACGGTCTTCGCCATAGCTAGCTTGTAGGTTAGTAAGCACCTGCCAAATAACGCCTTGGCCAAGACTATCGCTCCAGCTAAGCGGGCCTTGTGGGTAATTCACACCAGCACACATAGCTAGGTCAACATCGGCGGCACTTGCAACGCCTTGCAATACGGCATCGGCAGCTTCGTTAGTCAGCATAGCTAAAGTACGCATCACCACTAGGCCTGGAGAATCGCTAAGTAGGCTGACGGCTAGCCCCGCTTTTTGTAAAAGCGCAGTGGCATCGTTTACTGCCGCAGCAGAAGTTTGTTTAGCAGCAGCTATCGCAAGGCGGCTAGCCTGTTGGTAGTCTTTAGCTAGGTCAAAAACGACTAGGTCTTGCAAGCCATCACTAACCACTCGTTCGCTTGCCATGCGGCCATCGGTTAAGGCTAGGGTTGCTTCGCCAAAACGAATAACACCCGCACCGGCACGTTCAATAATATTCAAGCCAGCTTGCTTAAAGCGCTCCGCTAAACCGCTAGCAGCGCCCAGTTCACCCTCAATAATCACTGGTTGTTCAGTGAAGGTTTGTGTGGTTGCAACAACTGGGCTGGGGCGCTCGGCACCTTCAGCATAAGAATAAAAACCTTGGCCAGTTTTACGACCTAAGCGGCCAGCTTCAACCAAAGCTTTTTGAATGAGCGAAGGCTGAAAACGGAAATCGCCGTAATAAGCAGAGAAAACGGATTCAGTGACAGCGTAATTAACGTCGTGGCCAATTAAGTCCATTAGTTCAAAAGGACCCATACGGAAGTTGCCAGCGTCACGCAATAAAGCATCGAGCGTGGCAGGTTCAGCGGCTTGTTCTTGCATTAAGCGTAAGCTTTCAGCATAGAAAGGACGCGCCACACGGTTAACAATAAAGCCGGGGGTGGAGGTAGCAAAAACTGGCTTTTTACCCCAAGCAGCAGCGGTAGCGTGAACCACTTCAGCTAGCTTTTTGTCAGTCGCTAAACCCAGAATAACTTCAACCAAAGCCATTAAAGGCGCAGGGTTGAAAAAGTGCATACCCAAGAGGCGCTCTGGGCGTTTTAGCTGGGCACCTAAGGAAGTCACAGAAATAGAAGAAGTATTAGTAGCTAGAATAACGTTTTCGCCACAAACACTTTCAAGCTTGGCAAACAATTGGCGCTTAATGTCTAGGTTTTCAATAATGGCTTCAATCACTAAACCGGCATCGGCTAGTTCTTCAACATTATCTATTGGTTGAATACGGCCCAGCAAAGCATCTAAATCGGTTTGCTGCATCTTGCCGCTATCAACACGTTTTTGCAGAACCTTAGCAACACCGGCTTTGCCTTTTTCAGCAGCACCGGCTTGTTGGTCTTGCAAATAAACACTGTGTCCAGCTTGAGCAGCAACCTGAGCGATACCAGAACCCATAGCACCCGCACCTATTACTGCAATTTTTACTGAAGGTTTTAAAGCCTGCATACTCTTGTCCTTTAACACTTAGTGCCCCTTGAAACTGGGTTGGCGTTTTTCCATAAAAGCAGCCACACCTTCACGGTAATCTTCAGTACGACCCGCCAAGCGTTGTAAGTCACGCTCAAGGTCTAGCTGCTCATCAAAGGTGTTGTTGGCGCTGGCATTCATTGCGCGTTTAATTAAAGCTAAACCTTTGGTTGGCTGAGTCGCTAAGTGGCGAGCCAGTTTCATGGCTTCTTCCATCAGCTGATCGTTATCAACACAGCGCCAAATCATGCCCCAGCTTTCTGCTTGTTCGGCAGAAATTTTGTCACCCAATAAAGCCATGCCTTTAGCACGCGCCATACCGGCTAAACGAGGTAGCGTCCAAGTACCGCCAGAATCAGGAATAAGGCCAATTTTGCAGAAGGCTTGAATAAAACTAGCAGAGCGGGCAGCAAGTGTAATATCACAAGCCAAAGCTATGTTGGCACCTGCACCAGCTGCTACACCATTGACTGCACAAATAACCGGTAGTGGCAGGTCGCGCAAAGTGCGTAGCATGGGGTTGTAGCGTTTTTCAATCGACTCACCTAAATCGGGAGCTGTATCGCTTGCCGCTACATTGCGGTCGCCTAAATCTTGTCCGGCACAAAAGCCACGGCCAGAGCCGGTAATAACTAATGCACGCACACTGGCATCTTTACGAATTTGGCTTAAAGCGGCACGCATTGCTTGGTGCATTTCAGCATTAAAACTATTCAGGTTATCGGGACGATTAAGGGTTAGCAGTGCAACACCCTGATCTATCTCAAGAAGAATACTGGACTGAGGCATAAAAAAATCCTTTGATGAATGGTGTTAAAAAAACTAACAACCCGTAAATTTAGGCTGGCGCTTTTCTTGGAAAGCTTTTAAGCCTTCAGCACGGTCAGCAGTGCCTGCCAAGATAGTAAAGGCGTGGCGTTCAAATCTAAGGCCGGTTGCTAAGTCTGTATCACTGGCTTTGTGAATGGCTTCTTTAGTTAAGCGCACGGCAAGGGGTGCTTTGCTGGCAATGGTTTCAGCAATGTTAATAGCCCGCTCAACGGTTAATTCAGTGGGGCAAATTTCGCTAATTAAACCGGCTTGTAAAGCACGCTGAGCAGAAATCTGTTCACCGGTTAAGGCCAAATGCATGGCCAAAGCCGAACCTACAGCACGGGTTAAACGCTGTGTTCCACCAGCGCCGGGCATAATACCAAGGTTGATTTCTGGTTGACCAAAGCGAGCGTTTTCACCCGCAATAAGAATGTCTGCGTGCATGGCAAGCTCACAGCCACCGCCTAGAGCAAAGCCATTGATCGCGGCAACAATAGGTTTTGAAAAGCGTGAAATACGTTGCCAGTGAGCTACGCGCGGGTCTTCAAGAATTCCCACCAAGTCACGAGCAGCCATTTCATTAATATCGGCACCAGCAGCAAAGGCTCGCTCGCTACCGGTAATGACAACTGCACGTGTAGCAGGATCAGCTTCAGCAGCGTCAAGTGCTGCAGCAAGCTCACCCAAGAGGGCTGTATTTAAAGCATTGAGAGCTTCAGGGCGGTTAAGGGTAAGCAATAGCACACCCTTGTCTGGCCCCTGAATAAGTAGGTTATTAGGCATAAGCAACCCATGAATTGTTTATTATATGTTTACTGCTTAGGTTGTATCGGTCATCAAATGACTTGAAAGTAGCAGTTACAACGTTTTGTCTTGTTTTGTTGTAGCCATGCTGGCATGAGTGAATTGCTGAAATTAGTATATCCAAAAAATGACACTGATCAAGAACTTAATTCTTGTTTTATGTATCGCTTTAAAGTGTTTTTTATAATTGTAATTTTAAGTTATTGATTTTTAATGGTAATACTGAGTTTTTAGTTATCTTTTAGATGTTTTTAGTCGTTTTTATTACTAATAAGCGCCATAAATAAAGCTGATCGCTTTGCTTTACTTAGTGAATGTGATACAAAAAGCACGTCTTGTTTTATATTGTTGTTGCTATGTTGGCACGCTGTGTGGATGTCTGTTTTTTAGAAAAACTAAGTTCTTAGGAGACTTATTATGTCAGCAGTAACGCCTGCGATTTTGTTTGAACGTCATGAAGAATTATTAACCCGTGCCGTAGAAGCCATTCATACCCGTGAATACTGGTCTCCCTACTCTGAAAACCTAAGAAAGTATTCAGAAGAGTCAGTTAAATCAGCACCTGAAGATTTTAAAGCCATTTGCGATCAGCACTTTGAATTAGCTGGCCCTGCAAGCGTTAAAAAAATTACCGGTGAGCGTTCACCCTATGGATTAGACTTAGGCACTAGCTACGACCAGCCCGATATGGATCAGCTAGTTGACACCCTACATGCACTGATACCTCAGTGGCGTGATGTAGGCCCTAAAGGCCGTGTGGGTGTGTGTATGGAAATTCTCCAGCGCCTAAATGCTATGAGTCCTTTAATGGGCCATGCGGTCATGCACACCAGTGGTCAGGGTTTTATGATGGCCTTCCAAGCAGGCGCACCTCATGCGCAAGACCGTGCTTTAGAAGCCGTAGTTTATGGTTGGGATGCAATGAATGCTGTTCCTGCCTCTGCACGCTGGAACAAGCCACAAGGTAAGATGGATCCATTAGTGATGGATAAAAAATTCACCATCGTACCTCGTGGTGTAGCTATGGTTATTGGTTGTTCTACCTTCCCAACTTGGAATACTTACCCAGGTTTGTTTGCCAGCCTAGTTACCGGTAACCCGGTCATAGTTAAGCCGCACCCCGCAGCTATTTTGCCTGCTGCTTTAACTGTAAAAGTAGCCCAAGAAGTATTAAAAGAAGCTGGCTTAGATCCACAAATTGTTAGCCTAGCGGTTGATACGCTAGAAGAACCCGTTGCTAAAATTTTAGCCATGAACCCTAAAATGAAAGTGATTGACTACACAGGTTCTAGCGTTTTTGGTAACTGGTTAGAGCAGAATGCACTCCACGCTAAAGTCTTTACCGAAAAAGCCGGTGTTAACTCGATTATTGTTGACAGCGTTAGCGACTTAAAAGCCGTTACTCGTAACCTAGCTTTCACACTCAGCCTTTACTCGGGTCAAATGTGTACTACGACTCAGGCTATTTATGTTCCCAAAGGTGGTATTGATACACCCGAAGGTAAAGTAAGCTTTGATGAGTTTGCACAAGCCTTGGCGACTGCCACTAGCAAATTCTTAGGTGATAACGACCGTGCTTGCATGGTGCTAGGTGCTATTCAGTCTGAAGCAACCGCTAAGCGTATTGATGAGTGCCGTGGCTTGGGTGAAATCGTGCTAGATAGTGAGCCACGTGTGCATGCTGAATACCCAAATGCACGCATTCATACACCGCTTATTTTGAAGGTTGAAGGTAAAGACCAAGCGACTTATTCAGAAGAACGCTTTGGTCCTATCTCTTTCCTAATTGCAACCGAAGACACTGCAGATTCTATGCGTTTAGCTAAAGCAGTGCTTGAAGAGCAGGGCGCAATTACCTTAGGCGTTTACTCAACCTCTGATGCGGTTTTAGACCAAGCTGAAGAGCTAGCAATGGATGTAAAAGTTGCACTTTCTTGCAACCTAGATGGCGGCGTGTTTGTTAACCAATCTGCTGCTTTCAGTGACTTCCACGCTACCGGTGGCAACCCAGCAGCCAACGCTTGCTTAACTGACACTGCCTTCCTAGTGAACCGCTTTGTTGTAGTACAAAGCCGCCGTCACGTTTAAAGAGCAGCTAGTCTACTATGCCTGCTTTACTGTGACCTAAGCGTCAGCTTTAACCCTGACACTTAGGCACAGCTTAAGTTAGTCTGCTGCTAGTAATGCAGACTAACTTAAACAAAATCTTCGAGGAAAATAAAAAATGCCCTGCTATAAAATTGAAGGTGTGGCACCTGTTGTGCATCCTACCGCCTACGTTCACCCCACAGCAGTATTAATTGGTGATGTGCATATAGGTCCTAATTGTTATGTTGGCCCAACTGCCTGTTTACGCGGTGATTTTGGGCGCATTATTCTTAAAGAAGGCGCTAACGTACAAGATACTTGTGTAATGCATGCTTTTCCTGGCCTAGATGCGGTGGTCGAAAAAGACGGCCATATAGGTCACGGTGCTATTTTACATGGCTGCATTGTGGGTGAAGATTCACTGGTTGGTATGAATGCTGTAGTAATGGATGGAGCAAAAATTGCGCCCCGCTCTATTGTTGCGGCTACTGCTTTTGTTAAAGCAGGTTTTACCTGTGAGCCCGAATCGTTAATTATTGGTTCGCCTGCCAAAGTACACCGCAAATTAAGTGCCGAAGAAATTGCTTGGAAACAAGAAGGTACAGGCGAATACCAGCGGTTAACAAGGCGCTGCCTAGCCACTTTAGAAGAGTGTGAGCCTTTAACTGAAGCCGAACCTAATCGCCCTCAAGTAGATGCCGGTACCACCCAGCCCAAACAAAAGTAATGAGAACTAACCCATGGCTTATGAAAATATTTTAGTTGAAAAAAAAGGTGCGGTGGGTGTTATTACCCTGAATCGCCCTAAGGTATATAACGCTTTATCTATGGCATTAATTGCAGAAATAGGTCAAGCCGTCAGTGCTTTTGAACAAGATGCAGAAATTGGCTGTTTATTAATTCAAGGTAGCGAAAAAGTGTTTGCCGCTGGCGCTGATATTTCTGAAATGGCTAATAAAGATTTTCCAGAGCTGTTTGCCATGAACTTCCCTTATGTAGAAGGTGATGGTTGGCAGGTTTTGGAATCAAGACGTAAGCCTATGATAGCTGCTGTTTCAGGTATGGCTTTAGGCGGTGGTTGTGAGTTGGCTATGGCTTGTGATTTTATTCTCGCCAGTGATACCGCTCGTTTTGGTCAGCCAGAAGTTAAGTTAGCAACCATGCCAGGTGCTGGCGGAACACAGCGTCTAACCCGCGCCATAGGTAAAGCTAAAGCTATGGAGATGTGTTTAACCGGCCGTATGATGGATGCAGCCGAAGCTGAGCGCAGTGGTTTGGTTAGTCGTATTTTACCCGTTGCCGAGTTATTCAACGAAGCCTTAGCAACGGCGGAAGCCATCGCTGCTCAATCACGCCCTGTCACCTTGTTAATACGTGATGCGGTGGATCAAGCCTACGAAACAACACTAGCCGCTGGTATGCGTTTTGAACGCCATGCTTTTCAAAGCAGTTTTGCTTTTGCAGACCGCAGTGAAGGGATGCAGGCTTTTGTTGAAAAGCGAGCACCGCATTTTAAGAATCGTTAAAAACTAAAAGTTATTAAAATTAAACGAGCTAAGCTGGATATCCTCTTCTGTTAGGGTGATTTTCCAGCCCTCTTGGTCACTCCAATCACCTAAAACATAACGCTTAGCTGGCAACGGTTTACCTTGTATTTCTACTTGTAAATCATGCACTGCGGGTCGGTGAGTGTGCCCATGAATTAGGCAGGTGGTTTGGTGTTTTTCCATGATGCGTAAAACTTCTTGCTGAGTCACATCAACAATGCTGGTGGCTTTTTTACGGGTTGATGATTTGCTAATTTTGCGTGCTCTATTAGCAATTTTTAACCGAAGTTTTAAAGGGAGTCGCAGCAAAAGGTATTTAATAAAAGGGTTGTGTAAAACGCGCCGCATTCTTTGGTAGCTCACATCTTGTGTGCAAAGCAAGTCACCGTGCATCAGCAAAATAGGTTTGCCAAAAGGTGTGATAACACTGGGGTCTTTTAAAAGCGTGCAACCCGATTGCTCACAAAAGTTGTTGCCTAGCGTAAAGTCACGATTACCGTGCATTATAAAAACGTCAGTGCCACTGGTTGTTAGCTCTTTAAGCGCTTTAGCAATGTCTCTATGAAAATCAGTCATCGCATCATCGCCCACCCAAACATTAAAAATATCACCTAACAGGTACAAGGCTTTAGATTGGGGCGCAGTGGTTTTTAAGAAGCGCAAAAAAGCCCGGGTCAATTCCGGGCGATTTTCCTGCAAATGCATATCTGAAGCAAACAGTAGCATTCAGTTCTTACTCAACAACCACTGCTTTTTCAATCACTACGTTTTCAACGGGTACATCTTGGTGGCCTTGCTTATTACCTGTAGCAACACCTTTAATTTTTTCGACAATATCCATGCCTTCAACAACTTTACCAAAAACAGCATAACCCCAGCCTTGAGAGTTTTTACCTGAATGATTCAAAAAGTCGTTGTCTTTTACGTTAATAAAAAACTGTGCGCTAGCAGAGTGAGGATCCATAGTACGCGCCATAGCAACACTGCCGTTTACGTTACTTAGGCCATTGTCGGCTTCGTTTTCAACAGGGTCTTGGGTAGGCTTTTGATTAAAGTCAGCATCAAAACCACCACCTTGCACCATAAAATTACTGATAACACGGTGAAAAATAGTGCCGTCATAATGACCGCTTTCTACATAACCAATAAAGTTAGCAACAGTTTTAGGGGCTTTTTCAGCATTCAATTCAAGTAGAATATCGCCAAAGTTAGTGGTCAGGCGAACCTGAGGATTGCTATCAGACATGAATAAACTCCGTTCATTAAAAGGTATGCGCCTGTATAGGGCGGCTTGCATCGGCTATAATACTTTTTATTATGTTTTTTCACCAATCCAATTCACCCTTCATTTATAGAGCGAGCACTATGAGTCAGCCCGAAATTACTGCTGCAACCAACTTTATACGCAATATGATTATCCAGCAGCGTGAAGCGGGTCAGCAACAAAAAGTTATAACCCGCTTCCCGCCAGAACCCAATGGTTATCTACATATAGGCCATGCTAAAAGCATTTGTTTGAACTTTGGCATGGCTGAAGAGTTTTCTGGCGACTGTCATTTACGTTTTGATGACACCAACCCAGAAAAAGAAAGCCAAGAATTTATTGATGCGATAAAAGAAGACGTTAACTGGTTGGGTTTTCAGTGGGCGGGTGAAGTTCGCTTTGCTTCCGACTATTTTGAACAGCTTTATGATTGGGCTGTACACCTAATTAACACCGGCAAAGCTTATGTTTGTGAGCTGAATGCAGAACAGATGCGTGAGTATCGGGGCACGCTTACTGAGTCGGGCAAAAACAGCCCTTTTCGTGAGCGCAGTGTGGAAGAGAACCTCGCTGAATTTATCAAAATGCGAGCGGGCGATTATCCTAATGGTGCTAAGGTGCTCCGCGCCAAGATAGATATGACAGCAGCTAACATTAATCTGCGTGATCCCATTCTTTACCGCATACGCCACCAAGAACATCACCAAACAGGTAACAAGTGGTGTATCTACCCAAGCTATGACTTTACGCACGGCCAGTCAGATGCAATCGAAGGCATTACCCATTCCATTTGTACGCTGGAGTTTGAAGGCCATCGCCCACTTTACGAATGGTTTCTTGATAATCTGCCAGTGCCTTGTAAGCCAGTACAAACCGAGTTTGCGCGTCTTAACTTAAACTATACGGTAACGTCTAAGCGCAAGTTAAAGCTGCTGGTTGATGAAGGTGTGGTTAATGGTTGGGATGACCCACGTATGCCAACGATTTCTGGAATGCGCCGCCGTGGTTATACACCTAAATCCTTGCGTGATTTTTGTGACATGATAGGCGTTAACCGTGCCGGTGGCGTGGTCGATATAGGAATGCTGCACTTTGCTTTGCGTAGTGACCTAGAGCACTCAGCTAAGCGTGCTATGGTGGTGCTTAATCCCATTAAAGTAGTGATTACCAACTGGGAAGAAGGTCGTGAAGAAATGCTAACTTCGCCTAGCCACCCAGCCAGAGAAGAATTGGGCGAGCGCACCCTGCCGTTCACTAAAGAGTTATACATAGATAGCGATGACTTTATGGAAGAACCACCCAAAAAATTCTTCCGCCTAGCACCCGGTCAAGAGGTACGTCTGCGTAATGCTTGGGTCATTCGTTGTGATGAAGTGGTTAAAGACGAGCAAGGCAAGATTATTGAATTACGTTGTAGCTATGACCCAGAGACTTTAGGTAAAAACCCAGAAGGCCGTAAAGTGAAAGGCGTTGTTCATTGGGTGAGCGCAACTCACGGCATTTCAGCCGAAGTGCGTTTATACGATAACCTTTTCCAAGTTGAATCCCCAGATGCTGATAAAGACGTTGATTTTTTAGAGCACTTAAACCCAAAATCTTTAAGCGTCATTGAAGCCATTTGTGAGCCTAGCCTTGCCATTGCACAGCCAGAAGATCGCTTTCAATTTGAACGGGTTGGTTATTTTAGCGCTGACCGTTACGACCATCAGCAGGGTACTAAGCTAGTATTTAACCGTACCGTTAGCCTTAAAGATTCTTGGGCAAAAATACAGAAAAAACAGGGTTGAAATGAAAAGCTTACCGCAACTTAAAATTTACAATACCTTAACGCGCCAAAAAGAAGTTTTTACGCCAATAGAAGCAGGCAAAGTTAAAATGTACGTTTGTGGCATTACCGTTTATGACTTTTGTCATTTAGGTCATGCGCGGGTGATGGTGGCCTTTGATATGATTACCCGCTACTTGCGTACCCGTGGTTATGAAGTTAACTATGTACGCAACATTACCGATATTGACGACAAAATTCTTAAACGTGCTGATGAAAACCAAGAAACCATTGGTGAGCTTACTGAACGTATGATTAAAGCGATGCATGACGATGAAGCTAGGTTAGGTGTATTACGCCCCACTAGTGAACCGCGTGCTACCGCTTATATCACCGAAATTATTGACCTAGTTCAAACGTTAGAAGAAAAGGGTTATGCCTACGCTGCTAGTAATGGCGATGTCTATTACCGTGTACGCAAGTTTGAAAACTACGGTCAGCTAACTAACCGCAAGCTGGATGAACTGCAATCCGGCGCTCGAGTTGAAGTGGATGAATTTAAAGAAGATCCACTCGATTTTGTACTTTGGAAAGCAGCAAAAGTCTCAGAAGTGAGTTGGCCTTCACCTTGGGGCGAAGGTCGCCCAGGTTGGCACATAGAATGTTCAGCCATGTCAACTTGCTGCTTAGGTAACACTTTTGATATTCATGGTGGCGGGCCAGATTTACCTTTCCCTCACCATGAAAATGAAATAGCGCAAAGTGAAGCAGCAACCGGTCAAAAGTATGTGAATACTTGGATGCACGCTGGCGCGGTTCGAGTTGACCAAGAAAAAATGTCTAAATCGTTAGATAACTTCTTTACCATTCGCGATGTATTAGAAAAGCATGATGCCGAAGTAATTCGTTATTTATTATTGGCTAGCCATTATCGCTCATCCATTAACTATGCAGAAAGTGCTTTGCATGATGCCCGTAAAAACCTAGAGCGTTTTTACACGGCTTTGCAAGGTGTTAAGCCGGTTGAAGATGCAGCAATGGTGGCAACTGCGGGTGATTGGCGCAGTGATTTTTTTGCGGTGATGGATGATGATTTTAATACACCCGAAGCCTTTGCTGTCTTGTTTGATCTAGTTCGAAGCCTTAACCGCGCCCGTCAACAAGGTGATCTTCCATTAGCAGAAGCTTTAGCATTTGAGCTGCGTGATCTGGGCGATATTTTAGGTATGTTGCAGCAAGACGCTGATGCTTTTTTAAAAGGCAATACGCTTAATATGCAGCACAGCGTTAATCCAGACGTGATAGAAACTTTGATAGAAAAGCGCCTAATGGCTAAGCAAGATAGAAATTTTGCGGAAGCTGATCGTATCAGGCAAGAGTTGGAGTCGCAGGGTATTTTGCTAAAAGATACTAAGGATGGTACTAGCTGGACTAGGGCTAGCTAGGTTTTTAAAGCATTACCAATATTAGCTAGTGTCAGCTAGCCTAGATTAAGTAGTAACTAGGTTAGCTGACTAAAAAGTTAATTATCAGTTTTATTTTTATCTTCTTCTATTCGCTTTAGCCGATAAGCAAAAGCAGCACGAGTTAAGCCCAGCATTCTTGCTGCTACTGATACATTACCTTCAGAACTATCCATCGCCTTTTTAATGAGTGTCTCTTCAAGTTCAGTAATACTAATCTTATTGTAAATAACCTGTTCAGCCAGTGTTGTTTTTAAGTAGCTTTTGCTGTCAATCGTTTCGATCTGACCGGATTGCTGATTAATTTTACGAACATCACCTACACTTGCATCTAAAGATGAGTGGCCTGTATTAAAAAGTGTTAGTTCAGTAATGGAGTTTTGATCATCAGTCAGAATGATGCCACGCTCTATGGTGTTTTCTAGTTCTCGAATATTGCCTGGCCAGCTATAACCATGCAGTGCTTCTACTGCTAAATCAGTAAACCCTAAAGTGGTTTTTTTATACTGTTTCTCGTAGCGTTTACGAAAATGTTCAGCTAACAAAATAATATCGTTTTTTCGTTCCCTTAGAGGAGGGATGATAACTGTATAGGCATTAATACGGTAAAATAAATCTTGCCGAAACCTCCCTTCTTTTACAGCAATAGCCAAATCTTCATTGGTGGCAGCCACAACCCTCACATCAATTTTACGCGTTTGGTTATCGCCTACTCGCTCAATTTCACCTTCTTGTAACGTACGTAATAAGGCGGCTTGAGCACGCGCACTTAACTCAATCACTTCATCTAAAAAAATAGTACCGCCATTAGCTCTTTCAAAGCGGCCTTTACGTGATTGAGTTGCTCCTGTGTAAGCTCCTTTTTCTACACCAAAAAGCTCAGATTCAATTAGCTCAGGAGGAATGGCTGCACAGTTAACGGCAACAAAGGGTTGATTGTTACGTTGGCTCATACTGTGCACGCGCCTTGCTAGAACTTCTTTACCCGTTCCAGTTTCACCTAACAACAACATAGTGACTTCAGAATTAGCGCCCTTATCAATCATAGCTAACGCACTAGTAAAAGGCGGTGCTTCACCCAGAGCACGATGCAAGTTTTCAGGGTTGTAGGCTAAAGTTTGTTCTAAATCAGCAAGCCGTGATTGCAACTCATAAAGCTCATCAATTAAAGGCGCTTCTCTAAATAACAAACTGAATTCTTCATGGTCAGGCCACTCACTAGCCAGCTTGCCAACAATGCGACATTGATGGTCACCCTGCCCACAACATTCGACTTCTCTGAACTGGATGTCCATACCAGCAAAGTGGCTGGAATAAGCACAGGCATACCCCAGTAGAATCCAGCAAGCAGGTTCGTTTAGTTGGCCTAGCGTGGTTCGGCAAATTTCTACTTCAAAAGAATCGACCCATTCAAACTCAGCATAAAAATGTTTTTTTTCTAGATCGCACTCAAGTATTAACGGAATGGCTTTAACCATGCCACGTAAATTATGCAGCATTGGGCCCACTAAAAATGCTTGGTCAGGATCAGAGTTTTCTTCAATATTAAGCGCTAGCTCAGCGTCTTTTAATCCTGAAAAGTAACCTAAACGCATAAAGAAGCCCTTGCCTCTTTCTTGGCCAAGGGTTGTTATAATTTCTTTTCGAAAGCTAGATAAAGCGCCTAGGCTCATCAAAACAGAGCGTTGCTCAGCTAGCCAAATTTTACCTTCTTCAGGATTAAATTTTAGTTTTTTTAAAAGCTGCTCAAAGTTTGGTAGTTGTAAATTTGGTTTAGACACTTGTACACCTAGCGATTTGTAGTTGTTATAGGTTTTGTCATTGAAAGGTTGTTCGCTAAAAAATAGTTTAAACAGTATACCCCTAATCTTCTCTTAATTTTTCACCTCTTAATTAAAGAAAGTAACTGCATCAAAAGATCAATTCATTTTTTTTGATTGCTCAATTGATCAAGTTTATAGCTGTTTTTTATAAAATTGATAATGCCTGAATCATTCTTAATATTGCGATTATTTTCAATAAACCCATATAAATCAGATGGCTGCTTTTTTATTTTTGGTTTTGGCACACGGGTTGCAGTAGCTAGGTTGTAGGTGAATGATAAATCCAAAAATAAAAAAACTAGAGGATTCGGGGATGTCGCATTTACTAGTTGCTGAGGAGCGAGCCACAACACCTAATTATGGCTTACCCAATCTCACCAAATACATACGAGTACGCAGTAAGCCAGATGCTCGCTTTGTAGAGTTTGATTTTGCGATAGGAGAGCCCTCTTTGTTCGTAGAGTTAATTATGCCACCCACCGTTTTTAAAGTTTTTTGTACTAACAATGCTGTTGTTCATATGAATGATGAAGAAATGGCTAGCGTTGATGCAGAGCTAGAAAAATGGCGGTACGGCGACGAGGACACTTTGATGTCCCAAAATCGCAATCGATCCACTGAATAACAATAAAACTACTGATGGGTAATAGCTGATGACACCTGAAATTAAAACGGCAACTTTACAGCCTATTCGCAACACCTTTGCCAATATTGAACGGCGTTTTGGTGATAAACCTGCTTCGCGCTACCAAGAAGCAACCTATGATTTGCAAGGCGAAACCAACTTTCATTACCGTCCTTTATGGCAGCCGCAATATGAGCTGAATGATAAAAACCGTACTCAAATAAAAATGAATGATTGGTACGACCTTAAAGACCCACGCCAGTTTTATTACGGCACCTATGTTCAACAACGCGCCAAACACCAAGAAGCAACTGAAACCAACTACAGCTTTTTTGAAAAGCGTGGTTTGGCAGAACACTTATCTGAAGAAGTTAAAGCCAGCCTTCTTACCTATTTAATTCCTTTGCGCCATGTAGAACACACTGCCAACTTAAACAATATGTACGGCTGTGCTTTTGGGTATGGCACAGCCATTGCTCAAGCCTTGCTTTATAACGCTATGGACAGGTTAGGTAACGCTCAGTATTTATCAAGAATTGGTCTGCTATTAGATGGTAATAGTGCTGAATCGCTAGCCACTGCTAAGCAAGAATGGCTTAAAAATCCTGTTTGGCAGCCAATGCGTGCCTTGTGCGAAGAGATGACCACCGTTCAAGACTGGTTCGAGGTGTTTGTTGCCCAAGACCTAATTGTAGACACCTTGGTTTTTAATCTTTTCTATGAACAGTTAGATAAAAAACTTGGTTCGATGGGTGGCAGAGACGTAGCCCTTTTAACTGAGTTTATGCAGGTATGGACGAAAGATTCTAGCCGTTGGTTAGACAGTGTTTTAAAAACGGTTGCCAGTGAATCTGAAGAGAACCGCGCACTGCTTGAAGTGTGGGTTAAACATTGGCGTGCAAAAACACTAGAGGCTTTAAAACCAGTTGTATCAGCGATGCTTGATAACAGCGATGCACTAAGTCTTGCCGATGCATTATTAGAAGAACGTCTAACCAAAGTTGGCATTAATCGCTAAGGGGTCACCATGTCTAAAGTTTATTTAGCTTTACAAGATAACGATGATTCTCGCTATATCGTTGAAGCCATTATTGAAGATAACCCAGAAGCTACGGTTATCCATCAGCCAGCCATGATTCGCATTGAAAGCACGGGTGAATTGTTCGTTCGTCGCGCTAGCGTGGAAGAAAAAATAGGGCGGGATTGGGATATGCAAGAGTTGCACCTAAGCCTGATTACTCTGGGTGGTAACGTTGATGAAGATGAAGACCGACTCCACCTTAGCTGGAATGTTTAAGCCCAACACAATAATAAAAAGGTAAATACAATGGTTGCCAAAAAACTTAACCTAAAAGATAAATACCGCGCTCTAACCCGTGATTTAGATTGGGATTATGATTACGCCGACCGTAAAAAAGCTTTTCCCTATGAAGAGTTTGAAGGCATTAAAATTACTGATTGGTCAAAATGGGAAGATCCCTTCCGTTTGACTATGGATTCTTATTGGAAATATCAAGCTGAAAAAGAAAAGAAGCTTTACGCTATTTTTGATGCTTTTTCACAGAATAATGGCCACTTAAACGTTACTGATGCACGTTATGTTAATGCTATTAAGTTGTTTTTGACCGGTGTATCACCGCTTGAATATCAGGCTTTTCAAGGCTATGCCCATGTAGGTCGTCAGTTTAGTGGTGCCGGTGCGCGGGTTGCTTGCCAGATGCAATCCATTGATGAGTTGCGCCACGTTCAAACCCAAATTCATGCCATGAGTCATTACAACAAGTTTTTTGATGGCTTCCAAGACTGGACGCACATGCATGACCGCGTTTGGTATTTGTCAGTGCCTAAATCTTTCTTTGATGATGCACGTTCAGCTGGCCCCTTTGAGTTCCTAGTCGCCATTAGTTTTAGTTTTGAATACGTTCTAACTAACTTGTTATTTGTACCTTTTATGTCGGGTGCAGCACATAACGGCGATATGGCGACCTGTACTTTTGGTTTCTCAGCCCAGTCTGATGAAGCGCGTCACATGACCTTAGGTTTAGAAATTATTAAGTTCCTACTTGAGCAGCACGAAGACAACGTACCGCTGGTACAAAAGTGGATTGATAAATGGTTCTGGCGTGGTACACGCTTGCTAGCTTTAGTTGGAATGATGATGGATTACATGCTGCCCAACAAGGTGATGTCTTGGAAGGAAGCTTGGGAAGTCTATTTTGAAGAGGCCGGCGGCGCACTGTTCAAAGATTTAGCCCGTTACGGCATTGTTATGCCTAAGTTTGTTGAAACTACTGCTAAAGAAAAAGAACACATTTCTCACCAAGCTTGGTGGATCTTCTACACCCACGGCCACGCAGCAGCTTTCCACACTTGGATTCCAAGCGATGAAGAGTTGGATTGGCTTAGCGAAAAATACCCAGACACTTTTGATAAATACTATCGCCCACGCTGGGAATTAGCCAAGGAAATGGAAGCGCGTGGTGAGCGTTTCTATACTAAAGCCCTGCCACAACTTTGTACTACTTGCCAAATTCCTATGGGCTTTACAGAGATGGATGACCCGACTCAAATTGCTTACCGATCAAGTGATTTTGACGGTGAGAAATACCATTTCTGTTCAGATGGTTGCAAGCACATCTTCGATCAAGAACCAGAGAAATATGTACAGTCTTGGCTGCCTGTACACCAGATTTACCAAGGTAATTGTGGTGGCGCTAATGTTGAAGAAGTGCTTCGTGATTATTACAAGATGAATCTTGGTGAAGACAATATGGACTTTAAAGGCTCGCCCGATGAGCAACGTTGGAATGAATGGAAAGGTAAAGATAAAGGCAAGGATACAGACAAAGATCAAGATGTTGCTTAATAGCTGGTTACAACCTGCACAATAAAAAACAAAGCCACTAGGCAAATACTTACCTAGTGGCTCTAAAAACAGGAATTAACATTATGTCAGTCGTCGCTATAACACCTGATTATAAATTTGCAGCAAAAGACCGTGTTGAAAATTTTCACGGCAACCAAATCGTCTATGTGGGTTGGGATCACCACCTAATGTTTTGTTCTGCTTTTGCTTATCCAGTACCACCGGCAACAACTTTTAAAGCGTTGCGTGATGGGGTAATGCAAGAAGCCTTTGAACTGCATCCAGAGTACAGCAAGGTTAATTGGGAGACTGCTACTTGGTTGTTAGATAACGAACCTTTTCAACCCCAGTTGGATAAAAGCTTACAAGAACAGGGCGTAGGTCATAAGTCTTTACTAAGGTTTCAAACCCCTGAGCTTAAGGGTTATAAAAACGCAGGCGTTTGAGGAGAAAGCTATGTCTTATCAGGTAACAGTTGAACCAACAGGCGATGTGGTTGAAGTAGAAGAAGGACAAACCCTGTTAGATGCAGCATTAAGACAGGGAGTTTGGCTTCCCTTTGCTTGCGGGCATGGAACCTGTGGTACTTGCAAAGTACAGGTGCTAGAGGGTGATGTTGATGTTGGAGCTGCATCACCTTTTGCACTAATGGATATGGAGCGTGAGGAAGGTGTTGTTTTAGCTTGTTGTGCCTTACCTGAGTCTGACTTGGTTATTGAAGCTGATATAGATGTTGATCCAGATTTTGCTGGTTATCAAATTGAAGATTATCAAGCAAAGGTAGTTTCTATAGAAGAGCTATCGCCCACTATTAAAGGTATTCGACTCGCACTAGATCGGCCTATGCAGTTTCAGGCGGGTCAGTATGTGAACCTTAACTTACCTAGTGTTGAAGGAAGTCGAGCCTTTTCAATCGCTAACTCACCGACAGATTCAAGCTATGTTGATTTGCATGTAAGGCTTGTTCCTGAAGGTAAAGGTACCAGTTGGATTCATCAAACCATGCAACTGGGTGATGAATTAAAAGTTTCAGGCCCTTATGGACAGTTTTTTGTTCGTAAGACTGATGACAAGGATGTCATCTTTATTGCTGGTGGCTCTGGTTTATCAAGTCCTTTGTCGATGATTACAGAACTTTTAGAAGCGGGTGATACAAGGCAGATTTATCTTTTTCAAGGCGCTAGAAACTTAGCTGAGCTTTACAAAAAAGTTGAACTAGAAGCTTTGGTGGAGCAGCACAGTAATTTTCATTACTTACCTGCTTTAAATGATCCTTTGGCTAGTGATGATTGGCAAGGGTTTAAGGGGTTTGTGCACGAAGCAGCTAAAAGCCACTTTGACGGGCGCTTAGCCGGCCACAAAGCTTACTTATGTGGACCACCGCCCATGATTAATGCAGCAATTACGGTACTTATGCAAGGTCGCATATTTGAAGCAGATATTCACATGGAGAAGTTTTTAACTGCTGCCGATGGTGCAACAGCAGATTCAAGGTCTGCATTGTTTAAGCGTATTTAACGCGCTGGAAGGTTCTTATGGCTACTCAAAATGTTTGCCAAATATCAGTAACTAATCGCCAACAGGTGTTCAGCGTACCTAAAGGCGAACCTTTATTAATGGCAATGGAGAAAAATAATCAACATGCTATTCAGGTGGGGTGTCGAGGTGGGGGGTGCGGACTTTGCAAAGTCAAAGTACTGCAAGGTGATTATCAGACAAAGCGTATGAGTAAAGCCCATATTAGTGAAGAAGAAGCAGTTTTGGGTTTTGCTTTGGCTTGTCGGCTAACACCTTTAAGTGATCTAGAGCTTGAATCAGATCACTTCCAATTAAAAAAGCAGCAAATACAACAAGCAATATAAAAACAAAAAGAGGAAGTCCTAATGAGAAAAGGTGTAATGCGCCCAGGCCACGTACAAATCCGCGTATTGGATTTAGATGAGGCCGTTAAACACTATGTTGAGCTAATTGGTTTGATTGAAACAGGCCGCGATGATCAAGGCCGTGTTTTTCTAAAAGGCTGGACAGAAGTCGATAAGTATTCAGTGATTCTTCGTGAAGCCGACGAGCCAGGCATGGATTTTATGGGCTTTAAATGCGTTGACGAAGCAACCCTAGATTCACTAGCTGCCGATGTAAGCAAGCTAGGCATTGAAGTGAAAGAAATTCCTGCTGGTGATTTGCCGGATTGTGGCCGTCGTATGCAATTTGTAGCACCCACAGGCCATACTTTTGAACTCTATGCCACTAAAGAGCAAACCGGCAAATGGGGGATCAGTGATGTTAACCCAGACGCCTGGCCACGCGGTTTAAAAGGCATGAAAGCAACACGTTTTGATCACTGCCTACTTTACGGTGACGACTTAGAAGGCAACTTAAAGTTATTTGAAACTCTGGGTTTTGGCTTAGCTGAACAAGTACTAGACCCTGAAGGCAATAAAGCTGCCTTGTTCTTAACCGCCTCTATGAAAGAGCACGATATTGCCTTTATTAAGCATGAAGAAAAGAACAAGTTCCACCATGCTTCTTTCTATCTAGATACTTGGGAAGATGTATTGCGTGCTGCTGATTTAATTACCATGACCAATACCTCTTTGGATATTGGACCCACCCGTCATGGTTTAACCCATGGACAAACCATTTACTTCTTTGACCCTTCAGGTAACCGTAGTGAAGTGTTCTGTGGTGGTAGCTACTTCTATCCAGATCACAAAACCATTACATGGAAAGCTGAAGACTTAGGTAAAGCAATTTTCTATCACACCCGTGAACTGAATGAGCGTTTTTTAACGGCTTTAACCTAGTAAAACCCGTGGTATCAACCTTAATGGTTGATACCACATTTATTTAACGACTGGATAAGATTAGTAAGAGAAAAATTTATGAAAGAATTTAAGCACTTTATCAATGGTCAGTACGTGGTATCAGCCAGTGGTAAAACCTTCGAAAACCGTAGTCCGGTCGACAACAGCCTACTCGGTAAAACGTATGAAGCCGGTCGTGAAGAAGTAGATGCTGCAGTACAAGCAGCTAAAGCGGCACTAAAAGGTCCTTGGGGTAAACTCACCCAGGTTGAACGAACTAAACTGCTTAATAAAGTAGCCGATCGCATTAATGAGCGATTTGAGGAGTTCCTAGAAGCCGAGTGCCTAGATACAGGTAAACCTCGCTCGATTGCAGCACATATAGACATTCCACGTGGTGCAGCCAACTTTAAAGCCTTTACTGAAACCGTTGCTAACCTACCCACCGAAGGTTTCCGCATGGATACCCCAGACGGTAAAGGTGCAATGAACTTTGGCCACCGCACACCCAAGGGCGTTATTGCTGTTGTTGCTCCTTGGAATCTACCCCTATTGTTAATGACCTGGAAAGTAGGTCCTGCTTTGGCTTGCGGTAACACCGTGGTTGTTAAACCTTCTGAAGAAACCCCTATGACCACCACTCTTTTGGGTGAAGTGATGAATGAGTGCGGTGTTCCACCCGGAGTCTTTAACGTTGTTCACGGCTTTGGGCCCGATTCAGCTGGTGAATTTTTAACCACTCACCCTGATGTTAATGCCATTACTTTTACCGGCGAAACTCGCACGGGCGAAGCCATCATGAAAGCCGCCGCTGTTGGCTTGCGTAATATTTCTTTAGAATGTGGTGGTAAAAACCCCGGCATCGTCTTTGCCGATTGTGATATTGAAAAAGCAGTGGAAGGCACGATGCGTTCTGCCTTTGTTAACTGTGGACAAGTTTGTCTAGGTACTGAAAGGGTTTATGTTGAACGCCCTATTTTTGATAAGTTTTTAGCCCGCATGAAGGAAGAAGTGGCCAAGTTAAAGCTGGGCCGTCCTGAAGATGAGCAAGCTAACTTTGGTCCTTTGGTTAGCCTTGAGCACCGTGCAAAAGTTAAATATTACTATGACCTAGCCGTTGAAGAAGGTGCAAAAGTCGAAATCGGTGGGGGTATTCCTGATATGGGCAACGACTTAAATGATGGTGCTTGGATAGAACCTACAATTTGGACAGGGCTAGCTGAAGATGCACGGGTTATGCGTGAAGAAATCTTTGGACCTTGCTGCCATATCAGTCCTTTTGATAGTGAAGATGAAGTTATCGAGCGAGCTAATAACACTGATTACGGCTTAGCAGCGGCCATTTGGACAGAAAATTCTTCTCGCGCTATTCGTGTGGCAGAGCAAATGGAAGCTGGCATTGTTTGGGTTAACTCTTGGTTTTTACGTGATCTACGTACTTCTTTTGGTGGTGCTAAGCAGTCAGGTATCGGTCGTGAAGGGGGCGTACATGGTCTCGAGTTTTATACCGAACTGAAAAACATCTGCATCAAGTTATAAGTGCCAACCTCTTCAACAGGAACGCAGCAATGAACAACTCTGAGATTGGAAACATTATTGACGTCAAGGGTATCAACACCAACGTTCATGATCTTGGCAGCGGGTTCCCGCTGCTGCTGATCCACGGTTCAGGCCCCGGTGTCACGGCCTGGGCCAACTGGCGGCTGGTGATGCCGGAACTGGCAAATACTCGTCGGGTGATCGCACTGGACATGCTCGGATTCGGTTATACCGAGCGCCCCAAAGACCAGAGCTACACCATGGATCGCTGGGTACAGCACACCGTTGATTTGCTCGATACGCTGGAAATCGAGCAGGCCGACCTGGTCGGCAACTCTTTTGGTGGCGCACTGGCACTGGCACTCACCATCCGTCATCCACAACGGGTGCGCCGCCTGGTGTTGATGGGCAGTGTTGGCGTGCCCTTTACCATCACACCGGGGCTGGATGCCGTGTGGGGTTATCAGCCTTCGCTTGAAACCATGCGTCGGCTGCTGGATATCTTCGCCTATGACCGCTCACTGGTGAATGATGAGCTGGCTAAGATGCGCTATGAGGCCAGCATTAGACCCGGTTTCCATGAGTCTTTTGCCGCAATGTTTCCGGCACCGCGCCAGCGTTGGGTGGATGCTATGGCAAGCTCGGAAGCCGACATCCGCGCCCTGCCTCATGAAACACTGATTGTGCATGGCCGCGAAGATGAAGTGATCCCGCTGCAAACCAGCCTGACACTAGCGCAGTGGATCAACAAGTCGCAGCTGCATGTTTTCGGGCGCTGCGGTCATTGGACCCAGATCGAACACAGCCAACGTTTCATCAACCTGGTATCCGGCTTCCTTGTCGAAGCAGATCGCCTTCAATCTACTCACTAAAAGAGATTTCTATGGATAAACAACAGATTCAGCGTTGTGGTGATGAGCTCTATAACGCAATGCTTGACCGCGTAGCGGTTCGTCCACTGACCGAGCGTTTCAGTGGCATCACTATCGAAGACGCATACAACATTTCCATGCGGATGCTAGAGCGTCGCCTAGCCGCAGGTGAACACATTATTGGTAAAAAAATCGGCGTTACTTCCAAAGCCGTGCAAGACATGCTCAATGTTCACCAGCCCGATTTTGGTTATTTAACCAATACAATGGCCTTTAACCAGGGGGAAGAAATGCCGATCAGCCAAATGCTGATGCAGCCCCGTGCTGAGGGTGAAATTGCCTTTATTTTGAAAAAAGATTTGATGGGGCCAGGTGTTACTAATGCTGATGTGTTAGCGGCCACTGACTGCGTAATGCCTTGCTTTGAAGTGGTGGATTCACGCATTGAAGATTGGAAAATAAAAATTCAAGACACGGTAGCTGATAATGCTTCCTGTGGTTTATTTATTTTAGGCGATCAAGCCGTTAGCCCAACAAAAGTCGACCTAGCGACTTGCGGTATGGTGGTCGAAAAAAATGGATCAGTGATTAGTACGGGTGCAGGCGCAGCGGCGTTAGGCAGTCCAGTTAACTGTGTTGCTTGGTTGGCTAATACCTTAGGCCAGTTTGGAATTCCACTGAAAGCGGGTGAAGTGATTCTTTCGGGTTCACTCGTACCCTTAGTACCAGTCAAAGCCGGTGACCACATGAGCCTAAGTATTGGCGGTATGGGTAACGCTTCGGTACGTTTTGTTTAAGCACCATTTTTTAAGCCTCACTTCACCTAATAAAAGCAGGCATTACTATGAGTAAAAAACTAAAAGCCCTCATTATCGGCCCAGGTAATATCGGCACTGATCTGCTGATGAAAATGCAACGCTCTGAATGGATAGAGCCGGTTTGGATGGTGGGTATCGATCCTACCTCAGAAGGTTTAAAACGCGCT
>NZ_DATESC010000005.1:0-5056 GCF_035271045.1 Marinospirillum sp. | reverse complement strand
GAAACTCAGCAGCAGTCGACCAGTAGCAGTGCCAGCCGCAGTGAATTTGCGGTGAGTAATGCCAGTGATGCGTTGAACCTGCCATTACCCGCTATTGATACCGGCCTAGATGCCACCGCCACACCCAGCCTACAAAACTTGGGCATAGATTCCAGTGCCGATGTGCCCGTTTACCGTGAAGCACCGCGTTACCCACGCCAAGCAATGGCAAGGCGGCAAGAAGGTTGGGTAGAACTGGTTTTTGAAGTCGACTCTGAAGGCAAGGTGCTAGCAGACACTATTCGTGTGGTAGATGCTGAACCCAAGCACCTCTTTGAACGTGCGGCTCGTCGTGCCATAGCTCGCTGGCGTTTTGCTGCCTATGAATTAGGTAGCGGACCTAACCGCCAACTTAGGCAGCGTTTAGAATTTCGTTTAGAGGGTAACCAATGAAGCGTTTAATTCTAGCCAGTTGTTTATTCTTTTTTGCAGGATTTATTCAGGCAGAAAGTGTGGCGCTTAGCCCTGTGCAATATCAGCAGCTACATAAAATTAATGAAGCTTTGGCAGCCGATGCTCAAGAAGAAGCCCTTAACTTAGGCGAAACACTGTTTAAACAACCGCAAGGCACGCCCGAACAACAAGCCTTTGTGCGAGCTTTTGTGGCACGAGCTTTGGTGCAGGTTTATCAGCAAAAAGACCAGTCAAAAAAAGCCCTAGCCCAGCTACAAAAAGTTTTAAAAGAAGATAGCGAATACTTGGATTTATCCAGCCTACAAGCCGTGCGTTGGATAACCCTGCACCTTTTAACCGGCGAAAACCAATACACATCTGCGCTAAAGCTACTAGAAATTTGGTGGCAAGATGAAGAACAACCCAGCGCCGAAGCCAACTACCTACGAGCCGCACTTTTAGCCCAGTTAGAAAAATGGCAAGCGGCAGAGCCTTGGTTATTAAATGCTTTAGAAGTGCGCCAGCCAGATTCTTGGTTAAGCCTAGGTGTAGCAATTTTTCAGCGCCAAGAAAAATGGGCAAACGCAGCCAAATTACAACACCAGCGCCTAGTGTTAACACCCGAAAAACAACAACTTTGGGGACAGTTAGCGCAACTGCAACTTTTAGCAGAGCAAGATAAACAAGCCCTAGTAACCCTAGAGTTAGCGCAAGAAAAAGGTTATTTAAACAATAAAGAACAGGTGCAACTTGCAAGGCGTTTATTAGCCGACCAACAACCTTTAAGAGCAGCAACCATTTTTGAAGCGCAATTAGCTAACCAGCCAGACAACTTAAAATTAAATAAATTAGCCGCACAGGCTTGGCTGCAAACCAGCAATAAGCAATCCACCCAACAGGCTTTAGAACGGTTAGCCAAACTAAGCCAAGCAACCCATGACTGGCAGCGCTTAGGTGAATGGAATTTTAGGCAAGGCAACTGGCAAGCAGCCATCACCGCTTGGCAGAAAATTACCGATAAATTAGAAGGCAAAGAAAAAGCGCGATTAGAGCTGTTAATAGCCAATGCCTACATCGAAATGCAGGCTTATGCTTTAGCCAAACCCTTGCTAGAAAACCTTTTAGCTAGCAACGAAGCAGCAGCGGCAAAACAATGGCTTAACTACTTAAAAGCGCTTTAACTAAGACGTACTGGTAGTTTATTTTGGTAACGAAATACCCAGCGCCTTGGCAATACCTTGCCCATAAGCTGGGTCAGCCTGCATACAATGACAGATGTGTTTCATTTTAATGTCATCGGGCACACCGTTCATATTGCGTGCCGTATTTTCAAACAAGACCTGCTGCTGTTCAGCACTCATCAGACGAAACAGGTTGCCAGGCTGAGTGAAGTAGTCTGGCTCAGTTTCCCAATAATCAAAGCGATCTGCTGCGCCTTCTAGTACCAAAGGTGGTTCTGAAAAGTCTAGCTGCTCTTGCCATTCACCTTGGCTGTTTGGCTCATAATGCAAACGACCACCTTGGTTACCATCGACACGCATTGCACCATCGCGGTGGTAGCTATGCACTGGGCAGCGCGGTGTATTTACTGGAATTTGTGCATGGTTAACACCTAAACGGTAACGCTGTGCATCACCATAAGAGAACAAACGCCCCTGCAACATACGGTCAGGCGAAAAACTAATGCCTGGTACAATGTGCGCTGGGTTAAAAGCCGCTTGCTCAACATCCGCAAAGTAGTTTTCTGGGTTTTTGTTTAACTCAAAATAACCGACTTCAATTAATGGATAATCGGCTTTTGGCCAAACTTTGGTTAAGTCAAAAGGATGGTAAGGAACTTTGGCTGCATCGGCTTCTGGCATAATTTGTACATACATTGTCCAGCGCGGAAAATCACCCTTTTCAATAGCTTGGTATAAATCACGCTGCGAACTTTCGCGGTCATTACCCACCAGCTCTGCTGCTTCTTGGTCGGTTAAGTTTTTAATACCTTGCTGGGTTTTAAAGTGAAACTTCACCCAATAGCGCTCATGTTTAGCGTTAATAAAGCTAAAGGTATGTGAACCAAAACCGTGCATATGGCGGTAAGTGGCAGGAATACCACGATCGCTCATCACCACGGTAATTTGGTGCAGCGCTTCGGGTAAACCCGTCCAAAAATCCCAATTATTGGTGGCGCTACGCATATTGGTGCGTGGATCACGTTTAACAGCGTGATTAAGATCGGGAAATTTTAAGGGATCACGAAAGAAAAATACGGGCGTGTTATTACCCACTAAATCCCAGTTGCCTTGCTCGGTATAAAAGCGCATTGCAAAACCGCGAATATCACGCTCAGCATCGGCAGCACCACGCTCACCGGCAACGGTTGAAAAGCGCACAAACATATCAGTTTTTTTACCGACTTCAGTAAACAAAGCTGCTTTAGTGTACTGGGTAATGTCATGGGTGACGGTAAAGTTACCAAAAGCACCTGAACCTTTAGCGTGCATACGGCGCTCTGGAATAACTTCACGGTCAAAGTGGGCAAGCTTTTCTAAAAACCAAACATCTTGCATTAACATAGGACCACGTGCGCCAGCCGTTAAACTGTCTTGGTTATTGGCAATGGGGCAGCCAGAAACAGACGTTAATTTAGGTTTATCACTCATATTTTTTATACCTTTAGTTTATAGGTAAGTAGATAGCCTGTAATAAGACTACACACCAGAACACAAAGGGTAAAGTAAATAAAGATTAGTGATAGTTAAAAACTAACCTCTGAAACTTGGCATCAGGGCTGGAATACCCGGTAACAAACCAACCATTGCCATAACGCCCGTTAAAATAATAAACACACCTAAAGGAATAATCCAACGGCTCATATGCGTTAACTCAGCGCTGCGTTCTTTACAGCCAATCAATCCCAAATTATCCAGTAAAATGGTTAATGACCAACCAAAAGCAGGGTTTACCAAAGCTGAAGAGAACACCACAATCGCGGCGGATTGAGTGGTTTTTCCTTCACGCGTCATTTCCATACCAGCTTCAAGCAAAGGAACAAACACCCCCACAATTAAAGCCACACACAGCACTGGCTGCCAAATAGCAAGGTCCATTGGGTAGCCCCAAACACCAGCGATAACACAAAAAATTGCCGTTAAAATAGCGCCAGCAGGAATCGGGCGCTTAGCTATCGCAGCAGGAACAATGTAAGTTCCCCACGAGGATGCAAAGTTAGCACCACCCAAAAGCGAACCAAACGTTTGCCTAACCGATGCGCTCATCATGGTGTCATCAATGTTCATCTGCACACGCTCGGTGCGCTGTGGATAACTTATCTTTTGAAAGACTTGATGACCCAAAAAGTCAGGCGACCACATAGCAACAGCAAGGATTGCAAAAGGTAATACCACAATAAAACTTTCAAGTGTTGGCAGACCTAGCATCCAACCGCTTGTCTCGCCCCACCAATAAGTTGGGTCAATAATTGGCATACCCGGCGCTGTTTTAAATTCAAATGGCGCACCTAAAAAGAAAGCCAAACCACCACCTAAAACACAACTTAAAGGAACAGCCAACCAGCGCTTATTAATGCTTTCTAATACTGCATAAAGCACAATGGTGGCAAAAATAACAATAAAAGCAATGTGTGTCATACCAATGCCTTCAGCCCAAGTAAACAACTTAGCAACCTGTGACGTTGTACCAATAAAACCTAGGTAAAGTAACAACCCCCCACAAACCCCTTTACTGGTTAAACGGGCTAATAAACTGCCACCTTTACTAAAGGCTAGAATTAAACCAAAAGCACCAATCAATAAGCCAAATGCCATTGGGTGACCACCAGCAGCCACAACAATGGGAATTAAAGGAATTAAAGGGCCGTGCGTACCGGCTAAGTTAGCGGTGGGTAAAATAAAGCCCGAAAGTAAAATAATAAAAAAAGCAACGATCAGCAGTTCGTAACGCACATTTTCTAATACAAAGCTTTCGCTAAGCCCTAAAGGGCTGGCAAAAGTTGCGGCTATCGCTGCGACCATAACGACTTTACCAATGGTTGCCGCCATTGCAGGCACAGCATCTTCAAACTCAAAACGGTAATCCCGAAAAGGCAAGTTAGGCCGCCAGCGCTTAGGCTGCATAATTTGCAGTTCATGCTCAAGGTATTCACTACGGCTTGCAAAATCGGCACTGGGGCGGTGCAAATTTTTATAGCTATCAGAAAGATGGCTGTTATCAACAACGGTTTGAATATCCGCCATCTGCTCAGTGCCAGATGAAAGCTCACCTTGTGGCGTTTTACTCATAATTGCTCCTGCAATTGCATTATTAATTCAAAACGAAACCATTCCTTTAAATTAAAAGGAAGCGATATTATTTGACATCCTCCCCGACCTAAAGGACGGGGATTCCTACTGCTAGACGGCCATGTCCGACCGCAAGAATGTTCTTGGCCGCATTAACATCACGGCAGTCGTGCGTGGCACCACACGCACTGCAAGTCCATTCTCTTATTCCAAGTCCTGCGATACCTCTCGGCCTCGATTCGGGCAAGCTGCCACAACTCGAACAGGTTTGGGTGGTGTACGCTTCGTTAACTTCCTTAAAAACAATGCCTGCGTGAGCGCATTTATAGTCCAAC
>NZ_DATESC010000004.1:0-24367 GCF_035271045.1 Marinospirillum sp. | reverse complement strand
GGCTATTTTTGCGTGAAGGGTTTTGACTTGGGTTTTGTTTCTAGCCCGTTGTGCTGTGGCTAATTTTACCTCAAGACCTCGGTAGAAGCGCCCCGCTTCCAGCTTTGTGCCATCCGAACAGGTGGCAATGTCCGTTAAGCCCAAGTCAATGCCGATGCTGTCTTGGCCTTTGGGTATCTCAGCCTCGACATCCACCACCACATTAAAATACCAGCGACCACGGGTATCTTCATTAAAGCTACCAGAGCGGAATTTGTATTGGCTCAAACCGTAGCTATCCCACACTTTAAAATAGTGGCCGTTGTGGAAAACCTGACCATTTTTCCACTGTGCCGCAGCTGTATTAACGGGAATCCAACCCAGCGAACGGCGTACACCGCCTGACCTGCGCCAGCTTAATCGGGCTTTTTTAAACTGCTTACGCCTTGTGACGTATTCACCGGCTATGCACTGCAAGGTTTGGCTGTGCAGCTCCAGTTCTTTACCAGCACCTTTGGTGTAAGGGTGCATATCATAGGCAGACAAAAACACACCACGCTCTTTAATGGAGCGCTGACTTAATTCATTAACGTAGTTCCAGACGAAATTAACATTCCTAGCCATGCTATTAAGCAAAGCTTTATGCTTATCGCGTACTCGGACTTTTAATATTTTGGTGTTTTTCATACCTTCAAATATAGTTAGTCTATGATTAAAAACAACCAATATAGAACAGGTAGACACTGTGTTTTTGAGCTTCATGCTCACTTGGTCTTTATTACTAAGTACCGAGGTGCCGTGTTCAGTAGTCAACACCTAAAATCGCTTGAAAGTATTTTTAGCGGTGTGTGCGTAAGTTTTGAGGCAGAATTGGTTGAATTTAACGGCGAAGCTGACCACGTACACCTTCTAGTAAACTTTCCTCCCAAGGTTTCTGCATCACGCTTGGTGAATAGCTTGAAAGGCGTAGCAAGCCGCCGACTTAAGCAAATGCACCCTGAGTTAATTAAACCTGCCTACATGAAGAACGCATTATGGAGTCCTAGCTACTATGCTGGCAGCGTAGGCGGTGCGCCTATTGCAGTGATTCGTCAATACATAGAGCAGCAGACAAAACCCCAGTAGGGTTGCAGAAGCAACCCTCGCTATCCATCCTCGCACTAAAAGTACGAGGTCTTACGCGATTTTATAAATACCCTTATCAGGCTTAAAGCCTTGGTAATTCAACTGGCGGATATTTAAGTGGTATATTCATATTAAAGTCAGCAATACTTTTTTAACGTTATTGCTTGATTTACCCTGTTCAAGCTGACTTAATTCATCCTCTTTTTTTAAAGTTATGACGGACTTATATAATGACTGAAGCTGTGTGGATTATTTTTGCATTTGGCCTAGGAGCGGCTGTAAAAACCTTGGGTTTACCGCCTTTAATTGGCTATCTTGCTGCAGGCTTTGCAATTTCAGCCTCTAGCCAATTCATTGGTTTACCTGCAGAAAGTACTACTGCATTGCAACACCTTGCCCATTTAGGGGTTTTATTATTACTTTTTACAGTAGGTTTAAAACTAAAAATTAAAAGCCTAGCACAGCCCGAAGTAGTGGGTGGTGGGCTTATTCATTTTATTATTTCTTGTGCTATTTTCGCACCCGGTATTTTCTATTTTATAGATGTTAGTGCTTACACTGCACTAATGCTAGCCGTTGCGCTGTCATTTTCTAGTACAGTGCTGGCGGCTAAAGTATTGGAAGGTAAGCGAGAATTACGAGCGTTTCATGGCCGTGTTGCTATCGGTATATTAGTAATACAAGATTTAATTGCTTTATTTGTAATGAGCCTAGCCAGCGGCAGCACACCATCCATGTGGGCATTGGTTGTCTTTGGTATTCCTTTATTAAGACCTATTTTTTATAAACTATTAGATTTTAGTGGCCAAGACGAACTACTGGTATTACTAGGTTTATTGCTTGCCTTGGTCATCGGTGGTTTTGGTTTTGAAAGCGTAGGCCTAAGTTCTGAATTGGGTGCTTTAGCCTTTGGTGCATTACTAGCCAATCACCCGCGTTCACATGAATTGTCTAAAGCTTTGTGGAGCATTAAAGAAGTTTTCTTAATCGGTTTCTTTTTACAAATTGGTATTGGCGGCTTACCTGACAGCAATGCCATTATTTTTGCGCTAGTAGTAACACTATTACTACCCATTAAAGGTATTTTATTCTTCTTCTTGCTGTTAGCTTTTAAATTGCGGGCACGCAGTGCTTTTTTAACCGGTTTAAGCCTGACCAATTTCAGTGAATTCGGCTTAATTGTTGCTAGCTTACTTTTGCCGGAATGGTTAGTTCCTTTAGCGTTAGCCGTTAGTCTGTCATTCTTAATTTCTGCACCTTTATACCGCGTAGCACAGCCTTTGTATGAAAAACTGTCTAAACACCTTGTTCCGTTTGAAAGAAAAGGCTTTCACCCAGACGAGCAACCATTAATTATAAAAGAAGACGTTTTAATTATTGGCTTAGGTCGCACTGGCACAGCGGCTTATCTGTACCTTGAAAATAAAGGACTTTCAATAGTAGGAATCGATTCAGATCCAATAAAAGTTGAAAAGCTAATCACCGATGGCTTTAACGCAGTATTTGCAGATGCAGAAGACCAAATGCTGTGGCAACAATTACAAGCACCTCATTTAAAGTACGTACTACTTACCGCCAATGATGTAGAAGCTAAAATTATAGCTGCAACTAAATTAAGAGCCAACGGCTTTACTGGCGTGATTATTAGCCATAGTTCTTTTACTGAAGATGCCGAAGCCATTAATGCAGCAGGTGCTAACTATACGCATCAAACCTTTTCAGAAACAGGCATAGGATTAGCCAAGCACCTACTTAGAGAAGCCGATAAAGAAATTGCTACTGGTTAATTTTTGACCAGCACTTTAGCCAAATATTTAGCGTCATCATGTGTACCAAAGCGATCAACAATGGTGGCGCTAGCTTCATTTAAACCTAAAAGTTCAACATCAGCACCCTGCTCACGTAGCTTAATAACGACTCTATCTAACGATTCAACCGCGGTAATGTCCCAAAAATGAGCAGCAGTTAAATCAATAACCACTTTTTCAACCGTTTCTTTTAAATCAAATGATTCAATAAACTTATTGGATGAAGCAAAGAATACCTGACCCAATATGGTATAAACCCTTGTACCATCGCCTAGTTCGTCTTTATTAACGACCATGTAATGCCCTACTTTATTAGCAAAGAACATCGCAGCTAACAGCACACCAATAAATACACCCAATGCTAAATTATGGCTGAATACAACCACAACAACAGTGGTCAACATAACTATATTAGTAGAAAGTGGATGTTTTTTAATATCGATAATTGACTTCCAACTAAAGGTGCCAATAGAGACCATAATCATCACCGCAACCAAAGCAGCCATAGGAATAATAGACAAAAAGTCGGATAAAAAAACCACCAGAATAAGCAGCACTAAACCTGCTGTTAAGGTTGAAAGGCGCGTGCGACCACCTGATTTAATATTAATAACTGACTGACCAATCATGGCGCAACCCGCCATCCCACCAAAGCCACCCGCGACCAAATTAGCAACACCTTGCCCTTTACATTCACGATTCTTATCGCTTTTGGTATCGGTCATATCATCAACAATGGTTGCTGTTAACATAGACTCCAATAAACCCACAGCCATTAACATCACCGAGTAGGGAAAAATAATTATCAGTGTGTCTAAAGTAAACGGCACATTAGGCCATAAAAAAATAGGCAAAGTATCAGGCAAATCACCCATATCGCCGACTGTGCGTATATCCATTCCCCAATAAAGCGCAATGGCAGTTAACGTTAAAATACACACTAAGGCTGAAGGCAATAATTTGCCAATTACTGGCACATAAGGAAACAAATAAATAATGCCTAAACCGGCCAAAGTCATGGCATAAACGTGCCAAGTAACATTGGTTAATTCAGGCAGTTGCGCCATAAAAATTAAAATAGCAAGCGAGTTTACAAAACCAGTAATGACCGAGCGTGATACAAAACGCATTAGGCTACCCAACTTTAAATAGCCTGCAATAATTTGCAACACACCTGTTAAAACCGTTGCCGCCAGCAAATACTCCAAACCATGCTCTTTTACCAGCGTCACCATTAGCAATGCCATAGCACCCGTTGCAGCAGAAATCATACCGGGGCGACCACCCGTAAAAGCAATCACTACCGCAATACAAAAAGAGGCATATAACCCAACTTTAGGATCAACCCCTGCAATAATAGAAAAAGCGATAGACTCGGGCACTAATGCTAAGGCAACAACAACCCCAGCCAACATATCCCCACGCACGTTAGAAAACCAGTTTTGTTTAACCGATAAAAGCATTTTTTTCTCTTGAAAGTGAATTACAGTATTTTGGTGAGTTGGTCATAAATATGAAAGCCGCCCACATAAGTACCTATTGCTGAACCCAAGGTTGCTAAAATAAACACTAATAAAGTGCGTGAAACGCGGTTTTTCCACCAGCCTTTTAGGTTAGCCGTATCTTGTCTTAAGGTTGAAAAATCGGCTACTTTTGGCTTGCGGAAATACAACTCTGCCGCAGCAGCCACAAAGCCTGCGCCTATGGTTGGGTTAAGTGATGTTAGCGGGGCTGCTACAAAAGCCGTTAAAATGGTTAGCGGATGCCCACCAGCAATCAATACACCTAATGCACTAAGGCCACCGTTAATCAATACCCAGTCAATCACCATTTGTGTGCCTAGCCCAGTATCACGGCTAAAACCAATCACAAAACCCGATAAAATCAAGGCAACAATGAGCCAAGGTACAAATTTTAACCACTTATTACCGTCAGGAAGGCTATTTAAAATGGCGAGCTGTTCGGTTGGATTCTCAGGTAAATGACCGTTCAAGTTTTCACTTAAACCTTTTAAATGCCCAGCACCAATAACCACCAATACTTTTTTATACTGGCTGTCACCATTGTCTTGCGCCAACCTAAGCGCCATATAATGATCCCGTTCAGCAACAAGGGTTTGATACATCTGCGCTGATTCAGCCGCAAATTCGCTAAAGGTTGCTTCTAGTATATCGCCTTCTTTTAACTTTTCTATTTCCGCAGCGGACACCTTTTCTTTGGAAAATAAACTGGTAAACAAGCCCATAATTAAGCCAGCTCTTTGCCACCAAGGTACGCTGCGATAAACCCGTTTAAGGGTAATGCCTACATCGCGGTCAATCACTAATAAGGGTAAATTATACTTATCAGCTTCTTCTATAGCGGCTTGCATTTCTGCACCCGGCGCGATACCCGACTCTTCGGCCACCCGTTGCTGGAAAGAACCCAAAGCCAAATTCGCAGCAACCATGCCTGCTTTACCCTGTTTAATCACTTGAAAAAGATCAAGCTTTGCTAACGCATCAGGGTCTTTTAAAGACGCGAAACGGGCAGGACATAACTCAATAGCAACGGCATCAAATTCGCCACTTTGAATTAATTGACGCACCTCATCAGCGCTGGCTTTAGAAACGTGCGCTGTACCCAACAAGGTGTATTCAGTGTTATATTTATGTAATATTTTGCGTGGACCGCTAGACGATTCATTAGATTGACTGGTATTCATGCAGGATCTCTTGCTGAAATCAAAAAAACCAACATTAGAACAGACTTAGTATTAAAAGTCAGGTCAACCAAAGCAAATAACAAAATACTACAACAAGTTACATACTAATTTTTTCAACATCTAAAAATATAAGATATAGGCATATAAGACGCACCACTACTAACTATTACAAAAAATAGCTGCGTGTTACCATAGTTTAAAAAGGAGATAAAAATGATTTTTGGTCATGCGCTGAAAAAAGAAAACTTACAGTTACGTGAAAAATTAGAATTGGCTCAAAACCAGCACCAGCAAGAAGTGCAGCAGCTACAACAAGAAATCAAACGTTTACGTGAAGACATTCATACCAAGGCTAGCCATTGCGATCAGATGGAAAAAATTCAACAGGTAAATCAACGTGGCAGCGCCATGTTAAACGCTGTGCGTGATGGTTTAGCAAGGGATACTGATGTTCTACGCGGTGAACGCAAAGCCTTAAAACTGCTTGATGAAATTTTTAACCAGACTCGCGCTGCGGTTGAGCAATTAGATCGTAGAGCACAAATTATCAGCCAGCAAGCTGAACAAAGTTCAACGAGTGCTCGTACACTAGAGGCAACCGCACAAAACATTGGTCGTCTAATCAGTAGCATTCAAGAAGTTTCAGATCAAACCAATCTTCTAGCACTTAACGCAGCCATTGAAGCGGCGCGGGCGGGCGAACATGGTCGTGGTTTTGCCGTGGTTGCCGATGAAGTGCGTCAATTGGCTGGTAAAGCAAGTTCAGCCAGTGGCGAAATAGAAAAGCTGATTGCAGAAATTATTCGCCAAATTGAAAGCATTCGCAATTTAGTCGATATTAGCCAAGTGGGTGCCGAAGACGTTTCTAGTTCTTCCGTACAAATTAATAACATTGTTGATCAAGTTATTCAAAGCTCTAATCACATGCAAAGCGTTATTCACGAAACCACCACCAATGCTTTTTTAAATACTGTTAAACTAGACCATGCAGTCTGGAAAGCAGGTATTTACCAAAGAATTAGTGAAGGTCGCTTTAATGAATGCGCAGGTGATCATACGGCTTGTCGCTTAGGTAAATGGTATTTTGAAGGTTATGGTGCCAAGAACTATAAACAGTTAAATAGTTTTCGAGACCTTAATAGCCCTCATAAAGCAGTACACGAATACGGCAACCAAGCTTTAGAAGCCGGTGCAAGAGGCGATATGGAAACGCTAGTGGCAGCACTTGAAGCTATGGAAGATGCTGGTCATCAGGTAGTAACCTTTATAGATCAACTACAAGAAGAGCTAGCTAGAAAATAACAATAACAGCCACTCCTTTCTTGGCTAGTGGCTGTTAACCCCATATTTAATGGATGCAAGATTGAGAGGATTTCAAATGGCAATGTCTTTACCCTTTAGAAACATCAGCCAACGTTTAATGCTGGTGTTTTTTATTGTCTTGCTTTTAGCTTCTGGCAGTTTAGGTTTAACCGCACTTTATCAGTCTACACTGGCGGTTAACGAGCAAGTTGAGCAGGCGCTAAGTAATATTGCTGTTGGTGCGAGTGATACCGTGCGTAGCCGCATTAACACTCAGCTAGCCACCCTTTCTGAACTCGCCGAACAACCTTTATTACAAGCGCTTTCTGATGATTCTTTAAGCTATTTAGGGGAAGCAACGCAACGCCTTGGTTATTTAGGATTAGGCTGGGTTAATGCGGCAGGTATTGCCCACTACCCTGGTGGTAATACAGCTGATTTAGGTAATCGCAGCTATATTATTAAAGCCTTTGAAAACCAAACCAATATGTCTGACGTTATTATTAGTCGTGTTATTAATAAGCCGGTTATTATGTTGGCAACACCGATTCAAGACAAGGCCACCAAAAAAGTTAAGGCCGTATTAATTGCCAGAATGGATGCGAGTTTATTAAGCACTATTACTGACGACTTGGGTTTTGGAAAGAGTGGCTTTGCTTTTGTTATTAATGAAAAAGGTATTCTTATTGCTGGGCGTGATCGTGAAAGAATACTTAATCAACACAATATGCTTGAAAATGGTAGCCCAGAGAATATAGCTACTTTTAAGACACTCTTAGATCAACGCAAGGGGACTGTTAATTTAAACGTGGATGCAGATCAGCAAGATTACTTGATAGGCTTTGCACCCATTGAAAATACAGGCTGGGTATTGGGTGTTACGGCTAAAAACAGTGAAGTATTTGAACGCTTAAATTTACTTCAGTGGCTACTAAGCCTTATGTCTATTGCGGCACTGATTATTGGTATGGCGCTAGCGTGGGTGTTTAGTCAAAGCATTGTTATTAAGCCTTTGCAGCACATTAAAGATGTTGTGCAAAAAATTCAGCAAACCGGCAATTTACAACTAAGAGCGACAGTAACAGGGCAAGATGAAGTAGCCATTACAGGCCAAGCATTAAATGCCATGATGGATAGTTTTCAAGGGCTGGTTTCTAAAATCAGCGGCTCAACAGAAGAGCTATTTGCTGCTTCTGAGCAATTAGATCAGAACAGTCAAATGCTACTAAGTGAATCTAGCCACCAAGCATCCATTACTACGCAACTGGTTGCTGCATTGGAAGAAATGAATAGCGCTATTCACGAAGTCGCACAAAATACGGTGTGGGCTTCTGAACGTGCTGAAACAGCCGTACAACAAACCAATGCAGGTCGTGACCAAGTAAGCGCCAGTCAAAAAACCATTGACCAACTTGAACAAGAAGTCGTTGCAACTGCCAATATAGTTTCTGAATTAAACAGTCGCACCCAAGAAATCGATCAGGTTTTAAGCATCATTAGTAGCATTGCTGAACAAACTAACTTGTTAGCTTTAAATGCCGCTATTGAGGCAGCACGGGCGGGTGAACACGGCCGCGGCTTTGCCGTCGTTGCTGATGAAGTTAGGTCTTTAGCGGGTAACTCACAACAAGCGGCAGGCAGCATTCGTGAGAAAATTGAGAGTTTCCGTCATGCAGCACAGCAAGCCCTAAAAAAAATGCAGCAATGCAGCACTTTTGCAGCAGAGGGAACTGAAAGCTCGCGGGAATCGACACGGCGTTTTAACCAAACCGCTGACTCTACTCATGAGATTTTAGAGCTTAACCAGCAAATTGCCAGTGCAACTGAAGAACAAAGTGCGGTGATTTCTGAGTTAAACCTAACCTTAAATCAGCTAAATGACGGTATTCGTGATGTGACCAATCATGCACGTGATACTGCTTCAGCTTCAGCGCTACTAACCAATCTAGCACAAACTTTAAAGACGGAAACAAACCAATTTAATATCTAGTTTGCTCAACAACACTTTGAATTATCAGAACATACCCAGCTCTAGCTGGGCATCTTCTGACATCATTTCTCGTGACCAAGGTGGGCTAAACACAATGTCTGTATTAACAGAATTCAGGTCTTCAGCACCTAAAATTTTACGCCTTGCATCAGCTGCTATTACTTCACCCATACCACAACCGGGCGCAGTTAAAGTCATTTGAATGTTAAGCATTTTACGACCGTCGATTAAATCAATCACTTTCATACCATAAACTAAACCTAGCTCAACAATATTGACTGGAATTTCAGGATCAAAACAAGTGCGTAATTGTGCCCAAGCAAAGTCTAAAATTTGCTGGTTACTAGCACCCTTTGCCAAAACTTCACGCTTAATACTTTTCATACCTAAAGCATCAAGATTAATGCCTTCAACCATATACAAACGGCCTTGATAACCAACACTAACCGTACTGCCTTTAGCCTGCATTATTTCTATAGATTCACCTTCTGGTAAACTAATGGTTAGCCCAAAAGGTACAGAAATCACTTCAGTTTCACGCAGTAAATTTAGCTTATCGCCTTTTTTAATTTGACTCATACCTTAGCTTGACTCATAACGTCTCCAACTGACTAGATCAGCATTTCTCTAACGCGTTTAAGTGCAGCCACAAACACATCGACTTCTTCTAGCGTGTTGTAAGCCGCAAAAGAAACCCTAGCCGTTGCATCAACGCCTAGGTGGTGTAAAACCGGCATAGCACAATGATGACCTGTACGCAGCGCAACGCCTAGCTGATCGGTTAATAAACCTATGTCTTGGGCATGAGCGCCGTCTAGCACAAAAGAGATAACCCCTACCTTGTTGGGCGCTTCACCCAAAATACGCAATCCCGATAGCTGAGCTTTCATTTGTGCAGTCGCATAAACCAGTAATTCATGCTCCCAAGCACCAATCGCATCAGCACCCACACGCTGCATCCAATCAACCGCTGCCCCCAAGCCAATCGCATCGGCAATGGCTGGCGTACCGGCTTCAAATTTATGCGGTAATTTTGCATAGGTGGTTTTTTCAAAAGTCACCACATCAATCATATCACCACCACCTTGCCAAGGCGGCATGGCTTCTAGCAAAGCTTCTTTACCATAGAGCACACCTATGCCAGTCGGCCCGTACATTTTATGGGCTGAAAAAACATAAAAATCAGCATCCAAGGCTTGTACGTCTATGGCTTGGTGAGGAATGGCTTGAGCACCGTCCACCAACACAGGAATGCCAAGCGCTTTAGCCATTGGAATAATCGCTGCCAACGATGTCACCGTTCCTAAAGCATTAGAGACTTGAGTAATGGCTAGAAATTTAACCTTGGGCGTTAACAGTTGGAAAAAAGCGTCCATATCTAAACTGCCGTTAGCCAAAATGGGAATAATAACTAACTCAATGCCTAACTGTTCACGCAGCATTTGCCAAGGCACGATATTGGCGTGGTGTTCCATCATCGACAGCATGACTTGATCGCCCGCTTTTAAATTGGCTCGACCCCAACTTTGCGCGACTAGATTAATGCTTTCGGTCGTACCTCGCGTAAAAATAACTTCTTTACTGGAAGCGGCATTAATAAAGCCTTGCACCTTTTCTCGCGCCAGCTCGTGGGCATCAGTTGCTTCTTGTGACAGCGTATGCAAGCCACGGTGAATATTAGCATTGGTATGACGGTAATAATCATCCATCGCCTGAATAACGGCTAAAGGCTTTTGACTGGTCGCAGCGTTGTCTAAATACACCAAAGGCTTGCCATTCACTTCACGGGCAAGAATTGGAAACTCCTTTCTTAAACTGGCTAGGTCATAGGCTGGCTGCTTCATTGCATTAATTCCAACTCAATTTTATGTGGCAATTGCCCAGCAACGGCAGTTTCTACTAGGTTATAAATGGCTGGAATTAACAAGGTATCAACCACTTCATTCGCAAAAGCCAAGGTTAACAAGCCACGGGCTTGCTGTTCATCGACACCACGCGCCATTAAATAGAACAAGGCATCCATATCTAGCTGACCCGTTGTTGCACCATGTGAACATTTTACGTCATCAGCAAAAATAATTAGCTCTGGCTTAGCATCTATTTCTGCCTGATCGCTAAGCAGTAAGTTAGCGTTATTTTGTACAGCACTTATTTTTTGACTGTCTTTTTTAACCACCACTAGGCTATTAAATACACCCCGAGCACGGTCATTTAAAATGGTTTTATAGGTTTCATAGCTATGCGTTAATGGTGCATTGTGATTAACCAAAGTATGAATATCTAAGTGCTGGCGATTACGACCCAATAACAGGCCAGAAAAGTGAGCTTCTGCGCCTTTGCCATTCAAATCACACACCAAGTCATCACGTACCAACTTACCACCCAAATTCATGTGGTGAAAGGTATAACGGCTATCGCGTTTTTGTTCCATTTGAATGCGCCCAACCCACCACTCTTTATCGCTTGGTTGCTGCAATAGAGTGTGTTCAATTTTAGCGTTGCGTTCCAAAATGCCTTCAACCACACGGTTGGTGAAATTTTTTGCATCATCAGCACCAATAAAGTGTTCTATCAGTTGCAGCTCACTGTTCGCACCAGCCGCAATTAAAATGCGTGGGTGCGACATCACCGCTGTTTCATCAGCAGCATTAGCCGTAGACAAATAGGTAATCACCAACGGTTTATTGAGCTTTTGATGATTGCCTATCCGAATCACCGCACCTTCGCTAACAAAAGCAAAGTTCAGCGCCGTAAAGACATCCACATCAATACCGGCTAAACGTCCCATCATGCCGCACGTTAGCTCTAGTTCCGTTGCTAAGGCTTGCGATAACGGCTCTATCACCACCGCTTCTTGCATAGCCTCAAGATTAGACAGCGCGGGGCTTAACACGCCGTCAACAAGCACAAGATAATAAGCATCCAGTTTTAAGCCTTTGCTTGCAAACAGCGCTTGAGCAGCCGCTTCATCATAGCTTTCAGCTAGCTTAAATACTTGTTTGGCTAAGGCTTTGGTGTCGGTATATTTCCATTGTTCCACCGCTGGCGTTGGAAAGCCTAAATGCTCAAAACGCGCAAAAGCGGCAATGCGTTGACTTTTTAACCAACTGCTTTCAGCATCTCCGTTAAATGCCGTGAAGGTTTTTACATACGCATTCATGCAGTTTCCTCCAACACCCAATCGTAACCCTGTTCTTCTAGTTTAAGGGCTAAGGATTTATCGCCACTTTTAATGATTTGACCGTCACTTAATACGTGAACGAAATCTGGCTCGATGTAATCGAGTAAACGCTGGTAATGGGTAATCATTAAAAAGCTACGGTTGGCATCACGCAACGAATTAACACCCTCAGCAACAATTTTTAAAGCATCAATATCTAAACCCGAATCAATTTCATCTAATAAGATTAATTTAGGTTCTAGGATTAACATTTGTAAAATTTCATTACGCTTTTTTTCGCCGCCTGAAAAACCTTCATTCACAGCGCGGTGTAAAAAACTATTGTCTATTTTCATAAACTGTAGTTTTTCACGCACCAATTTCATAAACGCAGGTGCTTCCATTTCTGGCTCGCCACGGGCTTTACGTTGCGCATTTAACGCAGCTTTTAAAAGGTAAACATTTTTCACACCGGGAATTTCAACAGGGTATTGAAATGCCAACATCAAACCCGCACAAGCACGTTCTTCAACGCTCATTTCAAATAAATTTTTGCCTAAGAAAGTAACCGAACCCCTGGTGACTTCATAATTATCACGGCCTGCCAATACCGCAGAAAGGGTTGATTTACCCGCACCATTTGGCCCCATAATGGCATGGACTTCGCCAGACTTAATCGTTAGGTTTAAACCTTTAAGAATGGGGTTACCTTCTACTTGGGCGTGTAAGTCTTTAATCTCAATCATCTTAATAGTCTCGTTATAATCTATAAATTCTTTAACTTAGTGGCGATCTTGTTAACCCACAGCATTTTTTCTAGCCAACAGCACCTTCTAAAGTAACATTTAATAAAGCTTCGGCTTCAACCGCAAACTCCATCGGCAACTCTTGGAAAACGTCTTTACAAAAACCATTCACAATCATGTTGACTGCATCTTCTTCAGAAATGCCACGCTGCATACAATAAAACAACTGATCTTCACCAATTTTTGAAGTGGTGGCTTCGTGTTCTATTTGCGCTGTTGCGTTGCGAATTTCTTGATAAGGAAAAGTGTGTGCACCGCACTTATCACCTAACAATAAAGAGTCACACTGCGTAAAGTTACGGGCATTTTTAGCACTGGGTAAGATTTTTACTAGACCACGGTAAGACTGATTAGAATGCCCCGCTGAAATGCCTTTAGAAACAATCGTTGAACGGCTGCCTTCGCCAATATGAATCATTTTAGTGCCAGTATCCGCTTGCTGATAATTATTGGTGACAGCAACAGAGTAAAATTCACCTACCGAATCCTTACCGCGCAACACACAGCTAGGGTACTTCCACGTGATGGCTGAACCTGTTTCAACTTGTGTCCAAGTAATTTTAGAGCGATCACCACGGCAATCACCACGCTTAGTCACAAAGTTATAAATACCACCTTTGCCTTCTTCATCGCCTGGATACCAGTTTTGTACTGTTGAATACTTAATGTAAGCATCATCTAAGGCAACTAATTCTACTACGGCTGCGTGCAATTGGTTTTCATCACGCATCGGTGCTGTACAGCCTTCTAAGTAGCTAACCTGAGCGCCCTCTTCACAAATAATCAGCGTGCGTTCAAATTGCCCTGTGTTAGCAGCATTAATACGAAAGTAAGTAGAAAGTTCCATCGGGCAGGTAACACCTTTAGGAACAAAGACAAAAGAACCATCGGTAAATACTGCTGAATTAAGTGCCGCATAATAATTGTCGGTTTGTGGAACAACGCTGCCCAAGTATTGACGCACCAATTCTGGGTACTCTTGAACGGCTTCAGAAATAGAACTGAAAATAACACCGGCTTCGGCCAGTTCTTTTTTAAAGGTTGTACCCACAGAAACCGAGTCAAAAACCGCATCTACTGCAACGCCTTTAACACCGGCTAAAGCAGCACGTTCATGCAAAGGAATGCCCAGTTTTTCAAAGGTTTCTAGTAGTTTCGGGTCTACTTCGTCAAGGCTTTTAGGCGCATTTTTATCTTTGGCACCCGGTGCAGAATAATAGGAAATGGCTTGATAATCGATTTCTGGATAAGCAATATTCGCCCAAGCTTGTGGGTCGTGCATTTTTTTCCACAGTGCAAAAGCTTCTAAACGCCAATCAAGCAACCATTGAGGTTCTTTTTTCTTGGCTGAGATATAACGAACAACAGCTTCGCTCAACCCAGGCGCAAGAGTGTCACTTTCAATATCGGTTACAAAGCCTTGCTTATAGTCAGTGCGAACCAGCTGTTCCATTTCTTCATTTGCCATGTAGGTCTCCGGGCATCATCAAATTTTGTTTTTTATAAACAATTAATTAATTGAGTAAATTAACTAACTGAGTGTAAATTTAGGGCGTGTATTTATGCCCAAGGTGGCTTAATTAGCTGAATCTACGCCAATTAGGCAAGAGTAACCGAAGCTAATAACGGGTGGATGACTTGCATAACACGCTGCTTTTTATAGCTTAGCATTTTAGTGCTTTTTTAATTCCTAGTAAAGTAGTCAACTACTCAATAAAAAACCCGAAGCCTTTAAAAGCTTCGGGTTGTGTACTACTTTAATTTAAACGGCGGTTAATACCAGCCAAATGAATTATTTAACGCTGTCTAAAGCTTGATTAAAGGTCATACTAGGACGCATAACCGCATTGACTTTAGCTTGATCTAAACGGTAGTAGCCACCTAGATCAACAGGTTGACCTTGTACTTTACTTAGCTCTTCAAGAATTTGCGTTTCTTTTTCTGCTAGGGTTTTAGCTAAAGGCGCAAACTTAGCCGCTAGTGCTGTGTCATCTGTTTGTGCTGCCAATTCTTGTGCCCAGTAAAGGGTTAGGTAGAAATGGCTACCACGGTTATCTAGCTCGCCCACTTTACGTGAAGGCGATTTGTTATTTTCTAACAAAGTACCCGTGGCTTTATCTAGTGCCTGACCTAAAACTTTAGCCGTTTTATTGTCGTTCTTCATGCCTAGCTCTTCTAAAGAAACCGCAATGGCTAAGAATTCGCCAAGCGAATCCCAACGCAAGTGGTTTTCTTCTAATACTTGCTGTACGTGCTTAGGTGCTGAACCGCCTGCGCCTGTTTCGTACATACCGCCGCCTGCCAACATAGGAACAATCGACAGCATTTTAGCTGAAGTACCTAGTTCCATAATGGGGAACAAGTCGGTTAAGTAGTCGCGCAATACGTTACCCGTTACAGAGATAGTGTCTTTACCACGCACTAAACGCTCCATAGTGGTACGAATCGCGCGGTTGTAACCCATAACACGAATGTCTAAACCAGCAGTATCGTGATCTTTTAGGTAAGCGACTACTTTTTTGCGTAGCTCATTGTCGTGAGCACGCTCAGCATCTAGCCAAAAAATAGCGGTTGTTTCTGATTGGCGAGCACGGTTAACAGCTAATTTAACCCAGTCACGAACAGCGGCATCTTTGGTTTGACAGGCACGCCAAATGTCGCCTTTCTCAACGTCATGCTGCATAAGAACCGTACCATCAGCCTTAACAACACGCATGATACCGTCAGCTTTCATTTCAAATGTTTTGTCGTGTGAACCGTATTCTTCTGCTTTCATCGCCATTAGACCGACGTTAGGCACTGAACCCATAGTCGTTGGATCAAATGCGCCATTAGTACGGCAGAAATTAATCATTTCTTGATAAATACGAGCGTAAGTAGACTCAGGCATAACGGCTTTAACATCTTTTAGCTTGCCGTCACGACCCCACATTTTACCTGAGCTACGAATCATTGCAGGCATAGAAGCATCAACGATCACATCACTTGGAATGTGTAAGTTGGTGATGCCTTTAACCGAATCTACCATCGCCATTTCAGGACGGTGTTCATAGCAAGCATGAATGGCTTCTTCAATTTCTTCTTGCTGAGACTGCGGTAAACTTTTGATATTGTCGTAAACGCTCGCCATACCGTTGTTAGGGTTAACGCCTAACTCTTCAAACAAATCACCGTACTTATCAAACACTTCTTTAAAAAAGGTTTTAACAGCGTGACCGAACACAATAGGGTGAGAAACTTTCATCATGGTGGCTTTAACGTGCAGCGACCACATAACGCCGTCTTCTTTACATTCTTGTAAAGTGCGCTCAAAGAAGTTACTTAGCTGACGCGCACTCATGCACATACCGTCTAGCACTTCGCCTTGCTCTAAAGGTAAAGTCTTTTTAACTTCAACCTTGCCATCTTGACCAACAAACTCTAAACGCACATCACCGGCTTGCTCCATCGTGATGGCTTGTTCAGTAGAGAAAAAGTCACCGCCACGCATATAGTCAGCGTGTGAACGTGATGCTTTGCTCCATTTACCCATAGAGTGCGGAAATTTACGGGCAAACGCTTTTACGGCAGGTGGCGCACGGCGGTCAGAATTACCCTGACGTAATACTGGGTTTACTGCACTGCCCAAAATTTTGGCATAACGCGCGTGGGTTTCTTTGTCTTCTTCCGTGCTTGGCTCGTCAACATAGTCAGGCAGATCAAAGCCTTGTGACTGCAACTCTTTAATGGCTGCTTTTAATTGAGGAATAGAAGCGCTGATATTAGGCAGTTTAATAATATTGGCATCTGGGTGCTTTGCCAACTCACCGAGTTGTTCTAGGGTATCCGCTACACGCTGCTCTTCTTTTAAACAATCAGAAAAGGTAGATAAAATACGCGCAGCAACCGAAATATCACTGGTTTCTACTTCGATACCGGCAGCTTTTGCAAAAGCACTGACAACCGGTAGCAATGAATAAGTAGCTAGTGCTGGTGCTTCGTCTGTCAAAGTATAAATAATTTTAGGTGTTGTCATTGAATTCCCCGATTCCTTTAGTTGCATGATCGACAACTCTCTACTGGTGTAATTTTTGATCACACTTATCGCCAGAGTTATACGCTTAAAAACAGGTTTTGAATTGAGCTAGTAATTTTACAACAATTTATTTTACCGAAAATTAGCCAATTTTTATACCTACAAGGCTTAATACCAAGGGATTAGATGAGCCGCTAACTGGTCAACCAACAACCAGCTAGCACCCAAACCACTTGCCTGTCCTAGGTTTGTTGGTATTTTTTCTGCAGCAATTAAGTAAGTCGGCAAGCCGCAACTTAAACCTAATAAAGCCAAAGCATTGTCTTGCGCTAGCTGTATTTTAGCTAAAGCCATTAAATCCACGACTTCATCCCAGCTTAATAAACCTGCTAAATTGATAACGGTTTCTTGAATAATTTTATCCATTTTAGCTAACAAGTCAGTAATTTCTAACTGCTCATGGCGTGAAGCAAATAACCAAATTTGCCAGCCTTTCTCTATGGCTTGTAATAGCTGCGTTTCTAACTGCTGATGATTAACTGCAGCGTTAAGGCTAGTTCTTGCTACACCTTGCGTTCCCGGAGTCCAAACTAAAATGGGCTTGTCTAAATTGAGCTGATGGGTTTTTAGCAGCGCTTGCTGCTGCTGTTCATCTACTTTCAGTTTTATCGGTTGATAATCAGGCAAAGGCACACCGATATCCCAAGCAAGGGCGCGATAACGGTCAACTAAATGTGGGTGTAAGTCTTTACGCGCTAGGCGAATATCCATTAATAACGCATAGCGGTATAAGCCACGATAGCCAGTGCGCTCAGGAATATTGGCTAGGGCAGGAATAAGCGCTGGCTTAAAACGTTCGGGCAACACCCAAGCGCGATCATAATCTTTACCCTGTAAAGCAATGCCGGCATTCCAAAATACTTTTATGCTCATATTGGGTTCGGGCATATTCCACAATTCATCAACCTGCGGGAAACGCTGAACAAGATTGGTTAGGCTCATGGGTGTCATTACATCTAACGGACGTTTTGGATATTGGCTGCGTAAATCATTTAACGTTGCTTGTGCTAACAATACTTTTTCGGCGCTGCTAGGCAATATGACTAGGTGGCGACCTAACTTAGCGCGTTTAAAACGAGGCATAAAACTTTTTCTCTTCAAGGCGTGATAGTAAAAAGCGCTTGCCAAATTTGAGTAACGCGCTGACGGTGTTTAACCCAAGGAGCGGCATCTAAAAAAGCACCGGCTTTATCTAATGCAGCATGGTGAGTAGTTTGACGATACACCAAATAAGCGTCTTGTAGACTTGTTACCTGCTCGTTAGGCAATACGCCTGTGGCGGCTAACGCATCCAGAATACGCATATTGTCGGTAAACTCATAAAGCTTGGGGTGAGCATGGCTATAAGCCAACACTAAATACTGAACGATAAATTCAATATCAACTAAACCACCCGAATCTTGCTTTACATGAAACAACCCGCTGCTCGCCTGCTTTGAACCTAGATTGGTTTGCATTTTCTCACGCATAGTCACCACATCTTCACGCAGCTTATTAAGATCCCTTGGCTGACTAAGAATAGCCGCTCGCAACTGGTTAAATTGTTCAGCTAACTCCGGATCACCACAAACAACACGCGCGCGAACTAAAGCTTGATGCTCCCAAGTCCAAGCTTTTACTTTTTGATAATCGGCAAAGGCTTTTAAATTACTCACCAACAAGCCAGATTTACCTGAAGGGCGCAGGCGCATATCAACATCATAAAGCTGACCAGAGGGTGTTGCTGTGGCTAAAAAATGAATAATTCGCTGCCCTAAACGGCTAAACCAAGTCACACTGTCTAATGATTTTTCACCATCACTGCCTAAACTTGGATGCCCGTCATGGATAAACACCAAATCTAAGTCAGAACCATAACCTAACTCGATGCCACCCAATTTACCGTAGCCAACAATAATAAAGCCGGTATCAGCAAGACTTCCATTACTTAAAAAAGGTCGACCATAACGTTGGGTTAAATCACGCCAAGTTTGGTGTAAAACCTGTTCTAACAACACTTCAGCGATGTAAGTTAAATAATCACTCACCTTCATTAAATCGCGTTTGGCAATTAGATCGCAAGCAGCCACACGCAAAACACTGGCATGGCGAAAATAACGTAACGCCTCCATCAAGGCTTCCATATCATCTTCAGGAATACGGCTTAGCTGCTGACGTAATTCATCTTGCAAACGGCTCTTTTTAGCGGGTGAATAAAGCGTTTCTGGGCTAAGTAATTCGTCCAGCAAAATCGGCATTTTAGCAAGCTGCTCAGCCAACCAAGGACTTGCAGCACAAATAGTCACTAGCTGATTCAAAGCTTCTGGATTTTCGGTTAACAAGACAAGATAAGCGGTACGACGCAAAACAGCTTCAATTAACCACAAGGTTCTTTCTAGTGCTGCATCAGGATTTTTAGTGGCTGCCACCGCCATCAACAACTGTGGCATAAGCAAATCCAATCTTTCTCTGCCTATTGCCTGCATACTTGCCACAGCACGGCTTGAATAAAGGGCGCTTAATAACTTCATGCTGGCTTCGGCTTGCTTAAAACCGGCTTGCTGTAAAGAAATCAAAGCTTGCGCTGGGTCAGTCTCATCACGCCATAAACACATTAGCGCTTCATCAATGTTTGAAGGCGTTGGCTGCTCTTCTTCTGGGTCAGCAATTACGGCATCAAAATGTTGGCGAACTTGCTGTTTAACGGCTTGCAGCTTGCTATACAAAGCTTGCCAATCGGCAAAACCACAACGCCAAGCTACACGCAGTTGCGCCAACGCATTATCGGGTAAAGTTTGGGTTTGCTTGTCGGCTAAACCTTGTAAAGCGTGCTCTAAATTGCGTAAAAAAGTATAAGCAGCCAAGAGTTCATTACTTGCTTCTAGCGGCATTAAGCCCAAACCAGAAATAACGGGTAAAACTTTTTTAATGGAGCGCTCTTGCAGTTCAGTATCTCGCCCACCACGAATCAACTGAAAAACTTGCGTAATAAACTCTATTTCACGAATGCCACCTGAACCTAGCTTTATATTGTTATCTAAGCTTTTACGGCGCACTTCACTATTAATCATCGCTTTCATGGCACGCAATGCATTAATGGCACTAAAATCTAAATAACGGCGATAAACAAAAGGACGCAGCTCATCTAATAAAAGGCTACCGGCTTGCTTATCACCAGCAATGACGCGTGCCTTTATCATTGCATAGCGTTCCCAATCACGTCCTTGCTGCTGATAATAATCTAACAACGCATTAAAACTAAACACTAAAGCGCCCGCATTACCGTAAGGACGTAAACGCATATCCACACGAAAAACAAAGCCCTCTGCGGTATTTTTATCCAACAGCGCAATCAGCTTGCGACCTAAACGTGTGAAATACTCTTGATTATCAAAACTACGCTTACCACCTAAAGTTTCACCTTGCGCTTCAAAAGCAAAAATCAAATCAATGTCAGAAGAAAGGTTTAATTCGCCAGCACCTAATTTACCCATGCCTAGTACAATTAAGCGTAACGGCTTAACTTCACCGGCGTCTATTTGAGCTTTTGTAATACCTGATGAATAAGGCAAACCCCAAGCCTCAGCATAAAAGTTTTCTAACCAAGCAAGTGCAGCTTCTGTCGTCACTTCAGCTAAAATAGAAACTTCAGCAGCCGTTTGCCAAACTTGGTTTGGCTGATCTTTAAAATAAGCATCACGCCACAATAAACGCAGCATCACAGCACGGCGAAATAATCTTAAACAACGTTGTAAACTAACTTCATCAGCCGGTGGCTGACCTTGCTCATTGGTTAAATAGTCTTGACACCAGCGTTGATAATCGTTCAGTTTAAGTGATGTGCATAACCAATGCTGTTCAGCAAGCTTAGCTAACAAGCCGCTATCCGTTGTTAAAATTTCAACAGCATAATCACTGCTCGCCAATAATTCGGCTAAACCCACTGAGTGTATTGGTGTGGTGTTAACATTTAAGCGAGAGAAGTTTTGCTGAGTTATAGTGTGTAGCTTAGAAGGCAGACATGACAGATCAAGTTGTAGCATAAGTATAACCCTCTCCTAAAAAAAGAGTTTAAAATAGGCAGTCAGCATAGTTACTGCTACGCTCTAGCTCAACATTATTTTGCAGGCAATCAAGAATGTCTGACATTCCTTTAGCATTAGCGATTGATTTAACACAATCAACACCTCTCAGCCCAGACTTAGTGATGCCCGATTTAGTTATGCCTGCTGTACCGGCAAATATTTGCTTTACTGGCTTAATTAATGATCTCGTTGAAAAACACTGGTTTGTGGCAGAAAATTATTTGTCACAAGCGTTATGCACCCAACTACAAAAAGACTTACAATGCTTACATGAACAGTCGTTACTTTCGCCCGCTGGTATAGGTCGAGGTAAAAACCGTTTACTAAATGAAGCCGTACGTGGTGATTATACACACTGGCTAGATGGCAGTAGCTTGGCACAACAAGCTTACTTAGCCATAATGCAAGAACTAAAAAACACCCTAAACCGTGAATTGTTTTTAGGTTTATTTGAGTACGAAAGCCATTATGCACTTTACCCATCCGGGGCTTTTTATAAAAAGCACGTTGACAGCTTTCGTGGCCGCAGCAACCGTAAAGTAACTACCGTGCTTTATTTAAATCCTGCTTGGCAAATACAAGATGCAGGTGAGATGCGGCTGTATCATCCAAAGACACAACAACCATTGTTGGATATAGCACCTAAAAGCGGTACGCTTGTCTGTTTTTTATCTGAAGACTTGCCCCATGAAGTACTGCCAACAAATGCAGACCGCATGAGTATTGCTGGCTGGTTTCGTTGCAATGCTTCATTGAATGGAAGGATAGATCCAGCACTTTAAGTTATACAACTTCTAGCTAACAGCCTGTATCTTTTTTTATTTCTTATCACTTAAGAAGGATTTTATATGGCCTTGCCCTTTGCTTCGGCTTTAAAAGAAACTCTTAAACAGGGTTATACCTTTCAGGATTTACGTGCTGATTTATTAGCAGGTATTACGCTAGGCATTATTGCTGTGCCGCTGGCTATGGCTTTAGCAATTGCCAGTGGCGTGCCGCCACAATATGGTTTGTATACCGCTATAGTCGCTGGTGCAGTAATTGCTCTTTCTGGCGGTTCACGCTTTTCTGTTAGTGGTCCAACCGCTGCTTTTGTGGTTATTTTATTACCGGTTACTAGCCAGTACGGTTTAGGTGGTTTGCTGTTAGCTACTTTAATGGCCGGTGCTATACAGCTTTCTATGGGTGCATTAAGACTGGGGCGACTGATTCAATTTATTCCCGCACCAGTAACCCTAGGCTTTACAGCAGGTATCGCTCTAGTTATTGCCAGCCTACAGCTTAAAGATTTTTTTGGGCTTAGTGGAATGGATAATACCGCCCATTTTTTTGTAAAGCTGATGGATTTTTTCAGCTTGGTTGGACAAATTAGCTGGGGCGATTTTTTAGTAGGCGCTGTCACCCTAGCCATTCTTATAGTTTGGCCACGCTTAAAAACACCTGTACCGGGGCATTTGCCCGCCTTGTTGTTAGGCACAACTTTAGCGCTGTTGGGCGGTCATTGGTTCAGTGGTTTTGAAGTAACCTTGCTTGGCGATCAGTTTACTTGGATGCTGAATGAAGGCACAGCTAACGAAATTTCTGGGCGTGGCATTCCACCCGTGGCACCTTCATTTTTGTTCCCTTGGTTAATGCCCAATGCCCAAGGTGACGCCATCGGCTTTAGTTGGGAATTGTTTAGTGCGCTGCTGCCTGCTGCTTTTACCATTGCCATGCTGGGCGCAATCGAATCATTACTGTGTGCTGTGGTGGGCGATTCATTAACCGGCACTAAGCATGACCCCAATGCAGAGCTGGTCGGTCAAGGCTTGGGGAATATCGTTGCACCGTTTTTTGGTGGTATCACTGCTACTGGCGCATTGGCTAGAACCGCTGCAAACATTCGTGCAGGTGGTCGCTCGCCCTTTGCTGCTTTGTTTCATGCGTTGATGGTATTAGCTAGCATTCTTATATTTTCTGACTGGCTATCTTACTTACCTATGGCTGCTTTAGCTGGCTTGCTGTTAATAGTGGCTTGGAATATGAGCGAGGCACATCATGTTATTCGCATGATAAAAACAGCACCCAACAGTGATTTACTGGTGTTAGCTACTTGCTTTAGCTTAACGGTCATGTTTGATATGGTACTGGCCGTTAGCGTGGGCATTGTGCTGGCTTCGTTACTGTTTATGGGACGCATGGCACAAGCGACACAAACCTATACATTAAGTGAACGTGAACACCAAAATATGCAGCTACCAAAAGGTGTAGCCTATGTACGTATTGCTGGGCCACTGTTTTTTGGCGCTGCTGAAAAAGCACTTGGGCGCTTATCACAGGTTGCAACAGGCATTGATGCTGTTTTTGTCGATATGCAGCAAGTACCCAGCTTAGATATTACCGCCATTGATTCGTTAAACAGTGCGATTGATCAGCTAATACTAGCCGGTAAAACGATTATTTTTATTGGGTTAAGTCCGCGTTTAATTTTAAAATTACGGCGAGCTGGTATACGAAAAAGTACCCATCTAAGCTTTGCTCGTAGCGCTAACCAAGCCAGTAAACGCTGGCAGAAAAAACCAGCGACACCCGCTTTAGATTTATAATGAATGATCCTAACAATTAAGTATGGAGTTTAACTATGCCTGACAATTCTTCTGATGAAGAAAAGAATAAATCCATTGCACTGATTGCATCGATATTATTCATATTAGCTTTTGCAATTTTAATGTATCTGTTTTTTAATAAATTTCTATTTAACACCAATATTCCTGAGTTGCGTGAAGGGCATAGAGACGAAGATTACTGTCGAATGGTAAAAAATTATATCGATACTAATGGTAAAGAAGGCTGGCGTGATTACCGTGGCATTTACTACAAAGATTGCCTTAAATAACCTATTTAACGATTGACATCCTCCCTGCCCTAAAGGACGGGGATTCCTACTGCTAGACGGCCATGCCCGACCGCAAGAATGTTCTTGGCCGCATTAACATCACGGCAGTCGTGCGTGGCACCACACGCACTGCACGTCCATTCTCTTATTCCAAGTCCTGCGATACCTCTCGGCCTCGATTCGGGCAAGTTGCCACAATTCGAACAGGTTTGGGTGGTGTACGCTTCGTTCACTACCTTAAAAACAATACCTGCGTGAGCGCATTTATAGTCCAACATTGTTTTTAATTGACCCCAGCCAGCGTCCAGCACTGACTTAGCCATTCTGGTTTTAACGGGTTTTCCACTGTGCGGCAGCTGTATTAACGGGAATCCAACCCAGCGAACGGCGTACACCGCCTGATTTGCGCCAGTTTAATCGTGCTTTTTTAAACTGCTTGCGCCTTGTGACGTACTCACCAGCAATGCACTGCAAGGTTT
>NZ_DATESC010000003.1:0-60934 GCF_035271045.1 Marinospirillum sp. | reverse complement strand
TCATCCCGCAAGCGCCCACATGAATGTTCCTGATGCTTCATTCTTAAAGAGCGTTGACTCAAGGCAAGTGGCTTAACTGAACAACTTGCCGAATCAGGAAGCGAATTCTACAGCGTTTCGCTTCAGTGTCAAGGGTTATTTGCTTGACTTTTAATTCTTTTCTTGCAAGGCTCAACTGCTTCCTCACAACGAACACCTATTGTATAGAGCGCCCAATTTATTGCAAGTGTTTTTTACTTAAATGCACTACCAGACTTAACACCTAGCTTTTTAAAGACAATTACTGCTGGACAAAAACCAGTAAAACTAGCCTGCATCATGTTTACAGCGATAAAGGCAGTAAACCAAATAAAGTTTTCATTAACTTGCGTAGTCAATACTAAACTTACTAAAACCATCACACCAGCAAAAACCAATAGGGCGCGATCAATGTTCATCTGTTTCTCCACCATTAATTAAGGAAGTACTTAATTAGCACAATCTATCACTATATAAGTTTAGCTGCAAGTAAAGCTGGACTGCTTTTAATAGGCTAAACCATTAAAGTTGTCACTAATTGACAGCATAAGCCTATACGCCCTATTTTGTAATCAACCAACTAATCCCCCATCAACTGAGCACTTTTAGGAGTTAAACATGTTAACTACTATTTACTGGATTATTAATTTAGTCGTTATTTTTACTATTTTTTATCTGGTCGCAGTACGTTTTTCAATGCCAAAATCAGCATTTGTTGTAGCCGCTTTACTCGGTACGCTTAGTTACTCTTTCTACTACTTTTACCTAGAACAACTTTTAGTGAAGCGTTACGGTGGATCAATGATTGTCCAAATACCTGATGGCCAACATCACTTAGGTGTAACTTGGAAAGACGAGCATTTATGGATAGAAAGCTACAACCCTATTAAAAACGAATGCGTTTTCCGAGAGTACTCACGCGGTAGCGTATTGGAAGGGCAAGTAATATTACGCAATTGTAATCCTTTACTGTTGCAAGCTAACCCGATGGACATTAACAACGCCCCCAAAGTTACTGAGTAGCTTAACAAGCTAATCACTCGACTCAATTAATCAGATTTATTTTTCACAAAAGGTGCTAACCATTCTTGCCAAGGGTGGTTTAAATCACCAATCACCATAAACTCAGGGTTAAGTATGTCAGGTTTTTGGTTGTAAATAAGCGACCGAAAAGACCAATCCAACACTCGACCACCCGCACCTTCAACAACCGCCTGCGCTGCAGCAGTATCCCACTCACTGGTTGGACCTAAGCGCGGATAAAAATCAGCAACCCCTTCAGCAATTTTACAAAGTTTAAGTGAGCTACCTAAAGACATATGCTTAACTTCAGCACCCGCCAACTCAAGCGCTTCAATTAAAGGCTGTAACTTTTCTTGACCATGACGATGACTAGCAACGACATCCATTTTAGGCCAAGGTAAAGCACGGGTTTGTAATTTACGAGCTTCGCCTTCACGTGGTTGTAAAAAACTGCCGTAATAACGACTGCCATAATAAGTAACACCACTAACGGGCAAATGCACCATGCCAAATATAGTTTGCCCATGCTCTATAAGCGCAATATTAACGCTAAATTCACCATTACGCGCTAAAAACTCTTTTGTACCATCTAAGGGGTCAACCAACCAATAACGCGCCCATTGCCGCCTTGCTGACCAAGCCGTTTCAGCTTCTTCTTCAGTTAACACAGGTAATCGGGGCATTAATTGCGCTAAACCATTACAAATAACTCGGTTTGCTGCTAAATCTGCTGCTGTTACGGGTGAAGCATCTTGTTTTTCAGAAGCAGCCCAAAGCTCTGGACGAACATAGATTCGCATAATGGCTTCGCCAGCAGCATAGCAAATACGCCCTAACTCACGTGCTAGCTTATTTGGTTGTTCAAGCACCGTGGTGTTCCTGAAGTTGTTCGTGCTCATAAAGTAGTTTTTCTCGCGTTAAAAAAAGAGCAGCAATTGATCGCGCTTCGTGAAAATCATCGCTAGCCATTAGCTTGTGTAAATCATGCAAAGGATACAATAAAACTTCTAATGGCTCAGGCTCATCACCCTCTAACTTACAAAGATAAAGATCACGCGCAAGTACAACATCCATTTTATGCCCCATGTAATTAGGGGCTAAAGATAACTGTGTTAGCAATTCTAAATTATGAGCGCCATAACCCGTTTCTTCCATGAGTTCTCGGTTAGCGGCTGTTAACGCATCTTCACCTGCATCAATTAAACCTTTAGGTAAAGTGAGGACATAATCGTGAAAACCACCTGCATACTCACGAATTAAAACCAGTTCTTCACGCTCATTCAATGCCACTATCATTACTGCGCCATGCCCTTGACTAACCAACCGCTCATAAGTTCGTTGTACGCCATTAGTAAACTCAAGGTGCAGTTCTTCAACTTTAAACAGCCGACTTTGAGCCACTATTTTACGTTGTAAAATTTTAGGGCGATTAGGCATAACAAGCATACTCCTTAGAAATAACAAAAGTGACTCAGGTTCATGAAACCCTAACTTTCCGTTACAATAAATACTTACCTTTATTAGTGATGCTGATAGCCAACTTGTACAGCTCTTTATAAGCTAACAGAACTTACAACCTAATATTAAAATTAACAAGGGCTGCAAATGATTGACTGGAAAAGCATTAACACAGTTTTACTGGACATGGATGGTACACTGCTAGACCTACATTTTGATAGCCACTTTTGGCTAGAACACTTGCCACGCCGCTATGCAGAACTGCATAAATTAGAACGATCAACCGTTGAAGCAGATTTGATAGCTCAAATAATGTCTGAAAAAGGGCAACTTAATTGGTATAGCTTGGATTATTGGAGCGAACGTTTTAAGGTTGACATTCCAGCCCTTAAACGTGAAATTCAACATTTAATTGGTTTTCGTGTTGATGCTTTAGATTTTTTGCAATGGTTAAAACTCGCTCACCCACGAGTAATACTTGCTACTAATGCTGACCGTAAAAGTTTAGCATTAAAACTGCCTTTAACAGGACTAGACCAATACGTTGACCTTATTTTTAGTTCAAGCGATATCGGCATTCCAAAAGAAGATCAAGGCTACTGGCACGCATTAATGGACGTTGAGCCTTTTGATCCTAAAACAACCTTATTAATAGACGACAACGAAAGTGTGCTGGCTTCTGCTAAACAGTTTGGTATTGCACAACTAATCACGATTAGCCAACCCGATAGCCAAAGCCCACAAAGACAAATGACAGAGTTCCCTGCTGTTAATCGTTTTGCTGAACTACAACCGGTCAATAAACCATGAGCAAAAAGACACTTGTAATTGAAGAACTTCGCCTTGATAAATGGTTATGGGCAGCGCGTTTTTTTAAGACCCGCAACCTAGCTAAAACAGCCATTGACAATGGTAAAGTTCATTACGATGGGCAAAGGCCTAAAGTCAGTCGAACCGTTGCAGTTGGTGCATTAATAGAAATAACGCAAGGTTGGGACATTAAAGAAGTCGTTATACTAGGTTTGTCAACACAACGTGGCCCAGCACCTGAAGCACAAAAGCTTTACCAAGAAACTGAACGTAGCCTTGCTAATAAAATAGCAGCAGCAGAAAAACGGCGATTATCAGGTGATACGGGCCTAGCACCAGCACAACGCCCCGATAAAAAATCACGTCGTCAAATACATCGCTTTAAGCGACAGGAAGATTAAAACCATGGCAAGCTCTACCAAAATTTCAAGCAAACACACTTTACCGGATCAAGTTCAGCGTTTTTTATTTGATAACACAGCCGTGCGTGGTGAACTCGTACAGCTGCATCAAAGTTACCAAGAAGTTTTAATCAGGCATAACTATCCACCTGCCATTGAAAAGTTATTGGGTGAGTTATTAGCAGCAGTGGCTTTGTTAACAGCAACGGTTAAGCTTGAAGGCACCTTGACCTTAGAAGCACGTGGTCAAGGTGAAGTAAGCTTATTAATGGCAGAATGCAATACGGGAGCGCAAGGTGGCGATCAATTGCGTGCCATTGCGCGTTACCAAGGTGAACCCACAGGGCAAACGCTAGCAGAATTGCTTAACGGTGGACAACTTGTTATTACCTTAGATCCTTACGAAGGTCAGCGTTATCAAGGCATCGTGGCACTTGACCAAGATACTTTAATGGCGTGTTTAGAAGGTTACTTTGCTAGTTCTGAACAACTACCAACCAAACTTTGGTTAGCAGCAGACAGTAAAAGCGCGGGTGGTTTATTACTACAAAAACTACCAGAAGACGCACGTAACAAAGATTCTGATGCTTGGATTAGACTTGGACATTTAGCGGCAACGCTTACCAATGAAGAACTGCTACACTTAGAACAAAATGAATTATTGCATCGCTTATTTCACGAAGAAACCTTGCGTACTTTTGAACCTCATACGCTTAAATTTGGCTGCACCTGTTCACGCGAACGCATTGCCAATGCCTTAGCCAGCCTAGGCGAAGAAGAGTTAAAAGAAGCCTTAAAAGATAAAGGTGAACTGGCAACTCAATGCCATTTTTGTAACACACACTATGTCTTTACAAAAGATGACTTGCCAGAATTATTGAATGAAAAAACCATTGAGACACAAACCAGCCCAAGATTGCATTGAAAACAATAATTGAAAAAAATAAAGGGTATGTGTTGTAGTCACTACTGATTATTTTTTAAGCAACTCAAGAATAACGGTAGTTTATAATCGTTAAGCTTTTGATAAAACTAGAGTTTTTACCATGTAATGGTGCTACAACGCCATTTAGTCATTTTTAAATAAAAACTGACACTACGCCTTGAAGTTTTTTTTGTCATAATACTAATACTTTTAAGGCGTAAAAAAATCCTATTACCACTAATAATGAAAACATTAACGAGAACGCTGTGAAAACTTATACTAATCTAAGCAATGCCCAGTTAATCGAATTGGCAATTCAACGCGGTGAAGGCACTCTTGCAGACAACGGTGCGCTTGTTGTTAACACGGGCAAACGTACAGGGCGCTCACCACTCGATCGTTTTATTGTTGACGAACCAAGCACTTCAGCAGACATCGAATGGGGTTCAACTAACCGTCCTTTTAATGCTGATAAGTTTGATGCACTTTGGGATAGAGTTAACGACTATTTAACTGAACAAGGTCGTTTTGTATCAGAGTTACACGTTGGTTCTGATCCAAAACACTACTTACCCGTGCGTGTTAATACTGAAACTGCTTGGCATAACCTGTTTGGTCGTACGCTGTTTATTCGTCCTAATACCTATAACCAAGATTCTAAAGATGAGTGGGAAGTTCTTAACGCCGCTAATTTTGTTTGTGATCCATCGCGTGATGGTACTAACTCTGATGGCTGCGTTATTCTTAACTTTGCTAAGCGTCGCGTTATTTTGGCAGGTATGAAGTACGCTGGCGAAATGAAAAAAGCCATGTTCTCCGCGCAAAACTTCTTATTACCTGCTGCTGATGTCTTGCCAATGCACTGCTCAGCCAACGTGGGTGAAGACGGCGAAACAACATTGTTCTTTGGTCTTTCTGGCACAGGCAAAACCACCCTTTCTGCTGATCCATCACGCTACCTTATTGGTGATGATGAACATGGCTGGGGTGTTGGTACCGTATTTAATATTGAAGGCGGCTGCTACGCTAAGTGCATCGACCTATCACAAAAGAATGAGCCCATTATTTGGGATGCCATACGCTTTGGTTCAGTGCTAGAAAACGTCGTACTCGATGACCGCCGTTGCCCTAATTATGCTGATGATAGCTTAACGCAAAACTCACGCGCAGCTTACCCTTTAGAACACGTTGAAAAGCGTGTCGCTAAAAACCTTGCAGGTGAGCCTAACGCAATTATTTTCTTAACCTGTGACATGAGCGGTGTATTACCCCCCGTTTCTATTTTATCTAAAGAAGCAGCGGCTTATCACTTTTTGTCAGGTTACACCGCTAAAGTAGGCTCTACAGAAATGGGTTCTACTTCAGGTTTAGAAGCAACTTTCTCAACTTGTTTTGGTGCGCCTTTCTTCCCACGTCCAGCGCGTGTTTACGCGGACTTATTAATTAAACGCATTGAAAGTTTTAATTCACGCGTTTACCTAGTAAATACCGGTTGGACGGGTGGTGCTTACGGTGAAGGCGGTAATCGCTTTAGCATTCCAACCACTCGCGCCATTGTTAATGCTGTGCAGCACGGTACTTTGGTCGATGCAGAAACACAAATGCTACCCACGCTAAACCTAGAAGTGCCTGTGTATGTTCCCGGTGTTGATAGCAGCTTGTTAAACCCACGCGAAACTTGGGCAGATAAAGATGCCTATGACCGTCAAGCCAAAGAATTAGCAGGGATGTTTGTTGAAAACTTCCGTAAATTCTCAGGTGTTGATGAAGCCATTATTGCAGCAGGTCCTAAGTTAAAATAGTCGTTGTTTAACTTATTACCAACTTAGTCTAAAGCACAAAACCCCACTTTTTAAAGTGGGGTTTTTTTATAGCTATCAAACTAAAACGGTACAATAAGGCAATTTAAACTTTACGTTATACACCTAATATAAAAAAAACTTATCTACTTAAGAACTAACTTAACTATCGTTTTACGGATGCTGCGATAAGCGCTATAGTCCGTTTAGCACTAAAAAAAACTAAATAATGATGATGAGGATGTAACCTATGTCACAAATCAGCCGTCGTGCGCTTCTAAAAAAAGGGCTTTTTGGTTTGGCTGCGTTACCTTTAGGTATGGGCGTTTTAACGTCTCAATCTTTTGCAGCTGGCCTACCCGCTTTAAGTGAAGATGCACCGCAAGCTAAAGCACTTAAATATGTAACTGATGCTACTAAAGCTGCTGGTAATGCTAAGTATCAAGCAGGTCAAGAGTGCGATAACTGCATGTTCTGGAAGCCTGCTAATAATGGTTGTGCATTGTTCCCACAGAACACTGTTGAAGCAAAAGGCTGGTGTCAGTCTTATGTTAAAAAGCCAGGTTAATCAAATTGGCTTTTCTGTTTTAAACGCTAAAAAATCCCAGCATTTAAGCTGGGATTTTTATGTGGAAAATAAAGTAATCAATTAGGTTTCAAAATGATCCAACTGTTGGTTAAGCTGGTTAATTTCGCTTTCTATTAACTGACTTGTACTGACTACCGTTTTAGCAGCTTGGCTGTTTTCATCAGCAATCAGCGCAATGTGTACCAAGCGCTGGTCGATGTCTTGTGCCACCTGATGCTGCTGTTCTGCTGCTGCAGCTATTTGTGTATTCATAGCACTAATCATATCAACAGCTGCAACTATAGACTCTAAAGCAATGGTTGCTTCATCAACTTGCTTAACATTACTAGCAGCAGCTTCTGAATAACCAACCATAACACGGGACGCCTTATCCGCTTCTGTTTGTAAATTAGCAATAATACTTTCTATCTCACCAATCGAATCACGCGTGCGACTTGCTAAATTACGAACTTCATCGGCAACAACAGCAAAACCACGACCGGCTTCACCCGCTCTAGCAGCTTCTATCGCCGCATTTAATGCCAACAAGTTAGTTTGCTCGGCTATCGCAGTAATAACATCTAACACCTTGCCCGCTGAATTAGTCTCTTCACGCAGAGTTTGTAAGTCTTTAGCACCCATTTTTAAGCTAGCCGATAAACTGTTTAACTGAACCGCTGTTTGCATGACTAATTTTTGTCCAGCTTTGGCTCTATCATCTGCAGCATCCGCAGCATTAGCAGCATTAGCAGCATGGTTAGCTACTTCAGCAACAGTTGCTGTCATTTCATTCATGGCTGTTGCCACTTGATCTAAGTCTTGGTGCTGTTGATAAACACCTTTGCCCGTTGCTTGTGCTGCTGCAACAACCTGCTTAACATGACGACTGGTAGCTTGACCAGTTTGTTTAGTTTGTGCCATTAAGCGCAGAACTTCTTCTTGCATACGGTTGTAAGCCGTAAACATTTGCCCAATTTCATCTTCTTTATATTTAATCTTTAAACGCGTCGTAAAATCACCCTCACCCACACGGCGCATACCAATTAATAGCACTTGGATATTATTCATTAGCTGCGCCATACCAAAAATACGCCCCAGCACTACCAAAAGCAAAATACTAATCACGCTACCAAAAGCTAACCAAACCTGTATTTTTTGGCTCACCTCAGCTTTACGGGTCATCATCACGACAGCAGCATTCATTTCTTTTAGTAAAGTAAGTGATTGATCTTGAAGTTGTTGAATGTTTTGCTGATTCTGTTGCACCAACACTTGTTCTAATTTAACTTTCATTTGTTGCCATAATTGATCCACTTTTTGCATCTGCTGTTGAATAAGCAGATCATTAAAAGCGGTGATATTTTTCTCTTGATTACCAACCAATAAATTTTGATGAGCACTTTCAAAACTGCTTATCGTTGCATCTAACTCCACTCGCGCTGCAGCACCTTGCATAATCAGTAAAGCTTCTTTAGTCATTTTTTGACTTAACATCCGCTGTGCCCCTGCCACATTAATAGTTTCAGGTGAAACGGACATACTCATATAAAGTGAAATAGAAGCGATCATTGCCAATATAAACATCAAAGCATAAGAAAAAATAAATTGTCGATCTAGCGTTTTTAAGCCCAAAGCCCTTAAAATTATCGTTAAAACTCTAGCAATAAGGTCATTCATAAAAAAATCCCCATGTAACTAATGCGCTCTTATCGAGTCGATTGATAAATATATCACTTATGAATTTTTTAAACGAAACCATTGCAGCGTGTTAGGCTAGTTGCTTTATTTTTAGAGGATAAAAGAATGGATTTTTTAGTCGATGAAGCAGGTAATTTACTGCCCAGTATTTGGGTGGCTATCAACACAATTTGGCCAGCACTAGTAATGCTGGTGGTCGGCTGGGTTGTTATTGGCTGGGTACGCCAGCTCGTTGTAAAAATTTTAACGCGCAAAATGGATGATGCATCCGCCTTTTTTTTAGGGCAGATTACTAGGGCATTACTGTTAATTATCCTATTTATTTCTGTACTTAGTGAGCTAGGCATTAATACAACATCACTATTAGCAGCCTTAGGTGCCGCAAGTTTAGCCATAGGTTTAGCACTTAAAGATTCACTAAAAAACCTTGCTTCAGGCTTTTTATTGGTTGCACTAAAGCCGTTTAAAAAAGGTGATTACATTGAAGTAGCAGGAACCGGTGGCAGTGTTGATCGGCTTACGCTGTCTCATACTTATTTGAAAACACCTGATAATAAAACAATAATGATTCCTAACTCTTCACTGATTCACAACAACCTAACCAACTACTCAACGGAATCTAAACGCCGTTTAGATTTGTTTGTAGGCGTAAGCTACGACGATGATGTGCGCGAAGTAAAAAATTTACTCTTAAAATTAGCCAATGAAGATGCGCGCTGCTTGCAAGACCCAGCACCTTTAGTGGGCATTCTTAACTTTGGTGATAGCTCGGTCGATTTCACCTTGCGTATGTGGGTTAACTCCAGCGATTTTTGGGCATTAAAGTGGCATTTAATGGAACAAATAAAAATCACTTTTGATGAACAAAAAATAACTATTCCTTACCCACAAAGAGTTATTCATCAAGCAGAATAATTATCAATTAATTTTTTGCTAAAGGTCAATGATTGCCATGAGTGTAAGAAGGCTTACGTTCATGGCTTTTTTTATACGCTGAATAGTTGCTAAAAATCAATCGGTTGAGGATCACCCAAAACACGGGGTTTGCGTTGCCAAATGTATAAATCACCTAAAGTTTTTAATCGTGCTGCCATTTCTCTAAACCAAACATTGCGCATTGCTGCCCATTCAGGCCCTTGAGCAATGCAACCTTCTGCTTGCAAACCCAAATGATCGGCAATAAATAAAGCCCTTGGTAAATGATAACCTTGTGTAATCAGCAGCAGTTGATTTAATCTATATACTTCTTGACTACGCTTTAAGCTGTCAAAAGTACTCACGCCTGCAGCATCTAAAGTCATCGCTTCTAAAGGTACACCACGTTCTAATAAGTCCTGCTGCATCTTGGCAGGTTCATTATAATATTGACTGCGATTATCACCAGATAAAAGTAAGTGTTGAACGTAGTCTTGTTGATACAGTAAAGCCGCTAGATCAATGCGTCCATAGTAGTGTGGGTTGGGTCGACCGGAACGTAAAAACTGGCTAGTACCAAATACAAGGGCAACCTTATAGTCACGACTACAACCATTTTCTAGCGCAACAATTCTTTTTGAAGTCATACTCACAAACCAAAGATTATTAAAAAAGAGCAATAATAAACCCAATATTATTAAAGCAAAAAATCGCAAAATCCAGCGGATGAGTCGGTGATACTTATTTGGCATTTTCACTCCCAACTCTATTTTTATACTGTATTCTAGCCAGCTAGCAACACAAGTAGTTTGTGTTTTTACTTAGAGAGTTAAACATGAGATTTAAGGTTGTTTCTTTATTGTTAACCGGCTTTTTAGCAAGTTTTAATTTACAGGCTCAATTAAGCGTTGGCATAGGGATTACACACGCTCAAAGCCCATACTCTAGTGTTTCATCTAATCCAAACTTTCTACCGGCTTACATTAGTTATGAAGGTAAAAGAGGCTATTTTAGAGGTATTGAAGGCGGTTTACACCTGTGGAGTCAAGGCGAAAAGGGTAAGCGGTTCACTATTTCTGCTTTAGGTGCGCTGCGTATGGAAGGCTATAAAGCTTCAGATTCCTACTATTTACAAGGCATGAAAAAACGTAAATGGTCACTAGATGCAGGGTTAGGCACTGCTTTATCCTTGGGTTATAACCGCTTTAGCGCCCGCGTCATTACCGACACGTTAGGGCGACATAAAGGCTATTCAGCGGGTGTGGGCTATGCGCGTATTATCCCTGTCACCCAAAAATTCATGCTAATACCTTCAGCTCATGCCACTTGGCAAAGCAACCATTTATTAGATTACTACTTTGGTGTTACCAATGACGAAACGAATACCGTCATTGGGCGCAACGCTTACAAGGTGAATGGTGATGTGCAACTTCGAACCAGTCTACTTGCCAACTATAGCTTTACATCCAACACCTCTTTGATGTTGATTGCTACGCTTCGCAGGCTGCCTAATAATGTAACCGACAGCCCGCTGGTGGACAGAAACTACGTAGGTGCGGTATTTGGCGCAATCACCTTTAGTTTTTAACTTTTAGCGTTGCTAAGGCTTCACCTAGCTTAACTTTGGTACCGTTTTGTAGATAATCATTCCACACGACAGCATCAGGTCCAAACACTAAAATAGCGGTAGAACCCAACTTAAAGCGTCCCATTTCTTGACCTTTTTCTAGCACAACAGGCTGTGGATCATTAAAATCTTTCAAAGTTACTTGGCGTGCAGGTGGTGCAACTTGACCATCCCACACCGTTTCGATGCCCGCGACTATCATGGCACCCACTAAAATTAGCGCCATAGGACCAGCAGGCGTTTCAAAAAAGCACACTAAACGTTCGTTACGGGCAAATAAATCTGGCACATTATCAGCCGTGGCTTGGTTAACTGAAAATAGCTTTCCTGGTACATAAATCGTTTCTAATAAGCGACCCTGCAACGGCATATGAACACGGTGATAATCACTGGGTGATAAATAGATAGTCGCAAAACTGCCGCCCATAAAAGGTTGTGCTTTTTCTAAATTGCCACCCAGTAAACGCGTTAAACTGTAGTTAATACCTTTAGCTTGTAGCAATTGACCATGCTGTAACAAGCCTAACTCACTAATAGCACCATCAGCAGGGCTAACTAACTGAGTAGGATCTGCTAGTATTTCACGCGCATCAGGTTTTAGTTCACGGGTAAAAAAGTCGTTAAAATTTGCATAAGCTGTGGGTTCTTCTTGTAAAGCTTCGCTCATATCAACATTAAAATGCTTAATAAACAGTTTAATTAGCTGATTTTTAACCCAAGCAATACGGCATTCCGCTAAACGACCGGTTAAGCGAGAAAGTAAATGTTGCGGTATCACATACTGCAGCAAGGAAAAAAGTTTGGATTTATTCACAAAGAACACCCTGTTATGTAATAGATTCCAGCATTGTAGCGGATCAGCCCTGCAAAAAGGTAAACTTACCCAAAGATCGAGCAAGGATATTTGAGATTATGTCACGCCCCAGCACCCTAGCCAGTTGGTATGCATTGCAACAAGAAGCTAAACAAACAGGCAATCGCCATTTACGCGACATGAGTAATGACAAACGCCGCTATACTCAATTAAGCCGCTCTTTTGATGGTTTATTGCTAGACTTTTCTAAACAGCGCATAGAACCCTTAACGCTGCAATTGCTGCTGCAGCTTGCCGAAGAATGCCAATTAACATCTAAAATCAATGACCTTTTAGGTGGTAAACCCATTAATAACAGTGAGCTTAGACCGGCGCTGCACACAGCCTTGCGCTTACCTGCCAAAGCTAAGCTTTTTGTAGAGGATGAAGATGTTAACCTTGCCGTGCAAGCCAGTTTAGAAAAAATGCAGCGTTTAGTTACCAAACTTCAAGCAGGGCAATGGCGAGGCATTACTGGCCTGCCCATTACGGATGTCGTTAACTTAGGGGTGGGTGGATCTGACTTAGGACCGCTAATGGTTTGCCATGCCTTGGCAGAATTCCGCCCTAAAAACATGGCTACTTTAAATATCCATTTTGCCTCAACCATTGATGGTTCACAGTTAGCCGAGCGCTTAAAGCAACTAAACCCTGCCACTACTTTGTTTATTTTTTCGTCTAAGTCATTTAGCACTATCGACACGCTGACCAACGCCAATACAGCGCGGCATTGGTTAACCGACAAGCTTGGCAAAGAAGCTTTAATTATTAAACAGCATTTTATTGGTGTGTCTGCTGCCACAGAAAAAATGACGCAATGGGGCATTGCTGAAGAACATCAACTGACTTTTTGGGATTGGGTTGGTGGACGTTATTCACTTTGGTCAACCATTGGCTTACCCATTGCCCTACAAATCGGTATGGATAATTTTCGGGAGTTATTAGCAGGCGCTCATGCTTTAGATAAACACTTTGCCAATAGTCCGCTAGTCAATAATTTACCTGTTTTACTGGCGCTAACAGGTATTTGGAATATTAATTTTTTAAACGTTCAGGCTCAAGCCATCTTACCTTACGATGGTCGCTTAAAATATTTCCCTGATTACCTAACACAATTAGAAATGGAATCTAACGGTAAAAGCACGACCCGTGAAGGTGAGCCGGTTGATTACGCCACCTGTCCAGTGCTGTGGGGTGAATTAGGCCCTAATGCCCAACACGCTTTTTATCAACTGCTGCACCAAGGCACAGAAGCAGTTAATTGCGACTTTATTGCACCCGTCCACCGCTACGATGAAATAAAAGACAACGAAACGCGCCGCCAATTTCAAGACCAGCACCGTCTATCGCTGGCTAACTGTTTTGCTCAATCACGTCTGTTAATGTTAGGCGATGCAGCAGTGCCTAAACTTGATGCTAGCGAACCCATGCCCCATATGCACTACCGTGGAAACCAACCGTCTACCACTTTGCTAATGAATGAATTAACGCCCTATAGCTTAGGTCAGTTAATTGCACTTTATGAACATAAAGTTTTTGTACAAGCCGCCATTTGGAACATTAATCCTTTTGACCAATGGGGTGTTGAACTGGGTAAAACCATTGCTATCGCTACCAAGCAAGCCTTATTAACAAATGACACACAAGCCATAGCTTTGGCGTTTGACCCTTCCACCAGCGGCTTATTAAACCATTGCCTAACGGTACAAAAAAAACTCTAGAGAAATAAATGCGTTATGGATCTTCTAAATGCTTTTTCACCCTTAACTTTATTTTTTATGGTGCTAATAGCCGTCATGACGATTTATTTTCATGGACCGGTTTACTCACTACGCACCGTAAATACTGCACCCTCCATTCTGACTAGCATTGGTATTTTTGGTACGTTTTTGGGCATTGCATTAGGCTTAATGAATTTTGATTCTGCGGATGTTGAAGGCAGCGTGCCACAGCTTATTGAAGGTTTAAAAACTGCCTTTTGGTCGTCCATTGTTGGTTTACTTGGCGCGATGACTATAAAAATGCGCCACATTCTTAATCATGTGCGCGGTATTGATAGTAGTGTGCAAGTCACTGGCGCAACAATGGATGATCTAGCCACACTTTTGGGTGACATTCGGCTGCTGCTAAACAATTCTGGACTAACCAAAATTGATGAATACCTAAAAAGCACGGATCAGCGCTTAGAAACCAACCTAAAAACGTTTGCTAAAGGCATAGGTGATTATCAGCAGCAGATGGCCGATGCTAATTCCAAAGCCTTAACGACTGCACTACAAAGCTTATTAGTTGACTTTAATCAGCAAATTGGCACGCAATACGGTGAAAATTTTAAACAACTCAACCAAGCCGTTGGACAAATGCTGCAATGGCAAGATAACTATAAAACCGAATTAGAATCACTGCTAAGCGAACAAAGAGCCAACGGCAAGCTATTAGACAAGGCAACCGAAGCCTATAAAACGATGGTCGAACACACCCAAGCTTTTAACCAAGTAGCAGAAACGCTGGGTAGTGTGATGAGTGGGTTGCAACAACAGTCCGAATCCTTGGGCAAATACCTCGACTCTTTAGCCAACCTAGTCAACAAAGCTGGGGGTGGCTTGCCCAAACTAGAAGACCGTATTCATACTTTAACCGATGGTTTAGCTGGTCAACTAGAACGCCAACATACCCAAATGCAGCGACTGATTGATGGCTCGGCTAAACGCGTTGCAGATAGCGTAGAAACCTTAAATGAAGTGCTAGGTTCGCGCCTAGACGAACAACTGGCACGTCAACAAAAAGTAACTGAACGCACTTTAGATAAAACTGAACAACAGCTAATACGCCTTGATGCTGCGCTAGAACATGAACTCACTCACTCACTGCAAACTTTTGGTAGTCAATTAGCAGCACTGTCAGAAAAATTTGTAAGTGACTATACACCGCTCACTGATAAGCTGCGTGACTTGGTTAAAATTGCTGAACAAGTTGATAGAAGTGGTCTGGATAGAAAGAATCTTGATAAAACCAGCAAGACTGGGAGCGCTTAAACCGTATGATGCGTAATGACAACCAAGAGGTTTTAGCCGATGAAGAAGGTGCACACTGGATTTCAGTCAGCGACCTAATGGCAGCATTAATGATGGTTTTTTTGCTGGTATCCGTAGTGTTTATGGTTATTGTACAAAAAGAAAGTGAACGAATGCGTGAGGTAGCAGAAATTTACCTTGACCTACGCCAAGCGCTTTATCAGGATTTACTGGATGAATTCGAGCAAGACTTGCCACGCTGGGGCGCACAACTAACGCCTGACCTCGTCATTAGCTTTCAAGACAGTGGGGTGCTGTTTGAGTTAGGTTCTTCTAAGCTACGTCCTGCGTTTGAAACCATTTTAAGTGACTTCTTTCCGCGCTATGTAAAAGTCATCACTTCAGCAGATTACCGAGAAGATATCGAAGAAGTACGCATCGAAGGGCATACTTCACGCGATTGGACCAACGCCCGTACCGACAACGAAGCTTATATTAACAATATGCGCCTTTCACAAGAACGTACCCGTTCTAGTTTAGAATATGTGATTAACCTGCCTAAAGTCATCAACGAGCAAGCATGGCTAAAGAAAAATTTAACCGCGAATGGCTTATCCTCTTCACAACCTATCTTTAATAGCGATGGTAGTGAAAATAACGAACTGGCACGGCGCGTAGAATTCCGAGTGCGTACCGATGCCGATTCACGCATTCGCACTATTTTAGAAAAGCAGCGCCGCCCCATTAACCTAGAATTAAACCCTTAAAATGAAGCTGCCAGACTTTACTGAATTTGAACCTTTTAAAGCTTTGCGCTTAACTATGGGCGCACGCAAAGCAGGGCATTTTGAATTATTTAATCCAGAACGCCACCTGAATGGACGAGAGCGCTCTGAACTTGATTTACAAGGTAAGCAACTCCCGCTGCACCGTTTAAAACAATTTGCTGACACTACTTGGGGCTTAAAAAATACCCGTCTGGTGGTTTATCTAGCCGAAGCCAATCACTATCACCTAGCACAATGTCCTATTACCCAAAGCTGGGCTTATAACCAAAACGTTTGGGTCACGACTCGGCGCACGGGGCATTTGCCTTTGGGTGATAAATCCACTTCACACCAAGTGTGCGCTGAGTGTCTACAACTGCTAAGTTACAAAGGCTTTGACCTACAGAAAAACCGTAAAATTACTTACAGTAAAAACCTGATTAAAACCTTTTCACGCGAAGAGTTTTTTCGTATTTATACGCTGTACCCAGTGCAAGGTTTAGCAGAAAAGTTCACCTAAACGCTGGCTTTAATTAACAACAGGACAATATATGTTTAGTTTACAAAACCTCGACCCAGCAGATTATCGCCAGCGCACGCGTAAAAGTAGCTTAATTTTAATATTAATATTTGCCGCATTAGGCATGGGGCTAGCTAGCCTTTTGGTTATTATTTGGGGTACACCCAATGGCAATCATTTTCGTTTAAACCTAACGGGGGTATTATTAGGCTTGGTTATTACACTGCTGCTGGTTAAACAAGTATTCAGCAAACAACCTTTTATGAAAGAAGCCATTTACGGTTGGCATTTAAAACGCAACCTAATGCGTGTCACTAACAAAATGCACCGTATTAAAGACTTAGCCGCAGTAAACCAGCCCGAAGCATTAAAACTACTACGTTTTTACCACTTAGCTTTAGAGCAAATGCACCGCTTAGAAGGCGATGACACAGCCTTGCTAGAACTAAAAGTAGACAAGCTGGCAACTGAAGAAAAAATGCTTAGCCTAGGCATGACCATTGATTACAACTATTTAGATCCAGCTTGGCTAGAAACCCTAAAACAACCAGTAATTTAACAACAGCAATTAATGGCAGGTTGTTTTATCTATTTGCAATTTTTTCTGCTCCATCATAATCGCAGTAACGTATTCAGCACGGGTTGCTGCGCTAACCGGCTTATCGCTTTTTTTGCACCAACTAATTAAATCTTCAACATCAACCGTAATTTGTTTAATTAAAATATTGCGCGTGGCAAATACTTTAATCATTTCTAAGCTTTTAGCTTCCCATTCTTGCCAAGTGGTTTCAAGGCTGGCTTGGTCTTCAGCTACTTCCAATAAACGTAACCACTGGTCTTCTTTTATCCAACATAAGCCAGCAACTTGTGGTGTAACATCAAGTATTTTTTTGGTCATATCATTTCCATTAAAACAATTAACAATAAAAATTAGCGCTATTAACTTAGCTTTTCTGCATAAGCATCTAATAAAGTTTCTTGGACACTTACTTCTGCTTCACCTTCAGCAGGTGAATTAAGTAAATAGTTGCCTTCACTTTGCAATTCCCAACTTTGGCAATTATCTAATAAGTAAGTTTCTAAATCTTTACGCACCCGATTAGCCAAGCGTGAGTCAACTAAAGGAAAACAGGTTTCTACGCGATGAAAAAGATTGCGTTCCATAAAATCAGCACTGGCACAATACGTTTCTTCTTTACCGTCATTATAAAAACTAAACACCCGTGTATGCTCTAAAAAACGGCCAATAATAGAACGTACTTTAATATTATCAGAAACTTCAGCAATACCCGGCTTTAAGCAACAGATGCCACGCACAATTAAGTCAATGGTGACACCCGCTTGGCTAGCACGGTACAGGGCTTTAATCAGCTTAGGTTCGGTAATCGAATTTAGCTTAATAACAATGCGTGCTTTTTTACCTGCTACTGCAAACTCTGCTTCACGGTCAATCATTTCTAACATTTTTTTATGCAACGTAAAAGGTGCGTGCAACAACTTACGCATATTTAAAACCTGTCCCATACCACACAGCTGCAAAAATACTTTATGTACATCTTCACAAATGTCTTTATTAGCAGTTAGCAAACCATAATCAGTATAAAGGCGTGCAGTTTTAGCATGGTAATTGCCGGTACCTAAGTGTGCATACGGACGTAATGTACCTTGTTCACGGCGCAGCAGGTGCATCATTTTGGCGTGTGTTTTATAAGCCACAACACCATAAATAACAATTGCTCCGGCTTCTTGTAAACGACTGGCTAAAATCAAATTATCAGCTTCATCAAAACGTGCTTGCAATTCAATAACAACAGTCACTTCTTTACCATTACGCGCTGCTTCCACTAAAGCATTAACGATATTAGAATCTGCGCCGGTGCGATAAAGCGTTTGTTTAATGGCAACCACATCAGGATCATTGGCAGCTTCGCGTAGCAAGTCTTCAACAGGCGAAAAACTTTCAAAAGGATGGTGCAACAACAAATCGCCTTGACGTATGGTGTTAAAAATAGAGCCTGCTTCTTTGCGTAATAACTTAGGTAAACCGGGTGTAAAAGGCTTGTAATGCAAATCAGGGCGATTAATTTGCCCCATAACAGCCATCAAACGATTGAGGTTAACAGGGCCGTTCACGCGATACAGCTCATCTTCAGTCAAAGAAAACTGTTTAAGCAAAAAGTGAGCTAAATCTTCTGGGCAATTATCAGCAACCTCTACTCGCACGGCATCGCCGTAACCCCTAGACAATAACTCGCCGCGTAAAGCACTAGCCAGATCAGAAATTTCTTCTGAATTCACAGCTAAATCAGCATTACGTGTAATCCTAAACTGATAACAACCTTTAACTTTCATGCCTGGAAAAAGTGATTTAGCATGAGCGTGGATCATCGAGGACAAGAAAACAAAATTATCACCACCGTCACACAGCTCATCGGGCAAACGCAGCAGGCGCGATAAAGACCGTGGCGCAGGTAAAATAGCTAAGCCGCCTTCTCGACCAAAAGCATCTTTACCTTCTAAAGAAACAATAAAGTTTAAACTTTTATTAACTAAGCGTGGGAAAGGATGAGAAGGGTCTAATCCTATCGGGCTAATAACAGGTAAAATTTCATTATTAAAAAATTCTTCCACCCAAACCGCTTGCGCTTTAGTCCATTGTTCTCGGCGAATAAAGCGTATTTTTTCAGCTTCCATAGCCGGAATAAGCACTTCATTTAGTACCGCGTATTGGCGTTCAATTTGCTCATGACACAAGCGTGAAACTTCTTTTAATACTTCAGTGGGGCGCATACCATCAGCCGCTGATTTTTCTCTATCCAAAGCCACTTGACGACGCAAGCTAGCAACACGAATTTCAAAAAACTCATCCAGATTGCTTGAAAAGATCAGCAAAAAAAACAACCGATTTAATAGTGGGTGACTTGCATCTAAAGACTGTTCTAATACCCGAATATTAAATTGGAGGTGAGAAAGTTCACGATTAAAGTACAAATCAGGTGCATCCAAATCGATACTGTCATCAGATTTACGCCGCCGCACGCCACTTTTATTTTGATTGGTTCGCAATGTAGCACGCGGTGCTCCCACTAAAGCCGTTGTTGCTGAGGGTGCAACTACCAAAACATCTTGAGTATTCATATTTGACTGCTTGACTGGTTCAACTTTAATCGCCATTATTTCCTACCTCCTTAAATTTACTGATTTAATAACTGTACAGCTCGCTTACCATAATAAGTTAAAATGCCATCTGCACCAGCGCGTTTCATGCACACCAAAGCTTCCATCATCACCGCTTCAGATAGCCAGCCTTTTTCAATTGCAGCCATGTGCATCGCGTACTCACCGCTGACTTGATACACCAAAGTTGGTACACCAAACTGAGTTTTTACACGGCGCACAATATCCAAATAAGGCATCCCCGGCTTAACCATCACCATATCAGCACCTTCAGCTAAATCTAGCGCAACTTCATGCATGGCTTCATCGCTATTTGCAGGATCCATTTGATAGCTAGCTTTATTAGCTTTACCCAAATTAGCAGAAGAACCCACCGCATCACGAAAAGGGCCATAGTAAGCAGAAGCATATTTAGCGGCATAAGATAAAATGCGCGTATTAATTAAGCTTTCTTGCTCTAATACCTGACGCAAAGCACTAATACGTCCGTCCATCATATCTGAAGGTGCTAATATATCGGCACCCGCTTCAGCATGAGACAACCCCTGCTTCACCAATGTCTCTACTGTGCGATCATTTAATACATAACCTTGCGTATTTATAATACCGTCTTGACCATGTGTAGTATAAGGATCAAGTGCTACATCAGTAATAATACCTAACTCAGGAACAGCATCTTTAACCGCTTTAATACTGCGCTGCACTAAGCCATTGGCATTGTAAGCTTCTTCAGCAAATTCACTTTTTCCTTCTTGCCCAACCACAGGAAACAAGGCGATGCCCGGAATACCTAAAGCCGCTAATTCACGCGCTTCTTTCACCAAAAGATCAATACTTAAACGATCAACACCTGGCATAGAAAGAATAGGATTACGTGCATTTGTACCTTCTTGCACAAAAATAGGCACTAAAAAATCATTAGGTGTTAATTCAGTCTCACGCATTAAACGGCGTGAAAAATCATCGGCACGCATACGGCGCATACGTGTAGCAGGAAATAAACGAGAAGTAGTTTGCACGTTTTAAGCCTCAAAAAAACAAAAAATAAAAAATAAACTTTAGCATCAGTATATCAGCCAAAAGTTACCTTGAGCGGCAAAAATTGGCTACTTGGCTTATAAACAACGGAATTTATGGAATGGTTTTAATATCAAGAAGGTATAAAGCAGGCATTTTAAGTGGCTAAGCAAAGTTTTAGCTTTAGCGTAAATAATAGCAAACAGCCCTACTAATCTGCAGGGCTGCTATTATCTGAGTAAGCATTCAATATCTGAACAAGCATTAAATTAAATCAGCAACACCTGACAAATCAGCATTATTCATACTGTTAACACGAATGGCTTGAATACCCCAAAGCGTTGCTGGGTTTATTTTCATTCGCTCACTCACATTGCAAGCAGTGCGAATAGCAAATTGATCCGACCCTGTATTACGTCGCCTAGGTGATAAAAATAAATCGCCATCGGTTTTTTTAATGCTAGCCACTAAAGGCGAACGCGGATCAGGCGTGCGTCCAATAACAACCGCAAGCTCACCGTTATTTAATCGGACATAAATACCTGGTGGATAAACGCCCAATTCATTCAAAAATAGCAACGTTAGCTTAGCGTCAAACTTACTGCCACGTTGAGTAAAAATATCACGCAATGAGTCTTTATGCTTTATTGGATTACGGTAAGGGCGATGTGTCACCATTGCAGTATATACGTCTGCTAAAGCCAAAATTCTAGCTTCGCGGCGAATCGCATTACCTTCAAGCTGCCGTGGATAACCCGTGCCATCAAGTTTCTCATGGTGCTGAGCAACCAGTTCTATCCATAATGCATCATCAATACCAGCGGCCTCAAGTTTTTGAGCACTCTGCAATGGATGACGGTTTATAACTTCACGTTGTTGATCGTTTAGTGGTGTTTTTTGTTGGTGCAAACGCTGCTGATAAGGATTCATAGCAATGTTGCCTGTTAAAGCGGCTGCTAAAACCGATAAGCGAACAGCTTGCTCAACCTGTAAACGCTCTAAAATCAATTCAGTTAATACCGCAATTTGCATCGGGTGATGTACATGATAAGGAAATTGATCGGCTAAATGCACCGCACCTAACAAAGCATCACTGTCATAACTCACCAACCCTTGAATGTGCGTTGATATATCGTAAACACGTTTTTTAATAACACTGCCATTGGGTGCTTCTGAGTCAATTAGCTTAAATACCTCTTCTAGCTTTAAACAAAGCTCATCAAATTCAGCAAAAGGGTTAACTTTGCGACGAAATTTAATAGGCTGAGGCAAAAGGCTTTCTGGATCAGGCAATATCTCCTCAGCAAATAAACCTACTCTAACAAGAATTTCTTTTTGCCTGTCCGAGCGCAAAATAGAACCCTTAGCCATCAATAGCTTACCAAACTCATCGTAAATCGACCAAGGAACTGGCTGATCTACTAAGAGGTGTTCAGGCGTTATTCTTGATAGTTCAAAATCACGCAAAAACATAGCTTATCCTTGCAGTCGGTCTGCAACCTAAAAAGGCTGATCAGCATAAATGGCTTTTAAATAATCGCCACCACACTGCAATTCTTCAAACCAAGCTAAAAATGCTTCAACTTGATCCCCCTGAAACATTGCACCATGTTGCGGTACAATCATTTTTACTTCTTTAGGTAAAGCTCTAATTCTAGCGACCCAATGCCTACACACCGCATTAGAGTGCATATAACGCTTATGGAAAGGTGCCATAAAAGCTTTATGCGCTTCAAAATCTTCAACAAATATCTCGCGCCCACCAGCAGGATAAATAGAAGCACCGATATCGCCGGTAAATAAAATACCCGAGCGCTCATCAAAAATACTAAAGTTGCCTTCGCTGTGCAAAAAGTGTGCAGGTAAGATAAGTAAATGATCGCCAGAAGGTAAGCGCAATTTAGCGCCTCTATCAGGAATAGGAACTACGCGTTCAGGTTCATCTAAACCAAAGTGCGACACAAAATGCAGCCACAAATTTGAAATCAGCAACTTAGCATCGGTTGCCTTCATCCAATAAGGTGCAGAAGAACAAACATCAGGATCTTGATGCGTTGCTATCATCGTATTGAGTTGACGAGGATGAATGTAGCGCGTTACTTGCTCTAAAACATGGTGGAACACATAAGTACCACCGGGGTCGAATAAATAACCCTGTCCACCATTAATAATTAAACATTGGTTGGTTTGCACAAAGGAATTAGACCCTTCGTCTTCTTCCCAACCAAACCATATAAATTGATGCTCGTCATCTTCATAAAGCAAACGATCATCATCTAGGTTTTTATTCATCTTGACAGGCTCCTATTGGTTTCTTCCTTATTTTTATTTTAACCACTCTAAAACAAATGCGTGCCTGTAAAACTGAGCCAGCTCAAAAGCCATAGAATTCATCCAGCAAATCAGTTCCACACTGTAAGTTTTCTAGCCAATCTAAAAATTTGGGAATGTGTTCTTTACCGATAATTGCGCCGTGCTGCGGTACGATCATTTCAATTGGGTATTGACGAATCATGGATACCCACTTACGCAAAGCAGCGTTATTACCCATGTAGCGCTTATGAAAGCCTTCAGTGTAAGTTAGGTGCTTTTCCCAGTCTTCTACCATTAAGTAACGCTCACCTTTAGGGAACACGGCAGCACCAATATCACCCGAAAAAAGAATTTTAGAGCGGCTATCATAAAAACTAAAATTTCCTTCACTGTGTAAAAAGTGAGCAGGCAACATAATGATTTCACCACCAGCAGGCAGCTTAATCATTTTACCCCGATCTTCAATGGCGATAAGACGACTGTTATCACTAAAACCAAAATGGGAAACAAAACGAACCCACAAACGCGACACCAAAAGACGCGCATTGGTTGCTTTTAGCCATAAAGTAACAGAGGAAAGTACATCAGGATCTTGGTGCGTAGCTATCAAATAACGAATTTGGTCTAAAGGTAAATACTTATTCACCTCAGCTGCAACCTCAGCAAAAATAAAAGCACCACCTGGATCAAATAAGTAGCCTTGATTTTGGTTAACAACCAGCACTTGGTTAGACTGTACCAAGCTTTCTTCTGTATCAGGATCTTCCCAACCAAACCAAACATACTGGTGATCATCATCTTCATATAAAACTTTACTACTTTCTACACTGCCTTCTACCATTTTCAACTCCATCTACTTTCTTTGGTATTCCATTTAGTTAATATATATCAAGATTCCTTAACTTAACAATTGATATAAAACAAAGAAACTACTCATAACCTTTAATTGTTGTTTAAAATTGTAAAGTCATCGCTCAATTTTTATATTTCGCTGTCAATACTACCGTTTTTATCCTTAGGTAAAAAACGTGAAATTAATATACCCACCTCGAATAATAGCCACATAGGAACAGCCAACAAAGTTTGTGAAAAAACGTCGGGGGGCGTTAGTAGCATTCCCACAACAAAACAACCTAAAATAACATAAGGACGTTTTTCTACTAGCCCTTCAACGCTGGTAATGCCTGCTAATACTAATAAAACAGTTGCAACAGGGATTTCAAATGCCAAGCCAAATGCAAAGAATAACTTCAACACAAAGCTTAAATAGGCGTTTATATCGGTCATAACCGTCACGCCTTCAGGTGCTGCTTTGGTAAAAAAAGCAAACAGTAAAGGGAAAACAACATAATAAGCAAAAATCATACCAGCATAAAATAAAACGATACTGGAGCCTAATAGCGGGAAAGCTAGTTTTTTCTCATGCTCATATAAACCTGGCGCTATAAAACTCCAGATTTGATATAAAATGTAAGGTACACTCACTAAAAAAGCAGTAAACAACGTCAGTTTAAACGGCGCGAGAAAAGGCGAAGCAACTTCTGTTGCTATCATTTGTGCCCCTTCAGGCAAAATGGAGCGTAGCGGCTCAGAAACAAACAAATAAATGTCATTGGCAAAATAGAATAAACTTAAAAAAACTACCAACACCGACAAAACAATACGTAATACCCGCGATCGTAACTCAATCAAATGCTCAACCAGTGGTGCATTACTTGCATTAGAAGGTTGTAATTCTGAATCACTCACGGGGTTATATCCTTAGGTTGGCTAGCAGAGACTTTATCAATAGAAAGCTTATTCGCACGCTTATCAATCAAAACTTGCGATGCTTCTTCACTGGCTAGCTGCTGCAAATCCATTTCTGTGGTTAGTTCTTTTTCTACATCCAATAAACCGCTACGCACTTTTTTCTCGTGCTCAGCCAAACGCTCACGCATTTCCTCTAGCTGCAACTGCTCATTTACTTCTTGCTGAATGCCAGATACCATTTTACGAATGCGCCCTATATATAAACCTAGGGTTCTAATTGCTTGCGGCAAACGCTGCGGGCCTAAAACTAATAGCCCCACAACAGCAAGCACCACTAATTCAAAAAAGCCAATATCAAACATAGACTAGGGCGCTTATTTGCGCTCCTGCTCCTGATTTACTTTGGTTGCGGTAACGTCAATCGTATCTTTGCTCGCTGCTTTTTTTTCTACGTTATCGGTATCACTTTCAGTGGCTTTTTCGCCATCATTCATCGCCGATTTAAAGCCTTTAACAGCGCTGCCCAAATCACTGCCTAGGCTACGAAATTTTTTAGTTCCAAAAATAAGTACCACGATACCTAACACAATAAGAAGCTGCCAAATACTAATGCCACCCAACATAATCATCCCCTGCTATAAATTAAAATCAGATTAACTGCTTATTATTTATTACGATTGGCTTTTTCATCCAAACCAGAAATACCGGTACGACGCGCTAACTCATTAAGCACATCTTGATGGCTAATGTCTAAGTGCGACAGCATCACTAAAGAATGAAACCAAAGGTCAGCAGTTTCAGCAATAACTTCATCTTTAAGACCCGACACTTGTGCATCTTTAGCCGCTAAAATTGTTTCAACGGCTTCTTCACCCACTTTTTCGAGGATTTTATTTAATCCTTTAGAATGTAGCTGAGCAACATAAGAGCTTTGTGGACTGGCTTGCTTGCGTTCTTGCAAAGTAACCGCTAACTGTTTAAGAATATCACTCATTAAAATAGCAACCTTGTTAAATCAGAAAATTATAATTAAGGATAATGAAAACTTACTCAATGCACCAGCATCCTAACGCCTTAGTAACACTAAAAGACCAACACCTACCAACACCCAAGGTTGCCAGTCACCGTCTAACAACGGCATCAATAGTTCACCAACCCCAGAAAGTAAACCTAGCGTTAGTAATAAACTCCCCACTAAAAACTGACCATTGCGTCGCCGACTACTCGCCATTTCATCCGCAATTTTAATCAGTGCCAAACGCTGTTGCAATTGGTCTTGCTGTAGATTACGCACCTGCGTTAAGCCTTCATGCGCTAACTGGGGTAGTTCTGGCACTATTTCTAACCAATCAGGCAGCTTTTCCTGTATTTTTTTAAGAATACCACGTGGACCAATGCGTTGTTTCATCCAGTTTTCTAAGAAAGGTTTAGCCGTCGTCCATAAATCTAACTCTGGATAAATCTGGCGACCTAAACCTTCGATATTTAGCAACGTTTTCTGCAACAATACTAGCTGCGGCTGTACTTCCATATTAAAACGACGCGCTGTTTGAAACAACCCTAACAGCACTTGCCCAAAAGAAATGTCTTTTAGTGGTTTTTCAAAAATAGGCTCGCACACCGCACGAATCGCGGCAGCAAATTCATTAGCGCGCGTACCTTCACCCACCCAACCAGACTCTATGTGCAGCCTTGCAACCTCATGGTAATCCTGTTTAAAAAAAGCTAACAAGTTACGCGCTAAATAGTTTTGATCTTCAACGCTTAACGAACCAACAATGCCGCAATCAATCGCTATATAACGTGGGCTTTCTGGCTTGCTGGTATCTAAAAAAACATTCCCTGGGTGCATATCCGCATGAAAAAAATTATCCCTAAAAACTTGGGTAAAGAAAATCTCTACGCCACGCTCAGCCAGCTTTTTCATATTCACTTTATGCGACCTAATAACGTCTAGCTCAGCAATTGGCACACCATAAATACGTTCTTGTACCATCAAATTTTTACGTGTAAACGACCAATGAATCACAGGTGCATACAACAAAGGTGAATTCAAAAAGTTACGCTTTAACTGCGAAGTATTTGCCGCTTCTTTTTGTAAATCCAACTCATCCATTAAACTAATATCGTAATCAGCCACCACCTCAACAGGGTGTAGGCGGTGAGCATCGGGGACTAGACGCAGCATTAAACGCGCCAACATATATAAAAGTTGCACGTCTTTTTTAATGATTTTTTCCACACCAGGACGAATCACTTTAACCACCACATTTTCGCCAGTATGCAATTTAGCAGCGTGTACTTGCGCTACCGACGCAGAGGCCAGTGCTTCACTTTCAAATTCTGCAAAAGCTTCTTCAACCGACATCCCTAAAGCTTTTTCAATGGTTGCTTTGGCTTGTGCTGCTGGAAAAGGGGCTACTTGGTCTTGCAGTTTTCTAAGCTCATCAGCGATATCGGGGGGTAATAAATCACGGCGTGTTGAAAGCATTTGCCCAAATTTAGTAAAAATGGGGCCAAGTTCTTCTAAAGCTAAACACAAACGTTCACCACGCGTGTAATGACCTAGCGGGAAAAGCTGTGCAGGGTTAAAACGCATTAACAAAGCCAGTGCAAAAGGCAAGCGCTCAATCGGAATTAAAGTATCTAAACGGTAGCGAAGAGCAATCCAACCAATACGAAAAGCACGGCGTAAGCGTCCCACTTATTCTTCTCCTGCTGTTGGTGCTGCGGTTGCTGCTGTGGTGACTGTAAGCTGTTTTTCTAGCAAATGAATGCGTGCCTCTAAACGGTCAACGTCTAACCTAAGGTCATGCAACTCATCTTCAGCAAGGTGCCAACTATTTTTACCTACTAATAAACCGACTTCATCATCAATATAAGATTTCACATCAGCACTGGCAGAATCGGTGAAGCGCTGCCCAAATTGTAGCAGCTGGCTAAAACCGGCTTGAATTGAAGCTATCGGCAAAGGTGCTGCAACACGGCTAATGAGTTCTTTAGTATCTAAACCTAAGCCAGCGATTAATTCTTGCAGCACTTCTAACAAATAAGTGTTGCCGCCCACAGTGACTTCTGAACCAAACAAAATACTATTAGCATCTTTGCTGGTTGCCATTTTTAAGTAAACTTGTGGTGATGCTAAAATCCAAGCATCGGCGGGCTCATCAGTTTGCCGATAAAAATAAAGACCATCATTGCTAATTTGTATTTTAAACTGCAAGTCTAAGCCACTCACTTGAAATTCAATGCAGTTACCCTGAAGGCTTTCTAACGCTGCCGCCGCAGCGCCTTCTTGAGCAACAGCTTGCTTTAACAAAGGATTAATTAAGCTTTCTAGCGCTGTTAATACGCTCAAAGGTAATTGCATAAAATATCAGCTTCCTTAAATTAGCTTGATTACAGCTTAATACCACGGTGCAGCGCAACAACACCCGAGGTCATATTGTGGTATTCAACGTCACTTAAACCTGCGTTAGTCATCATTTCTTTTAGCGTTTCTTGATCTGGGTGCATACGAATGGATTCTGCTAAATAGCGATAAGAGTCACTGTCGCCCGCCAATAACTTGCCCATCAAGGGCAAAGCAGTAAACGAGTACAAATCATAAGCTTTAGACATAATAGGATTAGTGGGCTTAGAAAACTCCAACACCAATAAACGTCCACCCGGTTTAAGAATACGTGCCATATCTTTTAACGCTTTGTCTTTGTCGGTGACATTACGCAGACCAAAGGCGATGGTAATCACATCAAAATAATTATCTGGAAAAGGTAAGGCTTCAGCGTTGGCTTGCACAAACTTAATGTTGCCGCCATAGCCTTTATCTAATAGACGGTCACGCCCTACTTTTAGCATGGACGCGTTAATATCAGCCAAAATCACTTCGCCTTCATCGCCCACTAGACGTGAAAACTGCAAGGTTAAATCGCCCGTACCACCAGCAATGTCCAGCACTTTATGACCTTTACGCACACCAGACAATTCAATGGTAAATTTCTTCCATAAGCGGTGTACGCCCATCGACATCATATCGTTCATCAAGTCGTATTTAGTGGCAACCGAATCAAATACGCCAGCCACACGCTTCACTTTTTCGTCCACCGGCACTTGCTGATAGCCAAAATGGGTCGTGGTATCTTGTCCCTGTTGCTTGTGTTGCTCATCAGTCATCATTTTTTTCCTGCATCAACAGTCAGTGGAATTAGTTTTGGCGCACGACTTTCGCCAGCAGCAGCTAACTGATCTAAATACTGCTGCCACTTTAACGCCTTATTAGTACCCAACTGCCACAAATAATCCCAAGTAAATAACCCAGTATCATGGCCATCATCAAAACTTAATTTCAGTGCATAACGCCCTACCGGCTCTATTTTCCAAATGCGTACGTCTTTTTTGCCCGTTTGCAGCTTAGGCGAACCGTGACCCTGCACTTCTGCTGAAGGCGACAGCACTCTTAATAACTCAGCGGAAAGTTCAATTAGCTTTCCGTCAGCATAATGCAGCGCTAAGCAATGACGACTTTTGCTGTAATGGATTTTTGTTGGCTGGGGTAGGGCCATGCTGCACCTTTAAAGAATGTAACGTGAAAGATCTTGGTCTTTAACCAGTGCGCCTAGCTGTTTATTAACATACTCAGCGTCGACCACTAACTTACCGTTAAGGCTTTCTGTTGCAAAACTGGCTTCTTCTAATAAACGCTCTATGACGGTATGCAAACGACGCGCACCAATATTGTCCGTGTTTTCGTTCACTTCGTAGGCTATTTCTGCCAAGCGATTAATGCCATCATCAGTAAAACTTAATTCAACGCCTTCAGTCGCTAACAGTGCAACCGCTTGGCGAGTTAAAGAAGCCGTAGGTTCGGTTAGAATGCGGCGAAAATCGTCGGTAGTCAGTGCTTTAAGCTCTACACGAATAGGCAAGCGGCCTTGCAGCTCTGGAATTAGATCTGAAGGTTTGGCTAGGTGAAAAGCACCTGAGGCAATAAATAAAATGTGATCGGTTTTAACCATGCCGTATTTAGTGCTAACCGTGCAGCCTTCAATCAGTGGTAACAAATCACGCTGCACACCTTCACGCGACACATCGCTGCCACCCGAACTTTCGCCACGCTTGCAAACCTTGTCTAGTTCATCTAAAAACACGATGCCATTTTGTTCAACAAGATCAACGGCTTCGCGCTTAATCTCTTCTTGATTAACCAAGCGTGCGGCTTCTTCATCACGCAGTTGACGCTGGGCATCACGAATTTTTAACTTAGTGGTGCGCCCTTTTTTCTGATCTAAGTTAGAGAACATACTTTGTAGTTGCTGGGTCATTTCTTCCATACCCGGCGGACTCATAATTTCTAAGCCAATTTGTGGCCCAGCCACTTCAATGTCTATTTCTTTATCGTCTAACTGACCTTCACGTAATTTTTTACGAAACATTTGACGCGTAGTTGAGTCTTCAGCAGGCACAGCAGCACCAGCATCTTGCCCCCTTGCGGGTGGCAAAAGTGCATCAAGAATACGCTCTTCAGCAGCATCTTCAGCTAACTGTTTATGCTTACTCATTGCTTCTTCGCGTAGCATTTTTACCGCTGATTCCATCAAATCACGAATAATGGTTTCTACATCACGGCCAACATAACCCACTTCAGTAAACTTGGTGGCTTCAACTTTAATAAAAGGTGCTCTGGCAAGCTTAGCTAAACGGCGAGCAATTTCTGTTTTACCCACACCGGTTGGACCAATCATTAAAATATTTTTTGGGGTAACTTCAGCGCGTAAATCTGGATCTAATTGCATTCTGCGCCAGCGGTTACGCAAAGCAATGGCAACGGAACGCTTGGCATCGGCTTGACCAATAATAAAGCGATCTAACTCACTGACGATTTCTCTTGGTGTCATGCTGCTCATTTCTTCAACCCTTCTGTATTCTTCAACCCTTCGATGGTTACTTGGTGATTAGTAAACACGCAAATATCACCCGCTAGCTGTAAACTTTTTTCAACGATTTCCTGTGCTGAAAGTTCAGTATTTTCAAGCAAAGCACGGGCTGCAGCCAATGCAAAATTACCACCTGAACCTATCGCTAATACGCCATGTTCTGGCTCGACAACATCACCCGTACCACTAATGCACAAGGTGGCGGTTTCATCGGCAACCACCAACATGGCTTCTAAACGGCGTAGCGCACGGTCGGTACGCCAATCCTTAGCCATTTCAACAGCAGCTCTTACTAGCTGACCATTATGTTTTTCTAATTGACCTTCAAAACGTTCAAACAAGGTAAAAGCATCCGCTGTACCACCGGCAAAGCCAGCCAAAATTTTATCATTGTAAAGACGACGCACCTTGCGAGCGTTGCCTTTCATAACCGTGTTGCCTAAAGAAACTTGGCCATCGCCACCGAGTACCACTTCATTACCACGACGTACACACACTATGGTGGTCATGCCGTCTCCTTACTTTTAAGTTATAGATTAAGGGGTTGCTTCGTCTTTCAAACGCAACAACATAAAATCAAGCCCAGATTTAGCTAAATCATTCTGAGCACGCGCCAGCAAACGTCTATCTTGGTAAGGGCCAACCTGAACACGGTACCAAGTATCGCCAGTAGCCGTTTCAGCTTCACTGATTCGAGTATTGTCATAATTCAACGCCTTCAAGCGTTCTTGTTGCTTTTTCGCGTCGGCATTACTACGAAAAGAGCCCACTTGTAACATAAAACGTGGCTGATTTTCAGCTTCACGTGGTGTTGACTTATAAGCCGCAACTTCAGGTGCAACCACTTCACTTTCGGGCAAAAGCGTATAAAAATCAAAACGTGGCGCAGATTGATCCACGGCTTTATCAGCCGGAGGAGTTACTGCTTCGCTGGCGCTATTACCGTTAGTGCTGCTCATTGGCTTATTAATGGTTGAGATAACCTGATTAGTAACAGGCTTGGGCGTTGATTTTTCTTCAACAACAGCCAAAGGCGGCTTTTCTTGCAAAGGCGTAGGCGCCGATGACTGACCTAAGTTTGCCACTAAAAAACCCGCGACTAAACCAATGGCTAGCCAGCCCCAGCCGGGCAAACGCGCCCAAAAATCTAACGCAACACTTGCTTCGTCCTCAACAACCGGATTAGGCACTGCACCGCGTGTTTTTGGCGTGGTTTTTTCAACCGATTCTGCGCCAGGTTCTGGCTTAATGCGTTTTCGCTGACGACTGGCATAGTCCTGCGCCATAGCATTTCTCCTACCCTTGGGGTGATTTATTACATCGAATCTGGCGCAGTGACACCTAATAAATCTAAGCCATTAGCTAACACTTGGCGTGTGGCTGCTGCCAGCATTAATCGTGCTGTTCTTACTTGAACATCTTCAACCAAAAACTGATTTGCGTTATACCAAGAATGCATGGCTGCTGCTAAATCGCGCAGGTATTGGGCAATTTGATGCGGCTCAAGTTCCCTAGCTGCTTTTTTAACCGTTTCAGGAAAACGCGCTAACAAATTAAGCACTGCTTGCTCTTGGTCGGTAGTAAGCTTTGCTAAACAATCAATAGCATCAGATGATCCACTATAATTTTTTTCTTTTGCTTGACGCTCAACACTGCATAAACGCGCATGGGCATATTGAATGTAATAAACTGGATTATCGTTGGTTTGTGAACGGGCTAAATCAATATCAAAGGTTAATTGTGAACTTGGCGCACGGGCGGCCAAGAAATAACGCGTCGCATCACAACCCACTTCATCAATTAAATCACGTAACGTAACATAACTACCCGCACGCTTAGAGATTTTCACTTCTTCGCCATCACGCATCACCGTTACCATCTGGTGTAGCACATAGTCGGGCCAACCTTCTGGAATATCAACCTTTAAAGCCTGCAAACCGGCTCTTACACGGGTAATCGTTGAGTGATGATCGGCACCCTGTTCGTTAATCACTTTTTTGAAGCCACGCTGCCATTTATTCAGGTGGTAGGCTACATCAGGTACAAAATAAGTATAACCACCGTCAGTTTTACGCATAACACGGTCTTTATCATCCCCAAAATCAGTGGTACGCAACCATAAAGCGCCGCCTTCTTCATAGGTATAACCGCTATCAATTAATTTTTTAACCGTTGCTGCGACTAGGCCTTCTTCATAAAGTGAAGACTCTAAATAATACACATCAAAAGCGACACCAAATGCTTTTAAATCTAAGTCTTGTTCACGGCGTAAAAAAGCTACCGCAAAACGGCGAAGCGCGTCTAAATCATCGGTATCTGTATTGGCTGTGACTTGTTGATCGTCAGCAATTACGGTATTACCTGCTAAAAAAGATTGAGCAACGTCATTAATATAATCGCCTTGATAGCCATCTTTTGGCCAACTGGCATCATCTGGGCCTAAACCCTTAGCACGCGCTTGAACCGATAACGCTAAATTATCAATTTGTGCGCCAGCATCGTTGTAATAAAACTCGCGCGTTACCTGCCAGCCAGTGGCTTCTAGTAATCGGCTTAAACAATCGCCCACCGCAGCACCACGACCATGACCAATATGCAGCGGACCAGTAGGGTTAGCAGAAACAAATTCTATTTGTACTTTTTCATTTTGACCCACATTGCTGCGACCAAAATATTCACCCGCTTTAAGTACCTGAGTCACGACTGAAGTCAGTGCATCTTGAGATAAAAAGAAGTTAATAAAGCCTGGGCCAGCTATCTCCATTTTGCTCACTTGCTGGCTAAAACCTGCATTAGCGGCTAACAGTGCAACAATGATCTCAGCTAATTCACGCGGCTTTTTACCGGCAGGTTTGGCCGCTATTAAGGCTAAGTTGCAGGCAAAATCACCGTGCAATTTATCTTTAGTGTTATCCATTTGAATGCGTGGCTGAAACGTTTCTGGTAGCAGACGATCCGACTTTAACTGCGTAACAAGAAGGTCTAGGTGTTCAGAGATAAAAGCTTTCATGTATTAAAATTGGCCTAGAAGTTGGTTCAATTAGGGATAATGAATAACTAAGCATTATCCAAGGAAGGGGCGCAAAAGTCACTATTCACCAGCATAGCCCAACTTAATTGCTAAGGCTTGTACCGCAGCGCTATTTTGTGCATCCATAGGTGAATCAATAAAAGTTAACACTGCATTTTTTTCAGCGGCTTTTGCTGCTAATAAATGCAATAAGCGCGTTGCTACACCTCGCCGCTGGGTTACTTTACGAACACTTAGGTGGCTTAATGACCAAGTGCCTGCTCGTTCATTTACCTGTTCAGTAACCAACACCGCACCCAATAAATGGTCATTAAATAAAGCACCCGCAAACCAGCTGTTAGGCTGTATTAAAGCGGTAGATACCAATGTTTGTGAATCTTCAGCAAAAATCTCAGTATAAATTTTGTGTAGATCCACTAACCAAGAAGGCTGATCCGCCAGTGTTTTAGCGTCAGCTTTAATTAGAAATACAGGCATACCTTCATCCTTATTCTTTAATCAATAAAAAACGAATTAAAAAAATACATTAGAAAACCATTTTAGCAAAAAACTATACACCGCATAAAAACCTCTGCACTGCCTTTCAGCGTTGCAACTGCTATAATCGCTTAAAATTATGCGGTTAAAGGTCAATTTTTAAAGGTTAAAATACCATGAACGCACGCATTGCTAGTGTAAGACGCGACACGTTAGAAACTAAAATTAAAGTTAAAATCAACCTAGATGGCACAGGTGTATTTATTTGCAACACCGGCATTGGCTTTTTAGACCATATGTTAGAACAGGTTGCTCGCCACGGTCAGATTGATATGGACATTGAGGTGGATGGCGACCGTCATATAGACGACCACCACAGTGTAGAAGATTTAGGCATTACGCTAGGTCAGGCTTTTGATAAAGCCGTGGGTGATAAAAAAGGCATGGTGCGTTACGGTCATTCTTATGTGCCTTTAGATGAAGCTTTGTCGCGTGTGGTTGTCGACTTTTCTGGTCGTCCTGGTTTATTTAAAGACGTTGAATTTACCCGTGCAGCCATTGGTGGCTTAGATACTCAATCGTTATGGGAATTTTTCTATGGCTTTGTAAACCACGCTAAAATTACGCTGCACATAGACAACCTAAAAGGGGTGAATGCTCACCACCAAGCCGAAACTATTTTTAAAGCTTTTGGCCGTGCGCTGCGTATGGCTTTATCAGCCGATGAACGCATGGCAGGTCAAATGCCTTCAACTAAAGGTGTGCTCTAAATATGGATCTAGTCATTATTGACTACGGCATGGGCAATTTGCATTCTGCCCATAAAGCCGTCGAAAAAGTAGCCGCTGGTCGTAAAACCGTGGCTATTTCTTCTGACCCTGACGTTATTCGTAAAGCAGAACGGGTTATCCTGCCGGGTGTGGGGGCGATGCGTGATTGCATGGCAGAAATGACCAACACGGGCCTGCTACCAGTAATTGCTGAATGCTTACAAAACAAACCGTTTTTAGGGATTTGTGTCGGTTTTCAAGCCCTGATGCAAAACAGCGAAGAAAACGGCGGTGTCGAGTGTTTAAATCACTTTCAAGGTGATGTTAAGTTTTTTGGTAAGAACCTTGTCGATGCTAGCGGCCAACGCTTAAAAGTGCCACACATTGGCTGGAATCAAGTGCAACCTGCAAAAGATCACCCACTTTGGCAAGGCCTTGCTGCTGCTGAGTATTTTTATTTTGTGCATAGCTACTATGTACAAGCCAAGCAGCGCGAACAACGGCTGGCAAGTTGTACTTATGGCGCAATCGAATTTGATGCAGCGCTAGTAGAAAACAACGTTGCTGCTGTACAGTTTCACCCTGAAAAAAGTGCAGCCGCTGGCTTACACCTCTTGAACAACTTCCTTGACTGGAAACCTTAACTTTACCCACGTCTAAACTTACTGATGCCTGACCTTTACTATTGGAAACCTGTCACCATGTTAATTATTCCTGCAATTGATTTAAAAGATGGCCAGTGTGTACGCCTAAAACAAGGCCGTATGGAAGAGTCCACCAGCTATGGTGATGACCCAGTTGAAATGGCAGCACGTTGGGTAAAAGAAGGCTGTCGTCGCCTTCACTTGGTTGATTTAAACGGCGCTTTTGATGGCAAACCCATGAATGGTAAAGCAGTCACCGACATTGCCCGTGCAAACCCCGGCTTACCGATTCAAATTGGTGGCGGTATTCGTTCTGCTGCCACCATTGAACACTACTTAGAAGCCGGTGTGCAGTGGGTTATTTTGGGTACTAAAGCGGTTAAAGAACCTGAATTTGTTACACAAATGTGCCGCCTTTTCCCTGGTCATATTATTGTTGGCCTAGATGCTAAAAATGGCATGGTGGCTACTGATGGCTGGGCAGAAGTGTCTAATTTACGCGCTATCGACCTAGCTAAGCGCTTTGCCGATGATGGCGTGAGCAGCATTGTTTACACTGACATTAGTCGTGATGGCATGATGCAGGGCGTTAACATTGAAGCCACGGTAGAACTGGCTCAGTTAGGCGGTTTACCTGTAATCGCTTCAGGGGGTGTAACCGACTTAGGCGATGTTGAGCGCCTTGTTAAAGTAGCCGACCAAGGCATTATTGGTGCCATTACTGGCCGCGCAATTTATGAAGGTTCACTTGATTTAGCCGCCGCACAAAAGCTAGCCGACCAAGGCTAAGGAAAAACTATGACCACAATTAAACCAACGACTCTAACAAAACGCATTATTCCTTGCTTAGATGTAGACAAAGGCCGGGTAGTAAAAGGTGTTAACTTTGTAGGTATTCGTGATGCGGGCGACCCTGTTGAAATTGCCAAACGCTATAACGACCAAGGCGCAGATGAAATTACCTTTTTAGACATTACCGCCAGCACTGAAGACCGTGGCACTACGCTAAAAATGGTTGAACAAATTGCAGGTGAAATCTTTATTCCGCTCACTGTGGGTGGCGGTGTGCGTAGTTGTGAAGACATTCGCCGTCTACTGAATGCCGGTGCTGATAAAGTTTCTATCAATACCGCTGCGGTGACTAACCCAGAACTGGTTAAAGAAGCCGCTGAACGCTTTGGTAGCCAGTGCATAGTAGTTGCCATAGATGCTAAAAAAGTATCAGCAGAAGGCGAAGCAGACCGTTGGGAAATTTTTACTCACGGTGGCCGCAACCCAACTGGACTAGATGCAATTGAATGGTCAAAGAAAATGGTCGAGCTGGGTGCTGGCGAACTTTTGCTAACCAGCATGGACAGAGATGGCACCAAAAATGGTTTTGATTTAGGTGTCACTCGTGCCATTGCCGATGCAGTGAGCGTGCCGGTGATTGCTTCTGGGGGTGTGGGTAACTTACAACACCTAGTCGATGGTGTTTTAATTGGTCATGCCGATGCAGTGCTTGCTGCCAGTATTTTCCACTTTGGTGAACACACCATTCCTGAAGCCAAGCAATTTATGGCCGATCAAGGCATTCCTGTTCGTCTATGACTTTTCAAGCATTATGATTCTTCAAACAAGAGCTACAAGCCAGCCGCCTGTGCTGGCTTTTGTCATTTTATGGTTAACAGGGCTTTATTTAAGACTGCCCATACTGGTGATACCGCCTTTAACCGCAGCCATTAATGACGACTTTAATCTACCGCAAACGCTCTTAGGCAGCCTAACCACCCTACCCATTTTAATGCTTTCGGTTGGGGCTATTTTGGGCTCATTGGTTATTGTTCATTTAGGCGCACGCAATACCCTAGCGATGGCTTTAACCCTTGTTGGTCTGGCATCTGCCGCCAGAGGCTTAACCGACCAATTGCCTTGGTTACTAATTTTTAGTGTAATCATGGGATTAGGCATTGCCATCATGCAGCCAGCCTTGCCTACGCTTTTAACCCGTTGGTTGCAGCCTACCCAACTGGCGCTAGGCAGTGCCGTGTATATGAATGGTATGTTAATGGGGGAATTTATTGGTGCAGGTTTAACCCTGCCGATTTTAATGCCTTTGTTAAATAACAGCTGGCAACTCACGCTTTTAGTTTGGTCTTTGCCTGCCTTACTGGTGGTTGCACTCTTGTTTTTACCTAAGCAACACCCCTTACCTGCAACCAACAATAAAGCGAACAAAAGCTGGATGCCTAACTGGTCAGATCCTTTGCTTTGGCGCATGGGCTTTTTACTGGCAGTGAGTGCTTCCTTGTTTTTTGGTGGTAATGCCTATTTAAGTAGCTTTTTAGAAGCCCGTGGTGAAAGCCATTTATTAGAAGCGGCTTTTTTCTGGTTTAACGTAGCGCAGATGTTCGCTTCAGTTTTAATGCTATTTATGGCAAGACGCTGGATAGCCAGACTACTACCCATTAAAATTAGCTTGATAGCAACCATTGCTGGTATGTTAGGAATGCTGTTATTTAATGGCTGGCTAAGCTTAATGTTCGGTTTTATGCTGAGTTTTTGGGCAGGAATACTACTGATTCTTCTGGTTGCTTTGCCGCCACAACTGCGTTCAGGGCACGAAGCTGGCAAGCTAGCCGCTGGTGCTTTTACAGTGTCTTACAGCCTGTCTTTCTTCTTACCCTTGGCAGGCGGTTTGCTAGCAGATGGGTTCGAGCAGGCTTCGCTTAGCCTATGGTTTTTGCTTGCTTTATCGCTACCAGCCATTCCTTTAGCTTGGGGTTTTCCCCTACAGAACAAACGCTAGAGCGTGCCACGAATATGTAGTTTAAAGGTATCAGGGTCAAGCAGGGTTTCTCGCAAGGGGCGACCCGGCTTGTACTTCACGTCATAGCTTAAAATACGGCTCACCTGTTCACGCGTTTCTCCACTCACATTCACCCCCAAAGTCACCGACAAGACCGCTTTGGCTGGAAAGCTATAAAAATGCACCAGCTTACCATTGGTTAACGGCTTACTGCTGCTAGCTTCATCTAAAGGGCGAATCATCCGAATTTCTTCTTCTTGGGCATATTCAGCTGGACGGTGAAATAAAGCGGGAAAAGGCTTCAACGGATGATCGGCGTGTGGGCGCTTTTTTCCATACACAATAGGGCGCAACACCTGCTTACTGCTGTTAAAGCCTGGGTAGGTGGTGTCTAGTTCCAACACCAAACCTCGGTGCTGATCGGCCCAACGCTCCCACAATAAAGGGTTATCGGGACGGGTAGAAAAACGTGCCAGCGCTAACTCTTGATAAGCTTGCGGATTAGGCAAAACAGGTGGTTTAACCTGCCGCCCTTTTTTCATTTGCTGCTCTATTTTAGGGCGCTTTTTTTGGGCTTCGGTTTGAAACATCTCCCAAGTCATTAACCCTTTAAGTTGCGCTGGTAACGACTTAAATTGGCGCTCTATTTCTTTTTGGAAATCCGCTTCACTAATCCGAATCGCTTGGCGCTGAATCATTCGCGCGTTATTTTGATAAGGGTCTAACACTTCACTTACTTCACTTAAATGCAAACGTGCATTGCGTAATACATCCAGCTGCAAAGGGTTTAGATAAAGGTAAACCTTCATCAGTTAGCATCCTTAAATTGATTGTCTAAAATAACCGCAGGCAGGTAAGCAGCATTAAATTCAGCAGGTAAACGGCGCAACTTTCCTGATGCTAGCGAAACACAAGCAAAGCGAGTCATGCAACGCATCAGCGTTTTTTGATCGCTGACTCGCATTAATTGAAAGCGCCTAGCCACCCGAAAACGCTGATCGTATTGCACAATCCAAGTGGCAACTTCTAATTCCTCACCTTCAAAAGCCGGTGAAATATAGTCAATTTCATGGCGAATAACCACCAGCGCTCGATCTAAGCGCTCGTAATCGTCTAGGGTTAAACCCAACGCATTAGAATGCTGCCAGCTAACTTCTTCAATATAGCGCAGGTATTCTACATTATTAACGTGCTGATAATGGTCAATCGCTTCAGCACCAACAGTCAAGCGCGTGGTAAAAGGCTGGGCTAAATCCCATTGCATTGAGTTCTACCTATTGAATGATTACAGGGTGTCTAACAAGGCTTCATAAGCTGCCGCATCTAGCAAAGTTTGCCATTCTTTATCTAGTTGAACGGCATCGGCCTCAAGTAGAAAAACCCAAGTGGTTAATGGCGCTTCATTTAAAACTTCAGGCGTGTCTTCTAGTTCTGTATTACAAGCAAGCAATTTGCCCGTTACAGGTGACTGAATTTCAGAAGCCGTTTTAACCGATTCAATACCTGCTAGCACTTCACCGGCGATAACTTCTTTACCCAACTCAGGCAGTTCGACATAAACCACATCACCCAAAGCAGCTTCGGCATGATGACTAATGCCAATCCTAACTTGAGTATCACTGACTTTTTCTGCCCACTGGTGAGTAGTGCTAAAACGCTGTTCTTTATTCATTCTAAAACTTTCCTATTAATCTTTTAGCTTTAACTTGTGCTGGCTCTTATCACGGTAATCAACCACTTTACGCCGTAAAAAAGCACCTAATTCATCAGCCGTTCGCTCTTCTTCAATCCGTGCAACAGGCAACCACATAGGGCCTGGATACACCAAAAAACCTTCTTGCGTACGAATAACCTGTTTAATTTGTGACCACTCAAGGACTTGCTCAGGTTTAGTATCCACTTGAATTTTAATCTGCTCTTCTTCAAGGTTATATTTAAGATTAACGCCTTCCATACCAGAACGCTTAAACGCTCGCACAAACATACGCGTCATTAATCTGCCACGCAGCGCATACCAACACAAGCCAGCAGCAACCAATACTAAATCCCAAACCGAATAACTAAACCCACGGTGCATTATATTGATAGCCAGTAAGCCAGTAAGGGTAATAATCACCAGCCACATGGTTGCTTTACCTCGACCACTACGCGGTCCTAATTCAAAATCATACAACGCAAGGCGAACGAAGTGATTTTCAGTCCAGCGGTAGTCAATGTTCATAGTTAACCTTTATTGTTATTAGAAAAAAAATTTAAACAGCAGGAAAAGGTACTTTATTAATCGCCACCCAAGCAATGTAAGCCACGCTTAACAAAGCTAAAGCATAAGCCCAAAACTTGCCGCGTTTAATCGCAATCGTGCCAAAAGCAATGTAAGCCAACAAACCAACTACCTTAGCCGTTACCCAAGCCGAGTTATAAAAAGGCCATTGATTTAAGTGATAACAAAGCCCTAACGCAGCAATCAGTAAAATAGTGTCATTACCGTGGGCAATAATTTTTACCCACTTGTTGTGAATCCACTGAGCGCCCATTAAAGCGGAAGCGCCGCGAATCATAAAAAACACCACGCTAATCGTGATGGTGAGCAGATGCAGATGCTTAAATGCGTCATAACCCATAACCGCAAACCCCTAATAAAATTCGTTAATAAAATAAAAGCAGCATTTTAGCAGATGCAAAATTAAATCGGCATTAAGCTTGGCAGGTTGCACACCAAACACTGGAACGTTGACCTAGTTTTACTTCCTGCAAAACAGTGCTGCAAACCTTACAAGGCAAACCGTTGCGGCCATACACATCTAACTGCTGTGCAAAATAGCCGGGTTTACCATCGCCACCCACAAAATCACGCAGCGTCGTGCCGCCTTGCTCTATCGCTGCGGCTAATACGTCACGAATAATTTCAACTAAACGCTGGTAACGCTTTAAGCTTACGGTACCAGCAGCGCTACGAGGGTCGATGCCCGCACGAAACAAGGCTTCACTGGCATAAATATTACCGACCCCCACTACTTGGGCGTTATCCATAATAAATACTTTAATCGCTAGCTTGCGGTTTCTAGAACGCTGAAAAAGTGCTTGAGCAGTAAAAGCAGCGCTTAAAGGTTCTGGCCCTAACTTCTTTAAAAGCGAATGTTCAAAAGCAGCACCTTGATAGTCTAATAAAGCACCAAAACGACGGGGATCATGGTAACGCAGCCGTAATGGTACTTCTGTATCGCTAGGCAAAGCAGCCACCGTTAATTCAACGTGGTCATGTTTTTTCCACGGCTCATCAGCGGTTACTAAACGCAAACTACCCGACATACCCAAATGCCAAAGAAAACCCCAGTTAGCTTCTTGTCCGTTATTTTCAAGCACCGGAAAAATTAAATATTTAGCCCGGCGCTGCAAAGGCGCTAACGTTAAACCGACAAGGCGCTGCGCTAAATCATCTGGAATCGGCCAGCGCAATTTAGGCTGACGTATATCTAATTTTTCAATCACGCGACCTTCTAACCAAGGTGTAATGCCTTTACGGGTTGTTTCAACTTCGGGCAACTCTGGCATAACGGCCTCCTAGCTAGCATTTAAAAACATAAAAAAACCCGGGCCACCTGCGCAGACCGGGTTTTTTCAACAAGAGAAGCTTATCAATTACTTGATTTTAGCTTCCTTGTAAATAACAACCTTACGAACAACTGGGTCATACTTGTTGCGTTCCAGTTTTTCTGGGGTGTTACGCTTATTTTTCATAGTGGTGTAAAAGTGACCAGTACCGGCACTTGAAACCATTTTGATTTTCTCACGCATCTTTATTGCTCCAGTAAATGTTTAAGCAGTACCTAAACTTTTTCGCCGCGCTTTGCGATATCAAGCAAAACTTGTTCGATACCTAGCTTGTCAATTGTACGGATACCCTTGCTGGATACACGTAGCTTAACGAAGCTTTTCTGTGACTCAACCCAGAAACGGTGAGTGTGCAAATTTGGCAGGAAACGACGACGCGTTTTACGCTGCGAGTGGGAAACATTGTTCCCGGCTAACGGCTTTTTACCGGTAACCTGGCAAACCATGGACATTATATGCCTCCAGTCGATATTAAGGGCGCAGGTGTTAGAAAAATGAAAGGCGCCTTTATACCAGAAGGGAAGCCCGCAGGCAAGCCGACAAACCATCTAGGTCAAAAAGCTGGCGCATTATAGCAGACCTCTGGCAGCAAAAGACACAGGTTCTCCATCACCAATGATAAGATGATCTAAAACACGTACCTCAACGCAAGCTAAAGCCTCTTTCAATCTCTTCGTAATCAACTCATCAGCGTTGCTAGGTTCAGCAATACCCGACGGATGATTGTGCGCCATTATGACTGCAGCAGCGTTATGTGCCAAGACTAACTTAACCACTTCACGCGGATAAACCGAGGCACCGTCTAAGGTACCGCGAAATAACACTTCAAAATGCAATACTCGGTGTTGATTATCAAGCAGTAATAAAGCAAACACTTCATGCGGCAAATCGCGCAGCTGTAACTTTAAATAACGCCCAGCTGCTTCAGGACTGGTTAAACCTTCACCGCGCTTTAATTCAGCTTCTAAATAACGGTGCGACATTTCTAGCATGGCTTGCAACTGGGCGAATTTAGCAGGTCCTAATCCTAAGTGGGCACAAAAGCTTTCTTGATTCGCTAACAACAAGGGTCTTAAACCGCCAAATTCTTGTAATAAATGCCTTGCAACATCAACCGCGCTTTTACCAGAAACACCGGTGCGTAAAAAAATAGCCAACAACTCTGCATCAGTTAAAAAAGCAGCCCCACGCTGCAAAAGTTTTTCTCTGGGGCGTTCATCTGCTGGCCAATTATTAATTCCCATTATCCACCTCCTTGTCTGATTACTCAGTTAAATACGAAACATGGTAAGGTTAGCGTCCTTATACCTAGGGGTTAATTGATCCATGACAGGACTTACTAACAAACGCCTATTGCTAGGCATCAGCGGCGGCATTGCTGCTTACAAGAGTGCATTTTTAGCCCGTTTATTAGTTAAAGCGGGCGCTGATGTTCGCGTGGTAATGACGCAAGGCGCACAAGCTTTTATCCAACCGCTGACGTTTCAGGCACTAACAGGTAATGCCGTACACACTAGCTTGTTAGACCCTGAAGCAGAAGCCGGTATGGGGCATATAGAATTAGCTCGCTGGGCAGAATTAATTATTATTGCACCCACCACTGCCGACTTAATGGCACGTTTAGCCAATGGGCAGGCAGGTGACCTATTAACCACTTTATGCCTAGCCAGCAAAGCGCCTGTTCACCTAGCGCCAGCCATGAACCAAGCCATGTGGCAGCACCCAGCCACCCAGCGCAACGCCAAATCATTAGCAGCGCTAGGTTACACCCTTATTCCGCCAGCAGAAGGCGAGCAAGCTTGTGGCGATGTTGGAGCTGGGCGTTTACCTGAACCCGAAGAACTACTGGCTTGGATAGAAAACTGCTTTCAAGCACATCAGCCTAAACCAGTCCAAAAATTAGGCGAAGGTTTACGCATAACAATCACTGCAGGCCCCACCCAAGAACCGTTAGACCCCGTGCGTTATTTATCTAACCATAGTTCTGGAAAAATGGGCTATGCCCTAGCGGCGGCAGCCGCAGAACTCGGCGCAGAAGTACAACTTATTTCTGGCCCTGTAAACCTAACCATTCCTGCTGGGGTTAATTGCACTCAAGTCATTACCGCAGAACAAATGCTAAAAGCCTGTGAAAAACTACGCAGCAGTACCGATATTTTTATTGCCTGCGCTGCGGTGGCTGATTACCGTGCCGAAACCGTTGCCGATCAAAAAATAAAGAAGCAAGCTAACCAAGATGAACTGATTTTAAAGCTAGTAAAGAATCCTGATATTTTAGCAACAATGGCAAAGGCGGCTGAAGACCCACAAAATCCACGCCCTTTTTGTGTCGGTTTTGCTGCTGAAACGCAACAAGTTGAAGCCTATGCTCAAGATAAATTAATGCGTAAAAACTTAGATGCCATTGTTGCTAACGATGTCAGCGACAGCAGCATCGGTTTTGGCAGCGATGAAAACCGTGTCATTTTATTGACACGCCAAGACCAAAAAACAAACCGCAAACCGCTACCGCAAAGCAGCAAACAAGTGTTAGGCAAACAGCTTCTATTAAAAATTCTAGCCTTTTATAAGGAACAACAAACGCCATGACAACAAATGAAATAAAACACCCAAAGATTGCAGTAAAAATCCTTGATGCAAGAATCGGGGTTAGCCTTCCTTTACCCACTTACGCAACCAAAGGTTCTGCCGGTATGGATTTGCGTGCGTTGCTAGACGAAGCCTTAGTGATTGAACCCGCCAGCACTCATTTAGTACGAACGGGCTTAGCGATTCATTTAGCCGATCCTAGCCTTGCTGGTATTATTCTGCCACGCTCTGGGTTAGGTCATAAACACGGTATTGTGTTAGGTAACTTGGTAGGCTTAATTGATTCTGACTACCAAGGCGAATTAATGATTTCTGTTTGGAATCGTGGGCAAACGGCTTTCACTTTAGAACCTGGCGAACGCCTAGCCCAATACGTTATTGTGCCTGTGATACAAGCAGAGCTTGAAGTTATCAGCGATTTTACTGCTACAGAACGTGGCGCTGGTGGCTTTGGTAGTTCTGGCCGCAACTAAACCTTATTTACGCTTAGAGGATTTATTATGAGCCACGCATCTATAAATAACGTACCTGCTTCTATTTTTCGTGCCTATGACATTCGTGGCATTGTTGGAAAAACTCTAACCCCTGAAACCGTGCAACTGATAGGTAAAGCACTGGGTTCTGAAGCTGCAGCACGGGGTGAAACCACGATTGTTGTAGCGCGTGACGGGCGTATTTCGGGCCTAGACATGGTGAATGCCCTTAAAAAAGGCATTCTTGAAACCGGCCGTGATGTGATTGATATTGGAATAGTGCCAACACCGACGCTTTATTATGCAGCGCTAAAATTAGAGGGAACTCACTCTGGCATTATGGTGACTGGCAGCCACAACCCACCCGATTACAACGGTTTTAAATGTGTATTGGCTGGCGAAACCCTGCACGGCGCAGCCATTACTGACCTTTATCGGCGCATTGTTGAAGCCGACTTTAAACACGGTCAAGGCTTTGAAAAAGCCGCTGATATAAAAGACGATTATATCAATACCATTCTTGCTTCCGTCAAACTAAAGCGCCCACTTAAAGTTGTCACCGACACGGGCAATGGCGTGGCTGGCGAACTGGCACCCCGCTTATTAAAAGCGCTGGGGTGTGAGGTTATTGCGCTGTTTGCCGAAATTGATGGCACTTTCCCTAACCACCATCCAGACCCTAGTAAAGCCGAGAATTTAAAAGATTTGATTGCTAATGTTAAATCTAATCAAGCCGATATAGGGCTAGGTTTTGATGGTGATGGCGACCGAGTAGGCGTTATTACACCATCGGGTCGACTGATTTTTCCTGACCATTTAATGATGGCCTTTGCTGAAGATGTGTTAAGCCGTAACCCTGCTGCCAAAATTATTTACGATGTAAAATGCAGCAGCAATTTAGGTAAAGTTATTAGCGCTGCTGGCGGCGAACCTGAAATGTGGCAAACGGGTCACTCGTTAATTAAAGCACGCATGAAAGCAACTGGTGCTTTATTAGGCGGCGAAATGAGTGGGCATATTTTCTTTAAAGAACGCTGGTTAGGTTTTGATGACGGCTTATACGCTGCAGCAAGATTACTCGAAATTTTAGCCGCCCAAGACTTAGATGCGGATGCTTTTTTTGACCAATACCCACAAGATTTAAGCACCCCTGAAATTAATATTGATGTCACCGATGACAATAAATTTGATCTTGTGCAAAAACTTGCTCAAGAGGGTGCATTTGGTGATGGACAAAAAACCACGTTAGATGGTATTCGTGTTGATTATGAAGATGGTTGGGGATTGTGCCGCGCGTCCAATACTACGCCCGTATTAGTCTTACGCTTTGAAGGTAAAACACCTGAAGCCTTGGCAAGAATCAGTAATATTTTTCGTGACGCTTTAGCTAAAATTGATGCCAGTATTAAACTGAATTTTTAATGAACCAACCTTATAATCGAGAAACCGACCATGACTACAACGCCGTCCACTACCAATCCACAAACGGTTGTTACCGTACTGTCTGAAGCCTTGCCTTACATTCAAAAGTTTTCTGGTAAAACGCTGGTGATTAAATACGGCGGCAACGCCATGACACAAGAAGACTTAATTGATTCTTTTTGCCGTGACGTAGTGCTGCTAAAAGAAGTGGGCATTAACCCTGTTGTTATTCACGGTGGCGGCCCACAAATTGGTGATTTATTAGAGCGCTTAAACATTGAATCACGTTTTGTGAATGGAATGCGTGTTACCGACAGTGCAACAATGGATGTGGTGCAAATGGTACTGGGCGGCCTGGTTAACAAAGAAATCGTTACTCAAATCAACCTTGCCGGTGGTAAAGCCATTGGTTTAACGGGTAAAGATGGTCAATTAATTCGCGCCAAAAAACTTAAAGTTAAACACCAAACACCTGAAATGCTTGCACCTGAAATTATTGACATTGGTCATGTTGGCGAAGTTGAATCGGTGGATATTTCGTTAATTGAAATGCTGACTAACCGTGATTTTATTCCCGTGATTGCACCGATTGGTGTGGATGCTAAAGGCGCTTCTTACAACATTAATGCCGACCTAGTGGCAGGTAAAGTGGCCGAAGCTTTACAAGCAGAAAAGTTAATTTTGTTAACCAACGTAGCTGGCTTACAAGACAAACAAGGCAAGGTATTAACGGGCTTATCAACGGCTGAAGTGGATGAGTTGATTGCTGACGGTACTATTTATGGTGGTATGCTACCTAAAATTAACTGTGCTTTAGATGCCGTTAAAGGTGGTGTGAAAACAGCACACATTATTGATGGTCGGGTTGCTCATGCCACGCTATTAGAGATTTTTACTAATACGGGTGTGGGTACATTAATCACTAATCAAAGTGATAGCTAAACGGCCAAGTTTGATCAAGTCTTAACAGGTAATCCAAGTGCTAGAAAAGCAACCCACTGAGCAAAAAAAAACGATACAACGTAAGGATGAGATTTTACAAGTATTAGCAAAAATTTTGGAAGAGCAATGTCAAGGACGCATTACTGCAGCCATGCTAGCGAAGGAAGTTGGCGTAAGTGAGGCGGATCTTTACATACATTTTCATAATAAAGCAGCGATGTACCAAGGCTTAATTCATTTTATTGAAGAAAGCCTATTTACTCGCATCAACATTATTATGAAAGAACACAGCACTACCTTAGTACGCTGTGAACATTTATTAATGCTGATATTGGCCTTTGCAGAACAAAACGCTGGCCTGTGTCGTATCCTTACGGGTGAAGCGTTAGTGGGTGAAGACGCTGAATTGCATTATCGGATTAACCGTTTATTTGACCGTCTTGAAGCACAAATCAAACAGGTTTTAAGGGAAGCTGAAATACGTGAAGGCCTTGAAATAGCGTTGCCTATTACTGCTACTGCAAGCTTGTTATTAGCCATTATTGAAGGCCGCATCGTACAATTTGTACGCAGCGGCTTTCAACGCAAGCCCACCCATGAATGGCGCATACAGTGGGAACACCTAGCCAGCAGCTTGGTGATCTAAATTTAACGTTGCTTAAAGCTGTTATTTAAAACCTAGATTTCCTCTTCATCGGCTGGCGCTGCTGCAACAGGGCGCGGGCCATGTTTACTGGCTCTGGCGATAACTTCCACATAAAATTCAGGCAATTGTTGCGCGACAGCAGCATCAATGTGTTCGTTGATTTCAGAAATATAAATAGTGATAGCTGCCGCTTCTGATGCACCAAAACGGCTATCAAAAGTCCAATAATCCATACCTTCAGGTAGCGTTTTTTTACGTTCTCTTTTAAGGTATTTTTTAATTTCATACTTAATTGAATCCACTAAACGAGCAGGCTGCAACTTAGGGTGAGTTAAAACAAAAATCTTTTTCATGGTGTTCCTACGAGTGTACGTTCAAATGTAAAAGCTGAGTTATGGCTAAAAGTGCATTCTACATGGATGTGAAAAAGTTAACTGCCAATTTTTAATGTTGGTAAATTTAATGGCAGTAAATATCAAACCATCTGTTTTGAGAGTAAACCATGCATTTATTGTTAGTCGAGGATGACCTACCGCTGGGCAATGTTTTGCTGCGATTGCTCAAACCTCATTACCGTGTTGATTGGGTGCGCTCTTTAACGCAAGCCAAAGCACATTTGCAAGCGACGGAGTATTCATTATTACTGCTGGATTTAGGCTTACCCGATGGTGATGGTATTGATTATTTGACTCGGCTGCGAAAAGACAAAAACACGCTACCCGTATTGATTGTCTCGGCACGGGATGCCTTAGATGAAAGAGTAAAAGGTTTAGACACTGGCGCTGACGATTATCTGGTAAAACCTTTTGAGCCAGAAGAACTCTTAGCCCGCATCCGCGTTTTGCTGCGCCGTGCTGCCGGTCAAGCAAGCCCCATACTTACCTGTGGTGAATTGTCGTTTGATCCATCCCAAGAAACCTTTCACCTTAACAACCAAGTTTTGTCTTTGCCTCGTAAAGAATACGAGTTACTCAGCGTGCTAATACATACCGCTGGCAAGCCTGTTTCCCGTGATCGTTTAATTCAACAACTTTACAGCCTTGGCAATGAAGCAGAATCCAATACCCTTGATGTTTATATCCATGCACTACGTCGCTTATTAGGAAAAGAACGAATAGAAACCCTGCGCGGCAAAGGATTTAGGTTGGTTAATCTATGAAGCCAAACTTTAAACGGCATTTTAAACTCAGTCAATTGGCTAGCATTTTGGGTCTTAGCATTGTATTAACAGGCTTTGCTGGCATTTTAGTGACTTGGTTGGCGGTTGATGATGAGTTAAGCGAATTGCTTTATGAAGACATTCAACAGCAAACACAACTGCTCGCTCGCTTAATTAATCAAGGTCATATAGCACCGGATGAATTAAAAGCTTTTCTTGGCGAGTCGTTTATTGATGATGCTGAAGATACCTTTTTAATCTCGGTAGAACACCTAAAAGAAGACTGGTATACCAGTAATTTTGGCTTTCCAAAAAGCTTTGGTAGCACACAAACAGGGTTAACTCAGGTCTTTCACCAAGATCATATCTGGAAAGGTTATCAACTGCGAGAAGGTGATCTTTTGGTTAAGCTATTACGCCGTGATGATCTAGCAGAAGACTTTAAATCAGATGTCACTGAAGATGTCATTATGCCCATTTTGATTGGCAATACTTTGAGTATTTTAATACTGCTGATATTGCTGATGGTTATTGTCCGTCCATTAAGCCGACTAGCAGGGCTACTGCATCAACGCGATGCAAAAGACCTAAGCGCCCTTCCCCAAACTAGCCCTGTGGCAGAATTACAGGACATAACCAACAGCCTAAACCATTTAATCAAAGGCATTGAACAAACTTTAAACCGAGAAAAACGCTTTGCTAGCGATGTCGCGCATGAACTGCGAACACCACTGACCACACTGAAACTGGAGCTTTCTTTGCCGGATTTAGATACACAGGCTATGCGACAGGAAGTGGATCGTTTAATTCGTGTTGTTGAACAACTTTTAACGCTGGCAAGGCTTGAAGCTTCAAACTGGCAGCAACACTGTGAAACTTTTAATCTAAAAGATCCGCTACAAAGTTTAAGTCACCGCCTTACATCAAAGTTTATCGCAGCAGGCATCACTTTTAACAGCAGCCTCGACGATACCTTGCTACAAGGCGACTCAACGCTGTTAACACTTTTGGTTGAAAACCTTTTACTAAATGCTTTGCGCCATGCAACAGGCGCAAGCCAAGTCACGTTAACCTTGGTATCAAAAGGTAAAAATTGGCAGCTAACTGTAGAAGATAACGGCTTAGGCATTCCACAAGATCAACAGCAACGGATGATGCAGCCGTTTACTCGTCAAGATCAACGCAGCAAAGGGCTTGGATTGGGTTTGTCGATTGTTACGCAAATTGCAGCATTGCATAGGTTGAAAATAGAGATGCACAACACAACGCCTGGGTTAAGTATAAAACTACAACCCATTACTCAGCTCACTTAATGCCCACTTAACCTCTACTTAATGCAAACTTAATCATTTGGCTTTCATACTGGGTGCATCAACTCATTCAGGTGCTAACTTATGAAATCAACCTATCTAAAACCCCTTGTAATGGCCGCATTATTACTGCCATCTTTTTCTATATTAGCAGAGGGTGGTCAACCTATGGGGCCACAGCAAGGTTATACCAGCATGACCTTAACCGAAGCGACATCAGCAGCCGATGACAGCCTTGTCAGTGTGCGTGGCTACATCGTTAAGCGCCTGTCTGATGATGAATACCTTTTACAAAAAAATACCGATTCTTTGATTGTTGAAATTGACGATCATCTTTGGCAAGGCATTCAAATTACCGATCAGCATGAGGTGCAATTACAAGGAGAAATAGATCAAGATTGGGACAGAACGGAACTTGAAGTGCGTTGGCTTAAAGTTTTAACGCAATAAATACTTTGACTCAATAAACTTAACTTTTAATGGAATTAAAAATGCGTAAATACCTTGCATTTACTTTACTTATTGCCTCACCTGCTGCTTTTTCTCAGACTTACCTACAGCTTGGTATGGGAATGATTGAATTAGATCACGAGACTGAAACTGTTTTCTCCGACAACACGCGATTAAAACCTGACAGCGGTGAAAGTGCTCTTCAAATCACTTTAGGTCAGCGTTATGAGGCATTCGGTTTTGAAGTCAGTTACAGTCAATACAAAGGCGATGCATCAAAAGAGTGGGAAACCTATACCCATATTCCAGCCTTACCCCTAGGCATTACTGGCGGCCTACCTAATGAATACGAGGAAGAGTGGAACAGCAGCCTAAAAGCGCAGCAGTTTTCAGTTAAAGGTATGTATTTTTATGACTTAAATGCACGCTTAACGCTTAAAGGTGGCTTAGGTTTAACCTACACCGATTACGAGCTTAACAGCTCACACACGCAATCGTGGGAAGAAGATAAAGTTGGACCTGATTGGGAATATGATTACCTTGTTAGTCACAATAAAACCACTGAAACCGCTTGGGGTGGCATCATTAGTTTAGGCGCTAATTACACGCTTATACCCCAAATTGCGCCCAATTTAATGCTGGGTGTTGAAGCAGCAATAGCCGTTGATGACTACAATACCGCTTCAACATTATTAGGCAATATTGGTTGGGTTTTTTAAAGCTTTTTGATCTCAATCAAAAACCCCTGAAAATTGGCGATCCAACGTTCAGGGGTCAGCTTATAAAAGTTTAAATATTATTTTATAGCTAAACTTTTTTGTTAGAAAACTCTGGGTAAGCTTCCATACCACATTCACTAATATCAGCACCTTGGTATTCATCTTCTGCGCTAATACGTAAACCAAAGAGTCTTTTTAACAACCACCACACAACGAATGAAATAGAGAAGGCCCAAACAAAAAGCGTTGCGGCACCCGCCAACTGACCTAAAAAGCTAGTACCTTCAGCACTAAGCGGTACAACCAAGATACCTAACAAGCCTGCTACACCGTGTACAGAAATGGCACCAACGGGGTCATCTAACTGCATTTTATCCATTAATAAAATAGAGAAGACAACCAGAACACCCGCTGCTAAACCAATAAGCACAGCTAATACTGGCGTGGGTGTATCGGGGCTGGCTGTGATAGCAACCAAGCCTGCTAAAGCACCGTTTAAAATCATGGTTAAATCAGCTTTACGAAACTTTAAGTAGCTAATGATAAGTGCGCCAATTAAGCCACCTGAAGCCGCTGCATTGGTATTTAAGAATACAACAGCCACTGCATGGGCACTGGTAATGTCGCTTAATTTTAGTACCGACGCACCATTAAAACCAAACCAACCTAACCAAAGAATAAAAGTACCCAGCGTAGCAAGTGGTAAATTGGCACCTGGAATAGCACGTGCTTCACCACGTTCATTATATTTACCTAAGCGAGGACCAAGTAAAATAACCCCAGCCAGCGCAGCACAAGCACCTACAAAATGCACAACACCAGAGCCGGCAAAATCTTTAAATCCTAAGTCATCACCAAGAGAAAACAAACCAAACACATCTTGACCACCCCAAGCCCAACTGCCACTAATAGGATAAATAAAGCTAGTCATTGCTAAAGTGAAGAATAAGAATATCCAAAGCTTCATGCGTTCAGCAATGGCACCTGACACAATCGACATACAAGTCGCAACAAATACAGCTTGAAAGAAAAAGTCAGCAGCAGGCGAGTAAATAGCCGCACCATTGAAGCCATCTTCACGCGTAGCAAATGAGGCAAGTACATCATCAACATTTAGCTCAGTAATACCAAAAAGAAAAAAACCACCGCCGTACATTAATTGATAACCTACGGCTAGATAAAGCGTGCAAGCCAGTCCATAAAGCACAATGTTTTTAGTCAGAATTTCTGTGGTATTTTTAGCACGTACCAAGCCTGATTCTAGCATGGCAAAACCTGCCGCCATCCACATTACAAAGGCTCCGCCGATCAGAAAATAAAAAGTATCTAGCGCATACTGTAAAGCAAAGAGATTGTTTTCCATTTTGGCCTCCTTAGACCGTGTGACTTACTTAAATAGCATCGGCACCCATTTCACCGGTGCGAATACGGATAACTTGATCTAAGTTAGTTACAAAAATTTTTCCGTCACCAATAACACCCGTGTAAGCAGCTTGCATTATCGCACTGATAATTGATTCAACTTTATCATCACCAACAGCCACTTCCACTTTAAGTTTTGGTAAAAAATCGACAACGTATTCAGCCCCTCGATAAAGTTCAGTATGACCTTTTTGTCGGCCAAAACCCTTAACTTCTGTGACTGTTATGCCCTGCACACCAACCTCGGAAATAGCCTCGCGTACATCGTCAAGTTTGAAATGCTTAATAACAGCAGAAATTAGCTTCATAGGTTGCTCCTTGTAGTAAAAATAACGGGTCTATCTACAATACAAATGGATATTTGCATTAGCTGTGCCAATAATTAAATAGCTATATATTTCAGTTAGTTAGTTAGTTATCAATGCATACATTGACGTAGCAATGCACCATTAAAGTGCAAACGCACAGCTGATGCACAAAGATTGCGTACCAATACGTAATCAGCCATTGCTATGTAAGGCTTTACACTAGGTTTTTAGACTAGGTTTAAGGTTGGCACACTTTTAGCTAAGTAGCTTTCTAACTAGCACTTTTTCTAATTCAACCGAATGGAGTCTTAAATATGAACACTTTTTCTATCCCTTTAACCTTTACCAAAATGCAGGGTTTGGGTAATGACTTTATGGTGCTAGATGCCACTCAAGCACCGATAAAACTAAAGCCTGAACAGATTAAACAACTAGCCGACCGTCACTTTGGCGTAGGCTTTGACCAACTTTTGCTAGTAGAAGCAGCAACACAAGCAACCGTTGATTTTAACTATCGCATCTTTAATGCTGATGGCAGCGAAGTTGAGCAGTGTGGTAATGGTGCGCGCTGTTTTGCGCTTTATGTACGCGACAAAGGTTTAACCAAGAAAAATCCTATTCGGGTTGCGACGCGTACCGGCATTATTGAGCTCAACATAACAAGTACGGGATTAGTTAAAGTAAATATGGGTATTCCAAAAACTCAACCCGTTGATATTCCTTTTATTGCGGATAAAGAAGCGAATTTTTATGCATTAGAAACAGGCAGTGAATCCATCAAACTTGCCGTGGTGAATATGGGTAATCCTCATGCTGTATTATCGGTTGCCAATGTTGAGAATGCACCAGTGCAGCGTTTAGGGGCATATTTAGAGTCGCACCCTCGCTTTCCTGCCAAAGTGAATGTCGGTTTTATGGAAGTGGTAGCGCGAGACACCATTAAACTTAGAGTATACGAACGCGGTACAGGTGAAACACTTGCCTGTGGTACGGGTGCTTGCGCGGCAGTAGTGGCAGGTCAACGGGCTGGCTGGTTAGATTCTAAAGTGACGGTACAGCTTAAAGGCGGCGAATTACAAATAGAATGGGCTGGTGACAAAATGCCCGTCTGGATGGAAGGCCCTGCGATTACCTTGTATGAAGGTGTATGGACTTTTACTCAATAGCGATCCTAATATAGCGGTCTAAAATAAAATGGCGGTAGAAAGTATCGACAATTAAATTATAAATCTTTTTGGTCGATAACCACGGCGTTATGGGCATGCAGGCTTTCTTGGTGCTCAACCTTGAACCAGTAATTCACTGCAAATGGCATAGACTCCAAAGCACTCTTGATGCGCCTTGCCACATCCTCACAGAACATCAAGTTTTGTGCATTGAGTCGGGCAAATTCCTGTTCATCAACTCGCTTTACCGCCGTTTGCACCGGCGTACCGATCACACTTTCTAATTGAGAAATAAGCTTAGGAATGTCTGGCCAATTGTGATCGCTTAGGCTAATTCGAATGTAAGCATAGGAACGCTGGCTATGAGGAGTAGCAATTGAACCTGCCTCAGATTGTACCCAAGCTAACAACGCCGCTTTATCGATTTTTGCATCACCAAATTGCGCGTCAATGGCATCACTGTATAGCTGGCGTGACAGCGATGCAGAGCAAGGGCAGGTGCTGGAATAAGGTATAACGATTTCCAGTTCTGTACTAAAAATACCTTTTCGCTTCTCAGTTTTGAGTTTAATCGGATAAGACTGGTAGCCTGATTCACCGCTAAGCAAAGCATTCTTATTTAACAGAAGTTCAAAATCTAAATTCACCCTCGCACTTTCGCTAATGTTCGCCTGAGAGTCCACCATGCTATCCAGCAATTGCTCTAGGGTTGCCCTATCCAGAGTTTTACCCGCCAACTGGCTATTCAGCAACAAATATAAACGCGACATATGAATGCCTTTAGCCGTGCTGCTATCCAAGCTTACAAATAAATCCGCCTTAGCCGCTATTTGCAAATATTCGCCTGCTAGGATGGCCATAGAAAACGGCACAGCGATGCCCTCCATGCCAACCCACTGCAATAACAATGGATTATCAGAATGATGGTATGAGGTAACATCCGGTAGGCGTTCAAAGTTGTACATAACTTTCCTTTCGATAATCAAGGACAAAAAAGTGGGAGGAGAGAGGGATTCTTTACAAACCAACTAGTGGCAACAGAATTATGTTATAACATAACAATCAGAATTGACAAATAATCCTGTGCCACAGCAAAAAATATATCTGGTTGGATGACGGCCTAGATCTGAGGGGAAGCCTTCACAGAACCATCACCCCTTCTTCCTGCAACATATCAATCAACCGAATCAAGGGTAATCCCTGTAGCGCTGTGACATCGTCACCTTGCATAGAACTAAACAAGGCAATACCTAGCTGTTCCCATTTGAAGCTACCCGCGCAATCCAGAGGCTTATCAAGCGCTACATAGCGCCTTAATGCCTCATCTGACAAGCACCGCATATTCACAGCAAAGGGCACCATATCCAGCTGGTACTTCTCGGTATGACTGTTATAAAGACAAAGACCTGTCATCAGTTGCAACGTTTTTCCATTCGCCTGCTGCAATTGTTTAACCGCATTTTCAACCGTATGCGGTTTGCCAATAATAGCGCCATCAAGCACCGCAGCCTGATCGCTGCCAATGATTAGCGCATTGGGGTAAAGAGACGCAATTTTGCGAGCTTTCTCAAACGCTAGGCGTTTTACGAGATGCTCAGCAGTTTCATTAGGCTTGGGGGTTTCATCAATCTCAGGCGATGCACATTGAAAGGCAAGGTGCAGACGCTCCAGCAGCGCCTTGCGGTAACTGGAGCTAGAAGCGAGTAGGATTTGCATAGATCGTTAATATTCTTAATTAGCGGAAAGATGTATGTCTAGCGTAAGTGTTCATTCTACGACGTTCTGCCAATTCAACCAATCTTATTAATTTACAGCCAAGTTTTATCGTTAAATCTGAGTCATTAAACACACGTTCCAATACTGCTTACTTCATTTACTACCTAGCGATTCTAAACCGACCATTCTTATTCCGGTGGCAATTAGGGCTATACCAGCAACCTTATTAATAACACTTACCACCCAAGTTTTTAGCTGCCTTCTTGCTAGTTGACCACCCGCATAACCAAACATACTGTAAACCAACAAGTCAGCCAGAATGCAGGTAAATCCCATAAGCAGTAGCTGGAATGCAAGGGGTTGGTTCGGGTCAATAAACTGGGGTAAAAGTGCAGCAAAGTACATCAGTGCTTTAGGGTTAGCTAGGTGAACAATCAAACCTTGAGAAAAAGCCTTAGTTGCTGTTGTTTTAGTGCGTTGCGCTTTAACTTTAATAACCGCTGTTTTAGAAAAAATTGCCGAAATTCCCAAGTAAAAAAGGTAAAGCACACCAAGCCACTTAATAACTGAAAATATAAGGTTTGATGCCACAATTAATGATGCAATACCTGTAGCAGATAAGGCAAAAAATAGCGCATCGGCACTAGCAACGCCTAGCACACTAAAAAATGCCATTTTAGCGTTACTTGAAGCGCCTTGAGTTGCAACCCTAATAGCTGAAGGCCCAGGCACCAAAACAAGCATAATGGTGGTAATAAAAAAGAAAATGTAGAGCTCTGTACTCATAAAAACCCTTAACTTGTAAAAGTTATTCTCCACCTCAGGGCGTGTTGTTATAAGCTGCTGCCGAGTGTCTTGTTATATTGTATCCGACTCAACTTTGAAGTGGATGAGCTAGTTTACCAAAAACTGCAGTGTACCTGAGGTTTGTTCAGTGTTTCTTTTACTCTGTATATTTCTAATTTTCAGCTTTTAATAAGCCTCTATTTATACGTAATTCTAATGTATTTTATGGGTTAATCAGCCCTTTTATTGGTTCAGCTTGCTCATCACCAAGTACTGTTTACAATACTGGCATTTTTCTGTTGCTAACTGGGCTGCCTTGCTTCTGGAGGCATAATGGTACGGGCACTATAAAGAGGATATCCGCAACGATGGGCATACAAAACCAGCTAGAGCATCTACCCAAAGACACCCTAATAGCTTTGATTGATTACTTGTCAGAATACTATGACGGTGTTGACGAAATCATTGCTACCTACCTAGCCCTTAGTGGCGAGCAGGGTTTTACTGGAGAAGCGGAAAATCATTCACAGCTAGCAAAACAGCTTGAAAGCCTGACGAAATCAGATAAATTTTTTCACTACCATGAAGCCCATATTTTAAATGCACAAGGTGTACATCTTTTGCAAGGCATAGCTACTTTGGCTGAAAATAATGCAGAGCAGGCGCTGGCACTGCTAGATAGATTGCTGGAACGCCATGATCGGTTGTTTGAGCGAGTGGATGATTCTAACGGTTATATTGGCGATCTGATGCATGAAGCTGTGCAGTTATGGTTACAGGTTGCTAGCCGTGTGCGTGAGAAAAAACCAGAGGCGCGGAACTGGGTTGACGTGGTTCTTGGCTACTACACCCATAATGATTACAGCTGCTTTGATAGCATCATCAGTGACAGCAGTTGCTTGTTAAGAAAAACTGAGTTGCGTGGTTTGGCTGAACGCTTCGAGCGTGACGCCCAGGCTACTTTGCGCACAGATATAACAGATCGATATAATTCATCATTATCGCATGCTTGCTTAGGTTTGAGTCAGGTGGCAAAGGCACTAGAGGATATTTCCTTGTATGAGCGCTCTGTATTAATTAGCAGTCCACAACCCAATAGTTTTCAGCTGGAGGATATTATTCATTATGCCTTAGAGCTAGAAAGATTTGATCGGGCAGAATACTGGCTGCAACAACCAGAGTGGCATACAAATCAAGGACTCCAAACCAGCCTAAAAAATTTACTGCTAGAGAAGCAGGGTAATATTGAACAGCTAAAAGAAAACCTGCTAAGCGAATGGCAAGACAAACCACGACATTTTACCTTAAGTGCTTACTGGTCTCATGCAGATAAAAATGAACAAAAAGACATTACGGCTGAGTTGTTAGCTAGAGCCAATGAACTTGATGACCCAGAGGAAGTGTTGGTTATGTTGTTATTTACCGAACAGCTAGATACTGCCGCTGAGTATTTAATAACCCAGCATGAAAGATTGACAAAAAGTTATTATGCAACGGTTCTATCTTGGTTGGATGTGTTTGAAGAAGCGGGGCAAACACTGGCAGTGATTGTTTGTTATCGTCTGTTGTTATTAGATGTGCTAGGGCGCGGCTACAGCAAAGCCTATCGTTATGCAGCACGTTATTTTAACACCTTACTAACGCTAGATAAGAAGAAAAACCCCGACTATCGAGAGCTAGAAAGTGCAGGAGAGTTTATTGCAACGCTGCAAGCCAAGCATGGGCTGAAACGATCCTTTTGGCGTGAGGCAGGGTATCCAGCTAAAGGTAGCAAAGCATAAATGCTGCAAATAATACGGTAGCCTCTAATCAGCAGTTGTGGGCTGGCCACCTTGCAACCTGTCCATTTTATTGTACAACTTACTGCTTCAAGCCTATACTTGTCCTGTTAATTGTATAGGTAGAGATCGTATGAAAATTGTTTCTTTTACAGAGGCTAGAAACAGCCTAAAAGCGGTATTAGATGCCGTAGTCAATGATGCAAGCACAACCATAATCACTCGGCGTGATGCTGAAAATGCAGTGGTTATGTCCTTAGATTATTACAACAGCCTAATGGAGACAGTGCATTTATTACGTTCGCCAGCCAATGCAGAACATTTGAATCGTTCTATTGAGCAGTTCAAAGCGGGTAAAGTTAGCCAAAGAGACCTAGTTGATGACTAGTCGGTTACTAGCATGGACTAATGAATCATGGGATGACTATTTATATTGGCAAACACAAGACAAAAAAACGCTTAAACGAATTAACAAACTTATCAATGAGGTTAAGCGTTCACCCTTTGATGGCATAGGTAAGCCTGAGCCTTTAAAAGAAAGTTTGGCTGGTTTCTGGTCTCGCCGCATTGATGATACCAACAGGCTTGTTTATGCCGTTAATGATAAGGCGATTACGATTATTTCGTGTCGTTATCATTACTAAATATTTTAAGTGGTTGTTTTATAAACTTTACTTCAGCTTCTGTCAGCTTTTACTTACTAAGGTGCGCTAGTATTGAAAAAAGTTATTATTCACCTCAAAGCACCTTGTTATAGACTAGTGAATACTTCTTCCAATAGGTCGTTTGTTTCAATCAGGTCAAATATTTCTGGATCAAAATAATCACCAGCCCATTCTTTTAAGTCTTCATGTTCGGGATGATTTTCATCAACCCACTTCTCGAGAAACTCAGCATAGCCCCAGACTCCACCAACATCTTCTGGTGGGCAACCTCGCTTACCCTTGATACAAAGTGGTAGAAACTGGTTTTTATCGTAAGGAAGGACTTTTTCTAATGTTATTTTGTGTTTCCAGCCATCACCAAAATCATATTCATAGACAAGAGTGTCACCTTCACTTTTCAGCAGGTCTTTTACTTTAAAATTGTTTTCATCTTGTAAATCATCATCCCAATCCATACCAAACTCTGGATTTACCCTCCCATATCTTGATGATCCAGATATAAACTGATGCAAATGAGCGTTTGTCCAACCCATTACAATTTGAATAGTGTGGTGAAATTCTTCAAGTGTAGAAGTATTGGTTACCAAAAATCGTCTCCAAACTGGAGGACGAATCCCTTTTAACTGGACTTTTAATTGATAGACTTCTCTTAAATTAATAACCATATTTATTTACTCTACTCCCTTTTTTACTCTTTAAACCAAGTGTTAACTTATTTAACAATACACTAAGCTGTTGCTGTTCATTTTCGGATAACACTGATAATGCTTTTTTTTCATTTTCTATATGTAAAGGCAGTACTTTATTAACCAACTCTAAACCTACTAACGTGAGGTGAACCTGCACGCTGCGTCTATCTAGCGGCGAAGGCTGACGTAATATCAACCCTGCTTTCTCAAGCCGATTTAAACGACTCGTCATTGCACCAGAAGTTAGCAATAAACTCTGATGCAACTCAGTCGGTGTAAGTTGGTAAGGCTTACCCGCTCGCCTCAAGGTAGCGATAACATCAAACTCTCCTTTTTGAAGATTATACTCAGCCGCCATTGGACTAAGCCAATAACGATCTAGCAAATGAGCCGTTTCTAGTAAATACCCCACTAAAGCCATAGCACGAATCTCTGACGGCGCTAATTCTTCGTGCCATTGCAACTCCATCTTGGCAATACGATCACTCATCCTGACCACCTCTTAACTTGTATCCATTAATAAATTGTAAAGCAGAAAGCTTGACTGAACATAAATCAAATAGCAATATGCCTTTACATCAAGATACTTCACATAAAGGTAAATGCATGCACCATCAACGCACTTCTCTAATACTAATTTTTATCATCATCGGAGTCGCACTTAATTTGCGCCCTGCACTAGCTTCCATCAGCCCTTTGCTTGACCTGATTGAAGCCGCTACAGGCATGACGCATACCACATCAAGCCTATTAACTACGCTACCTGTCTTTGCTATGGGTGTTT
>NZ_DATESC010000002.1:0-239897 GCF_035271045.1 Marinospirillum sp. | reverse complement strand
GCAAGTGGCTTAACTGAACAACTTGCCGAATCAGGAAGCGAATTCTACAGCGTTTCGCTTCAGTGTCAAGGGTTATTTTTAAATTCTTTTTAAACCGCTTAGACAAAAAGAAAGTATATTAAAAACAACCAGTTACACCCCTTGCCAGTGATTGCTACAGCGCTTATTGCTAAGTGCTCCCTGACAAGAGAGGCGCATTATAGGCACAATTTTAAAAGATGCAAGTGCTTTTTGTAAATAATCTAAAAATAATGGTTTAAGCTAAATTAGACGTACTTTAGCATAGGTTTTCTTACCAACCTGTATAACGTGTTCGCTACCTTTAACTAGGCGGCAATCATCGCTAACCACTAAATGATCAACTTTTACTGCGCCACGCTTTACGGCATCTTTTGCTTGGGCGCTGTTATTGGTTAAACCGGCACGGTTAATCACTGCTACGATCGGCAAGTCAGCTTCACCTTCTAAATCAACATCGACTTCTGGTAAATTTTCAGGCAGCTCACCTTCTTCTAAACGGTTACCTGCTGATTTATGAGCGTTAGCAGCGGCTTCTACACCATGAAAGCGTTCGATTAATTCGCGTGCTAATAAAATTTTAATGTCGCGTGGGTTCATACCCTGTGCCATATCTTCTTTTAACTGCTCAATCTCTTCTAGGCTACGAAAAGAAAGTAATTCAAAATAACGCCAAATCAAACTGTCGGGCATAGAGACAAGCTTATTAAACATAACGCCCGGTGCTTCATCAATGCCAACATAGTTACCTAACGATTTAGACATTTTTTGTACACCGTCTAAACCTTCTAACAAAGGCATAGTAATAACTACTTGCGGTTGTAGACTGTGACCTTTTTGTAATTCACGCCCCATCAGCAGATTAAACTTTTGGTCAGTTCCACCCAATTCAATATCAGCTTGCATTGCTACTGAGTCATAACCTTGAATTAAAGGGTATAAAAATTCGTGAATGGCAATGGGTTGATTACCTTTATAGCGCTTTTCAAAATCGTCACGTTCTAGCATACGCGCTACTGTTTGCTGAGCAGCTAAACCAATAAGGTCTGCTGCTGACATTTTACTCATCCATTCAGAGTTAAACACGACTTGTGTTTTAACTGGGTCAAGCACTTTAAAAACTTGTTCTTTATAAGTTTGTGCATTTTCCATCACCTGTGCTTCTGTTAAAGGCTTGCGCGTCACGTTTTTACCAGAAGGGTCGCCAATTCGCCCAGTAAAATCACCAATCAAGAATAAGATGGTATGACCTAAATCTTGCAGCTGACGCAATTTATTAATAAGCACAGTGTGACCTAGGTGTAGATCGGGCGCGGTAGGGTCAAATCCTGCTTTTACTCTAAGCGGTCGATTTTCTGCTAACTTCTTAATTAGCTCGTCTTCAACTAAAATCTCGTGCGTACCACGGCGAATAATATCTAATGCTGCTTGCTGCTTATTCATTACCATTCCTTAAATTTTTGTGTAAATAACCGTAAAAATAACAAAGCTATAAAAATTGTGGCAAAGTATACCACTCAAAAATAACTTGTTAACCCTAGCCAACTCCTTTAAGGACGCATTAAATGAACAGCAATTTTATAGGCATGATGTCGGGTACTAGCCTAGATGCTGTTGATGGTGTTTTAGTGGCATTTGATGCCGCTGGTCTAAATCCACAACGCATTAAACGCTGTTCTATTAACTTACCCAGCCCACTTAAAGCACTGCTAACTTTTTTAGCACATTCTGAAACACTAACTTTTCGCCAGCTAGCCGAAGCAGAAGATGGTTTAACAAGGCTATATGCTGATTGCGCTTTACAGCTTTTAGCAAATATTCCTGCTGAACAACGGCCTTTTGCAATGGGTTGCCACGGACAAACACTAGAACATCAGCCTAATTTATTGCCTAGCTACACCTTGCAGTTACTTAATCCCAGCTTATTGGCAGAATTAACAGGGCAAAACATTGTTGCTGACTTTAGAAGAAGGGATTTAGCAGCTGGTGGGCAAGCAGCACCTTTAGTACCGGCTTTTCATAACAGCGTGTTTCGCTCAACGTCTAAAGATAGGATTATTATTAATTTAGGCGGTATTGCTAACTTAACCTTTTTACCAAAAAATCCGCAACAGCCAGTCACAGGCTTTGATACTGGTCCAGCTAATTTACTATTGGATGCTTGGTATCAACAACATTGGCAGTTGCCCTTTGATCACAACGGCGTACAAGCAGCCAGTGGGCAAGTTATTCCAGTTTTATTAAACAAAGCATTAGCGGATGAATACTTTGCAAAAGCGCCACCTAAAAGCACTGGAAGGGAGAAATTTAATCCTGAATGGTTGGCAGGTTTATTAGCTAAATACCCAGAAGAAGCGTTTCAGCCAGTCGATATATTAAGAACCTTGGTTGAATTAACTGCTGTTTCTTTAGTTGATCAAATAACACTCATTGACCCTAAAGCAGAGGCTGAACTTTTTGTTGGCGGTGGTGGCTGGCAGAACACATTTTTAATTGAAAGAATTGCTACTTTAGCCGCACCGCGCCAGCTAGCCTCAACTGAAAAGCTGGGCATACCACCGCAAGATGTTGAAGCAGCCGCTTTTGCTTGGCTGGCTTGGTGCCACTGTAATCATAAAAGTGGCAACTTACCCAGTGTAACGGGAGCTAAAGGAGAAAGAGTATTAGGCGGTTTTTATCCAGCCTAGCCAATAGATAGCCGTTAGATAGAAAAAGACGAACCACAACCACAAGTCGTCGAAGCATTAGGGTTAACAATAATAAATCGCGCACCGTCTAAACCTTCAACATAATCAACAGTTGAACCCGTTAGATACGGATAACTTAACTCATCCAACAAAAAACGTACACCCTGCTCTTCTATGACGGTGTCATCAGGCTGTATTTGATCGTCAAAATCAAAACCATATTGAAAACCTGAGCAGCCACCGCCTGTAACATAAACACGCAAACTCAACTCAGAATTCTGCTCTTCTTCAACCAGTTTTTGTACTTTTTTTACAGCAGCGGGGGTTACTAATAGCGGTTGCGGCGTGAAACTTACGACAGAGGTCATATAATTAACTCCAATATACTAGGCTAAAGTCTGACTTAACCTAGCACAGCAGTCAAGTATAAGCAGTGCAAATTAGCTGCTCATGATTGATTCCATTACTAAACAATAATAAGCAGCCAATAGAACTGCTTATTTTTTAACGGTATCCAAGGCTGGCTTAACGTCCACTTTAGACTCATTGATAATGTGTAGTTGCGATTTAGGCTTCTCTTTAGTGACCTGTTTAGGCATCTTAACTTTTTCACTACCTTTACTACTTTTATAGCGATGCTCTAAATGCCCGTCAACTTGTGAACCCATAACCATTTCTAGGGTGTTGTAGAAAATATTACCTTTGATAACGGCTTTAGCAGCAAGCTCTAAATGCTCACAAGAATGTACGTCACCGATAATGGTGCCATTAACAATCAGGTGTGGAACAGACACTTCACCTTCTACCGACCCTTTATCGCTAATTCTTAGTACTGCTTTAGAGTCGTCATCAGCAATAATATTGCCATAAACTTTTCCATCAATATGCAACCCACCAGAAAAATGAATATCACCAACAATTTCAGCTTTACCTGAAATTAAAGTGTCAAAATTATTGGTTGGCGCAGAGCTTTTTCCAAACATTTAAATTGCCTCCTGGCTAACCCAGTCAAATTCGGTTTCTATACGCATAGCTTTATTTCCAATTGATTGCAAAATTATTTGTACTTTTTCTGGTATAAAATCTTCAGGCAAATGTATCTGCCCTACTACGTTTTGAAAGAAACGAAACCGAAACCTTACACTTAACTCATCAACTTCAGGTGAAACATCTTTTAGTGGCAAAGTTACATTCAAAGTCTGACCACGCGATCCAACTAAACTGACTAAAACGCGGCCTTCAATAAACGAATTATTATCGGTTACTTGCGTAATAACTAGCTGATAATCAAAAACCCTGGGATTATCCGTTGGCTTAATATCAAAGCGGTCAATTCTAAGCCCCTGATCTGCTTTTTCAGGTGCCATTACACGCTGATAAAAATGCAGTTCATTTTCTAATTTACCAATGCGTGCATTAAGATCTAATACCGTTTGATGCACTTCTTGCTGCGTTTGTTTATCGACGGCATTGCTACTTTCTGTTACTAACACGCGACGCCTTAAATCACTTAGCTCTTTCTCTTGTACTTGGGTTTTTACTCTAAGGTCATCGCGCTCAATGACTGCAGAGCCACGCTCATGCCAAACCGACCATTGACCGTAATAATAACCACCGGCTGCTAAAGCAAGTATAAGGCTTAAAGCAATGACTCTATTAATAAAGCGCCGAATCGGATTATACGTAACAATCTGTAGGCGCTCACCCTGTCCTTTATTCATTTTCAATATCCGCTAGCGGCTTAGCCAGTTACTAAAGTCAGGGCATTAAGGCTGCAAAATGCAAACCCGCCAACTCATCTTGGCCAAACATAATATTCATATTTTGCACTGCCTGTCCGCTGGCCCCTTTAACTAAGTTATCAATAACAGCAAGGACAATAATTAAATCACTGCCTTGGGGTCTGTGCAGACCAATTCTACATACATTTGCACCACGTACACTACGTGTCTCTGGGCAAGCGTTCCAAGGCATAACATCAACACAAGGTTCATTTTTATAACGCGTTTCAAAAAGCTGCTGTAACTCAATATCGGTTAGCTTTTGGTTGGCGCTGGTTAAACGAACGTACAGTGTTGCATGAATACCACGAATCATGGGTGTTAAATGCGGTACAAAAGTTAAACCGACGGCTTGATTTGCAGCAGCCGTTAAACCTTGTGTTATTTCTGGATGATGCCTATGCTTGCCTACAGCATAGGCCTTCATGCTTTCGCCTGATTCACAAAACAACGAACCAACGCTTGCGCCACGTCCAGCACCCGAAACACCAGATTTACAGTCAGCAATAATGCCTTGAGTTTCTATTAACCCACTTTCAAATAAAGGGATTAAGCCCAGTTGTACTGCCGTAGGGTAACAACCAGGCACAGCGACCAAACGTGCCGTTTTAATTTTTTCTCTAGCTACTTCAGGTAAACCATATACCGCTTCACCTAACAGTTCAGGCGCACCATGTGGCTGTCCATACCACTTGGCCCACTCGTCAGCATCTTGCAATCTAAAATCAGCAGAAAGGTCAATAATGCGCGTACCAGCATCTAGCAATTCACCGGCTAACGCATGAGCAACACCATGCGGTGTTGCGAAAAAAACCACATCACAAGCCGCTAAGCGTGTAACATCTGGCTCGCTAAAGAATAAATTAGAATAATGACCGCGAAGGTTGGGGTACATTTCAGCCACACACAAACCCGCTTCTGAACGTGAAGTAATAACATCAACGCTAGCATTTGGGTGAGAGGCTAATAACCGTAGTAATTCCACGCCGGTATAGCCTGTTCCACCAACAATACCTACTTTTATCACTGAACTCTCCTAGCCTTTATTAAACAACGCTTGTTAAATAATTGGAGCGATAATACACAAAAAAACCCATCAAGTATGCCCTTCTCACCGAGTCTTATTACCTTTACAACCAGTGTTAAGGTATCCTTTATGTTTTAACCTAGCTTAGGAAAAAAAATGACTTATCTTTGGTTGAAAGCTTTTCACATTATGGCAATTGTCACTTGGTTTGCAGCAATTTTTTACCTTCCAAGGCTCTTTATCTACCATACTCAAGCCATCAAAGAAGGCGATATTAAAGGTGTTGAGCGCTTTAAAACAATGGAACGCAAGCTTTATCGTGGCATTATGAATCCATCAATGATAGCAGTTCTGCTACTAGGTACAGGATTGTTAAGCTTAAATTTTGAAGGTTATCTAGCACAAACTTGGATGCAAATTAAATTAGCTTTAGTCGCACTACTAATAATCTATCATTTTTGGTGTGGTATGCTGCAGCGGCATTTAGCAGCGGACCGCAACGATCACAGCGAAACTTGGTACCGATTTTTTAATGAATTGCCAGTATTCGTACTTATTTTTGTGGTGCTTCTTGCGATCATTAAGCCTTGGTAAAGCGTTGGATGTTTGAATTATGATCAAACTTGGGGTTCATCCTAACTTTCAAAAAAAATACCCGCCAGTTTTAGCCATTGGAGGGCATGATCCTTCAGGTGGCGCTGGTATTATTGCAGATGCTCAAACTTTATTGGCTTTGGGTACTTGGCCATTAACACTTATTACTTGCCTTACTGCACAAAATACGCAGTTTATAAAGCAAGTAAGCTATCAGCCGATTGAAGCATTTCAACAGCAGCTAGAAACACTTCTAGCAGACTTTCAGCCTGCTGCCATTAAAGTAGGCGTGTTGGGTAATATGGCAATTCAAGAAACCCTTGCCAATCTATTAAAGCGTAACACCCAAACACCCGTCATTCTTGACCCAGTAATGGCCAGCACCAGTGGTACTGCGTTTAGCAACGCCGCATTATTGACTCATTTAAAAGAATGCATTATTCCTTTTTGTACCGTAATTACACCAAACTTACCAGAATTAGAACAGCTTGTTCCCGGTGAAAGCAGTATTGCTGCAAAAGCTGAACAGCTGCTTAAACTTGGCTGTAAAGCCGTTTTGGTGACAGGTACGCACAACCAAACACATACCGTAAAAAATCTACTTTTTAGTGAATCCAGTAACGAACCTACCGTAAATCGCTGGCAACGCTTAGAAGGTGAGTTTCATGGTTCAGGTTGCACGCTAGCATCTGCTTTAGCAGCATTGCTTGGACGCGGCGAGGATTTGGCAACCGCTTCAGTAAAAGCGCAGGATTACACTTGGCGAAGCTTAGAAAAAGCACTCAAATTAACCGAAGGACAGCTTTTACCCCTTAGACTGCAGGACACTAACCATGCTTAACCAACAATACTTGCGGGGTATTTATGCCATTACTGATGCAAACCTGCTGCCAGATGACACCCGCCTCCAAGAAGCTGCCGAAGCTGCCTTACGGGGTGGCATCAGGCTATTGCAATACCGTGATAAAACGGCCGATGCTAGCAAAGCGTTGCGCCAAACAAGAATGTTAGCTGATTTGTGCCTTAGTTATGAATGCCAACTTATTATCAATGATGACCCTAAACTGGCTAAAGCCTGTGAAGCCGCTGGCGTACATTTAGGGCAAAATGATGCTAATTTACGCCATGCCCGCCAGTTTTTAGGTCAACACGCCATTATCGGTAGCACCTGCCACAATAGCCTGCAGTTAGCAATAATAGCAGCAGAGCAAAGTGCAAACTACCTAGCTTTTGGACGTTTTTTCTCTTCAACCACTAAGCCTTATGCACCCGCCGCTAACCTAAGTATTTTTAAGCTAGCCGAACACCTTGGGCTACCAACCGTTGCGATTGGTGGTATTAGCCTAGAGCAAGCGCCTATTTTTGCTAAAGCAGGTGCATCCATGATTGCTGCTGCTGCAGGCGTTTTTGCTCAACCTTGCCCAGAAGAAGCCGTTCGTGCCTTGCGTAAAGCCTTTGAATCCACATTTCCTTTTCAACCTTATGAGGTTATTTATGACACGCTCAGCAGACCTATTTGAACGCGCCCAACAATTTATTCCTGGCGGTGTTAATTCACCAGTTCGTGCTTTTAAAAGCGTGGGTGGTAATCCTATTTTTATTAAACGCGCTGAAGGTGCTTATTTAATTGATGAAGATGACCAGCGTTATATTGATTATATTGGCTCTTGGGGGCCAATGATTACCGGTCATGCCGACAAAGATATTTTAGATGCGGTACGCAGCCGTTTAGACTTTGGGCTTTCTTATGGCGCACCTACGGCATTAGAAACTCAAATGGCTGAGCTGATTTGCGAACTCGTGCCTTCGATTGAGCGTGTGCGTATGGTGAGCTCAGGTACCGAAGCGACCATGAGTGCCATTCGCCTAGCCCGTGGTTACACAGGCCGTGATAAAATCGTTAAGTTTGAAGGTTGTTACCACGGACACAGCGACTCCTTGTTAGTTAAAGCCGGTTCTGGCGCTTTAACTTATGGCGTGCCTACTTCACCTGGTGTTCCTGCTGACTTAGCGCAGCACACGCTAACGCTGACGTATAACGATATCGAAGGTGTGCGCGAATGCTTTAAAGCCCTAGGCGACCAAATTGCCTGCATTATTGTTGAACCCGTTGCAGGCAATATGAACTGCATTCCGCCTCAAGCGGGCTTTTTAGACGTGCTGCGTAAAGTATGCACTGAGTCCGGTGCTTTGTTAATTTTTGACGAAGTAATGACTGGCTTTCGCGTAGCATTAGGCGGCGCTCAACAGCATTACAATGTAAAACCCGACTTAACCACGCTGGGTAAAATTGTTGGTGGTGGTTTGCCGGTGGGCGCTTTTGGTGGTAAAGCCGAATTTATGGATCAACTTTCGCCTTTAGGCCCTGTTTACCAAGCCGGCACGCTGTCAGGTAATCCGATTGCCATGACTGCTGGCTTAACGCTGCTGCAAAAAATTCGTACGCCTGATTTTCATAAACACCTTAGCAGCTATGCTGAACGTTTGTGCCGTGGCCTAGAAGAACAAGCCAAAGCAGCAGGCATTCCATTTATGACCCAACAGATTGGCGGTATGTTTGGTTTGTTTTTTACTGAACAATCAGCTGTGCATAACTTTGCTCAAGCAACGGCTTGTAACCTAGAACGCTTTAATGCTTTTTTTCATGCCATGTTAAAACAAGGCATTTACCTTGCACCTTCTGCTTATGAAGCCGGTTTTGTGTCGGCAGCACACCAAGAAGAAGAACTTCAAGCCACGTTAGTTGCAGCAGCAGCGGCTTTTGCCAGCTTAAAATAGCACTTATAAGACACTCATAAAAAAACGTATAAAAGAAACAAGGAGCCGCTCGTGAACGAGGCATTGGTCCAAGCACTAAAAAATCCAGCAAGCTACCCTCACCCTGTTGAGGAGGTGCTTGTACGTGAAACGCATATCTCTTGGGTTTTTTTAGCCGGCGAGTTTGCTTACAAGCTTAAAAAACCCGTCAACTTTGGCTTTCTTGACTATTCGACGCTAGAACAACGCAAACACTTTTGCGAGCTAGAGTTAACCCTTAACCAACGTATGGCCCCTGAGTTTTACTTAAATGTCCTGCCGCTTTCTGGCAATGCAAAAGCACCTAGCTTTGATGACCCAAGCGCTCCTTTTGAATATTTGCTAAAAATGCGCCGTTTTGATGATTCTAAATTATTGAATGCACTCCAGCAGCGTGGCGAATTAAAAGAACAACACCTAATACAACTAGCAGAACAACTGGCTGATTTTCACACTAAGCTTGCACCAGGTTTACCGCCGGATGATTTAGGCACACCTGCAGCTATTTGGTTTCCGGCACAACAAAACTTTGACCAGATTCGTGAATTGCTGGTTGATGACCCAGAAAGTTTAAAGCAAGTTCAGCTTTTAGAAGACTGGTCAAAAGATACGTTTTCACGCCATGAAAAAACCTTTGCACAGCGCCTAGCTGATGGCTTTGTGCGCGAATGCCACGGTGACTTGCACTTAGGTAATACCACGCTTTGGAAAGGAAAAGTGGTTGCTTTTGATTGCATTGAATTCAACGATGCATTTCGTTGGTGTGATGTAATCAGCGATCTAGCTTTTTTAATTATGGATTTAGAAGACCGTGGCCTAAAAGACATGGCTCAAATCACCCTAAACCATTACCTAGAACAAACCGGCGATTACGAAGGTTTAGAACTGCTGTGCTTTTATAAAGTTTACCGGGCTTTAGTTCGTGCCAAAGTTAACCTGTTCCGCCTAGCCCAACCGGGCTTAGATGACGAAGATAAAGCCAGTGTGATGCGCCAATACCGCAGCTATACCGACCTAGCCGAAAGCTACATTGAGTTTCATTCGCCTTATTTACTGATTACCCACGGCTTTTCAGGCAGTGGTAAAAGTACCTTAACCACAAGTGTTGTCAGAGAACTAGGTGGTATTCGTATTCGTTCCGACATTGAGCGCAAGCGTTTGTTTGGCTTAAAACCTGAAGAAAGTAGTTATTCCAATGAATTAACCAGTGGAATTTATACGCCAAAAGCCAGTGAACAAACCTATAACCGCTTAACGCAATTAGCTAATAGCGTGTTGCGATCTTGCTTCCCCGTCACACTAGACGCCACTAATTTAAGAAAAAATCAACGCGATCAGCTTCATGCAGTGGCTGAGAACTTAGGTTTAACCTCTTTAATTATTTCGTTAACGGCAGATAAAGCAACGTTACGCCGCCGTTTAACCAAGCGTATTCAAGACGGTGAAAAAGTAGCGGAAGCTGATTTACTCGTCCTAGAGCACCAATTAGCTAATCACGACCCTTTAACCACCGAAGAGCTAACCCGTGCGGTTACTGTAGATACTGACGCGCCTGCTGCTAGCCAAATACTGGTGAAGCTGATTCGGGATCACCTGCGTTTAGAGGAATAAGCAATAAACTAGCCAAACTGAAATTTTAAACATAATGCTTGTATTTACTTTAAAATTGCATTAAATAACTTGGTCTTTTTCGCTCGGTAGCTACCGAATACAGGACGACTACTACGCCACGAGGCAAAGCTATGTCAAAGAGTAAGCCAGAAAACATGAATGAAAACCAAAGCTTTACACCCTACCAGCAAGCAGAGGGTGAAGAGTACATGAGTAGCGAGCAACGCGATCATTTCCGTAAAATTTTAAATAATTGGAAACAAGAGCTGCTTGATGAAGTGGATCGTACCGTTAAAAACCTTAAAGAAGAGGCTTCTAACTTTGCTGATCCGGCTGACCGTGCCACTCAAGAAGAAGAATTTAGCCTAGAGCTAAGAACCCGTGATAGAGAGCGCAAGTTAATTAAAAAAATTAACGAAACGCTAGTCAGTATTGAAGAAGGCGATTACGGCTACTGCGAAGCTTGTGGTATTGATATTGGTATTCGCCGCCTTGAAGCACGCCCAACAGCAACCATGTGTGTTGACTGTAAAAGCCTAGCAGAAATTAAAGAAAAGCAAATTGGTGGCTAAATAACCTGAATTAATCCTGTGCTCTTGTTAGGTTTTTATTGTTAAAACCCATGCAAGAGCACTTAACTGTTGTTACTATCCTGACCATTATTTAATCAAAATAACCATACGCCTTTATTAAACCCTTCTTAATTTATCCAATCTTGCGAGGTCGAATTACGCCGATGTATGCCTACCGACTCGTCCTACTACTGGTCACTCTTGGTTATTTCTTTTCGCCTTGGCTTCTACAACCTTGGAGCAATAGTGACTGGTATAAACCTTTTCTTTTTTGGGCTGGACTAATCGCTGCAACGCTTTGGCTAGAACAAAAACGTCGACTTGAGCTATTAGAATAATATGAGCTTTACGCTGACCCAAATATTCACGCTAGGTGTTGGCTACCTTTCCATTCTTTTTGCTTGTGCTTGGATTGTTGAAAAAGGTTGGCTACCACAAAAATTAGTTAAACACCCTTTCGTTTATGTGCTGGCATTAGGTGTTTATGCCAGTGCTTGGGCATTTTATGGCTCATTCGGTTTGGCTAATCAATATGGCTATGGTTATTTAACTTATTACCTAGGCATCGCGGGTATTTTTGTTTTAGCCCCGCTGCTGCTGTCGCCGCTGTTGCGCCTTGCACGTACTTATCAACTGTCATCACTCGCCGATTTATTGGCTTTTAGGTACCGCAGCCGCTGGGTAGGAATGCTGGTTACACTAGGGCTATTGTTTGGCAGTATGCCGCTGCTTGCCCTGCAAATTCAGGCCATTGGTGATGTGATTCATCTACTCACCAACGAATCTTCACCCTATCAATTAGCCTTTGTATTTTGTGCCGTCATTACCTTATTTGCCATTTTATTTGGCGCGCGGCACATCTCTTTAAGAGAGCGCCACGAAAGTCTATTGTTTGCCATCGCTTTTGAATCCCTTGTTAAGCTGATTGCATTTTTAGCCTTAGGTGGCTTTACACTGTATAGCGTTTTTGGTGGTTTTAACGGTTTAGAAAACTGGCTAGCAACGCACAACGCAACCCTTACCGCTGCAATGCAGCCGTTAGAAAACAACCAATGGCGCACGCTGCTATTAATTTTTTTTGCTACCGCGCTAACTATGCCGCACATTTTCCACATTATTTTTACTGAAAACCCCTCCGAAGAAGCCATGATGCAATCTAGCTGGATGCTGCCCATTTTTTTACTGCTGCTAGCTTTGCCTGTGCCAGTAATTTATTGGGGACACCAAGCATTAGGCAGTAGCTTACCGATTGAATATGCAACACTTTCGTTAGGTGGCTATTGGGGTTTGGTATCTTTTATTATGGGTTTAGCAGCAGCCAGTGGCACTATTATTGTGATGACATTGGCATTAGCACCGATGGTACTTAATCACTTGGTGCTAGCGGTTTATCAACCACCTGCTGATTTTGATATTTATTTTTGGCTAGTAAGAATGCGCCGCTTGCTGATTGGCTCATTAATTTTTATCGCTTATCTAGTCTATTTAGTTGTCAGTATTGAACATGACCTAGCCACCTTAGGGTTATCAGCCTTTATTGCCACGCTACAATTTTTACCCGGTACGTTGGCGCTTTTATACTGGCCGATTGCCAATCGTAAAGGACTATTAACGGGTTTATCAGCAGGTTTTTTAGTGTGGAGTATTGGTTTAGGTTTTCCTTTGCTATTAAGCATCGATCAAATTACTTTTTTTGGTCTTACCCTAGCATTACAAGGTATTAATGATTGGCACAACATTACGCTGATAGCCACTACGTCTAATATCCTGCTATTTATTCTAGTTTCTCTACTAACAAAAATAAGTGAAGAAGAAAAAGCTGGCGCTTTAGCCTGCTCACAAGATGCTTTATTTTTTCCTAAACGCCTGCAATTACAAGCCAAAGACAGCAATGACTTAATTCGTCTTTTAAGTATTCCATTAGGGCAGGAAACCGCACAGCGAGAAGTAAATCGAGTGATGACAGAGTTAAATATCAGCTCATCCGATACTCGCCCCTATACGCTGCGCCGCTTACGGGGACAAATTCAAGCCAATTTATCTGGCTTAATGGGATCTGCTGTTGCCCAAGAGTTAGTCGACCGTTATTTACCGTGGCAAAGCCAAGATCAGCCAACAGAAAATGACATTCACATTATTGAGCGCCACTTAGAAGATTACCGTTCGCGCTTAACAGGTATGGCAAGAGAACTGGATAAATTACGCCGCCATCACCGCCAAACTTTAATGTACTTACCCGTTGGTATTTGTACTTTAGGCAGCGATCAAGAAGTTTTAATGTGGAATCGTGCCATGGAAGACTTAACCCTTATTACTAGCGATCAAGTCATTGGCTCAAAAATTCGTCACCTACCCGCACCTTGGAATGAACTGCTTAATAATTTCCTTGAAGGCTCGGTATCACAAGCCTATCGCCAACCTTTACAAAACAACAATGGCAGCACTGCATGGTTAAGCCTACATAAAGCACAGCAAGACGATCCAGCAGCACTGATGGGCGGTACGATTTTACTGGTAGAAGACCAAAGCAGTTTAAAACTATTAGAAGATGAGTTACTACACAATGAACGCTTAGCTTCAATCGGTCGCTTAGCCGCTGGGGTCGCGCATGAAATTGGTAATCCTGTTACAGGCATTTCTTCTTTGGCACAGAATCTTTATTACGATGCTGAAGAGCCTGAAGTCGTTAAAGAAACCAGTCAATACATTTTACAACTCACCAAACGCATTACTAGCATTGTGCAATCTTTAGTTAATTTTGCTCATGCAGGACGGCACAGCGACAGCCTTAAATTTGAGTTGATTAACTTACGTGGTGCCGTGCAAGAAGCAATTAGCTTAATTTCACTCAGCCATAAAGGCAGTAATCGGATTTATGAAAACTTTTGCCCAGCAACGCTTTACGTCACAGGTGACACGCAGCGCCTCGTACAAATTTTCGTCAATTTAATTGCCAATGCCTGTGATGCAACTTTGGATGGTGGCAAAATTTTATGTACCGCTCACCAAGAAGAGAAAGAAGTAGTTTTTGAAGTTCACGATGATGGTGAAGGCATTTCCCCACAACACCTCGAGCATTTGTTTGAACCTTTTTACACTACCAAACAAGTGGGTGATGGTACAGGGTTGGGGCTGGCGCTGGTTTATAGTATTGTCGAAGAGCATGATGGACAAATTCAAGCCCTTAGCCCTAGCCCAGAATTCAAAAAAGGCAGCTGTTTTCGCTGCCGTTTTCCATTACCTAGCAGCGATTTAACTTATCAGGAGCCATTAAGCAACAATGAGCAAAATACTGATCGTTGAAGATGAAGGCATTATTCGTTCTGCGCTAAGGCGACTACTGGAGCGTAACGGATTTCAAATTACTGAAGCAGGCACAGTTCCTGAAGCACGCCAAGCGCTGGCAGCACAAAGTTTTGATTTGATTATTAGTGATTTACGCCTCCCCGGTGAAGCCGGCACTGAATTAATTAACCAAGCGACTCCCGTGTTAATTATGACCAGCTATGCCAGTTTACGCTCAGCAGTGGAGGCGATGAAACAAGGCGCAGTGGATTACATTGCCAAGCCTTTTGACCATGATGAAATGCTCTCAGCGGTCAACCATATTCTTAATCAGCATCGCCGCCAACAAGACCCACCACCTGCTACAATTCTTAATGAGGTAACCGAATCTGCTGCTGGCTTACAAGGCATGATTGGTGAAAGCCCTGCTATGCAAGCCGTATTCCAACAGATTAAAAAAATAGCACCTTTTAATACACGGGTACTTATTTTAGGTGAGTCGGGTACGGGTAAAGAATTGGTTGCACGCGCTTTGCATAACCTTAGCCCACGCAAAAAAGCACCTTTAATTAGTGTAAACTGTGCCGCTATTCCTGAAACCTTAATAGAGTCTGAATTATTTGGGCATGAAAAGGGTGCATTTACTGGTGCAAATACCAGTCGTAATGGTCTTGTAGAAGCAGCGGATGGTGGTAGTTTATTTTTAGATGAAATCGGTGAGTTGCCCCTTGAAGCTCAAGCCCGTCTATTAAGAGTGCTACAAGAAGGTGAAATTCGGCGCTTAGGCTCGGTTGAATCCAGAAAAGTTAATATTCGGCTTATTGCAGCCACGCATCGTAATATTAAAGACCTCGTTGACCAAGGTAAATTTCGTCTTGATCTTTACTATCGCCTAAATGTCATTGAACTAGAACTACCCTGCTTAGCTGAACGCGAAGATGATATTTTACTGATAGCCGACAGCCTGCTTAAAACTTGTTGTGAACGCATAGGTAAACCTTCAGCACGTTTTTCGAAATCAGCACGCAATGCTTTACTCGCTTACTCTTGGCCAGGTAACGTACGCGAATTAGAAAATCGTGTTGAAAGGGCCGTTATTTTAGCAGATGACCTACTGCTTCAAGCCGAAGACTTAGAGCTACCACAAGCCATTCAGCCACCTAGAAAGGTCAATTTTGTTAGCGCAACCCATTACGCAGTCACGGCAAAAACGACCGTACAGCCTATCGGTGAACCCTCGGCCGATCATTTAGATTCGGCACACCTACCCACAGACGACCTATCACTCGAAGATTACTTTGTACGCTTTGTTCAAGAAAATGAAGACCAGATGAGCGAGACAGAACTGGCTAAAAAGCTCGGTATTTCTAGAAAATGCTTATGGGAAAGACGGCAGCGGTTAAACATTCCTAAACGTAAAATAACGGCTTCACGCTAGCACTTTAACGGCCTTTTTAGCTTAGCAATTGGATTTCACTTTTAGGTGTTACCGTTACACCCACCCACCCACTTGAAACCGTAAAAAAATAGGTAACACTTTTGGTGCAAATAAATAAAAATAACATAAAAAAAATATAACCAATTGATTATTAAAGATTTTTTAAAATATGGCACACATATCGCTTTAAGCATAAGCAAGAAAAACAAAAACACCGGCGTCAGCCTCTCAGAAAAAACAATAACAATACTGAGTCTGACCGAACCAACGTCCCAAAAATAAAAACAACTAGGCAGTTTGGTGAATGACCAGCGCACTAGCCACCATAAAAACAATAAATGGCACAGTAGCTTAAAAGCATTAACAATAACAACAATAGCTAAGGTCTCCGGTCTTCAGCGAAAACTGATGTAAAAAGGTAAAAATAAAAATAATGCCTATTGCGTCCAAAGGGTGAACAAAAACAATAAACACCCTAGAAAAAGTCCAAGCTGAGGCTAAATTGTTTTGAATACGAGATGGTCTACCCTCACAACTAAGAACAAGAATAAAAACAAAAATAAGGCTGGGTTGGCGATTTGGTGACTGTGGTACGTGTTCAGGGCGATCTAGAACCTTCACCCTAAAATAAAGAATGGATTCGTAAAATATCAATCGATAAAAGAGGAAGGCGTAAGCCTTCCTCTTTTTTTACGCTTTTGTTTTGCTAAATAAACCCATTCATACTTTGCCCTGCTTCACGGGTCAGTTAAACTGCTGCATCTTTCTTTTGCGCCACGGGTCAAAATGATTAAAGGAATTACCAGCTATATTAAAACTCGCATGAATAAGCAGGCTGTAGTAAAGGCACCTAAACTACAAATACTGCCCCGTTCACAGCATCCCATTTCACGCAGCGAAATACATGAAGGCGCACTCAAAGTCCTTTATCGCCTCAATCAAAGTGGCTTTCAGGCCTATCTTGTGGGTGGCTGTATTCGTGATCGACTGTTAGGTAAAACGCCTAAAGACTTCGACATTGCTACCGATGCCACGCCCGAAGAAGTTACTGAACTCTTTCGTAATGCACGCATGATTGGGCGACGTTTTCGCATTGTTCACGTGCGTTTTGGACGTGAAATTATTGAAGTGACTACTTTTAGAGGCAAAACTCAAGAAGCAACAGATAAACGCATTAAGCAAAGTGATGAAGGAATGCTGCTGCGCGATAACGTCTGGGGCAGCATTGAAGAAGATGCCATCAGGCGTGACTTTACGATTAATGCACTCTATTACAATATAAAAGACCACTCAGTTTACGATTATACCGGCGGTTTAACTGATCTAAAAAATAAAATGCTACGCTTAATTGGTGATCCAGCCACGCGTTACCGTGAAGACCCGGTACGGATGCTGCGAGCCATACGTTTTGCAGCCAAGCTTGATTTCAAGTTAGAAGCAGCCACCGAAGCCCCTATTTATGAGCAAGCCAACCTTTTATTACAGGTTGCGCCCGCACGTATGTTTGACGAAGTGCTTAAATTGTTTTTATCAGGTCATGGCTTAACTACGTTTCAACTATTACGGCACTATGGTTTATTTGCTTTTCTTTTTCCTGCTAGCCATGAAGCATTTAAAACCAACCCCGTTGCTTTGGTGGTAGTTGAGCAAGCAATGGCCAATACTGATTTACGAATTAGTGAAGGCCGCCCTGTTACACCGGCCTTTTTATACGCCGCTTTATTATGGCCAGGTTTAGAACACATTTTTAATGATTTACAAAATAATGGCGTACCTGCTTTTCCTGCTATGCAACAAGCAGGTAATCGACTGCTACAAAGGCAAAACCAGCACATTACCATTCCCAAGCGCTTTGCTTTTCCAATGCGTGAAATTTGGGACTTACAACTAAAACTACCGCAACGCCAAGGTAAAAAAGCTTGGGTGCTGCTGCAAACACCACGCTTTCGTGCTGCTTACGACTTTTTACTATTACGTGAAATGGCGGGTGAAGCAACGGATGGTGCTGGGGCTTGGTGGACAGCTTTTCAAGAGGCCAATGAAGATGAACAGCATAAGTTAATCACTTCTTTGGGGCGTAGTCCTGTTAAGAAATCAGGCAGCAGAAAACGCAAACTGCGCCGCCATAAACCAGCGCCTACTAACTAATTAGGAAGATTTTAATGGCTAAAGCTTGGATAGGGCTAGGCAGTAATCTAGAAAACCCCAGCCAACAAATAACGGATGCTTTTACAGAACTGGATGCGCTGCCTAAGACACAAGTAGTACGCCGCTCCAGTTTATGGCAAAGCAAACCTTTTGGGCCTCAAGATCAACCTGATTTTATTAATGCCGTTGCAGAAATAGCAACCAATTTAACACCGTTAGCATTATTAGTAGCGCTTCAAAACATAGAAAACTTGCATCAACGTAAACGCGAAAGGCACTGGGGGCCACGCACCCTAGACTTAGACCTACTTACTTATGAGCAAGTAGTGCTAAACACTGAAAAGCTTACACTGCCTCACCCTGGCATTGCTGAACGGGCTTTTGTACTTTGTCCGTTGGCTGAGTTAGATGAAAACTTAATGCTGCCCAACTTGGGTAAGGTTAAGCAATTAATTCAACAACTTGGCAAGCAAGCTTGCAATGAAGTGTTACCAGTCGAAGCAAAAGTTACCACAAGGTTTTGACTTTTAAGTTACCAGGAGTAACAATCGTTTTTTCGTGCTTGGAATGCGCGTTACAAGCTAGCATTTCATCTTACTAATTTACTTAAAAAAGGGAGCAGTCGATGAACGCTGTGACCATCAACACCTTGAGAGAGTTAAAAGAATCAGGCGAGAAATTCAGTGTTCTTACCTGCTATGACTCTACTTTTTCGACCCGAATTAATGAAGCAGGCGTTGAGGTTATGCTGGTGGGTGACTCCCTAGGCATGGTTTTACAAGGCCATGACTCAACCCTACCGGTTACAGTTGCCGACATTGTTTACCACACCCAAGCAGTGAAGCGCGGCAATCAGCACGCCTTAATCATGGCTGACTTGCCTTTTATGTCAGACCCTAATACTGAAACCTTGCTAGAAAACTCAGCTGCACTGATGCGAGCAGGTGCTCACATGGTTAAAATTGAAGGCGATGCTTGGTTGGCTGAAAGCATTACTAAACTGACTCAGCGCGGCGTTCCAGTGTGTGCTCACCTAGGTTTAACCCCACAAATGGTTAATCAAATGGGCGGCTATAAAGTGCAAGGCCGTGGAGAAGCAGGAAAAATGCTGGTTGAAACAGCTGTGTTATTAGAAGCAGCAGGTGCATCCGTTATTTTATTAGAATGCGTGCCGAGTGATCTTGGTGAAGCAGTCACTCAAGCCGTTAAATGCCCAGTCATTGGCATAGGTGCGGGGCCAAAAACCGATGGTCAAGTGCTAGTTTTACATGACATTCTAGGCATAACCGTTGGTAAAACAGCTAAGTTTGTGAAAAACTTTATGCAAGAGGCTAATTCTATTCCTGCCGCACTGGCTGCTTATCATCAGGCCGTCAAATCAGGTGCTTTCCCAGCAGAGGAACATTGTTTTAAATGAGTACAACGCTAAAAACTATCAGCCAAGTTGATGCGCTACGCCAACAACTAGCCACCTATCGACGTGAAGAAAAAACTATCGCACTGGTACCCACTATGGGTAATTTACACCAAGGGCATTTGTGCTTAATTGAAGAAGCAAAAAACCATGCAGACGTAGTGGTTGCAACTATTTTTGTCAACCCACTTCAGTTTACACCCGGTGAAGATTACGAAAGCTATCCTCGCACGCTAGCAGCAGACCAAGCGATGTTAACTGATGCAGGCTGCGACTTACTGTTCACACCCAGCATTGAAGCGGTTTACCCTAACGGCCAAGAAAACCAAACTCGCATTCTTGTTCCCGTGGTTAGTGAAGGCTTGTGTAGCCAAAAAAGACCGGGGCATTTTGATGGTGTTGCTACCGTTGTTACTAAGCTATTTAACTTTGTGCAACCCGATGTTGCTTGCTTTGGACAAAAAGATTACCAACAAGTAGCTGTTATTCGTAAGCTGATTGAAGACTTATCTTTTACTATTAAAATTATTGAAGTCCCTACGCACAGAACGCCCGAAGGTTTAGCCCTTTCTTCACGTAATGGCTACCTAACACCTGAACAGCTGAAAAAAGCATCGTCACTGTATGCTGTACTTAAAAATATGGCATCGGCGTTAGCCGCAGGTAATACACATTTTCATGAGTTAACTCACACAGCACGCGCGCGCTTAGCCGAACAAGGTTTTGCGCCTGAGTATGTTGAAATACGCAACCTAGATTTAAGCTCTGCAAGCCCAAATGCTAAAAGCTGGGTTATTCTTATTGCTGCAAGGCTGGGTAAAGCCCGCCTTATTGATAATCTTATTGTTCAGCGGGACAGTAATTAAATAAACGAGGTAAGACTAAGCAATGCAAACCATTCTACTCAAAGCCAAACTCCATCAAGCCAGAGTCACTCATGCAGTGCTTGAATATGAGGGTTCTTGCGCCATAGATGGTAATCTACTCGACATGGCTGGTATGCATGAATACGAGCAAATTCAAATTTATAACCTTGATAACGGTAAGCGGTTCACCACTTACATTATTCGTGGCGAAGAAGGCAGCGGCATTATCTCGGTAAATGGCGCAGCAGCATATATGGCTGATGTAGGTGACCGTGTGATTATTTGTGCTTATGCTAATTATTCAGAAGAAGAGCGCCTAAAACATAAACCTGCTTTAATTTACATCACCGATGGCAATGCAGTTAGCCATACCAGTGATGCAATACCCGTTCAGGTTTCTTAAAACCTAACTATCAAGGCAGCCTAGGCTGCCTTTTTTTATGCTACTACTTATAAGCAATAGGCAAGTCACTTAGCTTCTGGTACATTTTTAACTTTAGTAATCAATAATATTGATTGTATCTTGCCTCGTTGAGGCTAATTAGGAGAATTAAAATGCAAGACGTTGTTATTGTAGCGGCAGGTCGTACTGCTATTGGTGGTTTTGGTGGTTCACTTGCGAATGTTCCGGCTCACGAGTTAGGCGCAACCGTTATTAAAGGATTATTAGAGCAGTCAGGCATTAAGGCAGACCAAATTGACGAAGTTATTTTGGGTCAAGTTTTAACCGCAGGCTGTGGTCAAAACCCTGCGCGCCAAGCTGTCATTGCTGCTGGCTTACCTGAAACCATTTCAGCCATGACTATTAATAAAGTATGTGGTTCAGGTCTTAAAGCGCTTCACCTAGCGACTCAAGCCATTCGTTGTGGCGATGCAGACATTATTATTGCTGGCGGCCAAGAAAACATGAGTGCCTCACCACACATTCTGCCAAACTCACGCAACGGTCAACGTATGGGCCCTTGGACAGCGCAAGACACTATGGTTGTAGATGGTTTGTGGGATGCGTTTAATGATTATCACATGGGTATCACCACTGAAAATATCGTTGATCAATTCAACATCAGCCGTGAAGACCAAGACATTTTTGCTGCTGCATCGCAAACTAAAGCGTCTAAAGCGGTTGCTGATGGCCGTTTTAAAGATGAAATCTTCCCCGTCTCTATTCCGCAGCGCAAAGGCGACCCCGTTGTTTTTGATACCGACGAAGGCCCACGCAATGTTACTGCTGAAAAGCTTGGTACTATGCGCCCTGCATTTAAAAAAGATGGCACAGTAACGGCGGGTAATGCTTCTTCAATTAACGACGGCGCAGCAGCAGTGATTCTTTGCTCGGCCAAAAAAGCTGAAGAATTAGGCTTAAAAGTATTAGCACGCATTAAGGCTTACGCTTCTGCGGGTGTTGATCCAAAAATCATGGGTACTGGTCCAATTCCTTCTACACGTTTATGCCTAGAAAAAGCAGGCTGGGACATTAGTGACCTAGACTTAATCGAAGCTAACGAAGCTTTTGCTGCACAAGCTTTATGCGTTAACCGTGAGCTAGGTTGGGATACTAACAAGGTAAACGTTAATGGTGGTGCCATTGCTTTAGGTCACCCAATTGGTGCTTCCGGTTGCCGTATATTGGTTTCTTTAGTACACGAAATGGTTAAGCAAGATGCTAAAAAAGGCCTAGCCACGCTTTGTATTGGTGGTGGTCAGGGTGTTGCTTTAGCGATTGAGCGTTAATTTTTACATAATCAATAAGCATTAAAAAACCCCGCAGCTTATTAATAAACTGCGGGGGTTTTATTGGCAAAGAAAACCGTTCTAAAAAAACGTTCTAAAAAACAGTTACAGCTTTAAGTTTTCAAAGAAGTTCTTCACGCCATCAAAAAAATTATTTCTTTTGGGTGAATGTTTTTCAGCTTGGGTATCTTCATGGAACTGACGTAAAATATCTTTTTGGGCATCACTTAGGTTTACGGGTGTTTCTAGCACTACACGGCACAATAAATCGCCCTGTGCGCCACCACGTACTTGTTTAACGCCTTTGCCACGCAAGCGAAACAACTTGCCGGTTTGTGTTTCGGCAGGAATTTTAAGCTTAACACGGCCTTCTAAGGTAGGAACTTCAAGCTCACCACCCAAGGTTGCGTCAACAAAACTAACCGGTACTTCACAATGTAAGTCAGCACCATCGCGCTCAAAAATGGGGTGAGGGCGCACGTTAATTTGCACATAAAGATCGCCTGTTGGACCACCTTTACGACCCGCTTCACCTTCACCAGAAAGACGAATACGGTCATCAGTATCAACACCTGCAGGAATTTTCACTTCCAAAGTTTTGGTGTTTTGCACACGGCCTTCGCCATGACACTTCTTACAAGGGTTACTGATAGACTGACCCGAACCACGGCAAGTCGGACACGTTTGCTGAAAGGCGATAAAGCCTTGCTGCATTCTTACCTGACCTGCACCACCACACGTAGGGCAAGTTTTAACCTGCCCATCGGCTGAACCTGTACCGTTACAAGGGTCACACTCAGTCAACGTTGGTACTTTAATTTTTACACTGGTTCCCTTCACTGCTTCTTCTAAATCTAAGTCAAGCTGATAGCGCAGGTCTGAACCTCGCTGTGCGCCACTGCGACCGCCACGACCTGAATTGCCAGAAAAAATATCGCCAAATACATCGCCCATATTGCCAAACATATCGCCAAAAGGACTCGCGCCACCAAAACCGCCGCCACCCATTTGTTGATCAACACCGGCATGACCATGATGGTCGTAAGCAGCCCGTTTTTGTTCGTCGGATAAAACTTCATAAGCTTCAGTGGCTTCTTTAAACTTATCTTCGGCTGCTGGGTCATCCGAGTTGCGATCTGGATGGTATTTCATGGCCAGACGACGGTAGGCTTTTTTAATTTCTTTTTCGTCAGCCTCGCGCTCTACACCTAGGACTTCGTAATAATCACGTTTTGCCATGGTTTTATCACCGCCTGTTTCAACCATCGTATAAAGACAACGCGGGAAAGGCTCCCGCGTTGTCTGTTATGTTTACTGCTTCAGTTACCAGAAAACTTATTTTTTATCGTCTTCTTTAGTATCTTTGGCTTCTTTCACTTCTTCAAACTCTGCATCCACTGCATCATCAGGGCTTTTATTAGCAGCATTCGCCTCAGCACCTTCTGTTGTTGCAGCATCTTCAGCTTGCATTTTTTGAACTAAGTTACCAGAAGCTTCGGTTAATGCCTGAATTTTAGCATCAATGGCTTCTTTGTCATCGCCTTTCATTGCTGCTTCTAGCTCAGTAACCGCTATTTCAATAGCGTCTTTATCCGCTGCATCTACTTTGTCAGCAGCATCGGTTAGCATTTTACGCGTCGCATGAATCATGCCGTCCGCTTGATTGCGTACTTGAACCATTTCTTCAAATTTCTTATCTTCAGCCGCATGAGTTTCAGCATCACGAACCATTTGTTCGACTTCTTCATCTGACAAACCAGAAGACGCTTTAATAACCACCGACTGCTCTTTGCCCGTTGCCTTATCTTTAGCTGATACGTTCAAAATACCGTTGGCATCTAAGTCAAAAGTTACTTCAATTTGTGGCAAGCCACGCTGTGAAGGTGGGATGTCTGCCAAGTCAAAGCGGCCTAATGATTTATTCTGTGTTGCTTGCTTACGTTCACCTTGCAACACATGAATGGTTACTGCGCTTTGATTATCTTCAGCGGTAGAGAAAACCTGTGATTTTTTAGTAGGAATCGTGGTGTTCTTCTCGATCAAAGAAGTCATCACGCCGCCCATCGTTTCAATACCTAGCGTCAGCGGTGTTACGTCAAGCAGTAGAACGTCTTTTACATCACCAGAAAGTACCGCACCTTGAATGGCAGCACCAACAGCGACCGCTTCATCTGGGTTAACGTCTTTACGGGCTTCTTTACCAAAAAACTCAGCAACTTTAGCTTGCACCAATGGCATACGAATTTGGCCACCGACCAAGATAATGTCATCAATTTTGCTAACGTCTAAACCGGCATCTTTGAGTGCAATGCGGCAAGGTGCTAGTGAACGCTCTACTAAATCTTCAACCAAAGACTCTAATTTAGCACGCGTCACTTTTATATTAAGGTGTTTAGGGCCACTGGCATCAGCGGTAATATAAGGTAGGTTTACATCGGTTTGCTGTGCAGAAGAAAGCTCAATTTTAGCTTTTTCAGCGGCTTCTTTTAAACGCTGCATGGCTAAAGGATCACCCTTTAAATCCATCGCATTTTCTTTTTTGAATTCTTCGGCTAAGTAGTTGATTAGACGAATATCAAAATCTTCACCACCTAAGAAAGTGTCGCCGTTGGTTGCTAAAACTTCAAACTGGGTTTCGCCATCAACGTCAGCAATTTCAATAATAGAAATATCAAAAGTACCGCCACCCAAGTCAAATACAGCGATGGTTTTATCACCGCGTGACTTATCCATACCATAAGCAAGTGCTGCTGCGGTTGGTTCGTTAATAATACGTTTAACTTCTAAACCAGCAATGCGACCGGCATCTTTAGTGGCTTGACGCTGGCTGTCGTTAAAGTAAGCAGGCACTGTAATAACCGCTTCGGTAACTTCTTCACCTAAGTAGTCTTCTGCCGTTGCTTTCATTTTCTTTAATACTTCAGCAGAAATCTGTGGCGGCGCCATTTTTTTGCCGTTTACTTCAACCCAAGCATCGTTGTTATCGGCTTTAACAATTTTGTAAGGCACCATTTTGATGTCTTTTTGAACCACTTCTTCATCAAAACGACGACCGATTAAACGCTTAATTGCGTAAAGGGTGTTGTGTGGATTAGTCACTGCTTGGCGCTTAGCGCTTTGACCGACTAAAATCTCGCCATCTTCTGTGTAAGCAATAATTGAAGGCGTTGTGCGTCCACCTTCTGCATTTTCAATCACTTTAGGCTTGTCACCGTCTAATACAGCAATGCATGAGTTAGTAGTACCTAAATCAATGCCTATAATGCGACCCATATTTATTTCTCCAAAAGTAGGTTCAATTCGCTTGTCTAGTTAATGTGTGCTAATTGGCGTTATTTCAAGCCGTCTCATTAACTTTTTTTGGTTCACCGCCCGTAGCCACAACCACCATCGCAGGACGCAGCAAGCGTTCATTTAAAGAATAGCCTTTTTGCAACACATCCATCACTGCATTGGCTGGCAAAGAAGGGTTAGGTACCATACTCATGGCTTCATGGTATTGAGGATCAAAAATTTGCCCAAGCGGATCAAGTTGTTTAATTTGAAACTTACCCAAAGTAGCTAAAAATAGCCGTAAGGTCATTTCTACACCTTCTTTTTGAGCGTCTGCAACACCCGATAAAGCTTCAGTGGCTTTGTCTAAACTATCAACAACAGGGAGCAATTCACGCGCAAATTTTTCGAGTGCAAACTTGTGTGCTTTTTCTACGTCGGCTTCTGCACGACGCCTTGTATTTTGTGCATCAGCAGAAGCACGTAACATTTGATCGCGAGCAGAAGCGATTTCTTGCTGCAAAACTTCGATTTGAGCAGATAAGCTAACAACGGTCTCTTCTGGACTTAGATTATTAGGCTGCTCAACATCGGCATTAATTAAATCTTGCAACTCGCCTTCAATTTGCTCTTGAATTTCTTCTTGCTTGCTCATATCTAACTCCGTAAACCGGATGCGTTAAGCACCCTTGCGTTAATTCATGCTGAACTGATTAGGTTACAGATAAATGGGGGCAGGCTAACAAAATTTCAAGAAAGAATTTCTAACATCCGAGCGGGAGAAATATCATAGTTTTTTAACAAAACCTCTATCTCTTCTCGTAAGACGATATCTGGATCAATAACAGGTTTCTTTTTATCAAGCTTTAATAGCTCTTCACGAAACTGCCTTTCAAGCTCGTCATGTAAACTTATTTTTTGCCGGTAATAGTCTGGCAAGCCATTTGGCTTCAAGTGCTTCACCTCTAAAGTTTTAGTTATAAAATTCGAGTAATTACTTAATAGTCAGCCTTGTAAACTACTATAAATCAAGCTTAGTAGCTGTACTTACGGTCAACAAAAATAGAAAAAATAATTAAATGCTTATTAGTCGTATAGCTAATTATTGTTAGTTCTCAACATGGATCACACTTTTTACTTTACAACCTCTGTTATTCTAAAGCCAATTTCGCCGTATTCAATGGAAAATTTCTGATGAAACAGATTAATACACTTCGACATAAAATTATTCAGCTTCTACAACGCCTTGAATTTTTCAAGGACTTTAATAATACAGATGTAACCCTGCTAGTTGAAGGGAAAGGTATGATCGTCCTTGCAGAAGTAGGAGAATACATCATTAAAGAAGGAAGTGTAGATCCTACTTTGTACATACCATTAAGCGGTGAACTAGAAGTACGCGTTACCAACGAAGCAGGCAAAGAAATTGCCATCGCCAAAGTGCCACCTGGCGAAACCATTGGTGAGGCAGCATTTATAACCGACAGTCCCAGAACAGCCAATGTAGTAGCTTTAAAGCAAACCCTTCTATTTCGCTGTAGCCGTTCAGCACTTAAAACACTCGCCCCTTCAGCGCGTGAAAAAATTAAAGATCAAATTATCCTAAAATTAATTGAGCGTTTGCATCAGAAAAATATAGAGCTTAGTAACCGCAGCTAATTGACACTAGACAAAACACTTTAAGAGTATTTTTTATGCCCACTAAAATCACACAATTTATCAACAACAAAGCCTTTATTAAAGGTCAATGGGTTGCTGCTCAAAGCAATAAGCATTATGACTTATTTAACCCTGCCAATGGTGAACTACTTGCCAAAGTGCCTTCAATGAACGGTGTTGATGCCGAGCAAGCCATTGCAGCGGCCAACGCTGCCTTGCCGGCTTGGAGGCAGCGTACAGCTAAAGACCGTAGCCAAATTTTGCGACGCTGGTTTGATTTAATCATGCAGCATCAAAACGAACTCGCCTTCATTATGACCCAAGAGCAAGGTAAACCTTTAGCCGAAGCCAAGGGTGAAATAGCTTATGCTGCCTCCTTTGTTGAATGGTTTGCTGAAGAAGCCAAGCGTATTGATGGTGAAGTGCTACAAGGTCATCAACCCGATAAACGCATTTTAGTATTAAAGCAGCCGGTAGGGGTGGTTGCCGCTATTACACCGTGGAATTTTCCAGCAGCAATGATTACCAGAAAAGCCGCACCAGCACTGGCTGCAGGTTGTACGCTGATACTAAAGCCTGCACCACAAACGCCGTTATCAGCATTAGCTTTAGCGCAACTGGCCGAACAAGCAGGTGTTCCAGCAGGCGTATTCAATATAGTGACAGCCGACGTAAATGATGCACGCAGCGTGGGCGAAGTACTAACCGCCAGCCCAATTGTGCGTAAACTATCCTTTACTGGCTCAACAGCAATCGGGATTCACTTGATGCAAGCCTGTGCGCCCACGCTTAAAAAATTATCGCTAGAACTGGGTGGCAACGCGCCCTTTATTGTTTTTGATGATGCCGACCTAGACGCAGCAGTTGAAGGCGCGATTATTTCTAAATACCGTAATGCTGGACAAACGTGTGTTTGTGCTAATCGTATTTATGTTCAAGCAGGCGTTTATGCTGCTTTTGCAGAAAAATTTACGGCCGCTGTTGCCAAGTTAAAAGTAGGTTCTGGCTTAGAAGCAGGCACAGAAATTGGCCCTTTAATTGACCAAGCTGCGGTTGAAAAAGTTGAACGGCATTTACAAGATGCGTTAGCAAAAGGCGGCAAACTATTACTAGGCGGCAAACGCCACGCTTTAGGCGCAAGCTTTTTTGAACCCACAATCATTTCTGGTGCAACGCAAGCGATGCTAGTTGCCAAGGAAGAAACTTTTGGGCCGCTAGCACCACTGTTTAGTTTTACTGATGAAAATGAAGTCATAGAGCTGGCAAATGCAACGGAATATGGCCTGGCAGCTTATTTTTATGCACGGGATTTATCGCGTGTTTGGAAAGTAGCCGAAACGCTTGAATATGGCATGATAGGCATTAACACGGGGCTAATTTCTACCGAAGTAGCACCTTTTGGCGGCATTAAATCATCAGGGCTAGGGCGTGAAGGTTCACGCCACGGCATTGATGAATACTTAGAAATGAAATACCTTTGCATGAGTGTCTAAACAATTAAAAAAGTATTCAATAAAAAAATATTTAGTTGCTTGGTAAAGTACGAATACGCCCTTTATCATCCAACGCAACCATAACAAAAGTGGCCTCAGTCACCTTATATAGGCTATTGGGGTCTTTTTCGTTGGGTGGTAAAATCCACACTTCAATATTAATCTTCATCGAGCTAGTGCCGGTTTCTAATAGCTGCGAATGCACTTGCACCAAACTGCCTAAGCGAACAGGGCAAAGAAAGTCCATGCTCGTTAATGCAACCGTAGCGGTGCGCCCTTTGGCTAAGCGTGCGGCGGCTAACTCTGCTGCCTGCTCCATTTGTGAGACGACCCAACCTGCCGAAATATCACCGTGTAGGTTGGTGTCTTTAGGTGTCGCCACTAACTTTAAACTTAACTGCCCTTCTGGGCCGGGAGTATCTTCTAAATCATCATGGTCAATCATGCTTGCATCCGTCTCTTTTGTCATTATTGTTCGCAGTTGCGATATAGAAAAATTTTACCTGCAATGGATAAGAAAGCAAATTGTTTAAGCATTTAATACACTACTGACATTGGCTGAGCTTTAGCGCTAAACTTGAATGCATTTAATTTCACTTCTAAATTGGCACGCAAATATGAAAAAAATAAGGCTTTTAATCGTTGATGATGCTAAGTTCATTCGTGACTTGGTACAAAAAACATTACGAAATGAATACCCTTCAATGGAAATCACTGAAGCCGTTGATGGACGTAAAGCACAATCAATTTTACAAAATAACAGTTTTGATTTGATTCTTTGTGATTGGGAAATGCCCGAAATGAGTGGCATCGAATTATTGCAATGGGTACGCTGCCAAGAAAACTTAAAAGAACAACCTTTTGTATTGGTCACTAGCTTAGATCAAAAAGAAAACGTAGTAGAAGCACTGCAAGCCGGCGTAAATGACTATATTACCAAGCCTTTTACACCTGAACAGCTAATGAACAAAGTTATGAAGCAGCTAATTAAGTCTGGCTGTGTTACCCGTGAAGAAGCCATGAGTATGGGGCGTAGTAAAGAACGTATATCTGCTGCGGGTGGCGCAGAGTTATTAGCGGGTGGCAACCCTTTATTGGCACAAGTAAAAGTACGCTCAACCGCTACACCTAAACGCAAAGGCCCTTTTGGTAAAGCGCTGCTGCTAACGGGTGAAGAACGTATGACTGTTATTATTCGTGATATTAACCCACAAGAAGCCCTACTGTTAGGTAAACTAAGTGAAGGTCGGCCCAACCTAACCGAAGAAATAACCCTAGGCATTGCTGCAGGCAGTGAAGACAATGCGGTTAAGGTCACGGTTAAAGCTTACGTTTCTAGCCTACAGCTAACGGAACGCAATCCAGAAAGTGACAAGTTCAATTTGCGAGTACAGTTTTTACCCCAAGAGGCTGAAACTGAAGCTAAATTTAACAAAGTGCTAGCACTGCTGCTTTAAATAAGATAATCAATAACCAGCAAAATAAATAGCAACATACCTGCATAGTGGTTATTCAAAAATGCGCGTAGGCAAGGCCCACGGTGGCGTTTACGAATTAACCACTGTTGCCACACAAAAAAACCTGCCATACCTACTAAGCCTAGGTAAAAAATAACACCACGTTCAAAAGCTATGCCTGCCAAAGCCAGCAGCAGTAAAGTGAATAACTGTAAGATAGCTATCGCTAAACGGTCGTATTGTCCAAAAAATACCGCGGTTGATTTAACGCCAATTTTTAGGTCATCCTCTCTATCTTCCATCGCATAAGCTGTATCATAACCCACCGTCCAAACCAAATTAGCCAAAAAAACCAGCCATAGCGCAGGCGGCAAAGCATTGCTTTGTGCGGCAAAAGCCATTGGAATTGCCCAAGAGAAAGCAGCACCTAATACCACTTGTGGAAAGTGGGTATAACGCTTCATAAACGGATAAATGGCTGCTAACAACAAAGCCACGGGCGCTAACACAATTGTTAATACGTTAGTAAATAGCGTTAAAAAAAACGCAATGAAGATTAATCCAAAAAATAAGATTAAAGCTTCTTTAGCGGTTACCTTGCCAGTCGCTAAAGGGCGCGTGCAGGTTCGCTGCACATGGCCATCCACTTTGCGATCAGCAAAATCATTAATCACACAACCTGCTGAGCGCATTAACACCACACCCACCACAAAAATCAGCAGCACTTTAATGTCTGGCATACCCTCTGCCGCAAACCACAGCGCCCAAAGCGTAGGCCACAAAACAAGGTAAGTACCAATGGGGCGGTTTAAACGGGTTAGATCAACAAAAGCGGGAAGGCGTTGATACCAAGGCATCATAATTTAGGCACTCCAGATAAAAGTAACTGTTTAGCCATAGGGTGTAAAAAATGTTCAGCAACTAGCAAGCGTAAATGCTGGTCAGAAAAACAAGAAGCACGGCCCCACAAACTAGGCACTGACAGCTGATTAGGCGCACAAAATACCAAGGCTTCACGCTTAACTAATGGGTTATTAAACAAGATATGGCCTAAAGCATTATTGCCAACTTGCGTAAGGCGACGTTGTAAAATACCGTGTGAATCTAAAGGCAAAACAGACCGCGCAAAGACCCAAGGCTCATCATCGACCTCTAATAAAACCTGACGCACCCAAGCACGCTGCTTGAGACAACCTAACAAAGCGAGTTCATTATTATGCGGACACAGCACAGCCTCATTTAAAACCCTGACCCGAAAACTTTGCTTAGTGTGGCTTTTTAAGCGCAGCGTCAGCGACCCTTTCTCTTGTAGCCAACTACGCCAAGCACCTGCTGGAGCGCCTGTTAAATGGGCACTTGGCTGCCAATGTACCGCTGCGGTATTGGGCAGGTGTGCGACTGAAGCTTTAGCTAAATTGATTAATGGCATAAAAAAACAAAGGTGCTTTTTGGTCTATATCTATAAAGGTTACAAATTCTACCACAAGGGAAGCACCCGACTATTAAATCGATAACTTGGCTATTTTTTAAAACGCTTGTTTTATTCTGAATGTTCTTTATTATTCTTAAATCTTATTCACAGCTAGGGAAACCAATAACAATGCTTAAACTAAAATTTTTACTGTGGATACTGGGATTTCTATTAAAGCGTACTTGGCGTAACGATGAAAAATTCCGACAAAAACTGGAAAAACAACCGCTAAACTTTGCTATAAAAACTGCTGGCAGTCAGCTAAACCATTGCTTCTTTTTACACGCAACCAAGGTAACAACTCAAAATACCAACAATCAGCCAATGGATTTAACCCTAGTATTTGGCAGCCCTGCCAAAGCTTGGAAGGTATTAACCAGTAAAGACAAAAATGCTTTTATGCGAGCGATTCAAGAAGGCGATGTCAAAGTAGAAGGGGATTACAAACTACTTTTTCAACTGCAAAGCTTAATCAAGCACCTAAAAATTTAATCATCTGCCGCTTCTTCACGCAGCAGGGCAGAACGCTGCTCTGCTAAACGCATCGCTTTACGTTGTTGGTAGCGCTTTAATACCGCAATCAACAGTGCAGCAGCGAGCATCAGCAATAACACACCCAATTGCCAAGCGCCTGCTTGCCCACGCCCCAAGTAGGTTTCTAACCAAAAAATAACCATAAAACCTAAAGCTTGCGAAACTATTGCCCATAAACGTAGTCGATTATTAAACATACCCATTCACTCAATACCCTTCACTACCTAAAAGATGACACTGCCTAGCAAAATCGCTAACCTTGTCGCTTATTTTTTAGCATTGGTTTAGCCGAGGCGGTCTACTTTATGATTCATTTTTTTCATGTACGTTTACACAACACCCTGATCTTCACTTTAGCGCTTAGCCTGTTACTGGGATTATCGGGTACTGCTTTAGCTCAAACCCAATCAAGTGAACAAAATGCCGTAGCAACAAACCTACCAAACCAATTACCTGAACCTATTCAACACCTTAAAAGTAAAGGGTTAGACATTGTACGTGAATTTCACGTTGGCGCATCCATCACAGGCTGGGTAGTTAGTTACGAAGGTAATGATACCCTTGTCTATACCACGACCGACGGTGAGTTTTTAATTAATGGTGTGTTATTAGATGCACAAGGCAATGATTTAACCGAAGAACACCAAAAAAGCTGGCTACCTAAACCTAACTGGGAAGACTTAGCCACTAGCTATTTTATTACTGAAAAAAACCGTGTAGAAAACCAAGCCGACGCGCCCAAATCGACTATTTATATGTTCTTTGATGCTAATTGCCCTTTTTGCCACTTATCTTGGTTAGCGCTGCAACCTTACCGTGATGCAGGGCTTGAAGTACGCTGGATTCCGGTGGCTTATTTAAAGCCAGATAGCCGTGATAAAGCCGCAGCACTATTAAGCACTTCACCCAATCAGCAAGCGAAACTACTTGAACAAAGTATGCAAGCGTTTGGGGAAAATCCATCAGATATGGGTAAAGCAGCGGATGATAAAGATAAAATGCAACTGCAAGCGAATATGAGTTTGATGCAAGCCTTTGGTATCAACGGCACACCTGGTTGGGTTTGGCTAAATGAAGCGGGTGATCTACAAACCCATTCGGGTATGTTGCGCTTACCAAAATTGCCTAGCATCACTGGCTTACCGGCTCAAAAACACACTGAACCTACGTTAATGCGTTTTCGTTAGAAGTTAGGAAAAAATACTATGGAAGCAATCACGCTTGGCCCGTTAATTTTACCCATTAGCCGTATTCCCGGCTTGGTGGCACTGATTATTTTACTGGCGGGCAGTGAACTTTATAACAAGCGTTTTCCGGGTCTTGCCCGCTGGGGTTGGTTAACGGCTTTGGCAGCTACGCTAGGAGCAAGATTGGTTTATGCAGCAAGCGCACCCTCGGCTTATTTAAGCGAACCTTGGACACTACTGTATTTTTGGCAGCCCGGTTACAGTGTTTGGGGTGCGATTATTTCTGCAGCGGCTTTTACAGGGTTTTACCTTTATAAAAAGCCACCATTGGCTATTGGTGGCATAACAAATCTTGGCATTGCTGGTTTAGTCGGGGTGGCGCTGCTGCTATTAACACCTAACAACGCATTCAATAACGAAGGCTTGCCGAATCAAGTTTTTACAACACTTGATGGTGAAGAGCAGCAATTAACCCAGTTTCAAGGCAAGCCAATCATTGTGAACCTTTGGGCAACTTGGTGTCCGCCTTGCCGACGTGAAATGCCAATGTTACATAGTTACGAAGGTGACGAGCGAATTCAGTTGGTGATGATTAATCAAGGTGAAAGCACTGTGGCGGTCGATCATTATTTACGCAGCGAAGGGTTTGATTTTGGTGCTGTGTTGCTTGATGTGCATCAACAAGCCGGACAAATTTTTAGCGCACCCGGTTTGCCTGCTACCGTGTTTTATAACGCCAAAGGCGAACAAGTTGACCGGCACTTTGGTGAATTAAGCCGTGCTCAAATCGAACGCTTTATTAATCAACAAACATCGCTGCTGGACAAATAAACACGCACGTCCTACAATCCGTGGCCTTGCAAACGCTGTTTTGCAAGGTATGCGCTAGTAGCTCAGCTGGATAGAGTGTCGCCCTCCGAAGGCGAAGGTCGTGGGTTCGACTCCCGCCTAGCGCGCCAATCCTTAACCACAGATAACATATCAAACCAGAATACGAAATAATTGCTAAATGGCGTTACCCACGCCTAAAATTAAAGTTGACTACTCAATATTTTGTATCTGCTCGCGCATTTGCTCTACTAGCACTTTTAAATCCACTGAAACCTGTGTCATTTCCATGCTAATGGCTTTTGAACCTAGTGTATTGGCTTCGCGGTTCATTTCTTGCATTAAAAAATCTAAGCGGCGGCCTATCGGTTGTTTGCTGGTTAGGGCGCGGCGCACTTCTTTTATGTGAGTGGTTAGTCGGTCTAGCTCTTCCATCACATCTTGTTTTTGTGCCAGCAAAACGGTTTCTTGTTCTAGCCTTGCTAGGTCTACGTCTATTTGTAGCTTTTGTGCTCTTTCTAATAGGTTAGTTCGCCAAACTTCTAATGCAGCAGGTAGGTAGTTTTGTGCTGTTATTAAGTGCTGACTAATTTGTTCTAAACGGTCTTCAATCAGTTTGGCTAACGCTTCACCTTCGCGCTGGCGATGGGCTTTTAAATCGACTAAAGCGTCTTTGAAAAGCTGTAGCGCTGTTTTTTTTACATCATCTTCATCAGCTTTGGCGCTTTGCATAACACCAGGCCACTGCAACAGACGCAGCGGATCAAGCGCTGCTGCTGGCGTGCGGTTATAAATTTGGTCAGCAGCAGCAATCAGCTGGTCTAACAAAGCAGTATTGACTTCTAACTGGCTGCTAGCTTCTGTAGGTTGAAATTTTAGAGTTAAATCTAACTTGCCACGCGAAATGGCTTGGCGCAGTTCATTACGCAACAGCGGCTCTAAGTCTCGTAGCGTTTCTGGTAGGCGAAAAGTGGGTTCTAGGTAGCGTTGGTTAACGGAGCGAATTTCCCAACTCAGGCTCCCCCAGTTTTGGTGCGTTTCACGGCGGGCAAAAGCGGTCATGCTGGCGGTCATGGAATATCCTTCTGGGTTATACTAGCTGGCTAATTTAATTAACGTTTAGGAAATTATTAATGCGTCCAAGTGGCAGAGCTTCCGATCAAGCACGAGAAGTCAAAATCATCCGTCATTTTACCAGTCATGCCGAAGGTTCGGTGCTGGTATGTTTCGGTAATACTCAGGTGATTTGCACCGCTAGTGTTGAAAAGGGTGTGCCTCGCTGGTTACAGGGCAAAGGCCAAGGTTGGATTACTGCTGAATACGGTATGTTACCAAGATCAACCCACACACGTAATAGACGCGAAGCTACGAGTGGTAAACAAGGTGGCCGTACTTTAGAGATTCAACGTTTAATTGGGCGCTCGTTACGTGCTGCCGTTGATCTAAAAAAGCTGGGTGAATTTACCATCACGTTAGACTGTGATGTGATTCAAGCCGACGGTGGTACGCGCACCGCTTCAATTACTGGCGCTTGCGTTGCACTGGTGGATGCGTTGCGTAGTTTGCAGCTAAACAAAAGCATTAAATCTGATCCTTTTACCCAGTTTATTACTTCAGTTTCGGTGGGTATGTACAAGGGCGAAGCCGTATTAGATTTAGATTACCCTGAAGACTCTAATTGCGAAACCGATATGAACGTAGTAATGACGCAAGACGGCAAATTTATTGAAGTACAAGGCACAGCGGAAGGTCAAGCATTTAGCCGTGAAGAAATGAACGCCATGCTAGAATTGGCTGAAAAAGGCTGCCGTGAATTATTTGTAATTCAACAAGAAGCGTTAAAAAGTCTTTAGTTTAAAGTCAGGGATCAGAATCAATTTAAAAACATAAATTGATTCTGATCCCCTTTACTAAAACTCGTATTCGACAAACAAGGCAGCGTGGTCAGAAAATTTAACGCTGTTATCTATCCAAGCACGTTTAATGTTTTTGCGTAAATTCGGGCCAACGACTTGGTAATCTAAACGCCAACCTTCTTGCCTTAGGCGCTCTTCTTTAGCGTCAGGCCAAAAAGTGAACTGATCGGTATCACGGTTTACTTCACGAAAAACATCAATAAAACCGAGTGGGCCAAAGACCTGATCCATCCAAGCACGTTCTTCAGGACGAAAACCAATACTTAATTGATTATCTTGCCAGTTAGCTAAATCAAGCGTTTTATGGGCGATATTCCACGTACCACAAATAATAAACTCACGGCGTTTGCGGCGTAACTTATTTAAAAACTCTAGAAACTGCTCTAAAAACAACTTTTTTTCAGCTGGATTAGCACCTGAAGGCATTAAAAAACTAGCAACGCTAACTTTTTCAAAGTCAGCTTGCATAAAGCGACCTTCTCGGTCGGCCAATTCAAAACCCAATCCTGTCATTACCGCTTTAGGAGTTTTGCGGCAATAAATGCCAGTACCAGAATAATCATCTTGTTCGGCATCAAAAAAATACCCTTCCCAACCGTCTGGGCGCTCAATAGCGTCACCGAGTTTCCAGCTTTTGGTACGCACGTCTTGCACGCATACAACGTCAGCATCTTGGTCTTTCAACCAATCGAGAAACCCTCTTTCAACGGCTTGCTTAATTCCGCCAACATTCAGGCTAATAACTTTCATGCGTAGGTTGTTCCCATTCCCGCGTGTGACAAATTTTAATAAAGTGTATGATACCTGACCTTCAGACCTTTAGGGAATTGCTGTTACCCTAGGTTGCTTATATAAGTCATTTTGCCGCAACTGCCTGCTGAATGCACAATACTTTTAAACCTATTAAGAAATGAGCTATAGACATCCACTATGTTTGATTATCAAAAAGACTTTATTAACTTTGCTCTACGCCAAGAAGTGCTACGTTTTGGTGAGTTCACTTTAAAATCAGGTCGCATTAGCCCTTATTTTTTTAATGCTGGATTATTTAATTCAGGCGAAGCTTTGGTGGAACTGGGTAAAAGCTATGCTGAAACGCTTGTCCGTTCAGGCTTAGAATTCGATGTATTGTTTGGCCCTGCTTACAAAGGCATTCCTTTAGGTGCTGCAACAGCAACTATGCTAGCTGAACACCATCAGCGTCCTACCCCTTTTACTTTTAACCGTAAAGAAGTAAAAGCTCACGGCGAAGGTGGTCAGCTAGTGGGTGCCGATATGCGCGGTAAACGTGTGGTGATTATTGATGACGTGATTACTGCTGGCACTGCGATTCGTGAAGTAATACCGTTAATTGAAGAAGCCGGTGGCATCGTTGCTGGTGTCGTCATTGCTTTAAATCGCCAAGAACGCGGACAAGGCGAACGCTCCGCCATTCAAGAAGTTGAACAAGATTTAACGATCCCCGTTATCAGCATTATTGCTTTGGAAGACGTTTTAAAATTTGTAGCCGATCAACCAAACCTAACGCAGCACGTAACAGCCATAAAAGCCTATCGCCAAGCTTACGGTGTTTAATTTTTTATAAAGGAAAGTATGAATATGTTGACTAAAAAAACCTTCGCTACTTTTTCTGGTGCTGTCATGCTAGCCACCACTGGCTTAAATGCTTCAGCAGCCAGTTCAATTGAAGCCAGTTTAAATAATGACACCGCACAAATTGAATTTGATACCCGTCTGCCTAAAACGACCAATCTACACGTCAATGCCAGTTTACTTTATACCGAAGAACACCGCGATCATAATGCTATTGTGGCTACGGTGGGCTTTCAAGGCGTAGAAACGAATAACGCTACTTACCGCGCTGCGGTCGGCGGCCGTTTATATTTTTATGATTACGGCCCATTAAGTGGTACAGCCATTGCTGTCGGCGGCTTGTTTTACCACACCCTTCCAGGCGCACAACGCTTTTCAGCTGGTGGCTATGGCTGGTTTGCACCTAAAGTAACTAGCTTTGGGGATACCGAACAAGTTTATGAGCTGGGTGCTCGCATTGCTTTTCGCGTTATTCAAAATACTGACGTGTTTTTAGGGTATCGCCATTTAAAAGTTAAAAATGTGAAATATGGTAGAAACACCTTAAAAGACCCATTAGAAAATGGGGTAAACCTTGGCTTCCGTTTAAACTTCTAACCCATTAAAACCAGAGGCTAACGACTATGACTAGCGCCTTAAAAATGACTCACCAAGCACTGGCTGAATTTTTGCATAAAGAGTTCCCTCAATACATTGGCGAAGTGTGTGAAGTTGCAGAAAATTACAGCCTGCTGCGCCAACCCATTAATGAAAGTCATTTACGTCCTGGTCGTACTGTTTCTGGTCCAACATTAATGGCTTTAGCCGATGTTGCGCTTTATGTTGCTATTCTTTCTAAAATTGGACCCGTGGCTTTAACGGTTACGACCGACTTAACCATTCATTTTTTAAACAAGCCCCGCTCTGACCGCGCAATAATGGCAAAAGCAAGCTTGCTAAAACAAGGTAAACGTTTAATTATTGGTGAGGTTGAGCTTTACAGTGAAGGCGAAGAAGACATTGTTGCTCATGTGGTTGCTACCTATTCTGTACCACCTATCACTGTTTAAAATGCTTAACTTAAAAATACTTAGCTTAAAAAACACCTACTTTAAATAAAAAGGTTAAAAGGTGAAGATGCAAATACACTTAAATGGGCAACCCTATACCCTAACCGAACCGATCAATATTGTTGATCTACTGCAACAACTTGACTTGGTTAGTAAACGCCTTGCAGTTGAAGTTAATGAATCAATCATTCCTAAAAGCCGCCATGCTACAACACTACTTAAAGCAGATGATTACGTTGAAATAGTACACGCGATTGGTGGTGGCTAAGTTTTCTAGCAAAAAAATGAGACAATAAATAATGAACCAAGATACTTTTAAAATTGGTCAACGTGAGTTTTCATCTCGCCTTTTAGTTGGCACAGGCAAATACAAAAACCTACAGGAAACAGCAGCAGCCATTGAAACTTCAGGTGCTGAAATCGTTACCTTTGCTGTTCGCCGCACCAATATTGGTCAGAACCAAGGTGAGCCTAATTTACTCGACGTTATTTCGCCAGAAAAATACACCCTGCTACCTAACACGGCTGGCTGTTACGATGCTAAAGATTCTGTGCGTACCTGTTTATTAGCGCGTGAATTATTAGATGGTCATAACCTTGTTAAATTAGAAGTGTTAGGCGACCAAAAAACCCTTTACCCCAATATGCGAGAAACCTTAATTGCCACTGAACAGTTAATGGCCGAAGGTTTTGAGGTTATGGTGTATTGCAACGATGACCCCATAGCCGCCAAAGAATTAGAAGGTATGGGTTGTGTGGCGATTATGCCGTTAGGCTCTTTAATTGGCTCAGGCCTGGGCATTCTTAATCCGCACAATATTCGTTTAATTATGGAAGAAGCTAAAGTGCCGGTATTGGTTGATGCAGGCGTAGGTACAGCTTCCGATGCCGCCTTTGCAATGGAGATGGGTTGCACTGGCGTATTGATGAATACAGCGATTGCTCATGCTCATAATCCGGTGTTAATGGCAAGCGCTATGAATAAGGCGATTCAAGCCGGTCGTGAAGCTTTTTTAGCGGGTCGCATGACTAAAAAAGCCTATGCCAGCGCCAGTTCGCCCTTAGAAGGATTAATTAAATAATGAGCAATGCAGAACAATCGAATGTGAGCAATAAGCACGACCGTGCGGATGATGCGATTCATGATAAGCGTATTCGTAGTTTTGTGTTGCGCCAAGGGCGGATGACAGGCTTGCAGCAAAGAGGCATTAGCGATTTTTTGCCTAAATTGGGGCTAACACTTGAAGATGGTGCATTTGATGCTGCTGCCGTTTTTGGGCGTGATGCACCTTTGGTTGTTGAGGTTGGCTTTGGCATGGGCGGCTCGTTACTCGAACAAGTGCAAGCCATGCCCGACCATGACTTTGTGGGCATTGAAGTTCACCTACCTGGGGTGGGTAAGTTGTTGGGCGAGGCCGGTGATCTGGGTGTGGATAACTTAAAGGTTTACCACGAAGATGCAGTAGAGGTGTTTAACCAGTGCATTCCCGATAATTCAATCGACTTATTTCAGCTGTTTTTTCCCGACCCTTGGCACAAAAAAAAGCACCACAAGCGCCGTATAGTGCAGCCGCCTTTTGTGGAAGTGATTCGCAAAAAGCTAAAAATTGGTGGGCGTTTTCATTTAGCTACCGATTGGGAAGCCTACGCAGAACACATGCGCGATGTTATGAACAATGCCGCTGGTTATGAAAATACCGCGACCCAAGGTGATTTTGTGCCACGCCCAGAATCTCGCCCTTTAACTAAGTTTGAACTGCGTGGCGAACGCTTAGGGCATGGCGTTTGGGATTTGATTTATAGGCGAATTAACTAACTTTCAAATAAAATATTACAATAAAAAATACTGAGGAATTATCTGTGGCATTAAACTTTAAAAACAAGCTGTTAATTTCTACACTAAGCTTACTACTCATTACTTGCTTAGTGTTAGCAGCCCTTGCACTTTACCGCCTAATGAATGAAACACATACCACCTTGGATAGCCAAATATCCATGACATTAGAACAAGCAAGGGATGCTGCAAACAGCTGGAGTGATGCCAAATCTGCCATTATAAGCTCAGCAACTAAAAACCTACCAATCAGTCGTCAAGGCATTGATTCATCATTAACTTTGGCAAAAGATTCAGGTGGTTTTGATCTTTTTTATATTGGTACACCTCAAAAAGAGTTTTTACAATCTAACCCTGCCACAGTGCAACGAGCAGACTATGACCCAACCGCTCGCCCTTGGTATAAACAAGCTCAGCAGGCTAATAAGTTAATTATTACCCAACCCTACCCACGCTCTAGCACTGGCGAGCTAGTGGTGACTGTTGCTGCGCCCATGCAAAATGGTATGGGTGGCGTGGTTGCAGGCGATGTAACCCTTACTCAACTTATAAAAACACTTTTGATGATGGAAACTCGCTGGACTTCACAGCTTTGGTTAACCAATGAAAGTGGTCAGCTATTAGCCCACCCAGATTCAAGTCAAGCGAACAAGAATTATACTGAACTTTATTCTAATGCAAGCGAAGGTTTTCGTGGCTTAGATAAAGTGCAATACCTGAATCAAAGCTGGTTTATTCGTGAAATATCATTACCCGAGCAAGGCTGGAAGCTTATTTTATTAGTGAATGAAAAAGATGCTTTAGCACCACTTTATGACCTAACCCTGCAACTAGTATTAAGTAGCTTACTTATAGTAGCCATTGCTGCTTTTCTAATTTGGTTACTCACTAACTATTTCAGTACACCATTAATACGTGTTACCCAAGCACTCAACTTGCTTGCCGATGGTAAAATTCAGCAACGCACCCAAATTACTTCAAACGATGAGTTTGGCATGATGAGCCTTGCTTATAACCGCTTAATTGAAAAACTACAATCAACCTTAGGCAAAACCAGCCGGTTAAGCGATGAATTACTTGCAAGTGTTGAATCAACAGAAGTTCACTCCAATGAAACACTAAACGCAACTCAAGAACAGCGTGAAGCCCTGTCGCAAATGTCTGAAGCGGTAAGCCAAATGTCGATTGCCACCGCTGAAATTGCTGAAAATGCGGAACGAACTGCCAGCGCTTCAGAATCAGGGGTCGATTCTAGCCAGCAGGGAATGAAGCTAATGCAAAGCAGCCATAATTCCATCTCTAAGCTTTCAACACTAGTACACAGCAACGCCATTAAGTTGGATGAACTAGCTTTAACCGTTGAAGGCATTCGTAAAATTTTGCGTAACATTAATGACATTGCCGAACAAACCAACCTGCTAGCTTTAAATGCTGCCATTGAAGCGGCACGGGCAGGCGAGCATGGCCGTGGCTTTGCGGTAGTGGCCGATGAAGTGCGCTCTTTGTCGCATAACACCCAAAATGCAACGCAAGAAATTCAATCGTTAATTCAAAAACTTGAAACGGCAACTCAAGAAACCATTAAAGAAATGCGCTTAAGTGAGCTGACAGCCAAAGAAAGCACCGACCAAGCCAGCCTTGCTTATGAACAAATTCAGGCCATCACAAAAGCCAACACCACCATTAATGATATGACACTGCAAACCGCAAGCGCCGTGGAAGAGCAGCACATGATGTCGAATGAAATTCACGACAACACCAGCAAAATCCATGATATTTCATTGGTGCTTGCTGAAGCGGCTGAAGGCAACCATGCTGAATCACTCAAACTAAAGGAAGAGATTTTATCGCTTAAAGCGCATTTAGCGGCTTCTTTTGAAATGGGTAAACTAACCTAAGCTTTATTTTTATAGCTGCCCTGCTGCAAAGGCTGTCTAGCTGAGTTATAATTTTTGTATAAGTTAGTTAAACTTAACTGTTTTCTCTGTACTGAGGGGCGCTGCAGCAGCATTTTCTGTCAGGCTCAGTTCAGGAACTAAAGACTAACGGCGCCCGTTAAAACGATGCAATGGCCACTATTTATTGGCTATTTATTCTGCTAAACGGAGTGTTATATGTCTGAATTTACTGATTACAAAGTAGCCGATATCAGCCTAGCTGATTGGGGCCGTAAAGAACTGCGCATTGCTGAAAGCGAAATGCCTGCGCTAATGACCATTCGTGCTAAATACCGCGAACAGCAGCCGCTTAAAGGTGCGCGCATTGTTGGCTGTATTCACATGACCATTCAAACCGGCGTATTGATTGAAACCCTAATTGATTTAGGCGCTGAAGTTCGCTGGTCTTCTTGCAATATCTTCTCTACCCAAGACCATGCTGCGGCAGCCATTGCAGCAGCGGGCACGCCAGTATTTGCTTGGAAAGGCGAAACCGAAGAAGAATACCTCTGGTGCATTAAACAAACCATTGAAGGCAAAGACGGCTGGGAACCCAACATGGTGCTAGACGATGGCGGCGACTTAACCGCAATTCTGCACGATGATTACCCTCAGTTAATTGACGCTATTCACGGTGTTTCTGAAGAAACTACCACAGGTGTGCACCGTTTAATTGAAATGATGCAGAAAGGCACTTTGAAGATTCCTGCTATCAACGTAAACGATGCGGTTACCAAGTCTAAAAACGACAACAAATACGGCTGCCGCCATAGCTTAAACGATGCGATTAAGCGTGCGACTGACCACCTGCTTTCGGGCAAGCAAGCTTTGGTGATTGGTTATGGTGACGTAGGTAAAGGTTCTGCGCTTTCTTTAAGGCAAGAAGGCATGATTGTTAAAGTCAGTGAAGTTGATCCTATCTGTGCGATGCAGGCTTGCATGGACGGTTACGAAGTGGTTTCTCCTTATTTGAACGGCGTTAATACCGGTAAAGATGAAGGTGTGGATAAGTTATTGCTAGGCAAAATTGACCTATTAGTTACCACCACAGGTAACGTGAATGTGTGTGATGCGCCTATGATGAAAGCCCTGAAAAATGGTGCGATTGTCTGCAATATTGGTCACTTCGACAATGAAATTGACACTGCTTACACACGTAAGAACTGGGCTTGGCAGGAAATTAAGCCACAGGTTCATAAAATTTTCCGTGATGGCAAGCCAGGTCAGTTTGATGAAGCCAGTAATGATTACTTAATTCTGCTTTCTGAAGGCCGCTTAGTGAACCTAGGTAATGCAACAGGTCACCCTAGCCGTATTATGGATGGTTCTTTTGCTAACCAAGTACTAGCGCAAATTCATTTGTTTGGAGAAGGTTTTGCTAACCTAGCAGCAGACCAGAAAGCCAGTAACATTACTGTTGAAGTGTTGCCTAAGCAATTAGATGAAGAAGTGGCTCAGTATATGGTGCAAGGTTTTGGTGGCGTGATTACCAAGCTAACCAATGACCAAGCCAAGTACTTAGGTGTGCCGCAGGCTGGCCCATTTAAGCCAGAGACTTATCGTTATTAGTAAGTATTGCTTGCTAACAGTAGAAGCCCAGTTTAACTGGGCTTTTTTATTACCAACTAAAAAGGACAGGGTGCAGTAAAAGTCATTGGCTCTGTTGTGCTTGGATGGCTTATTTCTAGCTCTTGTGCATGAAGCAGTAAACGGCTGCTGGCAGCTAACGCCTCGCCTTCCGAATAAAACCTATCGCCCAAAATGGGATGGCCTAGGGCTTTTAGGTGGACTCTTAGTTGGTGCGAGCGCCCAGTTATGGGGTTGAGTTCTAGGCGGCTGGTTTTGCCATCGGTTTCTATAACACGGTAATGGGTTAGCGAGGGTTTACCTCTTTCGTGGCAGACTTTTTGTAGTGGACGGTTGGGCCAGTCGCATATTAGCGGTAGGTTTATTTCGCCTTCTGTTTCTGTTGGGCAGCCCCAAACTTGTGCGATGTAGGTTTTTCTGGTTTGGCGGTTTTGAAATTGCATTCTTATCGAACGCTCAGCATCTTTACGCAGCGCCACAACAAGTACGCCAGAGGTCGCCATGTCTAGGCGATGAGCAAGTTCAGCATAGGGTGATATTTGTTTGGCGCGTGCTTCTACACTGTCGTATAAGCCTTCACCACGACCAGGCGTAGAAAGCAGCCCTGCTGGTTTGTTAACCACTAATATGTCTTTATCCTGGTAAAGAATATCCAGCCAAGGTTCGGTAGGTGGCTGATAATCTAACACGGGTGGTGCTTGGTTGATTGCTAACAAACTCATTGCAAACGCGCATCCGCAGGTTTTTTAGGGCGATTTTGAACCAATACCCAAGGAGCCACTACTAATGCCCAAAGTTCAGTATTTTCTTGATGCCAAGTATGTGCATCGTCATCAGCCACTGTGCCGACTTCACCCGAATCTAACCATTGTTGAAATTGCGCCCGATTATCTTGCGTCAACTGAAAGCCAACTTCCGTTAAATCTAATGTACTATTAACCTGAACCACACAACCTCGCGCATGGTGTATTTCTAATTCACGCCAAGTAATTAAAGCCGTTTCAAGGGCCAATTTGCTACGCAGTAAATCGGGCTGGCGAGCATCGGGGTGTTCATTTTGCATATTATTTTCGACCTTGCTGTGTTTGTGTGTAATATTAAAAAAGCCATTCTATAGTAATGGCATTCTAGTAGATTACTTAACAAGACGCTAAATCGCTGCTTAAAACAATAAAGTCTACTCATATAAAACTTGTTGGAGTTTCGCTGTAATGAAAGATAAATCAGTCGACCAAGGTAAGCGTGGCTTTATTAAATCCGCAGCCATAGGTGCAGGTGCTGTTGTAACAGCCGGTATTGCTACACCAGCCATATCTCAAAAAAAATATAACTGGCGCATGGTAACTACTTGGCCGCGTAATTTTCCGGGTTTAGGCGTGGGCGCACAACGCTTAGCGGATCGTATTAATGCCATGTCAGCAGGTCGCTTAACGATTCGTGTTTATTCAGCCAATGAACTTGTACCCGCACTGCAATCTTTTGATGCCGTTATCGAAGGCTCTGCAGAAATGTGCCACAGTGCGGCTTACTACTGGCAGAACAAAAGCGAAGCCAGCTCTTTTTTCACGGGTGTTCCTTATGGTATGACATCACGCGAGCTAACCGCTTGGATACGTTATATGGGCGGGCAACAAATTTGGGATAAGGTTTACGATCAGTTTGGTGTTAAAGGCTTTTTATCAGGTGATACAGGCACTCAAGCGGGCGGTTGGTTTCGTAAAGAAGTTAACAGCATAGAAGATGTTAAAGGCCTTAAATTTCGTACGCCAGGTTTGTCTGGTAAAGTTTGGCAAGCCATTGGCGCTAGCGTTGTCAATTTACCGGCCGGTGAAATTTTCCAAGCACTGCAAACCGGTGCTTTAGATGCGGCTGAGTTTGTTGGGCCTTTTAATGATTTAGCGTTAGGTTTTCACCAAGTGTGTAAAGAGTACTATATGCCTAGCTTCACTGAACCGGGTCTAGCAACCGAGCTAGTCGTGAATAAATCAGAGTTTGCTAAGCTACCTAAAGACTTACAGCAAATTGTTGAAGTGGCTTGTCAGGCAGAGTACGACCAAGTTGCTTCAGATTTTTATGCCAATGACCCCATTGCACTTAAACAACTCGTTGATAAACACGGGGTTAATATTCGCGCTTTCCCTGATGACATCCTAGAAGCGGGTGCTAAAGCTGCAATGAATATTATGACTGAGCTGCGCGAACATAAAGATGCATTAACGCGTGAAACCGCAGAAAGCTTTGTGAAGAGTTTAACTATCTTGCGTACTCGTACAGAGCAGGTAGACCAACGCTTTGGTTTGGCTCGTGAGAAGCACTTTATTTATAAGTAGCTTTAAATAGTCACCTACAAAAAAACTAAGCGCACCTAAATAATTGGGTGCGCTTTTTTTATGCTATTTTGCTGAAAAGTTAGTTACCGTAAAGCTTGTTAGGCAACCAAGTCACTATTTCTGGAAAAATAATCAAAGTAACTAAAGCCACCAATTGAATACCAACAAAGGGCAAGACCCCCTCATAAATCATGCGGGTTGGTACCGATGAAGGCGCTACACCGCGAAGGTAAAAAAGCGCAAAGCCAAAAGGCGGTGTTAAGAAGCTGGTTTGTAAATTGATTGCCACCATAACGCCTAGCCAAACAGGATCAACATCCATCATTAGCAGAATAGGCGCAGTAATAGGTAGCACGATAAAAATAATTTCAAAGGTATCTAAAATAAAGCCCAGCAAGAACATCAGCAACATAACAAACACGATTGCGCCTAGCGTTCCACCGGGTAAGTTCCCTAAAAAATCTGCAACCAGCTCATCGCCACCCAACATACGAAATACCAGCGAGAAAACAGACGCACCCAAGAGAATAACAAAAACCATAGTCGTGGTATTTGCCGTAGCACTCATGCATTCGCGTAAATTGGTTAACGTTAGCTTACGTTTGACTGCCGCTAGCAACATAGCACCCACAGCACCCACAGCAGCCGATTCTGTTGGCGTAGCAATACCACCTAAAATAGAACCTAAAACGGCCATAATTAACACTAATGGTGGCAAAAGGCTGGTTAAAACATCGTGTCCTAAGTTAGCTTTTTCTTCTGCAGTGACTTCCAAAGCCGGACAACTTTTAGGGTCGGTTATGGCTTTATAAATCATCCACAACATATAAAAACTAACCAGCATTAAACCGGGTATAAAAGCGCCAGCGAATAAGTCACCCACAGAAACAGCAGAGGGCGCAAAATTGCCTTTTTCCATTTGTACTTGAGCGTTAATGCCTGACAGCATATCACCCATAAAAATGAGCACCGTTGAGGGTGGAATAATTTGACCCAGCGTGCCTGAAGCACAAATAACACCAGTAGCTAAGCGAGGATCATAACCTGCACGAATCATTGCGGGTAAAGACAACAGCCCCATAGTAACTACGGTTGCACCAATAATGCCCGTTGAAGCAGCTAATAAAGCGCCCACCAAAATAACCGATAAACCCAAACCACCACGCAGCGTGCCAAACATACGACCCATAGTTATTAATAACTTTTCAGCTATGCCTGAACGCTCTAGCATCATGCCCATAAAAATAAATAAAGGCACAGCAACCAATACTTCATTTAGCATTACGCCGATATAACGTGAGGCAAGACTATTAAAGTTAGATGGATCAAAAGCACCTAACAACCAGCCTAAACCTGCAAAAAAAAGTGATACCCCAGCCAGTGAAAAAGCAACGGGGTAACCCAGCATTAATACACCGATGATGCCAAAAAACATCACAACCGAAAGCACTTCACCAATTAAAGTCGGCTCCATAATTAGTGATTCTCCCGATAACGGTATTCTTTAGGCAGCAAGTCTTGTTGATTAAATAACACCAAAACACCCCGTAAAAACATGGCTAAACCTTGTAGAGCCACTACAAAAGCAAATACCATAATAAAGCTTTTAATGATATATAAGCCCGGCATACCACCATAGTTAGATGAGCCTTCTAGCCATTTCCAAGAACGCATAACATACGGAAAACTCCAATAAACCAAAATGGTTACAAATGGGGCAATAAAGAATAGGCTGCCAAACATATCTACCCAAGCTTTATGACGTAAGCTAGCCGGACGGTAAAAAATATCGACCCTAACGTGAGAATTATTAAATAAAGCATAACCAGCCAAGCCCATAAACATCATGGCGTTAAGCCAAACATAAAGGTCTTGCATCCATACTTGACTCACAGAAAAAACATAGCGCAGCACGACTACAGAAAAACATACCAGCACGATGCCTAAAGAAAACCAGGAAAAAATCTGCCCTAGAAGGATATTAAATCGACTGATTAATCGGATGATCAGTGCTATAGCCTGCACTTTGCAGCCCTCATATATAAAGTTAAATTAAGCCAACAAGAATACATGATATTCTAGCCCAAAACACACAAACACCGCCTTCAATCTGTGTTCAATCCTTCTGCTTTAACCTGATGAGTTTTTTATGTTTAATCAAGTAAGTCTTAAAAAAGCTGAGTGGCTAGCCTATTTTTTATTGATTTTAACGACTTTATTTTGGGGTGGTAATTTCATTGTCGCCCGTGCTGTGCATACTGAAATCCCACCGTTAGCCTTAGCTTGGTGGCGCTGGTTACTGGCCATGTTGATTATTCTTCCTTTTGCTGGGCAACAGCTTTGGAACGCCAAACACATTATCAAAGCCCACTGGTTTAAGTTGTCTTTAATGGCACTGTTTGGCGTTACAGGTTTTAATACGCTGGTTTATATCGGTTTACAAACCTTACCTGCAAGCAACGGCATTTTACTTTTATCTGCTTGCCCACTGTTTATTTTAGTTTTTTCTTGGTGGTTTTATGGCGACGCTATTAGCTCAAAGCAAATTATAGGGTTAGCGGTTTCACTTGCCGGTATTAGCGTGCTGATTAGTCAAGGGCAACCCAGTCAATTATTAAACCAGCTTGGCAGTGGTAACGGTAATCTTTGGGTACTTGCAGCGGTATTTAGTTGGGCTATTTATTCCGTTATGTTACGCAGTCGCCCAACCGATTTAAGTGGGCTGGCTTTTTTTGCGTTAACGGTTATTTTTGGTTGGCTACAACTCACGCCGTTTTACCTTTACGAACTACTGGTACAAGAACGCAATTTTAGCTTCAACCTAACCAGCTTATTAAGTATTGGTTATGTTGGTTTATTTGCATCTATTGGTGCTTTTTTATTTTGGAATCGTGGTGTAGAGGTGCTTAGCGCAAGCCGTGCGGGTTATTTTATTCATTTAATTCCAGTCTGGGGCTTAATTTTAGCCAGTATTTTTTTAGGCGAACAACTAGAAGGTTTTCACTGGGCAGGAATGCTGCTTATTTTTAGCGGCATTATTTTAGCGACTTTTATAAAAAAACACTCAATCATTCATTAAATGAATAAATCTCATCCAGTCTGCTAATAAGTTTCAAGCAACTGCTATTTTATTCATCTTAATCAGCAGGTAAGATGAATCCAATTAATATAAATGAGAATAATCATGCCTTCTATACCCATTAGTTTTGAGTTTTTTCCCCCTAAAACACCCGTAGGCCAAGAAAAGCTTTTAGTGGTGCGCAATAAGCTTGCTGCCCTGAATCCTGAATTTTTTTCTGTTACCTATGGCGCCGGTGGTTCTACCCAAGATGGCACCTTACAAACCGTTTTAGCTTTACGTGAAAGCGGCATTGATTCAGCACCACACATGTCGTGTATTGGTGCAAGCCGTGCCGAATTACGCAATCAATTACAAGGCTACAAAGACAAGGGCATTCGCCGCTTAGTTGCTTTGCGTGGTGATTTACCTTCTGGTATGGGTATGGGTGGTGAATTGCGTTATGCCAATGAATTGGTTGCATTTATTCGCCAAGAGTTTGGCAAAGATTTTATTATTGAAGTGGCTGCTTACCCTGAATCTCACCCTCAAGCAGCCAACCTAGACGTTGATATTCAAAACTTTGTGCGTAAATGCCAAGCTGGTGCCGACAGCGCGATTACCCAATACTTTTTTAATGCCGATGCTTATTTTTATTTTGTAGATAGAGTCAGGGCAAAAGGTATCGAAATCCCCATTATTCCTGGCATTATGCCGATTACTAACTACAGTAAACTGGCGCGTTTTTCTGATGCTTGTGGTGCTGAATTACCGCGCTGGATTAGAAAACAACTCGAATCTTATGGCGATGATAGCGACAGCATTATTAAGTTTGGTGAAGAAGTCATTTCTAACCTTTGTCAACAGCTAATTGAAGGTGGCGCGCCCAGCTTGCACTTTTATACCCTTAATCAAGCTGAAGCCTCTTTAGCTGTTGTTAATAACTTGAAGTAGACTCTATCGCCTGACGTGGCTTAAAGCTAAGTAGCATAAAGCCACGACTAGCATCACTATTAAGCGGACGTGCTGTTAATTGATAAGCTTGATAATGCCCAGTCACTGATTTAAACATGACTTCAGCGCGTGAAGCTTGGCCTATATCTAACTTGATAAAAAAATCTTTAGCATTAGCCGCTGAAGGATTGTCTTGCATCAACCGTTGCAATGTAACACCGGATAAAAGTTTTTCTTTAGCAAAAATTTGTTGCGCGGCTTGATTAAACTGATCTAACTCACCCTTAGCATTCAACAACAAAACTGGAAACTCTAACATTTCTAACAACTGAGTAAAGGCTTGTTCTTTTTGTTCCAAATGCTGATTACTGTCGAGCAACTCTTGCTGCTGCTGTTTAATCAGCCCAAACCACTGACTGTAATAAAGATTAACTAAATCTTGCTGGCGTATTAAACCCACCACCTTATTAGCATCATTAACCACCACTAAACGCTTAAAGCCTTGTTCACGCATATTATTAATGGCTTGGCGCACTGAAAAATACTCGGACAAAGTGGATACTGGGCTAGACATCACCGTATCGACACGGCTAGAAAGGTCTAAATTAGCATCCAGCAAACGCATCACATCCGATAAAGTAAGCATACCTAAAGGCACACGATCTTCACTAATTAAAGCCGTATTAACATCTTGCCGCTGCATCAATCCCAATACTAGGTTAATCGGCATTTCTTTATTAACCTGCAATAGCTGCATTCCGCGCAATAAATCACCCAAACGCTGATTTTCAGCTAAAGCATCAGGATCAAGGTTTTGTACTAGATCGGTGTAAGTCACAATGCCACAAAGCTGCTCATTTTCATCAATCAAACAAACTTGCTCGGCTTGATGCAAACTAATCAGCTTAATCGCTTCTTGCACATCAACTTCAGGTGGCAATTGCAACGCTCTAGGCAGCAATACTTGCGCTAAAGGCACCTTAAAATTAATGCCCTGCAAATGAAACGCCATTAAATCTTTAGTTTGTAATAAGCGATAACCCTGACTGCTGTTCACTAATAAACTACGAATGGTATGTTTATTCATCAGACTTAGCGCTTCAGCCAAACTAGCCTGTTCGTTTAGGCTAATGACTTGTGTTGTTGCAAGGGATTGTAAAGTTGGAAACTGCATAGTTATACCATTAAATTAGTCTGACCAAGGTAGTTTACGGTAGCTAAGTGCTTCTAATAAATGTTTAGACTCTATAACGGACTTGGTTTCTAAGTCAGCTAAAGTCAGTGCTACTTTGATTATACGGTGCGCGGCTCTAGCTGACAGATGTATCTTATTCATAGCGCGTGTTAATAGCTGTTGTTGTTCTTTGCCTAAAGGTGCAAAGGTTTCTAATTCTGTGGGTGATAGTTGTGAATTTGGCTTGCCTGCCCGCTGTATTTGCAGTTGCCGTGCTTCTTTTACTCTTACACGCACTTGAGCGGAGCTTTCACCTTCAACGGGTTGCCATAAACAATCGGCTGGCAAAGCAGGTACTTCAAGGTGTAAATCAATTCTATCTAACAAAGGCCCTGACAAGCGTGATTGATAGCGGTGAATTAAGCCTTGTGGACAAATACAAGCTTTGCGTGGATCACCCAAATGACCGCAAGGGCAAGGATTCATCGCAGCAATTAATAAAAACTGTGCTGGATAGCTTGCCTTGCGTTTAGCACGAGCAAGGTGAATCACGCCAGCTTCTAAAGGCTCACGCAACACTTCTAAAACTTGTCGACCAAACTCAGGCAGCTCATCTAAAAATAAAATACCCCGGTGGGCTAAAGAAATTTCGCCGGGTAAAGGATTGCTGCCACCGCCCACTAAAGCAACAGCGGATGACGTATGGTGGGGTGAACGAAATGGGCGTTGTCGCCAAGTGCTGGCATCAAACCCTTGAACGATGGATTGAATCGCGGCAACTTCTAAGGCTTCTTCTTCACTGGGTTCAGGCAATAACCCCAATAAACAGCGTGCTAATAAAGTTTTACCACTGCCAGGTGGCCCACAAAACAGCAGATTATGTTGCCCAGCCGCCGCAACCATTAAAGCCCTTTTTGCGGCTTGCTGACCTTTTACTTCTAATAAATCGGTGTAATTTAAGCTAACAACGTCTAAAGGCGTGTGGCTAGGTGTTAAGAACTCGGCTTGACCCCGCAACGCTGCAGCAACATCTAGCAAGTGATGAGCGCCACCCGTTTTTAAGCTAGAAACCAACCCAACTTCTGGCAAATTAGCCGCAGGCAGCACTAAAAAGTTACCTATTTTTGAAGTTGATAAAGCCGTGGGTAATGCGCCTTTTATTTTTCTCAACTCGCCATTTAAAGCCAGCTCGCCAATAAACTCACGGCCATTAAGGCTATTTTGCGGTAATTGTTGAGAAGCAACTAAAATACCTAGCGCGATGGGAAGGTCATAACGCCCCCCTTCTTTAGGCAAATCGGCTGGCGAAAGATTAACGGTAATACGCCGCGCAGGAAACTCAAAGCCCGCCGTCATTAATGCGCTACGCACCCGATCACGACTTTCTCTAACCGCTACTTCTGGCATTCCAACCAAATTAAATGCAGGCAAACCATTAGCCAAATGTACTTCAACACGAACTTCAGGTGAATCCAAGCCAATAAGGGCACGACTTGCAACCAATGCCAGCGACATCTTAAACCTCCTTGTAATCTCTTAACTGAGTTCTTTTAACACCGTTTTAATCTAGTTTTTTAACCTATCCTCTAACATCTCTACGCGCGAATTTAACTGGTCTACTTTTTGCCGTGTACGCTGATGAATCTGCAACAAACGCTCGTAATCTTCACGGCTAACTAAATCTAACTTTGTTACTATTTCGTTAACTAGATTTTTTAGCGCCTGACTTGTAGGTAAAGGTTGGTTTAAACTACCCAACTTTGTAGTTATCTCACTGGTTATTTTTTGTAAGTACTCAGGTTTAAGCATACTATCTCCTAATATCGGCAGCTTAACATAGCTGATTTTTTATAAAAAACGGGTTAGATCAAGTTTACTGACCTAAAAAATATCGCATCTCTTTTGGTTATTTATAGCTAGAGGCTTTACCATTAAGCAATATTTATTCATTTACCGAGGAAGCAACAATGAAGCTAATTACCGCCATTATCAAACCTTTTAAGCTAGACGATGTACGTGAAGCACTTTCTGAAATTGGCGTACAAGGCATTACTGTTACTGAAGTAAAAGGGTTTGGTCGTCAAAAAGGGCACACCGAACTTTATCGTGGTGCTGAATATGTAGTGGATTTTTTACCTAAAATAAAATTAGAAGTTGCTGTAGATGATGCTATGGAAGAGCAAGTAATTGACTCCATTATTACCGTTGCTAACACTGGAAAAATTGGTGATGGCAAAATTTTTGTGACCCCGCTCGACCAAATCATTCGTATTCGTACTGGTGAAAAAGGTAAAGATGCCATTTAGTTTAGCCGCCATCATCTAGCTAGGCTTAATCTAACTAGGCTTCGCTTATTTCACAGCGAAGCTTGTTAAGAATGTATTCTGCCTGTTCACGGTTGTTTACCAAAGCGTCCACGCAATCCGCATCTAAATGGCTGCCTGCCATGCGTTGTAACTCTGCCAAGGTATCCATCACTGACCAAGCTTTCTTATAAGGACGCTCACTGGTAAGCGCATCAAAAACATCAGCAACAGCAATAATCCTTGCCTCAATAGGAATTTCTTCGCCTTTCAATCCTTCTGGATAACCCGTGCCATCCATTTTTTCATGGTGGTAAAGCACTAGGTTTTTTAACATTTGTATATCATCTAGGCTTTCTAAACCATGATTATTAATCACTAAACTTAACAGCTCACAGCCTTTAACTGTGTGCTGCTGCATTTCTTTAAACTCATCATCAGTTAGCTTACCAGGCTTTAATAACACTCGGTCAGCAATGGCTATTTTGCCTAAATCATGCAGAGGTGCAAACAGCAACAGGTGCTGTAATTGGCGATCACTAAATATCCATTTTGGTGCTAAGTTAACGGCTATTAATTGAGAAAATTGCGCCATGCGTTCTAAATGAGCGCCCGTTTCAGGATCTCTTTTAGCACACAAGGACATGGTGGAGCGCACTGCAGCAGTTAACGTTTTGATTGCCGCATGGTCTTGGTAAACCAACTGAGCAATTAGCTGACAGTACAGCTCTAACTCTGCTAATAAATCATCTTGAAAAGTGCAAATAGTTTGCGAGTTAAAAAATACAAAGCCAATCAACTCGTCATCAACTAACAAAGGTAACGTAAAACTGGAACGCCAACCTTGGCTAACCAGTTTTAAAGTATGCGGATTAACAGCGCCTAAATTTTTAGGCGGTACCAATTCGGTCAAATCATGAATAACTCTAGGCTTTCTATTAAGCGCAAGGGCATACAGCGATCGCGCATCCTGAAGCCGAAAATCATACGCAGTAATGGCCATATCACAGTGGCTAGTGGTAAAAAAAGTGCGTACTTTATCAGTAGCAGGGTGATACAAGGCAATCGAAAAGCGTTCTACCTGTGCATATTTTTCTTGTAATCTTTCAGCTAATAATCTTAGTTTTTCGGGCAATCCTTGCCGCTCACTCATGGCTGTTATCAAGCTTACTTTTGCTACGCTTGATGTTACTAAAGTGTTACTTGTCATTAGCGCATTCCTTTGTTCATTCACTTGGCTAAAATAACTTTATTTAAATTACACGCGTTTCTACCTGCAACAAGCCAGTTAAGGCTAATTCTAACTGATCGCCCACCGCTAACTTACCCACACCAGCGGGTGTACCAGTAATCACCACATCACCCGCCAGCAGCGTAAAAGTTTGGCTAATATGACTAAGTAGTTCGGCTATCGGCGTGAGCATTTGCTTGGCTTGCCCACGCTGCTTTTCAATGCCATTTATTTTTAAACTCAATTCTAAGGCTTGCCAGTCGTTAACCGCTGCAACATCAACAAAGTCAGACAAAGGACAAGCACCGTCCCAAGCTTTGGCTCTTTCCCACGGATGCCCCAGTTTTTTAAGTTCTGACTGCAAATCACGCAAAGTCAAGTCTAGCGCCAATCCCACACCCACCACGCCTGCCAAAGCTTTGGCAGGCTTAACTTTGCTCAGCGTTTGGCCAATTAATAAGGCAATTTCGGTTTCATAATGCACATCACCCACATTTGTAGGTAATCGCACAGGCGCTTGCATCGCAACCGCACTCGTTGCTGGTTTAATAAACAACAGCGGCTGTTCAGGTACTGGATTATTTAGCTCAGCAGCGTGTTCAGCATAATTACGCCCCACGCAGACAATTTTACCCAAAGGCCACAGGCTATTCGTACCTAATAATCGAGAATTAAACACAGCGTTGCTCACCCTTTATTTTAAGTTAAAACGAATTTGACCATCGACAAGGCTGGTCACCACACGGCCTTGCAGCGATTGATTCCAAAAAGGCGTGTTGTGTCCGGCTGAAAAGCCCGTTTGCTCATTTAATACCCAACTAGCCGTTGGATCAATGAGTACCACATCAGCTTTATAACCAACACCCAGTGTGCCCGATTTTAAGCCTAGCACTTGAGCTGGCGCTAACGACAAACGCTTTACCATATCAGCAAGGCTTAACCAACCGGCTTCAACCAGTGCTAACATTTGTGGCAAAACTACTTCTAGGCTGCTCATGCCTGCTTCTGAAGCAGAAAAAGGTGCCATTTTTGCCGCCTGCTCATGGGGTAAATGGCTGCTAGAAACCGCCGCAATCGTGCCATCTTTTAAACCTTGTAACAGACCTAAACGGTCATTTTCGCTGCGTAATGGCGGCTCTAAGTGAAAATTGCTATCAAATGATTCTAAAGCGGCATCAGTAAACAATAGATGACTTAACGCAACGTCTGCCGTTACAGGTAAGCCTTTTGCCTTAGCATCGGCAATTTGCTCAACCGCTCTGGCGGTAGAAAGGTGTGCAAAATGAGCACGAATGCCGGTTTGTTCGACCAACAACAGCGTTTGCGCCACGGCAAGGGTTTCGGCTGTTTCAGGAATACCATGTAAACCTAACTGTGAAGACAGCGCACCTTCATGTGCAAAACCAGCACCTTTTAACGCATGGTCTTCTGGGTAAAAAATCACCAACAAATCAAAAGTAGCTGCATATTCTAAACAACGGCGCAAAATTAAATTGTCTTGAATCGGGTGGCGCAAGTTAGTCAATGCCACACAGCCTGCGGCTTGTAGTGCGGACATATTGCTTAATAACTGCCCGGCTAAACCTTGTGTGAGTGCGCCGATGGGCAGCACTTTAGCCTGACCTGCCAGTTCCGCTCGTTCTTTCACTACTCGAATAACCGCTGGTGAATCTAAAGGCGGTTGTGTGTCGGGACGCGCACAAACTTGGGTAAAGCCACCGGCTAAAGCTGCTTGAGTTTCGCTAGCAATGCTACCCTTATAACTGGGGCCAGGTTCTCGTATATGACAGCAGAGGTCGATAAAACCGGCACACACTAATAAGCCGGTGGCATCCAGTATTTGCTCTGCTTTAAAGCCTTCAGGGCAAGCACCCAGCGCTAAAATATGACCTTTATCTATATGCAGATCAAGCACCTGATCTAATGCCGCTGCTGGGTCGATAACACGCCCGCCTAGAATAGAAATTTTCATTGTATTTGTGACCTTTCGTGCATCTGTCCACTCATTGCCATACTCATCACCGCCATGCGCGTAGCAATACCATAACCCACCTGTTGCAAAATCACAGAACGCGCCCCGTCAGCGACGGCTGATTCTATTTCTACCCCACGATTAATCGGGCCTGGGTGCATCACAATTGCTTCTGGATGTGCATAAGCCAGCTTTTGCGTCGTTAAACCATACAGGCGGTAAAATTCAGATTCAGAAGGAAGCAAAGCACCGCTCATGCGCTCTTTTTGCAAACGCAGCATAATCACCACATCCACACCTTTAATGCCTTCTTCCATACGGGTATAAATTTTGGCGCCCATTTCTTCAATGCCAACGGGCAACAAGGTTTTAGGTGCCACTAAACGCACTTCCGCCGCACCCAATACATTCAAGGCGCGAATTTGCGAACGCGCAACCCGCGAATGCAAAATATCACCGACAATCGCTACTTTTAGCCCTTCAAAACCACCTTTATGGCGACGAATGGTAAACATATCTAACATGGCTTGCGTTGGATGAGCATGACGACCATCACCGGCATTAATAATGGCAACTTTAGGCGTAACTTGACTCGCAATAAAATGGGCTGCACCTGAATCAGCGTGACGCACCACAAACATATCGGCATACATAGCTTCAATGTTTTGTAGCGTATCCATCAGTGTTTCACCTTTAGTGGTTGAAGACGTATTAATATCTAAATTTAACACGTCAGCAGACAAGCGTTTAGCCGCTAATTCAAAGGTGGCGCGGGTGCGGGTAGAATTTTCAAAAAACAAATTAACAATGGTTTTACCTCGCAGCAGCGGTACTTTTTTAACCGCTTGTTCGCCCATATTGGCAAACGATTCTGCAGTATCCAAAATTTCTGTTAGCAAAGCTTTAGACAAACCATTAATGCTTAAAAAATGCTTTAAACGCCCATCCGCTGTTAACTGTATATTGCGGGGGTGGTTTGGATTATCGAGCGCACTACTCATGCAGGTTCCTCTGTGTCAACAGGACGAATAACCAAATTAAATTCTAACGGATCGGGGCCAGACAGTTTAACGCGTTGATTAGCGGGTAAATCTAAATGCAAAGCACAACAATCCGCTTGAATGGGCAACTCTCGACCCGACAAAGATAATAACGTAACCAATGTAATAGAGGCAGGACGACCATAATCAAAAATTTCATTCATGGCAGCACGAATGCTTCGTCCCGACATCAACACATCATCAACTAACACTAGGTGTTGGTTTTCAGTTACAAAAGGTAGATTAGACGGTTTTACACTCGCATTAAAACCCACTTGAGAATAATCATCACGGTGAAAAGAAATGTCTAGCGTTCCCAAGGGCGCTGCAATCTGCATTTTTTGGTGCAGTGCTTCCGCCACCCAAACACCGCCGGTATGAATGCCAATCAATAAAGGCTCGGTAATGCCCTGCTGCTGTAAATAGTTTTCTAGCGTGATGGCTAGACTGTCAATAAGTGGCGAAACTTTTGGTAATAAAACGGCTTGGTTTTGATTTCCCATTTTAGTCAGTCGCTCCTTTTAAAATTTAACGAAATCAGGTCCAGCAATCTGCTTTAAATAAATGCTATCGCCATTAGGATTTAGCTGTAACCATTCCTCTAAAATAACCGCTGCAGCCAATCTATCCACAGGATCCTCACGAAAATTACCTTTATGCCCACCCTGCTGCTTAACAATTGCTTTGGCAATGCGCGTCGAACCCCGTTCATTCATGCCATAGCAAGCTTTGCCATAACGCCCAAATAAACGCCGTGCAAACTTTCTAGCCCGCAGGCTTAACGGCGTTTCATCAAGTTGTTCATCCAACGGCAAACCCACCACAAAAACATCAGGCTGCCATTCTTTCACTAAAGCATCCAAAATTTGCCACGCTGGAATACCGTCTTTAGCAGGAATCTCGGTTAACGGATTGACTGTGCGCGTCAGCTCGTTGCCTAGCGCAGCGCCGTGGCGCTTGCTACCAAAATCAAACGCCATTATTAAGCGCAGCTTAGGGGCAGCAATCACAGTGCTATCAAGCATGACCAGCTTGCCCTGTCATTAAATCTAGGTTGATGCCTAGTGTTGTTGCTGCTGCGGTTAAGCGGCTTTCTGCTGAGGTAGCAAAAAGTATGACTTCACTGGCAGCACAGGTTAACCAAGCGTTATCGAGTAGCTCTTGTTCTAGTTGACCAGCTTCCCAACCCGCACAGCCTAGTGCAATAAGAAAGTGTTCTGGGCCTTCGCCTTTGGCAAGTGCGTCTAAAATATCTAACGAAGTAGTAAGGCTTAACTGGTCATTAATCGGCAAGCTGGCTTTCCAGTTAGCAGCACCCGTATGCAAAACAAACCCTCGGTCGCCATGCACTGGCCCACCACAAAAAATGGGGCGATCTGCGTAAAGATCCGACGAAGCTTCAATAGCCATCTGCTCCATTAACTCAGCAAACGTAAGTGACAATGGTTTGTTGACGATTAAACCTAAAGCACCTTTTGCATTTTGTTCACAAAGGTAAGTTAAACTTCCACCAAAATGCGGGTCTTTAAGTTGTGGCATTGCTAGTAAAAAATGATCCCTAAGTGTATTCACAGTTTTCTCTTTATTTTGTAACGCATCAAGACGTAATTCTGACGAAATTATACGGTGAATAAAAGCGTTTAACGCTAGTATTACCTTGCGTTGGCTGGCTCATTCAATTGGCATAATTCAATTAGCATACCAACCATCACCAAACTGCCAAGTACGAATAATTTCTAACACATCGGCTTGTGCTTTGATGGAATCTGGCAAGGGTGCAAAGGGCGCTGCTAGGTTTAAAATGCGTATAGCTGCATCATCTAGCAATGTATGACCTGAACCCGTTAATAACTGCGCTTCTAAAATACGCCCATCCGCTGCAATAACCACCAGCAAACGTAAACGCCCACCCAAATTTTGGCTTCTGGCTGCTTCGGGGTAGTTTAAATTACCCACCCTTTCTACTTTTTCTTCCCATTGCCGTAAATACAGTGCTTCTTCGCTACTCATGCGTGCGCCAGAACTAATCCGCCTGACTCGGGGGCGTTGTGCCGAGTGATTTTGCATCACTGCTAACGCTGCTTCTAAACGGGCAATTTCTAAACTTCGAGTAATTAAACTTTTTGAAAAATGTGGTTTAGCTTTAGTCACTTCTTCTTTAATTACTTCAGCAACAGGTTCTTCAGCAACAGGTTCAACAGAAAGCGATTTAGGTTCAACAGGAACAGGAATAGCAGCGGGAATAGGAGCAGCAGGCGGTGGCTCTTCTAAAATCGGTTCTTTTAAATCATACAGCAGCACTTCTGTGGCCTGAGAAAAGGTTTGCTGAAGGTCGTCTTCCTCGGGTGAAGAAGCAATCAGTAATAACAAGAGGTGCAGCAGTAAAGCAATTAACAGCGTCCAAAAAATAGGGCGCTGCCATTTTACGCGTTTAGTCAACCCAGCTGACAATCAACCGCGACCTAGGCGTTCAGCCAAGTAAGCCATTAATTGACCACCAATGTCTAAGCCGCATTGTGCGTCTAATTCACGCACACAGGTGGGGCTAGTGACGTTAATTTCGGTAAGGTAATCGCCGATAACGTCTAAACCAACAAACATTAGGCCCTTGGCTTTAAGTACCGGCGCAACTTGGTTCACTATCCAATAATCACGTTCGGTTAGCTTACGAGCAATGCCACTGCCACCGGCGGCTAGGTTGCCACGGGTTTCGCCCGCCATAGGTACTCGCGCTAAACCATAAGGCACGGCTTCACCGTTAATCACTAGAATACGGGTATCACCGTCTTTAATTTCTGGCACAAACCTTTGCACCATTATTTGGCGCTGGTTGTTGTCGGTTAATTCTTCAATTATTGCACCCAGATTTAAGCCTTCTTCTTTCACACGAAAGATGCCCATACCGCCCATGCCATCCAGCGGCTTTAAAATAATGTCTTGGTGTTCTTTATGGAAGGCGCGAATTAACTCGCTATTGCTGCTAACCAAGGTGGGTGGGCAACAGTCTGGAAATTCTTGGGCAAACAGCTTTTCGTTACAGTCACGCAGGCTTTGTGGCTTATTAACCACTAGTACACCTTCACGCTCGGCGGCTTCTAATAACCAAGTCGAGGTTAAGAAGTTGCCATCAAAAGGTGGATCGGTACGCATAAGCAGAATGTCTAGTTCAGCCATAGAAGCGGCTTGGGATTCGCCTAATTCAAACCATTTTTCTGGATTAGCAAACACGTCTAGGTCTGCCATCAGCGCCCAAGCTTTGCCTTGGCGTAGGTGTAAATCACCCATTTCCATGTATTTAAGCTTCCAGCCACGCTTTTTAGCAGCTAGTAATAACGCCAGCGTGGTGTCTTTTTTGTAAGTAATATCCGCTATTGGATCCATTACCACACCAACCACAACCTGCTTAGTCATTTTGCCTCCACACTGGCTTAATTTTTAAATACCACTACTTAAAATCATTACTTAAAGTCACCCCACCAGTGCTGCACTAGGGTTAGTGCGGCTAGCGGTGCTGTTTCAGTTCTTAAAATTCTAGGGCCTAAACGCAGACCAGTAAAACCTTGTTGCTTGGCTGCTTGGGCTTCGGCTTCCGTCAAACCACCTTCAGGGCCAATTAATAAAGCAACACTGCTGACTTCTTTAACTGCCAGCTCGCCACTTTGACCGTGCGGGTGCAGCAAGAGTTTCATGGCTTCTTGCCGTTGCCCTAACCAGTCATTTAAAACTTGGGGCGGGTGAATGATTGGCACGTCATTGCGCCCACTTTGTTCACAAGCACTAATCGCAATTTGCTGCCATTGCTGGTGCTTTTTTTGTTCCCGCTCACCTTTTAAACGCACATCACCTTGGCGGGTATACAAAGGAGTAAGCTCGGTTACGCCCAGCTCGGTGGCTTTTTGAATAATCCATTCCATCTTGTCGCCTTTGGAAATGGCTTGCCCAAGGTGGGTGGTTAAAGGCGAAGGCGCGGCGGCGGCAATAGGCTCTAATAGCTGCAACAGCGCACGGTTTTTATTGCCGTCTAACAGCTTGGCTAAATAACACTGCTGCCCATCAAACAGGTGCAAATGTTCACCTGCCTGCATTCGTAGCACTTGAATAATATGACGCACCACTTGACCGTCTAGCTCAATTTGAGCCTTACCAGCCAAGGGTTGAGGGGAATAAAAACGGCGCACGTTATATTATCTATTGCGTCGTTTGTGCTTCACGCTGTTTGCGCTCGGCAAAAATAGCTTCAAAATTAACCGGCGCAATCATTAACGGAGGAAAGCCGCCTTTAACAACTAGGTTATCAATCGCTTCACGCGCATAAGGGAAAAGAATATTGGGGCTAAAAGCACCTAAAGCGTGCTCTAGGTTATCGCCTTCAATGCCCGTAATTTGAAACGCACCACTTTGTTCAACTTCCGCTAAAAAAGCCGTTTTTTCACCAAAAGTAACCTGAGCAGTAATTTTTACCGTCACCTCATAAAGGTCTTCGCTTACTTGGCGATTTTTTGTATCTAATTTTACGTCAACCTGTGGCTGCTCTTTAACCATGAAAACTTCGGGGCTATTAGGTGCTTCAAAAGACACATCGCTTAGGTAAAGGCGCTGTAGTGCAAACTGGGTTTGGGGTGCTTCACTCATTATTTAGTTTCCTTAATTTTTACGATTATTTATTTTTTAACCATCGGCATTGCATCGCTTTGCCACTGCATAATACCGCCTTTTAAGCGTAACACTTGTTCAAAACCGGCTTTTTGTAACTTGGCTATTGCCATACCTGCTGAAGTGCCGGTGTTACAAACGACAATAATTTTCTTACTTTTATGCTTTTCTAATTCTTGAAGACGCGAATCTAAGTTAGCCATAGGAATATTCAATGAACCAGCAATGTGACCTTGGGTATAGTTTTTACGGTCACGAATATCAATAGCAATCGCTTCATCACGGTTCATAAAACGCACGGCTTCTGCTACGCCAACACCATTACCTGCAGTACGGCTTTCGTTAAACGCAATTAAAGCCAACAAAACAACGAAGGCACTCACTAACATGGGGTTGTTAATACTAAATTCAATAACTTGCTCTAACATCGCTGATCTCTTTTTTATTACGCCATGACTAAAGATTAAGACAAGCTTAACCCTGAAGAAAAATTGTCGTTTAGGATACACCAGAGTCACAATCAAGGCATCTGCAAGATGGCGATTTAAGGTGGAGAGCGCTATTATGTGCCTCAATTAATTTTTCTGACCTGTGCTTATTCTAACGTTAACCCGACCTTAAAGAGCGACCCTACAACGTCATGAGTTCTCAACGCCTTCCTACCGCCCTTATTATCTTAGATGGTTATGGTGATAACCCAGCCAGCGACAATAACGCTATTTTTCATGCCAAAACACCGGTTATGGATCACCTGCGTGCAAAATACCCTACCAGTCAAATTCATACTGACGGCCTGCACGTTGGCTTGCCAGAAGGGCAAATGGGTAACTCTGAAGTTGGGCATATGAATCTAGGCGCTGGGCGAACGGTTTACCAAGACTTTACCCGCGTTACTCAAGCTATAAAAGATGGCAGTTTTTTTGAAAACGCCACGTTAATCGCGGCAGTCGATGCAGCGATTGCCAAACAAGGTGCGGTACATTTAATGGGGCTGTTGTCGGGTGGCGGCGTACACAGCCATGAAGCGCATTTATTTGCGATGGCAGAGCTTGCCGTTAAACGCGGTGCTAAACAGGTTTTTTTACACGCATTTTTAGACGGTCGTGATACACCACCCCGTAGCGCTAAAGCGTCAATTGAAGCCGCTGAGCGTAAATTTAAAGCTTTAGGTGTTGGCAGAGTCGCCAGTTTAATTGGTCGCTATTTTGCAATGGATCGTGATAACCGCTGGGATAGAGTAGAACAAGCCTATAATTTGCTAACCCTAGGCCAAGCTGATTTTAATACCAAAACCGCTGCTGCTGGGCTTGAAGCCGCTTATGAGCGAGGCGAAAACGACGAATTTGTAAAAGCAACCGCAATTGGCTTACCTTGCCAAATTGAACACGACGATGCGGTTATTTTTATGAATTTTCGTGCTGACCGCGCCAGAGAAATCACCCGTGCCTTCACCGAAGCCGACTTTAACGGGTTTTCGCGCCGTGCTTGGCCACGTTTAAGCAGCTTTGTCATGTTGACACAATACGCTGAAGATATTCATGCGCGAGCCGCCTTTCCACCGGCTAATTTAAGCAACACGCTGGGCGAATACTTGGCAAACTTAGGTAAAACGCAGCTACGCATTGCTGAAACCGAGAAGTATGCTCACGTTACGTTCTTTTTTTCAGGTGGCAAAGAAGAACCCTATGCTGGTGAAACGCGTATGTTAGTGCCTTCACCACCCGTAGCAACTTATGATTTGCAGCCAGAAATGAGTGCGCTAGAAGTAACCGATAAGCTAGTCGCTGCGATTCATTCCGGCGAATACGATGCGATTATTTGTAACTATGCCAATGGTGATATGGTTGGGCATACGGGTGATTTTGCTGCCACAGTAAAAGCCATTGAAACGCTGGATGCTTGTGTTGGGCGCGTTGTAAAAGCGCTACAAGCAGTGAATGGGCAAGGTTTTATTACAGCCGATCATGGTAATGCTGAGCAAATGCTGGATGAAGTAACGGGGCAAGCACAAACCGCGCATACTACCTTCCCTGTACCGCTTATTTATATTCCTCCTAAAAACCGTAATGTGCGCTTATTAGACGGTGGGCGTTTATCAGATTTAGCACCCACAATGCTTAAAGTTATGGGTTTAGAGCAGCCACCTGAAATGACTGGTAAAGCGCTGATTGAATTCAATTAAGTTATAGGGAAGATTGGTAATGCAGCCAACAGAAGGCAGAAAGCAAAAACGTGTGATGCGCCGCCGCCTTACTTTAGCCACCTTATTATTAGTCAGTATGCTAATTAATAACCCAATAATGGCTGCTGCACCAGAAGAAGTCAGTGCACAGCAATTACAAGCGCTACGCACTGATATTAATAAGCTGCAAAGCTGGCTGACCGAAGCACAAGGCGAACATTCTTCGCTAGAAAATAATCTGCGTAGTACCGAAGTACAAATTAGCCAACTAGTGACACGCATTAGTGATAACAGTAAAGAAGCCTCTGAGTTAGAACGAAGACTGATGGGCTTACGCAATGAGCAACGTAGTTTACAAACCCAGCTTGACCAGCAAGCCAGTTATTTGCGCCAGCAAATTCGTTCCGCCTATGCAATGGGGCGGCAAGAATATTTAAAAGTGCTGCTGAACCAGCAAGAACCTGACCGCGTAGCACGACTGCTGCGTTATTACGATTACATCAATAAAAAAAGAACCGACCAGATTGAGCAATACCTAGGTACTGCTCGGCAATTGACCTTAGTACAAGCTGAAATCATTACCCGTGGGCAAACCCTTGAACAAGTTAGGCACAGTTTACAAGTGCGCCGCAACGAACTGCTAGCCGAACAGAAAAAACGTCAACAGGTGGTTAAACAGCTTAGCCAAGACATTGCCGGTCGTGGCGATGAACTTAAAAAACTACAAACCGACCAAAAACGTTTAGAGCAATTATTAGAAGCCGTCACTGAAGCCATTGTTCGATTACCACCACCTAAAGATGCTAGCCCTTTTCCACAAATGCGCGGCAAATTACCTTGGCCCATTCAAGGTAAAGTGCTTAGTGCTTACGGTAGCAAACTGTTTAATAATCGCATTACCAGCCACGGGCTGCTGATTCAAGCCAGTGAAGGTGAAGAAGTACATTCAGTACATGGTGGGCGAGTGGTGTTTGCCGATTGGTTGCGCGGCTTTGGCTTTATGCTAATTATAGATCATGGCGATGGTTACATGAGTCTTTATGGTTATAATCAGACCCTGCGTAAAGAGCCTGGTGACTGGGTGCATGGTGGCGAAATCGTTGCTACTGCTGGCGCGACGGGTGGGCAACAGCAAAACGGTCTTTATTTTGAAATAAGAAGTGCTGGTAAACCTTTAGATCCTATAAGCTGGATAGCACGCCGCTAACTTTTAACTTTATTCTTTTCTTTTAGGTAATCCTATGTACCCCTTTGTTGCACCTAGCAATAATGCTTACTCTCCTACTTTACTGCGGCTTGGTGCTGGATTACTGCTTGGTTTATCGCTACTTATACCTACCCATGCGGCTTACAGTAATGGTGAATTAGACTATCCTCTCGACCCACAATACGACCTACCGCTGGATGAACTACGCAGCTTTGCAGAAGTCTACGAGCGTATTAAACAAGCCTATGTGCATGAAGTCGATGATCGTGAATTATTAGAAAATGCGGTTAAAGGTATGTTATCCGGCTTAGACCCACATTCTGCTTACCTAGAGCCGGAAGCATTTAAAGATTTACGTGAATCTACCCAAGGCGAATTTGGTGGTTTGGGTATCGAAATAGGCATTGAAGAAGGCTACATTAAAGTGATTAGCCCCATTGATGACACCCCAGCTTCACGTGCCGGTTTGCAGCCCCATGATTTAATTATTCGCATTAACGACACCCCTACGCGTGAAATGACCGTTAATAAAGCAATGGAGCTTATGCGCGGTGAGCCAGGTACTAAAATTGAGCTAACCATTCAACGTAAAAATACTAATCAACCCTTTAATGTTAATTTAGAACGAGGTTTAATTCGCATTACTAGCGTAAAAGAAAAAATACTAGCACCCAGTTTTGGTTATTTACGCATTAGTCAATTTCAAAACCGCAGCGGTAACGAGGTAGAACAAGCCTTAAATCGCTTAGTTAAAGCCAATAAAGCGCCATTAAAAGGCTTGATTTTAGACCTACGCAATAACCCAGGCGGCGTACTGCAGGCGGCTGCTGATGTAGTCGATGTATTTTTAGATGGTGGCTTAATTGTGTATACCCGTGGTCGCTTGCCTGATACGCAAATGCGCTTTGAAGCCAATTCAGGTGATAGCTTAGACGGTGTACCGCTAGTGGTCTTAATTAACGAAGGTTCAGCTTCAGCGTCAGAAATAGTCGCTGGTGCGCTGCAAGACCATCAACGGGCTTTAATTATGGGTACGACCAGTTTTGGTAAAGGTTCGGTACAAACTGTTTTGCCACTGAACAATGACCGTGCCATAAAAATGACCACCGCACTTTATTACACGCCTAATGGTCGCTCAATTCAGGCCGAAGGCATTCAGCCCGATATTGAAGTCGTTAACGCGCGTATCACGCCCTTAGAAACCAATCAAACAACTAAAGAAGCCGACTTAGACGGGCACTTAAATAATGAAACCACGCCCGCCCTCAATGAAGAAGTTGCCAGCCCCTTGGATACTGTTGAAGATTACCCGCTGAATGAAGCACTGAATCTACTACGTGGCTTAGCCATTTTTAAAAGCCGCAACTAAAATCCACAACTAAAGCGGCTTATTCTGTTGCGCTAAAACACGTAAACCTAGCGCTTGCGTAATGAGCTGGCGCTTAATCCAAGGGTTAGTATTCACCAGCTTCATACCCAAATTACGCAGCAGCAGTACCGGTAAATTTTGGCTGGCAAATAAATGCTTAAAGCTTTCCATTAATGCCATCATCGCAAGGTTATCAGGCTTACGCTGGTGCTGATAAGCATTCAAAACCGTTAAGCTACCCAAAGGTTGTTTATTGATAACGGCTTGCTTAATCACCTGCGTTAAAGCGGCTACGTCAGCAAAACCCAAGTTAATGCCCTGCCCTGCTAAAGGGTGAATTGTGTGGGCAGCATCAGCGATTAAAACCAAACCTGACTTAACATAATTAATGGCATGGCGTTGGCGCAAAGGCACAACTTCGCGCTTTTCACTAAACTCAACCTGCCCCAAACGCCCTTCAAAAGCCGCTGTTAGCCGTTGATTAAAAGCCGTTGCATCCAAATGCATTAACTCAGCCGCCTGCTCTGGATGTGTTGACCAAACAATCGAGCACCAGTGGTTATCACCATCCAGATTAAGGGGTAAAAACGCCAAGATACCCTGCTGGCTAAAGCTTTGCCAAGCAGCATTAGAATGCGATTTTTCCATTCGCACACTGGTCACTAGCGCATGATGACCATAATTCCATTCGCGGGTTTTAAACGCGCCCAAAGTTCTTATCCGTGAGTTGGCACCATCAGCACCAACAATCAGCACTGCCGTTAAAGCAATACCGTTACTTAACGTGATCCGGCGCTGCCCCTGATTATTTAAAGCGTCACTAATCGCCACCGCTTCAACACCAAGGTACCAGTCAAGGTTAGTTTGCTTAGCCACCACGTCTAATAAACCTAGCTGCGTTACCGAGTTTTCAACTAAATAACCTAAGTGAGCAACGCCTGCTTCAGCAGCACTAAACGCTACTTCTGCCGTACCTTGGCTGTCCCAAACGCGCATTCCTTGATAAGGATTAACCCGCAGTTTTTGCATGGCTGACCAAGCACCCAAGCGGTCTAATAACTGGCGACTGGTTTCTGACAAGGCGCTAACACGCGAATTAAAAGTCGTAGCCTGCCAATTAGGGGGGCGTTCAGCTATGTCAACAATGGCGAGCTTTAAATGGGTCTGGGCTAAACCGGCGGCCAAGGCCATACCTGCCATACCACCGCCAACAATCACTAAATCATAGGCTTTGCTGGACGCTGGTTTAATTGCATCTGGTTTAATCGCATCTTGTGGCTGCATTTTAGACTCCCATCGCTTTAGCCGTAATCCAACGTCGTAATGGTGCAGTTAAATTCAAACCCATTAAACCCGCTGCGCGTGCATGACCTAGCAAAGGGGTGTTGTTAGCAAACAACCCAATTAAGCCATGACTCAACTCTATTACGCTAGACTGGTCTAAAGCACGCTGCGCCTGCCATTGCTGCAACAGCGGTAATTCGCCAGGATGAAAAACTTGCCCATTATCCGCAGCTTGCTGAGCGCCATTCGCAAGTGCGTCAGCTAACGTCATCACACCACGTATGGCTAAATTATAGCCTTGCCCTGCCACTGGGTGCAGGTAATGCGCGGTATTGCCCAGCAACACTAGGTTGCGCCTGACTTGTTCTTTAGCACGAACTTTTTTAAGCGGGTAAGCAAAACGTTCGCCCACCTTTTGAAAACGCCCAGCACGGCTGCCAAAACTGTGTTGAATGGCACTTAAAAACCCTGCGTCATTCATGCCCATTTCTGTGTCAACCTGCTCGCTGGTACGCGTCCAAACCAATGCCATTTCACGCCCAGCCAAAGGCAACAGCGCCATCGGCCCATCGGTGGCAAAGCGCTCGTAAGCCCAGCCTCGGTGAGGTTTAGACAGTCGCACATTAGCCACAATCGCCGATTGCTCGTAATCATGCACTTCATCAGCAATGCCTAGCTGCTGCTTAATGCCCGAACGCCCACCATCAGCCAAGACCACTAAACGGGCTTTTAAAGTTAAAGCTTCGCCGTTAAATTGCCCTTCTAACAACGCTTGTTCGGCACTGGGAAAGTGAACCGCAGTAATCGCTGCGGGTGCTAAAACGTGGGTGTTTTTAGCGTTTGCCAATCCTTGCCACAAAACCTTACCTAGCCAACTATTTGGCACCACATAACCTAACGCAGCAACCTGCTGCTCAGCATGATGTAACTGGGTCGAACCTAAAAAACCACGGTCCGTAATTTGAATGTGTTCAATCGGATTAGCGTGTTGCTGCAACGCATTCCATAAACCTAAGCGCTCATAAATTTGCCGTGTTCCCCAAGCCAATGCTGTTGAACGCCCATCAAAACTGGGTTGCCATTTTTGCAAAGAAGACGCTTGCAAATCTGACTCGGCAGCAGGCGGTTGATTTTCAACTAAACAAATATTCCAATTTAACTGTTCGGCTAAAGGCTGCAACGCTAACGCAAGGCTTGCACCAACTAGACCACCGCCAATAATCACCAAATCATAGCAATCAACATTAGTGCCTTGCATAATCGTCACCTTTCATTAAGGCTTCTATGCCTGCAATCGTTTTGGGTACACCACTGGTTAACACTTCACAGCCCGTTGCGGTGACTAAAACATCATCTTCAATACGAATACCAATACCACGCCATTGAGGATCAACATCGGCTTGGTCGGGGGCAATGTACAAACCTGGCTCAATGGTAAACACCATGCCAGCTTGCAGCGGACGTGCTTTGCCTTCTTGCCTATACAAGCCAACATCATGCACATCTAAACCTAACCAATGGCTCGTACCGTGCATAAAAAAGACTTTATAGGCTTCGGTTTCGATCAAGGATTCAACATCCCCCTGCAGCAAGCCTAACTCCACCAAACCTGTTACTAAACACCGCACCACCGCTTGGTGTAATTCATCCAGCGTTGCAGCAGGGCGCGTTAAGCTAATGGCTAACTCATTGGCTTTTAACACTAGGTTATACAGCTGCTGTTGCGGGGTAGAAAAAGTACCGTTCACAGGAAAAGTACGGGTAATATCACCGGCGTAACCTTGATATTCAGCACCGGCATCAATCAACACTAAATCACCCGCCTGCATCACCGCGCTATTTTCAACATAGTGCAGCACACAAGCGTTATCGCCAGCGCCAACAATGCTGCTATAAGAAGGGCCGCTTGCGCCTTGCATTCTAAATTCGTATTCAATTTCAGCCTGTAGCTGATATTCATACATACTAGGCTTACAAACCTGCATCGCGCGGCAATGGGCTTCAGCCGAAATACGTGCCGCTTGCTTCATCAATATAATTTCTTCAGGTTGTTTAAGTAAACGCATCTCACCTAATTGCTGACTTAAATCCGTTATTCGAGTGGGTAGGCTTGCGACGCGTTTGAACCGCGTTCTTACTTGTTGTCGCCAAAATAAATAACGAGAATAAAGCGCTTCATCTTCTAACGGCATCCAAACTTCACTAGCTTCTGCCAAAAGTTTTGGTAGCTGCTGGTCAATGTCGGCTAAAGCAAAAGCTTGATCAAAACCTAATTGAATAACGGCAGCCACTTGACCTAAACGAATGCCTGTCCAAGTTTCCATTAACTTATCTTTAGGCTGATTAAACAGCAGTTGCTCACTTTTTTCGTAACCCTTCATCAGCACTAACAAAGCATCTGGTTCGTTAAAGCCCGTCAAATACCAAAAGTCACTGTCTTGGCGAAAAGGGTGTTCAGTATCTCGGCTGCGCGTTACTAGCGTTGCTGAAGGAACCAACAGCAGCGCTTTATCAGGCAAGCTATCCATTAATGCGCGGCGGCGCTTAATAAAGACTTCGACAGGTAAGTGTTCCATTATTACTCCAGCAATCACTATTTAATAAAGGTTTGAATGCAAGTTTAAATAAGGGTTTTAATGAAGATTTTGAGGTTTTTCTACTTTTTCAACCTGAGGTTGACCTGGATGCAATTCAGTATAAAGAAGCATCGTTACCATACGAACAAATTCAGTAATGGCCATTAAGTCTTTCTCATTCGCTTCATCAGCTTGAAGATTTTCTTTGCCCAGTTCAACTAAACGCTGTAAATCATCTAGGCCTTCTTGTGCTTCTGCTGATAATTCTCGCTCTGCTAAGTTGGCTGATTTTAATGACTTCAAAAAACCTTGTACCCACTGTACAAGGGCAACAAAGCGCTCTTCTAGTTCATAAAGTTCATCAGGTAGTAAAGGTTCAAAATCTAACCCGCCAGCACTTAATGTTTCTAATGCTTGATCTAACAGCCTTAAAGCGAGTAATTTATCGTCGCCTTCTAACTGAGCCTTTTCGCTGCCCAGTAATTGGCTTAACAATAATAACCAATGGTCACGCGCTAAACGTGCTTGACCACAAAGCTGACCGGCAAGCACACCATGAAAAAGCGAAGGTGATTGAAAACAACGGTGGCGTAAACATAAATCTGCAAGCGTATCAAAATCAATTGATGCTGCTTGATCGCGTTCCAAGGACATAAAGTTTCTCATTCTTTCAAATTAGTTAAACAAATCTATAAAACTAGCGTACATTTGCTAAATGTACGACAATTGACCAAGAACAAAGGTCACATTATAGTAGACTCTTGCTTTTTAAAGGCGTTGGAGCCAGATGTATGAGCAGTGACAAGAATACCACTGAAATCACCCTGCTGGACCGTAAATACCTGATTGCCTGCACCCCCCAAGAGCAGGACGGTTTGTTGCAGGCTGCGCGTCATTTAAATAAAAAAATGTTAGAAATACGCCATGCCGGTAAAGTGCTTAGCTTAGAGCGCTTGGCCATTATTGCTGCGCTTAATATTACTAATGAGTTTTTACAATTAGACGAAGCGAATCTTAATAGAGACGCAAAAATAGTGCAGCTTAATCATAAAATGGATTCTGCAATCGCAGAACTCGATACACTGGTTGAGTCACGAAAAGTTCCATAAATATTTTTTTATTTGTTAAACTGCGTTCAGTCCTGAGGTGTTAGCCAGTTGTCTACGTCCTCGAGCCTATGTTGCAAAAACTGGAAGTTTCTCTGACTTTGCTGGTGTGCAAGTCCGCCTCGTAGCGGAAAGCCTGAAGTGAATCGGTTACTTCCACCTTGAACCTTACGGTTCAGGGAATACGACAGCAGCGGCACCTTGGGATTTTAAAATTGCGATTTAAAATCAAATGACCCCTTATTTTTCTAGCGAACACACCGTTTTAGCGCGTAAAAACCTAAGACGTAGCCTACGCAACAAACGCCGTCAACTCACCAAATCCCAACAGCAACAAGCTGCACAGCTTATTTGTCAGCACCTTCGTCAGCAGGCTTGGTTTATTAATGCTACTCGCTTAGCGATTTATATGGCAACCGATGGTGAAATTAATCCTTTAATGCTGGCTAAAATGGCGCATAAAATGGGTAAAAAAGTTTACCTGCCTGTTTTACATCCGCTGCATAAAAATCAATTGTTTTTTATTCGCTTTACACCAACCACACCGCTGCATAAAAATCGCTTGGGTATTTTAGAACCCCGCTTAAAAGGCTATGGGCTAAAACGCCATAACAACGGTTCAATTCAAGCGTTAGATTTAATTTTAATGCCTTTGGTAGGCTTTGATGCACAAGGTGGCAGATTAGGCATGGGCGGTGGATTTTATGATCGCACGCTGGCAATAAAACCAGCAGCCTTCAAGCGCCCTAAATTGATTGGTTTAGCACATGAATGCCAGAAAGTTGAATGCCTTCCATTAGAAACTTGGGATATTCCACTTGCTGGCATTGTAACACCATCAAAAGTTTACAAAATTTCAAAAAAATATCAGCTTTAGGTTAAAAAGAAGCTTTGCGCGTAACCCGTCACTAATAAACCTAAAACAAAGACCAACGAAAGAACGACCATTAAATCGGGTTTCTTTTTCATAATAAAAACACGTCCCTTAACCTTTTGAATAAATTAAACGCTCAACACCTTGAGCGCTACCCAACAACAAAATATCCGCTTGGCGGTGTGCAAAAATGCCATTACAAACCACGCCAGTAATATTGTTAATCATGCTTTCCAGCTTAATGGGGTCATCTAACATAAAGTTGTAGCAGTCGATAATCCAGTTACCATTATCTGTCGTAACGCCTTGTCGCCATTGAGGATCAGCGCCAAGTTTTACTAGCTCACGGCCAACATGACTGCGTGCCATTGGCAAAACTTCAACGGGCAACGGAAAATCGCCTAAAATAGCCACTTGTTTACTCGCATCAGCAATACAAATAAAAACATCACTGCAAGCGGCAACAATTTTTTCACGGGTTAGTGCAGCACCACCACCTTTAATCATTTGTAAACGGCCATTCACTTCATCAGCACCATCAATATAAAAAGGCAAGCGACCGGATGCGTTTAAATCTAAGACTTTTATGCCGTGGGCTTTAAGGCGTTCAGCACTGGCTTCAGAACTGGCCACCGCACCTTCAAAGTCATACTTTAGCTTGGCTAATTCATCAATAAAAAAATTAGCTGTAGAACCCGTGCCAATCCCAATGATTGAATCTTTTTCTAGCTTGCCACGAATTTCTTCTAGTGCCGCTTTAGCCACAGCCTGCTTCATTTCATTTTGATTCATAAGATTTCCTACTGGATGGGTCAAAACCTCTGCTGCACTTTACTAGACGCAAGCGCAGCAAAGCTCCACAATGTTTGTGTTATCTTATTCTAATGCAGTTTGTGGAAGAACCCTCATCATGCTTGAACATTACGTAAAAAAAATTCTCCAGGCGCGTGTTTACGATGTCGCCCTAGAAACACCCTTATCTGAAGCCCGTTTTATGTCTAAACGCTTAAACAATCAAGTGTGGATTAAGCGCGAAGACTTACAACCGGTCTATTCTTTTAAAATACGTGGTGCCTACAATAAAATGGCTCAGCTTACTGAAGCCGAAAAAGCTAAAGGCGTTATTGCCGCTTCAGCAGGCAACCATGCACAAGGTTTAGCGATGGCTGCCAAGGTCATGGGCGTAAAAGCCATTATTGTTATGCCACGCATTACGCCCGATATTAAAGTACAGGCCGTTAGAGCTAGAGGCGCACGGGTTATTTTAAAAGGCGATGCTTTTGATGAGTCGCTAGCCCACGCTTTAGAATTAATCAAAGAGCACGGTTATACCTATGTACCACCTTACGACGACCCTGATGTCATTGCAGGTCAAGGCACGGTGGCAATGGAAATTTTGCGCCAACACCCTAATCCCATTCACGCCATTTTTGTACCAGTAGGTGGTGGTGGCTTAATCGCGGGTATTGCTGCTTATGTAAAATACCTACGCCCAGAGATTAAAATTATTGGTGTAGAAGCAGAAGATGCCGCTTGCTTAAAAGCCGCTTTAGAAAAAGGCGAGCGGGTTATTCTTAGCCAAGTCGGTATTTTTGCTGAAGGCGTTGCGGTTGCTCAAATTGGCGAAGAGCCTTTTAAAATCTGTAAAGAATACGTTGATGAAGTCATTACGATTACCACCGACGAAATGTGTGCAGCCGTTAAAGATATTTTTGAAGACACCCGTGGCGTTGCCGAACCGTCTGGGGCTTTATCCTTAGCAGGCTTAAAAAAATACGTTGAACAAACGGGCATTACCGACCGTAGTTTAATCTGTATTAATTCAGGTGCTAACACTAACTTTGATCGTTTACAGCACATTGCCGAACGCACCGAACTAGGCGAAAAGCGTGAAGCCATTTTAGCCGTCGGCATTCCTGAGCGCCCCGGCAGCTTTAAAAACTTCTGCAAAATTATTGGCCGCCGACGTATGGTGACAGAATTTAACTACCGTTATGCTGATCCAGAACAAGCACAAATTTATGTAGGCATTCAAATTAAGCCGGGCTGCAATGATCGAGAAGAACTCATTAAAGCGCTTGAAGAAGCAGATTACCCCGTTGTTGATCTAACCGACAACGAGTTAGCTAAACTGCACATACGGCATTTAGGTGGCGGACGTGCCGCCTTAGATAGCAACGAAGAAGTTTACCGCTTTGAGTTTCCAGAACGCCCCGGTGCGCTGCTTAATTTTCTAAATAATCTAGGGCAAGATTGGAATATCTCGCTGTTTCATTACCGTAACCACGGTGCTGCTTATGGGCGCGTGCTGGTTGGCTTTCAAGTACCTAATGGCGATAGACCTGATGTCGAAGCCTATTTAGACAAAATCAGCTACCGCTATTGGCATGAAAGTGACAACCCAGCCTACCGGCTGTTCTTGCGCTAAGCTGATTTAGATTAGCGCTGCTGTTTAGGTGAAGCATTTTCAGGCAGCAGGCTTTCAACCAGCAACAACTGTTTACGCAACGCACCTTTGTTAGCTTCAACAACGTACTTGCCAGCCTTACTCATGGCTTGGCAAGTGCTGTTATTTTGCCAAAGGTGCTGCAACAAAGCCGGTAACTCATCTGCCTGCTGCACTTCTTTTAAAGCACCGGCATCACGCAATAACTCAGCAACTTCGCTAAAATTTTCTAAGTGTGGACCAGTAATTACCGGCACACCAACCGCGGCTGGTTCTAATAAGTTATGCCCACCAATCGGTTCTAAACTACCAGCGACAAAAGCTAAATCAGCTAAAGCATACAACAACAGCATTTCACCCAGAGTGTCACCCAAGTAAACCTGTGTACTGGCAATCACGGGCTGTTGTGCGCTACGCCTTGCTAAGCTTAAACCTTGCGCGGCTATTAGCTCAGCTACGGCATCAAACCGCTGCGGGTGACGTGGCACTAAAATTAACAAGGCATCAGGCTGCTTAGTTAATAGCTTTTGATGCGCTAACAGCAAAGGCAAGTCTTCACCTTCATGGGTACTCGCAGCGATCCAAACCGGACGCTCACCCCAGCTTAAATTTTCTTTGAGCGCTGCTAGCTGTTCCGCCACATCCGTGGGTAGCTGTAAATCAAATTTAATACTACCCGTAACCTCAACCCTTGCAGCAGAAAAGCCTAATATTATAAAACGTTCAGCATCATCAGCCGATTTTGCCGCCAGCAGCGCCACTTTATTTAAAGCATCGGCCATTAACGGACGAATTTTCTTATAAGCAATAAACGCTTTAGTGGATAAACGCCCATTAGCAATGATTAATGGCACGCCAGCAAGGTGGCAAGAATGAATTAAATTAGGCCAGAGTTCCGTTTCAAAAATAATCCCTACTTCTGGCTTTAATGTTTTAATAAACCTTTGTGTGTTCCTTGGTAAATCTAGCGGTACTAGAAAATGCTTAGCTTCGGGCAAACGCTGCTTAACTTGCGCTGCACCCGTGGCGGTCATAGTAGTCACCACCAGTTGTTTATTTGGATGACGCTCTTGAAGTGCTTTAAGTAATGGCTCGGCGGCTAATACTTCACCCATAGAAGCACAATGTGCCCAAATAACGGGCTTTTCAAACGGTGATATATGCCCTGCTCTTTGATCTTTTGAAAACGCATCCACCTTCTCACGCGCCATGCGCTTGTTAGCCCAAGGTGAAGCTAAGCTTAATAAAAAGGTATAAATCCATCGCGAAAAATAGGCCATTAATGCTTATCCAAAATAGAACGCACCATCGCCGTAGTAGAAACACCATCCACAAAAGTCAGCACTTTAACTTCACCACCTGCGGCTAAAACGGTATCCGCGCCAGCAATGCTTTCTACTTGGTAATCGCCACCTTTAACCAAGACATTCGGCATTAGCTGGGCAATAATTTTGGCGGGCGTGTCTTCTTCAAAAGGTACAACCCAATCCACTGACTGCAAACCAGCCAACACACGCATCCGGTTATCTAACGCATTAATAGGGCGTGAAGCGCCTTTTAAACGGCTTACTGAAGCGTCTGAATTGACTGCAACGATTAGCCTATCACCCAATTTATGCGCTTCTTCTAGGTAAGCAACGTGGCCTGCGTGAAGTAAATCAAAACAGCCATTAGTGAAAACCACTTTTTCGCCTTTAGTTTTAGCGATAGCAACTAATTTAGCTAAACGCTTCGCGTCTATTACCCCGTATTCCAGCAAAGTATCACTGTGCAGCGCAGTATAAATCTCACCCAAACTCACCGTTGCTGTACCCGGTTTAGCGACCACTAAACCAGCAGCTAAGTTAGCAAGCATCATCGCTTCAGGAAAATCATGCCCCGAAGCTAGCGCCAAACCTAAAACGGCAATAACGGTATCACCAGCACCCGTTACATCGTAAATTTCTTGGGCGCGAGTGGGTAAATGTAGCGGTGCTAAGCCTTCACGTATTAGTGTCATGCCTTTTTCACTGCGCGTAATTAACAAGGCTTCTAGCGCTAGCTCGCTACGCAGTTGTTCGCCTTTTATTTCTAATTCGGCTTCATCTTTACAAACGCCAACGACTGCTTCAAATTCACTAAGGTTAGGCGTTAATACACTGGCTTGGCGGTAAATAGAGAAGTCTTGACCTTTAGGATCAACCAGCACACGCTTACCCGCTTGACGCGCCATTTGAATCATCTGCTGTACTTGGCTTAGCGTTCCCTTGGCATAATCTGAAAGAATCACTAAATCGGTTGTTTTTAAGCCGTCTTTAAAGGCATCTAACAAACTTTGCCCTGCTTCTAATTTTTCTTCAAAATCTAGGCGAATAAGCTGCTGATTGCGGCTCATGATTCTAATTTTAGTAATCGTTGGTTGGTTTTCTGATCGGTCAAATAGTGTTTTTATACCCAGCTGATCTAAACGTGTATCCAACAATTGAGCATTAGCATCTTGCCCCACAATGCCTACCAAACTAGCACCAGCCCCCAGACTAACTAAGTTTAAAGCCACGTTAGCAGCGCCACCTAAGCGATCATCTTGCGTTTGTACTTTAACCACAGGCACAGGCGCTTCAGGTGAAATGCGATGGGTTGCACCCTGCCAATAACGGTCTAACATGACATCACCTGCCACTAAAATAGTGGCTTGCTCGAAGGCTGTAAAATTAACTTTCATTGGTTTTAAATCCTGTAGATTTTTCTAAGTCTAAATCAGTAGCAATAAGGTCTAGTTTTTCTATCACATCTTGAGGGGTAATTAAGCCCATCGCATCCGGGCTTCTAACCCGCTGCCCCCAGCTTAGTGCAGTTAAAGGCTGCTTTAAATATTTTGCAACGGCATCGGGGTAACGATTAACCACATAAGTATCAAACCAAGGACCAGTACGTTTTGGGTTACTGGTAGCATATAAACCCAAAGCAGGTTTGTTTCTGGCTGCAGCCATGTGAATAGGGCCAGAATCAGGTGCTATAACAAGTTCCGCTTTATCAATGACCGCCAGCAAAACTTTTAAGTTAGTTTTGCCGGTTAAATCTAAAATCTTAGACTGGCTATACTTAATAATTTGTGCCGTAGCATTTTTTTCTAATTCAGATTTTCCACCGACTATGACCGTATCTAAACCGTAAATTTGTTTGGCATAATCTATCACTTGAGCAAAACCTGCAAAGTTTTCCCAATTACGCCAATTACGTTTTCTAAAGCTAGAGCAAGGGCTAATCACTAAATACTGACCCAGCCCAGCCACTAGCTGTTGAGCGCTGGCTTGGTCAGCTTCAGGTATGGGAATATTCCACACAGGCTCTGTTTTAGGAACGCCTAAATAATCAACGAAATCCATAAAACCATGCCCAACCTTAGTATTAGGATTGGCTGGAATCTGCTCGTTAACAAACCAGCGCTGGTTGTCTTTAGCTCGCTTTGCATCAAATCCTATGCGGCGTTTGGCCGGAATAAAACGCGACAATACACTGGCTCTAAGCGCAGCTTGCATATGCAACAGCACATCAAACGGCTTACCGTTACGTTTAGCGATAATTGCTTTACGCAATTCGCGCATACCTTTTAAGCCGCTTTTCTTATCGTAAATAAAGAAGTCGACTCCTTCCAAACCAGCCAGTAAGTTATACTCAACACGACCAACAATCCAAGTAATGTTTATTTCAGGTTGCTGCTTTTGCAAAGCGCTAACGGCAGGCACTAGGTTGCAAACATCACCTAATGCAGAAAGCCTCAGGATACACACATCACCAAGATTAAGACTGGACGACAAAGACGGCATGAGCAATTTCCAACAGCTAAAGGATCAGGGACTGATTATTCTATATGACAGTATCCAAATCTCAAAAATCAACGCAAACTGGTTTGATCTTAATTATTGGCAAACCCAACAAGCCGTACTGGGTGGCGCACCGGGTCGCGGCACCAGTTTATTCATTGAAACACCCGTCGGTGAAGCCGTTTGGCGGCATTATCACCGAGGTGGTTTACCAGGGCGTTTAATTAAAGACAGCTATGTTTGGCACGGTTTAGAAAACACCCGTGCTTGGCAAGAATTTAAATTAACCGCCAAGTTGCTTGCAATGGGCTTGCCTGTTCCTACGCCTTTAGCCGCTTGTGTTAAAAAAACAGGTTTAGTGTATTCAGCCGATTTAATGACGCGGCGTATTCCTAATGCTCAACCGTTGCATGATTTATTGTTAACCAACGACCAAGAAAGCCTAAACACATTGCTGCAACAAGTTGGAGAAACAGTCGCTGCTTTTCATGCCGTGGGTTTAAACCATGTTGATCTTAATCCACGTAATATTTTAGTAAGCTCAACTTTAAACCCATCACTGACCCAAGTGTGGTTGATTGACTTTGACCGCTGTCAGTTAACACAGCCTAAGCTAGCATTAGCAACCAGCAATATTAACCGTTTAGCTAGGGCGCTGACTAAGTTAGATGCCCAACAATCCAACGCTTGGCTCAAAAGTTTTATGGCAGGCTACACGCTGACTTAATTCAGAACCTGAAAGCTAAAAAAGGATAAGGTATAATCTTACCTATTCACCTGTATTCATTGATATACACCTCCATTCACCGATGCAAGGGCAGTTTTGACCATGACTTTGTCAACGCCAGATGTCTCAACTTTTCAGGGCTTAATTCTTGCCCTACAACAATACTGGGCCGATCAAGGCTGCGTAATTTTGCAACCCCTTGATATGGAAGTAGGCGCAGGCACTTTTCACCCTGCCACTTTTCTTCGCGCTTTAGGGCCAGAAACGTGGAACTCGGCTTATGTGCAGCCTTCGCGCCGCCCAACCGATGGCCGCTATGGTGAAAACCCTAACCGCCTACAACACTATTACCAGTTTCAAGTGGTGATGAAACCTTCGCCTGAAGACCTTCAAGAACGTTACTTAAATTCATTACGCATGATGGGCATTGATCCTTTAGTCCACGATGTGCGTTTTGTTGAAGACAACTGGGAATCGCCTACGCTAGGTGCTTGGGGTTTAGGTTGGGAAGTATGGCTAAATGGCATGGAAGTTACCCAATTCACCTATTTCCAGCAAGCGGGCGGCATTGAATGCTACCCAGTTACGGGTGAAATCACTTATGGCTTAGAGCGCATCGCCATGTATTTACAAGGCGTAGACAGCGTTTACGACCTAGTTTGGACACTAGACCCACAGGGCAACCCCGTGACTTACGGTGATGTATGGCTACAAAACGAACAAGAGCAAAGTGCTTATAACTTTGAATACGCTGACGTTGATGCTTTATTTGGCTGGTTCGATCAGTGTGAAAAAGAGTGCAATAAACTGTTAGCCGCCAAGCTGCCTTTACCGGCTTATGAACAGGTGTTAAAAGCCTCTCACACCTTTAACTTACTGGATGCGCGTCACGCGATTTCAGTCACTGAACGCCAACGCTTTATTTTACGCGTGCGTACTTTGGCAAGAGAAGTGGCGCTGCTGTATTTTAATTCACGCCGTGCGGCAGGTTTTCCGCTGGCACCCAAACAACTTGCCGAAGAAGTCTTAGCGCAACTGGCTGCTGATGAGGAGAAAGCCTAATGGCAACTGCTGATTTACTGTTGGAATTAGGCTGTGAAGAACTGCCACCGTCCTTACTAAAACCCTTATCCGAAGCCTTAGCCACCAGCGTTACAGCCGGTTTAACTGAAGCAGGCGTACCTTTTAGCAGCACCGAAATTTACGCCACACCACGCCGTTTGGCAATTATCGTTAAAGCACTAGCTAGCTATCAGCCCGATCAAGTCATTGAACGCCGTGGCCCTGCCTTAGCAGCAGCCTATAAAGACGGCGAACCTAGCAAAGCAGCGTTAGGTTTTGCGGCTTCTTGTGGTGTTGACATGGCTAGCTTAGCAACCTTAGAAACTGACAAGGGTAGCTGGTTAGTTTTTCGTGCAACGCAACAAGGCCAAGCCACCACTAACCTTCTACCAGCAATTGTTAATAAAGCTTTTGCTAGTTTACCCGTACCCAAACGGATGCGTTGGGGTGCTAGCCGGATTGAATTTTCACGTCCAGTGCATTGGCTGGTTATGCTACATGGCAACCAAGTTGTGCCTGCCCAAGTCATGGGTTTAACGGCTGACCGTATTACCTATGGCCACCGTTTTCACGCCCCTGAAGCAATGCAATTAACTGATCCCAGCGCGTATTTAAGCAGCTTAAAAAGCGCTAAAGTCATGGCTTCTTTTGCTGAACGCCGTGAAGTCATTCACCAGCAAGTATTAGCCGAAGCCGTTGCCCATCAAGCCACTGCGGTGATTGATGAAAACTTGCTGGATGAAGTGACTGGCTTAGTTGAATGGCCGGTGGCTTTAACCGGAAGCTTTGAAGAACGCTTCTTGGAAGTACCCGATGCTTGCTTAATTTCTTCCATGAAAGCTAACCAAAAATATTTTCACATGGTGGATGCTAAAGGCGCTTTACTGCCGTTATTTACCACCATTTGTAACATTGAAAGCCGTGATCCTTCAATCGTTATTGCGGGTAACGAAAAAGTTATTCGCCCCCGCTTAGCCGATGCGGCGTTCTTTTTTGAATCGGATAAAAAGACTCCGCTTGCCAGCCGTTACACTGGTTTAGAAACCGTTGTTTTTCAGCAGCAGCTTGGCACTTTGGCAGACAAAACCCAGCGTGTTAGCGTGGTAGCACAAGCCATTGCTGCACAAATTCAAGCCGACCCTAAGCTAGTTGAACGTGCAGCGTACCTAAGTAAGTGCGATTTAAACACCGAAATGGTTTTAGAGTTTCCAGAACTGCAAGGCATTATGGGTGAAGCTTATGCGGCTCAAGACGGTGAAAATACCCAAGTTAGCTTAGCGTTGCGCGAACAGTATTTACCACGCAACCCCACCGATGCACTACCTACTTCACCTGTGGGTATTTGTATTGCCTTGGCAGATCGCCTTGATACGCTAACCGGCATTTTTGGTATTGGCCAAAAACCAACCGGCGTTAGAGATCCTTTTGCCTTGCGCCGTGCTGCACTTGCCGTGTTAAACATTTTGGTTAACCGCCAACTAGATTTAGACCTTAAAGCATTGATTCAACTCGCATTAAAACAGCATAAAAATCTACCTAAAGCCGCTGAAGTTGAAAATGCGTTGCTTGAATATATGTTGGATCGCTTCCGTGCTTGGTATCAAGCACAGAACATTGCTACCGGCGTATTCTTAGCCGTGCGTGGCCGTGGCGTTACTCATCCACATGATTTTGACCGTCGTATGCAAGCCGTTGCCAGCTTCAGTAAGCTTGAAGAAGCCGCTGCTTTAGCCGCTGCTAACAAGCGAGTTAACAACATTTTAAGTAAGCAAAACTATTCTGCTACTGCAGAAATAAATACTCACTTGCTGACCGAAGCCGCTGAAGTGGAATTGGCTAAACAGGTTGCAGATAAAGCCATTGAAGTCGCGCCTTTTTATGCACAAGGCGATTACCAAGCAGCGCTACATTGCTTGGCAGGCTTGCGTGAGGCTGTTGATAACTTCTTTAATGACGTAATGGTCATGACAGACGATGAAGCAGTTAAAAGCAATCGCTTAGCTTTACTGGCTTCTTTACAAGCGCTATTTATGCACACCGCAGACATAGCACAACTGCAACAGTAACCATTGATGAAAAAAAAGAGGGGGGCTTAACGCTCCCCTTTTTTTATAAAAGAAAGCTCTATTTAATCGCAATAAATACTTAGAAAAAGCATGCTAAAAAAAATATTAATACTCGACCGTGACGGTGTCATCAACCAAGATTCTGATGCTTTTGTTAAAAGTGCCAAAGAATGGATTCCACTGGCAGGATCAATTGAAGCCATCGCCAAGCTTTATAAAGCAGGCTGGACTTTAGCCGTTGCCACTAATCAATCCGGTGTTGCGCGCGGTAAATTTTCTCAGCAAGATTTAGATGAACAACACACCAAAATGTTAAGGCTAATACGTGCGGCTGGTGGCGATTTACACTACATTGCTTGGTGTCCACACGGGCCAGATGATGGCTGTGCTTGCCGTAAACCTAAAGCAGGTTTGCTGGATCAAATTAGCCAAGCCTTAAATTTAGACCTAACGGGTGCAATCATGGTTGGCGATGCCTTGCGTGATTTACAAGCGGGTCAAGCCAAAGGTTGCCAAGCCGTATTAGTACGCACCGGCAAAGGCGAAAAAACCTTGGCAGACGGTCAGGGATTAGACGCTGTAAAAGTAGTTGCCAATCTTGCTGAATTGGCCGAACAATTACTAGCTTGCTAAAGTGAGCCATTAAAAAAAGCCCCGAATTTTTTAATTTTGGGGCTTTTTATTGCTAGCGGTTTGTCTAACTAAACGTCTAGGTTAGAAACAGACAAAGCATTGTCTTCAATAAACTTACGGCGCGGCTCAACTTCATCACCCATCAAAGTGGTAAACATCATATCCGCTGATACCGCATCTTCAATAGTAACTTGTAACATACGGCGTGTTTCAGGGTTCATGGTAGTATCCCATAACTGCTCAGGATTCATTTCACCCAACCCCTTATAACGCTGAATATTAACGCCTCGACGTGCTTCAACCATCATCCAACTTAACACTTCTTCAAAGCGTTTTACTGGCTGTTTTTTTTCGCCACGCGCAAGGTAAGCACCGTCTTCAATCAGCCCATCCATTGCTTGACCATAGGCTCTTAACGCAGCGTAATCAGCTGATTTAAAAAAGTCTTTGTTAAATACATAGTCGGTTGGCACACCGTGTGCAATGACTTCAGCAGCAGGTAAGAAAAGTCCGCGCTCGCTATCTTCAACAATGTGCATCTGCACTTGTGTCGTTTCACTGGCAGCCTTAACCACAACGCTTTCTAGGTTTTCTACCCAAGCGGCCACTTTTTGTTTGTCTTTTAAATCTTCAACATCTAATGTTGCAGCATCAATCATTTGCGTTAACACAAATTCTGGATAAATTCTGGATAAACGCTCAATACGCACTCGAGTTGCACGGTAGTTAATGACCAATTTTTCTAATGCAGGACCAGAAAGACCCGGCGCTTCAGGATTTACGTAAAGTGAAGTTCCTTCTAAAGCCGTTTGTGTTAAATATTCTTCTAAAGCTGCCTCGTCTTTTAAGTATTGCTCGTGCTTACCACGCTTAATTTTATACAAAGGTGGCTGTGCAATAAAAATGTGCCCACGCTCGATTAGCTCTAGCGTTTGGCGAAAGAAGAAGGTTAGCAACAAAGTACGAATGTGTGAGCCATCCACGTCAGCATCCGTCATAATAATAATGGAATGGTAACGTAATTTATCGGCATTAAATTCTTCACGACCAATACCACAACCCAATGCCGTAATCAGCGTGCCGACTTCAGCAGAAGAAAGCATTTTATCAAAACGCGCTTTTTCGACGTTTAAAATCTTACCTTTCAATGGCAAAATCGCTTGAGTTCTACGGTCACGCCCCTGCTTGGCAGAACCACCAGCAGAGTCCCCTTCCACCAGATAAATTTCTGAAAGTGCAGGGTCTTTTTCCTGACAATCAGCTAATTTACCGGGTAAACCAGCAATGTCTAAAGCCCCTTTACGGCGTGTCATTTCACGCGCTTTACGTGCGGCCTCTCGTGCCCGTGCAGCATCCAGCATTTTACCAACAATCGCTTTAGCTTCTTGAGGAAACTCAAGTAAATAGTCAGTAAACGTTTTACCCATTTCTTGCTCAACAGCAGTTCTTACTTCAGAAGAAACCAGCTTATCTTTAGTTTGTGAAGAAAACTTGGGATCAGGTACTTTCACTGAGACAATGGCGGTTAAACCTTCACGCGCATCATCGCCTGTCGTGCTAACTTTAGCTTTTTTAGCCAAACCTTCTTGCTCTATGTACTGATTAAGCACACGGGTTAACCCACCCCGAAAACCAGCTAAGTGAGCACCGCCATCCCGCTGTGGAATGTTATTGGTATAGCAGTAAATATTTTCTGAATAACCATCGTTCCACTGCATAGCAACTTCAACATTTACGCCATCCTCTTCACGCTGATGACTAAAATAGAACACCTTACCTAATGTTGTTTTATTAGTATTTAAATGGTCAACAAAAGCTTTCAAGCCACCTTCATAGTGAAAAATTTCGTCACGGCTGGTGCGCTCATCATGCAGCGAGATTCTTACACCTGAGTTTAAAAAAGACAATTCACGCAAACGCTTAGCTAAAATCTCAAAACTGAATTCAATATTATTAAATGTTGCAGGTGAAGGGCGAAAACGCACCAAAGTACCTGTTTTTTCTGTAGCACCAACAACGGTCAGTGGGGCTTGTGGAACACCGTGTTTATAAACTTGTTCGTAGACTTGTTTTTCGCGCCAAATCGTTAACGTTAATTCTTCAGACAAAGCGTTAACAACTGAAACACCAACACCGTGCAAACCGCCAGAAACCTTGTAAGAGTTATCGTCAAACTTACCACCAGCATGGAGCACTGTCATAATAACTTCAGCAGCCGATACGCCTTCTTCTTCATGCATATCAGCAGGCATACCACGCCCATCGTCAGATACACTGACCGACTCATCGTGATGAATAATGACTTTAACCTCACTACAGTGGCCTGCTAAAGCTTCATCAATCGAGTTATCAACCAACTCAAAAACCATGTGGTGTAAACCAGTGCCATCGTCGGTATCACCAATGTACATACCTGGTCTTTTACGTACTGCGTCCAACCCTTTCAGCACTTTTATGCTGGTTGAGTCATAGGAATTATTTTCGCTCATTACCCACTCCCATTAATTCCTAGGTATCAAAAACACTTTATTATTTACTTGTTACCAAGGTATGGCTTTGGACTGATTTGTCCATGTTCCACGTGAAACCATGAAATATTTACTGGCTTTTGCCACCCATCAGCAAGTGCTTTAGCATCAACGCCAGTAATAAATACCTGCCCTGATTGTTGCTCTAACACGTCACAAAAAACAGCTCGATGCTGCCGATCTAATTCAGCGGGCAAGTCATCAATTAAATACACACATTGCTTACCCCTAATCTTTGATAAAAGCGCTCCTTGAGCAAGCTTTAAAGCAGACACCACAAGCTTTTGATGCCCGCGCGATAAAACGTCCATTGCAGTATAGCCATTAATAGCGACACGAATGTCAGCTCGCTGCGGGCCGACTTGTGTAAAGCCCTGCTCACGGTCTTTAACCCTAGCGGCCAACAAAGACTCAGCAAGGCTAAGTTGCTTATCCCAGCCGCGCTGAAAGTTAAGCGTGAAGTCTTGCGATTTAAGAAACTTTTCTAACAAATGGGCAAATAATGGTTTTAATTGTGCTAAGTAAGCTTGCCTAAGCACAGTGATTTGCTCGCCATTAATGGCTAATTCTTGCTCCCAAAGCTGCAATTCTAAGTTGTCTATTCTATCACGCCTAAGCAGGCTATTGCGTTGTTTAAGCGCTCTTTGAAAACGTTTCCAACAGTGAATAAAACTGGGTTCAACGTGAAATACGCCCCAATCTAAAAACTGACGACGCTCTTTAGGGCTACCTTCTAACAAACAAAAAGCATCGGGATTAATAAGTTGCACAGGCAGTGTTGCTGTTAACTCCGCAACACTCGTCGATTTTTGACCACGAAATAAAATCTCAGTAGCTGCACTTTGCTGATTGCGCTGAATTCCCAGCGAATAGACATTTGACTCATCGGCTTTAACTTGTGCAAAAATAGTAAATTGCTTAGCCGAATGACTGATTAAATTATTCAGTTTTTTACTGCGAAAAGAACGCACTAAACTCAACAGATAAATCGCTTCTAATAAAGACGTTTTACCGCTGGCATTTTCACCCACCAGCACATTAATGCCTGCTGCTGGTTCTAAGTCAGCAGCGGCAATGTTGCGAAAATGCGTTAGGTTAAGCCGTTGAATGGTCATTAAAAAGACAGCCTGGATTACAAATAGCAGGCTGATAAACGATTAAAGACGCATCGGCATAATGACATAAAAAGCATCGCCACCACCGGCGGCTTGAATTAAAGCACTGGCACTGGGTGTAGAAAGTGCAATTTGTACTTGTTCGACTTGATCGCCGATATTATCCATCACATCAACTAAGTAACCCACATTAAAACCAATGTCTAAAGGTTCACCTTGATAGTCGATATTCATACTTTCTTCGGCTTCTTCTTGATCCGAATTTTTAGCAATCAACGTCAAAGTACCATTCGTTAATTGCAAACGAATGCCTTGCAGTTTTTCATTAGCTAAAATACTAATGCGTGACAACATCTTACGTAGCATTAAACGATCACAAGTCACTAATTTATCACTTTGACGAGGAATAACCTGCTCATAATCGGGATAGCGGCCTTCAATGTGCTTAGAAACAAACGTCGCATTAGCCATATTCACTTGAAAATGCTGCTCGCCAAAAATTAAGGTTACGGGTTCTTCAGTCGCATCTAATAATTTCGCCAAATCATTAACGGCTTTAGCAGGCACAATCATGCTGGATTTATTAACTTCGCCTATTTGTACCGCAGCATCTGCCATCGCTAAACGGTGACCATCCGTTGCTACTGCTCTTAAACGATCCGTCGCCAACTCAAAATACATACCATTTAAATAAAAGCGCACATCTTGACGCGCCATTGCAAAATCATTACGACGAATTAAATTTAATAACTGATTTTGCGGTAATACAACTTGATGCTTAATAGGACTAAGCTGCATGGAAGGAAATTCTGAAGAAGGCAGCGTTGCAAGTACAAAACGGCTACGACCCGACCTCACCATAATGCGTTGTTCATCTAGGGTAAATTCTAGCAGCGCACCTTCACTTAACGAGCGGCAAATATCAGAAAGCTTTTTAGCAGGAACAGTAATACTGCCGCCAACGTCTAAATGCTGCAAACCCAAGCGCCAAGTCAGTTCTACTTCTAAATCTAAACCCGTTAAGGTCAAGCCATGCTCATTAACATCAAGACGAATATGAGCAAGAATAGGTAAAGTGGGACGGCGAGCCACAACACCTACCATAATTGAAAGAGGGCGCAACAATGTTTCACGGGATACGGAAAATTTCATCTTCAAAGCCTTAAAAATTAACGGGTCAATAAACGGAATAAGTTTTTCCAGTCTTCACGTATAGCAGCGCTTTCATCCTGTAAAGACTTAATTTTTCGGCAAGCATATAGAACTGTCGTATGATCACGTCTACCAAATGCATCGCCTATTGCTGGTAAAGAGTGATTGGTTAGCTCTTTAGTTAAAGCCATTGCCATTTGCCTAGGTCTTGCAATGTATCGATTACGCCGCTTTGAGTGCAAGTCGGCCACTTTTATTTTGTAATACTCAGCCACCCTACACTGAATAGTCTCAACGGTTATTTCTGCTTTGTTCATCAGTAGAGTAGCGTGTAATTCTAACTCAGGTGGCTCAATAGCAACAGTAAGCTCACATCCAAAATGGCTTTTCAACCACTTTTTAATCGCAATGCCTTTGGAATAGTGATCAGAAGTTAAAATAATTTTCTGCCTACCTTCTAAATAAACAAACAAAGGGTTGTAAACATCCATTAATTTTTTAACGTCTTTTCTAGTGCTAACAGCAAAACAAATATCAAGCACTTTTCCTGCTGAGGTTTCTTGTATTAGCTGATGTAAACGTGAGGCGTATTTATCAGTTACCCACTGCAAAAAAAAACGGTTGGGCGCGAATAATTGTAAGCTACGACCCTTTATTTTTGCTTGCAAAGGACGTAGCCAAGTCGCTATTTGTTGAGCAGGCATTTCCTTTTCTAAAATCGCTAAACACTTTGACCACAAATCATCAACTAACACCTTGCTACTCCTCTTAATAATCACTTCATTCTAATCGTTTAACAGCCAGTTATCCACAAGCCAGCTTACCAACCCAATATAAATACAAGCCATTGTTTTATAAGATAAAAATATGCAGCCAATCAAATGCAGCTTACCTAATAACAACTATAATAATAAAAGACCTTTAGAATATTTATTAATTATTAGCTTTCTTCCTAAAAAACGTCTAATCGAATGCATCGAATGCAAGGAAAAATTGCGCTTTGCTGCAGAACGCTTTAAAATCGCCGGTCTTGCATCAAAAAAAAGTTTCTCTAGGGTCTCCAACCCAAGGAGATTCCTTAAACCTTCAACACCCTGTGGAAGTAAAAAAACATGAAACGTACATTTCAGCCCAGCGTTATCAAACGCAAGCGCAATCACGGTTTCCGTGCCCGTATGGCCACTAAAGCTGGTCGTCAAGTTCTGGCTCGTCGTCGTGCCAAAGGTCGTCAGCGTCTGTCAGCTTAAACGTTAATCTGACGATGAAAAAATTCGGTTATCCTCGGCAACTGAGACTTCTCAAGCCCGAGGATTTCCGTTATGTTTTTGAAAATACCCGTTACAAAGTCTACTGCCCCGGTTTTTTGTTACTTGCTGCACCCAGCAAATCTGAAGAAACACGGCTAGGTTTTGTAATTGGCAAGAAAAATGTCAAATTGGCCGTTACTCGTAATCGATTTAAGCGTATGTTTCGTGAATCTTTCCGGTTAAATCAACAGCAATTGCCACCCGTTGACATTATTGTTCTTGCCATCAAAGGTGCCAGCCAAGTCACACCTGAAGAACTCAGTAAAAGTTTGACAGACGCTTGGTCACAACTCGGTAGACGCGTGAAAAAAGCGACTACAAATTTATCTTCTTCGATTAAGCGGCAATGATCCCATGGACGTAAAACGCATAGTGCTCTTTTCATCCCTGGCGGTAGTCGCCTATCTACTGATGCTTCAGTGGAATACAGACTACCAGCAGAAAGATGTTCAAGCTTCAGCTCCTCAAGTTCAACAATTAGCACCTAATAATAATTTGGCGCTTGACGATAACGAAGTACTAAAATTAGATAAATCTTCGGCTAACACGATTGAAGCGCTGCCCTCTGCAACTTCAACAACCCAGAATTTAATTAGCGTCAAAACCGATACATTTGATATTCGGATTAATCCTAAAGGTGGTGATTTAGTTTACGCAGCGTTATTGCAACATAAAGCGCAAGTTAAATCACAAGACCCTTTTGTACTGCTGCAAGATGACCAATACCGTCATTACGTTGTACAAAGTGACCTCAGTGGTTTAGGGAATAAGCAGCGTTTAAACCTGACTAGCCAACAAAATAACTATGTTTTAGCAGCAGGAGACGATCAACTTAAAGTGCGTTTAACCGCTGATGTTGATGGTGTTGCCTTAACTAAAACCTTCACTTTTACGCGTGGCAGTCATTTAATTAAAGTTGATTACCAACTTGATAATGCATCAAACCGTACACTTAACACCAGTTTCATTGGTTTAATTAAGCGTGATGCCAGTGCTGATCCAAGTCAAAGTGAAGCCATGGGCATGAAAGCTTATTTAGGTGGTGCTTTTTCTACAGATGAAAAACGCTATCAAAAAGTAGACTTTGATGACATCAAAAATAATGGTTTCAAAGTCGATTCAGTCGGTGGCTGGGCTGCGATGCTACAACACTATTTCATTGCTTCTTGGATACCTTCACAAACTGAAAGCAGCTTTTTTAGTACGCGTACCGATAGAGCAGGCAACTACATTGTTGGCTTTAATGGTTCTGAATACCTAGTTGAGCCTGGCAATACTGCCCAACTTTCTGCTGATATTTACATTGGCCCTAAAATTCAAGATGACATGAAAGCTGTTGCGCCTAACCTAGAATTAACGGTTGATTACGGTTTTTTATGGTTTATTGCACAACCGCTATTCTGGTTACTTGATTTTATTCATGGCTATGTTGGTAACTGGGGTTTTGCCATTATTTTAGTTACCGTTGCTATTAAAGCGGCATTTTATAAACTTTCAGCCACAGCTTACCGCTCTATGGCTAATATGCGTCGTGTTGCACCCAAATTAACGCGCATTAAAGAAGAGGCTGGTGATGACCGTCAAAAGCTTTCACAAGCGATGATGGAGCTTTACAAAAAAGAAAAAATCAATCCTATGGGTGGCTGTTTACCCATTTTAGTACAAATGCCAGTATTCATTGCGCTTTACTGGATGCTCATGGAGTCTGTTGAACTGCGTCATGCACCTTTTATACTTTGGATTGCTGACCTTTCCATGAAAGACCCTTACTTTGTACTGCCTATTATTATGGGTGCTAGTATGTTTATTCAGCAACTACTTAACCCTACGCCGCCAGATCCAATGCAGGCGAAGATTATGAAAATGCTACCCATTATCTTCACTTTCTTCTTCTTATTCTTCCCAGCAGGTTTAGTGCTTTACTGGGTCGTGAATAACCTCTTATCCATTTTGCAGCAGTGGTATATCACTCGTAAAATCGAGAATGAAGACAAAGACAAAGATAAACACAAAGATAAACTAGCCAAAACTTGATGTAATCTTAACCCCCTCCCCAGCGAGGGGGTTTTGCTATTTAAGCACCAATAAGAAAGAGTAAAAATCATGGATCAACAAGACACTATTGCGGCTGTTGCTACACCACCCGGTCGAGGTGGTGTGGGCATTGTTAGAGTTTCAGGTGCTTTGTGTCAGTCAATTGCCAAACAATTATTAGGCACAGAACTTACCCCACGCCACGCGCATTATTTACCCTTTTTAGATTTACAAGGTGAAGTCATTGATGAAGGTTTAGCCCTTTACTTTCCTGGCCCAAATTCATTTACAGGCGAGGATGTCTTAGAGTTCCAAGGCCACGGTGGGCCAATGTTGTTGGATAGGCTATTAGAAAATTTATTGCTAACTGGGGTTAGATTGGCGCAACCCGGTGAATTTTCACAAAGGGCATTTTTAAACGACAAGATGGATTTAGCGCAAGCCGAAGCTATCGCTGATTTAATTGATGCCACCTCACGCCAAGCCGCTAATAATGCCCTGAAATCTTTACAGGGTGTATTTTCACAAAAAGTTCATGCCCTTGTGGATAAATTAATTCATTTGCGTATGTACGTTGAAGCGGCGATTGACTTTCCTGAAGAAGAAATTGACTTTATTGGCGATGGTAAAGTTAACGATGAGTTACAAACAATTATTGAACAGCTAGCAGCGGTAAAAAACGAAGCACGGCAAGGTTATTTGATGCGTGAAGGTATGAACGTTGTGTTAGCGGGTCGACCTAACGCCGGTAAATCAAGCCTAATGAATGCTTTGGCTGGCTATGACAAAGCTTTGGTAACAGAAATTGCAGGGACGACTCGTGACGTTTTAAAAGAACACATTCACATTGATGGAATGCCGCTGCATTTAATTGATACAGCAGGTTTAAGGGAATCAGATGATTTAGTTGAGCAGCTAGGCATTGAGCGAGCCTGGCAAGAAATAGAAAAAGCTGATCGAATTTTACTGTTAGTTGATGCACAAGAAACAACCAGTTTAGATCCTTTAGAAATTTGGCCAGCATTTGTTAAGCGCCTACCTTACCCTGAGCGTTTAACCCTTATTAGAAATAAAATTGATCTAACCCAAGAGCAACCTGACACTGACTTATCCACAACGCCTCCCGTTATTCGCATTGCTGCTAAGCAGCGAGTGGGTGTGGATCAGTTAAGGCAGCACCTTAAACAAGTAATGGGCTTACAAAATACCACTGAAGGCGGTTTTTCTGCACGACGCAGGCACCTAGATGCATTACAAAGAGCCAGCGACGTTATCCACAAAGGCAGCTTACAGCTAGCCATGCACGGTGCGGGTGAGTTATTAGCTGAAGACCTGCGTAGTGCACAAGAAAGCTTATCAGAAATCACTGGGCAATTTACGGCGGATGACCTACTTGGCAAAATTTTTGGTGAGTTTTGTATTGGTAAATAATTACTTTAATTTTATACCATTTGTTCTGTCGTTAAGTCTGTACCTGTGGATAAAGTAGATTTCTGCTGTGACAAAGTCACTTTCAGGCTATAATCGGCGGCTTTATTTAGTGAATTTTTTGAGGTATGCCTGTGGATTATCCAACCCGTTTTGATGTACTGGTTATTGGTGGCGGCCATGCAGGAACAGAAGCTGCATTAGCTGCTGCACGCATGGGTTGTAAAACGCTGCTGCTCACTCATAACGTAGAAACCTTGGGGCAAATGTCTTGCAACCCAGCGATAGGCGGGATAGGAAAAAGTCACCTAGTGCGTGAAGTGGATGCATTAGGCGGCGCGATGGCACAGGCCACCGACTTAGCAGGTATTCAATTTCGCGTTTTAAACGCACGCAAAGGCCCAGCGGTTAGAGCCACGCGCGCGCAGGCAGACCGTATTCTGTATAAAGCTGCCATTCGCACAATGTTAGAAGATCAGCCTAATTTACAAATTTTTCAACAAGCTGCTGATGATTTAATTGTTGAGGGCGACAAGGTTTGTGGCGCAGTTACGCAAACTGGCATCAAAATTTATGCAACCAGCGTGGTATTAACCACTGGGACATTTTTGGGTGGCGTTATTCACTTAGGTTTGCAAAATCATTCTGGTGGTCGTGCCGGTGATCCACCCTCTATTGCATTAGCACACCGATTACGCGAATTACCTTTACGCGTTGGTCGTTTAAAAACGGGTACGCCACCTAGAATTGACGCGCGTAGTGTCGATTTTTCAGTAATGGAAGCTCAACCAAGTGATGCGCTATTACCTGTCATGTCATTTTTAGGCAAAACCCAGCACCACCCTCAGCAAATTAGCTGCTATATAACGCACACTAACGAACGAACCCACGAAATCATTCGTAATAATCTCGACCGCTCACCTATGTACGCAGGTGTGATTGAAGGCATTGGGCCGCGTTATTGCCCTTCAATTGAAGATAAAATTCACCGTTTTGCAGATAAAAATAGCCATCAAGTATTTATGGAGCCTGAAGGTCTTACAACGCATGAGTTGTACCCAAATGGCATTTCTACATCCTTGCCTTTTGATGTGCAACTAGACTTAGTTCACACCATGCGCGGCCTTGAACAAGCCCACATTGTTCGACCTGGTTATGCGATTGAATACGACTTTTTTAATCCGCAAGATTTACAACCCAGCCTAGAAACTAAAGTAATCCACAATCTGTTTTTTGCCGGTCAAATTAACGGCACAACGGGTTACGAAGAAGCTGCAGCACAAGGGTTGTTAGCTGGTTTGAATGCCGCCCGACGAACACAAGAAAAAGACAGCTGGTGTCCAAGGCGTGACGAAGCCTATTTAGGTGTATTAGTCGACGATTTAATTACGCTGGGTACTTCTGAGCCTTATCGAATGTTTACTTCACGCGCAGAATACCGTTTGTTGCTGCGTGAAGACAATGCTGATTTACGCTTAACTGAAAAAGGCCGCGAGCTAGGTTTGGTCGATGATGTACGCTGGGCAGCGTTTGAAACCAAACGCAATGCTATTGAATTAGAAAAGGCCCGCCTAAAAGACACTTTTATTCATCCCAACACACCTGCAGCCAACAGTTTAAATAATAAGTTAGAGCAGCCTTTAAATCGTGAACAACCCTTGTTGGATTTATTGAAGCGTCCAGAATTAAATTACTGGGATTTGGCTCACTTAGCACCAGGTGAATTACCGGTTGATCCACAAGTACAAGAGCAGGTTCAAATTCAGGTAAAATATGCCGGTTATATTGATCGCCAAGCGGAAGAAATTAAGCGTGTAAAACGCCAAGAAGAAACGCTATTACCTTTAGACTTGGATTACGCTCAGGTTAGTGGTTTGTCGAATGAAATTAAAAACAAATTAACCAATGTACGTCCAGCCAGTTTGGCACAAGCCAGCCGTATTCCTGGTGTTACACCTGCTGCAATATCCATGCTGCTTGTTCACCTTAAAAAACGTTCCATATTGGTGAAATAGCATGATAACAGACGCAAAATTTGAACAACGGCTGCGAGCTGGTTTAGCGGCAATGAACATTGAAGCAAGTGACTTACAAGTTGAACAGCTGCTGGCTTACTTACAATTATTAATTAAGTGGAATAAAGCCTACAACCTAACAGCTGTACGTGACCCTGTTGAAATGATAGATCGTCACCTGTTGGATAGCTTGTCTATTTTGCCTTTTATACAAAGTGGCGAACTAACGGATGTCGGCTCAGGTGCCGGTTTACCCAGCATTCCTTTAGCCATTATGAAGCCCGATTTACAGGTATTATCGTTAGATTCTAATGGCAAAAAAACCCGCTTTCAGTTTCAAGTTAAAGCTTCGCTACAGTTAGATAACTTTGTAGTACAGCAGGTACGTGCTGAAGCGTTGCAGTTACCAATAAAAAGCAAACAACTGGTTAGCCGTGCTTTTGCTAGCCTTAAAGATTTTGTAACACTAACCCAGCCTTTAGCCGCTGAAGATGCACGATGGTTAGCCATGAAAGGCTTGTATCCTGACGATGAATTAGCCAAATTGCCAAAAGAATACACCTGCCAACAAAGCCATCCATTGCAAATCCCCAACGAAGAGGGGCAGCGACATTTACTGGTTTTAGTCAAACAGGCAAAAAAATAATGCCTGTCAGTAAAATGGGGCAAGAGGGTGCGTTAAAACAGCTCGCTGTAGACTATTTGCGACCTGGAAAATATCAACCTCGACGTAATATGCAGCCCGAAGCTTTAGAAGAATTAGCGGCATCCATTCGTCAACAAGGCATTATGCAACCACTTGTGGTTAGAGCTTTACTAGATGGCTATTACGAAATTATTGCAGGCGAAAGGCGCTGGCGTGCTGCACAGTTAGCCGGTTTAGAGTTTATTCCTGCCCTAGTACGTGATGCGACAGATAGCGATGTTATTGCACTGGCTTTAATAGAAAATCTACAGCGCCAAGACCTTAATGCCTTGGAAGAAGCAGTTGCTTTACAGCGCTTACAACAAGAGTTTGAATTAACACAGCAGCAAGTTGCTGATGCAATAGGCAAGTCGCGTAGCGCCGTCACTAATTTATTACGCTTGTTGCAATTGCATCCAAACGTACAAAGAATGCTTGAGTACGGTGATTTAGACATGGGGCACGCACGGGCTTTGCTAAGTTTACAAAGCACCAAGCAATTAGTCCTTGCTCGTCAAATCGTTGCGAAAGGTTTATCCGTTAGGCAAACCGAAGCTTTGGTAAAAAATACGCAAAAAAACGCTTCAAAAAGCCAAGTTAAAACAGCTAGAGACCCAAACATTGCCAAATTAGAAGAGCAACTACAACTTAGTTTGGGTGCCAGTGTAAAAATTCAGCACTCAGCACAAGGCAAAGGGAAACTAGAGATTCATTATGCGAATTTGTCTCAATTAGACGGTATCTTGCAACACCTACGCTAAGTCATAAATCAAACCAACCATAGACTTTGGTCGCATCTATTTAACAAAGCTAACGAGTGTTGTTGAAGGAAAGTTGCTAAGTCTCTATAATCCCGTGGGTTTTAGTAAATATGCAGTGGTTTTTTAGTCGCTAGCGGATTTAAAAGGCTTTAAAATTTATGGCACAACTTCCGCGTCCACCTTTAGCTAAATGGCTAATAAAGCAATTTTTAGCTTTGGTTATAATTTGTGGTTTAGCGCTAATAGTTTGGCCAGATTCACTGCTAGAAATCATCATAGGCGCAATGATCGCTTATATTCCACAACAAGTTTTTAGTTATTTAGTTTTTATGTATCAAGGTGCAAGGCAACAAGTAAACTTAGTAAAAATGTTTTTTATAGCTGAAGGCGTTAAGTTTGGTTTGACGGTGGTACTTTTTGTACTAGCTTTTATTTTAGTGCAACCTTCAAACCCAATTTCACTTTTAAGCACTTATGCGGCAGTTATTTTGCTTAGCTGGTTGAACTTTTGGCTGGTAAAGTAAAACACAACTGCAATTACAGTTTGAGGTAGATCATGGCTGGTACACCTGTAGAGTATATTAAGCACCACCTGCAAAACATGACTTATGGGCAGCACCCAGAGTTAGGCTGGAAAATGGCAGAAACTGCACAAGAAGCGGCTGATATGGGCTTTATGGCCATTCACGTCGACACGATGGGTTGGTCAATTTTTACAGGCCTAATTTTTCTATTTTTATTCCGCATGGCAGCTAAAAATGCAACCTCGGGTGTGCCCGGTGGCTTGCAAAACTTTGTTGAAACCTGTGTTGAATTTGTTGATGGCTTGGTTAAAGAAACCTTCCACGGTAAAAATGCGCTTATTGCACCTTTAGCATTAACTATTTTTGTATGGATCTTTTTGATGAACAGCCTTAAATGGTTGCCTGTTGACTGGATTCCAAGCTTAGCACACGCAATGGGTGCTGATTATTTTAAAATAGTACCGACAGCTGATCCTAATGCGACCTTTGGTATGTCGATTGGTGTTTTTATCTTAATTCTGCTCTACAGCATTAAAGTTAAAGGCATTGGTGGTTTTGCTAAAGAACTATCTTTTACACCGTTTAATCACTGGTTACTGATTCCCGTCAACTTAGTTTTAGAATTGATTGGTCTATTTACTAAACCTATAAGTTTAGCACTGCGTCTATTTGGTAATATGTACGCAGGTGAAGTTGTGTTTATTTTGATTGCCCTTATGTATGGTGCTGGCATCATGATGGGTGTACTTGGTATAAGCTTACAGTGGCTATGGGCAGTATTTCACATCTTAGTTATTCCACTACAAGCCTTTATTTTTATGGTGCTAACTGTGGTTTATCTCAGCGCTGCACACGAAGAACATTAAATTAAACAGTAACCAGCCAACTTGCTGCAAGGCAGGTTGGTGAGTTTTAGTAGCAAAAACCCTTAACCCAACCTTTAATCAACCTTAGTAACCTTAGGAGTAACTCATGGAACTCGTATACATTGCAGCCGCAATCATGATTGGTATGGGTGCATTAGGCACAGGTATTGGCTTCGCCCTATTGGGTGGTAAGCTACTTGAGTCTACAGCACGTCAGCCTGAACTTGGCGGTCAACTACAAGTAAAAACCTTCCTAATGGCTGGTCTACTTGATGCTATCCCAATGATCGGTGTTGGTATGGCTATGTACCTGATTTTTGTTGTTGCAGGTTAAGTTGGGTTCAGGGAGTCAAAAGATTAACTCCCTAAACTTGAAACAAACCTAAACTCAAGTAAAAGGTACTGCGCCATGAATATGAATTTGACTCTTGTGGGTCAATCTATTTCCTTTGCGCTCTTTGTCTGGTTTTGTATGAAGTTTGTATGGCCGTTTATTACAACTGCCATGCGCGAACGCCAGAAGAAGATTGCTGAGGGTTTAGATTCAGCAAGTCGTGCTCAGCGTGATTTAGAGCTAGCACAAGAAAAGGCGACACAACTTTTGCGTGAAGCAAAAGAGCAATCAGCCCAGATTCTAGAACAGACTAACAAACGTGCTAGTCTGTTAATTGAAGAAGCCAAAGAACAGGCTCGTGCTGAAGGTGTTCGACTAGTAGACGCTGCTAAAGCTGAAGTTAGTCAAGAAATTAACCGTGCTAAAGATGATTTGCGTGCACAGATGTCTGAATTAATTATTCAGGGTGCTGAACAAATCCTACAAAGCTCTGTTGATGCAAAAGCACACAGCGAGCTGGTCGGCAAACTCGCCGCTCAACTCTAAGCGAGGTGTCTGATGGCAGATTACAACACGCTCGCTAGGCCTTATGCGAAGGCCGCCTTTGAGTATGCATTAAGTGAAGGTAAATTAGCTGACTGGTCCGCAATGCTTGGGATGGTTGCTGAAGCCGCTTCTAACAAAGAAGTTGCTGCATTTTTACTTAACCCTTCACTAAACAGTGGTGCAAAAGCAGAACTTCTTCTCGACATTTGTAAAGTGAAAGTCGATGACAAGAGCAGCAATTTCATTCAGCTGTTAAGTGAAAAAAGCCGTTTACCATTAATTCCAGTGATTGCTGGGATGTATGAGGCCTTTAGGGCCGAGCAGGAAAAATCTGTTGAAGCACTAGTCACTTCAGCCTTTGAGCTAGAAGCTGAGCAACAGCAACTGCTAGTAGATGCACTACGCAAGCGTTTGAACTGTGAGGTAACACTCAAAGTTGAAATCGACAAGCGTCTCATTGGCGGTGTTGTTATTCGCACCGGTGACCTGGTGATAGATGGCTCGATTCGCGGGAAACTCGCGAAACTGGCCGAGTCATTGAAATCCTGATTTTGAGGGACAAGGCATGCAGCAACTGAATCCATCCGAGATCAGTGACATTATCAAGAAGCGCATCGGAAACTTGGATGTCACTTCAAAAGCCCAAAACGAGGGCACCATCGTAAGCGTAGCTGACGGTATCGTGAAAATTCACGGCCTAGGCGATGTTATGTATGGCGAGATGATTGAATTTGAACAGGGCGCCTTTGGTATGGCCCTGAACTTGGAGCGCGACTCCGTAGGTGTGGTTGTACTGGGTGACTACCTCAGCTTAGCTGAAGGTCAGTCGGCTCGTTGTACTGGTCGCATCTTAGAAGTACCTGTGGGTAATGAACTCCTAGGTCGTGTAGTCGATGCACTAGGTAATCCTATTGATGGTAAAGGCCCCATCGACGCTAAAGAAACTGACGCAGTTGAAAAAGTTGCGCCTGGCGTAATTTGGCGTAAGAGCGTTGATGAGCCACTACAAACGGGCTATAAGGCAATTGATGCCATGGTACCAGTAGGCCGTGGTCAGCGTGAGCTGATTATCGGTGACCGTCAGATCGGTAAAACTGCCATTGCAGTTGATGCGATTATTAACCAAAAAACTACCGGTGTTAAGTGTGTTTATGTTGCCATTGGTCAAAAACAATCGACCATTGCTAACGTAGTACGCAAACTTGAAGAGCACGGTGCTTTAGCACACACAATTATTGTTGTTGCCTCTGCTTCTGAAGCAGCTGCACTGCAATTTATTGCGCCCTACTCAGGTTGCACCATGGGTGAGTATTTCCGCGATCGCGGTCAAGATGCCCTAATCGTTTATGACGACTTAACCAAGCAAGCTTGGGCTTATCGTCAGATTTCTCTACTATTAAAACGCCCACCTGGACGTGAAGCTTATCCTGGTGACGTTTTCTACTTGCACTCACGTTTACTAGAGCGTGCTTCACGCGTTAGTGCTGAGTATGTAGAGAAGTTTACTGATGGTAAAGTAAAAGGTAAAACAGGTTCTTTAACTGCATTACCTATTATTGAAACCCAAGGTGGTGACGTATCTGCATTCGTACCAACCAACGTAATCTCCATCACCGATGGTCAGATTTTCGTAGAAACGAACCTGTTTAACTCAGGTATTCGTCCTGCGATGAACGCGGGTGTTTCAGTATCGCGTGTTGGTGGTGCAGCGCAAACTAATATCATTAAAAAATTGGGTGGCGGTATCCGTCTAGCCCTAGCTCAGTTCCGTGAGCTAGAAGCTTTCTCCCAGTTTGCTTCTGACTTAGATGAAGCAACCCGTAAGCAGCTAGAGCATGGTCAGCGCGTTACTGAGCTAATGAAGCAAAATCAGTACAGCCCTATGAGCATTGCTGAAATGGGTGTTTCTCTGTTTGCAGCAGAAAAGCATTATTTAGATGACGTCGTAGTGAGTAAAGTTCTGCCTTTTGAAAAAGCCCTACACGCCTATATGGCGAGTGAGCACGCAGACTTAATCGCACAGATTAACGTAAACGGCGACTACACTAAAGATATTGAAGCGGCACTCAAATCTGCTTTAGAGCAGTTTAAGGCCACCCAGTCCTGGTAAGTTGCTATGAATCGGCTGATGCATAATCAACCGATTCTGGCACTTGTTGGCTAAGAAGGCGAAAGCGTATGGCAGTCGGAAAAGAGATCCGCTCCCAAATAGGGAGCATTAAGAATACGCAGAAAATCACCAGCGCTATGCAAATGGTCGCTGCGTCGAAGATGCGTAAAGCTCAGGATCGCATGGCAGCCAGCCACCCTTACGCCACGCAGATTAGAAACGTAGTTAGTCACCTTGCTGAAGCTACCCCTGAGTACCGTCATGTATATATGCAAGAACGTGATGTAAAAAGGGTTGGGTTTATTGTTGTTTCTTCCGATCGCGGTCTTTGTGGCGGCTTAAACATTAATTTGTTCAAAGCAGCTGTAAAGGAAGTGATGGAATGGAAAAACAAGGGCACAGAAGTAGATATTTGTGCTATCGGCAGTAAGGCTAGCAGTTTTTTCCGTCGTTATGGCGGAAGTCTGGTGGCTGCCAAGAGCGGGCTGGGCGACGCACCGAAAGCAAGTGAGTTAGTCGGTAGCGTTAAGGTCATGCTGGATGCCTATGAAGAAGGCAAAATTGATCGGCTTTATGTGGTGTATAACGAATTTGTTAACAACATGACACAAAAGCCATTGGTTCAGCAGCTGTTACCCCTAGAAGCTGAAGCAGCACAGAAAAGTGACAAGAGCAAGGTAGCCGGTTGGGATTACCTCTATGAACCAGACCCCAAGCATCTATTAGATAGATTGCTGATTAGGTACATAGAATCTCAGGTTTACCAAGCTGTAGTCGAAAACATTGCCTGTGAGCAATCTGCGCGTATGGTTGCAATGAAAAGTGCAACAGATAATGCCGGTGACTTTATTGATGAGTTACAGCTTATTTATAACAAAGCGCGTCAGGCAGCTATTACACAAGAAATCGCCGAAATTGTTGGCGGTGCTGCAGCGATCTGATAAGTGCTTCCGTTAACTGATTTTACGGAAGTTAAAAGGGTAGCAGATTTTATTTGCAGGTTTGAGAGGAACCAAGATGAGTAGCGGACATATCGTACAGATCATCGGTGCCGTTATCGACGTAGAATTTGATCGGGCAGACGTACCCAAAGTGTACGACGCCCTGACAGTCGACGGCAGCGAAATGATACTCGAAGTTCAGCAACAGCTCGGTGATGGTATCGTGCGTTGCATTGCAATGGGTTCCACCGAAGGTCTAAAACGTGGCCTGGTGGCAAATAACACTAATGAACCAATTCAAGTTCCTGTGGGCGTTAAAACCCTAGGACGCATCATGGATGTTCTAGGCCGTCCTATCGACGAAGCCGGTCCTATTGGTGAAGAAGAACGTTGGGGTATTCACCGCAAAGCACCTTCTTATGATGAACAATCTAGCTCTGTTGAATTGCTAGAAACGGGCATCAAAGTAATTGACCTCGTTTGCCCCTTTGCTAAGGGTGGTAAAGTAGGTCTGTTTGGTGGTGCTGGTGTTGGTAAAACAGTCAACATGATGGAGCTTATTCGTAACATTGCGATAGAGCACTCAGGTTTCTCTGTATTTGCCGGTGTTGGTGAGCGTACTCGTGAAGGTAACGACTTCTATCACGAGATGAAAGACTCCAACGTACTCGACAAAGTATCCTTGGTTTATGGTCAGATGAACGAACCCCCAGGCAACCGTCTGCGTGTCGCGTTAACTGGCTTAACCATGGCTGAAAAATTCCGTGACGAAGGTCGTGATGTACTGTTCTTTGTGGACAACATCTACCGTTACACCCTAGCAGGTACAGAAGTTTCTGCACTTTTGGGTCGTATGCCTTCTGCGGTTGGTTATCAGCCAACACTTGCTGAAGAAATGGGTGTTTTGCAGGAGCGTATTACTTCTACAAAAACTGGTTCTATCACATCTGTTCAGGCGGTTTACGTGCCTGCGGATGACTTGACTGACCCATCGCCAGCAACGACCTTCTCTCACTTGGACGCGACCGTTGTATTGTCTCGTGATATCGCCTCGCTAGGTATTTACCCAGCCGTTGATCCACTCGATTCTACTTCACGTCAGTTAGATCCATTGGTTGTTGGTGTTGAGCACTATACCGCTGCGCGTGGTGTACAAATGGTTCTACAGCGTTATAAAGAACTAAAAGACATCATCGCCATTCTGGGTATGGATGAGCTTTCTGAAGAAGATAAGCAGTCAGTATCACGCGCTCGTAAGATTCAGCGTTTTCTGTCTCAGCCTTTCTTCGTAGCGGAAGTATTTACAGGTTCGCCTGGTAAGTATGTTTCCTTAAAAGACACTATCCGTGGTTTCCAGGGTATTTTGGACGGTACTTACGATCATCTGCCCGAGCAGGCTTTTTATATGGTTGGCTCTATCGAAGAAGCAGTCGAAAAAGCTAAGGGTATGAAGTAAGTCTGTCAGGATAACCCAAGGGGGATAACCCATGGCGATGACAATGCATTGCAATGTTGTCAGTGCTGAAAGTAAATTGTTTGATGGCCGAATTGAGTTTCTGGTGGCTTCGGGTGTAATGGGTGAGATAGGCGTATTGCCTGGTCACGCTCCATTACTATCTGAACTAAAACCAGGCACGATTAAGCTGACCAAACAAGGTGGCGCACAAGAGCTTATCTACGTTTCTAGTGGTTTTTTAGAAGTGCAGTCAACGACAGTTACCGTTTTAGCAGATTCTGCTGAGCGTGCGGTAAACTTAGACGAAGCCGCAGCTAAAGAAGCGTTAGAAGCCGCTAGACGCGCTGTTGACAATGAAAGTGTTGAACTGAGTTATGAGCAAGCAGCCGCTCAACTTCGCACGATTCAGCTACTGAAAGGTATACGCAATAAGTAAGCACCTTTACTTGTTGTTAGCAAAAGTGCAGTTTACTGCACAATCAGAAAAGGCGGCTTTGGTCGCCTTTTCTGCTTTTTACTGTTTAACTTTTACAGCAGGAGAAGGCAGCTGATGACTGAACATAAAGACAAGCCTTTAGAACTCAATCTAGCCATAGAAGCCCCTGTACCCGGTGAACTAGGCTGGCGTTATGCTCAAGCTAGCTTACAACCCGTTGATGTTGCCGATCAGCTAACTGCTTTACTATCGGCTGAAGAAATAGCCACCTGCTTAGATTTACTACCACTGGCCCGCCGTACCGAGATTTTTGATTATTTATCAGAAGGAGTCCAAGAAGAAGTTGCAGCCGTTTCTAATCTTGAGTCTTTGATGGAGCTATTAGAAGCGTTGCCTGCTGATAGTGCTGCTGATCTTTTTAACCTACTCAGTTCTGAGCAACAAGCCGATTTACTTAGAGATTTACCTGCGCGTAATCGTGCCACTTTACAGCACCTGTCCCGTTACCCTGATGGCACAGCAGGTGCATTAATGACCTCCGAGATTTCTTTATTACCGACAGGTATCAACGTTCAACGTGCATTAGAAATCTTACGGCGTACCGCTGCTGGCTCTGAAACCATTTATCACACTTACATTGTTGATCCACGCCATAGGCTAGTGGGTGTTATTTCTTTACGTAAATTAATTCTTGCCGCCCCTAAAGCCAGTTTAGACCAATTAATGACTGAAGAGTTGGTGACTATTTTACCTGACCAACATCAACAAGAAGTGGTTAGGTTGGTTAGTCGTTATGATTTATTAGCGCTGCCGGTGGTTGATGAAAATCAGCGGTTATTAGGCATTATTACTTACGATGATGCGATGGATGTTGCTGAAGAAGAAGCCACCGAAGATATTCATTTAAGCGCCAGTATTGCACCGTTAGAAGAAGGTTTATTACGCACTAGCCTATTTAATCTTTATCGCAGTCGAGTCATGTGGTTAATTTTACTTATTTTTGCCAATTTAATCTCTGGCGTAGGCATCGCGTTTTTTGAAGATACCATTGCTGCTAAAGTGGCATTAGTATTTTTCTTACCCTTATTAATTGGTAGCGGTGGTAATGCAGGTGCTCAAGCTTCAACCTTAATGGTGCGTGGTTTAGCGGTGGGTGATGTCGGTTTAGGTGACTGGACACGCTTGTTAGGGCGAGAGCTTTTAGTTGCTGGTGCTTTGGGTTTAACGATGGCAATTGCCGTTTCACCCATAGGAATGTTTCGAGGCGGCTATGATATCGCGCTAGTCGTTGGCTTTAGTATGATTGTGATTGTGTTATTTGGTAGTTTATTAGGGATGAGCCTGCCTTTTTTGTTGCACCGTTTAAATTGGGATCCTGCCACGGCGTCCACACCTTTAGTCACTACTTTAGCCGATGCTGGTGGTGTAGTGACTTATTTTGCTTTAGCCACTTGGTTGCTAGGACTGCATTAACCAGCACTACTTTAAAGAGTAAATACAATGTTAAATAAAAAATGGGGGCTAATGTTAAAAGCTAGTTTATTACTAGCCTTATTCACTTTAGCCGCGTGTAATGAGCAACAAGAAAAACAGCCAGTACGTTTACAAGGTGAAATTTTTGGCAGTTTTTGGTTAGCAACTTTGCCCGATGATTGGACGGCAGAGCAGATTAAGCAGCTACAAATGGGCATTGAAAGCGAGCTTAATAAAGTCGATGAAGCCATGTCGACTTATAAACCTAACTCTGAACTTAACCGCTTTAACGCTGCACCATTAGGTGAATGGGTTTTATTATCCAAACCACTTTTTGAAGTATTTAACCTTAGCCAAACCATTTCAAAAAGTAGTGAGGGTGCTTTTGATATAACGCTAGGTGGCTTAGTTAATTTATGGAGTTTTGGTCCTGAAGCACGTCCTGAAGCCATTCCAGACAGCAGCTTACTAGAAACACGTTTAACAGCAACGGGTTATCAATACTTAGAATTAGATACAAAACAACAAGCAGCACGGCGCTTTAGGGATAGTTTTGTTGATTTATCGGGTGTAGCTAAAGGTTATGCCGTGGATAAAGTAGCTCAGTGGTTGCAGCAACAGGGTGTGGATAATTTTTTAGTGAATGTCGGTGGTGAAATTATTGTTGCTGGGTATCGTGCCAAAGAACAACCTTGGCGTATTGGCATTGAAGTGCCGGACAATCAAGTACAAGCAGCACACCATATTATTCCACTCATTAATGAGTCGGTAGCAACGTCAGGTGATTACCGTAACTTTTATGAATTAAATGGCAAGCGTATGTCGCACACTATTAACCCTAAAACCGGCTGGCCTATTGACCATAATTTAACGTCAGTTACAGTCATTCACCCCAGTAATGCCACCGCAGACGCTTGGGCAACGGCGTTTATGGTATTGGGAACAGAAGCCAGTTTAAGTTTAGCTAACCGCAAAAATATTAAAGCGCTGTTTATTAGTAAAGAAAGTGAGGCTTGGAAAACCCAAATATCTACCCCTTTACAACAGGCATTAGGTGCGGAGTTAACCAATAAACTATTGCGTTAAGCCTGTTTACTTTAAGTTTTTATTGCCAGTCTAAGTTTTTGTTGTTTGGGAGACATAATGATTAATAACGAACAGCTCGCTGGTTTAAATAAAGCGATAGCAGACGATGACACGCTGACTTTGGAGCGCCTAGTCACTGAAATTCAGCCGGCTGATTTAGCTGAGTTTGTACGCCATCAAACAACAAAAGCCGCCCTTAAACTTCTAACCTACCTTCCTTTAGAAGAACGCGCCGATGTTTTTGGTTATTTAAAAGGCGTTACTCAGTGCGAGTTGGCTGAAAAAATGACCGAAACCGGCTTATCTCAGTTATTTGTTTATATGAACTCTGATGAGCGTGCCGATTTATTTAACGAATTATCAGAAGAAAAGCGCCAAAATATTCTAAGGCTATTAGCCAAAGAAGAACGCGAAGATATCCGTCGCTTAGCCAGCTATGAAGAAGGGACGACCGGCTCGATTATGTCGAGTGATTATGTCACCGTAATAACTAAAACCAATATAGCGCAAGCGTTAGAAGTAGTTCGCCACACGGCACCCAATGCCGAAACAATTTATCAAATTTATATTCTAAATGCCGAACAGCAACTGACCGGTGCCTTGTCTTTACGCCAGCTTATTTTAGCTAAACCTGAAGCAATGGTCGATCAAGTCATGACCACTGAATTGGTTAGTATTAATGTGGCTGAACCCCAAGAAGAAGCCTCGCGCTTAATTAGCCGTTATGACTTATTGGCTTTGCCTGTTGTTGATGATAACCGACGCTTAATTGGCATAGTCACTTATGATGATGCGATGGATGTTGCAGAAGCTGAAGCAACCGAAGATATGCATAAGGGTGCATCCATTGGTCCATCTGATGAAGGTTTTGGGCAAGCAACCATCCGTAACTTGTATAGTCGCCGCGTTAATTGGTTAGTGTTGTTAGTATTTGCCAATATTCTCTCGGGTGCGGGTATCGCTTTTTATGAAGAAATGATTGAAACCTATGTAGTACTCGTTTTCTTTCTACCCTTGCTCGTTGCCAGTGGTGGTAATGCCGGTTCACAAGCATCAACCTTAATGATTCGTGGTTTAGCCACGGGAGATATCGACATTAAAGACTGGGGTAAATTATTAGCCCGCGAATTAATGGTCGCTTCTTGTTTAGGCTTAACCATGGCGTTGGCGATTATGGGTATCGGCTTTTGGCGAGGCGGTATAGAAATTGCTCAAGTTGTTACCTACAGTATGTTTATCATCGTTATTATTGGTAGTTTAATCGGCCTAACTTTGCCGTTTTTATTGGTTAAAGTAGGTTGGGATCCTGCCACAGCTAGCGGCCCCTTGGTGACTTCAATTGCTGATATTATAGGCGTATTAATTTATTTTTCGATTGCTACGGCTATACTGACTTTTTAAAGTTAGCTAAGCCTTATTATTAACTTTTATGGAGCGATTATGTCCCTTGAAGTCGTTATTCTTGCTGCAGGTCAGGGAACCAGAATGCGTTCCACCTTACCTAAAGTACTTCATCCCATTGCGGGTAAGCCTATGGCTGGACACGTTATTGACACGGTTCGTAGCTTAAATACCAGTGCCATTTATTTAGTGATTGGGCATGGCGCAAACCAAGTACGCAGCACACTTACTGGTGACGACCTTGCCTTTGTAGAACAGCTTGAACAGCTCGGCACAGGTCACGCTGTTGCACAAGCTTTACCCAAGCTAAGCGAAAACAGCCAAGTGCTGATTCTTTACGGCGATGTGCCGTTAATTAAAGCCGCTACCCTAAAAAAACTATTAACTCACGCCACCGCTACAAGCATGGGCTTATTAACGGTTAATTTAGACAATCCAACAGGTTATGGTCGCATTATTCGTGATGCACAAGAGCAAGTGACAGCAATTGTTGAACAAAAAGATGCCAATCCTGAACAATTAGCCATAACAGAAATTAATACAGGCATATTGGCAGTCACTAGCCAGCAGCTGCACCGCTGGTTGCCTCAATTATCAAATGCTAATTCACAAGGCGAATATTATTTAACCGACATTATTGCTATGGCTTACCAAGAAGGCACACTAATAGAAACCGTGCAGCCTGCTTCTAGTGCTGAAGTGGAAGGCGTTAATAACCGCTTGCAGCTAGCAGAACTTGAAAGGGTGTATCAACTAGAACAAGCCATCGCATTAATGACCGCAGGCGTAACGTTAGCCGACCCAGCACGCATTGATGTACGTGGTGAATTAAATGCTGCGCGTGATGTTTTTATTGACGTTGGATGCGTTTTTGAAGGCCAAGTAGAGCTAGCTGACGGCGTTGAAATCGGCCCGTATTGCGTGATAAAAAATGCCCATTTAGGCGCAGGTGTTAAACTGGCTGCTTTTACGCATTTAGACGACGTAGTGCTAGCAGGTAATAACCACGTAGGCCCTTTTGCGCGTTTAAGGCCCGGAACGCATTTAGAAACCAATGCCAAAATTGGCAACTTTGTAGAAACTAAAAAAGTGCGTGTGGGTCAGGGTGCTAAAATTAACCACCTAAGTTATATCGGTGATGCTGAAGTGGGTGCTAATGCCAATATCGGTGCAGGTACTATTACCTGTAATTACGATGGCGTGAATAAGCACGTTACAAAAATAGGCGCTGGCGCTTTTATTGGCTCTAACAGTAGTTTAGTTGCGCCTATTGAAATAGGTGCAGGTGCAACGGTTGGAGCGGGTTCAATCATTACTCGCAAAGTTGACGATCATGCACTGGCAGTAACCCGGGCTAAACAGTTACAAAAAGCTAACTGGCCAAAACCGTCTAAAAAACAGGAAAATTAATATGTGCGGCATTGTTGGTGCAGTGGCAGAACGTAATGTTAGCGCCATTTTATTAGAAGGTTTAAAGCGCCTAGAATATCGGGGCTATGATTCAGCAGGTTTAGCAGTGATTAATACGGCGAATCAATTACAGCGTTGCCGCGCACAGGGTAAAGTTGCTGAAGTTGAAAAAAAACTGATAATAACACCCTTATTAGGTCACTTAGGTGTGGCACACACTCGCTGGGCAACGCATGGTAAACCCAGCGAAAACAACGCCCATCCGCACCTTTCAAGCGATGAAATTGCTTTGGTTCACAATGGCATTATTGAAAACCACGAGCCTTTAAGAAAGCAGTTACAAGCCGCTGGTTATGTGTTTACTTCAGAAACCGATACTGAAGTGGTGGCGCATTTAGTCCACCAAATTTATCAACAAACCCAAGACCTGACCGAAGCGGTTAAGCAAACTATTTTACAGCTAGAAGGCGCTTATGCACTGGCGGTTATTCACCAACAACAGCCGAATGAACTGGTTTGCGCTCGTAAAGGCAGTCCACTGGTTATTGGTGTGGGCATAGGTGAAACCTTCTGCGCTTCAGATCCTCTAGCCTTGTTGCAAGTAACCGACCGCTTTATTTACCTAGAAGAAGGCGACCTTGCCACACTGACTTTAACCGAACAGCGCATTATCAATCAGCAGGGCGAAAAAATTGAACGCCCAACCCTGCAATGGGAACATGGCAACCAAGCAGCAGAAAAAGGCAAATACCGCCACTTTATGCTGAAAGAAATTTATGAACAACCCGCCGTTATTGCTGCCACGCTAGAAGGCCGATTATCAGAAAGTCGTGTATTACCACAAGCCTTGGGTGCTGTGGCGATGGAATTATTGCCCAAGGTTAAACAGGTGCAAATCATTGCTTGCGGTACGAGTTACCATGCTGGCATGGTGGCGCGTTATTGGATAGAACGCTTAGCTGGTTTGCCCTGCCAAGTAGAAGTGGCTAGCGAATACCGTTACCGTGATGTGGTGGTTGCCGAAAACTGCTTGTTTGTAACCATTTCTCAATCGGGTGAAACCGCCGATACCCTTGCTGCGTTACGCTTTGCTAAAAATGCTGGCTATTTAGGCTCGTTAGCCATTTGTAATGCGCCAGGTTCTTCGTTGGTGCGCGAGTCCGATTTAAGCCTTATGACGCAAGCTGGCCCAGAAATCGGCGTGGCTTCAACCAAAGCTTTCACCACCCAGTTAACTGCCTTGCTGCTATTAACCTTATCGTTGCGCCGTGCTCATTCGCCCGATCCACAAGCAAAAGATGCTGTGGAAGCTGAGTTGGTTCAAGCCTTGCGTTCTTTGCCACGTATTGCCGAAACCACCTTGCAACTAGACACACAAATAGAAGTCATGGCGCAAGACTTTGCCGAGAAAAACCATGCCTTGTTTCTAGGTCGTGGTAGCCATTACCCCATTGCGCTTGAAGGCGCGTTAAAGCTGAAAGAGATTTCTTACATTCATGCCGAAGCCTACCCAGCCGGTGAGTTAAAGCATGGGCCTTTGGCTTTGGTAGACAGCGATATGCCGGTGATTGCGGTTGCACCTAAAGACGATTTAATTGAAAAGTTAAAGTCTAACCTGCAAGAAGTGCGGGCGCGGGGTGGCGAACTGTTTGTGTTTGCCGACCCAGAAAGCTTTTTAGAACCAGAAGAAGGCATGAAAGTATTACACTTGCCTGAAGTACACGATGTGCTAGCGCCCATTATTTACACTCTGCCTTTGCAGTTGTTGGCCTACCATGTTGCTGTGCTTAAAGGCACCGACGTAGACCAGCCACGTAACTTGGCTAAGTCGGTTACTGTTGAATAGTTTGTAGATTAGATAAACCGTTTAAAATTTTGGAGTTCTTGTGTCTCAGTTAAAAATTGCCACGCGTCGTAGCCCTTTAGCCTTGTGGCAGGCCGAACACGTTAAAGCCCGTTTAGAAGCTTTGCACCCTAATTTAGAAGTGGTTTTGGTTCCCATTAAAACGCAGGGCGATATTATTTTAAACACGCCCTTGTCGAAAATTGGTGGCAAAGGTTTGTTTGTTAAAGAGCTAGAAGCCTGCATGTTAAATGGTGAAGCCGATATAGCCGTGCATTCCATGAAAGATGTACCTATGGAATTCCCAGAAGGCTTAATGCTAGGGCCCATTCTTGAACGCCATGCGCCTACCGATGCTTTTGTGTCGAATAAGTATGACTCGTTTGATGCTATGCCAGCCGGTAGCATTGTCGGTACTTCTAGCCTGCGCCGTAGTTGCCAGATATTAGCTAACCGCCCCGATTTAAAAGTGGACTGGCTGCGCGGCAATATTCAAACCCGTATGGGCAAGCTAGATGCCGGTGATTACGATGCGATTTTATTAGCCACTTCTGGCCTACAACGTATGGGCTTGGGCGAGCGAGTGCGCTTAGATATTCCTGCTGAAATTTCTTTACCGGCTTGTGGTCAGGGTGCTTTAGGCATAGAACTGCGCGAAGGCGATGAACGCTGCGCTGCTTTGGTTGCGCCTTTAAACGATGCACCTTCTGCTACTTGTGTGTTGGCAGAAAGAGCCATGAACACACGTTTGCAAGGCGGTTGTCAGGTGCCGATTGGTGGCTATGCTATTTTAGAAGGCGATCAGCTTTGGTTACGAGCGCTAGTGGGCGAACCGGAAGGCACGCTTATTTTACGTGCTGAAGCAAAAGGCCCAGCCAGCGACCCTGTTGCTTTAGGCATTAAAGTAGCCGAAGACCTTTTATCGCAGGGTGCAGGTGATATTTTGTCTAAAGTTTATGGTTTTAAGGTAGATTAAACTTTGCCCATTAAAATATTAACCACCCGCCCTGAAGCTATGGCAGAGCGGTTGGTTTTGCCCCTGCAAGCGGCAGGTTACCAAGTGAACAATGTGCCTTTATTGGCGATTGAACCGCTGACTTTGCAAGCCCAACAAAAACAGTGGTTAATGGATTTAGACCTGTTTCAGCGTGTGGTGGTTATTAGCCCTAGTGCTGCCGATGTTTTGTTAGAAACACTAGAAGACTTTTGGCCTCAATGGCCGGTAGGTGTGAACTGGTATACCGTGGGTCAAGGGACTAAACTCAGGTTAGCGCAAGCAGGCATTGAAGCCGTTTGTCCTGAACAAGGTGATAAGAGCGAAGACCTATTATTGCACCCAGAATTACAACAGCTAGCCGGTGAAAAAGTTTTGTTAGCTAAAGGGCTAGGTGGCCGAGACTTATTGTATGACAGCCTAACCGCCCGTGGTGCTAAAGTCAGTGTGTTGCCGCTTTATGAGCGAGTAAAACCTAAGTTAAACCCGCAACAGGTTGAACAGCTATTAGCCGGAAGCCACCAAGTTTTAGTCGTAACCAGCGGTGAATCACTATTGCAATACCTAGCATTTATGCAAATGAAATTTAAAAATCGGCAAACTTTAGAAGAGCAACTTAACCGCTGCTGGCTATTAGTGCCTAGTTACCGAATAGAAAAACAAGCACGGCAAATGGGTTTTAATACCATTGTTAACACTAAGGGTGCAGGCGCTGATGCTATCTTGGTTGCAATAAAAGCGCTGCAATAAAGAGGAAGAGCTATGTCTGCAAAGCAATCTGCGCCACCTAAAAAGTCTTCGTTAAGCTTAGATAAAAAAACGACCAATACTACGGTTTCAACACCTAAATCTAATAATAACAACAAAAGTAGCAGGTTATTATTGCTGCTATTTTTGTTGATTTTAGTGGCATTTTTGGGTACGGCTACGTTAGGTTGGCTGGGTTATCAGCAGGTTATTAGTTTACAAAAGCAGCTTGCCGAACGTCCCACGCATCAACAATTAAAAGCACCGCTTAATCACTTAACCGCGATTAGTGGCTTAAAAGAACAACAGCAATCATTACAAGAAGCGCTAAATCAGCAGCAACTTAAACTAAGCAATCAAGAACTTAACCTAACCGATCTACAACAAGCTTTGCTAAAATCAAAAGACCCTAAGCCCCGTGATTGGCAATTAGCTGAAGTTGAATATTTATTACGCCTTGCCAACCAACGCCTGCAGCTTGAAGGTGATGTGAATGGCGCATTAACCCTGTTTAAAACTGCTGAACAGCGCTTAAAACAAGCGAATGTACCCGGTACTTTAGGTGTGCGTGGTTATTTATTAGAAGACATTGAAGAACTTAAAGCTTTACCCAAATTAGACAAGGTTTCTATGGCGCTAAGCCTACAAGAACTAGCCGACAAGGCGTTAACTTTACAAGTAAAAAGATTTACCGATGCACCATCTTTAAACCTAGAAACCGTTAGCCAATTAAGTAATGAAGTGAATTGGTATCAGCATTTGTGGCAAGAAATACGCAGCCTAGTGGTTGTGCGTCAACGTGAATTACCCATTGAAGCCTTGCCATTTACAGACGATGAACTGGCTTTACGTCATCAATTAAGTGCCTTGTTATTACAAGCCTCTTGGGCAGCCTTGTCCAGCGAACAGCCGCTTTATGATGCCAGTCTGACGGCGGCGGCTAAGCGTTTATCAGGCTTTGATGCAAATCAACCTGCCGTTGCTGACTTTATTCAACAGCTCAGCAAGCTTGCCAAACAACCCGTGCAACAAAAATTACCCACAACAGAAACCAGCCTTGATAGCTTACAAGCGTTTATTGCTCAGCGTTACCGCCTACAGCTTCCGCTTACTTCTGAAGCGATACAGTCAACGGAGCAGCCATGATTAAGCGTGTATTTTTATGGCTCATATTTTTAGCGATTGCGGTGCTAATCGGGCAACAACTTTTAAAAGGTACTGGTTATTTACTATTGGTTTTACCCAATGGGCAAACCAGTATTGAAATGTCGTTTTGGACAGGACTAGTGCTGCTTATCGCTAGTTGGTTAATTGCCGCTTGGGTATTAAACCTTATTGGTTGGCTAGCCAATCCTTTACGCAGTTTAAAAGCTAAACAACAGCGCTTTAAAAACCAACGCGCAATTAAATTGACAGCAAAAGGCTTGATTGAGTTATCGCAAGGGCGCTGGTCTAAAGCCCGTAAATTATTAGCGCGTGCCGCTAAAAATAGCAGTATGCCACTGATTAATTACCTTGCTGCGGCACAAGCGGCACATTACGAAGGCCGCGACGAAGACGTTGAGCTATTTTTACAAGCGGCAGAAAAAAACACACCCGATGCCAGCGTCGCAGTTGACTTTTTACAAGCTCGCATTCAATTAGATAAAGGTCATTATGAACAAGCGCTTGCAACCTTGCTGCGCTTACACCAAAAAGCGCCCAGCCACCCAGTGGTGCTGCGTCAGTTAAGGGACGTTTATTTAGCCTTGTCAGATTGGAAGCCGCTCATTCAGCTAATCCCCCTTTTTAGGCGCTATCAGATTAGCTCACCAGAAACGCTAAACCAGCTAGAAAGGCAGGTTTATTTGCACCGTTTTGATGCGTTATTACGCGATCTACATCAATCAAACCATTTAGCGGCAGTCAAAGACTTGTGGGATAATTTACCGCCCCACATGAAGCTAGAAGACCCGTTAATTTTAGCTTGGCTACAAGTTTTGGTTAAACGTGGTGAGTTAGTTTTAGCAGAACAACTATTAAAACGCAGCTTAAAAAACACTTGGTCAGAAAAGTTAATTGAAGCGTATGGTTTATTACCTGTTGAAGCTGAACCCAAGCGCCGTTTGTTAGAAGCTGAACAATGGCTAAAAGAACGCCCCAACGACCCTGCTTTGTTACACGCTTTAGCACGAATTTGTCAGCAACAAAGTTTGTGGCGCAAAGCGTTAGAATATTATCAAGCCAGCTATCAGCTACAGGCAAAAGACCAGCTTTGTGTAGAAATGGCAAGTTTGTACAGTGCTTTAGGTGATGAGCGCCAAAGTCAGCTATTCCAAAAAATTGCTTTACAAGGCTTACAGCGCCAATTACCAGCATTACCTTTACCCTTGAAAAACCCGATAGAAATAAATAAGAATCATTCTTAAATAAGGCTTGCAAAATCAAATGAGATTGATTATCATTGTTTAACGGTTCGAGAGAACCCTTTACCTGATCAGAATACAAGCTTTGGCTAGGCGGTAGGTTCCCGCTAATTTTTTCAGGTTCTCCTCATCATCAAGCGAGTCTTTTACCGCCCCTCCCCCGGGGCGGTTTTTTTTCACCCAGTGTTACTAAAAGTTTTCTGGCTGTTTGGCTTGTTCACGCGCCACTTCAGGGCTGATTAAACCTTGATTAAGCAATTGCTTTAGCGCTTGATCCAATGTTTGCATACCGTAAGTTGCGCCGGTTTGTATAGCGGAATACATTTGGGCAATTTTATCGTCTCGAATTAAGTTACGAATCGCAGGTGTAGCAATCATGATTTCATGAGCAGCAACGCGTCCACCGCCTTGTTTTTTTAACAGCGCCTGTGAAATAACACCCTGTAAAGACTCGGATAGCATCGAGCGTACCATCGACTTTTCTTGTGCTGGAAAAACATCAACAATGCGATTAATCGTTTTAGTCGCGCCGCTGGTGTGCAGCGTTGCAAACACCGCATGACCTGTTTCAGCCGCCGTCAGTGCAAGGCGAATGGTTTCTAAATCGCGCAACTCACCGACTAAAATAATGTCGGGGTCTTCACGCAAAGCAGAACGCAACGCTTCAGAAAAACCCAAGGTGTCACGGTGAACTTCTCGCTGATTTACTAGGCACTTTTTAGATTCATGCACAAATTCAATCGGGTCTTCAATGGTTAGTAGGTGGGCATTTTTACGCGCGTTAACGTAATCTAGCATTGCTGCCAGCGTCGTTGATTTGCCAGAGCCAGTTGAACCAGTGACGAGGACTAAACCCCGTTGCGTCATAGCAAGAGTACGAAATACCTCACCCATGCCTAATTCCTCAAGGCTTAGTAGCAGCGATGGAATTAACCGGAATACCGCACCAGCACCACGATTATGGTTAAAAGCATTCACTCTAAAACGCGCTAAACCACGCACCTCAAAAGAAAAATCAACCTCTAAAAGCGTTGCATAATCTTGCCGCTGTTTATCATTCATAATGCTGCAAATAAGTGCATGAATAGTTTGATGATTGAGCGCAGGAATATTGATACGCCGCATATCGCCATCAACACGCATCATGGGCGGTAAATTGGCAGAAAGGTGTAAGTCTGAAGCTTTCTGTTTTGTGCAAAAGACTAATAATTCGGTAATATCCATTATTTACCTCTTAATTAAGCGAAGGATTATCTAATGTTGCATTCTGTCATTCCCGAGCACATTGCTAAGGTGTATCAGCAAGTAACTCAAGCTTGTCATAAGTCTAGGCGCGACCCTGCTCAAGTCAAAATTTTAGCGGTGAGCAAAACCCAACCGGCTGAAGCCATTCGAGCAGCAGCCACAACCGGACAACGAGCATTTGGTGAAAACTATTTGCAAGAAGCATTACAAAAACAGCAGCAGCTAACCGATTTACCCGAATTAGAATGGCACTTTATTGGCGCTGTTCAGTCCAACAAAACCCGTGAAATTGCTGAAAACTTTGCTTGGTTGCACACTTTAGATAGACAAAAAATTGCTCAGCGCTTAAACGACCAGCGACCAGCGCATTTACCTAAATTAAATGTGCTGATTCAAGTCAATATAAGCAATGAAGCCAGCAAAGCAGGCATCGCACCAACAGCGCTGTTAGCTTTAGCGCAGCAGGTTGTTAAACTGCCACACTTAACATTGCGCGGCTTAATGTGTATTCCTAAAGCAAGCGACAAGGTTGCAGAGCAACGCCAAGCCTTTGCCCAGCTAGCAGCTTTACAAAAACAGCTACAAGAAGATTTACAAAAAGATGTACAAAAAGCATTACAAGGCACCTTGCCTGACTTGGCTTTAAATACCTTGTCGATGGGCATGAGTGGCGACTTAGAAGCGGCTATCGCTGAAGGCAGCACGCTGGTACGCATAGGCACAGCCATTTTTGGTACGCGTGAAAAGAAGGATTCACATGATTAACTTATTAAGTAATACCCAGCCCAAAGTAGCTTTTATTGGCGCAGGCAATATGGGCGGTGCGATTTTACGTGGCCTTGTTAAGCAGGGTTATCCGCTGCCTTCATTAATGGCAACGGGGCGGGATGAGATTAAGTTACAGCAGCTTGCTAAAGAAACGGGGATTAGTGTTACCACCGATAACTTACAAGCCGTTGCTTGGGCAGACCTTGTTGTTTTAGGCGTAAAACCACAAATGATGCAAGCGGTATGCGCCTCTTTAGCGGCTAGCGTACAGCAAAAAAAGCCATTATTACTCAGCATAGCGGCTGGCTTAACCACAGCAACGCTTTTGGATTGGCTAGGCGGTGATTTACCTTTAGTACGTTCCATGCCTAATACGCCTTCATTATTAGGTGCAGGTGTCGCCGGTTTATACGCTACGGCCAGTGTTAGCACCCAGCAACGCGCTTGGGTAGAAGCAATATCAACAGCGGTCGGCACAGCGCACTGGGTGACAGAAGAAGCGCAGCTTAATGCAGTAACAGCCATTTCAGGTTCTGGGCCAGCTTATTATTTCTTATTTACTGAAGCGCTGGCAGCAGCGGGTGAGAAGCTAGGCTTAACCCCTGAGTTAGCGTTACAGCTTGCAAAAAGTACTGCAGCAGGCGCCGGTAAAATGCTAGCAGAATCCACCGATTCACCCGCTGAACTAAGGCGCAAAGTCACTTCACCCGGCGGCACCACTGAACAGGCCATTCAAACTTTTGCAAATAAAGGTTTACCTGAACTGGTGGAAGCAGCAACACAGGCGGCAGCAAAGCGTGCCGTTGAACTAGCAACTGCATTAAAAAACAGTAAGATCAGCAGCGCTAACGTAGAATAGCGAAAATCAATATTCACTGAATTAAGCGGCGGAGTATCAATATGGGAATGGGCGCAGGTTTGGCTTCTTTTGTGCAGCTGTTATTCAGCTTGGCTACTTTTGTGATTGTTTTAAGGTTTTTATTACACCTTAGCAAGGCCGATTATTTTAACCCAATTACGCAGGGTGTGGTTAAAGCCACTAACCCCATCATCTTGCCGTTACAAGGGTTGTTAAAACCTATGGGGCGACTTGATTTAGCCAGTTTATTAATAGCCATAGTGGTTAAATCCATCGGCATAACCGTTGCTTTATACCTAACTAATTTTTTGGGTGCAGCAAACCTAGTTAGCATTCTTATTGGCGGTGTAACCGGCGTACTAAAAACGGTATTAGACTTGTACTTTTTTGTATTGGTTATTTCCATTGTACTCAGCTGGGTTGCGCCACAAGCCAATCACCCTGGCGCAGTTTTAGTTTATCAATTAACTGAACCTTTAATGGCACCGGTTAGAAAAATCATTCCTAACCTAGGTGGTTTAGATTTATCGCCTATTTTTGTGTTTTTAGGCATTAATCTAGCTTCAAGTCTGTTGGTTGGTATATTAGCGCAGCTTGCTGGACAGCCAGTAGCGCAATTTATTGGGCTTTAATCATGCTATCAGGCTTTAATAATCATGTTAAAAATTAAACCCTTTTGAACAACAGCCTAACGGTCAGCCAATTAAATGCACAAGCGCGGCAATTATTAGAGCAAGGTTTGTCGCAACTTTGGGTTGAAGGTGAGGTGTCTAACTTCACCGCGTCCAGTGCTGGGCATTGGTATTTCACTCTAAAAGACGCGCAAGCCCAATTGCCTTGTGTAATGTTTACTGGGCGTAATGGCTTGGTGGTTCGTCAGCCGATTAATGGCGATCAGGTGCAATTAAAGGGCAGTGTTAGCCTTTACGAAGACCGTGGACAGTTTCAGTTGCTGGCTGAAGCCATGCGTTTTAGCGGTGAAGGTGACTGGCTGGCGCGGTTAGAAGCCCTTAAAAAGAAACTAGCAGCAGAAGGTTTGTTTGCAATAGAACGCAAGCGTACTTTGCCTAAAATGCCGTTAACCTTAGGCGTGGTTTCTTCGTTACAAGGCGCAGCGTTGCAAGATGTTTTACAAGTGTTGCAGCGGCGTTGGCCTTTGGCGCAAGTATTTATTTACCCTGCGTTAGTGCAAGGTGCGGATGCCCCAGCCAGTTTGCGACGGGCATTTGCTTTGGCGCAATACCACGGTAATCCAGACGTATTGCTGTTGGTGCGTGGCGGCGGTAATTTAGAAGACTTACAAGCCTTTAATGACGAAACTTTAGCGCGAATGGTGGCAGCCTCAGCCATACCAGTGATTACCGGTATTGGCCATGAAACTGACTTTACTTTGGTGGATTTTGTTGCCGATCAACGTGCATCCACACCGTCGGTTGCAGCAGAAACGGCTAGCCCCGATGCCGTAAATTTGAGACAGCAACTAGCTAAATCAGCACAAAGCTTACAGCTAGCCATGATGCAGCGTTGGCGTAGTGAACAACAGCGTTTAGATTATTTGACCCAGCGTTTAAACACACAACACCCACAACAGCGCTTGCAGCAGACACAACAAAAGTTACAGATATTAGTAAAAAAATTGCAGCAATCCATGACCAATCAGCAGCAGATTAGGCATTTAAAATTGCAACAACAAGCCACACGTTTGCACACGCTAAGCCCGTTGAATACATTAAACCGTGGTTATGCTTTGGCAGAAACCCAAGACCAACAATTGCTACACTCGGCTCAGCAAGTACAAAAAGGCGATTCAATCAGAATTTGGTTGGCACAAGGCGCATTAGATTGCACCGTAGACACGGTTGCTGTTGCAGCCATAAGAAGTGCAACAGAAAACATTTAAGGAGTGAGTATGCATTTTCATCGGTATCCATTAAGCGTTATTTTGGGTTTGGTTTTTCTTAGCTTACAAGCGTTTAGTTTGCAAGCACAGGCTGACACTTGGCCGCGTGAATCTCGCGTTGCCGGTGGTGTCGCTATATTAGAAGTTCCGCAACGGGGTGATGCACCGCCACACGTATTTTTTAACAATCAGCGCGTTTATACCGTAAAAAAAGAGAACCGCTGGTTCGCTTGGGTAGGTATTCCGTTAAGTCAAAAAACAGGGCAAACCCAAGCATTTTGGCGCACCCGTGACGGTGATTTACCCTTAACGTTTAATGTGTTGGATAAAGCTTACGCGCAGCAAAGCCTTACCGTTGCGCCTAAGCACGTTAACCTTTCACCCGAAGACCTTGCCAGAGTACAACGCGAAACACCTGAATTAAGGGGTGCGATGAATCACTTTCGCCCCATGATTTTACCACTGCCAGCACTGATTAAACCTTTAGAAGGCCGTCATTCCAGCCCGTTTGGTTTTCGTCGTGTGTTTAATGGTGAATCGCGCAACCCACACAGCGGATTAGACATAGCCGCCCCGCAAGGCAGCCCGATTAAAGCAGCGCTACCCGGTCGTATTACAGCCCAAAACCATTACTTTTTTAACGGTAAAACGGTGGTGATAGATCATGGGCAAGGTTTAACCAGCTTGTATTGTCACCTAAGTAAGTTTGCTGATTTAAAAGTCGGTGATGAAGTAGAAGCGGGGCAATTTATTGGTGAAGTGGGCACAACAGGGCGCTCGACTGGGCCGCATCTGCATTGGACGATTAGCTTAAACGCTGCGCGGGTTGATCCTGAATTGTTTTTACCTGCAACAAAATAAAAAACTAGAACTTAAAAAACTAGAACTTAAAAAAAAACAGCTTTATAAAAAAAATAACGTTCAACTAAATGGGTGGGTTGTATGCTAAGAAAGTTTACCTTGCCTTTCGTGTTGCTGTTGCTTGCCTATGTCTTGTGGGTTGGCGCTGAGTTTATGGATCTTGCCCTAGGTGTGGCGTTTTTTATTTTTGGCATGATTTGCTTAGAAGACGGTTTTAAAGCCTTTGCTGGTGGGGCGTTAGAAACCATTTTGCAGCGTTCTACCAACCGCTTATGGAAAAGTCTGTTATTAGGTTTTACCAGCACAACCATTATGCAGTCCAGCACGCTGGTATCTTTAATTACTATCTCGTTTGTTAGTTCAGAAATGATTGCGCTAGCCGGTGGTATTGGCATTATTTTAGGTGCCAATATCGGTACTAGCACCGGCGCTTGGTTAATTGCAGGTTTGGGTTTGAAAGTGGATATTGGCAGTTATGCCATGCCAATGCTGGTGTTTGGTGTGCTCTTGTTGATGCAAAAAAGCAAAACCATTAAAGGTGCAGGGAATTTAGTGTTAGGCATCGGCTTTTTGTTTTTTGGCATTCACTTTATGAAAGAAGGTTTCACCCAGCTACAAGGCAGTTTTGATTTATCGGCTTACAGTGTTAGCGGCGTGTATGGCGTGCTGCTGTTCACCCTAATTGGCACGTTAATTACGTTTCTTATGCAATCTAGCCACGCCACTTTAATGATTGTGATTGCGGCTTTAGCAACGGGGCAGGTTAGCTATGAAAATGCTTTGGCTTTGTCGATTGGTGCGGGTTTAGGCAGCGCAGTCACTACAGCTTTGGGCGGGCTGGCGGCCAATTTGGGCGGTAAACGGGTCGCTGCTGCACAAGTGGTCTTTAGTCTTGTCACCACTTTATTAGCGATGGTGTTAATTAATCCGTTAATAATAGCTGTGGATTGGATGGCAGTGTATTTAGGCATAGCAGCAGCGGATTATTTATTGAAATTAGCCCTATTTCAAACCTTGTTTAGAGTATTAGGTGCGGTCATATTTATGCCTTTTATTAACAAAATAGAAGTGTTGTTGATTAAATACATTCAATTTGTACCAAAAAGCACTGAGCAACCGCTTTACCTTTACCCTGAAGTGTTAGAAACGCCTTCTAGTGTGGTGGCAGCAGTGCGTAAAGAGGTTGAGCATTTATTCGACAATGCCTTTGGCTTACTGGCCCACGGTTTAAGTTTAAAGCGCAGCGTCATTGAATCAGAAGAATCATTATCTACCGAAGTTAAAAACACGCGGCGTATTTTTCCGATTGATGTAGAAAATGCTTACGAAGAAAAAATCAAAAGCCTGCACAGCGAGATTGTGGCGTTTATTAGCGAAGCACAAATGCGTGAGTCGACCCACGTTGCCACTGAAGAATTGTATGTGTTGCGCCAAGCCAGCCGTAATATTGTAGGGGCGGTTAAAGGCATGAAACATTTGCATAATAACTTGTCGCGCTATGGCTTATCGTCTAACCCTGCGGTGCGTGAGCGTTATGATCAAATACGTTTACAACTGGCTAGGCTGCTGCGTGAATTACGGCTGTTATTAAAAGAAGAGCCTTCCAGTGCCACAGCTTTGTCATTAGATTCACTTAAACTTTCGATACAAAAAGCCAGTCGTGCCATGACTGATGATTTGGATGAAATGATTCGTTATCGCCGCTTGAATGCTAACATTGCTACTTCAATCATGAATGATGAAAACTATGTAGCAGACATAGCCAATAACTTGATTGCTGCGGTTCATGCCTTGCTAAGCAAGGAAGAAGCGGCAACAACCGATCAGTTTAATTTGGATGAAATTGAAATTCAGCGACTAGTCGATAAAGAGTCAAATGTAGCTAAGTAGTGGCAATACAAGCCATTAAAAGGAAGTATTTATTTTGGAGTAAAGCGCATGAAACTAAAAAGGCTGTTAGGAAAACTCAGTCAGTTTTTAGACTCTAACAATAAAACGCAGCAACAAGAAATCAAATCAATTCGTAAAGTTTTAAAAGTGCTAAAAGAAAAAGAGCACAAGCTGCAAGCTAAATTAGCGAATAGACAAGCTTATGAGGCTGATGAAATTGAAGCGTTACAACTTAAACTGGATGTCATTTATGCCCAGCGGCGTAAAGGTATCGAGCGTGTACAGGCTTTAAAGAAAAACACGTCTTAAAGCTTGCCTAATGTAAACTTGTCAAAAAAATCATAGGATTAGTTAGTTACAATGCCTCATTTATTTAATATTAAAACCCCTGGGCTGATTTGGTTATTGGGTTTAGCTGCCATTATCATTATTTTGGCAGGACTGAAGTCGGCTGAAGCCATTGTTATTCCCATTATGCTGGCATTGTTTATTGGCATTATTTGTACGCCACCGTTGCATTTTCTAACCCGTCATAAAGTACCTCCAATTATGGCTATTTTAATTATTGTCACACTTTTAGTCGTATTTGGTGGCTTACTGGGTATGGTCGTTACTACAGCAATCGACAACTTTATTAATCGTTTACCCGATTACCAGCAGCGTTTAGAAGCAGAAATGATTGGTTTACTGCCTTCGTTAGAAAAGTTTGGTGTGCCTGTGTCAAGTAAACAACTGCTAATGCATTTCAACCCATCACAAATAATGGATTGGGTAGCCAAAGCACTCACCAATTTGGGTTCTTTATTAACGAATCTATTCTTAATTATTTTTATTGTGATTTTTTTATTATTAGAAGAAGCCTCTTTTTCTTTAAAGCTGCGTCAAGCCTTACCGAATGCAGAAAAATCGTTACGCAACGCCAATCAATTTGTAGGTCAAGTCAATAAATACTTGGTTATTAAATCAACCATCAGCCTATTAACCGGTTGCTTAATTGCATTGTGGGTTTGGTTTTTAGGTTTAGACTTTCCACTTTTGTGGGGTTTAATCGCTATGTTAATGAACTTTATTCCCAATGTTGGTTCTATTTTAGCCGCCATTCCTGCGGTTTTATTAGCCGTTGTACAACTAGGTTTTCCGCAAGCAGGCTTAGTTGCAGGTGGCTATTTAGTGGTTAATCTAGTGATGGGTAATTTAATCGAACCACGCTTTATGGGTAAGGGTTTAGGTCTGTCACCTTTGGTTGTTTTTTTATCATTAATTTTATGGGGCTGGTTATTTGGTGCAGCAGGGATGTTTTTGTCTATTCCATTAACCATGATTGCTAAAATCGCCTTAGAGCAATCACAGTCTACTCAGTGGGTAGCCGTTATGTTGGGTAATGGTGTAATTGAGTCAGAGAAAATGCCTTTAAGCTAAAATTAGCGCTAGTCGTAGAAACCAACTTCTGCTATCTTTACACTATTATTTGTTATGTTATAACATTTGGCGATCAAGATGAAATTCTGGAGCTTCTCCCTTTTACAGCTAGGTGTCATCACTCGCTTGCTAATAATTATGCCTTTATTAGCCATTTTATGGCTGCTTACCTACTGGGCAATGAGTTGATTTTGTGATGAATAAACCACCTATAACCCCTTTAGCCACTTTTCATAACCTAACCTTAGGTTATGAGCGCCACCCTGCTGTTCACCATCTACAAGGTGACATTTTGACGGGCGATTTATTAGCCATCGTTGGTCCAAACGGTGGTGGTAAATCAACCCTGTTAAAAGGCTTAATGCAAGAAATACGCCCTTTAGGGGGTGATATTCATTGGCCGCAAGGACAGCCTCAATTGGCTTATTTGCCGCAACGGGCGCGTTTGGATTTAGATTTTCCGCTACGCGTTGTCGATTTTGTAAGCCTTGGGCATTGGCCTAGGTGCGGTGCATTTTCTGCGATTAAAAAAGCAGATCGAAAAGCCGTGCAGGTTGCGTTACAGCAAGTGGGCATGGCAGGTTTCGATCAGCGCTCGTTAGATTCTTTGTCCGGTGGGCAACTGCAGCGGGTATTGTTTGCGCGTTTGTTATTAGAAGATGCGCCACTTATTTTATTAGACGAACCCTTTGCAGCGGTTGATGAAGCTACCACGGCAGATTTGCTGATATTAATTCAACAATGGCACCAGCAAGGGCGCACCATTATTGCGGTGTTGCACGATTTGCACCAAGTACGCAGCCATTTTCCTAAGTGCTTATTGTTGGCAAGGGACGTTTTAGGCATGGGTGCAACCGAACAAGTACTCACTGCTGAAAATTTAGCTAAGGCACGCAAAATGCAAGTATTAGCTGATCCACTAGCACCCATTTGTGATTTTGATGAGGCTAGTGAATCCTGATGTTAGAGATGATTTATCAGGCATTATTCGCACCTTTTATGGATTTTGGTTTTATGCGCCGCGCCCTTGTTGGCTGCATCGCATTAAGCCTTAGCGCCACACCCGTGGGCGTGTTTTTAATGCTGCGGCGTATGAGTTTAACCGGCGATGCCATTGCTCACGCCATTTTACCTGGTGCAGCCTTGGGCTATATGGTAGCCGGTTTGTCGTTGGGTGCTATGACGCTGGGCGGCTTAATTGCTGGTTGGGTGGTGGCTTTATTATCGGGGGGGTTAGCGCGAATTACGGTACTTAAAGAAGACGCTAATCTAGCCGTTTTTTACCTGCTGTCGTTAGCTTTGGGGGTGCTGTTGGTATCAACACAAAGCCGCAACATTGATCTGCTGCACCTATTGTTTGGTAGCGTATTAGCACTTGATAATGAAGCGCTGGTGCTATTGGCAGGCATTACAACGGTTACTTTATTGCTGTTGGCCGTTTTTTTACGCCCTTTAGTTTTGGAATGCCTAGACCCTGATTTTTTACGCCGCCACAGCAACATTGGTACAACAACGCACCTAGTATTTTTAGCGCTGGTAGTCCTTAACTTGGTGGCAGGTTTTCAGGCATTAGGTACGTTAATGGCCGTGGGCATTATGATTTTACCTGCCACAGCAGCACGTTTTTGGGCAAGGCAATTAGACCAACTTCTGTTAGTTGCGCTGGGCATTGCGCTTTTAGGCTGCTGGCTAGGTTTGTTAATGTCTTGGCATTTAGATTTACCTACCGGCCCAGCGATTATTTTAATGTTGGGTAGTTTGCATATTTTTTCACTATTTGTAGGCCGCGATGGATTGCTTAAACGTTGGCTGCACTCAGGTAAACACCTTAAATCTTAATCTGGAGTGGTAGGAAATGAAGTTAAAAAGACTGGGCGGTTTATTATTAGCGTTAACACTGATTGTTAGTGCTTTTTCTGCAAGTGCTGCGAGCTTGCAAGCCAAAGACAAACTCTTAGTAGTGACCACTTTTAGTATTTTACAAGATATGACCCAAGAAATTGCGGGCGAACGCGCTGAAGTAATTAGCCTTGTTGGTATGGATGAAGATTCTCATGCTTATCAACCAAAACCTTCAGATTCACGTAAGCTAGCTAAAGCTGATTTAGTGATTGAAAATGGCTTAACTTTTGAAGGTTGGATGAACCGTTTGGTTGCTGCTAGCGAATATAAAGGCCTTAGAGTAACAGCCAGTACAGGCATTGCGATTAATGATATGGCAAAAAAACATGATGACCATGATAAACATGACCACGACAGCCACAATGACCACGACCACGACAGCCATGATAAGCATGACCACGATGACCACGACAGCCACGCGAGTCATCAACACGGTAAATACGATCCTCATGCTTGGCAAAGTTTGGTTGAAGCGCAGCAGTATGTGCGTAACATTCGTGATGGTTTAGTTCACGTTGATCCGCAAGGTAAAGCCTATTATGAAGCCCGTGCAACGGCTTACATTAAGCGCTTACAAGGTTTGCATCAGTCGATGAAGTTGCGTTTTGATCGTTTGCCTAAAGCGCAGCGTACCGTAATGACTTCTCATGCCGCTTTTGGTTATTTAGCCTCGACTTACGGCATTACTTTTGTGTCACCTCAAGGTATAAGCACAACATCAGAACCTTCAGCGTCTGAAATGGCACACCTGGTTAAGCAAATTCGTAAGCAACAGGTTGCTGCTATTTTTATAGAAAATATAGGCGATCGGCGCTTAGTGGCACAGCTACAACGCGAAACTTCGACAAAATTGGGTGGTACGCTCTATTCTGATGCCTTATCCAAAACCTCAGATTCGGCCAGTAGCTATTATCAAATGATGCAACACAATTTAGAAACACTATTAACGGCGTTAGAGCCAAAGTAACGCATTAAAGTAGCTAGCAACCACCAACAAGGTGTTTAAAGTTAATCCATGCAGCGCTTGAATCGTCTTGAGCCACTTTTATTGATTACCTTAGCGCTGCTAGTTATGGCTAGCAGCGCTATTGCTCATCCACACGTTTGGGTCGACTTGCGTGTAAAGCCCATAATGAATGAACAGGGTCAATTGTTAGGCTTGCAACAAGCTTGGCGATTTGACCCTTTTTATAGCCTTGTGTTAATTGAAGAACTAGAGCGTGGCGGTCCAAAAAATGAACTTGAAACGCGTTATGACCAACTCGCAGTAGAAATTGTAAATAACTTAAATAACGTACATTTTTTTACTCAAGGATTTTTTAGCCAAGAACAAGCCAATTCATCTGTTCAAGCCAGTTGGGGTAAGGTAATAGATTACACACTGCTACGCATTGGGCAGCGCATTGAAATTAAGTTTTTTTTACCGCTTAACCAACCGCCATTGCTAGCTATTACACCTTTTAGCTACCAAATTTATGACCCTACTTATTACATTGAAATGCTGCACGCTTTGGAAGCAGGCTTAAATAGCACGGCTTTAATTCAAGGCTGTACTGCTCAGTTAAAAACACCTACGCCTTCGGCTGACTTAATTGAAAAAGCCTTATCTTTAGACAAAACCGAAACGGCTGACGACCCACAACTGGGCTTGTATTTTGCTGAACGAGTCACTTTAGAATGCTTAAACTGATTTTATTCGTTTTTTTACTTACAAGTGTGTCTTTATTTGCCGCAGCGCCTCAAGCCAGTGCCTCTCCATTACCCAATATGCCGACTGCTGAAGCAATTAATGAAGTAGCAGCTAGTAAAACAGCCTCTTTTAGTGCGCCTGCTGCATGGAAAGAACTGACTTTTTGGATAATACAAAAGCAGCGAGCATACCACCGCAGCTTATCTGCAAAAGTAGAAGCATTAAGTGAAGCACACACTTGGCGCAGTACTTGGTACAACGCTTGGCTATTGCTGCTATTAAGTTTTTTGTATGGCGTGTTTCATGCAGCAGGCCCTGGGCATGGTAAAGCAGTTTTAACAACTTACTTACTAACTCAGCCAGAAAAATTACGCCAAGGCTTACAACTATCGGTAATGGCAGCGCTACTACAAGGCGTTACAGCCATTTTATTAGTCAGTGTTTTAGTGCATGGCTTGGGTTGGTTGGCTAAAGAAGCGTTTGCCAGCGTTATTTATGTTGAAGCAGCAAGTTTTATATTGGTTGCCCTGTTAGGCTTGTTGCTAATGATTCGCGGTGTGCGTCAACTGCTGCAAGCTCAAAAAAACACGCCACCTAAAGTTTTAGCTACCATCCCTCGCTTCTCTCCTATTAATACTTCTTTTAAAACACCTTTAGCTTTACAAGTTTCTGCCAAGGCTTTATCTTCCAGCGCTTGCAGCAGTTGTGGCAAGGTACACCATGTTACACCTGAGCAATTTAGTGGGCGTAATAGATTACAAAACCTAGGTTTGGTGGTTTCGATTGGCTTGCGTCCTTGTTCTGGTGCGGTGCTGGTTTTAGTGGCAACCAATCTGCTAGGCTTGTGGTGGATTGGTGTATTAGCTATTTTAGCCATGTCGTTAGGAACAGCACTAACCGTAGCCAGTTTAGCAACCCTCGCCGTACAGGCACGACTTATAGCTAAGCGTTTATTAAAGCTACAAAACAATGGCTTTAGCCAACTAGGTGCATTATTCGCACTGGCCGGTGGTGGTTTTATATTGCTTCTGGGGATTAGTTTATTTTTAAGTAGCTTATCCAGTAATGACTCCTTGATGCTTTTTTAAGCTGATCGCTTTGCTGGGCTTTCTTATGGTAGCTTAATGATGGTTTAATTTTGAACCTCCTTCCCATCTTCAACTTAATTAGGAGTTATACCATGACTCGTGAGCATGAAATTAAGCTCTGCGAAGATGAAATTATCATTAGTAAAACCGACCCTAAAGGTCAGTTTACTTATGCTAATCGTCGCTTTATGCAAATTGCTGGCTATTCAGAACCTGAGCTATTGGGTAAACCTCACAATATCATTCGTCATCCTGATATGCCTAAAGGTGTATTTCGTTTGTTATGGCAGACATTACAAGAAAAAAAAGAATTTTTTGGTTACGTTAAAAATGCAACAGCAGACGGTGGTTTTTATTGGGTATTTGCAAACATTACGCCTGATTATCAAGTCGACTCAACTTTAGCAGGTTACTTTTCAGTGCGCCGGCGGCCTAATTACCAAGCCATTAAAAAAGTAAGCCAGTGGTACCAGCAAATGCTAACAATTGAAGCAAATGAAACTCCAAGCCGTGCTCCTGAAGTGTCTCTTTTATGGCTAAAAGATCAAATTAAACAGCAGGCTTGCAGTTACGATGAGCTGCTAATACAGCTTGAAGCGTTAAAGGAGTGATTTATGATTCAAGCAAATCTAGGACAGCATATCTCTAAAGGAACACCCTTTCTTGGCAGTAAGTTTTTAATTGTTTGTATTGTATTTAATTTATTAACTTTAGGTTCTGCATTGGTTGTTTTTTTTAGTAATAATTCTTTTTATGCTTTTATACCAACACTATTAGCTTTAGTTTTTACATTTTATGTCTGGCATTACTCACACAAACCTTTAATCACTTTATCGCTTATTTATAATGCTTTACAAAAAGCGCGTGTGGGTGAAATGTACCATCGTATTACACACACCAAAGGTTTAGGCGAAGTAGGGCAAGTCAGTTGGGATCTAAATGATTTCTTAGATTTAATTGAAACTTATTTTAAAGAAGTAAATTCAGCTTTTAATGCTGTTGCAAATAAAGATTATTCACGTAAGGCTTTATCTAAAGGTTTACCAGGAGAGTTTTCTCGCTCTTTAGAAAGCGTTAATCAATCCATTATGGCAATGCAATCTAATGCCGTTTTTACCGAACAAAACCGCCTTGCTGCACAACTCCATAAGTTAAATACACGTAATCTACGTGCCAATTTAGAGCTAAGTCAGCAAGACCTTAAAGAAATTAGTGAGCTAATGAATAGCATTGCACACAGCTCAGAGAAAAATGCTGAAAATGCTTTAACCAGTCAAAACAGTGCGATACAACTTAGCGGTTTATTAGAAAAAATCACCACTAGCGTACTGTTAGTCGCGCAAACGGTTGAAGCATTAAAAGAACAAAGCGAAGCAGTGACTAATACTTTACAAGCCATTACTGATATTTCTGACCAAACCAGTTTACTGGCTTTAAATGCTTCAATAGAAGCTGCACGGGCGGGCGAACAAGGTCGTGGTTTTGCGGTGGTTGCCGATGAAGTAAAGCAGCTTTCTAATAAAACTAAACACGCGGCATTAAGCATTAGCACTACCTTACAAGGTTTTAATCAACAAGTGATTAGTTCATTAGAAGGTGCAAGAGAAAGCCAGCAGTTGGCTGAAATAATCATGCATGAAATAGAAGGCTTTCAGCAATGTTTTGCAGAGGTTGCTGAAGATGCTGAGCAAACTTTACAACAGGTTGAATACATTAAAGATTTAAGCTTTGCTTCATTATTAAAAGTCGACCATGTTATTAATAAGCAACACAACTATGCTGCATTTAATCAAATTACAACTGATGTAGCAAATACCGATACAATAAATAAAGAAAACCCTGCTGCTAGTTATTTACAAGATTGGTTAGACCGCTCTACAACCACTTCGATGGCGAACTTATCTAGTTTTAAAGAAGTTCATTATAACTATCAGCAATTACAAGTACAATTTAACCAAGCCTTAGCACTTTATCAGCAGTCTAGTGTTGCTAAAAGAGAGCAGATCGTTGAAATCATGGTAATCGCTGAAGAAAACAGCAAGGTCTTGCTAGAAGCGCTTAATAGCTTGGTACAGCAGCGTCATAAGGCTTAGTTAGTTGTTTTCTTTGAGTCAAAAGTTGGCCAGTCTGATCTTTATCGGCTGGCCGACCATAAAAATACCCTTGAATGTAATCACAACCTTGCATCCGCAGGTAATCGGCTTGCTCAATGTTTTCTACACCCTCAGCCACTACCGTCATTTTTAAACCTCGACATAGCGCCAAAGTCGATTCAACAATTGCTTTATCGGCTTCGTTGTCTGGCAAACCTTGAATAAAGGCGCGATCTAATTTTAATTGGTTTACCGGCAAATGCTTTAAATAAGCCAACGACGAATAGCCAGTACCAAAGTCATCAATCGCTAAGTTAATGCCATGATTAGATAAAGCCTCTAATTTTTCAAGGGTACTGTTATCTTGCTGCACAAACACACCTTCGGTTAATTCTATTTCTAAGCAATTAGGTTTAATTTGATGCGTTTTTAACGCTGATAAAACATTATCAACAAAATTTTCACTTTGAAATTCAATCGGTGAAACATTCACCGCTAGGTGAGGTGGCGCGATACCTTGTTTTTCCCAGTCAGCGTACTGTTTAAGTGCTTCTTGTAATATCCAGTGTCCTAATGGCTCCATTAAACCATGACGTTCTGCCAGTGGAATAAAGTGGTCAGGTGGAATACTACCCAACACTGGATGTGTCCAGCGCAACAGCACCTCTAAAGCATGAATATTACCTGTGTCAGCCATCACCAACGGCTGATAAAACAACTGCAATTGGTTATTGCTTAATGCTTCTCTAAGCCCTTGTAAATACGCTAAAGGGTTTTTATCTGTTCTTAAATCTTCACTGTAAAGGCGTATTTGCCCAGCCCCTCTATTTTTGGATGCGTGTAGCGCCAATTCGGCTTCTTGCAAAACAGTGTTAATGGCAAGGTTAGGATCATTCCAAGTGGTTGCGCCAATAGAAAAACTAAATTCCATTAAGCGCCCTAAAACAGAAAAAGGTTTACTTAGGCAATGCCTTAATTCATTTACTTTTATTAGCGGGTTATTGTCATTGGTATTGTTTAAATGCACCGCTAGAATAAACACATCAGCAGAATGCCGTGCCACTAGCCCTTTGGTACAGCAACTTTGCAAGCGTTTAGCTATGCTGTTTAAAAGCTGATCGCCTACTGCAAAACCATAGCTAGAATTAACCAACCGAAAATTGTCGATATCCAGCAAAAAAACACACCATTGACGCTGCAAGTTAGGTGCGTTGTTTGTTAATTCACGCAAAATACTGGTGGTATTCGGAAGCCCTGTTAGGCGATCATTTTCGGTCGCATACTCTAATCGTGCTTCTTGGCGGCGATGTTCGGTAATATCACTGAATACCGCAACGTAATGGGTTGGTGCCCCTTTATTGTTTTTCACTACTTTACAGGTTAACCACTCAAGGTAAACATCGCCATCTTTACGGCGATTCCAAATTTCACCCTGCCAAATGCCATCATTAACCAAACCTTGCCAATAAGCTTGGTAAAATGCTGCATCATGGTAACCAGAACTTAATAAACGTGGATTTTTACCCAATACTTCAACTTCACTATAGCCTGTAACTTGAGTAAAAGTGCGGTTAACAGCAACAATGCTGCCGTTGGTATCAGTAATGATTACGCCATCATGCGTGTGATCAAAGACTTCACGCATTAAGGCTAAAGTTACGCTTTGAACTCGCCCTTGGCGAATTTTAAACCAATGACCGAGTATAAAGCCCAGCGCTAAAACTAGCGGTAAAAGCACTAATAGTGTGCTGAGTAGTTGAAGATTATTGCTCATAGTGACTACCGAATTATTTTTTGATAGAGAAAGCTTTAGCTAAGGAATGCATTTTTCTGATTTGCTCAGTTAAATGGTCGGTGCCACGTGAGGTTGCGGTAGCTTGAAGGCGTGTGCTGTGCACGCCTTCTCTAAGTTGCTGTAAGCTATCAACAACACTGTTACTGGCTTGTGCTTGCTGCTCGACTGCTGTAGCAACCCGTTGGCTAGCATTTAGTACATTATCAGCAGCTACGGTCATCTCATCTAAAACTAAACCGGCCTTTTCAATCTGCTCAACGGTAATTTGGCTTTCTTGATGGCTTTCTAGCATTTGGTTTATTGAAATATTGATATTTTCTTGAATAGTCTGAATGCATAAAGTGATGGTTTCGGTAACGCCTTGCGTGTTATTGGCTAATTGGCGCACGGCATCAGCAACAACGGCAAAACCGCGCCCTGACTCACCCGCTCGCGCAGCTTCTATGGCAGCATTGAGGGCTAAAAGGTTAGTTTGGTCAGCAATTTCAGTAATGGCATGAACGCTATCACTAATGGAGTTAGCATCGTCACGTAGGCTTTCAATACTAATCGTTACGGCGGTTAACTTATTAGCCATACGCCTAACACTTGCAACACTGGCTATAACACTGGCTTGACCACGGTGGGTTTCTTGATTCATGTGGTGGCTAGCAGTCTTAATACCTTGAATGCTGTGCTCTATTTCTTGAATGCTATTATCTAGCTGATCGACCATGCCTGCTAAGTTATCTAGGTGCGACTCTTGATCGACAATACTCTGTTCAGCCTGATGCATAGCATTTTCAGTGGTATTAGCAACTTTATCTAGCTTTTTGGTGGCATCTTGTACCCGCCCGATCACCGTGCGTAGTTGGGACTGCTGCATTCGTAAGGCTAAATCTAATGCACCAAATTCATTCATTTTGCCACTATAAACTTGCTGAGCTACGGGATTATCAACGATATTAAGGGCTTTTTGGTAAATATTTTTTAAAGGATTTAAAAACACCGCGATGCTACCTAAAACGAATAATCCAACAAAACCTACTACCAAGCCAGCCAAACCTCGGCTATCAATAAGGTAAAGTACAGTAAGGGTTGAAAGAATTTGTAGCAGCACTAAGCCAAGCAATAAACCATAAACCGACCAGCGCTTATGAGGCGCTTTTTGTTTTTTACTGTTGATTGCTTTGTAGGTTGCCTCAGCTCTTTTTATTAAACTATCTTCGGGTTTAACTCGCACGGATTGATAGCCAATGTGCTGATTATCTTCAAAAATAGGTGATATAAAAGCATCGACCCAATAAGAGTCACCATTTTTACAACGGTTTTTTACTACACCCATCCAAGATTCGCCTTGTTTAAGGCGTGCCCAAAGGTCTGTGAAGGCTAAGGGAGGCATATCAGGGTGACGAACAATATTGTGGTTTTTACCAACAAGTTCATCGTTAGTAAAGCCACTTATACGCTGAAAATCATCATTTGCATAAGTGGTCATGCCCTTGAGATCTGTAGTTGAAACTAGTTGATCTTGGGCAGATAAAGAAACGAGATTAGCTGTTACAGGCAGGTTTATTTTCATAGTTGATAGGTTATAAGTGCTGCCGCATTTTATCTGAAATTATGGTCTATTATTGTAACAGGTTAAATGCTGCGGTGTAGATTAAGTGTTGGCAGATGCAAACCGCTTGTTTTGCCAGTAAACTACCATACAGAGTTAACTTAACCTTAAATCAATATTACCTTAATTAACGGAAGCATCTAGTGACCCAACAAAACTCCTATACCTATGAAGAACTTTTGGCTTGTGGCCGCGGCGAACTTTTTGGTCCGGGCAATGCCCAGCTGCCTATGCCTAATATGTTGATGCTTAATCGTATCATTACTATTGACACTAACGGTGGTACTTACGGTAAAGGTCAGATTGTTGCCGAATTAGATATCACCTCTGATTTATGGTTTTTTGATTGTCACTTCCCTGGGGATCCAGTTATGCCTGGCTGTTTAGGCTTGGATGCCATGTGGCAATTGGTAGGCTTTTACTTAGGTTGGCAAGGTAATCCTGGTCGTGGGCGGGCTTTAGGAAGTGGTGAAGTTAAATTTACTGGTCAAGTATTACCGTCTGCAAAACTTGTAACCTACCGTATTGACATTAAACGCACCATGAACCGTAAGTTAGTTTTGGGCATTGCTGATGGTGTAATGGAAGTCGATGGTCGTAAAATTTACGAGGCAAAAGATTTGCGTGTTGGTTTATTTACCAGTACTAGCAACTTCTAAAAGAGGATTAACAAATGAAGCGAGTTGTCATTACCGGCTTGGGCATTGTTTCATGCTTAGGGTCAGATAAAGCAAGTGTTCTTGATGCATTACGTCAGGGGCGTTCTGGCATTAAGTTTAAACAAGAATATGCTGATATGGGCTTTCGTAGCCATGTCGCAGGTAGTATTGATTTGAATTTAGATGAATTAATTGACCGTAAATTAAAGCGTTTTATGGGTGATGCTGCCGCTTTTGCTTATTTATCTATGCAGCAAGCAATTGCAGATTCTGGTTTGAATGAAGAGCAAGTTTCTAATGTGCGTACCGGCCTTATTGCAGGGTCAGGCGGTGCATCGTCTGCCAATCAGGTTGAAGCCGCAGATATTTTGCGTGAAAAAGGTCTGCGTCGTGTAGGGCCTTATCGCGTAACACGTACTATGGGGAGTACGGTTTCTGCTTGTTTAGCGACTCCTTTTAAAATTAAAGGCGTGAATTACTCTATTTCTTCAGCTTGTGCTACTTCTGCTCATTGTATTGGTAATGCAATGGAAATGATTCAGCTAGGTAAGCAAGATGTGGTTTTTGCGGGTGGCGGCGAAGAAGAGCATTGGACTATGTCTTCTTTGTTTGATGCTATGGGGGCACTTTCTACTAATTATAATGAAACCCCAGAAAAAGCTTCGCGTGCTTATGATGCTGACCGCGATGGTTTTGTTATTGCAGGTGGTGGCGGTATGTTGGTGTTGGAAGAGTTAGAACATGCCAAAGCGCGTGGTGCAAAGATCTACGCTGAATTAGTTGGCTATGGCGCAACCTCTGATGGTTACGACATGGTTGCACCTTCAGGTGAAGGTGCAGCACGTTGTATGCAGCAGGCAATGGCTGGCCTAGGCGGTAGTAAAATTGATTATATCAATACGCATGGAACATCGACCCCCGTAGGCGATATGGCAGAGTTAAAAGCTATTCGTGAAGTGTTTGGTGATGATTGCCCAGCATTGAGTTCTACTAAGTCTTTAACTGGTCATTCGTTAGGTGCAACCAGTGTACAAGAAGCTATTTATTCATTACTGATGATGGAAAATAACTTTATTGCTGCTTCTGCTAACGTAGATAATTTAGATGAAGCTGCGGCTGGTTTAGATATTGTTATAGGTAAAGCGCGTGAAAATGTAACTTTAAATAGGGTGTTATCGAACAGCTTCGGTTTTGGTGGTACTAACGCTTGTTTAGTTTTTAAGCGTTATCAGCAAGCTTAAATTCAGTTAAGCGTTGATTCAAAGCCCCAAGCTTATCTAATAAGTTTGGGGCTTTTTTTATGATTCATGTTTTACTGGGCGAGGCACGGCAGATATTTCGGCTAGTTGTTTTTCAATCCACTCTTCAGCTTCAGCAATCACTTCATCGGCTCTACGCCCTACTGTTGCAATGGGTTTACCAATCCGTAAGGTTAAAATGCCTGATAGTTTTATCCAACTTTTAGGATCCCAATGCTCGCCTGCATTATGTGCAACCGGCAGCAGCGGTACACCGGCTTTACAAGCAATCATTGCGGCACTTTTACTAAATGGCTTGCGGCAACCTGGCGCGACGCGAGTACCTTCTGGAAATATAAGTACTGACAAACCTTCATCCAAGCGTTCCCCGCCGACTTTTAACACTTTACGTAGCATTTTTGCGGGTTGACTACGATCTAAAGGAATAGGTTTTATTAGGCGTAATCCCCAGCCAAAAATAGGAATATTTAACAGCTCTTGTTTAAGTACCGTACAAAGAGGTGGTTTAAGCGTATGTAAAATAATGGTTTCCCATTCGCTTTGATGATTTGCCACCATGACATGACTGGTGTTGGGTATATTTTCTAACCCCTCAAAATGGTATTTAATGTTGCAGGTGATTGTTAGCCAAAATAATACAAAGCGGTTATAAACATTTAGCAAAGTAAAACGTTGGCGTAATGGAAAAGGAATGGCTAGTAGCGTCATAGGCACACCAATCACTAATAAAGCAGTAAAGTAGCCAAAATAAAATAATAAACTGCCTAACGGACGTGGCTTAGTTTGCTTCATTCAATTGCTCCAGCAGTGCAGGTAATTTTTCTCGCCAAGCTCGCGGGTGAATACCAAAAGTTTCTAACAGGTGTTGGGTTGATAGGGTAAGTTGCTGATCTGCCGTTTCTTTATTTAAGTTAGTTTCAAGGTTAAGGCTGCGTTTTAAGGTTACAAATAATTCGCTTTGGCTAAGTGGTTCACTGCCAGCGTAATGAAACAATCCAAAAGTTTTAGCACCAGCATCCAGTTGCAGAATAATACTAAGTAATATGCGTGCTAGATCATCTAGTGGTTGTAAGCCACGATAGCTGATCGTTTGTGGTGCTTGTTGTTTTTTACAATTTGCTAATACTTGTGCTAACCCGCCTTTAGGTGAGGCGCTTAAAGTAGGTGGCGTGCGTAAAATAATGGATTGCGGCATTGCTGCAACGGTTTCTTCAAGTTGTAATAAGCTTTTTGCTAATGGGGTTGTATTTTCAGGAATATCTTGCTCGTTAACGGCGATTTGCTGTTTTGAAAAAACAAGGTCTGAAGAAATTAGGGTTAATTGAGCTTGCCTTAAACTGCATAGCTCAACTAAATGACTGATTTTTTGTTGCCAGGTGTTTAATTGATTCGTTGTGCAAGGTGTCGCGCCAACTTCTGTTGTTTCAGCTAAAGGTGCTAAAAGCAGAAATTGGAAATCGGGTAGCGTAAGAATTTCAGTGTCTGAGTTAGCTTGAAAAAGCTCGATACCTGAATAGCGTTTAGATTCTTCTTGTAATGCTTCTAACAAAGCTGGGTAGTCTGAATAAAGCAGAATACGCATACAGCACCTGTTTTTAAGTTCAATAAAAATAAAAAAAGCCCCAACTTGACTAAAAAGATGGGTGCTTTTGAAAGGTGAAACCATAGGTCTATATTTCTTAACTGTTGGTTATTTTACTCTTATTTCTGCTGGCTTGTCCAAAGTTAGCCTTTTTCTAAATTGCTTCTAAATTGCTTAACCCCTTTTTTACTTCAATAATCTTTAAACCCTTTAAGCATTATTTAGCCGTTATTTTATATTGCTAAGTGATTGTATTTATTGGTTATTTAAATAAATTTCTGCATTGCATACAATTCAAAAACGCGGATCTAAATTTGATTCTATCAACTAAAGCTTTTATTGGCTCAGTTCTTAATTATTTTACGCTAAGAATTAATTCAATAGCACAGTTAAAAATTTAAAAACTCTAATCTGTGGATAAAATTGTGGATAACTAAGCACTACTAAGGTTTAGTTTGAGTGCATTTTTGTGAAAAATAGTAGGAATGGCGGAAAATAAGAAAAAATTGCCAGCAATGGGCAAAGGTTACTGCTAGAAAGGTGATTTTATTGGTATGACAGACGTGACTAGGCGCAGGCATTTTTTTGATTTTTTATGCCTGATAGTATTGCGCTTTATTTATTAATACACTGATTTTATGACTAGCTAGGTGCCCAGTTTCGTGCAGTAAGCCGGTTGGATAAAAACATTTCGACCTTAGTTTGGTAGCGCCGTGCTTGGACTTTACCTTGCATTGGATCGTCATCATTTTCGGGGTTAAGGATATTTAAGCGGCTAAAAATGCCAGTATTGATTATTTTTTGTAGATTGTTACGAATTCTTACCGCGGCAAGGCGTAGGCTTTTTTGCTGAACGCGTTCAATTTTACCCTGCCTATCTAACGCATCTTCGCTTTTTGCATCTTTGCTTTTAGACAAGTATTCACGCTCAATTGCTGCGGTTAAGCGTTGCGTAATTTGCGCGGGTAAATTGGTTTTTTCTGCCAAGGTGGTTAATTTATGTTCATAAATCGCGCTGCCGTTATGTCCATGACTAAAATAAAAGAAGGTTAGCCATTGAGCCGTGGGGGAGCGTCCAGCTTCTTTGTAAACACTTAGCGGGTAGGAAGTAAACAAGCTTTCATAACGCAGTAGCAGGCGCATTAAATTACCCATTTGTACACGCCAAAATAAGTGACGCTTAGTGGGTTTTTCTGCTAAATGATCGTTGGTAGAAAAACTACTTGCACCGGATAAGATGCTGATACGACCCGTTTCGGCAAAGTTAAGCAGGTAATCACTGCTGCCTTGGTGGTCGATGGAGGTCTCTACTCTAAAAGAAGCTAGATCAGCCAGTGATTGTTCTACACGCGCATAAGACGAGCCAGCCAAGGCTAAACCTAGCCCAGAAATTAATTTAGAGGCTTTGAATAGAAGCAGATCGTCGGGGGATTTTTCTTGGCTGTGCATGATGTGAATGAGCTCAGACAAGACTCGCAAGTCGAAAACACTGAGCATTTTTTGCTTTAAATCAGAAGTTGGAGCAGTTGTTAAAGCTGCACGATAGGTAATAACCGTGGCATTTTTTTGCTGATTTTTTTTAGAAACTTTGGTGCCAGATTGCAGATCAATACGACCTTCAGTAACTAATAGAGGGTTGATTTCTAACTGCTTTTCGCCCCAAGTGGGTGTTACCCAGTTAATGAGTTCACGCGGCACTAATCGCCACCCTTGCGGTGGTGCTAACCTTGCAATGGCAGTTTTTTTACGACGACTACTGATTCTATTCTTCAACAAAGCACACCAACCCTTGCTAGCATCTAAGCTTTACCTTCGCTATAATGCGAAAGCGGTGTCAGTCAGTATCACTGGCAGACATTTGTGAAACGCTTGCTGTAAGGCAAAGCGTGTTAGAAAAGGGAACCTGTTTCGGTCGAGAAACTTTGCAGGTCCCGGTGGAAAAGCCCAACCTTTCAATAGGTTGGGCTTTTTTTATACCTACTTTTTAATGACTACTTTAGCCGCTGCTTGCTTCTTTAAAACATTCAAAACGACTGACAAAAAACAATTCTAGCATTTTTCTTGCAGAACTTAACCAAATGCGTGAAATTCTGCTGCATTGTTTATTGAATAGCTTAGCTATTCATACTGGGTGCTGTTTTAGCTGTCATTTAAATTATTGACCCAATTTAGACATAAAAAACCCCTGAAAAATTGACTATCCAATGTTCAGGGGTTCGTTCATTTAGCAAGAATTTAAAAATTAAAACCGTAAAATTTAGTGAACCGAACCACCCAGTGGATCAGCTGGCTTTTTAAGGTCAGGCTTCGCATTTTCAGCAGCGCTTTGCTCACTATCAGCAGGCACTTTAAGACCACCTTCACCATCATTGTTCCAGTCTTTAGGCGGCTGAGGGTTACGACCTTGCATTATTTCGTCAATTTGACTGGCATCAATGGTTTCGTATTCCATTAATGCATTCTTCATTAATTCCATTTTATCACGATTTTCTTCTAATAAGTGCACAGCTTCTTCGTAACAGTCATCTAAAATTTTTCTAATTTCGGCATCGAGTAGCTTAGCGGTTTCAGCGCTTACATTCATACCTGCAGCACCACCACCTTGACCCATGAAAGGATCACCTTCTTCGTCACTGTAAAGCACTGGACCTGCTTTATCAGATAAGCCCCACTTAGTTACCATGTTTCGCGCCATTTTTGTGGCTTGCTGAATATCGTTGGAAGCGCCGGTAGAAACACCGTCAGCGCCGTAGAACATTTCTTCAGCAATACGACCACCATAAGCAGAAGTAATGCGACTAAGTAAGTAACGGCGGCTGTAAGATACTTTGTCTTCTTCAGGTAAAAACATGGTCACACCTAAAGCACGACCACGCGGAATAATTGATACTTTGTACACAGGGTCGTGATTCGGTAGCAAACGACCTAAAATAGCGTGACCAGCTTCGTGATAAGCGGTCATAGACTTATCTTTTTCAGTCATTACCATCGACTTGCGTTCTGCACCCATCATGATTTTATCTTTCGCTTTATCAAACTCTTCCATACCCACTAAACGGCGACCGGTACGCGCAGAGAAAAGTGCGGCTTCATTCACCAAGTTAGCAAGGTCTGCACCCGAAAAGCCCGGTGTGCCACGCGCAATAAAAGAAGGATTAACATCATCACCTAAAGGCACTTTACGCATATGCACTTTAAGAATTTGTTCACGGCCACGAATATCAGGCAGCGCTACTACAACTTGACGGTCGAAACGACCTGGGCGTAATAAAGCTTTATCCAGTACATCAGGCCGGTTAGTTGCAGCAATAACGATAACGCCGTCATTTGGCTCAAAGCCATCCATCTCAACTAATAACTGGTTCAGGGTTTGCTCACGTTCATCGTGACCACCACCCATACCGTTGCCACGGTGACGACCGACCGCATCAATTTCGTCGATAAAAATAATGCAGGGTGATTGCTTTTTGGCTTGCTCAAACATATCCCGTACACGAGAAGCACCCACACCAACAAACATTTCTACAAAGTCTGAACCTGAAATGGTAAAGAAAGGTACTTTCGCTTCACCAGCCACGGCTTTAGCTAGTAGCGTTTTACCAGTACCTGGGCTACCAACCATTAAAACACCACGCGGAATTTTACCGCCTAGGCGCTGAAATTTACCTGGATCACGTAAAAAATCGACCAGTTCTTTAACTTCTTCTTTAGCTTCATCGCAACCAGCAACGTCAGCAAAGGTTGTTTTGATTTGGTCTTGGGTTAACAAACGAGCTTTAGATTTACCAAAACTCATTGGGCCACCTTTACCGCCAGCACCACCTTGCATTTGGCGCATAAAAAACATGAACACGGCCATAATTAATAGGATTGGGAAGCTAGCAATCAATAACCGCATCCAAATGCTTTGGCTTTCAGGTTTCTTACCTTCGACCAAAACATTGTTGCTTAATAAATCATCGATTAAACGCGGGTCATCAGCAGCCGGACGAATGGTTTGGAAGCGTGAGCCATCAACGCGTTCACCAAAAATATCGTAGCCATCAATAACAACTTTCTTAACTCTTTTTTGCTGTACTTCATTTACAAACTGAGAATAGTTTGTAGTGTTTGGCGTGCTTTCAACATTAAAGCTGTTAAACACCGTCAGCAAAACTGCTGCGATGACCAGCCACAGAATGAGATTTTTGGCCATATCGTTCAAGGCAATACCCTCTTTGTTGATCTTGCCTGATTCATAAGCAATTCATTAAAACAATTAATTAAAAATCAAGCTAAACAGAAATACTATACTACATCACTTAACAGTTAAGACCGATACCAAAGGGTAACAATTCCATTTATTCTTTATATCGCTGCGATAGCTAGATTGCGTCACCTGTCAATCGTTCAACAAATTATTCAACCTTTATAGCCTCGGGCCAATAAATAAACTTCGCGTGATCTAGCTCTAGATGCTGCTGGTTTGCGTGCTAAAACTTTAGTAAAACGATTGCGTAATAGTTTCAAATACTCTTCATAACCTTCACCTTGAAATACTTTGGCTAATAAATCACCGCCAGGTTTAAGCACTTGTTCAGCAAGGTCTAACGCCAATTCAACCAAATACATTGCTTTGGGCTGATCGATAGCATTCATTCCACTTAGATTGGGTGCCATGTCAGAAATTACAAGGTCTGCTTGTTTGCCTTGCATGGCGTTTAATAAAGTTTCTAACACGTCTTCTTCGGTAAAATCACCTTGAATAAACTCTACATCGGGTACAGCATCCATGGGTAAAATATCTGAAGCAAGAATTTTACCTTGGCTACCTAGCCGTTCAGAAAGAAGTTGTGACCAGCCACCTGGCGCAGAACCTAAATCTATCACGGTCATGCCCGCCCGAAAGAGCCGGTCTTTATCATCAATTTCCGCCAGTTTATAAGTGGCGCGTGAACGGTAACCGTCTTTTTGTGCTTTTTGCACCCAGACATCATCTACGTGCTCTTTTAACCAAGCTGCACTCGTTTTTGAACGTGCCACAAACAACCTCATAAAAAATTAGCCACCTTAAAGGATGACCTAAGCCACTCTCTGGCACTAGAATAGGCGAACCAGCAATTGCTGCCATTAATTAACTAAAGCTGAGTAGATTAACATGAGCCTGAAAGGCACACAAAAGAAAGAACTAAGAGCGCTAGGCCACAGCCTAAACCCTGTTGTGTTAGTTGCTGAAAATGGATTGTCCGAAGGCGTTGTTAAAGAAGCGGATCGTGCCATAACCGACCATGAACTTATTAAAATACGTTTTAATATGGATGATCGTGATGAGCGCCGTGCAATGATGGCAGAATTAGCCAATAAGCTACGTGCTGAACTGGTACAAACTATCGGTAAAATAGGGCTTTACTACCGTGCTGCCCGCAAACCGAACCCTAAGCTTTCTAACTTGTTACGTTTTGCTGAGTAAGCATTATTCGCTGCAACTGAATTAATACGCATGAAAAACCGCAACACATTGAGTGTTGCGGTTTTTTTAGCTAATTGTGCCTATTCGCCGTAACGAATGTTACCAATCTCGTACTCAACATCACCCCTTGGGGTTTTAATGTGAGCAACATCACCTTCTTCTTTGCCAATCAAGCCACGCGCAATCGGTGAAGAGTAAGAGATTTTACCTATATTTACATTGGCTTCATCTTCACCAACAATGGTGTAGGTCACCGCTTCGTCAGTATCTAGGTTAATCAAGTTAACCGTTACACCAAACACAACCTTGCCCACTTTGGGTAAAGTTGTAACGTCAATCACTTGGGCGTTCGACAACTTGCCTTCAATTTCTTGAATACGGCCTTCAATAAAACCTTGCTGTTCACGTGCCGCATGGTATTCCGCATTCTCTTTAAGGTCGCCGTGCTCACGCGCTTCAGCAATCGCAGCAATTACCTGTGGACGCTCTACGCTTTTGAGCTGGGTTAGCTCTTCACGTAAATTGCTTTCACCTGCCACTGTCATTGGACTTTTTTGCATGACTAAACTTCTCCTTTGTGCAGATCCTGCAAGCGGCGTACTTGAACATTCATACCGTACTCAAGTGCTTGGCACAGGGCTGCAGCTCCAGCTAGGGTGGTGCTGTAAGGTACTTTGTGTTGCAATGCTGCACGACGAATACCAGCAGAATCCGTAGTTGCTTGGCGACCTTCGGTAGTATTAACGATGTAAACAATCTCATCATTTTTAACTTTATCCACTATGTGTGGACGGCCTTCTGCCACTTTATTGACTATTTCTGCTTCATAGCCCGCAGCTTTCAATATTGCTGCCGTGCCACTGGTTGCCACCAGCTTGTAACCTAGTTTATGTAAAGATGCAGCCACTTCAGCAACAAAAGGTTTGTCAGCTTCACGGACTGAAAGAAAAGCACGACCACCCGCTTTAGGCATTTTTTCACCCGCGCCTAATTGTGCTTTCATAAAGGCTTCAGCAAAGGTCACACCGCTACCCATGACTTCGCCCGTTGACTTCATTTCTGGGCCGAGTATTGGGTCAACACCTTGGAATTTATTGAAAGGAAAAACGGCTTCTTTAACGCTAAAGAAAGGTGGAATGATTTCTTTTTCAAAACCCTGTTCTTTTAAGCTAGTACCTGCCATACAACGCGCGGCAATTTGTGCTAGCGAAATACCAATACACTTAGAAATAAAAGGCACAGTACGTGAAGCACGCGGATTAACTTCAATAACGTAAATGATGTCATCTTGGTAAGCTAGCTGTACGTTCATTAAGCCAACTACGCCTAACTCACGCGCCATTTTAGCAATGATGACACGCATCCTATCCTGTACTTCGGCAGGCAAAGAATAGGGTGGTAAGGAACAAGCTGAGTCACCTGAGTGAACTCCCGCTTGTTCGATGTGTTGCATAATGCCGCCAATGACGACATCTTTACCATCACACACCGCATCAACATCAATTTCAATCGCTGCGTTTAAGAAATGGTCAAGCAGCACTGGACTATCATTAGAAACTTTAACAGCACTGGTTAGGTAGCGCTCTAGTTCTTCTGGACCGTAAACAATTTCCATCGCACGACCACCCAATACATAGGAAGGGCGTACAACGAGCGGATAACCAATAACTTCAGCTTTAGCCAAGGCTTCATCAAAACTGCGTACCGTTGCATTAGGTGGCTGAATTAAACCTAGCTTTTCAATCATTTGCTGAAAGCGTTCACGGTCTTCAGCGCGGTCAATCGCATCAGGTGTTGTGCCAATAATCGGCACACCGGCCGCTTCTAAATCACGTGCCAACTTGAGTGGTGTTTGGCCACCAAACTGAACAATTACGCCTTTAGGCTGTTCTTTATGTACAATTTCTAGCACGTCTTCTAGTGTAACTGGCTCAAAATAGAGGCGGTCAGAAGTGTCGTAGTCAGTCGAAACTGTTTCTGGATTACAGTTAACCATAATGGTTTCATAACCATCATCACGCATCGCCAGCGCAGCGTGTACGCAGCAATAATCAAACTCAATGCCTTGACCAATACGGTTAGGGCCGCCACCTAGCACCATGATTTTATCACGCGTGGAAGGGTTAGCTTCACACTCTTCTTCATAAGTGGAGTACATATAAGCGGTGCTAGAAGCAAACTCTGCTGCACAGGTATCAACACGCTTATACGTTGGGCGCACGTTTAACTGATGACGCAGTTTACGAAAAGAGCTTTCAGACACACCTAATAGTTGTGCTAAACGCGCATCAGAGAAGCCTTTACGTTTTAAGCGGTAAACCTTGTCATAATCTAACTCACCAAAGCCTGTTTTAGCCACTTCAGCTTCTAGGTTAATGAGCTCTTCAATTTGTACTAGGTACCAGTGATCGACGTGTGTTAGGCGGTGAATCTCTTCAAGATCCATACCTGATCTAAAAGCATCACCAATATACCAAATGCGTTCAGCACCGGGGTTTTGTAACTCACGGCGCATATTGGCTAGAGATTCAGGGTTGAAGTTTTCTAGCTTAGGATCTAAACCATTGACACCCACTTCTAGGCCACGCAAGGCTTTTTGCAAAGATTCTTGGAAAGTACGACCAATCGCCATTACTTCACCAACAGACTTCATTTGTGTTGTTAGGCGATCATTAGCTTGAGGGAATTTTTCAAAGGTAAAACGTGGAATTTTAGTGACAACATAGTCAATGGATGGCTCAAAAGACGCGGGCGTAGCACCCCCCGTAATGTCATTTTGTAACTCATCTAGGGTGTAACCTATCGCTAATTTGGCAGCAATTTTAGCAATCGGAAAGCCCGTTGCTTTAGAAGCTAATGCTGACGAACGAGATACGCGTGGATTCATTTCGATAACGACCATGCGGCCAGTATCAGGACAGATACCAAACTGCACGTTAGAACCGCCCGTTTCTACACCAATTTCACGCAAGACCGCCAAAGAAGCATCGCGCATAATTTGGTATTCTTTATCGGTCAAGGTTTGTGCTGGTGCTACAGTAATCGAATCGCCGGTGTGTACACCCATCGCATCAAAGTTTTCAATGGCACACACAATAATGCAGTTGTCATTTTTGTCACGCACTACTTCCATTTCGTATTCTTTCCAACCAATCAACGACTCATCAATCAGCAGCTCTTTAGTCGGCGAAAGGTCTAAACCACGTAGGCAGATTTCTTCAAATTCTTCTTTGTTATAAGCAATACCACCACCCGAACCACCCATAGTAAAGGAAGGACGAATAATGCAAGGAAAGCCTAAATCACCTTGCACCTGCCAAGCTTCTTCCATGCTGTGCGCTATTTTGGCACGCGGGCATTCTAGGCCAATTTTTTTCATTGCTGTATCAAAGCGCTGACGATCTTCGGCTTTATCAATCGTATCTGCATTAGCGCCAATCATTTCTACGCCGTATTTTTCTAGTACGCCGTATTTTTCTAAATCTAACGCACAGTTCAATGCTGTCTGACCACCCATTGTTGGTAACAGTGCATCGGGGCGTTCTTTTTCAATGATTTTTTCGACAACTTCCCAAAGGATAGGCTCGATGTAAGTCGCATCGGCCATCACTGGATCGGTCATAATCGTTGCTGGGTTAGAGTTAACTAAAATAACGCGATAACCCTCTTCACGCAGCGCTTTACAGGCTTGAGCGCCTGAGTAATCGAATTCACAGGCCTGACCAATAACAATTGGCCCAGCACCTAGGATCAGTATGCTTTTAATATCGGTACGTTTTGGCATGACGTTCTCTATATCTTTCGTCGGGTTCAGGCAGCTTGGTTCTTGCGGGCTTGAATCAGCTGAATAAAGCGATCAAACAAAGGCGCAACATCCTGTGGGCCAGGGCTGGCTTCTGGATGACCCTGAAAGCTAAACGCGGCTTTATCGGTGCGCTCTATGCCCTGCAAAGTGCCATCAAAAAGTGATTTATGCGTCGCACGAAGGTTGGCAGGCAGTGTGGCTTCATCAACGGCAAAACCGTGATTTTGACTGGTAATCATCACTAGGCCGGTGTCTAGGTTTTGTACTGGATGGTTCGCACCGTGATGGCCATGTGGCATTTTTACTGTTTGTGCGCCAGAGGCTAACGCCAATAACTGGTGACCTAAACAAATACCAAACACAGGCACTTGGGTTTCCAAAATTTCAGCAATGGCTTTAATTGCATAATCGCAAGGCTGAGGATCCCCCGGGCCGTTAGACAAAAACACGCCGTCTGGCTTCATGGCTAATACTTCAGCAGCCGTTGTTTGTGCTGGTACTAAGGTGATACGGCAACCGCGACTGGCAAGCATTCTTAAAATATTAAACTTCACCCCATAGTCATAAGCGACTACATGGTAAGGCTGCTGGCTTTCGTCTAGTTGTGCATAACCTTGACCCAAAGTCCACTCACCTTCTGTCCAGTTTTGGATGGTTTTGGTAGTGACTTCTTTTGCCAAGTCCATGCCTTTTAGACCTGGAAAATTACGTGCAGCAGCCAAAGCAATATCGGCTGCATTTGCAACCGCTGCCGCTTCACCCGCTAAAATACAGCCACTTAGCGAACCTTTGTCACGCAAAATACGGGTCAAACGGCGCGTATCTATGTCACCAATGGCAACCAATTGGTTTTGTTGCAAGTAATCTTGCAAAGGCATTTCACTACGAAAATTACTGGCCATTAATGGCAAATCACGAATGATTAATCCGGCAGCACCCATAGAAGCCGATTCTATATCTTCAGCGTTGATGCCAGTATTGCCAATATGAGGGTAAGTCAAGGTTACTAGCTGACGGGTATAAGAAGGGTCGGTCAGTATTTCTTGGTAGCCGGTCATGGCTGTGTTAAACACCACTTCACCGACAGTTTGTCCGTCAGCACCAATAGCAACGCCACGGAAAATACTACCATCTTCAAGGGCCAGAATAGCGGGTCTGGTCAAAACAGTTTCCTCCCATAAAAGGCTTTCAGCAGGGTCGTTTGAGTACGACCGATACCGATTTTGGGTTGCAAAAAAGCGAGATGAACTGGTGTCCATCCCGCTTTTTTATATAATTTGGTAGGTAAGCTTATGCCCTAAGTTCGGACGCTCATCTAAATAATTCTACCGCAAAAACGTTAGAAAGGTCTACCACCAAATCACTTTAAGTTCAGTACATCTTGCATATCATAAAGACCTGCCGACTTGCTTTCTAGCCAACTGGCAGCCCTTACCGCGCCTTTGGCAAAGGTCATACGACTAGACGCCTTGTGTGTAATTTCAACGCGCTCGCCTTCATTGCCAAACACGACCGTATGATCGCCTACCACATCGCCTACGCGCATTGTTGCAAAGCCAATCGTTTCGGGTTTACGCGCACCGGTGTGGCCTTCTCTGCCATACACAGCCACGTCTTTTAAGTTACGCCCCAGTGCTTTGGCGACCACTTCGCCCATGCCTAAAGCCGTACCAGAAGGCGCATCGACTTTATGGCGGTGATGCGCTTCAACAATTTCAACATCGTAATCATCGCCCAACGCAGCAGCGGCTAATGCCAATAAACGAAAGCACACGTTAACGCCTACGCTCATGTTTGGTGCAAATACCACTGGCACTTTTTCTGCAGCCGCAGCCAGCACAGCTTTGTCGCTGTCACTTAACCCCGTCGTGCCAATGACCATTGCTTTACCATTAACCGCACAAAAATCCGCATTAGCCAGCGTAACGGCTGGTGTTGTAAAATCAATTAATAGATCAAAATCGTTAACCACTTTTTCTAATGAGTCGGTGACTTGAATCGCATTTTTGCCGATGCCTGCCAATTCGCCTAAATCGACACCCACTAAGCTAGAGTTGGGTTCAACAATGCCTGCTGCTAAGGTAACTTGAGTACTTTCGCTTACTGCCTGTATTAAGGTTTTACCCATGCGGCCACCCGCACCCATGATTGCAACTCTGACCATGATTTTCTCCATAGAATTTTACAAAGTTTAAATACTTGGCATTATACTTGAAATTTGCCAGTCTTAGGCATCCAAGACCTAGCAGCCTTTAATCAAGGATCAATATGTTACCTAAGCTTTCTTCTAACCCTAGCTATGAGCGTATTAAGCGTTTAAACACCATAGGGATTGCGTTGTCAGCACAAAAAGATCAGACCAAGCTGCTGGAAATGATTCTTAACAGTGCCCGAGAATTGACACAGGCCGACGCTGGCACGCTGTATATGATGGAGCCGAATAATGATTCACTGCGCTTTGTTATGGTTCATAACGACCCGCTTAATATTCATTTGGGTGGCAGCGGCAAACCTGTTGGCGATAACTTTCCATTAATTCCATTACATCTAGCGGATGGCTTACCCAATAAGCGCATGATTGTGGCTTGGTCGGTATTAAACAAAACGACTGTGCGTATTAAAGACGCTTACCATGAAGAAGGATTTGATTTTTCTGGTACACGCGCTTTTGATGCAAAAACAGGCTATCGATCTCAGTCATTTTTAACCATTCCATTGCTTAATCACGAAGGTGAAGTTATTGCTGCTTTGCAGCTACTTAATAAATGCGATAATAATGGCTTAACTATAGCATTTGATGAAAGCGACCAAGATGTTGCTGAATCCTTAGCATCACAAGCTGCTGTTGCACTGACTAACCGGCGTTTAATTGATGAGCTGCGTACTTTATTTGATAGTTTTGCTCAGGTTATTGCTAGTGCGATTGACGCTAAGTCACCGCATACCGGCGCACATTGCCGCCGTGTTCCTGAAGCCACACTCATGCTTGCTGAAGCCGCCAATGGTGCTGAATTTCCTGGGTTAGAAGGTTTTAGCATGACTGACGAAGACCGTTATGAGCTAAAAACTGCGGCTTGGCTACATGACTGCGGGAAGGTAATTACACCGCATCACATTATGGAAAAGTCCACTAAGCTAGAAACCATTGTTGACCGTATTCATTCCATAGCAGACCGTTTTGAAATTTTACGCCGTGACTTAGAAATTGCTAAATTAAAAGAAGAGCTAACTGCTGCTAAACAAGGTGCTGCATTAAACGCCGAGCGTTTAGATTTTTATGCACAACTTGAAACACAACTGGCTGATAGTCTGGCATTCTTACAAGTTGCCAATACGGGAGGTGAGTTTATAGCGGATGAAAAAATAGCCAGAATCCTACGTTTAAGTGAGCAAGGCTGGATAGACTTAAAAGGTCAACACCATACTTTGCTTAACGAGGATGAAGTGATGAACCTTTCGATTCGGCGTGGCACACTTAACCGCGCAGAGCGCGCCATTATGGAAGGTCACATGGTGCACACCTTGGCAATGTTGGAACAGTTGCCTTTTCCACGCCATTTACAGCGCGTTCCTGAATATGCCGGTGGGCATCATGAACGCATGGATGGTAAAGGTTATCCACGAGGACTAACCCGCGAACAAATGTCGATACCTGCAAGAATTATGGGTATAGCCGATGTTTTTGAAGCCTTAACTGCCCATGAAAGACCCTATAAAAAACCCATGCCTTTGTCGCAAGCTTTAGCCATTATGGGGCGTATGGTCGAAGATCATCACCTTGACCCAGATATCTTTACTTTATTTGTTTACAAGGGTGTTTACCTTGATTACGCTAAAAAACATTTGCAACCCGAGCAAATAGACACCATCGACATAAATACCCTACCAGGCATTAACTTTGAATCAATCAACAAAATCGTAGCAAGGAGCTAAGTGTGAAGGTAGAAATTTTAGGTTGTAGTGGTGGTATGGGCGCTGGGCAATACACTACTTGCTATCGACTGAATGAACACATTTTACTTGATGCTGGTACAGGTTTAGGCACGCTTAATCATGAAGAACAGTTAAAAATTAAGCATATTTTTTTAACCCATTCACACATGGATCATATTTGTTTTTTACCGCTACTGATCGACAACCTTTTTGAGCAGCTAAAAGAACCCATTCAGGTTTATGCCTTGCCCGAAGTATTAGCAACACTGCGTGAGCATATTTTTAACTGGAAAATTTGGCCTGATTTTTCGACACTTCCCAATGAAATAACACCCGTTGTGAAGTTCAATGCCGTTACGCCCTATCAGCCAGTCGTCATTAATGAACTAACTTTAACGGCTTTTCCTGTTGAGCACATTGTTCCTACTTGCGGTTATCATGTGGTTGATACACAACAGAAAACCTTCGCATTTACTAGCGACACCACTTATGGTGAACGGCTTTTAAAAGAAATCAATCAGCTAGGCACATTAGATGTATTAATGACAGAATGTGCCTTCCCAGACCGCTTGTTAAGCCTAGCTAAAGTATCCAAACACCTTACCCCTTCGCTGCTGAATGCGTTTATTAATGCATTGGGGCATCAACCTAAACAGGTATGGCTATCACATTTAAAACCTAGCCAAACTGAAGAAATTAAAGCCGAACTTGCCCAGTTAGATTTACAAACCAAGATACACCTACTTGAATCGGGTGAGTTGTTAGCGATTTAAATTGCATTAATGCATGATCACCTTAGAGTAAGATCTTTAAAAGTTACTAGAAAAGCCTGATAAAAAAACTTTTTCCTATAAACTGTTATTTCAGGCAATAAATAAATCTGATTAATTACCAGTAAATTTAATACCTAAAGCATTATACAATTACAATAGCCAAAACCTTAAAAATACAACAGATTAAATATAATTGATGAAAAGCATTGAATAAGAAGAATCCTAAGTGCTACAAAAAAATACTGCCACCCTTCTGGATAACAGTGTTTTTTTGCTCTAGTGCTTTTTAACATCAAATCTTGAAATAAGCTGCGCTCTGGTTAAGGCTTTGCATATTTTCCACCAGCTCATTGGCTGACTCAGCAATATGTTGCGATGAAGCTAGTGATTCATGGGATACATCGGCAATTGCCTGAATATCAGCTGTGATTTGATCCGCAGTTGATGACATTCCATCAATAGAGGTCCTATTTTGGGTGACATGCTCTTGCAGTAGTTGAATTGAAGAAATGATTTTGGTGAAGGATTGAGCTGTATCTTGTGAGATTTCTTTGCCCTCTTCTGCACTGGAGGAAACCTTAACCATCGAATCTATAACCTGATTAACACTCTCTTGCATACTACCAATAATTGTATTGATTTCGTGAGTTGCTTGGGTGCTACGTTCCGCAAGGCTACGGACTTCATCTGCAACGACAGCAAATCCTCGCCCAGCTTCACCGGCACGGGCCGCTTCAATGGCTGCATTTAGGGCCAGCAGGTTTGTTTGTTCAGCAATACTGGAGATGATGCTGACAACTTCCTGCACCTGATTGGCTTTTACCTCAAGTGTGCTTGCCTGATCTGAAGCCAGTGTCACATATTTGAAAATATCATCCATCGATTTGGTGGATTGGCTGACTTTAGTGCCACCAGCCTCTGCAAGCTCAAGGGCTTCCATCGCACTCTTTTCTACGCTGTTAACATTATCAGCTATTTCACTGGCTGTTTGTGCCATTTCTATTGAAGCTGAAGCAATCAGGGTAACCCGCTCTGACTGAGCTGCCATACCTGTGCTGAGTTGTTCAGAAGCATTACTCAGTTGGTCTGCCACTGCCGATACACTTTGTGTTCCCTGTTGAGCAACACCAAGAACTTCACGTAACTTACGACTGACGGCCTGCATGGAAGCTGCTACCCCACTTCTCTTCTGGTTATCCACGTCTAGGTAACCTTCTGCCTGACGCTGGGCTATTTTATTCAACAGACTAGGTTCAGCACCAAGCTGCTGCTGAGAGTATCGCCAAGCCAGTGCCAGTGCGGTCCCTAAAATTAAAAAAGTCATAAGGCAAATAAACAAAAGAATATAGAGCCAAGTTTGTGCTTGTTTTTGTGCGTCCTGAACGGCTGTTGATGTCCGCTCATCCAGCATGGATAAGAACTGGTTAACCGGCTCCATAATACGTGCTTTTTCGTTGTGATAAGCCTGATTGTGCATCATGGTAATGGCTGTTGCCTGATCGGGTTCACCTCTAATTGTAAACTTCCCTTGAGCATCCTCGAAAAGTCCTTTAACGGCATTCATAGCTACCGTTTCAGTTTTAATTAAAGTATTCGAGTTATCTTCAGCCTTATTAAGTAAAGCAAACTCCTCTGGGGTAAATCCGGATTTTTCCATTAAATTATGCAAAGATGCTTGGATACCTGTGCGTGCGACTGGAATATCCGCGGCTTCAAAATCCCAGAAAATACGTTCGGGATACTCAGGACGTGGTTTATTACCATTACGTATATCCAGTATTTCAGAATACTGTTTTTCCCATTTGGAATCGGCTGTAACTACGTAGGTTCTTGCAAGGCGGGTTAAGTCATCTGAGCTTTGGCGAAGTTCATCAGCCAGAAGGTAGGATTGGTATCGCAGAGCACTGGCTTTGGCCTGCTCTTCATTTGCTGCCTGCAACTTGAGTATGGCCAGAAATAAGATTAATAACATAGCTGCTATCAGACAGCTTAGCCCAATATACATACCTTTTAAGGACCGAATATTCATGAGTTTTCCTTTTCTTTGTAGTAAATGAATCCAAATACAGAGATTGGTTTAATCTGCATCTGAACTTTTTTTATAGTAATAATAACCTATGTTGTTATTGTTTTTTATATTTGTTTTTTTACAGAAATCCTCAAATGCAGTCCTGCTGAACTGAACCGAAAGACGTTCCAAATAGCTTGCTAGACTCTTATTATAATATTATATATTTACTATTATCTATCAATATTTTTAAGAGGTAATCAATTATCAGGCCATGCAGTTATCTATTTGAATGCTTTATCTGTATCAATCTCTGCTACTTTTTCACCTCCAGCAAGCCTCTTTATTAGCACTATTATTTCTTACTGAATTACAGGACTGCTAAATTTTGTAGCTGAACCTATACCTTTTAAAAGAGGCAAAGTTTGGGAACTGCGCTAGTCAGCAGCATTTTTTTAAATGAAAATCTTAATAAAATCTCCTAGCCAATTGGTCAGAAAACTAGGCAAAAACATCCATGTTTTTCACTTAAATCGCTTCCAACGCTTCTTTTAGCTTGCTAACACCTATCACCTGCATTCCTGCTGGCATATCTTTAGGCACATTACCTTTGGGTACAATTGCTTTGGTAAAGCCATGCTTGGCGGCTTCTTTTATTCTTTCTTGCCCGCTGGGTACAGGGCGAATCTCACCCGATAAACCAATCTCACCAATCACCATTAGTTCATGCGGCAAGGGTTGATTTTTGAGTGAAGAAACTATTGCCATTACAGCAGCTAAATCGGCGCTGGTTTCTAGCACTTTTATCCCACCCACGACGTTTAAAAACACATCTTGGTCACCCGTAAAAATACCACCATGCCGATGCAGCACAGCCAGTAACATAGATAAGCGGTTAGCATCTAAACCCACGGCTATACGGCGTGGATTACCCAATTGCGACTCATCCACCAATGCTTGCACTTCCACCAACAGCGGTCGTGTACCTTCCCAAGTTGCCATAACCACACTGCCTGCTGCGGGTTCTTCATCACGTGATAAAAAAATGGCCGAAGGGTTTTTAACTTCTTTTAAACCACCTTCTAACATGGCAAACACGCCCAACTCATTGACTGCACCAAAGCGGTTTTTCTGGCCGCGTAATGTACGAAAACGTGAATCACCATCACCCTCTAACAGCAGCGACGCATCAATCATGTGTTCTAAAACTTTTGGCCCAGCTAATGAACCATCTTTAGTGACATGACCCACTAAAAACAACACCGTATGGGTTTGTTTAGCAAAGCGGGTTAAAAACGCTGCTGACTCTCTAACCTGTGATACGCCCCCTGGTGCAGACTGCACATCGCTGACGTGCATGGTTTGAATCGAATCCACAATCAACACCTGTGGTTTTTCTATCTCTGCTACCGCCAGAATACTTTCTACACTGGTTTCAGCCAGCATTTTTAAACCTTGCGTTGGCAAGCCTAACCGCTGCGCCCGTAACGCCACCTGCTGTAAAGATTCTTCACCCGTGACATAAAGCACTTTCATTAATTGCGCTAGCTTACAAGCCGTCTGTAGCAACAAGGTTGATTTGCCTGCACCGGGATGACCACCCAACAAAACAGCTGAACCAGGCACTAAACCACCACCCAGCACTCGGTCAAATTCATTGAAGGTGGTTGAAAACCTTGGTAAATCTTGCAAGTTTATTTCAGAAAGGTCTTGCACCTGTTTAGACAAGCCGCCAGCAAACCCGCTGCGTGCTGAAGAGGTTGGTGTGCTGCGGCTTGTTGCTGCGCCTAAACGTATTTCTTGTACGCTATTCCATTCTTTACAAGCGCCGCATTGACCTTGCCATTTACTGTATTCTGCACCGCATTCTATGCAAACATAGGCGGTTTTTTGTTTTGCCATAACACCCTGCTTTTTTATTGACAGTTATAAAAAACACATTCAATATAACTAAAAGTTAAATCATACCTTGAATAAGGATACACCATGAAACGCGAAACACTTGCGCTACACCATGCTTACGAACCCGATGGCCAACACGCTGTTGCAGTGCCTATTCACCAAACCACGTCATTTAGTTTTGATTCAGCACAACACGCTGCTGATTTATTCGACTTAAAAGTGCCTGGCAATATATATACGCGCATCATGAACCCGACTTGTGGTGTATTAGAGCAGCGCGTAGCTGCATTGGAAGGCGGTATTGCTGGCTTGGCCGTTGCTTCAGGTATGGCTGCGATTACTTACACCATTCAAACGCTTGCCGAAGCGGGTGATAATATTGTTTCTATCAGCGAATTATACGGTGGTACTTACAACCTATTTGCACACACACTACCGCGCCAAGGTATTGAAGTACGTTTTGCAGATAAAAATGATTTAGCGGGTTTAGAAGCGTTAATTGATAAAAAAACCAAAGCCGTTTTTTGTGAATCCATCGGTAATCCTTCTGGTGGCGTGGTTGATATGGAAGGCTTGGTGGAAGTGGCTCACCGTCATGGCGTACCTGTGGTTGTGGATAACACGGTTGCAACGCCTTTTTTATGGCGACCCATTGAACAAGGCGCAGACATTGTTATTCACTCTGCCACTAAATACATTGGTGGACACGGCACAACGCTTGGTGGTGTTATTGTTGATTCGGGTAAGTTCCCGTGGGGTGACAATGCCGAGCGCTTTCCTCTATTAAACCAGCCCGATGCTTCTTATCATGGCGTTAATTATGTAAAAGATGTCGGCGCAGCGGCCTTTATTACCCGTGCCCGCGTTGTACCTTTACGTAATATGGGTGCGGCACTGTCTGCACAAGCGGCTTGGAACTTGTTATTAGGTTTAGAAACCCTTGCCCTGCGTATTGAACGTACTTGTGAAAACACCCAAAAAGTAGCTGAATACTTAAAACAACACGCGCAAGTTGCTTGGGTTAACTATGCCGGTTTAGCTGATCATGCTGACCATGCGTTAGCGCAAAAATACATGGGCGGCAAAGCGTCGGGCATTCTTAGCTTTGGCATTAAAGGCGGTAAAGAAGCTGGCGTGAAATTTTATGATGCGCTGCAATTATTTAATCGCCTAGTGAATATTGGCGATGCCAAAAGCTGCTCTTCAATTCCTGCTTCAACGACTCACCGCCAGCTCAATGCTGAAGAAATGGCCAGCGCAGGTGTTAGCGAAGATATGGTGCGTTTATCGGTAGGTATCGAGCATATTGATGATTTGTTGGCAGATTTAGAACAAGCCCTAACCGCTGCTAAATAAGAATTACAAGGGCAGACCGCCCAAGCATGAACTTTACATACTTGGGCGGCAATCTAACAATAACTAAAATTTAACGCTTAGCGGGTGGTCTCTTTTTATTAGGCGTAACCGGTTTAGCTTCAGGTGCTTTAGTTTCGGGTGCTTTAGTTTCAGCTTCAGGTGCTTTAGCTTCAATAACGGTTGTTTCTTTAATTTCAAGCTGTTGAGTCACTTCTTTAATTTCAACAATCACTTTTCCAGGTGGGCAAGGATCAGGTGTTCCAGCTTTTTTGTTGGGAACATAAGCCGGTGGCTCATCGTGTAAGAAATCAGTTACTGATTCTAAAAAATCGCCCAGCAAGCGTTTACTCACCACAAAGATGTGCCCAACATTTTTTTCAATCGTACGGTTCAAGCCACCACAGGTCATCTGTATATTGCCATCATCTCTGCGTCCCCAACGTTCGCTGGTTCTACAAGAGCCAACGGGTGCAATCGGGTCACGTAAACCACGGTAATCAAACAGCGCCACGTCTGCCATATTTAGCATATCCATATTCACTGGCTTACCGTCTAGCTCTGGATGCTTAGACGGTAGTGCGTATTTACCTTCCCAAATTTCGTTATCTAGGAAGATTTTTTTAATCCACTCGCCGTGCGCCCGCGCTGGGAAACGCGTACCAGAATTCAACCAATGCATAAAAGGTGCTGCATCATCAATTGCGCCGGGGAAGTTGGCACGTGCATAAAAACCTTCGGCTACACTAAAAGCAACGCCTGGTTGAATGGCGTGCATACCCACTTCAATGGTTTGTGGTGGCACGTTGCAGCCAGCATAAAATGTTTGCATCACTTCAGGCGAATAATGCTCACGAATCACATCACGCATGGGTTTATGACCGCTTTCTTCATCATCAAAGAAAATGGGTGCGGTCATCAGTACCACTTGGCGAATTTGTAGCTGACCGCCACTGATGTTGAGTTCTTCGATTCTGCGTGCAAGGTAAGGCATAAATAATGTGCCACCCATGCAATAAGACATCACATCAATGCTTTGTTCAGGATGGCGTTCAATAATCATTTCTAGGTATTTGTCATGCACGGTTTTGCCGTAAAAACTTAAACCTAAATTGGCTTGATCTGGGCCTGGATTACCATAATCAATCATGTAGATGTCATAGCCCTGTTGCAACATACCTTCCACAACAGACTTACCCGGTGCTAAATCAAAAATCTCGCAGCGATTAATCATTGGGCTAGCCATATACAGCGTTCTACCGTTGCGCTTAACGCCTTCAGGTAGTGGGTAATGCCTTAATTTAACCGAATAAAGCTCTGAACCGGCGACCGTTTGCCAATCGCAAGCACCCAAGAAAGACGTTGGTGCTTCAAGCGCAAAACGGCGCACATCAAACGCATCGTGTGCCAGTAGTGCCAAAAGACGCAATTCACAATCAGCCAAATACTTATCATCACTTTGTACACGCTCACCTTCTGGCGTAAGTTTACGATAAGGGTTACGGCGTAGTTTGCTTAATGGCTCGTTAGCAATCACTTGCAGCAAAGAGCGCAATAGCTTTTTCATCGCTCTTAAACGGGTTTGTCCATAGCTGCGGTAACGCCACTCTAGCTGTTGAAAAGCGGCCAAGTGGGTAAGTAACCAAGCCTGACCTGCGGCTTCTGTACAAACACGGTCACACGCTTTACGGTCAAATATTAAACGGTAGCCTTTACGCGTAATGTCATCACGGCCTTCTGCCAACTCTTCAGGGGTAGCTTTTACTTCTTTTGTTAACGACGTTACCAAACGCTTAATCCGCGAAGCATAAAGGGATTCAATACGCAGATTATCATTAGCTACTGGATCAGGATCACGCCCTGCTGCAACAGCTTCTTGTGTTGCTTTGACTAAAGGCTTTAACCAACCTGTAAATAGTTCTTGTGGCACACCAAAAGGTGCAAACACATCACTTTGTTGGTAAGAAGCAGCCATCATGCTTTTTAAAATTTGGCCATTAAAATTGCTGAGCCAATTATTCGTTGTTTTTAAATTAGTTACGTTATCGGCGTGCGTTAAAGCCAGAAAACTTTCTAACTGATCCGCCGTTAAGCGCGGCAGCGGGCTAGCTATCCCTTTCAACATATTAGATAGCACATCAGGCAGCTCATCATTCGTTGTAAACATATTACACACCTCAGGTTACTGGTTACATTTTGTAATATTAGCAAAACCTTAAAACACAATAAAGTCTAGCTTCTACTTCTGACTATGATACGGAATACTCAGCTCATGCACTGAGTCTATTAAAACCTTGGCATGCTCTGGGTTAACAAACTGGTTAATACCGTGACCCAAATTAAAGACATGACCATTGCCTGAACCATAACTTTCTAAAATTCGACCCACTTCAGCACGAATGCCTGCAGGTGGTGCAAATAAAGCGCTGGGATCAAAGTTACCCTGCAAAGCAACGCGATGACCCACTCGCGCCCGCGCATCACTCATTTCGGTTGTCCAGTCTAATCCAAGCGCATCAGCACCCGTTGCTGCCATGTGTTCAAGCCATTGACCGCCGCCTTTAGTAAATAAGATGACGGGTACTTTGCGACCTTCATGCTCACGAATCAGCCCGTGAACAACTTGCTCCATGTACTTTAAAGAAAACTCTAAATAAGCAGGCGTTGACAAAGCACCGCCCCAAGAATCAAAAATTTGTACCGCTTGAGCGCCAGCGCGTATTTGGGCGTTTAAATAATCAGTCACTGTGCGGGCTAATTTATCAAGTAGCTGATGCATTACATCAGGCTGACCGTAAAGCATTGCTTTAGCATGACGGTACTCTTTACTGCCTTGGCCTTCAATCATGTAGGTTGCCAAAGTCCAAGGGCTACCCGAAAAACCAATTAAAGGTACACGGCCGTTTAACTCTTTACGAATGCGACTAACCGCATCGGTGACATAGCTTAGATCACTTGCAATGTTAGGGATGGGCAGGTCTTCTACATCTTTAGCGGTGCGAATCGTCTTTTTAAAACGTGGGCCTTCACCCGTTTCAAAATATAGCCCTAAACCCATTGCATCAGGAATGGTTAGAATGTCTGAAAATAAAATAGCAGCATCTAAATCGAAACGCTCTAAAGGCTGTAAAGTTACTTCACAGGCTAAATCTGTATTACGGCATAAATCCATGAACGTGCCTGCTTCCTTGCGTGTTGCCAAATATTCTGGCAAATAACGCCCTGCTTGGCGCATCATCCAAACGGGTGTTACATCAACAGATTCACGATTAAGTGCACGTAGAAAACGATCATTTTTTAATTCAGACATGAAACTTTCCTAAATAATAATTGACTTAAAAACCACTTTGTTTATAAGCATTCTAGCCGTGTTAACGCTGTGGGTCAGTTTAATTAAAAGAAATATATAGTTGCAATTGCTGCCTAAAGCTTGGTTAACGCGTAGAATAGCCAAAAATTTAACGACTTAGACTTAACTTTAGCAACCTATAACTGTGAGACCAAGCTTGTGACTTTGCGTTTTATTGCGTCTTCCCGCTTACCTACCCCTTGGGCTGTCTTCACCATGCATGGCTTTGAGGACAGCGAAACTGGCAAAGAACATTTAGCTTTAACGCTGGGTGATTTAGACACGGCAGAAGCTGTTTTGGCACGTATCCATTCTGAATGCCTAACCGGTGATGCTTTATTTTCTTTACGTTGCGACTGTGGTTTTCAGCTTCAAGAAGCCTTAAAGCGTATTGCTACCGAAGGGCGTGGTGCTTTATTTTATTTGCGCCAAGAAGGTCGGGGGATTGGGCTGCTTAATAAAATTCGGGCTTACAACTTACAAGATGGCGGTGCAGATACCGTTGAAGCCAATGAGCAGCTAGGTTTTGCAGCTGATATGCGTGATTATTCTATGCTGCCTTCTATGCTTGAACACTTAGGCATTAACAGTGTGCGCTTAATGACTAACAATCCAAGAAAAATTGATGCTTTCACCCGCTACGGTATTAACGTTGACGAACGCATTCCGCTAACCACTGGCCTTAACCCTCACAATGCTGACTATTTAGACACCAAAGCCAGCAAGTTAGGGCATTTAATGAACGCAAACGACTTTAAACGCTAATCGCCAATTACCATGACTGCTTCTGCTTCAAAGGCAACACCCTTGGGCAAAGCAGCAACTTGCACAGCGGCTCTGGCTGGGTAGGGCTGGCTAAAATAGCGCGCCATAACTTCATTCACGATTGTGAAGTTAGCCAAGTCGGTTAGGTAAAGATTCACTTTAACGATTTCATCCATACTGCCACCAGCCGCCACACAAACCGCCTGCAAGTTTTCAAAAACTTGTATAGCTTGGGCTTCAAAACCACCGTCTACGATTTCCATCGTCGCTGGTACTAGCGCAATCTGTCCTGACAAATAAACCGTGTTGCCTGCTTTAACGGCTTGCGAATAAGTGCCTATGGCTTGTGGTGCTTGGTCGGTATTAATAATGGCACGGTTACTCATAATTTACTGATCCTTAAATTTAACGATTAATCTAAATAAATCACTAACGCAGGCGAACGACTCTGCTTATTTCAGAAATCAACCTAAGCTTTTTCATTAATCTGGCAAGGTGAATGCGGTCTTTAACCAATACGCTTAACGTTAATGTTGAAATGTGCATATCACGTTCATCAACATTCACACCGTCTAATCCTGCGTCCATTTCTGCTATTAGCGTTGCAATGCGGGCGATAGTATCGCGCTGTAGTTTTATTTCTAAGCGCAGATTAACGCTAAATTCACCCGCAACGGCATCAGCCCAGCGTAAAGTGACGCATTTTTCAGGGTTTTCTCGAATGCCTATTAGCTTACGGCAATTATCACGGTGTACTACAATGCCGCTGCCAAAACTAATGTGACCTAGAATCGAATCGCCCGGAATGGGGTGGCAACAACGTGCAAAACTAACCACTAAGCCTTCTGTGCCATGAATAACCATCGACGCTTCTTGGTTATCAATGGCTTCGGTTTTAATTTCCACATCATTTAATAAGCGTCGCACAACGGCATAAGCCATGCGTTCGCCCAAGCCAATGGCTTCTAATAATGCTTGCAGCGAGCTAACGTCCATCTCTTTTAACAAGGGTGCAAGGCGTTCTTCACTGATTTTTTCTAGCTCAACATCAAACTGGCTTAACGCTTTTTCTAACAAACGTCGCCCCAGCGTGGCAGATTCAGTGCGCTGCTGCTGTTTTAAATAATGGTGAATCGCCGACCGTGCCCGTGCGGTGGTAATAAACGATAACCAAGCTAAATTAGGGCGAGCCCCTGATGCTGTAATAATTTCAACTGTTTGGCCGCTGTGCAGTTTGGCCGATAACGGCACTAATTTACGATCAACACGGCAAGCAACGCAGGCATGACCAATATCAGTGTGAACGGCATAGGCAAAGTCGACGGGTGTAGAGTCTTTAGGTAACTCCATAATTTCGCCACGCGGTGTGAAAATATAGATTTCATCGGGGAATAAATCAACCTTAACGTTCTCAATAAATTCTAATGAATTACCTGCTCGTTGCTGCATTTCTAACAAGCCTTTCACCCATTGACGCGCTCTGGCATGACTGCCTTCAGCAATTGGATGATCGGTTTGCCCCGCTTTATACAACCAATGCGCTGCAACACCGTTATTGGCCATAGACTCCATTTCACGGGTACGAATTTGCACTTCAATGGGTGTGCCACTTAAACCAATTAAAGAGGTGTGCAAAGACTGATAGCCGTTGGCTTTTGGAATGGCAATGTAGTCTTTAAAACGTCCGGGAACGGGCTTGAAAGTGTTATGAACAACGCCTAAAATACGGTAACAATCATCAATGGAATCAGTCAGAATTCGAAAGGCATGAACATCCATAACGGCTTTAAAGGCTTTTTTTTGTTCTTTCATTTTGTTGTAAAGCGAAAATAGATTCTTCTCGCGTCCGACAACGTGCCCACTTAAACCTTCTGCATCCAGCCTTTCTTGTAAGCGTGCTTGAATCTTTTTAACTAGGTCTTTGCGATTTCCACGTGCTTTTATCACCGCTAATTTAAGCTGCTTATAGCGCATCGGATAAATGCCTTGAAAACTTAATTCTTCTAGTTCTAAACGCAGCGTATTAATGCCTAAACGATTCGCAATTGGGGCATAAATATCAAGGGTTTCTCGGCTAATACGGCGCTTTTTGTCGGGTCTAAGTACGCCCAAAGTACGCATATTATGCAAGCGGTCAGCTAGCTTAACGATAATGACACGTATATCTTCTGCCATCGCCAAAACCATTTTACGAAAGTTTTCGGCTTGGGCTTCGGCTTTAGATTCAAAAGTAATTTGGGTTAGCTTAGAAACACCATCAACTAACTCGGCAACGATTTCGCCAAATTGGGTGGCAACGGCTGTTTTACTAACGCCAGTATCTTCAATCACATCATGCAACAGTGCTGCAATCAGCGCTTGATGATCCATGTGCAAATTAGCAAGAATAGTGGCAACCGCCAGCGGGTGACTAACATAAGGCTCGCCAGAGCTGCGTTTTTGCCCGTCATGGGCTTGTTCAGCATAAAAGTAGGCACGACGTACCTGCTGAATTTCATCAGCAGGCAAGTAGCCTTTTAGTCGGTCGCACAGGTCATCAATGGTATTCATTACCCGACCGTCCAACGTTCAATGCCGCAACAAGGTAGGGTAATCAATAGCATGGGATTAATACTCCTGTGGTGACTGCTCTTCAATAACAACCACTGGCTTAACTTCTGCTTCATCTAAAATAGATGCATTAGTAAAACCTTCAGCAACTTCTCTTAATGCAACAACTGTTGCTTTATCATTTTCCCAACCAATACGCGGCTCTTTACCACCAATCGTTAACTGACGCGCGCGTTTGCTAGCTACCATCACTAACTCAAAACGATTCGCAACATTTTCAAGACAATCTTCAACAGTAACTCGAGCCATTAAGTAACACCTGTTTAAATAAATAAGTAATGAATTGACCTTAGTGTAACGGAGCAACACACCCTGCAACAAGAGCCATCACGCTTTGGTGAGTGCAAGTTCAGCCAATAAAACGGCGTTTTTAGTACGCTGCTTGGCTAATTCTAACCTTTTAGCCACAAAAATAGCATTTATCTCGCCTAACGCCTGAGTAAAGTCATCGTTTATGACCAAATAATCGTATTCGTGCCAATGACTCATCTCGCTTATTGCTTGCTGCATTCTACTTTCAATGACTGCTTCAGAATCTTGCCCACGCGCATTTAAGCGATCACGTAAAGCTTGTAACGATGGGGGTAAAATAAACACGCCAATTGCTTCGGGCTGCTGCGCTCTAACTTGCTGTGCGCCTTGCCAATCAATTTCTAAAATAACATCTATACCGGCTTCTAAACGCTGGTTAATAGCAAGTCGCGATGTACCATAATTATTGTTAAAGACTTGGGCGTGTTCAAAAAAAGCACCTTGCTCAACGAGTGCCTGAAATGCCTGTTTGTTTACAAAATGATAATTAACACCGTCTTTTTCGCCAGAGCGCATGGGGCGTGTGGTGTGTGAAACGGATACTTCTACTTGCTTTAATGTTTGTAAAAGTGCTGCAACTAAACTGGTTTTACCTGCGCCAGAGGGAGCAGAAAATATATAAAGACGACCTTGGCTGTTTGGTGACTGTGCCATAAAAAATCCTCTAAAATAGGCTTAAAAATAAACACTTGTTTGTGAAAAAACAAACACTAAGGTATAAACTGAGCGGTGTACACCCACTAGCTGTATATACTAACAGGAGGCGCATCATGCTGGTCAGCCTAAGTATTCAACAACTTGCTATCGTCGACCACCTAGCGCTTGAATTTAGTAAAGGTATGACGGTTATTACCGGCGAAACAGGTGCAGGTAAGTCAATTCTACTACAAGCTTTAGGTTTAGCACTGGGTGATCGTTGTGACAGCGATAGCATTCGCCACGGCGCTGATCGAGCAGAAATAACCGCTAGCTTTGATTTAAGCCAATTACCCCACGCCAAAGATTGGTTAATTCAGCACGCGCTAAACAGCGATACGTGCATTTTACGCCGCAGCCTGCAAAAAAATGGGCGTTCTAAAGCTTGGATTAATGGTCAGTCTTGCCCTGTTCAGCACCTAAAAGCCTTGGGTGAGCTGCTGTTAGACATTCATGGGCAGCACGCGCATCAATCTTTGTTACGCAAAGATGTTCACCTAAAAATTCTTGACCAATACGCTGGACTACAACCACAAACCACGCAATTAACGGCGACTTATCGCAGTTGGCACAGGGTACATAAACGCATTGAAAGCTTGCGTGAGCAGGACGATGTACAGCAAGCGCGTGTGCAACTGTTGCGTTACCAAATTGACGAACTTGACCAGTTAGCGCTGCAAGCCGACGAATTAAGCGCGTTAGAAACCGAACAGCAGCAGCTTGCCAATGCTGAACAGCTTATTCAAACCAGTCAACAAGCATTAGATTTGTGTGACCATGAAGAGGGTGCAGCGTTGCAGCGAGTGAATCAAGCCTTACAACTCATTAGCGAACTTAAAGCCCCTAATTTACAGCCCGTTTTACAAATGTTGAGTGAAGCACAAATTCAACTGCAAGAAACCAGTCGTGAACTTGAACATTATGCCAGTACGCTAGAAATAGACCCTGAACGCCTGCAATGGGTGGAAGCACGTTTAAGCGATATTTACCAAATGGCGCGTAAGCATCATTTACAAGCTGAAGAACTGCCAGCCCACCATGCCCAATTAAAACAAGCCTTAAACGCGCTAGACAACAGTGAAACCCATTTAGATTTATTAAATAGCGAATTGACGGCGCTAAGCACTCAATACCGTCAGCAAGCCGAAACGCTGCACCAAGAGCGCACCACCGCAGCCAATAAATTACAGCAAGCAGTGGATGAACAATTGGCGTATTTAGGCATGGAGAAAAGCCAATTTAAAGTCAGTTTAAAACCCTTAGAAGGCTTGCACGCCAACGGTTTAGATGAAGTTGAATTTTTGATTGCACCCAACCTCGGTCAACCTGCCAAACCTTTAATTCGCATTGCTTCAGGTGGTGAATTATCCCGAATCAGCCTTGCTATTCAAGTAATTACTGCACAAACCAGCAGTATACCCACGCTGGTCTTTGATGAGGTGGATGTGGGTATTTCAGGTGCAACCGCAGAAATTGTTGGCCGTTTATTAAAGCAACTTGCCAGCCGTGGACAAATACTTTGCGTGACCCACTTGCCGCAAGTCGCAGCGCAAGGCGACCAACACCTGCACATTCACAAGCAAATGGATCAAAACACTACGCTTACGCAGATGGTTTTATTAGACGAAAAAGGCCGTGTTGGTGAATTGGCTAGAATGCTGGGTGGGATTAAACTTTCAGAACATACATTGGCTCATGCTAAAGAAATGCTAAAAGGTAGCCGCCACTAGAGCGGCTTTAATTTTAAATTTTAATTAGCTTTCTTTTTACGAACGTAAAGTACTAAAGAGTGGTCAACCAGCTCTAAACCGTGAGATTCTGCTAACTTTTGTTGCAGTTCTTCTAAGCCTGCATCATAAAACTCTATAACATCGCCCGTTTCAACATCAACCATATGGTCATGGTGTTCGTCTTTCGACAACTCAAATACTGCATGACCGCCATCAAAGTTGTGTTTATCTACCAAGCCTGCTGCTTCAAACTGGGTTAATACCCGATAGACTGTTGCTAAACCGACATCTTCATCCGCATCAATCAATGCTTTATACACATCTTCTGCGCTTAAATGGTCGTCTGCACAACGCTCCAATACCTGTAAAATTTTGATACGTGGCAAGGTCACTTTAAGACCCACTTTTCTTAGTTCTTGGTTTTTATCAGCCATAAGAGCTCTCAATACAAAAGTGAACAGAACACTTCGCGCTAGCACAAAGTTTAAGTATCATGTGAACCCTACTATTATTGACCGAAGTAAAATAGAGTTAAACCCATAATGCACAAAAAACCGACTAAAATACTCACCTTTATGCTGTTCGCCTTTTTTATAAGCGTTTCTTTAGGCGGTTGTAGCTTGTTTAGCCCTTATCAACAAGGCATTCCGCAAGGCAATATCTTAGATGAGGAAGCCGTCGCCCAGTTAAAAGTGGGTATGAGCCAAGCGCAAGTTTTATACATTTTAGGTACACCACTTTTAAAAGCGCCCGACAACCCTAACCAGTGGGACTACATTGCTCAACTGCGCCAAGGTCAACAGCTTATTGAACGCGAAACGCTTAGGTTAAACTTTGCTATCAATAGCCAAGGTGAGTTGCGTTTAAGCAATTTTGATCATCAACGCTAACTGCTTTTCTTCTCGGCGCGTTTAATCCGTGACGCTTTAGGATCGGCTAACAAAGGGCGATAGATTTCAATTCGGTCGCCCTCTTTAACCACGTGTTCGGTAGGTTTAGCAATTAGCTTACCAAAAATACCTAATGGCGCTGTTGCAACGTCTAATCCGGCAAAATGTTTTTCTATGCCAGCGTTAAGCGCTGCTATTTTCACGCTGGTGCCTGCTGCGACTGCAATTTGAAGGATTTTTTGCTTGTCAGGCAAGGCATAAGCCACTTCAATTTCAATATCAGAAGCTGGGTTTGCCATAAACTACATCCGCACGCTTAACAAAGGCTTCTACTTGACCGCTAGCAACTTGGTTGAACAAAGGCGTTAACACTGCTGCAACAAGACGACCGCCACCGGCTTCAAAATCTAGCTCAAAATGCACTTTACAGGCGGTTTCGCTCAGCGGTTGAAAATACCAACTGCCGTTTAGCTTTTTAAACGGCCCATCAACAAGCTTTAATTCAATGCGTTCTGGGTCGAATAATTCGTTACGCGTGGTAAAAGTGTATTTCATGCCGGCTTTAGAAAGCTCTAGTTCACCGATCAAATAGCTTTCTTCTCGATGAATCAGACGCGCATTGCTGCAACCTGGAAGAAATTTAGGGTAAGATTCACAATCATTAACCAGTTCAAACATTTCTTTTGCAGAATGCATTACTAAAGCAGAGCGGCTGATGCGACTCATAATTCACTCCATTTTCTATCTGTATGGGCTGAATTCTAACATGACCAAGACGATGACTAATAGCTGCGCCTTAGTCGCATTTTTTTCGTTATTTAACACCAGCTATTTAATATCAAGGGCTAACAGACGATGGCTAAAAAACCAAAAAACAAAACTCCCAGCGGCACTATAGCGGTTAACCGTCGCGCTCGGCATGAATACCACATTGAATCGACCATTGAGGCCGGTGTGGTCTTATCTGGTTGGGAAGTAAAAAGTCTTAGAGCCGGCAAAGGCCAGCTTACTGATACTTATATTTTAATTAAAGATGAAGAAGCTTGGCTGCTGGGTTCACACATTATGCCGTTGCCCAGCGCTTCTACACACGTCATTGCCGACCCAACGCGCACGCGTAAGTTGCTGCTGCATACTAAAGAAATTGCGCGTTTATTGGGGCAGATTAATCAAAAAGGTTTTACGTGTGTGCCTTTATCGCTGTATTGGAAAGGCAATAAAATCAAATGTTTATTAGCTTTGGTGAAAGGTAAGCAGTTACACGACAAGCGGGCAGATGATAAAGACCGTGATTGGGAACGCCAGCGTGGGCGCATTATGCGTGATAAGAATAAGTAGTGGCTTAACGAGGTGACTGTGCTAGAATGTGAGTTCATTAAAGGGGACGTCCTGGCTTCGACGCCGGTAGCAAAACCTGAGGTGCATGCCGAGAGAGAAGTAGCTCTCGTAAATCAATTATTTCAAACTATTATAGTCGCAAACGACGATAATTACGCTCTAGCCGCTTAGGCTACTCATGAAGCCATGTTGCCTATCGCCGGTGAATTGAGACTATTGAGCGCAGCCAGATAGGATCGCAGCAAAAATAGCTTTCGTTGGCGCTGCTAAAACTAAATCGGAAGATCGCTGAAGGGTATCCTGTTCGTTGGAGACCTAACGGTTAAAACAAAGAACGAAACTAAGCATGTAGACCCAAGGGCAGAGTGCCGACGGACGCGGGTTCAACTCCCGCCGTCTCCACCAAGTACTTAAAAAATCCTCATTTTTAAATGGGGTTTTTTTTTGTCTAAAATAAAGACGTGTCGACTCTTATCACTATAAGTAAGGTCATTACAATGAAAGAAACGTTTAGCTTAGAAGATCACTCCTTTATTCCTCTGCATAACTTGCTCAAGGTGCTGGGCTGGTGCGAGTCTGGTGGTGTGGCAAAAGATGTAATTGATGAAGGTTTAGTCACGGTAAATGGCCAAGTAGAACTGCGTAAACGCTGCAAGATCCTAGCAGGCCAAGTGGTATGCTTTGAAAAGCAAGAAGTAGCAGTAACGGTCTGATTGATTAATGGTCAGCGCTTAATTTTTTAGCAGAAGTAATGCTAAGTGGAAAGCAACAAGTAAAACAGCTACCAATATCTTGTTTACTTGTTACTTCCAACTTAGCTTGGTGGCGTAATAAAACGTGCTTAACAATCGCTAAACCTAACCCCGTTCCGCCTGTGCTACTGGAACGCCCTTTATCAATGCGATAAAAACGTTCGGTTAAATGTGGTAAACAAGCTGGATCAATGCCCTGCCCTTTATCTCTAACTTCAAGGTAAGCGCCATTAGCATCTTGATACCAACGCAAAACGATTTCTGTACCTATTGGTGTGTATTTTACTGCATTAAAAACTAGGTTAGAAAAAGCGCTACGCAGTTCTTTTTCTGAACCATACAGTCCTAGTTGCTGATCCACTTCTAATAAAATTGAATGCTGATCCGCTGTCTGCGGATTTTTTGCAAGGTGACTTTTTGAAAGTGCTAAGGCATCAACACGAATCGAACTCAATAAATTAGCCACAAGAATAGGTTCTGCTGCTGGCTGAAAACTACTGGTTTCTAAGCTAGATAAGGTTAATAAATCTTCAACCAATTGCTGCATACGCAATGACTGCTGGCGCATTAACACCAAACCCCGTTGCCATTTAGCCGGTAGGTTTTCAGCATGGTCACTGAACATTTCTAAATAACCAGATAAGACGGTTAAAGGCGTTCGCAATTCATGCGAGACATTAGCAATAAAATCTTGACGCATAACTTCTAATCGCTGCATTTTAGTGACATCACGTACTAATAAAAGACGTTCATTTTTACCAAATAATGTGACTTGAAACTCAAGGCTACGTGCTTCATTGATTGGCGAAGCCAGCACTAAAGCCTCTTGATAATGCTGTGATTCAAAATAGTCAACAAATACAGGTTCACGTAATAAATGCGTAATGGGATAACCTAAATCACCCGGTGAGCGTAAGCCTAATAAGGTTTCAGCTGCAGTATTCCACCATTCTAAATTTCCTTTTGCATCAATCATTACCACGCCATCACGCAAAGCTTGGCTAGAATTTTGTATACGATCCAGTATTCGCTTCAAATGAAATTGGTACTGCTGTTGATGCCGTTGATAATGATAAATACTATCAAATACTTCGCCCCATAAGCCTTTAGCTTCGGGTGGTTCTTTTTCAGGATGCTTTAGCCACTTAACCAACTGCTGTAATTGCCACAAACACCTAGCAATAAATACCAGTGAGCCAAATAATAAGCCAAGTACTGCTTGATTAATTAACCAACCTAGCACTAAACCAATAATTAGATAAAAAATAAATGTGTGTATTTCCTTACGAAATAAATTAGTCATAAGTTGAAAAACGATAACCTGTGCCACGGACGGTTTGAATTAGATGTTCATGCTTAGCACCCAAAGCTTTACGCAAACGGCGAATATGCACATCTACGGTGCGGTCTTCAATGTACACGCCACCACCCCAAACTTGATCCAATAATTGATTGCGCGTAAAAGCACGCTCTTGGTGAGTCATAAAAAATTGTAATAAGCGAAATTCTGTTGGCCCTACTTCCAAAGCTTCATCGAAAGAAGAAACGCGGTGGCTAACGGGATCTAATCGTAAACCAGCCACTTCAACCGCTTCTTCCATACCCACCGGCGTTGTTCTACGTAGCACAGCTTTTACACGGGCAATTAATTCACGCATAGAAAAAGGCTTGGTCATATAATCATCAGCACCGGCTTCTAGCCCTTGAACTTTATTACTTTCTTCGCTACGTGCTGTTAGCATAATAATCGGGATTTCAGCCGTAGCAGCATCACGTTTTAAGCGCCGTGCCAGTTCAATACCGCTGATTCCTGGCATCATCCAATCTAGTAAAATCAAATCTGGATTATAATCAATCACTAAGCCGTGGGCGGTTTGTGCATCACCTGCTTCTAAACACTGGTAATCTGTCATTACTTCTAAAGCCATCACCAACATTTCACGAATGGAAGCTTCATCATCAACAATCAGTATCGTTTTAATGGTCATTATACATCCCCCAGTAGACTGTTTAAAAATTTTGTAGTCTATTACAACTTAATGACATGACAAAATAATGACATTAATACTAGGCACTAAAATTAGTATTAACAGTAAAACGTCATCCATAAAAAAATGTTATGATTAGCCCACAAAACCATTAAAGGAGCTAATCTTGACTAAGAAAAAAATAGCCATTTTAGGAGCAGGTCCCAGCGGTTTGGCGCAGTTACGTGCTTTTGAAGCCGCGCGTTTAGCCGGTGTTGAAAACCTTCCAGAAATTGTGTGTTACGAAAAGCAAAATGCTATTGGCGGTATGTGGAATTACACTTGGCGCACAGGGCTAGACAGAAACGGCGAACCCGTTCACGGCAGTATGTACCGCTACCTTTGGTCGAATGGCCCAAAAGAATGTTTAGAATTTGCTGACTATTCTTTTGAGGAACATTTTGGACAATCCATTCCTTCCTACCCACCTCGTGAAGTTTTAAAAGATTACATTATGGGGCGCATTGATAAACAAGACATTCGCAAATACATTCGCTTTGAATGCCCTGTACGTTGGGTAACTTTTGATGACAACACCAAAAAGTTTACCGTTACGGTAATGAATCACAAAACCAAAGAACAAGAAACGGAAGAATTTGACTATGTAATCGTTGCTACGGGTCACTTTTCTACGCCTAATATGCCTTATTTTGAAGGACTGGAAGAATTTCCTGGTCGTATAATGCACGCCCATGATTTTCGTGATGCTTTAGAATTCAAAGACAAAGACATTTTGTTAGTAGGCAGTAGTTATTCAGCAGAAGACATAGGTACACAGTGTTATAAATACGGTACTAAATCAGTCACTATCAGCTATCGCAGTACAGCACTAGGTTATGCTTGGCCTAAAGGCATTACCGAAAAGCCTTTAGTGACGCATTTTGAAGGTGATATTGCCTATTTTTCTGATGGCACTAGCCAGTGTTTTGATGCCATTATTATGTGTACAGGCTATTTGTTCCACTTTCCGTTCTTGCCAGATGAGTTGCGCCTACAAACGCACAACTGTTTATACCCTGCCAATTTATATAAAGGCATTTTTTGGCAACCTAACCCGCAGTTGGTTTATTTGGGGATGCAAGATCAGTATTTCACTTTTAATATGTTCGATGCCCAAGCTTGGTATGTGCGCGATGTGATTTTAGATAAGTTTGCATTGCCTGAACTAGCAGCGCGTGAGGCCGACGAGCAAAAGTGGCTAACTGAATATGCCGCAGTTGATAGTGTGAGTGGTCATATCGACTTTCAAGCTAAATACATTCGTGATTTAACCAACGCGACCGACTACCCAGAATTTGCGGTTGAAAAACAGGGCGATATTCTTAAACAATGGCAAAAAGATAAAATTGCCGACATTATGGGTTTTAGAGAAAAAGCCTACACGTCTACTTTAACCAACACTTTAGCACCTGAATTACCAGAACCTTGGTTAGAGATTTTAGACGATTCGTTGGAGCACTTTTTGAATTTGGCTTTTATTAAAGGCCAAAAATCGGATAATAAATCATGGACTAAAAAATAATTAATAAGCAGTAGACTATTTTGTTAATATCGGCAAAATAGTCTACTTAAAAGAAGGCATTTTAAATTAATTTATTTGCCATGCTGATTAGATTTCTGCCTCCATTTTTTGAAACGTACAAGGCTTGATCGGCTTCAGCAATTAGAGCATCTAAAGTTTTTGTACCGTTTTCCATGATGCTTACACCAAAACTAGCGGTACAAGAAATAACGGCCTTGTTAATAATCACTTGGTTAGCAGCAATGGCTTTTTTTAAGCATTTTGCCAACGTTAATGCCTGATCGAAAGTCGCTTGTGGCATAAATACTGCAAATTCTTCACCGCCAATACGTGCCAATACATCTGATGAACGTATTTGTTGTTTAGCAATGTTAGCAATGGCAATCAGCACCTCATCACCCGTAGCATGACCATATTTATCATTAATTTGTTTAAAAAAATCTAAATCAAACATTAAAATAGCAACTGGCGTGGTATTACGCTCGGCTTGGTGCAGTAATTGTTTACCTAAATTAAAAAAGGCGCGGCGGTTATTTAAGCCAGTTAACACATCGGTATCGGCTAATAATTCTGCTTGCAAACGCGCATCACGCAGCTTTTGTTCCAGCAGTTTACGGTCGGTGATATTGGTCGCTATTTCAATTCGCACCATGCGTCCATCTATCCAGCGCACGGCTTGGTCACGGCATTGGTACCATTGATTATTGACTGTATTTTGTAACTCAACCACCTGCACGCCGGTTGATTCGCCTTGTTGATTTAACAGCAAATGATTCGTACAGAAATCACAAGCTGCTGTTTTTCCTGCTTGTAATATCTGCCAACATTTATGCCCTGCTGCTTCACCCCACTGTTTGCGACCATACTCATTAATAAATATCAACTCGTGGGTTTGAATATCAGCTACATAAACTAACGCATCTAAGCTGTCTAAAATAGTGGTTATCGCTTGGTGACTAATCGCGTCCGTTGTTATTAAGTCATTATTATTCAATTTTTTTACCTAGCAGGAGCTTTCTTATAAAAGTATTTTACTTGCATATTAGCATTATAGCTTACCCATAACCGTTTAAAACCTAAGTAAAACTGTAACAAAATCTACGCCAAACTGTATCTATTCAAAACTGTAATGAACACAAGTCAAATAAAAACCGCCTATTGCCAAGCTTTTGTTACATTTAATTTTTACTTAGAAAAAGAAATCCAGCAGCAGGGTATACTAAGCACCGTTTAAGGCTAGGCTTAGCCGATTTTTCACCAACGGGATTAATTTGTATGAATGAGCATTGGATTCAGGCAGCAGCGATATTTGTTGTCATTATTGGTAGTTTATTTTTATTGATTATTATTGGCTTGTTGATTACCGCCTTTGTTATGTACCGTAACGACAAGCAGCAAGTGGCCCATACCTTGCGCCGTAATTACCCTTTAATTGGTCGTTTTCGTTATATTTTTGAGCATTTAGGCGAATTTTTGCGTCAGTATTTCTTTGCGATGGACAGAGAGGAAATGCCGTTTAACCGCGCTCAACGTTCGTGGGTTTACCGTGCGGCTAAAAACATTGATAACACAGTAGCTTTTGGTTCGACCCGTGATTTAACTAAACCTGGCACCTATTATTTTTTAAACTGCCCGTTTCCAACCCTAGAAAAAGATGCAGCACAAACTCAGCCGATGCGTATTGGTACTAACTGTCGTACGCCCTACGATGCACCATCTTTTCTAAACATTTCTGGCATGAGTTTTGGAGCACTGTCTAAACCCGCTATTCAAGCTTTAGCGATGGGTGCTGCTAAAGCGGGTTGCTGGATGAATACCGGCGAAGGTGCTTTGTCTAAATACCACTTAGCGGGCGGCTGCGACATTATTTTTCAAATTGGTACGGCTAAATACGGTGTGTGTGATGCAGACGGTAAACTAGACAACACCAAACTAAAAGCCTTAGCCGATATTGAACAAGTCCGAATGTTTGAAATTAAGCTTTCTCAAGGTGCAAAACCGGGTAAGGGCGGTATTTTACCGGCAGAAAAAGTAACCGCTGAAATTGCTGAAACACGCGGCATTCCGGTTGGACAAGCGTCAATCAGCCCTAATCGCCACGCTGAAATTGACAGCATTGATACATTACTCGACTTTATTGCCCATGTACGCGAAGTCACTGGCAAACCTGTTGGTTTTAAGCTAGTACTGGGCACAACTAACTGGCTGAAAGAATTTTGTGAGCGTGTTAATGCCAGAGGTATGGATTCAGCCCCCGACTTTATTACCCTAGACAGTGCTGACGGTGGTACAGGTGCAGCACCAATGGCGCTAATGGACAGCGTGGGTTTACCACTAAGAGATAGCCTACCGCTGCTGGTTAACCAGTTAATTAATAACGGTTTAAGAGAGCGCATTCGCGTGATTGCTTCAGGCAAGCTAATCAATCCAACCGAAGTTGCTGTTGCGCTTTGTATGGGTGCAGATTTTGTGGTATCAGCACGCGGTTTCTTGTTTGCACTGGGTTGTATTCAAGCGTTGCAATGTAATAAAAATACTTGTCCTACAGGAATCACCACCCATAATCCACGTTTACAGCAGGGCTTAGTGCCCAATGAAAAGGCCGTACGCGTTGCTAACTATCATCGCAATCTAGTCCACGAAGTTGAAAGCATTGCTCATTCCTGTGGGGTGGCTGAACCTAGACAGCTAATGCGTGAACACGCAGCGGTAGTTGTTGATGGCGGTGCTGTGGCGCTGAACTTGTTATACCCTGAAAAAGCGCGGCGCTTAAAACCAGAAATTATGGAAAAAAGCAGTTAATGGAAAAGCTTAACTCATGCAACAACAAAATTGGCTGTTAGCCCTTAAAACATCTTTACCCGTACTGTTTGGCTACCTGCCTTTAGGTGCTTCTTTTGGGGTGCTGTTTAGCACCCAATTAGATTACGCTTGGTGGATAGCACCGTTAATGGGTGTGATTATTTACGCTGGTTCTGGGCAGTTGCTGGCGGTTACACTGCTGGTGGCGGTTGCTGGACTAACACAGGTATTTATTGCCATGCTGCTGTTAAATGCCCGTCATGTTTTTTACGGGCTTTCTTTGCTAGAAGCTTTTAAAGGTGCGGGTTGGCGGAAACCTTATTTAATTTTTGGACTAACCGATGAAACCTATTCATTGCTCACCAGCCGCGCCCGCAGCACTGATAAGCCGCGTGAACAGCAGGTCGATTTTTTAATCACCCTGTTTAATCACGGTTATTGGATTTTAGGTTGTGGTCTTGGCGCTTGGCTGGGAAAAAACTTAACTTTTGATGCAACGGGGATTGAGTTTGCGCTGGTTGCCTTGTTTATTGTGTTGTGTATTGAACAATATAAGGTGCTGCGTTCAGGTTTTACAATTTGGCTGGGGATTGCAGCGGGCTTATTAGCAATAGTGATTTCTCCAGCAAGCCAACAGCTACTCATAGCCATGCTATTAATTTGCGTGGCACTATTTTGGCAATACCCTGCACATAAATACCGCTACCCCACCCCCCTCACAAAAGATAACAATATAGATGCTAAAGCCAATGACCAATGACACCTTTTACCTTGTCAGCTTCATTTTAGTGACTGCTGCAGCAACTTATTTAACCCGCTTAATACCCTTTGTATTTTTAGGCAGACACAGCAGTCACCCACTAGCTCAGCACTTAGGTCGCTATTTACCGGCGGGCATTATGGCCGTATTAGTGGCGATTTTTTTACCTCGTTCGGCTAACTGGGCTGCACCTATTTTTGGGCTAGATGCCTTAATCCCTGCACTTTTAGTGGTTATTCTGCACCTTTGGAAACGCAACGCGCTACTTTCAATGCTAGTAGGTACTTTATGCTATATGGCAATTAAACAAAAAATGGGCGGATTTTGAGTATCTACTGACTTAACATTCCATTACAATTCGTCGCTAAATGCTTAATAACTGACACTTAATAACACTAAAACATTTAAACTATTTACCTGTTTGGATAAAAATAAAAATAAAAGCCGTATAGTTACAGTTTTATGGAGATATCGAGTAATGACAAGAGTGTTTTTTTTACTAATAACACTAGGATTAACGGCTTGCTCTGCTTCACCTTCGCAAGATGAATTAAATAAAGACATTGTTACTCTACCAGAGATTGGCAACCGGATACCCTCCGTCGCCAATACGTCGATTAGCGCACCTAAAACGCCCTCGATTAGTGCGCCTAACGAAATGACGTTTAACCTTTGGTGGCGTTATACCGGTAATAAAGAACTAGCCATATTAATTGATCGTGCCATTACTAACAGCCAAACGTTACAGATAGCAGCACAGCGAGTAGTGCAAGCCAAAGCACGTTTTGTACAAGCTGGCGCTCAAAATATGCCTTCAATTACAGCACAAACGGGCTATAGCATCGAAGCCCACCGATGGTATAGGCTCTGTTCCTGTTGGCGGCAGAGCTAGAGGAAGCGGTGAGTTTGAAGTCGGGCTTTCGGGTAGTTACACCCTAGACCTTTGGGGGCAACGCAAAAGCTTAGCCAAGTCGGCAGACCTTAAACTTAAACAGGCGGTTTTTCAGTACGATGCCCAGCTTTTAGATTTAATCTCGCAGCTGTCAAAAAGTTATTTTGAATACTTGTCGCTGAATGATCGCATTAAAAATACTCAAGAAACAGAGCAAACCTTAACTGCAATGCTGCTAGCAATGGAAGACCGTTACCGTTTAGGCGATGCGACTATTGTTGAAATGCAAATTCAGCGCTCGGTTATATTTGGTTCTCGTGTTCGTTTGCCAACACTATTAAAAGAACGCCAACAACTTAAATATGAAATTGCTCACCTAATGGGTATTTCGCCCGATTATTTAGCCTTGTCTAACTTAGGCTTAACTAGCGTTTCATTACCGCAAGATGTTCAAGGTATTTCTACTGCCTACCTGTTAAGGCGACCCGATATACGCGCGATTGAATCAGCAATGTTAGCAGCTGATGCAGATTTAGACGTTGCGCGTAAAGCACTTTTACCTGGACTTACTTTAGCAGCGGATCTAAGCTCTGGTGTAAAAAGCCCTGCTGACTTGTTCCAACCCAACACTTTAATTTGGAATGCTTTAAGCACTTTGAGTGCAACCGTTTTTGATGGTGGCGCTAAAGAGCAAGAAGTTAAATACGCTCAAGCGGTGCGTAATGAGCTGATTGAAAGTTATGTAAATACCGTCCACAACGGCTTACGTGCAACGCGAAGAGCCATTACCGAACTAGAATTTAGTGGCGAACTGCTAGCCTTACAGCAAGAGTCTGCCAAGGCAGCCAAAATTGCCCAAGATTATGGTTTTGAATCTTACTCAGTGGGTGGCGTAGACTTTTTAACCTTCCTTGATTCTATTCAATCTTACCAAGAGCGGCAGGATAGCTTCTATCAGTTTGAACTTGAATATTACCAAGCTTTTGTTGATTTCTATTCTGCTTTGGGTGGCGGCATTCCTTACCGAGAAATAAGTAAACAAAACACCGTTTTTAAAGCCGATACAAAGCCAAACAAAGCCGTCAAAACTTTATCTTTAGATACAGATTCAAAATATAGCTACTTACAAGCCGGCTGGTTAGATAAGCCTAAAAACTTCACAGAAAGCCCTTGGTTAGTAAAGTTAGCTGGCGTATTCGACCGCTTTGCTATTGAAGCATTAATGCGCGATATGCCACGGCGATATGAAAGCCTGCAGCCTGCTAAAACACTCCTTGTTGAAAGGATAGATGTTGATCTACCCAACCCAACAGATGATGCTACTTGGTATTCTGTTAACTTTGCAGGTTTCGAGAAGCAGCAAGATGCGGTTGCTTGGTGTGAAAAATTAAGAGCCACGCAACAGCGCTGTGTTATTTATAAGCCTGTTGAAAACTTTGAATACGTTGGCCTATTTGGTATTAATGCAATTGAAAGGCACTCTTACAAGCTTGGCGAATCACTTCAGGCGCTAAAACCTGCTAGCCAACAAACAGTAGCACAAGAAACCAGACCGACAGCCGCAAGCACCATTCAAGCTAGTGATACCAACTATGGTCTCTTGTATTCTCTGTTAAAAATAGAACAAGGGCAGGCTTGGTTAATTGATAACCGCTCTTTTAATCTTCAAAAAGTTCCTGTTGGTGGCACACTTGATCGTCAAGGTAAGTTAAAACATGCTGACGCTAACAAAGTCATTTTAAGTTTTCAAAATAAAGACTACATCTTGCGACCCATGTACCTTGTTGAAAACATAGAAAAAGGTATAGATGGGCAAATGCTGGCTCGCATACGCTGGGGAAGAGGTAAGGATGATGCCAATTACCACCGAGTTGGAGAGCGGCTTTACGGTGGCGGGCTAATTAAAACAATTGATGCTAGCCAAGTCAGTGTCGACTGGAAAGGTACGCAAATTTCGCTACCAGTCATGGATTGATAAGAGGTTATTAGATGACAAGAGATGAGAGCCTCACCAGATCAACACCTGCTGTTATGGCGGAGCTAACACAACGTCAAGAACAAATATTACAGCTTATGCAGCAGGGGAAGGTTAATAAAGAAATCGCTAGAGAGCTTGATATTAGCTTAGGCACGGTTAAACAACATTTGGTAGCAGTTTTTAAAAAGCTGAATGTTCAAAACCGCACTATGGCCGTTGCTCGCTTGGCAGAATTTAAAGACCAATCAGGCTTTGATGCCGTATTTACTAAAGAAACATTAATAGCCCGCCGCCCTGCTATTATTTTAAGCCTAAAAGTACCCAGCTATTTACCACAAGCGGGTATGAAACTATTTCATACCTGTCTGGCAGAAATAGCTTTTGATAGCCAAGCATTATTTATTAGCCGTGAAGCTGGCGATGGTGACTTGGTGTTTGGCCTTAAGCGCTCATCAGCACAAGATATACGAACAGCAATACGAGTTGCAGGCCATGTTTTTAAAGTGATGAAAGCGTTTGTTACAGAAGACTTAAAGCATGAGAAGTCGAATAAAGTATTAACCGGCGCATTAGTCGCAGGCTTAATTAGAGTAAGTCAAAACCGTTTTGGGGGCTGGTCCGGAGAAACCGTAGGTAGTAATTTATTAACCTTGGGTCATAAACTTAGAGACAGTGCCGCAACTAACCACCTAGTTTTTAACTCTCAAGCAGCCTCGGTGATGCAGGCATTTAATCTACCACTACCAAGCGACACCTCTAATCAGCAGCTTTTATTTTCTGAATTACATTCTCTAAACCGTTGGAATCTAGCAGACGACCAACCTTTAGTCGGTCGAGATGAAGAACTTCAACTTATTGATGACCTCCTTGCTGAAAAGTACCGCATACTGCTGCTAGAAGGTGAAAGCGGTATGGGGAAATCTCGTTTATGCCGAGAAGCAGCACGCTTGGCACTGAAAGAAGACCGGCAATTATTTTATATTAATATTCTGCCTTCTGGTTTTTTTGACAGCGAACACTACCCAAATTTAGAGCAATTAGGTCAGGTTTTTGCTGATATAAACCAAGCCGATAAAAGCTTTCTAGTGCTTGATGATGCGCACCACCTAACGCTAGAAAGTAAAACTTTACTAGTTAGTTTTTTAAATAACCTACCTAAAGGTGTGCAGGTTGTTGTTTGTGGTCGCCAGCCGCAACGTTATGCAATAAACGAAACACTCCATTCTATTTACCGACTAATACACCTTAATCGGTTGGATGAAGCATCCATTGTTACACTTATTAATGAAGCGCCTAGCCACGAAGCAACGGATATTGCTGCGATTGTAGAAAGAGCACGAGGCATCCCCCTGTTTGCCAAAGAACTCTTACACAGCACAAATAAAAACCCTATATCACTGGCTTTAATGATTACTATTGCTTCACGAATTGATAAGTTTAAAGTTGACTGGAAGTTACTTTATTGTGTTGCAAGCCATGATGAACCAGTAAATTTAGAGCAACTTAGTAAATTAATGCAAGATGATTTAGCTTACATTAAAACAGCCATTGAACATGCAGAAACACTAGGCGTACTCATTTATCAGCCTAATGCTGTTTCGTTTCGACACCCTCTCGTACAAAATATTATTAGTTATTTGTTTCGACCTAATCAAATCGCAAATGCAATAAGTGGACACCAATGAGCCAGAATCAAAATAAACTATTTTCTAGAGCACAAGATCCGGCAAAAAGGACAGAGGCCAAGTTAAAAGTCAACGGTATTGGTTCGTTACGAAAAATTATTACCGCACCCGATTTACGACGCTTGTTGCCTATTATTATTCTAACGTCATTAATGACCAACCTGCTCGCTTTGGCTTTGCCCTTGGGTATGTTGCAAATTTTTGATCGGGTATTAAAAAACCAATCCATTGATACGCTAGTCGTGCTAACCCTTGGCATAGTGTTAATGATGCTGTTAGAAGAAATATTAAAAGGGGTGAATGCGACAGTTACTAACTGGCTAGGCGCACGCTTTAAACACCGAGCGAGTATTCAAGTACTTAATAAATTATTCCTAATTCCTATGCAGCTGTTTAGCAAAGAAGAGCCTGGAGCCTATGCAGAAAAAGTACAAACCGTCTCTAAGGTTGCCGATGTTTATTCTGGTAGTGCGCTTTTAGTTTTACTCGATCTGCCCTTTGCATTAGTTTTTTTAACGGTTATTTGGTTAATAGCCGGTAATCTGGTTATTGTGCCTATTGTTTTAATTGCACTCTTTGTCGTTGCGGTCTTCTTCTTTGGCCGCTGGATGTATAAGCAAATTATTATGCGCGATACTAATGATGAAAGGCGTACTAGCTTCTTAACGGAAGTGCTCGCTGGTGTTTTATCAATTAAAACCATGTCATTAGAAAGCATTATGCAGCGCCGTTATGAGCGCTTAAAAGAAAACAGTGCTGACCAAGGCGAACGCTTATTTTTTGGTAGCAACTTTGCTAATAGTCTTGGCAGTATCATGTCGCAGATTATGATTATTCTAGTTATCTTTTTTGGCGCAATGCTAGTGCTCGATGGCAACATGAGTTCTGGTGCTCTAGCTGCTTGTATGATGCTATCCGTGCGTGCGCTCCAGCCTTTGCAAAAAGGGCTCAGCATTTGGATGCGTTATCAGGTTTTTATTGCGGGCGATAAACGACTAACTGATGTGCTTTCGATGCCAGGTCATTATGAAGAAGGCCTGCAACAAATCACCGACGTACGCTCTGGTATCAGCCTGAATCAAGTCTCTTTAGGCCACGAAACAGCAGATGGTATGAAACACCTCTTTCAAAACCTTAATTTAACCATTCAAAAAGGTGAGTGTGTTGTTATTCGTGGCGACAGTGGTAGTGGTAAAACAACATTGCTTTCTTTAATTAATGGTATTGAAGAAATAGATGAAGGCCAAGTGCTCGTTGATGGTCAACCCATTAGTCAGTTTCAGCCAGAAAGTGTGCGTCAAAAAATCGCTCTTTTACCACAAGAAGGCGTTGTTTTTGTTGGTTCTATTTTAGAAAACCTCACAATGTTTGACCCAGCCCGAGAAGCACGCGCACTAGAGGTTTCAGAGCAGCTAGGCTTAAACCTTACTGTTGCCAGCATGAAACAAGGGTATCAAACACCTTTAGGCGAAAATGCTAGTGAAACGCTCCCGATGGGGGTTCGTCAGCTAATTGCTATTGTGCGTGTACTTGCTTTTAATCCATCGGTTATTTTGTTTGATGAAGCCAATAGCGCCCTAGACTTTGAAGGCGATAAAAAATTACGTCTCTACCTTGAGTCGCGTAAGGGTGAGTTAACCATGATTATGGTTACTAACCGCCCATCAATGGTTAAATTAGCCGACACCATCTATCGTATTAATGGTGGCAAGTTAGAGCCAGATGACGGCGAATTTATCTTTGCTCGCAGAGGAAAAGATAATACCGGCTTTGTGAAACCTGAAAGTAACGATTCACTAGAGTCGGTTATTGGTACGCGAGTATTTAATGAATCAGACCTTTCAAGGTGCCTTTTACCCTTAGCGCACTCCCTTGGTTGGAGTGGCAGTATTCGAGAGTTTACTCAGGCACTACCTCACCTTGCCGACCACATTGATTTGTCTTATTTCTTTGGCGCTATGGCCAATATGGGCTATAGAGCACGCTATTTAGGAAATAAATTTAAGCAGTTTGATAACCGCCTCTTGCCTTGTATTTTTATGGCTGATGATAAGCCTGCCATTGCCGTATTAGAACTCTTACCCGATGGTAGTTATAAAGTTTTTAACAGCCAAAGTAATAGTGAAGAAATTTGGCAAAAACTGCCTTCTGAGCACGGTGAAATTTTTATTTTTCAACCTATTAATGCCGAGCAGCTGCAAGGTAAGCAGACTTGGGTTAAATCTTTGTTTTGGAAATTCCGTAAACACCTATTATTAATTTTTATTGTTACCCTAATAAGTACTGCACTAGCCGTTACACCGTCACTTTTTGTTCGTTCAGTATTTGATACGGTGATACCAAGTGCCAATATTATGATGGGTGGCTTTTTACTTATAGGCGTAATTCTAGCGATAAGTATTGGCTGGTTCCTAAACTTATTACGCGGAAAACTCTTAGCCTATATTGGTGGCCGAATAGAATACGTGCTGGGTAATTCAATTTTTGAGCGAGTACTTAGACTGCCCGTTTCGTCATTAAACGGTGTCTCTGTTAGCCGCCAAATAAGCCGAATTAAAAGTTTAGAGCGCTTAAGAGACTTATTCCTAGGCCCACTGGTTACACTTATTTTTGATCTACCCGCTAGTATTATTCTGCTGGTGGTTATTTTTGTTATTAACCCTTGGGCCGCAGCGGTTATGTTAGCCTCTATTACAGCATTCCTATTACTGCTTCTACTCACTCGCCCTATGGTTGATAGGGCAGCTGAAAGTGCATCGGAATCATCAGGCAAAAAAAGTGAATTGATTGATGAATCTTTAGGTAAAATGAGCGGTTTACGCACACTTGGTAGCCAAGGTGTTTGGATGAAGCGTTTTCGTGATATTAGCGGATCATCGGCTTATACCGAGTTTACAGAACAACAAACACAGCAAAAAATATCGGCCATATCTCACCTTATTGGTAGCATTACCGGTTTAGCCATTCTGGTTACCTCGGCTTATATGGTGATTAAAGGAGCAATTACAGCCGGTACTATTATGGCGACCATGATTTTGGCTTGGCGCTTAATTGCCCCCCTACAAAACCTATTTACCGCTTTAACTAGTTGGTCGCGTATCTCGACCAATGTTTTCCAAGTGAATCAGCTAATGAAATTGGCGCAAGAAAACGATGGCCATAACCACGAAGCGAACCGCTTTGTAAACAAAGGTTCCATTGATTTTAACCGCGTTTCTTTCCGCTATGCTTCAGACCTAGACCCTGTGCTACTCGGTATCACATTTAAAGTACCTCAGAAAAAACTAGTCGGTATTACAGGACCCGATGGATCAGGTAAATCGACCTTATTATCTTTAATTTGTCGATTACATTACCCACAAGCAGGTTCGATTAGAATTGATGCTATTGATACGCGACAGATAGCAGCAGATTATTTGCGCTCCATTATTAGCTATATGCCTCAAAAGTGTGACATTTTTTATGGCACGCTCGCACAAAACTTAAGACTGGTTCACCCAGCAGCAACAGAAGAAGAACTCTGGTGGGCTATTAAAATGACAGGCCTTAGTAGCGATGTGGAGCGTATGGAAAGAGGCATTAATACTAGAATATCGAATAGCAGCACCGAACAGATGTCTAGTGGCTTTAGGCAGCGACTATCTTTAGCTCGCACCATTTTAAAACCAGCATCCATTGTTCTATTAGACGAACCCGGTAATGGTATGGATGATGCTGGAGAAGAGGCATTAATGCGCTGTATTAACTGGCTACAAGGGCGTGTTACTTTAATTTTAGTAACGCCGCGTCCTAGCCACCTACGCGACGCTGATCATATTCTTTATATGGAAAACGGTACAATCACAGCAAGAGGTAATTATGCTGAGGTCGAAGAAAAAATCATGGCAGGGCTAAGTTAATGGCTGATAATTCTCAATTAAAAAAAGCAGGCGCTGATATAAACGCTTATATGGACACACAAAAAACAGATGTTTCACTTGGTTCTCGTCAGCGTAGACTTTTATCTGAAACAATACAGGTAGAAGACGAACTCATACCTTCTTACGCTAAGCCGGTCTTGTACTTAATTGTTTTTATGGTTATTGGCTTTTTTATCTGGGCATCCATAACTCAGCTGACTGAAGTAACCCTAGCGCCAGGTGAAATTGTTCCATCAGGGCAAATTAAAGTTGTTCAACACTTAAATGGTGGAACCATTGCAGAAATATTAATTGAGGAGCGAATGCTCGTCAAAGAAGGTGATATTTTAATTAAACTAGATGACGCTAGGGCGCTTTCTGACCTGCGACAAATTGAAGGGCGCTTGGCATCACTCAAGCTTAGAGCAGAGCGCCAAGAATCTTTTATTATGGATCGCGAACCTAATTTTAGTCACTACAATGAAATTTACCCAACAATGGTGGCAGTACAAAAACAGCAACTCAGCAACCAGATACAAGTTAGAGATTTAACGCTTGAAGTGCTTAATCGTCAAATTCAACAAAGAGTATTCAGATTAGAGCAGTTAAATAAAGCGCTTGAACCTGCGGCCAAACACCGTGAGCTAACCGAACAAATGCTGACTATGCGTAAAGGTATGGCTGAAAAGCGCCTTGTAACACGTATCACACTATTAGAAACAGAAAGAGCAGCAGTTACAGCGCGCGGCGAAGAAGATAGGATTCTGAAAGAAATCAATCTTATTAAGCAAGAACTAGCAGAATCACAAAGTCGGTTCTATGAAAGCCAAAATCAAATTCTTCAAGAACCACTAGATCAACTAGGTCAACTTAAAGCTCAGATTGCAGAAACAGAAGAAGAGCTGAGCAAAGTAAAAAGCCGACTAGATGAACTGTGGGTTAGAGCGCCCGCGAGCGGTTTGGTGTTTAGCTTGTCAGTTAATAACCCTGGGCAGGTTATCCAACCTGGCTCAGTACTTATGCAAATTGTTCCTGATGATGTAAAACTGCAAGCAGAAGTGCGCATTTCACCCGATGACATTGGCTACCTTCACCTAGGTCAAAAGGTAAACCTTAAAATCAGCAGCTACGATTTTGCTCGTTATGGTTATGCAAAAGGTACATTAAGTCGAATTTCAGCATTTAGCACGCTAGATGAAACAGAAAAGCCTTACTTTAAAGGCTGGGTCGCTTTAGATAAAAACTATTTAGGTAGCGAAGAAAGCCGCTTTCCTTTAATGCCTGGCATGGTGGTATCTGCCGACATTTTAACGGGTGAAAAAACCCTTTTAGCTTACCTTGCAGACCCTATAACTAAAGGACTGACCAATAGCTTCAATGAGCGCTAGGCCTTTTAGCTTAATATAACTTATGGCTAGCAGCTAGATTACGTACTTACGGATAACCTAATAAGAATAACAATAATTTAAAATTTATCTCTAAAATATGGGGTAGTGAGTCATGGCAGATCAAACTGAAAATTCAAACGAATCAACCGCTAAAGACAATGCAGTTGATGAACAACAATCAGATGAAGCGTTGCTATTTGACGAATCAACTGTGTTAAGCCGTACCGAAGACATTGGTCAAGAAGAGCAAGAAAGTATTGATACCTCAGACATTATGGGGCTTGCACAAGAGTCGGGTAATGAAAACATTCAAACCTTCACGCCAGATGAAGCTAATGTTGATCATGCCGAATACAACGACGGCTTAATAAACACAGAAGAACTTGCAGAAAAAGCTACCGACGATGAAACTGATGCGGCTGCGACTCCTGCTGATGCTATGGCTGCAAATGATGGACTTCAGCTAAATATTCAAGATGGCAACCTAGCTGGCAATGTAAACCCAGTTAATCCACTAAACTTAGATCCAAATTTCAATGCTGGCAGCTCTGATGCAGCTGTTGATGATTTTATAACACCTCTAGATTCTGCTGATGTAGCGCCTGCGAGTCTTCTAGAAGGACAAGATGAAGGCCAGACTGGATCAGAAACAGACCCAGACACACCTACTGAGCCAGAGCCTGAAGCAGCTATACCACAAGAGCCTGAAGCAGTACCTCCAAGACAAGAAACAGAGACACCAACGGACGCTCCGACAGACACTCCGACAGACGCTCCGACAGACGCTCCGACTGATGCACCGACAGACGCTCCGACTGATGCACCGACAGACGCACCGACTGACGCACCGACTGACGCACCGACTGACGCTCCGACTGATGCACCGACTGATGCACCGACTGACGCTCCGACTGATGCTCCGACTGACGCACCGACTGATGCACCGACTGATGCACCGACTGATGCACCGACTGATGCACCGACTGATGCACCGACTGATGCTCCAACAACAGAGCCTGAGCCAGAACCCGAGCCTGTTAATCCGGCTACTGTTGATTTAACAGCTTCAACTGTAAATGAGGATGCAGAAGATACCTCTTATGTGTTCACTGCTACGTTAAGTGAGCCGTCGCAGGGCGAAACAACAATAGTCACAGATAAAGGTACGATTACCATTGCCGATCAAGAAACTTCAGGCTCAATAAAAATTGCTAGCAATAACACTGAAGATGTTTATATAGACGTGAGTGAACTAACAGCTAAAATCACTTCAACAGAAGGCAATTTCAAGCCAATAGATATTGGTAATGACACCGCAACAGCTAGAGTGTTAGATACAAAAACGCCTGTTGATATAACGATAACAGCTACAGCAAAAGCTCAAACTATTAACTCAAGCTCAGCAGTTGATGGCACTAATGGTGTAACGATTACAGCCTTTGGTAATGATGGAAAAGAAACCAACCTGTCCGTCATTAAAGGCACAAACCATGATGGATTTGGTGTAGAAACTAAAATCAATGACAAAAGTGTTGAGAAATCTAACGGCGACACCAAAGAGCTAGGCCTTGGCGAAAAAATTGTTGTTGATTTTGACAAGGATGTGAACTCAATTGATGTTTCTTTTGCATGGAGAAATAACCATGAAACAGCCAAGCTTACCTTTACTAACAATGGTGAAGTAATTGGTTCTGCACAAGTGACTGGTGATGGCAAAAGCACCACTAAAGCCATAGTGACCTACTATGATGCTGGAGGTGACAAGATAAAAGAAGTGAATGCCAAAGGAAGCTCCGACAAGGTTGATGAAGCTTTTACTTTTGAATTGCCTGATGCTGATGGAAACATCTTATCGTTTGATAAGGTTGAATTCACAGCGCCAACCAACGTTGATGACTATTTAATTCATGAAATTAGCTACAAGCAAGCCCTAGACTCTAGCGACATAACCGTAGATGAGAATGGCCAAGTTACTTTTGCAATTCAAATGGACGAAAGGTACCCACCACAAGAAAAAGCAGTAGCCACTGTTGAAGTGAATGGAACAGAAATGCAAGTTGAGCTAAATGCTACGGGAAGAGGCTCATTTACCATTGATGCCAAAGAGTTAGGTAATTTATCAGAAGTTGTTGTAAATGTTCTAGATGTTACTGGTGGAAACTATGAAAAAGTAAATCCGGCAACAGAGGAATTTAACTTTTCAGGTATTCTTACCCCAACATCTTCTGATGACTCAATAGTTATAAATGTAGACACGCCCTACACCCTTAAGACAAATGATTTTGGTGATGACCTTTCAGAAGGTGTCCAAGTTATTAAAATTGTCTCAGAACCAGAAAATGGCAGCCTTTATCGCATTATTAAAAAAGGTGTGACTGTTATAGATAAAGAAGGCAATGTTGCTACAGAAAGCTCTAAGGTCGAAATTTCAACAGATGATACTATTTCTTTATCTGACATAGAGTTAGGTTTATTAGTGTTTGAACCTAATGAAGGTAGCAATTTAGATGGTAGATTCGAGTTCCAAGTAGGCGATGGTGTAGGTAGCTTTAGTGATACCTATACAACAACCATTGTTGTTGAGCCAGATGCTAGCAAGCAAGCTTCAGACAATGAAGAGTCAGAGTTAGGTATTCAAACTTTATCGAGCCTTGATGAGACTGAAGAACAACTAGAAGCCGCAACTGATTCTGATGAAGTAACTGATGAAGTGACTGATGAAGTGACTGATGAAGTAACTGATGAAGTAACTGATGAAGTAACTAATGAAGTGACTGATGAAGTGCCTGATTTTGGTGCTAATCAAGCAAGCAATGAAACTAATGATAGCCTTAATGCTGATACAAATTTAATGATGGTTAGCAGTATGCAGCAGGAGGACCTTGGCTGGGTTAAAACAACCGAGAGTGAAGTGGAGAATATGATGCCTTCTGAAAACTGGACAGAAAGCATTGAAAGTGATCAGACTGACAGTCATTTAACAGGATTAAATGACTCTGATGCTTCAAATAACAACTATTCAGATACTCTTGATAACGATAATCAGCCTATGGAATACTAATGATTAACAAATAATCAGTTAAAATATAAATTAGCATAACGGCATAAAGCACCCTTGTTTTATGCCGTTTTTTATTTTTATTAAATTTTGAGGTTTAGAGTGCATACCAGTAAAATTCTTCTAATCAGTGGCGCTATGTTTGCCTACTCTAGTTTGTTACAAGCTCAGGAAGGTGTTTATATTGGCGGCTTTTATGAATCGGTAACAACAGATGATAAGAAAAAAGACCATGCTGACTATGATTACATTGATGGTGGTAATGGGCCTGGCCTAGAGCTAGGTGTACTATTTAGCCCTTCTTGGGGCGCAAGAATTGAATGGGCAGAGCAAGACTATGATCGTGCTTCAGCACTTGCTCAGGGTGGCAAAGAACGCCGCTTAGGTTTAGATTTAATGTACCGCTTTACTGAAAAAAACCATTTATATGCCTTTGCTGGTATTAAAAGTGTTACGCCAGCCGATGGTCATGCCCTTGCCAATCTAGGCTTAGGGGCAAGCCTACCTTTTGCTTCCCGCTGGTCTTTATTTGCAGAAGGTGCTGCTTATCAAGGCATGAGAAAAAACTTAACTGATTACGGTATAAAAGGTGGCATTCGTTATCAGTTTTATACTAGCGAAGTTGATTTTATTCACCCACACAAACCCATACAAACAGTTATAACTTCAACTCCAGACCTAGATTCAGACAAAGATGGTGTTATTGATCGTTTAGACCTTTGTCCAAATACTCCCATTACACACCTAGTAAATGAAGATGGCTGCTCGATTGTTGAACAGTTTGTTGTTTCCATGAAAATCAATATCTTGTTCTTCAATGACTCTAGCTACATTGACCCTATTTATTACCCTGAAATTAAAAAAGTAGCTGATTTTATGGTAAAGAACCCAGATACAGCCGTTGAAATTGGTGGACATACTTCAACACCTGCAACAGAAGAATACAATTTAAAGCTTTCTACCGCCCGCGCTAAAGCTGTTGTTGAAGTATTAACAAAGAAATTCAATGTAAACCCAGCACGCATTATTGGTAAAGGTTATGGTGAATCACGCTTATTAGACTTAAATGATAATGAACAAGCCCACCGCACTAACCGGCGTATTGAAGCGACTATTTATGCCATTGATGCCAGAATATTAACGCGTTAATCACAAGTTAATCCTTAGTGTTGTATGCTATGACCGGTTAGCAAAAAACCCAACACACCCACTACCGCAGCAAAGGGTCAGCCAAAACTTTCATCTGATTACACATTGGCTTTTACCCCTTTGCTGTTGATTACTATTAATAGAAATTTACTTTAAAGATTAGTAAAAAATACCACTAAAACAGCAATGGGTGCTAAATAACGGGTTAACAAACTCCACAAGCTAAAATCATAAATATCCAAATTAAGCTCTTGGCGAACGCTTTCTTTATCTAAATGCCAAGCCATAAATAAAATACCACCTAAGCCGGTTAAAGGCAGCATAAATTTACTGGTAAGTTGATCGAGCAAATCAAAGAAATTCAAGCCAAAAATTAAAACATCACCCAGCACGTTAAATGATAAAAGCGCCAATAAACCCAACGCCCAAGCAGCAAAACCTGAAACCACCGTTGAAGTAGCACGACTTAAAGGGCTACGCTCTTCAACAAACTCAACCACCGGCTCTAGCAAAGAAATGGCTGAAGTAATCGCTGCAAAACTTAGCAAAGCAAAAAATGCCAAGCCCACCAGCCAGCCACCCGTAATATTGCCAAATGCCAGTGGCAGAGTAACAAAAATTAAACCAGGACCAGAACTAAGGTCTAAACCTTCAGTAAATACAATTGGGAAAATTGCCATACCAGCGGCTAAAGCAATTACCGTGTCCATAATAACCACTGTACGCGCCGTTTTTAGCAAATCAATATCTTCGCCAATGTAAGAACCGTAAGCCATCATAATGCCCATACCCAACGACAGCGTAAAAAATGCATGACCCAAGGCAGACAACACAACTTTGCCGGTTAGCTGCGACCAATCAGGGCTAAACATAAAGCTTAATGCTTGTGAAAAACCACTAGTCGTTGCGCCATAAGCAACCAACACTAATAGCAACACGCCCAAGGCGGGCATTAAAATATTGGCTGCACCCTCTAAACCCTTAGTAACACCGCGTGCAACAATACCGATCACCAACAACATAAACACCGAATGCCACACCAACAATTGAGCAGGGCTTGCTAATAAGCCATTAAAAATAGCAGCAATGCCATCGGCATTTTGATCAGAAAAATTATTAACCACCGCATCTTTAATATAAGCCAATGACCAGCCACCAATCACACTATAAAAAGAAAGGATTAAAAAAGCGCCCAGCACACCGCTGATGCCGACCAACACCCAAGCTTTACTGGCATTATTTTTCTCGGCCATATCACGCATAGTGTTAATCGGGTTTTTCTGACCACGGCGACCCAATAACCATTCGCTGACTAAAATTGGCAAGCCAATTAAGAAAATACAAACGAGATAAACCAACACAAAAGCAGCACCGCCGCTTTCGCCCACCATGTAAGGAAACTTCCAAATATTACCCAAACCTACCGCTGAACCTGTCGCGGCTAATACGAACCCCATACGTGAAGACCACTGGGCGTGTACCTTAGTTGTTGCGTTCATAAGATAACCTTAAATCAGATGATTGATTGATTGCCCACTTTTAATAAGGGGATAGAATATAGCCTTCAACAATTGGCGGCAAACCTTAGCCCGTCTAGGTGGCGACTTTTATTCCATCCCTCTGTTAAACTTGGCTTAATTCTTTGTTAATTTATTGTTAACTAACGCTTTTGGAAACCAACACGCCATGACGCAAAAAAATGCTCCAGCCCTCAAAGATTCAATAAAAAACGCACCTGAAATAAATCCGGTTGCTGAAACCGAAAAGCTTTGGGGCGGGCGTTTTACCGAGCCTACCGATGCTTTTGTAGAAGGTTTTACCGCTTCGGTTAATTTTGATAAGCGCCTTTACCACCACGATATTCAAGGTTCGATTGCCCACGCGACTATGTTAACCAAGGTGGGTGTTTTAACTGAAGCCGAGTTAAGCGATATTATTAGCGGTCTAGCTGCGGTTCGCCAAGACATTGAAAGCGGTAAGTTTGTATGGTCGGTACAGCTTGAAGATGTTCACATGAACATTGAAGCCGCTTTAACTGAGCGCATCGGTATTACCGGCAAAAAACTGCATACTGGCCGTTCACGCAACGACCAAGTTGCAACCGATGTACGCCTGTATTTACGTGATGAAATTGATGTGATTGCGGCTGAATTAACGCGCCTACAAACGGGCTTAATTGCGTTAGCAGCAGCAGAAGCCAACACAATCATGCCCGGTTTTACGCATTTGCAAACCGCCCAGCCCGTTACTTTTGGGCATCATTTATTAGCATGGAACGAAATGCTGCAACGTGATTATGAGCGCTTAATGGATACCCGTAAGCGGGTTAATGTTTTACCGTTAGGCGCAGCGGCGTTAGCAGGAACAACTTATCCAATTGACCGTAACTTAACCGCTGAGTTGTTAGGTTTTGATCGCGCGTCACAAAACTCACTCGATTCAGTTTCTGACCGTGATTTTGCGATTGAGTTTTGTAGCTTTGCAGCCCTGCTGCTGATGCATATGTCGCGTATGAGTGAAGAATTAGTGCTGTGGACCAGTTCACAATTCAACTTTATTAACTTGCCTGACCGTTTTTGCACGGGCAGTTCTATCATGCCACAAAAGAAAAATCCCGATGTACCAGAGCTAGTGCGCGGTAAAAGTGGCCGTGTTTATGGGCATTTAATGAGTTTGTTAACGCTGATGAAATCTCAGCCCTTGGCTTACAACAAAGACAACCAAGAAGACAAAGAGCCGTTATTTGACACTATCGACACGGTAAAAGGCTGTTTACGTGCGTTTGCCGACATGATTCCAGCCATAGAGCCACGCCGCGATGTGATGCACGAAGCTGCCCGCCGTGGTTTTGCGACTGCTACCGACTTGGCCGATTACCTTGTTCGTAAAGGTTTAGCTTTTCGTGATGCTCACGAAGTCGTCGGTAAATCTGTGGCATTTGGTGTGGAAGAAAACCGTGATTTAGCAGAAATGACTTTAGAAGAGTTGCAGGTATTTTCTAACATTATTACTGCTGACGTGTTTGACGTGCTAACACTAGAAGGTTCAGTGGCGGCAAGGGATCATTTAGGTGGCACAGCGCCAGCACAGGTAACAGCCGCCGCCAAACGCGCCTTAACTTTAGTGGCTGAACGTGGTTAAAAAAATACTTAAACCTATAACGCTAGCTTTGCTAGCATTGTTGCTGATAACAGGCTGTGGGCAAAAAGGTAATTTATACCTGCCACAGCCTGATACTAAGCTAATGCTGCTGCAGTCATTATTTTAAATAATTAATACTATTTTGAGCGCTTAATATGATGAACTTTTTTACCTATAGTGATGGTGAACTCCACGCCGAAGGCGTTTCTACTCAACAGTTAGCAAAAGAATTTGGTACACCCTTGTATGTTTATTCTCGTGCCAGCCTAGAACAGCGCTACCAAGCTTATGCTGAGCCACTGGCTGGACAGCCGCATTTAATTTGCTATGCCGTTAAAGCCAATTCTAACCTTGGCGTGTTGAATATTTTGGCGCGTTTAGGCGCAGGTTTTGACATAGTTTCTATTGGTGAACTAGAGCGTGTTTTAGCAGCGGGTGGCGATCCGTCTAAAATTGTTTTTTCTGGCGTTGGCAAACAAGTAATAGAGATTCGTCGCGCACTCACAGTAGGCATTAAATGCTTTAACGTAGAGTCTGTGCCAGAGCTGCTACGCATTAATGCTGTTGCTGAAGAAATGGGCTTAGCCGCGCCGGTTTCAATTCGCGTCAATCCTGATGTTGACCCTAAAACGCATCCGTACATTTCAACGGGGCTAAAAGCCAATAAGTTTGGGATTGGTTTTGAGTTAGCAAGGGAAGTTTATCAACAAGCCGCCAACTTACAGCACATTAAAATTATTGGCGTGGATTGTCATATTGGTTCACAAATTACCGAGCTTGGGCCTTTTTTAGATGCACTAGATCGTTTATTAGTCTTGATCGATCAACTAGCTGACGATGGCATAATGCTGCAGCACTTAGATTTAGGTGGTGGCTTAGGTGTGCGCTATAACGATGAAACACCGCCTTCACCCGCAGAGTATATTAAGGCGTTGCTAGAAAAATTAGGCGACCGTGAGTTTGAATTAGTCTTTGAGCCGGGGCGCGGCATTGCTGCTAATGCCGGTATTTTGCTAACGCAAGTCGAGTATTTAAAAGAAGGCGAAGAAAAAAACTTTGCCATTGTTGATGCTGCCATGAACGATTTATTACGCCCTGCACTTTACGATGCTTGGCAAGACATTATCCCCGTTTGCCTTAATGAAGAAGACGTTAGCAAAACGTGGGATGTTGTTGGTCCTGTGTGCGAAACTGGCGACTTTTTAGGTAAAAACCGTCAGCTTAACCTAATTCAAGGCGACCTTTTAGCCGTCTGCTCAGCTGGTGCTTATGGTTTTGCGATGGCCTCGAATTACAACAGTCGCAATCGCCCTGCCGAAGTAATGGTGGATGGTACTGAATACCACCTTGTTCGTCAGCGTGAAAGCTATGAACAGCAAATGGCTGGCGAGCAATGTTTACCTAAATAACGAGCTAAAAAAATGTTAATTCATTTCACCAAAATGCACGGTCTAGGTAACGACTTTATGGTGGTCGATCAAATCAGCCAGAAAGTTCGCTTGCGCCCAGAACAAGTTCGTCACTTATCAGACCGCAACCTTGGTGTAGGTTTTGATCAATTATTAATCATTGAACCACCCACCAGGCCAGATACTGATTTTTGCTACCGCGTTTTTAATGCGGATGGTAGCGAAGTAGAAAGTTCTGGCAATGGTGCACGTTGTTTTGCCATCTTTGTGCAAGAAAAAAGACTCACTAGCAAAAAAACGCTTAGAGTAGAAACAGCGGGTGGATTGCTGATTCTTACTTTAAATGATAGCAATCAAGTAACGGTAGATATGGGTATACCACGCTTAAACCCTGATGACTTGCCTTTTGAAACACCAGCACAAGCCATTAGCTATCCGCTGCAACTCACGCAGCAACAATTAACCATTGGCGTGGTTTCTATTGGCGGCCCGCACGCCATAACCCGTGTTGACGACGTTATTAATGCGCCGGTTCATGCGTTAGGTACAGCCATAGAAAACCACCCACTGTTTCCACGGCGCGTCAATGCTGGTTTTTTACAGGTTATTGCTCGTACCCAAGGGCGTTTAAGGGTGTATGAACGTGGTACGGGTGAAATTCTTTCTTCCGGCACAGGCGCGGCAGCGGCGATGGTTTATGGTCGCTTACAAGGCTGGTTTGATTCCCGTGTTGAAATGCAGCTACCGGGTGGTATTTTGCAGCTTGAATGGCTAGGTGAAGGGCATTCAGTTAAATTAACCGGCCCTGCACAACGTGTTTTTGAAGGACAGATTTATTTATGAACTCAGTAACACCCGATACCACACATAAAAACACCCTTAGCCAACTGCTTACCCTAGAGCAAATAAGTGCAGAACAGGTTGCCGCTTGGCTGAATCAAAATCGTCATTTTTTTATTGGTCGAGAGCAGCTATTAACCTCGCTAGCGTTAGCGCATGATTGTGGTAGCGCTGAGTCACTGCTGCTGTATCAAATAAAAAATTTACGAGAAAAACTTAATCAACAAAAACAAGATCACGAGCAATTACTCAACAATGCCCGTGACAACGAAAAGCGTTTAAAGCGTATTGAGCGCCTATTAGTGAAGTTATTAGAAGCAGAAAGTACCGAAGAATTGACGGCGCTATTAAAAGAAGAGTTGCAGCACAATTTTGCTTTGCCGTATTTAGCCATTTGGAGCCATAACAAGATTAACGGTCTGCCAGAAGCCAGCGAAGAGCAGCAGCAGCAGCAGCTAGCTTTGTTAGCTAAAAAGCGCTTAACCAGCCTACAGTTAAACGCCACAACCGCTGCCTTACTTGGCTTAGATAACTTACAGCAAGGCTCAGCGATTATTTGTCGCTTGAACCATACTAACCACCTAGGCGTGCTAGTGTTTGCTCATCCTTCAAGTAACCACTTTCGTCAGCAAGACACCTTGTTTGTAGAATACCTCGCAACGATTGTTAGTTCGCTGATTCATCGCCATCAGGCACATCAAGTAAAGACGCATCAATAGCGGCTTCGGATTCAGTCGCAACATAAGCACCAAGCTTAAACCACTCATCTAATTTATCCCAAGCTTCGGCTGTGCCACTACTTTTTAAGGATGAAAATAGTTGCACGCTAAGGTTGCCAGTAATGCTTAACAATGCATTACGAACAAATTGTAACTGATTAGCAGCAGGGCCACGCTTTAGCTTGTCTGCTTTAGTCAGCAAAATATGCACTGGTAAATCACGACGGGCTGCGACATCAATTAATTGCAAGTCAAAATCAGTTAGGGGGTGACGAATATCCATCATAATCACCATCCCTGCCAAACACTTGCGCTGGGTCACATAATCACCCAAGTGATGACCCCACTCACGACGTATCGTAGTAGGAACTTTGGCATAACCATAGCCAGGTAAATCGACTAAACGCCGCTGTTCATCAACATTAAAGAAGTTAATAAGCTGGGTACGGCCGGGTGTTTTACTGGTTCTGGCTAAACGCGCCGAGGTAAGGCAATTAAGTGCGCTTGATTTACCGGCGTTAGAACGTCCAGCAAAAGCCACTTCCCAGCCATCATCTAGGGGGCATTGTGCTAAAGTTGGCGAGCTGGTTAAAAAGCTGACTGTGTTGTAATGCTTGGGCTGCAACACTTTAGGAACTTGTGAAGCAGGCTCATAAATGATTTTCTTTAAAGGCTTTTTTTTCTTAACTTGACGCATGGATAGGGGTCATCTGAAAGAAATTAAACAAAAGGGTTAGACCACTGGCATTCCAGTTAGCCTAAGCCTTAGCTATAATGCGGTAACTTACAAGGTTAATAGTTTATCACTCACCGTCCGTAGGCGCGATGCTAGTGCCCATGAACGGACAAATGATTTTAAAGACTAGCAAAAAAAACGAGACCCAACCGATGATGAAAAAACTACTGTTAAGCTTAACCCTAGCGGCTAGCGTAACTGGCATGGCTTATGCACAATCTGTGGAAGAAAAAACCGCAACGTGTACCGCTTGCCACGGTGCTGAAGGTGTTAGCATGATACCTAACTGGCCTAACTTAGCAGGTCAAGGTAGCAATTATTTATTTAAACAAATTAAAGATATACGCGATGGCCGTCGTAGTATTCCTGAAATGACTGGTATGGTCGATCATTTCACCGATGCTGATGTGCGCGAAATTGCTAACTATTATTCCAGTAAGCCAGCAAACTTAGGTCAAGCAGACCCTGCATTAGCAGAAAAAGGTCGTAATCTTTACCGCGCTGGTGATATGGCTAAAGGCATTCCCGCTTGTACCGCTTGTCACCTACCTAATGGTGGCGGCAATAAGCCCGCAGCCTTTCCTGCTTTATCGGGTCAGCACCCAACTTACACCGTTAATCAGCTAAAAACCTTCCGTGAAGGTTCACGTAACAATGATCCTAATTCAATGATGCGTTTAATTGCTGAGAAAATGACAGATGCAGAAATGGAAGCGGTTGCTTCTTATATGTCTGGGTTGCATGGTACTAATCGTTAATCACTAATTCTTTAGTCATTTAACTAGATAAGGGGTGGCGACACCCCTTGTTTTTTTCTGTTTGGGAGCTTTAATTTATGCGTCATATTCTTCGCGGTCTAGTATTGCTAGTCGTTAGTTTGGTTGCTTCACAAGTCATGGCTCAAGGCTACACCACCTTAAAAGACCCAGCGCCTTTGCAAGTTACAGCGGATAAAATTGAAGTCACTGCAGTTTTTTCTTATACCTGCGGTTATTGCTATCAACTAGAGCCTCAATTACAAACTTGGACACTTAAACAGTCCAGCGATGTACAGGTTGTTAAGCTACCGGCTGCTTTTAATAAACAGTGGGAACACCTCGCCCGTGCTTACTACATCATGGACGTTTTGAACTTAACAGAACAAGCACACATGGCAATGTTTAACGCCATTCATCAGCAAAATGCCAATCTTGGTAGTCAGCGTGCTTTAGGTAACTTTTTTGAACAATACGGCATAAAAAGTGACCAAACTGAACAGCTTTACACCAGCTTTGGTGTAGAAAGCCGTTTACGTCAAGATGTAGCCCGCATAAAGGCTTATCGCATTACTGGTGTACCTGCTTTGGTTATTGATGGTCGCTATGTCGTTGATGGTAAATCTGCTGGCAGCTTAGAAAATATGCTAGTCGTTGCTGATAAGCTTATTAACGAAATTCGTCAATCCAGATAGTTCGCTTTAAGATTGCAATAGCTTTATAGCTACAAACGGCTGCAAAGTTACGTTGCAAGTTACAGGTTGAAACGGACAAGAGCAGATAAAGCATTTATCATGGCATCATCCATTCCTAATAGTTGCATAGTGGCCTTGCTGTAAATATGCCAGACAATAACGACGAACAGAGCGTTTCACTTGAAAGTGATACGCAAAAAAAAATAAGCACTTGGGCGGCAGAGCAGGGTTCTAACTCTGCAAAAGCGCTCGAAAGTCGTGTTGCGCGAGAAAAAGAACGCCTTGATTGGGAAGAAGAAGAACGGCAGAAAAAAATTCAAGAGCGTGAAGATGCCGAAAAACTGCGACAAGACACAGAACGCCGTGCGCTTTATGCTGAACTAGAATCCCTTGATTATGACCTGCTATCACTTTTAGACTTTCCAACCGATCACGAGCTTTATACCGCAAAACGTGCCAGAACCCTGTGGTTTATTGCTTTAGGTTCTGCTTTATTCTTATTTTTAGCGAGTCTTTTAAGCCTAACCAGCTCTTGGGTAGGCGGCATTGCAGGTGGTATCGCTTTTGTGCTGTGGCTAACCCACGGTGCAGGCATGATGAGCTATTTTCCTTCCTTGAATCGCTACCCATCACTGGTGACTCTGCGTAAACGTTTAAAGCGCGATTTAATTGAATACATTCGTAACCTAGAAGGGCGTTTAGGCTATATGCATCGCATTTACCCGCTGGTGCAATACAACTCACGCCTTGGTTCCAGAAAATTCAAACGCTTAGCGCTGATGTCTAAAGAACACACACTGCTGGCTAATCTAAAAACTTTACAAGATACTCGCGCCTACCATGAGTTTATGATTGAAGCCTTGCGTGGCTATCAAGAAATGTTACAGCAAGAAAAAGAAGACAAGTTTGTTGAATCAATGGACTTTGATCCCGATTTACTCGAAGAAAATGCCCAACAAGCAATAACTCCAGAGCCGAGTGAAGATAAACCTGAAGCTGTTGAACCCTCTTTAATTAAAGAGGGCGATGCAAAAAAACACGCTGAAGCCGACAACGACCCAACGCTATTTGCACCTAAAGATTAATGAGCCATTAATTTTTAGTACCTAACAAATACTCATAACGCTGATCGGTTAGCGTTTTCATAAAAGCAACCAACGCATCAATCCGTCGATCATCTAAAGCGGGTCCAAAAGTTAATAAATCCATCGAAATATTACTTACTATTTCTGGCTTTCCCCATAGATTGCCCGTTTCAGGATTAATCTGTCGACTTGCCGCACGGCTGTTGTATTTATTATAAAAAAGCATCACGGTGCGTAAGTCTTTAAACACGCCATTGTGCATATAAGGTGCTGTTACCGCTACATTGCGTAAAGTCGGTGTGCGAAACTTGCCACGTTGCGCTGGGTCATTCACATCGGGATGCTGAAATAACCCTTCATCTAACACTTTCACGCCATTGATCGCTCGCAAAGCCGTATTTTCTGGCACACCAATGTTATGGTATTCAAAATTAGTAAACACTTCACCACTGCGGTTAGGCAGTGTTTCTAACTGATGGCATTGATTACAGTTAGTAAACTGCTGCGAGAAGAATAAAGTACGCCCCAATTCCTCTTCATCGGTAAAAGTATATTCACCACGCAATTCTTTATCATATTTAGAATCATAAGGGTTAAATAGTGCTGTTTTCTCAAATGCAGCAATTGCATCCGCCATCGCCTTATAAGCTGTATCCGAATCAGCAAATACTTGCTCACCATACAACTGTTTAAAAGCAGCAACATAATTAGGATTTTCTTGTAAACGCGTCACCACCGTAGCTTCAGAGTCCATCCCCATTTCTATTGGATTAAGCGGTGGCCCTGCCGCTTGGTCAGCCAATGTAGCTGAACGCCCATCTAAAAATAATCCACCGGCATAAATACCATTCGTTTTTAAATGAAAGGGCGGAATACTAGCAGCATAGCTAACCGTGGGTGCATTACGATCACCTAACGAATGACCATCATCACCCAAAGAAACTGCAGCAGCAGTGCCTTTACCCCGTGTATCAATAAACGCTTGACCTGTTTCGTGACAGGTTGCACAAGACTGGGTACGGTTTTTAGACAAGGCTGTATCAAAAAAAAGCTGCTGACCTAAGTATTCTTTTTGGGCGCTTTTTTTTGATAAATCCACTGCCTGAACGGTACTAGGTAAAACAAAAACCAAACCAAGCAGGGTAAAAATGAATTTTTGTGCCATGTTTAATTCCCTTAATTTGCGCTATTTAACTTACTACTAAATGATTATGAGTCGTATTAAATTAATTATTTGTAATAATAATGAGAAGTGTTACTATTAACAACCATCTTTTATACCTTCAAGATTTTACACCCCAAAGGAGCAACTTCATGCGTTTGCTATCTGGATTAGTGCTAGCCTTTAGTTTAACTGGCTGCGCTGCACTCACAAACCCATCTAAATCAGTTGAACCCGCCGATGTTCTTAAAACTTATAGCGACATTGCTGAAGCAGGCTATACAGATTCGGTTATTCTTGCCCAAGAACTACGTACTAAAATTCAAGCACTACTCAATAACCCAACCCAAGAAACCCTACAAGCGGCACGTACTGCTTGGATTGCGTCACGCACACCCTACCAACAAACCGAAGTTTACCGTTTTGGTAATGCCATTGTTGATGACTGGGAAGGCAAGGTAAATGCTTGGCCGTTAGATGAAGGCTTAATTGACTATGTTGATAGCAGCAGCTATGGCACTGAATCTGACGAAAACCTCTTTTACACCGCCAACGTGATTGCTAATACTCGCCTACGTTTAGGCAATCAAACCCTTGATACCACTAAAATCACCGCCAAACTTTTAGCAGAAACTTTGCATGAAGCCGATGAAAATGAAGCCAATGTAGCAACTGGCTATCACGCGATTGAGTTTTTGCTGTGGGGTCAAGATTTATACGGTAATGAAGTCGGTTCAGGCGAACGCCCTGCCACTGATTACAGCCTAAACAACTGCACCGGCGGTAACTGTGACCGTCGTCGTGACTACCTAACCGTTGTCACAGACCTATTGATTAGCGACCTAAAAGAAATGGCTGCTAACTGGCAAGAAGGTGGTGCTGCGCGTGCTGAACTCGCTGCTAAAGGCACTGATGGTGGGCTTGCAACCATTTTAGTGGGTATGGGTAGTCTTTCTTACGGCGAGTTAGCTGGTGAACGCACCAAGTTACCTTTAATGCTGCATGATCCAGAAGAAGAGCATGACTGTTTCTCTGATAATACACACAACTCCCATTATTATGATGTGTTGGGTATTCGCAATGTTTACTTGGCTGAATACACGCGCATTGATGGTAGTAAAGTGACAGGCCCAAGCCTTGCTGATTTAGTGAAAACTAAAGATGCTGCATTAGATGCACAGCTACGCACCGCGTTAAATGCGTCAGTTAATGCCGCATCTAACGTCGTAAAAGCGGCTGAAAAAGGTTCGCCTTTTGATGTGCTAATTGCGGCAGGTAACAAAGAAGGTAACGCGCTGGTGCAAGGCTTGGTTAATGGTTTAACCACGCAAACCCGCTCGATTGAAGCGGCGATGAGCCTATTAGGTTTAGAAAATACCGGCCTAGAAGGTTCTGATAGCCTAGATAATCCTGCTAACGTGATGTAAAACCATAACCTATGCCTAACAAGCCTTTGTTAGCCAGATTGGTCAGCAGCAAAGTGGCATCATTGCTCTTGCTGCTGATTGTATCTTCTTGGCTAAATGCTAATCCACAATTACCCGCTGGCGAAACCACGGCAACACGGCTGGCTGGTAAACATTCTTTCTCCCAACACGCTGCGAATATGACTTTGGAACAGCGTATGGACTTTAATCTAGGTCAAGCCATTTTTGGCAAACTCTGGGTTTCTTCGCCATCGTCTACCACGGCAAGTGATGGTTTAGGGCCTTTGTATAACGCCCGCTCGTGTTTAAATTGCCACACCAACAATGGTCGCGGCCAGCCACCAAAACCTGACACAGCCAGCGCTAATGCTCGCTCATTATTCTTACGTTTAAGTATTCCGCCACAAAATCAGCAACAGCAAGCCCTGCTAACCAGCGGCAAACAGGCGTTTATTCCTGAACCCGTTTACGGTGGGCAATTACAAGATCAATCGGTGCAAGGTTTAGTTGCTGAAGGGCAAGTAACGTTAAATTATACTTTCCAAACACTCGCCCTTGCTGGTGGTGAACAGGTGGAACTGCGCCAACCCCATTATTCGATAACTAAACCGGCTTATGGTGAATTGCACCCGCAACTACGCACGTCGGCACGCGTTACGCCGCCCATGCCTGGCTTAGGTTTATTAGAAGCCATTTCGGAAAGTGAACTACATAACAATGTAGCAGCACAAAAAAATCACCCTGAAATAGCTGGGCAACTGAATCACGTTTGGGACATTCAACAGCAAAAAACCGTCATAGGGCGCTTTGGCTGGAAGGCGATCCAGCCTAACTTAAAACAACAAAATGCCGCCGCTTTTATTGAAGATATCGGCATTTCTAGTGCTATTTTTCCACAAGGCTACGGTGGCTGCACCAGCACACAAAGTGATTGCCGTAGATTGCCTGATGGTAATAGCGAGCATTTAGGTGGTGTAGAAGCTTCGCCTTTAATGACCGAAGTTTTAGAGTTTTACGTGCGAACTTTAGCCATTCCACCAAGGCGCAATGCTCAAAAACCAGAAGTATTAGCTGGCGAAAAAATCTTTCAGCAGTTGGATTGTGCTGCTTGCCACCGCCCACATTACGTCACCGAAAAAAATGCCCACCCACTCTTGGCAAGTCAAAGTATCTGGCCTTACACTGACCTGCTGTTGCACAACATGGGCGACGGTTTAGCCGATGAACACAGCGAGTTTTTAGCCAAGGGTAATCAATGGCGCACACCAGCGCTTTGGGGTGTAGGTTTAACGCAATTAGTCAGCGGACATAGCCAATTATTGCACGATGGTCGCGCCCGTAATGTGCAGGAAGCGATTCTTTGGCACGGTGGCGAAGCTGAATCGTCTAAACAGCAATTTATGGCGCTGCCCAAACATCAACGCCAACAATTAATACATTTTGTGGAGTCCCTTTGATGAAGTACTTGCCTCATTTAGCTAGCGTTGCAGCATTATGTTTAACCCTTACACCTACCAGTTATTTATTAGCAGCACCTAGCGAAAAACAATGGCAAGCCTATAACCAAGCCGCCATTAACCAGCAGATTATTCCTAGTTATCAACAACTCACCCAAGCGTTAGAAAATAGCCAAAATAAAGTTAATTTACTGTGTGAGCAGCCAACTGATAAAAACCTTGAGCAAGCCCAAGCCGCTTATCAACACGCTATGACACGTTGGCAAGCGGTGCAGCACATTCAATACGGGCCGGTTACTTTACTAATGCGTAATTATGGGTTGCATTATTGGCCGGATAAACGCGGTACAGGCGCTAACCAACTACGCAGCGCTTTGTTATTGGACGATGCCGTTTATGATGATGCTTTTTTTAAAACCGCCAGCATCAGCTTAAAAGGTTTTCCAGCAATGGAAAAAATCTTATTTGATGAGGATGCGGCAAAAAACCTACAGCCCAATACGCCTGCTTGCCGTTTTTTAAGTGGCGTTAATCATTACATGGTTAACGTGGCGCAAGAAATTGAGCAAGATTGGACATTACAAGCAGAAAGACAGTTAAACCCAGGTGCTAACCCTTATTTTGATACCGCTGCTGAAGCGGCTATTCCATTACTAAAAGCCTTAGCCGAACCGCTACAAGTGATTATGGATTACAAACTGGATTACCCATTGGGTAGTGGTTTTGACAAGGCGCGTTGGAGCAGAAGTGAAGCTTGGCGCAGCAGCCAATCCATTAGCAACATCCGCACTAACTTAGCCGCTTTACATCAGCTTTATAGTGGTTTTAAGCCGGTTAGCGTGCATTCTTTATTGCTAGAAGCTGGCGAAAAAAACTTAGCGAATAACATTGAAGCAAGCTTTCAGCAGATGAATCAACAACTGAACAAAACACCAGAAGTCCAGCAGCAAGCTTTAACGGAACAAACCGACCAAACCTTGCGGCGGCTGCGTTTACAAATGGCTGAGCTGCAACAGAATTTACAACTAGCGATGGCAGTGCTTGAAGCACACCTTGGGTTTAACAGCCGTGATGGGGACTAATCCGTTGCAAGGTATTAACCGCCGTCAACTGCTGGGCTGGTTAGCAGCAGCACCTTTATTAGCACAAATGCCGGTTGTTAACGCTAAAGAAAAACAGCGACTTTATGCTTCAGCGGCTAAAAACAGTCAAGGCGGCTATGCGCTAAGTTTTTTTAACGCACAAGGGCAAGCACAAATCACTCACTTGCTACCTTCCAGAGCGCACCATGTTTTAGCTGACTCAACACGCGGTTGGCTGTTTACCATTGCGCGGCGGCCTGGCAAATTTATTGATATTTATGATTACCGTAACCAGCAGCCTGTTGCTGCTTTAACTCCCCAAACGGGTTATTTTTTGCAAGGTCATGCGCTGCTGTCGCCCGATGGACGCTACCTTTATACCAGTGAGCAATTCACTAATAAAAAAGAGCCAACTAATGAGCAAGGGCGCTTGGTGGTGCGTGATTTAGCGCAAAATTTTGCTGTGGTAGGCGAGTTGTTAACCGGCGGTGTAGAACCCCATGAGTTTTTATGGATGCCCGATGGTAAAACACTGGTGGTGGCGAATGGCGGTATTAAAACAGCAGGGCGAGAAAAGCTTAACCTAGACACCATGCAGTCTTCGTTAACCTACCTAGATAGCAGCAGCGGTAAGCTACTGGCAACACACCAGCTAGCTGATGAATTTCACCAGTGCAGCATTCGCCATTTAGATGTGGCTGCGAATGGGCAGGTGATTGTGGCGCTGCAATACCAAGGCAACCCAGCCAACCCAGTGCCTTTAGTGTTGGCGCACCAACAAGGTACAAAGCTGCAAGTATTAGACATACCTGAACTGATTCGTAGCCAGTTACAGCAATATTGCGGCAGCGCCTGTTTTGATAGCAGCGGGCAATTTGCTGCGGTTTCTGCACCACGCGGTAATCAGGTGATGTTTTGGGATATGCAGCAGCGCCAATTTTTATCAAGCGTTTATGTGGCAGATGGGTGTGGCGTTGCAGCAGCAGCGATTGCTGGTGAGTTTTTAGTCAGCAACGGGCAAGGCAAGGTATATCAACTGAACGCACACAGCGGCGAACGCCAGTTAATTCACCTAGAAAAAGGCCAACGATTGCACTGGGATAATCACTTAACCGCTATTTAAAGCTTTAAGACCCACCTGCTTTATTTGGTTATTTTCTACGTTAACCACCACCCAGCGTATGCCGTGCCATTCCATTTGGTCGCCGACTACGGTTTGCCCACCAAAGCGCCGCACTAATAATTCACTCAGTGTTAAGCCTTCTTGATCGGGACTAATGGTCAATCCGTACAGATCGGCAACGTCTTTTAAAGGTGCATCACCCGACAAGGTAAAATCACCAAAAAAATTACGATTCTTTTCTTTATCTGGCTGAGACTCACCGTTAAACATTTTACTTAAAATGGGTAAATCCGATTCACGGCCAATCACGCACAACTGGTCGCCTTCTTTAAGCTGGGTACTGCCTGAAGGGTGGATCAGTTGCTTATTACGAAACAAAGCGGCAATACGCGCCCCTGATGGAAAGCGTAAGCAACGCAACTCAACCCCGTCTAACGTGCCGCTATTGACCGAATAAACAAAAGTTTCAAAGTCATCTTCAGGAAAAACACCCAATAAAGTCCGGTTTTTAGGCATAAAACCTGTTGGCACTTCCACCTTTAACCAACGCGCTACCCAAGGCAGGCTAGCACCTTGTACTAAAAGCGACATCAACACCACAAAAAAGGCGATATTAAAGTACAGACTGGCATTTTCAACATTGCCAATCACAGGAAAAATCGCCAATACAATGGGCACTGCACCGCGCAAACCCACCCAAGATATAAAGGTTAATTCACGCCAATTGAATTTGAAAAAGGGCTTTATGCACAGCAGTACAGCAATTGGGCGCACCACTAAAATCATCCCAATCGACAAGAGCGTTGCCGGAACTGCGGTTGCTAGCATTTCGTGCGGCGTAACCAGCAAACCTAAAATTAAAAACAAACCAATTTGACTTAGCCAAGCAAAACCATCGTGTACTGGTAAAATGTGTTCTAGCTTGGCCGAACGGCTATTACCTATCATTAAGCCGGCTAAATAAATAGCTAAAAAGCCACTACCGCCCAGCATATTAGTGGTAGCAAATAAGGCTAAACCAGCACCCGTTATGAGCAGAGGATAAAAACCAGTCGAAAGCTGTAGCTTTTTTAATACTTTGCCAAAGAACCAACCGCCCACAATACCCATTGGAATACCTATGCCAAACTGTTGCAAAAACATCAGTAAGGCACTCATTAGGCTGGGTGTGTCTTGGGTTAGTAACGTAATTAAGGTGATGGTTAAAAAAATTGCCATCGGATCGTTGGTACCTGATTCTATTTCTAGCGTGGCGCTAACACGCTCATTTAGGCTAACACCTTTACCGCTAAGCATAGAAAACACCGCAGCAGCGTCAGTAGAGCCTACAATCGCACCCACTAATAAGCCTTCTAATAAAGATAGCTTAAAAATCCACATGGCTAACAAACCGGTTAACCCTGAAGTAACCAAAACACCTAAAGTGGCTAAAACTAATGCAGGACGCAAACCCACCCGAAAAGTTTTCATGCGGGTTCGCATTCCACCATCTAGCAAAATTATCGCTAGTGCTAAATTGCCTATTACATAAGCCGCTTCAAAGCTGGCAAATTTTAAACCGCCGACACCGTCTTCACCAGCCAGCATACCTACTGCCAGAAACACCAAGAGCAATGGCATTCCGATACGTGCAGAAATTACGCTGGCTAAAATGCTTATACATAGCAGGACAGCTATAACCAAAAACCAAGAATTCAGATTTTCCACTTCAGCTCTTCAAATTTAGCCCTAGAATAGAGGGTAATTATACCACAAATTTAATTCTGCTTAGTGTTACAAATATACCAAAACCCGCCTAAAAGAACTTATCTAAAAGCGAGGTCGCGTAAAAAGAGCGCGATTTGTGGGAAGAGTATAATTGCCCCTGCCACCATCACCAGCATAAACACAAAAGGCGGTGTGCCTCTAATCACTTCCCAATAGGGGCGCTTAAAAATTGCAATGGCAGTAAATATATCGCAACCAAAGGGTGGTGTTGCTGAACCTATTGCCACAATTAACGTAATCAGTACGCCCACCAATACCGGATCTAAACCTGTGCTAGCAATCGCCGGTGCAAAAATAGGGGTTAGCACTAAAATAACCACGATAGGATCAACAAACATACACGCAATAAAAAAGGCCGTGGCAATAATAACCAGCACACCTTGTGGCCCTGCTTCGTTAATACCAATGCCTGCTAACAGCGTTTGAGGAATGTGTGCAAAAGAAATAATCCACGAAAAGCCATTACCTACCGCAACCAGAATAAACACCACCGCAGTAATCAAACCGGTTGATTTAGCAATTTGGTAAATATCGGTCATTTTTAAGGATCGAAAAACGATAAATTCTAAAAAAACCGCATAAAGCACACAAGCAGCGGCCGCTTCTGTTGGGCTAAACACACCGCCATAAATACCGCCCACAATAAGTACAGGGAAACCCAAAGGCCAAAGCGCTTGGCGAATGGCCGTTAAACGTTCAGACCAGCTTGCACGGGGTTCTGTTGGTACTTTGTTAATGGTGGCATAAATAACGCAATAAATAGAAAATACTAACAAAATAAGCAGACCAGGCCCAATGCCAGCAATGAATAGTTCGCCGATTGAAGTGCCTGAAATAACACCATAGATAATCATGCCAATGCTGGGCGGAATTAAAAAAGCAATGTCACTAGAATTAATAATTAACGCTAAAATAAAAGAATCTTTATAGCCTGCTTTTAACATTCTAGGGCGCATAGGCGAACCCACCGCAACCACTGTTGCTTGGGTAGAGCCTGAAACCGCACCAAACAAAGTGCAAGAGGCGGCAGTACTAACTGCCAAGCCGCCTTTTACATGCCCTATAAAAGCCATGACTAAATCGACTAGGCGATTAGCTGACTGCCCACGCGTCATTACATCGGCAGCAAAAATAAACATAGGGACAGCAATAAGTGCCGTTGGCCTAATTCCAGCCAACATCTGCTGTATAAACGTATCTATTTGCCCAAAACCATCAAACATCATTACAAAGCCAATAATTGCGGCTGTAGTTAAAGGTATCATCATCGGGAAACCCAATAATAATAAAACAATCATAGTCACTAGCATTAAAATCATCATAGGTCAGGTATCCTTTTCATCTTCATAACCATCTTGTATTTGGGTTGATAAATAAACGGTTTTAGATGAAAGGTTTTTTATGCCGGTAAAAAAATACTGAATACCCGTCACAAAGAAGCCCACTGGCACCCACAAAAACATCAGGTAAACAGGAATACTTAAAGTGGGAAGCAAGCGCCCTGTAGCATAGGTGCTTTGCACATAACTAATGGAAAACCAACCTAAAAAAAATAGAATAAAACTGGTTGTAAAAGCGATAAAAATCATTAAATAACGGCGCATTATTTTAGGCAAAACATCATAAAAAGCTGACATACGAATATGCCGCCCCTGCCTTGCTGCATAGCCCATGCCAGCAAAGGTAATCATTACAATTAAAATACGGTTAATTTCTTCTACAAAAAACAGGCTTTCACCCAATGCAAAACGGCTAATAACATTCGCTACCGTATTAAGTGCCATTAACAAAACACCCAAAGCAAGAATAACCGCTTCAAACTGACTGATTGCTTTGTCGATAGGACCTAAAATACTGGGCAAATTTGCGTCTGAATCCTTTGAAAAATCATCCATTACAACCTACCTCTTGTTTAATTTCAGTCGCCTTCCTTGGCAACGCAAAACTTTATTAGCAACGCAAAACGTTATTGAATAGCAGACGCTTTTAAATCTGCTTTAAATTGCTCAAGTAACGCTTGACCTGACTCGCCAGTAATTTCAACAAACTTTTGTTCAACTTGTGGCGCACGATCAATAAATACTTGGCGCTCAGCAGCGGTTAAACGCGTGACTGTCACCTCATCGCTAGCATCCATAATCGCTTGCAGCTTTTTCTCACCAAGACCGGGTACGTATTCAGTCATGTAGTTAAAAGCATAATCAGTAGCTGCTTTAATTAATGTTTGATCTTTAGCCGACAAACCATCAAAAAATTCTTTATTTGCCATCATTGCGGTGGTGAATTGGTTATGACCCGTAAAGGTTAAATGAGGTGAAACTTCATAAAGACCACCCGACTCAATCCAAAACAGCGGATTTTCTTGCCCTTGTAAAATGTTCGTTTGCAAGCCGCCATACACTTCACCCCAAGGCAAAAGTGTGGGAATACCCCCAAACGCTTTGTAAGTTTCTAGCAGCAGTGGGTTGGTCATGGTACGAATGTTTTTACCTTGCAAATCGTCAGGCGAACGAATGGGTTCATCGGTGGTTAGGACGACTTCACCTTCGGGATACATGGTTAATAACTCTAAACCCTGCTCAGCATAAAGTTTGGGGAATATTTCTTTGATTGCCTTACTTTTTTTGAAGAACGCCATAATGTGGGCTTCTTCAACTGGCAATAGATAAGGAATAAAAAAGATTTGCGCTTCTGGGATCAATGAACCTGTAAAACCGGGTGATTGGTTTACAAATTGCAAAATACCCGCTTGGGTTTGCTCCATAATGTCGTCTGATTCACCAAGTTCACCAAAGCGAAAAACTTGTAAAGAATGCGCTGAGTTGGCCTCAATGTATTCTTTAAACTTATAAGCAAACACATCTTGTACGTCATTTTCATATTCTTCATGGGCATAACGCCAATTCTGACCTTTAGATTCAGCCGTTGCGTTAGTTGCCGTTTTATCTTCACTTCCACCACAAGCCACCATACCCGCAACGAGTACACTGGCGACTGCCGTTCCTAGCACTTTTTTTAGTAGCATTTCTCTACCCTCTATTCTTTGGTTTCAACAAAAATTTAAGCCACAATAACGCATTCAATTAATTTTCAGCGTGAAGAATGACAAATGAATTTATCAATATCAACCTTTTTGATTATTAATTTTTATAATAAAAATTATAAAACAATAGGAGTCAATAGGAAATGAAAGCACTATTGCAGCGTGTTAGTCGCGCAAAAGTAACGGTAGACGGTGCCGTTATTGGTGAAATTGATGCAGGACTTTTAGTATTTTTAGGCGTTGATAAAGCCGACAACGAAATGATTGCCGAAAAACTTTTAGCAAAAGTATTAAGTTATCGTATTTTTGCCGATGATATAGGCAAGATGAACTTAGGTTTAAAGCAAACTAGCGGTGGCTTACTGGTGATCTCTCAATTTACTTTATCAGCAGAAACTCACAAAGGTTTACGCCCCGGCTTTTCTTCAGCAGCAGAACCCGTAAAAGGCGAATTGCTTTATAATCACTTTCTTACCTGCGCTAGAAATAGCCACTCCCAAGTTGCCTGCGGCCAGTTTGGTGCCAATATGCAGGTTGAATTAATCAATGATGGCCCGGTCACTTTCTTACTTGAAAGTAAATAGTGTATTTAAGGAGTTCTATTTTGAGTGAATCCAAATCGCGTCCTGTTGCTTTAGTGACCGGTGGCGCACAAGGCATAGGCCGCGCTATCTGTGGCGCACTTTTACAGCAAGGCTGGCAGGTAATGATTGCCGATATTGACGGTGAAGCCGGTACTGAATGCATCCACTTGTTTGATACGCTTGGCAAAGTAGCATTTCATTCCGTTGACGTTTCACGCGAAGATCAAGTGCGTGAACTGATGGAAACTACCCACAAAAAAATGGGGCCTATTAATTTATTAATCAACAATGCCGGTTTATCTAACCCCTATTCTGGCGCGTTAGAAGACCTAGATTTAGGCGTTTGGCAGCGTTACCTTGATGTTAATTTAACGGGTGTATTTTTATGCAGTAAACACGCTGCAACGGATTTACGTGCCACCCAAGGCAGTATTATTAACATTGGCTCTACACGCATTAATCAATCAGAACCCGACACAGAAGCCTATTCAGCCAGCAAAGGTGGTGTTGCAGCCTTAAACCACTCGCTGGCAATAAGCTTAGCGCCTGATGTGCGTGTTAATATGATTAGCCCCGGCTGGATAGAAGTAGGTGAGTGGCAAAAAAACTCGTCACGCTTCGAGCCATTTCATTCTAACCAAGATCACGAACAACACCCTGTAGGGCGCATGGGTAAGCCAGATGACGTAGCCGGTGTTGTTTTATGGCTAGCCTCTGACTTAGCCAGTTTTGTGACGGGGCAAGAGTTTGTCGTCGATGGCGGCATGAATCGTAAAATGGTTTATCAAGAAGATTAAAGCCCTTATTTATAAGCAATAGCTTAAAGTTAAAGCCCTAACTCAGCAGTGTGGTGTTCTAATGCCTCACTGCTTTCTAACCACTGCATTTCTAATTCGTCTAGTTCTTGCTCTAAGCGCCCTTGGTCTTTTAATAACTGTTGCAGCTCGTCTTTACGCTGGCTATCGCTGTAAATGTCTACATCGGCTAGCGTTGTTTCTATCACTTTTAATTGCGCCTGAATTTTTTCTGTTTGCTGCTCAAGTTGCTCGATTGCCTTTTTTAAAGGCCGCAACAGTTCCCTTAAACGCACTGCTTCTTTACGGTCTAACTTTTTACTAACCACTGGTGCTGTTGTTTCATCTTGTGGTTGTTCGGCTTTCTCTATACGGCGCAAAGCTTGTTGGCGACTTTTTAACCAATTCGCATAGTCTTCTAAATCACCGTCAAAATTGTCTACTTTACCATCAGCAACCAGCCAATATTCATCGACCGTGTTGTTTAAAAGGTGACGGTCGTGCGAAACCACAATGACCGCACCTTCAAAACCCTGCAAGGCTAAGGTTAAAGCATGGCGCATTTCTAAATCTAAGTGGTTGGTTGGTTCATCTAACAGCAGCAAGTTGGGTTTTTTCCAAGCAATCATTGCCAACGCTAAACGGGCTTTTTCGCCACCCGAAAAACGCTTAACCAACGCCAAAACTTCATCGCCTTGAAAACCAAAGCCACCTAAAAAATTACGCAGTTCTTGTTCTCTAACGTCAGGCGATAAACGCTGTAAATGCAGCAGCGGCGTAGCATTTACATCTAACGCTTCTAGTTGGTGCTGAGCAAAATAGCCAATGTATAAGTGTTCGCCTTGGGTGCGCTGTCCCGTTATTGGTGGCAAGTCGCCTACCAGCGTTTTAATCAGCGTTGATTTACCCGCACCATTAGGGCCAAGCAAACCAATGCGCTGGCCTGGGTGTAGTGTAAAACCCACGCCACTTAATACGGGTTTGGCTGGATAACCTAAATCGGCTTTACGCATTACCAGCAGCGGGTCAGAAAACTGGCTGGCTTCAGGAAACACAAAATGAAAAGGCGAATCAACGTGGGCTGGTGCAATTCTTTCCATGCGCTCTAAGGCTTTTATGCGGCTTTGCGCTTGCTTAGCTTTAGTGGCTTTGGCTTTAAAACGGCGCACAAAATCTTCCATGTGCGCGACTTCACGCTGCTGTTTAACAAACATAGACTGCTGCTGGGCAAGGCGTTCGGCACGTTGGCGTTCAAAAGCTGAATAGCCGCCTTTGTATAAATTCAGCTGTTTATTTTCAACGTGCAGCAGATGGTCGACGACGTTATCTAAAAAATCACGGTCGTGAGAAATTAATACCAACGTACCTTGATAACTACGCAGCCAGCCTTCTAGCCACAGTGTTGCGTCTAAATCTAAGTGATTAGTGGGTTCGTCTAACAGCATTAAATCGGATGGCATAAATAAAGTACGCGCAAGGTTTAAACGAATTCGCCAACCACCCGAAAAGCTGTCCACCGGATTATTAAACACTGCCTGTGGAAAACCTAGCCCTGCTAATAATTGTTCGGCTTCAGCTTTTTTAGAATAGCCGTGTAATAAATCATATTGCCCATATAATTCCGCTAAGCGTTGGTTATCGCCCGCTTGTTCAGCAGCCACTAAATCCAATTCGACTTGCTTTAATTCGTGATGGCCTTCTAGTACATAATCAATCGCCGCTAGCTGTAAACTGCGTACTTCCTGTGCCATATAAGCAATGCGATCGTAACCTGACATTTGCAGCTCACCGGCATCCGGTGTAAGTTCACCCAGCAACAGTTTAAATAATGATGACTTACCCGCACCATTCGCACCGGTTAACCCTACCTTCCAACCGGAATGCAGGCTAACATTGGCGTTTTCTAGCAAACGTAAGTCACCGCGTTGCAGTGTAAGACCCGCTAATGTCATCATAACGACTACTCCCGACCTATTCCTATCATTTGAAGGACAAAAAATGCTGCTGCATGATAACCCTTTCTGGCGTTTTTCGCTGAGCCTCTATCAGCTAAAACGAATAAAAGATGCTTGTTTACAGCTTCAAGATGACAGTGGCGCCAATATTAATTTGCTGTTTTTTGCGATTTGGACAGCGCAACAACGCTTACGTTTTAACCCTGATTGGCGTAAAACTTTTATACAGTTTGAAAACTGGCACCAAGATTATACTTTACAATTAAGGCGGCAGCGTGATGAGCTTAAACGCCTAGCAGAAAAAGCAGATATGAATGAAAACGGCCCCTTGCACCGAATGCACGAGCATATTTTAAAAGCTGAAATGTTAGCAGAACAGCAAGAACAAGCCGTTCTTTATTATTACTATCAAGAGCGAATGGGGCTGATAGACTGCGATAATCGTGAGGCCGCTTTAATTGAAAACCTGACGCATTGTTTTGAAGACCCAAGATTAGTTGACGACGCACCACTTAAAGTGATGCTAAGCATTTTGTTGGATGAAGAAGAAATCGAGTTGACTGCAGTGCGTTTGCGGGAATACTTAGAAAAACGCTTTATTCGGCAACAGGGAACTATTCTGGCCAAAAAAAACCTAAAATCAGACTGTAATACCCAAAAAACCATTAAGGAATAACCATGTATAAAACTTTTGCTAAGCTAACCCTTGCCACTTCTATTAGCCTTGCGCTTGCTTTGCCTAGCCTAGCCGTTGCAGCGCCTAAAACGGAAGAAGAGCGTATTGGTTATAGTCTAGGCATTATGGTTGGCCGCCAGTTACAACAAGATATTAGTGAATTAGATGTCGACAGTTTTAGTGCCGCATTAAAAGACCTTTATAAAGGCAACACCCCCAGCTTAAATGATGAAGAAATTGGCGAGATATTAGACCAGCTACAACAAAAAATGGCCGCTGAAGCCCAACAAAAAGAAGCGGCAGCAGGTGAAGAAAACCTTGCTAAAGGGCAAAAGTTTTTAGCTGAAAATGCTAAAAAGAAAGGCGTAAAAGTAACCGACAGCGGCCTGCAATATAAGATTGTTAAGCAAGGTAAAGGCAAAAAACCAACCGCAACAGCTAGCGTAAAAGTACATTACGAAGGTAAGTTAATTGATGACACGGTGTTTGATAGCTCTTATGCGCGTGGCGAGCCTGTGACTTTTAAAGTGAATCAAGTGATTGCAGGCTGGCAAGAAGCGTTACAGCTAATGCCTGAAGGCAGTGAGTGGGAAGTTTATATTCCTGCAAACCTAGCTTATGGCCCTGCAGGTGCTGGTGGTTCGATTGGCCCTAATGAAACACTAGTATTTAAAGTTGAACTACTAGAAATAGTAAAAACAGAAAAATAATATTTTTTAGCTAGTTTAGAAATAAAAATCCCCGCTTGAGCGGGGATTTTTTTGTCTTGCTTTTAAAGATTAAGCTTCTGTTGCTGCAGCAGCAAAAGCCGCTTTATCGTCTTCAGTGACTTCTTTGATAGACAATTTCACACGGTTGCGGTTGTCAATATCAATCACTTTAACCAAAATTTCTTGGCCTTCAGTTAGGTAATCTTTAACGGCTTCAACGCGCTTGTTGTCGATCTGTGAAATGTGTACCAAACCATCTTGACCTGGCAAGAAGGTAACAAAAGCACCAAAGTCGGCTAGGCGTGCCACTTTGCCCATATAAACCTTATTGATTTCAGCAGAAGCCGTTAAGCCGATAATCATATCAATCGCTGCTTGGGCTGACTCGGCTGATTCGCCATACACCTTGATTGCGCCAGAATCGTCGATATCCACTGAAGCGCCGGTTTTTTCGGTAATACTGCGGATGGTTGCGCCACCTTTACCAATTACATCACGAATTTTATCCGTATCAATTTTGATAGTAACCATAGTTGGTGCATTATCAGATAGCTTAGTACGCGCAGAAGGTAACACCTTATTCATCTGCTCAAGAATGTCTAAACGCGCCACCAAAGCTTGCTCTAATGCAGCTTCCATGATTTCTTCATTGATGCCTTCAATCTTGATGTCCATTTGCAAGGCAGTAATACCTGCTGCTGAACCGGCTACTTTAAAGTCCATATCACCTAAATGGTCTTCGTCGCCCAAAATGTCGGTTAATACAGCAAAGCGAGAGCCTTCTTTAACCAAGCCCATCGCAATACCGGCTACTGGCGCTTTTAAAGGCACACCGGCATCCATTAGCGCCAGTGACGAACCACACACAGAAGCCATAGAGCTAGAACCGTTAGATTCGGTGATTTCTGACACTACACGCAGGGTGTAAGGGAAGTCAGCTTCGCTGGGCAGCATAGACTGAACGCCACGCTTAGCCAAACGACCGTGACCAATTTCACGACGCTTAGGGCCACCCATAAAGCCTGCTTCACCTACTGAGTAAGGAGGGAAGTTGTAGTGGAATAAGAAGCTGTCTTTAAACTCACCTTCTAGGCTTTCAATGATTTGTGCATCGCGGCTGGTGCCTAGTGTTGCAACAACCAAAGCCTGAGTTTCGCCACGCGTAAATAGCGCTGAACCGTGAACTTTAGGTAGAACGCCAACTTCAATGGTTAATGGGCGCACAGTTTTGTGGTCACGACCATCAATACGCGGTTCGCCATCCAGCACGTTATTACGCACGATTTGTTTTTCAATTTGTCCAAAGACGGCTTTAATTGCATCAGCAGAAGGCGCGGCTTCTGCATGAGTTGCTAGCTGCTCAACCACGCTTTGACGCAACTCGCCTAAACGACCGTAACGCTGCATCTTGTCAGTAACTTTATAAGCCTCACGAATACCGGCTTCAGCTAAAGGGCGAACCAAAGCTTCGGTTGTAGTATCAGCCGGTGCTGCTTGCCAATCCCAAGCCGCTTTGCCTGCTTCAGCGGTAAATTCTTTAATGGCCTGTATAGCCACTTGCATTTCATCGTGAGCAAAAAGTACGCCACCCAGCATTTGGTCTTCAGTTAGCTCTTTAGCTTCTGATTCAACCATTAATACTGCGCCTTCTGTTCCTGCTACAACCATGTTTAAACGTGAGTCAACCAGCTGAGCAGACGTTGGGTTTAGCATATAACCATCAGCGTCAGTGTAACCAACGCGAGCTGCTGCTAAAGGGCCATTAAAAGGCACGCCAGAAATACTAAGTGCAGCAGAAGCACCCAGCATCGCTGCGATGTCAGATTCCATACCGCGTTCTGCAGAAACAACCGTACAAATTACCTGTACTTCGTTCATAAAGCCCTCTGGGAAAAGAGGACGAATTGGACGGTCGATCAAACGAGAAATCAGGGTTTCTTTTTCAGTAGGACGGCCTTCACGCTTGAAAAAACCACCAGGAATTTTACCAACAGCGTAGGTTTTTTCTTGGTAGAAAACAGCTAGAGGAAAGAAGTCTTGCGTAGGGCTTACGTCTTTTTTGGCAACAGCAGTACATAACACGCTAGTGTTATCGACAGTAATTAGCACAGCACCGGTTGCTTGACGTGCAATACGACCAGTTTCTAAAGTGACCGTGTTTTGACCATATTGAAATGTTTTTTTGATAGCTACGGGATTCACAAATTTATCCTTTAAATTCAATTTTTTTCGCCATTAATTAGCGCTTTAATCATACGCTGACTAGCAGCACAAACAAAGTACTAGCAGTTAGAATGCAAAACCCCCCGCTGCCTTCGCAACGAGGGGTTTTTAAGATTCGCTAGCGAATCGATAACTTAGCGACGTAGACCTAGGCGCTTAATTAGATCGGCATAACGTGTTACGTCTTTCTTTTTCAAGTAATCAAGCAGCTTACGACGCTGACTAACCATACGAATTAGACCGCGACGGCTGTGGTGATCTTTTTTGTTGCTGGCAAAGTGAGGCTGTAACGCGTTGATATCAAAAGATAACAAAGCAACTTGCACTTCTGGAGAACCGGTATCATTTTCAGCGCGCGCAAAATCTTTAACGATTTCCGCTTTCTTTTCTGTTGTTAACATTGTATTGCTCCACAGTCGCTTAGTAACAAGGGCAAAGCCGTGCGACGTTACAGCCTGCCTGAAATTTTTTTATCTATACTGTGCTTTGCATTTTAATCGGTTGCAACATTAAGCCTTTTACTGCGTCTTGTTGCACCTGAGCTAAGCCTAGTAAGGTTTGACCTAAAGCATAAAGGCGCACATTTTGTCCGATAGCAAGGCTTGAGTCCAGCAATTTAATCGCCTGCCCTTGTAATAACAAGGCGGTAGACACCTCATCAACCGAATACTTAGGCAAATGCTCAATTAAATAGTCGGTTGGTTTTAACAAAGCGGCTATGGCTGCTTCGCCTTGCTGTTCATGTAAATTAACCAAGCTTTCTAAGGTTAGACTGTCACTTTCATTAACGCTACCCGACACAGTGCGGCGTAAAGCACTTAGATAGCCACCAGAACCCAACGCAGTTGCTATGTCTTCACCCAATACGCGAATGTAAGTGCCTTTAGAGCAACTAACTTCTAGGGTTAGGCTGTCTGTTGTAAAACTTAACAGCTGTAACTTAAAAATAGTAATGGCTCTGGGTGGGCGCTCTATGGTTTGTCCTGCACGGGCAAGTTCATAAAGCTTTTTACCCTGAAACTTTAAGGCTGAATACATAGGCGGCACTTGTTGCTGCGCCCCTAAAAAGCCTTGCAGCACCTGTTCAATACCGATCTGAGTCATGGCTGGTAAAGAAAAACGCTCAACCACTTCACCTTCAGCATCGGCAGTGTCACGTGTTTCACCTAACTGTATGGTGGTGACATAGGTTTTATTCGCTTCTAACCCATAGCTTGCAAACTTAGTCGCTTCGCCAAAACATAAAGGCAAAACACCCGTGGCTAATGGGTCTAAATTACCCGTATGCCCTGCTTTTTTGGCTTTTAAAAGCCATTTAACTTTTTGCAAAGCTTGATTACTGGATAAACCTAATGGCTTATCCAATAACAGCACGCCATTAACAAGGTTACGGGGGATTTTTTTTTGTGTCTTTTGCTTTTTTGTTTGCATAAAACTTATTCAGGGCGGTTTTTATCTTCAGCAATGGCGCGTTCAATTAAACTACTTAAATGCTGGCCACGCTGCACACTTTCGTCGTAATGAAAGCGTAACTGAGGCACTACACGCAGTTTGATATTCTGCCCAATACGTCCCCGTAAAAAGCCAGCGGCTTGTTTTAATATTGCCATGTTTTCAGCAATAATTTCGGGCTTGTCTTCTTTACCCAATACGGTGACATAAATGTCAGCATAACCTAAGTCTTTACTCACCTTCACACCGCTAACGGTAATCATGGCATCTAATCTTGGGTCTTTAATCTCACGCTGAATCATCACCGCTAATTCACGCTGCATTTGATCGCCAATACGGTCTAAACGACTAAATTCTTTCATTGTTACCTTCCCAATAAAACAGCCTCGACTCTGACGTATCAGAAGATCGAGGCTCTTTAACAACTTTAAGGCGCTAGCATTAAGTCGCTAGCTGTATTATAGGCTGCGCTCTACTCTGATCTTGTCAAAAACTTCGATCTTATCGCCGATTCTAACGTCATTGTAGTTTTTAACCCCAATACCACATTCCATACCATTACGAACATCCGCAGCGTCGTCTTTAAAGCGGCGTAAAGATTCTAACTCGCCTTCATAGATAACCACGTTGTCACGCAATACACGAATTTTCTTGTTACGGTAAACCGTACCTTCAACCACCATACAGCCAGCAATTTGACCCAGCTTAGGTGAACGGAATACATCACGCACTTCAGCAATACCGACTATGTCTTCACGGTACTCAGGCGCAAGCTTGCCCGACATGGCTTGCTTAACCTGTTCGATTAGCTCATAGATAATGCTGTAGTAGCGTAGATCAATTTCTTCACGCTCAATAATGGCTCTAGCAGACGCATCGGCACGCACGTTAAAACCAAGCAGTATTGCTTCAGAAGCAAGGGCTAGGTTAGCGTCAGTTTCGGTAATACCACCCACGCCAGAAGAAACCACATTAACTTTAACTTCACTGGTTTCTAAGTCTTTTAACGCACCAATAATGGCTTCAACCGTACCACGTACATCCGATTTTAGGATGATATTTACGGTGGCAACTTCACCTGTTTCTAGGTGGCTGAATACATTTTCTAATTTGGCTTTTTGCTGACGTGCTAGCTTCACTTCACGGTATTTGCCTTGACGGAAAAGCGCAACTTCGCGTGCTTTTTTCTCGTCTTTAACAACGGTGAATTCATCACCGGCTTCTGGTGTGCCATCTAAACCCAAAATTTCTACTGGAATAGAAGGGCCTGCTGAAGCAATTTGCTTACCATTTTCATCAATCAGCGCACGCACACGGCCATAGTTAAGACCAGCAAGAACGATATCGCCCTTACGTAAAGTACCATTTTGAACAAGAACGGTAGCAACAGAGCCACGGCCACGATCAAGACGAGATTCAACAACCACGCCAATACCCGGTGCTTCTGGCACAGCCGTTAATTCTAGCATTTCAGATTGCAATAATACGGCTTCTAACAGTGATTCAAGACCCGTACCTACTTTTGCTGAAACGTGTACAAAAGGTGTATCGCCGCCCCACTCTTCAGAAATAACACCGTATTGAGAAAGCTCGTTACGAATACGTTCTGGGTCAGCGGTTTCTTTATCAATCTTGTTAACTGCAACCACTAAAGGCACGCCAGCAGCTTTAGAGTGCTGAACCGCTTCAATGGTTTGTGGCATTACGCCATCGTCTGCGGCAACAACAAGAATAACAACGTCGGTTGCTTTAGCACCACGGGCACGCATTGCTGTAAAAGCGGCGTGTCCTGGGGTATCTAAGAAAGTAACCATGTTACCTGTTGATGTTTCAACGTGGTAAGCACCAATGTGCTGAGTAATACCACCGGCTTCACCTGTTGCAACGCTGGCACGGCGAATGTAATCAAGCAGTGACGTTTTACCGTGGTCAACGTGACCCATAACGGTAACAACAGGCGCACGCGTAATCGCTTGGCCTTCGTAACTAATGGTGTCAAGCACTTCGGTTTCAATTGCATTTTCTTTTTGCAATTTAGGCAAGTGACCCATTTCTTCAACAACAATGGCGGCTGTTTCTTGGTCAATGACTTGGTTAATGGTTGCCATAGCACCCATTTTGAACATGACCTTAATGACTTCAGAGCTTTTAACTGCCATACGGTCAGCTAGCTCTGCAACGGTAATACTTTCAGGAATAAGAACTTCCCGTGTTACCGGTGCTCTTGGCTTTTCAAAACCATGCTCACGCGAACTACTAGCCGCACGACGACCACCGCCTTTACGCTTGTCGTCTTTACCACCTTTACGGCTTAAACGACGGTCTTCAAAGCTATCTTCACGCTTGCCGCCGGTTTTTTTACCACCAGCAGACTTACGATTACCCGCACCTGACTTGGCCACTTTAGGCTTATCATCTGTGACGGCTACTTTGGTGTTTTTCAATAAAGCTTCTGCGGGTTCTTCAGTCGCATCGTCTTGCACGCCGGTAACAGGGTTAGCGCGTGCTTTACGCGCTTGTTCGGCGCGGCGTTTTTCATCTTGCTTACGGCGTTCTTTATCGGCCTCGGCTTTTTTCTGCGCTTCTGCGTCTAACACGGGTTCGGTCACTTTATTTTCTTGGTTTGCTTTACGCTTAGATTCTTCTGCTGCTAAAGCAACACGCGCTGCTTCTTCAGCTTCACGGCGTACTTTTTCATTGGCTTGACGCTTAGCTTCTGTTTCGGCTTCCGCTTTTTTTGAAGCTTCGACTTCGGCTGCATGACGCGCCACTTCTTGGGCTTTTTCAGCCTGGTCTTCAACTTCGCTACGCTTAACAAAAGTACGCTTTTTACGCACTTCAACGTTGACACTTTTGCGACCATCACCTTTTAGCTGTTGCGTTGTTTTGCGCGTCATAGTGATTTTTGTTGGCTCGGCAGCCGTGCCACCGATACGCTTTTTAAAGTCAAGTAGCGTTTGTTTATCTTGTTCAGATATTTTTTGATCTTCACTGTTGTGCTTTAAACCGGCTTCTTTCATTTGTGCTAATAAATTATCAACAGGTTGATTGATTACTTTAGCAAATTCTTTAACGGTATTTTCTGACACTATGTATCTCCTCTAACTACGACCTAGTTGCGCTCAAGCTTCATCTTCAAACCAGTGAGCACGGGCCGCCATAATCATTTTACCGGCACGCTCTTCGGTCATAGCTTCGATATCCATAAGGTCATCAATGGATTGTTCGGCAAGATCATCAAGGGTGGTTAAGCCTTTAAGTGCAAGTGCTGATGCTAGGGTGCGATCCATGCCTTCAAGGTTAAGCAGGGCTTGTTCAGGATTAGCCGCAGCCAAAGCTTCTTCAGAGGCAATCTCTAAGGTCAGCAATTCATTTTTCGCACGACGGCGAAGCTCATTAACTAAGTCTTCGTCTAAACCTTCAACTTCAAGGAACTCTTCTAGCGGCACATAAGCCACTTCTTCTAAGCTTGTAAAGCCTTCATCAACCAAGGTACGCGCCATGTCTTCATCAATGTCTAAATGCTGAATAAAGTATTCAATTAGAACATCGGCTTCTTGCGCTTGCTTACCACTGGCTTCTGCTTCGGTCATTACATTAAGCCGCCAACCAGTTAAGTCGCGTGCTAATTTAACGTTTTGACCGCCACGGCCAATGGCTTGGGCTAAATTATCTTCAGCCACTGCGATATCCATAGAATGGGTGTCTTCATCAACAATAATCGAGGCAACTTCAGCCGGTGCCATTGCATTAATAACCAGCTGAGCAGGATTGTCGTCCCACAACACAATATCAACGCGCTCATTGTGTAGCTCGTTAGAAACTGCTTGTACGCGTGAACCACGCATACCCACGCAAGCGCCAACAGGGTCGATGCGACGGTCATTGGTTTTAACGGCGATTTTAGCGCGTGAACCAGGATCGCGTGCAGCGCCACGAATCTCGATAAGCTGTTCAGAAATTTCTGGTACTTCAATTTTGAAAAGCTCGATAATCATTTCTGGACAGGTACGCGACAAGATTAACTGTGGGCCGCGATTATTAGGATTGACTTCTAATAAAATAGCGCGAACACGGTCGTTCATGCGAAATTTTTCACCCGAAATCATTTCATTGCGTGACAAATAAGCTTCTGCATTACCGCCTAAGTCAACAATCAAACCATCACGGGTGGTTTTTTTAACAACACCAGAAACCAAACAGCCTTGCTGACCAACGTATTGACGGATTACTTCAGCACGTTCAGCTTCGCGTACTTTTTGAACAATGACTTGCTTGGCTGTTTGTGCTGCTATGCGACCAAATTCAATCGACGGGATTTTTTCTTCTTTAACATCGCCAACCACCAAACCTTCTTCTTTAGCTGCGGTTGCTGGCAGCTCACTTTCAAGTTCAGTAAAATCTTCATCATCAACCACTGACCAACGACGAAAGCTATCATATTCACCTGTTTTACGGTCAATGTGAACACGAACATCAACGCCTTCTTCCATAAAACGTTTTTTAGTGGCACTCGCTAATGCGGCTTCAATTGCTTCAAATATAGTATCTTTGGGAACGCCTTTTTCATTGGAGACGGCATCCACCACCAAAAGGATTTCTTTACTCATGCCTTAGCCTCTTAGAAACAGTCCTTGCTATTTATTTTGCTTTTCCAAGCGCGTTTTAATGCTTGCTTGGTCGATAGTTTCAAACGGAAAACAGTATTCATCTTCGTCGACTTGAAGAATGATTTCGTCATCTTCAATGCCTTTAAGTAGACCAACAAACTTACGTTGACCTTCATAGGCTAAACGCAGTTTAAGTTGTACCTGATGACCGGTATAACGTTGATAGTGGTCTAGCTTAAATAAAGGGCGATCCATACCTGGTGATGATACTTCAAGGGTATATTCGCTTTCGATAGGGTCTTCTACATCCATCAGTGCGCTGACTTGACGGCTTACTTGGGCACAGTTATCAACACTAATACCTTGATCGCTTTCAATATAAATTCTTAATAGCGTGTGTTGTCCGCGACCACTAAATTCCAGCCCCCAAAATTCAAACCCAAGGGACTGAACAACCGGCTCAATTAGCTGTTCTAGTAGCTTATCTTTGCTTGACACAGAAAAGGCTCCAGCTCTGCCTATGCAGATCAGATGATCAAAGGCCGGAAAAATTCGAGGGTAAGACTGCGATGCGCCGTCTGGCGAAGATTTTTTCGACCTAACAAAAAGCCCCTTAAAAAAGGGGCTTCTGATTAAATCTTGGTAGCGGGGGCTGGATTTGAACCAACGACCTTCGGGTTATGAGCCCGACGAGCTACCATGCTGCTCCACCCCGCATCAGATAAGCAGCAATTATAGGGGTTGAAATGCGTTACGTCAACCTTTAACTATAATCTACTGTTTACTTACGCTTTTTGTGCACGCTTGCTTTTATAAAGTTTGGTGTCGAAGGCGGGACTCGAACCCGCACAGGCTTTAGCCCACTACCACCTCAAGGTAGCGCGTCTACCAATTCCGCCACTTCGACAAGGTTACTTTACTAGGCTGCACAATTTACGCTGCTTAATTGTTTAATGAATTAAGGCAGCGAATAATAGTGTTGCTAACCACACTTAGCAAGCCCTAAGGCAAAATTATTTTTACTGAGCGTTTGGTTGATGATTTTCAATCACGCCGCTGTCATCTAATAAAGGAAGGCGTTCACGCTCAAATTCTTGAATGATGTCTTCTGAAGGTAAACCCAAGTCTGGTGAATACTGTTGCTTGGCTAAATAAGCTAAACCCATGCTAGTGACAAAAAACGCCGCCGCTAACAAGCCGGTCATTTTACCCAGAAAACCGACTGGCCCAAGGCTACCAAAAACCGTATTAGACGCACCACCCCCAAACGAAGCACCGGCTTCTGCACCTTTACCTTGCTGCATAAGCACTAACGCAATTACACCTAAACCTAGCATTACATGAATGACTAAAACGATACTGTGCATATTCATTATTCCGCTGCTTTTCCAATTGCTAAAAATTGATCCGCATCCAAAGACGCGCCACCAATCAACCCGCCATCAATGTCTGGCATTTTTAGTAATGACGCGGCATTATCAGGCTTCATGCTACCGCCATACAAGAACAACATACTGGCTGCTAAATTTTTATTTACTTTAGCAACAGTGTTACGCAAGAAACCATGCACGTCTTGCGCTTGCTGTGGCGTAGCCGTTAAGCCCGTACCTATCGCCCAAACCGGCTCATAAGCCACGATAACTTTTTGTAATTGCAGCAAAGTTAAACCTTGCAAAAGGCCACTTAACTGTTGCGAAACCACTTGATCGGTTGCACCGGCTTGGCGCTGTTCAAGCGTTTCGCCCACACACACGACTGGAATCAACCCCGCTGCTAACACACGTTTAGCTTTTTCTAAGACCTGTTCATTGGTTTCTGCATGGTATTGGCGGCGTTCAGAATGCCCCAATAAAACATGACTAACCCCCAGATCAGTCAACATAGCCACGGAAACCTCGCCGGTATAAGCGCCTTCTGCGGCGTGTGAACAATCTTGAGCGCCTAAGCCAATGTTGCTACCGGCTAACATCTCTGCCGCTTGCGACAAATAGGGGTAGGGTGGAAAGACCAAAAACTTTACGCTGGGTGTTTGCTTAGTAAGCAATTTTTTAAGCAAATGCGTGACCATCTGCTTATCACCGTGCATCTTCCAGTTGCCTGCTACCAATGTCTGTCGCATTCATTCAGCCTATAAATAATTCAAGGGCGTGGATTCTATTAAAAATCGGCACTAACCTCAACTAGCAACATTTAAGCTTAGCCCGCAATGTCTGTGATAACCGCTGCGATTTCTTCTGCCAGCGCTTGTACTTCATCTTGGTTATCGCCTTCTACCATCACTCTTATCAAGGGTTCTGTACCAGAAGGGCGCAATAACACGCGGCCTCTGCCATTCATACGCGCCTCAACGTCTTTAACTTTGGCTTGTACTTGTGGGTGGCGCATCAGTGCTTGTTTATTGTCTGATGTACGAATATTCACCAAACTTTGTGGCATTTTTTTCATGCCTTGCAGCAAAGACTCAACCTGCCCATCGGCTTCTTGAATGGCTTGCAGCACTTGTAATGCAGCAACAATGCCATCGCCCGTTGATTGTACATGGCGGCAAACTACATGACCTGAATTCTCGCCGCCCACCAGCCAGTTGTGTTCTTGTAGCGCTGCCATGACATAACGGTCGCCCACTTTAGCGCGTACAAAAGGAATATCGGCCGCTTTTAATGCCAGCTCTAAACCTAGGTTGCTCATTTCTGTACCAACAATGCCCCCTTGCAACTGGCCTTTGCTTTGTAAATTTTTAGCAAGTATATAAAGCAGGTCATCGCCATCTAATAAACGCCCCGTGCGCGTTACCATCACTAAACGGTCGCCATCGCCATCAAACCCAACCCCTAAATCAGCCCCCACTGCTAACACGCGGTCTTGCAAGGCACGCGGGTTGGTAGAGCCATAACCTTTATTAATGTTTAAACCATCTGGCGTGGCACCAATCACATCCACCGTTGCGCCCAATTCGCTAAAGACTTCAGGGGCGATATGATAAGTCGCACCGTGGGCGCAATCCACCACCAACGACAAGCCTTGTAAACTGGCGTTAAAAGGCAGGGTATTTTTACAAAATTCGATATAACGCCCCGCCGCATCATTAATGCGCCGTGCTTTACCCAACAGCGCAGGGGCGACGGTTTCCATAGGTTTTTCAAGCCACGCTTCAATTTCTAGCTCGACTTCATCGGGCAGCTTTTCACCACTTCTGGAAAAAAACTTAATGCCGTTATCTTCAAACGAATTATGCGATGCGCTAATCACAATGCCTGCATCGGCATGAAAGGTTTGCGTTAAATAGGCAATACCGGGGGTTGGCATTGGGCCTAATAAATACACATCCACCCCCGCCGCAGAAAGCCCTGATTCTAGTGCGGACTCAAACATATAACCGGATAAGCGCGTGTCTTTACCAATTAAAATGCGCTTTTTACCTTGTTTAGCAAACACCTTACCCGCTGCCCAACCCAGTTTTAGTACAAAATCGGGTGTAATTGGGAACTCGCCTACGCGCCCACGAATGCCATCGGTACCAAAGTATTTTCTTGTCGTTGTCGTCATGGTTAATCCTGTCTTTTAAATAGCTTTGGCCGCTTGCACGGCTTGCCAAACCTGTAATGCATCATTTAACCCAGCCACAGAATGCACCCGCAAAAGGCTAGCACCTTGCTGCGCGGCGAATAAATGCGCGGCAATGCCTGCTGCATCCCTTTCTAACGCGGGCTTGCCGGTTATTTCACCCAGCATTCGCTTTCTTGACATTCCCACTAACAAGGGCTGCCCTAACGCTTGTAATTTACTCAAGTTGGCTAAAAGCGCTAGATTATGCGGCAACAGCTTAGCAAAGCCAAAGCCTGGGTCTAATAAAATACGTGACTTTACAACACCCGCTGCTACACACACCTGCATTCGCTGCGCTAGCCAGTCGGCTACTTCTTTTACTACGTTAAGGTAATCGGTTTGCTGTTGCATAAAAGACGGCTCGCCACGCATATGCATAATGCAAATAGGTAAACCTGTGGCAACTGCTGCGGCTAACGCGCCTTCACGGGTAAACGAACGCACGTCATTTAATAAATTAGCGCCCAACTTAGCCGCTTCTAGCATGAGTTTTGGGTTGCTGGTATCAATAGAAATCATCACTGCTGACTCTTTACGCAACGCTTCTAATACTGGCAATACACGGTCTAATTCTTGCTGCTCACCAACACCGACTGCACCGGGGCGAGTTGATTCACCGCCTATGTCTATAAAACTTGCACCTTCGGCTGCCATTTGCAGGGCTTGCTGCACCGCCCGTTCAACCAAGGTATAGCGCCCGCCGTCTGAAAAAGAATCGGGCGTTACATTTAAAATACCCATGATTTGGGGTTGGTTTAAATTAATGGCTGAGAAACTAGGTGTAAATGGTGTCAACATAATAAACAAAGCATCCAACAGTGAGTCATAGTCAGTAGTAAAGGATCATATAGTAAGGCGTTAGCGCCCATTTAAAAACCACATTGGGTTTAATTTTAAGTAAACCAAACACAAAAGGTATGGTTGTATAGCGGCGTTTAAGCTTATATGATGCGATTCGCGTTTTTTCCAGTATTGAACGGATTGTTTAAGACTGGTTTTGTAAAAGAATGTAAAAAAATGCACAGTGTGACCAGCATCACACACGGGTAAGGCGAAGGCTGTTACCTTGTGCCATGTTGGTATTGTAATAAGTTGATATTGCAATAAATTGATATTGCAATAAATTGATATAACAGATGGGCCGAATGTTCGGAAAAATTGAAGTAAACCTTGATCAGGAGTTTTACAAATGGCTTTAACTAAAGCACAAGTATCACTGGTAACAGTGGCAACCCTAGGCGTAGCACCCGGTGGCTATGCTGCAGAATTACAAGCATTTAACACCCAAAAAGAAGCTGCTGCTTTTATTGCAACCACAGGCCTTTTAAACCAAGGCACCAACGCTGAGTTTGCCCTGCAAGTTGCTGAAAACCTAGGCGCAAGCAGCGCACAATCAATTTTTAACGCTCTAGAAGCCGGTGCAAGCCGTGCAGACGCAGCGGTAGACTTTGCTAACGCCCAGCTAGTTGCCCAAGGCGGCAACATTGCTAATGTAGAAAAAGCCATTGCTTCTACTAGCACTTCAACCGACTTAGCCGCACTTAAAGATATTGTTACGCCTGTTGATGCAGACCTAGTGGTTAAGTTTACAGACACCGAAGAAGACCAAACCACAATTAACCCTAACACTGACGGTTACAACATTTATAACGTCGGTAAAGCACAGCTAGATGCTGGTGCTAGCAAAATTTCTGCCGACTTTACTTTTGAACTTAAAAACCAAATTGGTGAAGGCGACGCATTTGAAGGCTTGTTTTTGTCTCCAATCATCGAGCGCCAAGCAGCAGAAAGCTCTGGTTCACAGTTGTTCCTAGAATTGCTTGACTTGCGTGCCGCAGAAGATGGTAAAACACCTCTAGAGCGTGTACCTGTTGACACTTTCGCCTTCACTTTAAACGGCGCACAAGTGCTTATTCAGTCAGACGCTATTTTTGCAGCACAAAACTACGATGAGCTATTTGAAGCCGTTAAAGCGCGTATTGAAGAGCTAGGCCAAGGTGTTAATGTTCCTGCAACAGATGCAGAAGGCAACCCAAGCAACTCAGAAGCTTATGCAAAACTGGCTAACTTTAATGTAACGCTAGGTAATGACTTTACCGTTCAAAACCAAGCAGGCGACGCAGTTTCTGGTACAAGCATTGTATTAACAGACACTAAAGGCGCAACTCTAAAGCCACTAGGTTTTGTTAACAAAACGGGTGTTATTCCAGACCCTGGTTACACCCTTTACGCTCAGTTAGATAACGTAGCGCCAACCACCATTACTAAGCTAATTAGCACTAACCTAGATGCCGACAACGTAGGTTACGGTTCACAAGGTGCTACGGTTAATTTGGCGGGCCAGTCTGCTTCAGACAAAGGCGTAGAAGAAATCAAAGTTACCGCTACTAACAATGTTTGGTTCACCAAGCTTGAATCTAAAGCAGCTACCGACCATCTAGCACGCATTGAACTACAAAGCGGCAGCAATGGTTACTTTAACGTTGGTACGCAAAAAGGTAGCAGCGTTACTTCTTTGGTAAACGAAAACTTTAACTCAGCTGGTTTGGTTGACGTACAGCAAGTTATTGCAACCAACGCTTCTAGCACTGCCATTAACAGCTTTGTTTCTGAAGACGTTCTAAGCCGTTATGAATTTGAAGACACTGGCATTTACACCGCTGATGACAGCAAAGCCGCCATTACTTACAACCTAAGCTCTGGCAAAGATGTATTAAACCTAGCCATTGATACTGAAGTGTTAGAAGCAGTTGACACTCAAGTTAATGTAAGCACTGGCGCTGGTAACGACGTAATTACCGTTGCAGCAGTGAACGATCTTGGCGGCATGGTTCAAGTTGCTACTAACAGTGGCGGTTGGTTAACTAACCAACAGCTAAATAACAACATCACCATTAATGCAGGTAATGGCAACGACTGGATTTTAACCCCAGGCGCAGGCAATGCAACCATTAATGCGGGTGCTGGTAACGACGTTGTACGCACAGACAACGAAGGCAGCAAAGCAGTATTGGTGTTCAACAACGCCACTACAGATGTTAATGAGCTAATTGCAGGTGCGGGTTACAGCAATGGTTTAACCTCTAACAGCGATGCAGCTTACTCTGCTGGTGCTAACAATGTTGCTCAAACTTACAACCTATTCCAAGCTACTGTAAAAGTAAGCTTTAAAGGTTTTGAGTCTGATGCGATTGTTATCGACAGCACTGATTATAAAACCAGTACGCTACAAATTAACCAAGCTATTAAAGCAGCGGTTAATAACGATGCGGTGTTAAGCAAGCTAATTGCAGCACACGACAACGACGGTAATGCCCTAGCGATTGAATCGTTAATTGATGGTGGTTTGAACCTAAGCGACCTAAACATCCAAATTACAGCGCCTAACCTAGCTGATTTAGAAGAAGATGAAGTAGCTAAGTTAGACACAAGTGCAGCAAACACCCTAAACAACGGTGTTTACAACACTGAATTTGCTACAGAAACTGGCTTTGCAATGACTGGCTCTCAGTCTGTTGCAGAAAGCGACAATGTTATTAACCTAGGTACGGGTTCAGACGTTCTAGTGATGGGTACTGGCGCAAACAGCAACGATACCTTAAAGCTAACGGGTTATGAAAACGGTACTAACACGGTTGTTAGCTACAATGACAACGCTGCTTCAGCAGGTCGTGACTTCCTAGACTTCAGCGATTATAACGCTGGTACTGTTGTTTTAGGCAGCTTAAACCAAACCTTTAACGCTGAAAAAGTGGCTAAAATTGGTTTAACAGCAGAGCAGTTTGCTACCCTAGAAACAACAGGCCTACAAAACCAGTTAACAGGTAATGCTGGTGACAACCAAATTAACGGCCTACAAAACCTAACTGCAGGCAACAGCGCAGATTATGTTCTAATGGTTGAAAACGGTGGCAACTTGGGCGAATTTACCGCTTACCACCTAAAAGCGAACGAAAACGTATTTACTAGCTCGCAAAAAATTGGCACGCTAGATTTTGGTAGCTTAAAGACGGTAACCGATCCAACCGATCCTACCGATCCAAACGCTAACGTCATAGACGTAGCCGTAGTTGCAGAAGGTAGCGATCTTACCCTTAACGCAACAGATGAAGCTGATATCTTCAAGTTCACAGCAGAAGAACAGCCTGATAATGCGGTCAACACCATCACCATCACTAACTTCAGTGCCAGTGACTCAGTAGACCTAAGCGCAGTCGAGTTTGACTCTTCAGCACTTGGCGTACTAGACCCAAGCTTTAACAACAAGCCTTACACCGTCGCCCTAGATGGCAACAACCTAAGCGTAACCCTCTTCGATGGCGCAACCGCCGGCGAGCTAGACACTTGGGTACTAACCTTCGAAAATGTTGAACAGGCGATTGTTGATGCAGTAGCTGGCATAACTGATGTAGACGCTGCTGTTACTGCAGTAACCGATGTTTGGGGCGCTGACTGGTTAATCGTTTAATAATAACCAGCTTTTAACCAACCGTTTTAAAAAATAGTAGTAAGCAAGGTAGGTAAGATTGCCTGCCTTGTCTAAATAATTTACGGAGATGACTCATGTCACAAGCACAAGCACAAGATTTTGTAACTGCCTTTATGGACAAGTTGGTCGGTAGTGGTGTTACTTTAAACTCAACGTTAAAAGGCGTGTTCGCTGGTATTCTGGCGAATCAAGTTTCTATTAATGAAGCAGGCGAAGTTAACGTTACTTCTGCCTTTGCTACCTTGTCTCAAGTGTTTACTTTTATTGCAACACCGGCTGCAGATAAGCCCGCTAGCCCAGTAGGCTATGATGAGGCAGATATCGCAGCGGCTAAAAAGGCAGCGGCAACGGATAACGGCCTGACTGTTGGTGGTGACGCGCCAGTAGACCCAGTAGACCCAGTAGACCCAGTAGACCCAGGCGTTGAAGGCGTTACGCTTGAGTTAACCTCGGGTGCAGAAACCATTGCGCCTTTGGCCGAAGGCGAAGAAGCCGTTGAAGGTGTGCAGTACACTACCGCAAACGACGACACCATTGTAGGTGCTATCACCAGCCGTTCTAATACAACGACCTTACAGTCATCCGACAATATTGACGGTGGCGCGGGTACAGACACCCTCAAGCTTTCTATGGAAGGTAACTTCTCTGGTTTCGATGCCAAAAAAGACGGCGGTATGACCAATGTAGAAAATGTAGAACTAACCAACGACAGCACACGCAGTCGCATATTTGATGCCAAAGACATTGAAGGCGTAAAATCTTATAGCCTGAAAATGGCAGCAGAAACCATTGAACTAAAAAACTTGGCTGACACTAACGCAGAAATTAAAGCTTACGACCTAGCCAAAGGTAACCTAAAACTAGGTTACACCACAGGTGCAGTATCTTCAGCATCTGACGACACCCTAAACCTAGTACTAAACAACATTGGTACAGCTTCAGAAGGTGAAGTTGGTTGTAAAGACTACAAAGCAGCAGAAACAATAACCCTAGATGCCACAGGCCTAGGCCAGCTAAATAACCTAAACATTAATTCAATGGGTACACTAAACCTATTTAATGTTGGTACTGTTGGTATAGACTCTATCACCGTAACAGGTGCAGCAACCACAAGCCTTTCTAACGTAAGCACTCAGTTAAATGTATTTGATGCTTCAGCAGCCACAGGCAAAGTAACCGCTGATTTAACAAAAGCTGCTACGCAAAACCTAAAAGAAATTACTGCGGGTACAAATGATGACAACATCAGCGTAAGCGCAACAGGTTTAGCCACGACTGTTAAGCTAAATGGCGGCGAAGGCAACAACAAGCTAACCATAAATGCAGATGCAGATAAAACCATTAAGCCCACCATGGAAAACTTCCAAACCCTAGCCGTTACAGGTGCTAACAAGCTAACCGTATCGGGTGAAGGCGTAGATGGCTTAACCACAGTTAATTACGGTATGACAGGCGAGCTACTACTAGCCAACCTAGACAACACCGAGCTAACCCTAAACCTAGGTAATGCTTCTGCAGGTAAAGCAACCTACACAGGTGAAGGCCAGCTAATCATTAACACCACAGCAGGCAACGCCAACCCTGTTGATTGCGATGGTAAACTAGTTAATGGTACACCAACCGCTTCTAGCGCCACCGTTGTTGCTTCTGAAGCAGAAGTTGTAGACTTTAACGTTTCGGCCTTCAGCACCTACAATGGCACCATTACCGCAGGTAAAGCAGAAGAAGTCACCCTAAACATTGAATCTGCCCTTTATAACGACACCCATGCAGCAGGAACCAAAGGCACAGAAGCAACTTCTTTTACAGGTACTTTACAAGCCAACGAAGCCTCCATTGTTAACATTAATGCTGAAGGTAAGTTAGGCGGTATAGTAACAGCCAGCAAAGCTGAAGAACTTAACCTAAACGTTGCAGCCCACGACAACATCCTAGAATTAAATGCATCTGAAGCCCAAGCCCTAACATTAACGGTAGAAGGCGACAAAGCATTTGCTATAGGTAACGCTGCAGGTAGTCTTGGCAGTACAGCCAACCTAAACAAAGTTGAAGAACTGAACGTAACCACTTCAGGTAAAGCAGCGGTTGGTGTTGATATGAAAAAACTAGCCAGTGCCACCATTGCGGGTACAGGTTCATTTGCCATTGGTACACCAGCAGTAACTGCAGTAACTGGTACTTCAGCAACAGCAACCATTGATACTTCTAGCTTCGCTTTTGATGGTACTTCAGAGCATGCAGTTACTGGTGGGTTTACATTACCTGCTTTTGCATATGCTAACCTTGCTGCATTGATTACTGCTTTAGATGGTATTGCTGGTATTAGTGCAGTAGCAAATGGAACTACACCAACTCAAATTGATATTACTTATGATCCAGTTGTTGCTGGTGCAAACCCTGCTACTGCATTTGCTGTTGAAGAAGATACAAACGGTGACGCTTCTGTTGTTTTTACAGAAGCAGCAGGCAACCTAACCGCTGGTACTACAGGTGTTGCATCTTCACCTTTCACTGCAACAAAAGTTGGTGGCGAAGCGCAAGATGTCGCACTTGATGCATCAGATTTACTAGGTGACTTTGCCGTTAAAGTGGTTGGCTACACAAATGAAGACGGTGACAATGCCAATGGTACTGCCGATGTATTTGGTAGTGGCGTGGGTGTAAACAACATTGAAGTTGTTGACCGTCAAACCGTAGAAATCACCGGTGGTGTACAAAACGACACCATCACAGTGCAAGGCGCTGTTTATAATGCAGCTGGTGCGCTTGATGCAGCTGGCATAGCAACAGCCATGGTAACAGGCGGTTTAGGTGCAGACACCTTCGGCTTCTCTTCAACTACTAGTAATTTGTTAGCCACCATCACCGACTTTGAAGTAGGTGTTGATGTATTAACAGGCGGTGCGGCAATTACCGATATTACCACTGTCTTTGCTAACCGTGCTGCAGTAGTTACCGCACTAGAAACCGACTTTGATGTAGTAACCAGCGTTAATACAACAGCTGTTATCACACAGATTGAAATAGACCTAGATGGTAATGGTGGTGCTACATCGCAAGGCTTTGCATACGATGGCGATGTTTACGTTCATAATGGCGATGCAAACGTACTAGTACAGCTAACAGGTTTATCAGAAGCAGACTACACAGTAACTGCTGTAAACGGCTTCGCATAATAATAGGGGTCAGAGTCATTTAAATTTAAGCGATTTAATTTGATTCAAAACCTCTAGCAACAACAAAACCCCACCTCCCACAAGGAAGTGGGGTTTTTTTCAATTATTTATCTAGGTAAATAAACATGTATTTTGAACAGTTTAATTCTTCAACTTATGAAGAAGCCTTGGAAATATGGTCAAAAGAAGCAGAAACTTGTAATATTTTCCCACAAGAAGTTGTACGCCAACTTAAATGGATAGGAGAATCCCTTAGCACACAAGCAACTGTACAGTCATCATCGCTAGCTTATGGCGTATTCACACAAAAAGATAAAAGCCCTGTAGCTGTGTGCGAGCTAGTTATTTCACAAAAAGGTAAAAATAATCGTTGGATGAAGCTACTCAATGTAACGCTTTCGCCAGCAATTGAAGCTAAGGTTGAGGCTAAAGACTTAAAAGCCATTAAAACTGCTGTAACTGCCTACCGTACTGCTGTTGCAGGTTCTTTTGATGCTAAAAATGACCATAATATAGATACGCTAAAGTTGTACGGTCGAAACAAAACTATGCTAGACTTATTAATAACAACCTATGCAGCACTTGAAGACTCAGAGTCTTTTGAAGAAATTAAAAAAGAAGGCCGCTGGTTGGTCTTACGCAGCTAAACAGGTATAGATAACATTAAATTGGGGCTTACTATGTCGCTAAATGACGAGAAAAAAACCTTGCACTCAAAACAGCGCACTGAACTTCTAAGCGCACTTGACTTTGCTATTAATCAGACTGGATTAGAAAAGGTTGCATTAGCTTTAATCAATTCAAAGGAAGTAGTTAAAAACTATCAAGTAATAACATTAAATGCAGCATAGCTAAATAACGCTTAATAGGGTCAGAGTCAATTTAATTCAAAACTTCTAGCAACAAACAAAACCCCACCTCCCACAAGGACGTGGGGTTTTTTCAACCCAACTTAACCAGAGACCGCCATGCACAACGCCCAATACCAAGGCCTTTCGCCCACCACTTTTAAAGATTTAGTTTGGGTGGTAAAACAAAACACCCTTTACGCCAAACACCAACAAACCCTACCTTTAGTGGGCGCAGAATTTAAAAAAGCCGCCGGCCAATACCCCATTGCCTTTTTACACGACCCAGACATCGACCAATACAACCCCGTGGCACTGCTTGGCTACCAAGCCAACCAAAACCTATTTGTCGCCCCGGATGGCCGCTGGTTAGGCAACTACCTACCCGCCTACCTACGCGCCTACCCTTTCGCCCTGGCCCCACACCCAGAAACAGGCGAATACATTATTTGTGCCGACACCAACAGCCAACTTATTCTACCCAAAGAACAAGCCACCTCGGGCAAAACCCTAGAACTGTTTAACAGCCAAGACCAACCCAGCCATGAACTGCAACAAATGCTAGACTTTTTACAACAACTGGCCGCTAACCTACAAACCACCCAACAAGCCTGCCGCCGCCTAAACGAACTTAACCTCTTCACCCCTTGGCAACCCACGGTTATACAAAATACGACAACCCTAAAAGGCCTCTACCAAATAGATGAAGCCAAACTAAACGAACTAAGCCCAGAACAACTAGCCGACCTACGCAACACCGGCCTACTCACCTTCATCTACGCCCAACGGTTATCAACCAACAACATCGCCACCCTAGAAACACTCTACCAACAACACCAGCAACACAACGCGCTAGACAAAAGCGCCCAAGAACTAGACCTAGAAGAACTCTTTGGCGAAGAAGACGACGACCTGCTTAAATTCTAACAATATAAGAAATGTGTAAGAAAGAAGAAAAGAGGTCACGTCATTGCAAACGTTAGTGAAGCATCCCTTGTACTAGAATGACTTTTCTTAAATTCAAACCAACCACCAAGGAAAGCTAACCATGAAACCAACTACCAACCCAGCCACCAACGAAGCCCCAACCCCCTACACCCCCCAATGGGTAGCGGTACAAAAATCCACCCACCAACACACCCATTGGGTAAAATATACCCACTATCAATTCACCAAAAACACCACTGCCGCGCCCATATTACAAGCAGAACTGGCCGAACTACTGCCCTTCTACCCCCTAGCCTTTATAGCCACAGAAAAAGGCTTTCAACTGGTGGCACTGCAAAGCCTACAAGCCAACCTAAACCTTTACGTAAACACCCAAGGCCAATGGCGCGTACCCTATATACCCGCCACCTTTCGCAGCCACCCTTTTGCACTGGTGGAAAAAACCGCCGAAGAACTTATGCTGTGCATCGACCAAAACAGCGAATTTGTACACCTAAACCCAGAAGCCAACCCCACCGGCGAACCACTGTTTACCCCAGAAAACCAACTTACCCAACCCGTTACAGAAATAATCAACTTCTTACAACAATACCAAGCCAATAAACAACTCACCCAACAAGCCGTAGACCTCCTCGCCCAACACCAATTAATTGTGCCTTGGCCGCTAGAACAAAACCAAAACAACACCCCAACACCCGTAAAAGGCGTATACCAAATAGATGCCACCGCACTAAAACAACTTAATGGCGAAGCACTGGCCGAACTAAACCAACACCACGCCCTAGAAATCGCCCAGGCCCAACTACTTTCCAAACCCCGCTTAAAACACCTAGAAACCCTCAACCAACACCACCAAAAAGAACAACAAACCACAGACAACGCCCAAAACCTAAACCTAGACCAAATATTCGGCGAAGAAGACAACAACCTGCTTAAATTTTAACTAATTGTGCGTAATTCTCCACCTAGAATCTTTGATTTAGGTGGAGATGTAAGCACAGCGCCCTAGCTAGGGCGCTCTTGTTTTTCGATGTAACGCCTAATCGTATCAATCGTTGCTCCGCCTGTTGTAAGTAGGCAGTCAGTGCGTGTCCAAAGCACAGGTTTCCAATAGTGCTGCGCTAAATGATCTGCAAATGCCTTTCTTATAAGTCGGCTTGAGACGGTTTTTAGATTATTGATAAACTTGCTTGGCATAATGTTTGGGTGCATATTAATCAATCAATGCCTAAGTTGATTGTGTACTAAAATACTACTTATACTTAGCTGAACCGTACAAACCATCGAATTATAGACATAGACTGTCATGCTAAAAGCCTATAAATACCGCCTTTATCCGAACCTGTTAAAAGGGGTCAGAGTCAATTTAAAAAACCACCCTAGCGTCAAGCTGCTACTTGAACTATAAGTAAAGGGGTCAGAGTCAAAAAAAACCTAAATTGACTCTGACCCCAAATCCCAAAAAGGAGTTTTTTATGTCACGCAAGCCTAGGGTTTCTATTGTTGGTGTGCCACAACACGTTATTCAGCGTGGTAATAATCGGCAGGCTATTTTTAATAATGACGAAGATAGGCAGGCTTATATTACTTGGCTTAAAGATGCTGCCGATAAGTTTAATGTAGAAATTCATGCTTGGGTATTAATGACCAACCACGTGCATTTATTATGCACGCCCCAAGCCCCAGCGGCTATTTCGTTAATGATGCAGTCATTAGGACGACGTTATGTTCAATATTTTAACCGCCGTTATGAAAGAACAGGGACTTTATGGGAAGGGCGTTTTAAATCTTCTTTAGTACAAAGTGAAATGTATCTATTAGAAGTTTATCGCTATATAGAATTAAACCCAGTTAGAGCAGGCATGGTGGCAGACCCAGCTAATTACCCTTGGTCTAGTTATATAAACAATGCGTTAGGTAAAGAAACCAGCTTATTAAAATCCCACCCGTTATACCTTAATTTGGGCACAACAACCCAGCAACGGCAAGAGCGTTACCGCGCCCTGTTCAAGCTTGAAGTAAAGGGGTCAGAGTTAAAGGGGTCAGAGTCGTTCAAAACCCCGAACGACTCTGACCCCATATGTTGACCTTTTTTATTCCAAATTGGCTTTAGCCCTTTCCCAAAACTCCGAACGCGCCTGACCCTTTTTTTTCCGAAATGACTAGATAAGGTGTAGAAATAAGCTATATTGAAAGCATGGACAAAACACAGATAAGGATTATCACAATGACAAACGAAAAACCAAATACATAAAGCCAGCTAGCCAAAACAAGGCAGTTGGCTTTTTTGGGTTTGGAATTAAAAAAAGGAGAGAAGTATGGCTGCTGGTAAAGATAAAGGTAAATGTGAAATTTATAAAGGCAATGATGGCAAATTGTTCTGGTCTAATTCCAATAGACACTTCAATGAGAGACAATAGACCCTGTCTAGCTTGAGGTGAATGATGAATCAGAAACGTAAATATAAAACCTACTCTAAAGAATTCAAAGAAGAAGCGGTATCTCTAGTCAATGATC
>NZ_DATESC010000001.1:0-199015 GCF_035271045.1 Marinospirillum sp. | reverse complement strand
ATCAGGAAGTGCTGGATTATTACAAGTCACTGCCAGCCATTGAAGAAGCACAACTCCCAAAGGGTTACGACATGCAGTTGCAAGCTTTGATACAAGCCGCAGACAGCAATGAGCCATCTCAGCACAAAAAAGAACTGGAATCTTTGTTAGAAGTGTTGAACAAACGACTGGAAAGTAATAAACAGGCATAGATGTTGTTAAAAAAAGGGGGAGGGATGCTAAGAATTAACGACACTGAATTGATTTGCCTGAAAAACATCACGCATGCTTATGCGACAGGTGCATCCAATCAAGCCGTTCTACATGATGTGTCCTTCTCTATTTCTAGAGGGCAAAGCTGTGCCATTGTAGGTCCATCTGGCTCTGGTAAAAGCACGTTACTTAACCTTATCGGATTACTTGATGAGCCCACCTCTGGCTGTGTACTACTTGCTGGTAAAGATATGTCTCTCACCAATGAGGAATCACGCGCGATAGCGCGTAATCGGATTATTGGTTTCGTATTCCAGAGCTTCAATCTACTCCCAAGGCTTAATGCCTTAGACAACGTAGCACTACCATTATTGTATCGGGGGGTATCACAACAGCAAGCTCGTCAGGCAGCTATGAAGCAACTGGTGAGAGTCGGTCTGGCCAGTCACCATCACCACCGCCCAGCAGATATGTCAGGTGGACAGCGTCAGCGCGTCGCAATAGCGCGTGCTCTTGTTGGTGAACCAGCAATACTATTGGCGGATGAACCTACCGGCAATCTCGATAGCCAAACAGCACAAGAGATCATTGAATTACTACTGACACTGAACCGAGAGTACGGCACAACATTGGTTGTGGTCACTCACGATACCAGCATTGCTAATCGCATGGTGCGCTGTATCAAGGTCTGTGATGGTCGGGTTTAGGGATACACGGTATGTTTAGATCAACCTTTCATATCACAAGCTCTCCAAACGCATCAAATGGCTATGGCCCATCTTGGTTACAACTGCTACGTGAACCAGTAGAAAATCTACGACAACTTGGCCGCCGAGCTTTCCTAGCGTTGCTAGGGATCGCGGTGGGATGCATCGCAGTAGTTGCTCTGCTGAACATTGGGTACAATGCCGAACGTGAAGCCATGAGTGTTTTCAAAGGGATGGGTAGTGATTTGCTTGTAGCAAATGTGCAAATACCCAGTGGCAGGCGCAGTGAAACGCTACCCAGCATCACCACGCTGGATACCGCAACGCTACGCAAAACAGCATATGGTATTACAGCCGCCGCACCACTAATATTCACAGGTATGGATGTTAGGCTCAAAGGACATATTCTAAACACGATGATACTCGGCAGTAATGCCGAGCTTGCTGAAGTGTTGGGTATTCATCTGGCACAAGGGCGCTTTTTAACTAGGTATGATGCGTACAGCACTCATGCAGTATTGGGTGCTAATCTAATTACTGAACTGGAAAGTACCGGTGTAAAAATCACCTTGGGTGAATCTATCCAGATAGGCGGCTACTTATTTCAAGTCATCGGTATTCTACAACCTAAAGGGCAGAACCCTCTGTTTCCAATTTCTCCTGACGATGCTATTTTACTGCCGATAGAAGGGATGCGGCGCATCATTCCTACACCACAGATATCAAGCGTACTGGCTCGTAACTCTAACAGCGCCACACTGGAGAAGTCCTCTGCTCGCTTGCAACATTGGCTGGAAGATGAGATGACTGGCTTTGAAGTGAACGTACAAATTCCTAGACTACTACTTGATGGTATGGCTCAGCAATCACGCTTATTTTCTTGGCTTCTGGCAGGTTTGGGCGGTATAGCCTTACTGGTTGGCGGTATCGGTGTCATGAATGTTATGGTGATGAATGTCACTGAGCGGCGGCGTGAAATTGGTGTAAGAATGGCATTAGGCGCTCGCCCCCGAGACATTGCCAGTTTGTTTCTGCTGGAAGCGCTCGTGCTTACTACCACTGGAGCACTAATGGGTGCAGCGGTCGGCCTGATAGCGGCTTGGAGCTTTGTTCACTATTCAGGTTGGTCGTCGTTTTCATTGTCACCAGTGGCTTTACCACTGGGTATTGGTAGCGCTGTTATAATTGGACTTTTCTTTGGCTTATCGCCAGCATTAGCCGCTGCGCGCCTTACTCCTGTTCAGGCATTGCGCGATGCGTAGCGTGTATGCTCTTTTTGTGTTCTTGCTGATCGTGCCGGTTATGGCTTTGGCTTGGACTGATAAACAAATGCATCTATCCCAAGCAAACCGCCAAGGTCAGCCAAGTATCCCACTCAATACCCAGACTATCGAGCTAACACTGAGTGATACTATTTATCTAGGGTTGCGCGATAACCGTTCTATTCGCAGCGCTTATTTAGATCGCATAGCTCAGAAATTTAATCTGCGCGTTGCCGAAGACCGCTTCACACCGAAGCTGATGCTCAGTGGTAGCTACTTCTCCAATCAGAATCAGGGTGATAGCTATAGGCAAGGCAATGTAACCCCAGCCACCACATTACTGACACCCTATGGTACCCGCGTTAGCCTAGGTTGGACATATCGCCATACAGAGGCCGATCAAGCTGGAGCCTCAAGCAATGACGGGGCTAATATTTCATTGATTCAGCCGCTATTACGTGGCGCAGGCAAGGAGATTGCAACGGCACCAGTTAATTTTGCACGGTTGTCAGAGCAAGCCAATCGACTTAACCTAAAATCCACCGTTTCGCAGACCATCACGCAGGTTATCGCGTCCTATTACACACTGCTACAGGCACAGGAACAGTTAAAAATCTCAAAGGAATCATTAGATCGTGCCCGCCAACTAATTGAGGTTAATCAAGCTATGATAGTCGCCGGACGTATGGCTGAGTTTGAAATTGTGCAAACGGAAGCTGAGGTTGCTTCACAGGAATTAGCCTATGAAGAAGCCCTCAATGAGGTGGACACAGCTCGGCTTGCCCTACTGCAGCTACTAGCTTTAAGTTTGAATACACCCATTATAGCCACCGAGTCTTTAAAAGCTAGCCAAGTGAATGTCAATGCCGCGCAAGCCTTGCTGCAAGCCGAGGCATCTCAACCTACCTATCTGTCACAGCTAATCGCCAGCGAACAGGCCTCAATCAATTTGAAAGTAGCAAAGAATGATCGTCTCTGGGATGTTTCACTGGTAGGCGGTGTCAGTCAAATAAATAACCACAATGCTTTAAACGATTCCGAGCGAACATGGGAGAACTATATAGGTGTTCAGATCGAGATCCCTATTGGAGACCTCAGTACGCGTCTGGCTGAGGTGCAGGCTCAGGCTAATGTAAGCAACCAAAAAATTCAGTTAGCAGAAGCACGCCAGCAATTGGAGCGCGATGTAACAAATGCAGTACGCAATATTGGCACACGCTGGCGACAATATACAATCGCTCAGCGGGCGCTTGATCTCTCACGACGCAAACTGGAAATTGAACGTGAAAAACTCACGGTGGGTCGTTCTAGCAACTTTCAGGTGTTGAGTTTTGAAAATGATCTGCGCAATGCTGAACATGCACGACTAAATGCATTAATCAGTTACTTGAATGCACAAGCCGAACTAGATCAGACGCTGGGCACCACTCTGCAAAGCTGGGATATAGTACTGAATGACTAAATATTATCCATTACAGTCAATACTATTGATACTGCTGATAATGGTGGCTGGAATTATCTTCTGGCAATCTGATAACACTAGCCAAGCCGAAAGCATGCAAGCAAAGTGGTTACAGGTGCAGCCTCAGTTAGTGGAACAACAACTCGGCTTGGTTGGACGCATACGAGCTGCAAAACAAAAAAACTTGTCTGCACCATTTGAAGGCGTTATCTCTGAAATGTTTGTGCAAGAAGGACAGACTGTTGAAGTGGGTCAGATGCTCTTAAGACTTGATCCAGGACAAATCGAAATCAAGCAACGACAGGCACAAGCAGAACTACTTAAAGCACAGAGAGAAGTCCATCAATTGCGTAACTGGGACAGCAGCCCCGAGGTTTCACGTGCCCGACGTGCCGTACAAACAGCCCGTACAACGTTGGACAACATAAAAGCCAATCTGCGTGATACACAGAAACTGTTTGAACGTGGCATTATTGCCCGTATGGAAGTAGATATGCTTATGCAGCAGGTTCATGCTCAGCAGCAAGACTTACTATCTTTACAGGATGAACTACAAAATATCAAAGCGCGTGCTCAAGGAGAAGAGCGCAAGATTGCTGAAATGGAATTGACTAACGCGCAAGCTCGTTATCATGCCGTGACAGCGCAAAGTGAACATCAAGTACTTAAAGCACCTTTTTCTGGTGTAGTAGTACGCCCAACCTTATCCGAAGGTAGTAAAACAGCTATCATTCAAGCAGGTGTTCAGGTCTCACAGGGAGCTCCATTACTAACTATTGTAGGGTTAGACCGTATTCAGGTACTCACTCAAGTAGAAGAAACCGATCTTCACCAGTTACGTGAAGGTATGCCCGTGAAAATCATGGGCAATGGTTTCGCTGGGCAAACCCTTACTGGTCATATTGCCACTATTGCGATACAAGGCAACGCTGCTGACTCACCCGGTACAGCAGCCTATTATGATGTTGTGATTGCTGTAGACCCACTTAAAAACGAAGCCGCGCAGCAGATCAGATTAGGCATGAGCGCCCGACTGGCTATTATCCTCTACCGTAACGAGCACGGTATCGTAGTTCCTCCTCAGGCTCTGGTAACAGATAATGATGGTTCAACCTATGTAACGTACCGCGCAACAATTGACGCAGTGCCATTGAAGATCCCGGTTGTGCCCGGACAGGCGATCACTCAAGGTATTGAAGTACAAGGGTTGCAGGCAGGGTATGTTCTGGTGCCCTGAACGTGGGAGGCGGCAAAAAATCACGCAAAAATTGCAGAAAAACAGTCAAGAAAAGCTAAAGAACTTTCATTCCCAGCCGTTATAGAAGTTACCCTTCACCAGCTTTCCGTGACGAACGAGGGCGAAGGGGATTCAGCTATTTCATCCACAAGGAGTATCGTATGAAAAAACTGTTCTTCTCGCTGTTCGCGGCATTGTTGCTGAGTACCAGCAATATGGCTGCTGCTGCATGCGCTTATATGAACATCACTAGCAGCGGGGCAAGCCTTTCTGCAGGTGATTCTCAGAACGTGTATGAGTTCAGCATCTCGTGCCTTGGCACAGTAAACTTTAAGTTCGAGGATCTGTCTGGAAACAACCCGACAAGTGTTATCAACCATCGCATAGAGAAACAAGAAGGCGGTTCGTGGAGGCTAGTTTCTGGTAGAACGAGTAACGGCGCCCGCTCCGTGAGCCGTAGTTTCTTCCCATCGTCAACCGGCAAGTATCGTTATCGCATCGAGAACGTAGGTACATCTCAAGTACGTAACTGGCGCATGGAAGGTCGTATGCCACTGTTCACAATTCCTGGCACCTGATAGTCAAAGGACGACTGGGGAACTAATAGCTCTCCAGTTCTTACAACATTTCATAATCAATAAAGGAACCGTAAGAATGCCATCCATTAACCCATTATCTAACGCACTGAGCAACATCTCGGCCAATATGAACCGTTCGTTGCTTGACCCTAAGCAATACGAAGGTTTCACAGTCAAAGTGGGCAAGGAAACCAGCCCCGAAGGCATGCTCGGCGGGACTCTCAGCCAGAAAGACTACGACAAATTTAAAGAGATCGTAAAAGATGTCAATGTTAAAGATGCCAGCCGCAATGATATGCTCACTCTTTACAGAGGACTTATTGACGCCAAATTGCTTACCTATGATCAAGTTGGAGCAGGAACCATCTTAGGCTCTGTTGAGTTCGATTCGAGCGGGAAAGGCGTCAATTACGACTCAAAATATAATCAGCTTGAATATCAGAAAAAGCAACTCCCTGGTTATGCTGGCGCTGATTATGCAGCCAGTCGAAATGAAGCCATAGCAGGAATGAAACTTGTCTCTGCAATAGCCAATGCCTCCCCTGTCACGGGCGTGACAGTTGCCGAACATGCTTACTCACCGCAAGAACGCTCAGCTGGAGCAGAAAGTAGCAACAATAGCTTCCATATTCAATTATCCGACCTCGCCCAGCATCTATCTCGCGGAGAGAAGGTTGAAGAACTGGATGCTCCAAAAGATGTGGACATTGCTGAACTGATCAAGCAACTTGAACAAATGGCCCAGGCGCAACGAGCCACCGAAGCAGCAAATTTAGCAGCCGAACAATTGAGTCCTTCATCTTCATCAAGCACATAATTAAGACAAAGTACGAAATATACTCAGCTGCTAAATAGTAATGCTTGATTAATATTGGTTTGGAATCACCACCATCGAAGCTAACTCCGTTAAAGTAATGTTTATTGCCTTAAAAAACTAGGAGACAGCGATGAAAGGCTCACCTATTCGCTCTAGGCTAGTCGGTTTAACGCTGTTAGCTTTGGTGTTTTTTTTACCGCCTATTTTATTGCTTTTTGACAGGCCCAGCAGCTTAGGCTTGTCTATTTTGCCCGTTTATGTTTTCAGCGCTTGGCTAGTTATTATTGTGCTAGCCGCTTTGGTTTTGGAGCGCAAAGATGAGAACTGAATGGGTTTCCCTTGCGGTTGGTTTTAGTTATTTAGGCATTTTATTTTTAGTAGCGGCTTGGGGTGATAAGCGTTCTAGCCAAGGGCGCTCGATTATTAACTCGCCTTTGGTTTATACACTTTCTATCGCTGTTTACTGTACTGCTTGGACTTTTTACGGCAGTGTGGGCCGCGCCGCAGAAACCGGTTTAAGTTTTTTATTGGTGTATTTAGGCCCTACGCTAGCCATGCTGTTGGGCTGGTTTATGATCCGTAAAATGATTCGGATTTCACGCGCCCAAAAAATAACCTCCATTGCCGACTTTATAAGCGCCCGCTATGGTAAAAGTACGCGCCTTGGTGTGCTGGTTACGCTTATTGCTGTTATTGGCGTTATGCCCTACATAGCCTTGCAGCTTAAAGCCATAACCATCAGCCATGCCTTGTTAACGGGTTATCCGCTTGAACCCACCCAAGCTTTGGCTGCTAAAGCCTTTTGGTTTGATAAATCTTTTTGGGTTGCCATTGTTTTAGCGGTGTTTATTATTCTTTTTGGAACACGCCACCTAGATGCCAGTGAGCGCCATGAAGGCATGGTGGCTGCGATTGCTTTTGAATCCATCGTAAAACTCTTGGCTTTTTTAGCAGCAGGAATTTTTGTGGTGTTTTGGCTGTACCAAGGCCCGATGGATTTATTTACACAAGCTTCAAACCGTGCCGACTTGGTTGGCACACTAGGTTTAGACGCAGTACCAGAGGGTGCTGTTGGCTGGGTAGGCACTTTAATTCTTTCTACTTTAGCTTTTATAACGTTACCACGGCAATTTCAGGTATTAGTGATAGAAAATGTTGATGAACGCCATGTTAAACGTGCTGGCTGGATGTTTCCTCTCTACCTTTTTGCTATCAATATTATGGTTATTCCTATTGCTCTAGCTGGCTTATTAATGGGTGATGGATCGCCCGATGATTATGTTCTCACCTTGCCGCTTGCCGCTGGCTTAGAGTTTTTACCTTTGTTTGTTTTTATTGGTGGTTTATCAGCGGCTACCGGTATGGTGATAGTCGAAACCATCGCCCTTTCTACTATGGTCAGTAACCATTTAGTGATGCCGGTATTATTACGTTGGAAATGGCTGCACCTAGACCCAACACGTAACCTAAGTGGCTGGCTGCTAGGCATTCGCCGCATCGCTATTTTGCTTATTTTACTGCTAGGCTACCTTTACCATGCGTTAATTGGTGAGTCTTACACACTAGTAACCACAGGTTTGGTATCTTTCGCAGCAGCTAGCCAGTTTGCTCCGGCTTTATTACTAGGCTTATATTGGCGTGGTGGTAATGCTAAAGGCACAGCTGCTGGCTTAATGGGTGGTTTTATTGTCTGGGCTTATACTTTACTCTTACCGGGTTTTGCTTTATCCGGCTGGTTAGATTCTTCATTAATAAGCCAAGGCCCTTGGGGCATTGCTTGGCTAAAACCCTATGCGTTATTTGATTTAGAAGGCTGGGACATTTATGCCCACGCATTATTTTGGAGTCTGCTTGTTAATATAGGTTTGTTGGTGGGTGTATCACTTTTTTCACGCCAATCTAGTTTAGAACAAACCCAAGCCGCTTTATTTACGGAAGCCTTACGACCCGATGTAATGCAAACACCGCTTTGGCTTGGGCAAACAACCAAGGGCGAACTTTATCAGTTAGCTAACCGCTACCTTGGCAAACCCGCTACCTTAAAAGTTTTTGCTAATTTTAATAGTGCTTACCTACCCAGCCCAGCCGATGAAACGCCAGCCTCCCCCGCTTTAATCGCCCAAACAGAGCAAGCCTTAACCGGTGCTTTAGGCAGTGCTTCTGCTAGGGTACTTATTAATTCCGTCGTTAGGGGTGAAGCCTTAGATATTGAAGCAGTACTTAGCATCTTAGACACCACCTCCCAAGCGTTCAGGCTGTAGAAAAACCTCTTTAATTATGGTTTGATTGGATTTTCAGATAATGAGGGCATGAGGATGGCTCGATTCAAGCATTACGACTATAACCAGCAGACGATGGTGGTCATTAATTATCTTGAACAGCTTCAGCTTGGCACCTTCGAATTTGCCCTGCATTACCTCATTTCTGAAAAACTCGATCTGTCTGCTTTTCACCAGCCCTACAAAAATGATAACGAAGGCCGCCCAGCTTACGATCCAGCCATTTTGCTAAAGATAATCTTGTTTGCTTACTCCAAAGGCATCACCTCCAGCCGTGAAATCCAGTGGTGCTGCGAAACTAACATTATCTTTAAAGCCTTATCCTGCGATAGCGTTCCACATTTCACCACCATCGCCCATTTTGTGAGTAGCCAAAGCCAAGCCATTGCCACCTTATTTGAACAAGTGCTGCTGGTCTGTGATCAACAAGGTCTTTTAGGTCATGAACTTTTTGCCATTGATGGCTGTAAAATGCGTTCGAATGCCGCCAAAGCATGGTCTGGCACCTTTAAAGAACTGGAACAAAAGCGCCAAAAACTAAAACGTTTAATCAGCCACCACTTAACGGAACATCAGAAAAAAGACAGCTGGGAAAGCGAAGAAGAACTGGATCGTGCTATCCGCCAAGTCAAAACTATTTTAACGCTGGATAAAGCAGCCAATAAGATTGATAAATTTTTAAAGCACAATGAACCTAGACTGGGTAAAGGTAAGCGCAGCAACGAAGTGAAAAGCAATATTACCGATAACCAGTCAGCAAAAATGACGACCAGTAAAGGTACGATTCAAGGTTACAACGGTGTTGCTTCCGTTGATAAAAAACACCAAATTATCATTGATGCCCAGGCTTTTGGTGAAGGGCAAGAACATCACACGCTGCAACCCGTTTTAGAAACTATTCAAGAGCGTTACAAACGGCTGGGCATCAGCAAAAACCTCTATGCATCAGCAAAAACCTCTATAAAGAAGGTGTCATCGTTACAGCGGATACGGGTTTTGCTAATGAAGCCAACATGCAATACCTGCATGAAAACAACATCAATGCCTACATTCCTGATAATCAGTTCAGAAGCCGTGATCCCAAGTTCACTCACCAAAAAGATAAATACGGCAAACGTCACCAAACACCCGGCAAGCCAAAAGCCAAGCAACTCATTCCTGCCAGCGAATTCCAATTTGATCCCATAACAATGACCTGCATTTGCCCAGCAGGACAGACTATCAGTAGTCGAGGCACCCGAAACAATCCTCAAGGTCAACCAACGGCTTATTTTGAAGGGCGACTACTGCAATGTAGGCATTGCACCAAGAAACACCAATGCATGAAAACACCCTCCGCAGCTGATCACCGCAAAGGTGCAGGCCGACAAGTCAGCTTCCCACTCAATGGAAAAAGAGCACCGAATTACACTGACTGGATGAAACACCGTGTGGATAACCCCCTAGGAAAAGCTGTTTATGCTCACCGTATGTCCGTGGTTGAGCCGGTATTCGGTAATATTGGCACCAATAAACGCTTGAACCGCTTTAGCCTGAGAGGAAAAACTAAGGTGCAAGGCCAATGGCAACTCTTTTGCTTGGTCCATAATGTTGAGAAACTGGCCCGTTATGGCAAACTGAATCAATGAAAAGGCTGATTAGCCCATAAATGGGTCTAAAACAACGTATAAATAGAAGATTATTAGAAATACATAGAATGAAAATAAGTTAGCCAGCTAAAATGGGTAACAGAATATAAATAACAGAAAACGATCTGCTGGTGGGAAGAGCCTGTCTGAAAACAGGTTTTTCTACAGCCTCGTTAGAATACAATAAACGACTGGAGCAAAAGTCAGATGAATTAGCACAGATTGGTGAAGAGTTACGAGGAGCTAACGTAAGACTGCGCGAACTAGACAAACTAAAAGATGAATTTGTGGCAATGGTTAGCCATGAACTCCGTACTCCACTTACCTCTATTCGAGCTTTTGCAGAAATACTCCGAGATAGCCCTGAAGTTACACCTGAACAAAAAAGTCATTTTTTAGATGTGATTGTTAAAGAAAGTGAACGTTTATCTCGCTTAATTGAAGAAATTTTAGACCTAGCCCGTTTAGAATCGGGACGGATGCGTTTAGACCTTAAACCCATAAACCTAAATGAATTAGCCAAAGATTCCGCCGATGCTATTACCCAGCTTTATGATGATCGGCAAGTCGACCTAGAACTTATTTTGCCCGAGGAACAAGCTTGGGTCACAGCCGACCCAGATAAACTACAACAGGTAATTATTAATCTACTAGATAATGCTAGTAAATTTACTGCACCAAAAGATGCCAAGGTAGTAATGACAATTAATACTCAAGCTAATAACTGGTTCTTAGCCGTTGAAGATAATGGCACAGGCATAGCAGAAGAAGAACGTGACAAGGTATTTGAAAATTTTCATCAAATTCAACAACATAAAAATACCAGCGGTTTAAGACCTAAGGGTTCTGGCTTAGGCTTACCCATCAGCCGTGGCATTATCAATCATCACCAAGGTCAGCTTTATATTGAATCTGGGCAGGTTTTAAAAGGTGCAAGGTTTGTGATTGTGCTTCCTGCTATTAAGCCACCAACTTATAGCTAGCTCACTGGTTGAGCCCAATGTTTACTGGTATATTGATCGCAGTTATTTTAAAGGTTGAAGCATGCTTGTAAAACACCCTCTGTTTAATACCCTAATGCTATTGTTAGCCTTGCTAGTTATTACGCAGCGGTTGGTGGCTCCTTTTTTAGTCCCACCCATTCAAGTTCATGCCAATGGTTATATAGAAATTTGTGCTTGGCATGGTGGCTTTGAGAAACGCTTAATTGCCATGAATGACGAGCTAAGCGAGTCACTACAACCCCTTAACTATTGCCCTGCTTGCCTTCCGGCTGTCGCCCTTTCCAGCATGACAGACCTAGCCTATTTAAGCGACTTACCTGCTCAACCTCTTCTCTTTACTGTAATAACCAACCAACAAACCCAACACCCTAACCTTTTAAGCCCTTCGACTAGAGCACCACCTGCAATTAGCTAAAATCCGTCTATTTTAATTGCTAATTAGGAAACAACATGAAAGTTAATCGTTCTCTACTCTATGTAGGTGCTCTACTACTTTTGGGCTTAGCTTTTTTGCAAATAAAGAGCGGCTTAGACCAGCCTGACAATTCAGCTACAATTGGAAAGCCAACCGGTGCGCCTTTTACGCTAACCAGCCACCAAGGTGAAGTTTCGTTAAGTGACTTTGAAGGGCAATTAGCATTAGTTTATTTTGGCTATACTTGGTGTCCTGATATTTGCCCTACTTCAATGATTTTTATGGCTAAAGCCATTAATTATCTACCAGAAAACTTACAGAATCAGTTACAACCCATCTTTATTTCGGTTGATCCTGATAGAGACACACCCGACCGACTCGCTGATTATGTTAAATTTTTTGAAGCAGGCATTTTAGGTCTAACAGGCGAAAAAGATTACCTTGCCAAACTTGCTAAGCAGTATGGAGCTTTTTATCGTTATGTCGAGATTGACTCTGCTATGGGTTATGCCGTCGATCACACTTCAGATTTTTACCTAGTAAACTCAAGTGGCGAACTGCTAGCAACCTTACCTCACTCTATTAGTGGTGAAGAACTGCAAGCCATACTTATTAAAGCCCTAGAAAACCAACTTTAAGGAATTTATTATGAAATTTTTACGCTTATTAATCGCGGCATCTTTTTTTGCTAGTTTTTCAACCTTAGCTATGGATGTTCAAGTCCACAATGCCTACATTCGCGCCGTGCCCCCTACTGCAGCGGTTACGGCTGCATTTATGGACATCAACAATCAAGGCAATCAAGCTCGCGCAGTGGTAAGCGCTAGCAGCGCAGCGGCTGACGCGATTGAACTACACACCCATACCAATGTTGATGGCGTTATGCAGATGCGCCAAGTTAAACAAATCGACCTAGCAGCCAATAGCACAACGCATCTAAAACCTGGTGGTTTGCATATCATGCTGATAGGCCTAAAAAAGCCACTTAATATGGATGAAAATGTATTAGTTAGCTTAAAGCTTGATGATGGTAGTTTGCTTGAGCTAGATTTACCAGTGCGTAAAATGGTCGGAATGCCACATAAAAACCATCAAAAACACTAATTAATCTTTATTAAAGTTAATCATTAAACCCAAAAAACCCTGCCGAAGCAGGGTTTTTATTATTGCCAATAAAGCTTATAACAAATTACGGCCTTTTTGTGCTGCAATGCGTAAACGCAGTGCATTGAGCTTAATAAAGCCTTCGGCATCTTTTTGGTCATAAGCGCCCGCATCATCTTCAAAAGTAGCAATGCTTTCATCTACCAAAGTATCCGCTGATTCACGACCCACAGGAATCACGTTACCCTTGTAAAGCTTAACGCGTACTTTACCGTTCACAAATTCTTGTGATTGATCGATCATCGTCTGCAACATTTTACGCTCAGGACTCCACCAGTAGCCGTTGTAAATCAGCTCAGCATAACGTGGCATTAACTCATCTTTTAAGTGAGCAACTTCACGGTCTAAAGTGATGGATTCAATCGCACGGTGCGCTTTTAGCATAATCGTGCCGCCAGGGGTTTCGTAAGCACCGCGAGCTTTCATACCTACATAACGGTTTTCTACGATATCTAAACGACCAATACCGTTAGCACCACCGATTTTATTTAGCTTTTCTAAAATCTCATGAGCCTTCAAACGTTCACCGTCAATGGCTACGATATCGCCTTTTTCATAGGTTAGTTCTAGGTAAGTCGGTTCGTTAGGTGCAGCTTCTGGGCTAACACTCCAACGCCACATGGCTTCTTCAGGTTCTGCCCAAGGGTCTTCTAACAAGCCACCTTCGTAAGAAATGTGCAGCAGGTTAGCATCCATAGAATAGGGCGATTTAGTGCCTGCTTTAGCAAAATCAATCGGAATATTGTGCTCTTTAGCGTAAGCCATTAACTTTTCACGCGATAGCAAATCCCATTCACGCCAAGGTGCAATCACTTTTACACCTGGTTTCAAGGCATAGGCACCTAGCTCAAAACGTACTTGGTCATTACCTTTACCGGTTGCACCATGAGAAATGGCATCGGCATTGGTTTCATTGGCAATTTCAACTAAGCGCTTAGCAATTAAAGGACGCGCAATGGACGTACCTAATAGGTATTCGCCTTCATAGATAGCGTTGGCTCGAAACATTGGAAAAACATAATCACGAACAAACTCTTCACGCAAATCTTCGATGTAAATCTCTTTAACACCCATCGCTTCAGCTTTAGCACGGGCAGGTTCTAGTTCATCACTTTGACCTAAGTTAGCGGTAAAAGTAACGACCTCACAACCATAGGTATCTTCAAGCCATTTAAGAATAATGGAAGTATCTAGGCCGCCGGAATAAGCCAATACCACTTTATTGACATGAGGTTTTTTTGTATCAGACATGATTTCTCCTTAGACTACCTTAGCGTTAAGCCAGAAGTAGGAATAGTAAACTGTAAAAGGCTGCCTAAGCAGCCGAAAACTTATAAGAGGGATTATAGCGCAAGGAAAGTTAAGCGTCAGTGACTAGCGCTTATAAACTACTTAGAAAATAAAAAGGCACATTAGAAAATGGGTTTGATTTCTAATTCCCGCTCTAATTTAATGGTTACACGCCGATTTTTACTGCGACCATCGGTAGTACGATTACTAGCAATGGGGTAGCGCTGTCCGTGGTATTGGCTTTGAATAATTTCCTGCGGCATTCCACGCGCAACCAAATACTTAGTTACCGTATCAGCACGCTTACTAGAAAGCTCTCGGTTATCACGGCGCGTTCCAGACGAATCTGAGTGGGCATCAACCATCACCAAAATAACTTCAGGATCTGCGTAGGCATAACGCACCAACAAATCAAGTTGGTCACGGTCGCTCTGCGTTAGCTGTGCGCCACCTAAATTAAACGTAATTAAAATATCACGAATTTGGTCGTAATTAACCGGCAGCAACTTGGCTTGGCAAAGCTGAAAACGCGCAAAAGCTGGATGAAAATTAATCGGTGTTAAACTGGCACGACGGCGCTCAATGCGCGAATCAGCATCTTCTTGCACCATTGAAGGCATTAAACCTTGGCGCAGGCTTTCTAAAATCAGTTCAGTTTGTGGTGTAGCAATGCGAAGCGGTAAGTCCGTTTTTTGGAAGTTATACTTACCCAAAGCACGCGCATCCGCACCCGGCATCCATTGAGGTGCTAAAGCAACTAATTTAACTTCACCACCACGCAAGGCATTACGAAAAGGCTTAATTTCCATACGCACTGTTTCACCCGCACGATGAATAAAACGTGCTTCACCAAAATTAGGAATGTAATGCGAAAGTTCACAATTAAGCGGCGATGGATCGCTGGTTTGCCATAAAGCATTTTCATAACCGGCTTGCCAACTCGATGCATAAGCACTCGTACCGCCCATTAATAGACAAAGACACATAGGGACTAGTTGTTGTAAGCGCTTCATACATAAATCCTTATTAGCTAAGTTGTTAATAGTCGACCTAAGCTGGGTAAACTTTAGGTAAAAAAACGAAAAAGCCAATAGCTATGGTAAGCTAGAAGCCGCAACAACCCAAGTCTTTCATTTACACGCCGGTCAGGAGCATTGCGTGAACAGTCAGTCGAATGTCAAACATCCTATGTCTAGCCGCTTTCGGGGCTATTTACCCGTGGTTGTCGATGTTGAAACCGCCGGTTTTAACTCAGCCACCGATGCTCTTTTAGAAGTCTCTGCCACCACTCTAACGATGGATGAAAATGGCATTATTCTACCCGATCATAGCATTACTAAGCATTTAATCCCTTTTAAAGGGGCAAATATTGAACAAGCCGCATTAGACTTTACAAAAATAGACCTCGACAATTCTTTTCGACACAGTATTGCTGTCGCAGAAAATCAAGCATTAGATGACGTATTTAAAACCATTCGCAAAGCAGTTAAAGCACACAATTGTACCCGTGCCATTTTAGTCGGTCACAATGCCAGCTTTGATTTAGGCTTTATTAATGCGGCAGTGGAACGTTGCAATATTAAGCGTAACCCTTTTCATCCATTTTCTAGCTTTGATACAGCGACTTTAGGTGCTTTGGCTTTTGGTCAGACAGTATTATCGCGTGCCTGCCTTGCAGCAGGTATCCCTTTTGATAATCGTGAAGCGCATTCTGCTTGCTATGACACAGAAAAAACCGCCGAACTGTTTTGTGCTGTTATTAATACTTGGCATCAGCTCGGCGGTTGGGATCTGGCACTTAGAACCATGTCAGATTAAATACTTGTTTAAAATTAAAAAACTAGGCTTGTGCTTGAACAGCGGCTTCTACCATCGCTTGTAATTCACCTTGCTGCTGTAAATCAACGATGATGTCACAGCCACCAACTAACTCGCCATTTAACCAAAGTTGTGGAAAAGTTGGCCAGTTGGCATATTTAGGCAATTCAGCGCGAATATCTGAGTGCTCTAAGATATTAACAAAAGCAAATTTTTGACCACAAGCCATTAGCGCTTGTACAGTTTGAGCAGAGAAACCACACTGGGGTAGCTGCGGCGTACCTTTCATGTAAAGCAGTACAGCGTTACTAGCAATTTGTTCTTTAATCGTATCAAGTGTAGAAGACATTTGTTGCACCTTTTTTTGCAAATTAAAAGACTCAGGGCTTAAACCCGACTAAGTTAGTCAATTTTACCGTTCAAGCCAACTGATAAACAAGCACCATAAAAAATTAAGTGTATCTTGCCAGTAACAAGGCAAGTGCTTAGACTGATTGTTTTTCGGGCTCGCCCGCATTATTTAGGAGGAAATTTGCACCATGGCCAACTCCGCCCTGATGCACACTTATGGTCGCCTACCTGTTGCTTTTGTTGAAGGCAAAGGCGCTTGGCTGACTGATACTAATGGCAAAACTTACTTAGATGCCCTTGCTGGTATTGCAGTTTGTGGCCTTGGGCACGCACACCCAGCGGTTACTAAAGCGATAAGTGAGCAAGCAAGCCAACTAGTACACACCTCCAATCTTTATCAAATTCCAAATCAAGAAGCTGCTGCTGCTAAACTTAGCCAGCTTTCAGGTATGGACAGCATCTTTTTTTGTAACTCAGGTGCTGAAGCGAATGAAGGTGCCATTAAACTTGCACGCTTGTATGGTCATAAAAAAGGCATTGATGCACCTCACATATTAGTGATGGAAAATGCTTTTCATGGCCGTACTCTAGCCACACTAACCGCAACGGGTAATCGCAAAGTACAAGCAGGCTTTGAGCCCTTAGTCAGCGGCTTTATACGTAGTACTTATAATGACTTAGCTGCAGTAACTAACCTTCTTGAAAGACGTAACGATATAGCAGCAATTTTAGTTGAGCCCATTCAAGGCGAGGGCGGTTTAATGCCTGCCACCGACGAATTTATGAATGGCTTGCGTGAATTATGCGATAAGCACGACTTATTACTCATGCTTGACGAAGTACAAACCGGCAACGGTAGAACAGGTTATTTTTATGCTTACCAGCGCTATGACTGGAAGCCCGACGTATTAACCACGGCGAAAGGTTTAGGTAATGGCTTTCCTATTGGTGCTGTTATGGCGCATGGCAAAGCAGCTAATTTGTTCCAACCAGGCAATCACGGCTCAACCTACGGTGGTACACCACTGGGTTCAGCCGTTGTACTAGCCGTGCTAGAAACCTTAGAAAAAGAACAACTCGCCAAACGTGCTGGTGAGTTAGGCAAACACCTTGTCAAAGGTTTTGAAGCCGCGTTAGACGGTGTTAAAGGCGTTAAAGGCATTCGTGGCCGTGGCTTAATGCTAGGCATTGAGCTGGATCAATCTTGTGGCGAGCTGGTACAACTTGCTTTAGATGATGGTTTATTAATTAACGTAACCGCTGGGCAGGTAGTGCGCCTTCTACCCCCCCTTACTCTTACCGACGAAGAAGCTGAACAATTAATCAGCCAGTTAAGCCAATTAATTAAACATTGGCTAGCATCACGGAGCTAATACATGAGCGTCAGACATTTTTTAACCCTGACAGACCTTTCACCACAAGAGCTGGAGCGACTCATTCAGCGTGCCATTTTACTTAAACGTCGGCACAAAGAAGGCATTATTGACCAGACTTTAAAAAACCGTGTATTGGCGATGATTTTTGAAAAATCGTCGACCCGTACGCGGGTTTCTTTTGAAGCAGGCATGATTCAACTGGGCGGAGGAGCGATTTTTTTGTCACCCCGTGATACCCAACTAGGTCGTGGTGAACCTTTAGAAGACACGGCACGTGTACTTTCAGAAATGGTTGATGCCATCATGGTGCGTACTTATTCACACCAAGACATAGAAACCCTTGCACGGCATTCTAGTGTACCCGTCATTAATGCCTTAACCGATGGCTTTCACCCTTGCCAACTATTAGCCGATGTGCAAACTTTCGTGGAATGCCGTGGCAGTTTGCAAGGTAAAACAGTGACTTGGATAGGTGATGGCAACAATATGTGTAATTCTTACATGAAAGCTGCGCGTCAATTTGACTTTCAATTACGCATTTGTGGCCCTGAAGGCTATCAGCCAGACGCTCAATTATTAGAAGACCACGCTGACCGTGTTAGCCTAATCGCCGACCCTAAAGCAGCAGTGGAAGGCGTACAGCTAGTGACGACGGATGTATGGGCTTCGATGGGGCAAGAAGAAGAGCAAGCAAAACGTAAAAAAGACTTTGCACCTTATCAAGTATCGCCTTCACTGATGGATTATGCGGCCAAAGATGCTTTGTTTATGCACTGTTTACCGGCTCATCGTGGCGAAGAAATCAGTGTAGATATGCTGGATGATCCTCGTTCGGTAGTCTGGCAAGAAGCGGGGAACCGCCTCCATGCCCAAAAAGCGCTGCTGGAATTCCTTATTACAGGTTCTAACACACAAGCCCCAGCATAATCATGCTTAATCCATAAACAGTTCATTGGTTCTATAAAAAAGCCCTGCAATAGCAGGGCTTAAATAAAATAGCGTTAAGTAACTAAACCAGTTTTTCTACGTCATTGACACTAGGATCATTGCCACGCGTTGTCATTGTCGGGCGCTCTTCTACTTCGTTAACCTCTTTACGCTCAAGTGCTACCTGCTCATTAAGCTGATTATCTGTCGGTGTTTGGCGTACATCCTGAGCAACTTCAATTGCCGGACGAATAATACTACCCGCCGTAGGGCGATTAGCTTCATAAAGCGGTACTTGCTCAGTTGTTTCACCTAAACGCGTTACGATACCCGCAGGTTGGCTTGCAACAGCAGTAGTCGTTGAATCGGCGGCTTCAACACCACTTGAAGCCATAGGAATACTGGATGCTTGATCTGCTACGGTAGTTTTATTTGCTTCACGCTGACCTTGCACACTGCGTACATCTTGGCGCATCGCTGCAGCTGCTACATTACTAATGTTTGATTCGATCATAATTGTACCTCAGCTATTTAACCCACTTTTTAAAATTGGCTTCTTAAAATCCATCCTTTAAAGCATACCTATTAGATTAGACAATCGACATCAAGAGATCAAACTTTAACCAGCTACCTAACAAAAATATTAACTAATTTTTAACAAAAAAATGGCTGTAGCGATAAGGCTACAGCCATTTTCATTGAAGCAACTTTTGATTAAATAACTTTTTTAAGCCGCTATAAAAGTTAACTTTTAGTGATCTGCCATATCACCTTCGTGAGCATGACCGTGTTCAACTTCTTCTTCACGCGCATCACGAATGGATTCAATACTACCTTTAAAATTAAGCGCTACACCCGCTAGCGGATGGTTAGCATCAATCTTAACCGTCTCGTCTGTCACATCAACTACAGTGACGACCATCGTTCCACCAGGGCCATCAGTTTGAAATTGCATACCAACTTCAATATTATCGACACCTTGAAAAGCTTCCCGTGGAACTTGTTGCATTAATTCAGCATTACGTTCGCCATAACCTTCTGCCGGCTCAACAGCCACCTCAAAATCATCACCGACACTACAACCTTCCAATTCTTTTTCTAAACCTGGAATAATGTTGTTATGACCATGCAGATAAAAAAGTGGGTTGCCACCTGAAGAAGAATCCAAAACCTCACCTTCGCCATTCGTTAAAGTATAATGAATAGCGACGACTTTATTGGCTACAACTTGCATAGGTAAACCCTATAGTAAATGAATGAGCTTAGTATTCTAGCCATTTTTACCCCTAGGATACAAACCTAGAAGTAATTTTCTTTCTCATAGGGTTTTATTAGCCAGAGATGATGTTTAGACTAGCTGCCTATTATTACCTTTTAGGTGTTGGGTGTGCTAAAAAATCATGGACAAATAAGCTACGGCTGGCTAATCCTTCTGTGCCTTGCGCTACTACTTTTAGGCTGCAGTTCAAAAAGCCCGTTAGAAGACGGACCTAAACCATTAGTGTCTGCTGCACCTTCTTTACCCTTTTCACCACAGCCTTTTTACTACCCATCAGGCAAAGAAAGCTTTGCTAAAATTGCGGCCAAACACAAAATAAACGAAGGCGCATTAAGGCGTTTTAATCCACGCAGCCAACAAAATGTGCCGCCACACAATCAGCGGCTGCGAATCCCACAACGCAATCGAGACGCACCTAAAGTGGGGCCTTATTATTACACCATTCAGTCGGGTGATACATTTAGTAATCTAGCGCAACACTTTCACTTAGCCCTAATCAGCCTGTTGCAAGCCAATCCCAAAGTTAAACCAAAACAACTACGCATTGGGCAACGTGTCGTTATTCCAATGTCAAACCGCAACAAAAATCACTACCGCTGGCCCGTTGACCAACCTCAAATTAAAATAAATTTTTCGTGGCAACGCTGGGGATTGCATCAAGGGCTAGCTTTAGCCACTAAAAATCGCCAAGAGGTCTTTCCAATTGCAGCAGGGCAAGTTATTTTTGCAGGTGAAGTGCGAAGTTTTGGTAAGGTCGTAATTGTTAAGCATAACAATAAGCAGCAGTCAGTTTATGCCTATTGTCACGCACTATTTGTGGAGCAAGACAGCTACCTTTCGGGGCATCACCCCGTGTGTTCAGCAGGTAAACAGCGACAAATAGACAAGCATGGCATTTATTTTGAACTACGCGAAGCAGGTTTACCTGTACCGCCTGAGAACTACCTACCAGCCCTTCCTTGGCCAAAATAAAAAACCAACCTTTTTTTACAAATTTACAAGGGCATTATTCATTATATAAAGCAGGCACTGTAGCAGGACGGGTTTCAGCAAGCGAACGAAAGGTAACAGCAACCCTTTCTTCATCAACCCAAGTCGTAATTAAACGCGCAGGTACCAATTCAAAATAGATATTATGCATTTCAACATAAGGCAAAGCTTCTAGCTGAAGCTCTTCTAAGTCCGCTTCTTCTAATACGGCATCTTCTGGTAAAACCAAAGAATGCTTAAAGCCTTCTGCTAAAACCCAAAAAGGCACACCGGCATCTTTAGCCGCTAAAGCTAACAAACGACTGCCCGATTTAGAAATCAACGAGCCATCGCGCAACACCGTATCAGCACCAATCACAACTTTATCGGCTTGTACTACAAAGCTAGCCATTTGTGCCTCAGTAATAAATTGACAAGAAACACCGAGCTTATTTAAGTAACGTGCCAGCTTGCGCCCTTCCATACCCGGACGCGACTCTGTAATAATGGCTTCAACCTTTAAATCAGCTAAATGACAAGCACGAAACAACGCCATAACATTAGAGCTGCTGCTATGCGTCATAATAGTCATATTCGGTTTAATTTCTTCTAAACACTTAGCGACCGCTTGATTTTGAGATTTTTGCAACAGGTCAATGACTTCTTCGGCATGAGCACCTGCACGACCACGCGCACGCTCTAAGTCTTCAGGCAATACAGGCAAACTGTTTAGCCAATAACCTAATAAGTTACCCACCACCAAACGGCTAGGACGCGCGGCAATTAATTGCGTTGCCAAATCTTTTAATTCAGCGGTTAAACTGGCTGTTGTTTCAACCTGACAGCTATCCGCGTAATCAATGATGTCTTCTAGCGCTTTGCGTGCTAAAACAGCAGCGCTGCTGTTTAAATCTTGTTTAACAGCCCTTAAACGTCGCGCTTTAAACTCGCTATTCTCTTTATCTGAAATCAAATGGCCACCTCTTGGTATAAAGTCTGCTGACGTAGCGCTTTAGCATTTTCTAATGAGGCTTTAGCTAAGGTTTGAATGGCTGACCAATCTTGCTGCTGAATTAAAGCGTCAGGCAGCATCCAGCTACCACCCACAGCAACCAGCTGCGGTAAAGCAAACCATTGCGCCATTGTTTCTTGTGTCACGCCACCCGTTGCAACAAAAGTAACTTCGGGTAAAGGTGCAGCAATGGCCTGTAAATATGCCGAACCACCCAAAGCAGCAGCAGGAAATAGCTTGACTTGTTTATAACCCATTCTGCTGGCTTGCATGGCTTCACCTGGCGTACTAATACCGGGTAACAAATGAATGCCTGATTGCTCAGCAGCAGCAGCTAAAACAGGACACCAACCCGGTGATACAGCCCAACGCACGCCTAAAAGCTGCAAACGTGCGAGCTGATCGGGATGACGCACGCTGCCCGCCACCAAGGTTAAAGGTGAGTTTTGTAGGCATTGCAACACATCCCAGCTTTGTGTTTGCCTTAAAGTCACCTCTAGCACCTTATAGCCAGCTTCATACAAAGTTTCAGCAAGCTTAGGGGCTGCTGCAACATCAACGTTAGCCCAAACAGGCAACAACGGCTGCTCTGCCAATAGTGAAGACCAATCAAAGGGTAAAACCTGTGACAAAATACATTCCTCTACAACTTAGCTTAATAAAAATAGCTCACTAAACCGGCATTAAAAAATTCATCACTGCGGCTGCAAAAGCATCGGTTTGTTCGGCATGAAGCCAATGACCACCGTCTAAGTCCACCACTTCTATAGCTGGAAAAGTCTGTTTAAGCAAAGGTAAAGCGCTGTCAGGTACATAATCGGACTGGTTGCCACGAATGGCTAACGTAGCACCAGCAAACGTTTTACCGTCAACAACGGATTGGGGCGCATCGAGAATGGCTGCATAATCATTTGCAATTTCTTCAATACCAACTCGCAAACGCAAACCATCAGCCGTGCGACGCAAATTAGTCAACAAAAACAACCGCGTTTGTATCGCCTCTTCACCTAAAAACGTATTTAAAAGATTATCGGCTTGACGACGATCATGCCAAGGCTCTTTAGCTTTTAAATCAATTAAACTCGCAATAATCTCGTTATGGCTAGGTTCATACTTGATGGGAGCAATATCAACAATAATCAGCTTTTCAACACGGCTGGGGTAACGCAGCGCAAACTCCATAACCACCTTACCGCCCATCGAGTGCCCTAACAGGCAAACCTTGTCTAACCCGACGTTATCTAACCAGCACAATAAATCGTCAGCTTGCTGAGCATAACTCATACCTTGGCGATGAAAGCTACTGCCGTGGTTGCGTAAATCAACGCCCCAAATAGCGAAGTTTTTTTCCCACTTTAATGCCACATTACGCCAGTTACTGGCACTGCCAAACAAGCCATGTACTACCACCAGCGGCTTGCCTTGTCCATTACGCTGATGCGCCAAAACACTCATAGACAACTCCTTATTATTTTCTAAAAAAGATAAGCACTATTCTAAAGAAATAGACTTAATCCTAAAAAACTTGGGATTGATTATGCCAACAAGCACACGCCAAATGCCAATTAAACTTTAAGCTCACCTTAAACTTTAACTCAGCGGCGTAGAGTCAAGCTTTGTTTTCAATAAATGCTTTTGTAAGCTGCCTAAAATTAAACCATAGATCGGTAGAAAAAATAAAAAACTAACACTGACTTTAAAACTGTAATCCATCATGGCAATTTCTAACCAGTGTTCGGCCATATAAACATCGCTACTGGCATAAAAAGCAATCGCAAAAAATATTAGCGTATCTAAAGCATTGCCTATTAAAGTTGAAGCCGCCGGCGCAACCCACCAAGCTTTCACCTGACGCAATTTATCAAAAACACCAATATCTAATAGCTGACCCAAGGCATAGGCCGTAAAACTCGCCAAAGCAATCCTTGCAACAAAAATATTCACAGCTAACAAACCTGATACACCGGCAAACTGCCCATCAGCAAAAATAATCGACACCAAGTAAGACACGATTAAGGCCGGAAACATCACCACAAAAATAATGCGCCGTGCTAATTGTTTGCCAAAAATCCTTACCGTTAAATCGGTGGCTAAGAAAATAAATGGGAAGGTAAATGCCCCCCAAGTGTTATGTAAACCGAACACTTCAAAAGGAAATTGCACCAGATAATTACTAGCAGCGATAATAATGATATGCGCCAAAGCAAGCCAAAATAAAGCACGACGAAATTGCACAGTAGAAAGAGACAACATATAAGTACCTTTTTTTAGCAGGGGGCGAGGGAACCCTGAATGAGTTAAACCGTTTTTTTAAAACCAATTTTTAAAACAAAATAAAGCAAGACACCGTTGGCTAGTTCAACCTAACCCAACAAATGCCTTGCTTATTATACAGACTAAATTAACGTAATTAAGAAACGATTAATCGCGTTTTAATGGCTTCTTCAACTTCGGTAATGCTTGCTAAATCATCAATGGTTGAAGGCACAACATAATCTTTACCATCAGCAATATTACGCAACACATTACGCAATATTTTACCTGAACGGGTTTTTGGTAAACGGTCAACAATCAATGTTTGGCGGTAGCAAGCTATAGCACCAATTTCTTTACGCACCATAGCAACCAAATCAGCCTGAAGCTTTTCAGCATCACCATCCCAGCCATCTTTGGTAATAACTAAACCAACTGGCAGCTGACCACGCAACTCATCGGCAACACCAATCACCGCACATTCAGCAACCGCAGGATGGTTAGCAACAATTTCTTCCATCTCACCCGTAGACAAACGGTGCCCAGCAACGTTAATGACATCATCGGTACGACCCATAATAAATAAGTAGCCGTCTTTATCAATTTTACCACCGTCACCAGTTAAATAATAACCTGGATAAGCGTTCATGTAAGAAGAATTATAACGACTATGATCGCCCCAAATGGTCGTTAAACAACCCGGTGGTAAAGGTAATTTAACAACCACACTGCCTTCTTCATCAGCAGCGGCTTGATTACCTTTAAAATCAAGAATCTGTACGTTATAGCCAGGTGTTGGGTAGGTTGCCGATCCAGCTTTAGGCGCGGCAGGCTCTAAGCCCATCATATTACCTGCAATCGCCCAACCGCTTTCTGTTTGCCACCAGTGGTCAACAACAGGCACAGGCAACAATTCATTAAGCCAGTGATAGGTTGGTGGATCTAAACGCTCACCTGCTAAGAACATAATTTTTAGACTAGAAATGTCGTATTTAGCTAACAGCTTACCTTCTGGGTCTTCTTTTTTAACTGCACGAAAAGCCGTAGGTGCAGTAAAGAAAGATTTAATTTTGTATTCTTCAATTAAACGCCAGAAAGCACCCGCATCAGGAGTTTTAACTGGCTTACCTTCGTAAACAATGGTTGTACAACCGGCTAGCAACGGCGCATAAACAATGTAAGAGTGACCAACAACCCAGCCCACATCAGAGGCCGCCATAAAGACCTCACCAGGATTCATGTCATACACAGTTTTCATACTGTAATACAAAGCAACGGCATAACCACCCGCATCACGAACAACACCTTTAGGTTTACCTGTCGTACCTGAAGTGTACAAAATGTACAACGGATCCGTTGCCTTGATATTAACAGGATCAGCAGGTTCGGCTGACGCAACTAGCTCATTCCAATCAACATCTCGGCTATTATTTAACTCGCAAGGGTGCTGTGGGCGCTGTAAAACCACACAATGGTCTGGCTTATGGGTTGCCTGATGCATTGCATCGTCTAGCAAGCCTTTATAAGGAATAATTTTTTCTACTTCGATACCGCAAGAAGTCGACACAATCACCTTAGGTTTAGCATCGTCAATACGCACCGCTAACTCACTGGGCGCAAAACCGCCAAATACGACCGAATGAATCGCACCTAAACGCGCACAAGCGTACATAGCAACCAAAGCTTCGGGCACCATTGGCATATAAATAACCACACGGTCGCCTTTTTCTACACCCAGCTTGCGTAAACCACCCGCAAACAAAGCAACCTTGTCACGCATCTCACGGTAGGTAAACTGAGATTTAGTATTGGTAACGGGTGAATCAAAAATGACCGCAGTTTGGTCAGCACGGCCATTTTCAACGTGGTAATCCAAAGCGCAATAACTAATGTTTAGTTCGCCATCTAAAAACCAGCGGTAGGCATCTTGCTCATCCTTACCTAAAATTTGGGTTGGTTTTTTATGCCAAGGTAGTTTATCAGCCTGTTCACGCCAAAATGCTTCTGGCTGATTAATGGAACGCTCAAATTCTGCTTTATAGCTCATCAACAACGCCTCTGTGAGTATTATTATTTGTCAACACTTACTTTCTTTTTATCCAGAAGACCTGCAAGTTAACGCCTGAAATCTGCGTTATTTTATGGATAAGTGTCAACACTTCACCAAAATCTCTTGCTACTCTAATGCAAGATCAACATTTTGCAACTACTACAAAAGGCGCAAACATTAGCAATAGCCTTTAAATTTTCATCAATGGATATCAACAAATGATTAAAAAAAAGGTAACATAAAGAAAAACTGATTAAGTTAAGTAAAACTTGAGTAAAAAACTATGGTTACTGCAGCAAATCCAGCAACACCCCAAAATGCATTGATTGAAGATTTACGCAACAATGCCAAACAGGCAACTAACCTATTAAAAGCACTGGCAAATGAAAATCGTCTGCTAATTTTATGCTATTTAGATGATCGTGAACTCTCAGTCAGCGAACTAAATGCCTGCTTAGATCTTAGCCAATCAGCACTATCGCAGCACCTAGCAGTGCTGCGACGTGACCATTTGGTTAAAACACGGCGCGAATCTCAGACCATTTATTATTCACTGAATGGTGAAGAAGCCAAGCAGATTATTCGCACGCTACACAAGATGTATTGCAACATTTAATTTGCTTTTAAAAATTAACGATGCAAAAAAGTCGCTTGCAACTTGGGCAACCAACTTAACAAGCGGCTTTCAAAAACACCAATGGTTTGACCTGCTATTTTCTCTGTCAAGTTTAAAGGCCTCTTTAACTTTACGTTGAATACTCGCGCGGTTTCTTGACGCTCTAACAAATAAGCTTCACTGGTTTGTAAAGCGTCGACCAACAACAACGCTAATGCCTGTTCACCATACCAAACTTCACCCTTAGTTACTTTTTCTATATCTAACTGTGGGCGACAGCGCTGTACAAAAGACTTAAACAACGCATGGGTTTTCTCTAAATCATCAATAAACTTTTGTTTACCCTCTGGCGTATTTTCGCCAAATACCGTTAAAGTGCGCTTATAATCGCCAGCAGTTAACACTTCATAATCCACATCATGCTTTTTTAAAAGCCGATTCACATTCGGTACTTCTGCAACGACACCAATCGAACCTAATACGGCAAAAGGTGCGACCAATAGCTTACTTGCAGTACAAGCCATCATATAACCACCCGAAGCAGCGACTCGGTCAACACACACAGTTAAGCTAACGTTTCTATCCCTTAATCGCTGTAACTGCGCCGTAGCATGGCCATAACTGTGTACATAACCACCGGCACTTTCTAAACGCACCACCACCTCATCTTCAGCACGTAACACACCCAGCAGTAAACTGATTTCACGACCCAAAACAGCGGCTTGGCTAGCATTTAAATCACCTTTAAAGTCAAGTACAAAAACGCGTGGTTTAGCAGCATGGCTTGCTGTTTGTACTTTGGCTTTTTTATCCCTTTCTTTATGTAGCTGCTTAACTGATTTATCTTCTAACCACGCTTCTTGCAAAGCATCTTGTAATGCCTGTTGCCGCGCATTTAACTCGACAACCTGCAACTGCTCCTCGCCTTCACGCTCACGCTTTAATGAAACGACCAACACAACTAAAACGATAGCTGCGACTAAAAAGGTTGCGATCTTTAATAAAAAAACTGCGTATTCAGAAAAAATTTCCCACACTGAGCATTTCTCCATTTTAAAGCTTGAATTAAACGTACGTTTGAAATAAGCTGAACAGACTAACCAGCTTACAAAGAGGACAACACCATGGCTGATATTAACGCAATTATTGAAGGACTGAAGGACAAATTTAACGCCACTGCTGCTGCCGGCATGGATGACGTGTTCCAGTTTAACGTTGAAGATGGCACTAATTACTACGTTGTTATTAAAAATAACCAGTGTGAAATTGCCGAAGGCGACCACGACGACCCTTCAGTTACTCTAATTATGAACAAGGCAACATTGAAAGATGTGCTAACCGGCGAAGAAGATGGTATGCAAGCCTTTATGGCAGGCAAACTTCGTGCTGAAGGTGACATGATGCTAGCCACCAAGCTTAGTACTTTATTTCCAGTTTAAATTTTTAAATGATTTCACAGTGTTATTTTAGGCAGCCCAATAAGGCTGCCATTTTTGTTGCGACTAATTGACTCAGCAAACACAAGATTAGATTATTGGACAAGTCAGCTCCAGCGACGGATAATGCACGCTTTATTTTAATAGCTTGCCAAATCGGAGCTTAGGTTGATTAAATTTTTTTTTAAAAAAATTCGTACTTTACGTTGGTTTATCTTTTTAGCTGTATTTTTTAGTACTTCAATTGTTTTTATTGGTGTTTCAGGTATTTCTTCGTTTCTTTATGAAAACCTAATGGCCGAGCAAGCTAATGATATTTTAAAACAGCTTAAAGCTTTACCGATAGAAAGCCGCCCAAAAATTCAAATTCCTAATATCACCAACGAAGTTCGTTTAACTTACCTTGGTGCTTTTTTTCTGTATTCCTTTATTTTTCTTACTATCGCTTTTATTTTTTCTCATTTTGCAATACGCCGAATTAATCAATCCATCGAAGATTTTAGCCAGCAAATCAATCAAATTCAAACGGGGAGTGATTTAAAAAACTTTAACCCTAATAATTTGGACTTTGTTTTTAATGAACTAAATCAATCTTTTAACAATATTAGCACCTTAGCTCGCTACTTAGGTGAAGTTCTCAATGACAAACATCATTTAGAAATTGAAGCCAGCCTACTTAGCAACTTAGTTATTAAGAATACACGATTGGACAACTGGGATGAATACATAAAAGCTATTTTTATTGACATCAATAAAACACTTCCTTTTGATTTTATCAGTGTTTATTTAACAGAAAATAAGCAAAAGAAATTAAAAATATACTGGTTTGGCAAAATAAACCAAGCAACAAAAACTGAAGCAGAAAACCTATTTAAAAATGAATTCAATAAAAACGAAAATAAAAACAGATCCATAAAAAAATCAGATATTTCTCATCAATACTTAACTGATCAACTTGTTAAAGACCATAAAATCCAATCAAATTTTTTAGTTAAATACCTAGAAAAAGAACCTCAAATTGGTTGTATTCAAGGGGTATTTATTCACTCAATGGCCATGAATGATCTTAGTTTACGTCTAAGAATCAATAGTCTTTTAGTATTATTACTTAACCTACTAGGATCATCAAGAGCAATCAGTGGCTATACTCAGCAATTAGAAAAATCCATCCACCTTTCTGAACAAGAAAATGCAATGGCAGCTGAAGTACTTTATGGTCACTTATTAGTTAAAAATACTGATGATCTTACCGGAATAAACTATAAAATATGTTCATCTAGTCGCTTCAGTGGTGATATTATTCAAATTAAACGCTCGCCTTCAGGTAGTACTTTTATACTGGTTGCTGATGCAACAGGGCATGGACTTAGCGCAACCATTACTATTATGCCGGTTATTTCTGTTTTTAATGCGATGGTACAAAAAGGTTACCAGCTACCTTTTATTTTAAATGAAATGAATAAACACCTTGTAAAAGACTTACCCGATGACCGTTTTGTAGCGGCTGTTTTAGTAGAAATAGATCCAATATATAATGAAGTTAGTATTTGGAATGGTGCTATGCCACCTGTACTTCAATTAAACTCACAAGGGGAAGTCATTGCTTCTTTCAAATCTAAGCATATGGCGTTAGGTATTTTAGATGAAGCCATGTTTGACAGTAATCCGCAATATATAAAACTTCCTGATGATGGGCATTTAATAGTTTATAGCGATGGTTTAACAGAACAAGAAAGTCTCAATAATCAAGCATTTGGTCATGAACAACTTATAAGTAACTTACAAGAAAAAATAAATAACGATCCAGTTAATACTATTATTCAAACAGTGCTTGACTATGCACAGCTAGAGCAGCCAGATGATGATATTTCACTGTGCCAAATTGAGTTTTCTAATATAGAAATTGAAAAGAAAGCAACTAACATAACGCTTCTTTTTGATAACTTTAACGCACCTTTTGAATGGCAAATAAAGATTTATGGGCAGCAAATAGCACAACAATCATTATCCGCTCTTTGCAATGAATTTATGCAAACACAAGGGTTAAGTATGCCAATAAAACGTTGGGCATTTAGTGTTATCCATGAGTTAGTACAAATAATTATAGATACCAACTTACTAAAAATTAACTCTATAGCTACTGATTGGGATTACAATCATAAAAAAAGTCTAGCACTCAAAAATCTAAGCAATGACCACTATTTAAAAATTAGCGTTCAAGGTAATTTAAAAGATACCTGCAAGCTTTCTACAAGCGTAGAAAAACCTTGTTTAATTATTGAAGTAAGTGATAATTCTGAAGATGATAGCTGCTTAATGCAAAAAAACTGCTTGAAAAATATTCAGACCCTTGCTGATAAAATGGTTATTTCTCAGCAAGGGCATCATATTAAAGTAAGTATAGGTTAAAATAAATCAATTGCACCAGAAATGGGTTTACGTTCAATTTGACGTAGATAACCTTTCTCTCTCTCGATTAAAGTCGCATTATGTAGGCTATGAATTTTCTTGAGCATTACCCGACCGGTTTGTGGAAAAAAGTGTACTTTGCGTGGATAAATATTAAGTAAATCGCGTGCTACAATAGGAATACCTTCATTTTTTAAATGTGCTAATACAAACTCAACATTACGCTCGCCAACATTCGCAAACGTAAAATCTTTAATAACTTTACCACCACCAAATACTTTAGCTTCAAACCTATGCCGCATTGCACCTAACTTTAACAAGTGGTTAATCAATAACTCCATCGCATAAACACCATAACGTGCTGACTCAGCTAAAGGTGTATCTCTACTAGAACGATCATGTGGTAATAAAAAATGATTTAAACCACCAATACCTGAATAGCTATCTCGTAAACAAACAGATACACAAGAGCCAAGTACAGTGACAATCATTTCCTCACTATCAGTCGCATAGTATTCACCCGGCAACACCTTAACGGCTTGCGTTTCAAACTTAGGATCATAATAATACGACGTTGAAAAATGCGGATCTATTTCAAAGTTATTCATCAAACTACTCAAGAGTCACTTGTACTAAACGACCATAATCACTAAAAACTAAGCTAGATGCTAAACGCTTTACTAATAATAAACCTCTCCCAGACAAATCTTCGGGCGATTTAGCAAGCACTTTATCAGCATCAAACCCTTTACCCGTTTGCTGAATTTCAATGAGTAAACTGGGTTTGTTATTTTCGTGATTCCAATCCAATGTAACGCGCAATGCATTTTCATTAGATAAGTTTAAAATTAATTTATCACGCTGCGTATAATATTCAGCAAAGCCATCATTAAAATTTTTAAGATTAGAAGACAAACCTAAAATACCATGATCGATTGCATTGGTACTTAGCTCACTAATAACGGTAAACACTCTTTGACAAAATGGCTGCGACATACCCATTTGCTGCAATAAGTTATTACATTGACTAGCCACTTCTTGTTCCGCTATTTGCTGCCCTTTTAAAGTTAACTCCCAACGAAAAGGATGAATATCTTGTAAACCACGCAAGGATTTAGCCGATAACTGCTGTTGATCTAAAAAGAAGGTCAGCTCTTTAAAATGCAAGAAATACATAGAAACATCATCATCAAAACCAGGTAAACCAGCAAAATCTTTTAAAGATGCGACTATGTGACTGGTCATAAAAGACTGTGAACCAATTGCTAAATCTGATAATAAGCGCTGATTACCATAAGATTCACCTTGCAAATTAATCTGTTCTATTAAACCGTCACTGCAAGCAAAAATACCACCTTCTTTCGGTAAAGCAATACGCTCAACACTGGCATCAAAACGCTTATCTTCTAAAATACCTAAAGCCATATGGCTAGAATGAAAACTATTAACCATCTCACCTTCAGCACTTAACAAATAGATAGGTGGCATACCGCCATTCCAAATGCTAATTTGCTCATGTAATAAATCAACTTCAACCAATGAGGCAGCTACAAAACGGTCTGCTGGCAACTTATAGTTTAGTTTACGGTTCATTTCTCGGACAATCATTGGTAAAGCATAACCTTTATCAACCATGCCATGAAACACATCAACAACCGGCAATAAAGTTACTGTAGCCGACAAACCAAACCCCATTGCATCAACGTGCAATACAAATATACTGCCAGAAGGTGAGTAGCGGGCTAAGGTTAAATCACCACAAAAGTCAGATTTTGAAAGTAAATAACGATCAAAACCGCGCAAATCTTCAGACGATTTATCAAGTAGATTATTATAAAAAATGTGTGAAGCCATTTCTGCTTCAGCACGATTAGCATGTAAGTAACTTTGTAAAGTTGCATTAATTTTTTGTAGTTGCTTTTTTAGTAAACTACGTTTTAATAGCGTTCTTACTTTTAAAGATAGCGAAAAAAAATCTAGGGGTTTAGCAATATAATCATCTGCATCCAATTCAAATAACTGCTGCTGCTGTTCAGTAGAAACATGGCTACCCAACAAAATAATGGGTGCTGACCAAACTAAAAAACTAACATCTGAGATTAAATCAAGGTCAATAATAATTAAATCATACGGTGGATACTTAACTAGCTGTTTCTTTATTTCATCAAGTGTCGACACTAAAGTAATGTCTAGCTTTCGATAACCAAACATATCAGGAAAAGAGCTAACATTAGGGTCATTTGTTATTAACAAAACCCTAAATAAATTATTTAACCTATCCCATTTAATCATTTAACTTCAATCAACTTATTTATATTAGCAACACCCAATATCTCAGCAGCAGTGCCACCAGCACTGACTATATTAATCATTTTACCTGCTGATACCGATTTCTTATGTAGATAAACAATCATACCTAAAGCAGCGCTGTCTAAATAGCTAACCCTTGAGAAATCTAAGCTAATTAAACTAACATCATCATCTTTTAGCGCAATCTCTGTAGTTTCAGTAAATTTTCGATGAAAAGAAAAATCAAAACGCTCAGGAATGCGAATGGTGGAAATATTAGCCATATAAAACTCCTTACAACTCGATCAAATACAATTAAATTAAAAAAGATCAATATCACCACTAGACATTGAATTACTTGAAACTGGATTAGATTTGCGTTGCATACGTGCTGTGCGAAACTCTTCCATTTGAGAATGTAAAGCTTGATGAAAATCTCTTGGGTCATCAGCACCTGTTTTTAATGCTTCAACCAATAACAAAAGGTGGCTTTGTTCAGATGCAGTATGCTGAATGGTTTGACTACTCATATCTTCAAACTGCATAGAGCGCATTGCATCATTTAAAGCCATACCTAAATCAGTTGATAAAACTTCTAACTGCTGCGTTACTGATTTATCACTGTCGGATTTATCCATCAATAACTTAATCGCTGTTTCGACTTCTTTTTTAGCGGTTAAAATAAAGCTCATGTCTTGTGAAGCAATTTTACTAACATCATAAACTAGCTTTTCAATACGCTTATTCATGGTATTTAGGTTAATTTGAATAGTACGACTAAACTCAGCTGAACGCGAAGACAATGCCCTAACTTCATCAGCAACAACGGCAAAACCACGACCATGCTCACCGGCACGCGCTGCTTCTATTGCCGCATTCAATGCCAATAAGTTTGTTTGTTCAGCAATGCTGTCAATATCAGCCAAAACCCGCATTAATTCAGGCATTCCTTCAGAAAGCTCAGAAACCCTTTCTAGCATTTCCATTAAATCAGCACTGGTTTGTACAGAAGTGCTAACAAAACTATTTAGAGTTTTTAAGGTTTCTTCAGCAAAATTACTCATCCCTTGATATGTGTCTGAATTAGTATTTTTTTCGCCACCATAAAGAAGCTCTGAAACCAAGCTTTGCTGCTCATCTAAAGAATACTTAAACCGTGAGAAAGCATCACCCAAAGTAGCTAAAGCATCACGCTGCATACTACTAAGTGAGTCTAAATCACTCATTGATTCACTAACTACCTCAGCAATACTTTCACCCACTTGGCGATAATCACGCTGCAAGTTAAGCAATGAAATGCCTTCATCACAACCACGATTAGAAGATTTCTCCATTAGTTTGACGGTATTTACAGCTTGATTTTTAGCCACAATAAAACCCAAACTAAAACCCACCAAACCTAACAACAAACCGGTTAACCAAGCGGGAATAAAATAACTAATGCCTACGCCAACTAGCAAAACTAGTAGTAGTGCAATCCATACAAAATAGCGTTTCATCAACTTTCAATATCCTTACACACGGTTAGTTCTTTGTCCTAAACGCTCAATAACCCTAGCTGGTAGCTGCATCAAAGGTAAAACCTCATTCACACCACCTAAGGCAATCGCCTCTTTAGGCATTCCAAAAATGACACAACTGGCTTCATTTTGTGCAAAAGTATAAGCACCTGCACGCTGCATTTCTAACATTCCCAAAGCACCATCTTTACCCATACCTGTTAAAATAATACCCACGGCATTACTACCAACCAATTGCGCTGCTGAATTAAATAGCACATCAACCGAAGGTCGATGGCGATTAATTGGCGGACCAGAATGCAAGCGTGTCATATAATTAGCACCACTGCGTTTAACTTCTAAGTGTTGACTGCCTGGCGCAATATAAACATAACCTGGCAACACTCGTTCATTATCGACGGCTTCTTTTACGCGTAAGGCACACAATTTGTCTAATCGCTCAGCAAAAGTACGGGTAAAGTTTTCTGGCATATGCTGCGTAATCATAATGGCGGGCATATCAGCAGGTAGATCGATTAAAAAATCTTTAATGGCTTCTGTTCCACCCGTTGACGCACCCACAAAAATAATCTTTTCTGTGGAGCTGTAGCCCACTCTTTTACGTGTTGCAGCAACTGACTTAGCACGCAAACCTGCTGCACTTACATCTTGCTGCCGCCCACGAGAATGCACTTTAGCTTGAGCACAAGCCCTAATTTTTTCAGCAATTAATTCAGCATAACTTTGTAAACCAGTGGCAATATCCACTTTAGGCTTAGCAATGTAATCAACCGCACCCAACTCTAAAGCACGCAAAGTAACTTCAGAGCCTTTTTCAGTTAGTGAAGACACCATTAACACCGGCATAGGTCTTAGGCGCATTAAACGCTCTAAAAAATCTAAACCATCCATACGTGGCATTTCTACATCCAACGTTAACACATCGGGGTTGTGTTGCTTAATCAGCTCTCTTGCCACCAAAGGATCAGGCGCAACAGCAACCACCTGCATATCATTTTGACTGTTAATGATTTCAGTTAACAACTTACGAATAAGCGCTGAATCATCAACTACTAATACCGAAATTTTTTTAGTCATAAATTAACCAAATAACTCTATGTTGCCAGCCACCTGAACATCTAAAAGCTTTTCAAAATACAAGGCTTCACGGTCGAATATCGTATTATTATTCAGTCTTTTAAGCTTTTTTACCAGTACACGACCTGAAGAAGGAAAAAAATACACTTTTTGAGGATACGACCCTAACAAACTTTGGCTGACAAGCGTTATATTCTCTGCTTCAAGGTAATTTAATAAAAACGCCGCATTACGCTCACCAATAATATGACTGCCTTCAGCAGACAACACATCACCACCACCAAACACCTTAGCTTCTAAATTTTCACGACTAGCACCCAATTTAAGCAACTCGTTAATCAGCACTTCTAAAGCATGGCTGCCGTAACGAATGGAGCTGTCAATTAACTCAATATTATTTTGCTCAAATGGCAGCATAAAATGAGTAATCCCACCTAAGCCTAGCGATTTATCACGAATACAAGCAGCAACACAGCTACCTAAGACTGTAACCAATAACAAATTTTGCTGGGTAACATAAAACTCACCTGGCAAAATTTTCACGGCTTCCATTTCAAAATAAGGATCAAAATAAACTTTAGAAAGCGGTCCGTCGGTTTGCACAAATTAAACCTTATCAGTGGATTTTTTACTCACTGGAGCAAACACTGTTTTACCTTTTAATCGAAATAAATCAGCAGCGTGCTGAAAGCTTTCTGAATGCCCTGCATATAACAATCCGTCGTCTAGCAACATAGGATTAAAGCGTGATAACACTTTGTATTGTGTGGGCTTATCAAAATAGATCATGACATTACGGCAGAAAATCGCATCAAAAGGCCCTTTAACAGGCCAACTGGGGGCTAAAAGATTCAATGAATTAAAATGAATTAAGTCTTTTAGCTGAGAACGAACTTTCACCATACCGACATGGCTACCTTTACCTTTAACAAAAAAGTTTTTCACACGCTCTTCATCTAACTTACTTACTCGCTCAGATGCATAAACACCACGCTTTGCCTGACTTAATACATTAGTATCAACATCCGTTGCCAAAATCCGGACTGGTGGTGTCCAGGTACCAAACGTTTCGATCGCGGTAATCGCCAAAGAATACGCTTCTTCACCCGTAGAGCAGGCGCTCGACCAAATTTTAATCGGCCCTCGGCGACTATCCGCCAACCGCAACATTTGCTCTGATAATAAATCAAAGTGATGCGCTTCACGAAAGAATGACGTCAGATTGGTTGTTAGCGCATTAATAAAATCTTGAGCTTCATCTTCGTGCTCTTCTAAATGCTCTAAATACTGCTCAAAAGTTGACAACCCTAACGTACGCAAACGCCGCGCAATGCGGCTATAAACCATATCTCGCTTTTTTGGACTTAAAAAGATTCCTGCACGGGCATGCGCCAGATTACGAATCTTCTGAAAATCTTTATCCATAAATTCAAATTCGCGCGCTTTGTCGCTCACAGATTAAAACTCCTCCCACTCATCATTATTCGACTGTTTAGCCTTAGACAAAGGCTTAGCCGTTAACTTTTTAGTAGGTTTAATTAAAGGCTTGGTAGCACGCTTGGCAATAGGTTTAACTAGCGCCTTAGCTGCAGCTCTTACTTGAGCCGGTTTTTTATTTCCAGTATCAACCTGAAAAATAGCGACTGAACTACTTAAAGACTGTGCTTGTTCTTGCAAAGACTCAGCGGCAGCCGCAGCTTCTTCAACCAAAGCCGCATTTTGCTGAGTAACATCATCCATTTGAGTAACAGCTTGATTAACTTGCTCAATGCCTTGACTTTGTTCATCTGAAGCGGCTGATATTTCACCAATAATATCGGTTACTTTTTGTACTGAATCAACAATGGCTTCAATAGTAAGGCCTGTTTCTTTTACTAGCTCAGCGCCTTTACTAACAGTAACTGCAGAACTGGTAATTAAGCCGCTAATTTCTTTAGCCGCAGCAGCTGAACGCTGTGCCAAAGAGCGCACTTCTTCAGCAACTACAGCAAAACCTCGACCTTGGTCACCGGCTCTAGCTGCTTCTACAGCTGCATTCAAAGCTAAAATATTGGTTTGAAAAGCTATGTCATCAATCAGCTTAATAATATTAGCAATCTTATTAGAACTGTCACTAATGGCTTCCATAGTCTCAACCACTTGGCGTGATTTTTCACCACCTTCAACGGCTGTGCTGCTAGCATTTTGTGCCAACTGATTAGCTTGACGTGCATTATCAGCATTTTGCTTAACCGTTGACGTTAATTCTTCTAGGCTAGCTGCTGTTTCTTCTAGGCTAGAGGCTTGTTCTTCTGTACGCTGTGATAAGTCAATATTACCCGAAGCTATTTCTTGCGAAGCGGTATTAATGGAATCAACCGAAGCTTTAATATCGGTCACTAAACCACGCAGATGGTCTTGCATTGCCTGTAAAGCCGTTAGCACTTCACCAATTTCATCTTGGTGCTCAATAACAATGGTGTTATTTAAATTCCCTTTAGAAATTTCATTAAAGTAGCCCACTGCTCTATTTAAGGGGTTAACAATAACGCTAATCAGCAACCAGCCTGAAAAAGCGGCAATTATAATACCAGCCACTATCATAATGACTGCTAGCAAACGTGTAGATGCATAAGATTCTTGCTGGCTTTCAAAAAGATCGGAAGAAATCTGCCTTTGTAATTCCAGAAGTTGTTCTGCAACCGCTACACTGCTAAGAAACAGTGGGTTGGTTTTTTCAATCATGTGCACATTGGCTAGCTCAAAATAACCCGACTCAAGCAATTTTATTGTTGCCAGCAAGCCTTGTTGTACAAAATCTGTCCTTAATTTTGTATAGTCAGCTGCTAGTAATGCTTCTCTATCAGTTAAGCTGCTAGCCATAAACTCAGCCCATAGCTGGGTGATTTGTTTAATATTCTCTCTAATAATGTCGGTATGCATTTTTATTGGATGATCATGTAAAATATGTTCATCTAAACGAGTGTCGTGCATTGTGGCTAGGTTTAGCTGAATAATATTTTGTTGCATCAAATATTGAATTTTGGCTAGCTGTAAAGTTGGTCTTAAACGGTCGTGGTAAACATCACCTAAAGCAGTGTTGGAGTCTTTCATGCCACCCAAACCCATCATACCGATGATGAGCAACAGTAGAGCCATAAAGCTAATAACTATAAAAAGTTTAGATTTAACTTTTAAGCGTTTTAGCATAGTTGCAACCTCTTATTAAAGTGCTTCAGCAACACTATCCATCAGCCCCATTTCACTACTCGACATCAGTTTTTCAATATCAACAACAATTGCCATACGCTTTTCAATGCTCACCAATCCCTGAATATATTGGGTATCCATAGCCGCACCAAACTCAGGTGCTGGACGTATCTGTTCTTCATTTAAAGCAACAACATCAGAAACACCATCAACCACCATACCCACAACACGCTCACCTAAATTTAAGATAATCATAACCGTAAACTGATCGTAAACGGCTTCACCCACATGAAGCTTTAAGCGCATATCAACCACTGGCACAATCACACCGCGCATATTAATAACCCCTTTAATGTAATCAGGAGTATTAGCAATACGCGTTACACCATCATAACCACGAATTTCTTGTACTTTTAAAATATCAATGGCGTATTCTTCATCACCCAAAGTAAAAGTCAAAAATTCTTGATTACCACTTAGAACTTGAGCATTCTCTGCCACTAACTCACTCATAATTTTTTCTCCAGATCAACTGTTGGCTGCACTCAATTGCGTCATTTTAGCTAGCTGTTCTATGTCAATAATTAACGCCACACGACCATCGCCCATAATGGTTGCGCCCGACACACCTTCCACACGCCGATAATGGGTTTCTAGGCTTTTAATGACCACTTGATTTTGAGAAATAAGCTCGTCAACAAATAAGGCCAACTTACCTTCAGCACTTTCTACCACTACTAAAATACCTTCTTCAGGTTTTTTAAAGCGTGGCTCAAGGTTAAAAATCTTGTATAGCGGTAATAATGGTAAATATTCGCCACGAATGTGTACAACACGGCCTTTACCTGACAAGGTTTTAAGCTGTGCTGGATCTGGCTGCATTGATTCAATAATGCGCGTCAAAGGTAAAATAAAAACTTCGTCTCCCACCCGTAGCGACATACCATCAAGAATGGCTAAGGTTAATGGTAGGCGCAAACTAATGCGTGTACCTTTACCTGATTCAGAATCCACATCTATCTGACCCTTCATTTCAGTAATATTACGCATCACCACATCCATACCCACACCACGGCCAGAAACATCAGTAACCTTAGCTGCAGTAGAAAAACCAGCAGCAAAAATTAGCTGCCAAACTTCTTTATCAGACGGGTTTTCACTCAATAAAATACCTTTTTTCAAAGCCCCTGCGATTAGCCTTTCACGGTTTAAACCAGCCCCATCGTCAACCACTTCAACCAAAATACTGCCACCTTGATGCCCAGCACTTAACGTAATGGTGCCCTGTTCTGACTTACCTGCCGCCAAGCGTTCTTCAGGTGTTTCAATACCATGATCGATGGAATTTCTGACTAAATGCGTTAGAGGGTCTGCTAGCTTCTCAATTAAGCCTTTATCCAGCTCAGTGTCTTCACCCAATAATTTCAAAGCAACTTTCTTGTTCATTGCGGCTGACAAATCCCGTACCACACGCGGAAAACGCCCGAAGACAAAGTTAATCGGCATCATGCGAATTGACATAACCGCTTCTTGTAAATCACGGGAATTACGCTCTAAGCTGCTTAGGCCCGAGTAGATTTCTTCGTGCTCCATCGGATCTAAAGTCGATAAGGATTGCGCCAGCATTGAACGGGTAATCACCAATTCACCCACCAAGTTAATTAACTGGTCAACTTTCTCGACACCTACACGAATCGATGCTTCCGCAGCAGTTGCTGGTCTGACCGCTTTAGCGGTGGGAGCTGTAGCAATGGGCTTATTGATGCTTTTCACTTCAACTTCAGCAACAATGGGTAGGCTTTGTTCATCCACAAAAAAGCCAAAACCGTCAGTGCTCTCTTTATCTTCTTTACCTGCAGCTAATTCAGACTCATCGACAAAAAAGCCAAAGCCTTCAATTTCATCCCTACCTGCTGCTAATTCAGATTCATCGACAAAAAAACCAAAACCCTCGTCGCTTTCAAGCGCATTTTCAGCTGTAAAGGTCACTTCATCAACAGCACACACATAAGCAAAAATTTCTTGCAATTCTGGCAGTTCAACATCACTCATTAAACGCCAAGATGCCTGTCCATCCGTAGCAGGTTGCAGCACCTCCAATGTACCCAAGGCTTTAAGGTCAGTATTAATGGCTTCCCAAGAAGCACCCTTAGCAAAAACATCGTCCCTAGGGTGTAAATGAATAACCCAACCAAGCTGATTAGCAGTTAAGTCATTGTTGCCACTACTGAAAGTGCTCACATTAACAGCATCATCCGTTTCAGCTAACTGCAAAAGTTCGGTACGCAAATCAGCAATCAAGGTAGGATCAACTTCACCACCATGCTGATGCACATCCAACATATTACCAAGCACATCGCAACAGCGTAAAAAAGCATCAATCATGGCGTAGGTGGGTGACAACTCTTCTTTACGCAATAAATCCAATAAAGTTTCTAACGCATGGGTTAATTGAGCAATGTCAGTAAAACCAAATGTCCCTGCACCCCCTTTAATAGAGTGAGCGGCCCGAAAAATGGCATTTAAATCATCTAAACTGGGGTTAGCCAAGTCTACTGCCAATAACAGACTTTCCATTGTCGACAGGTGTTCATAGGCTTCATCAATAAAAACTTGGTGAAACTGGCTGAGATCAACACTCATAAATCGGACCTCTTCTTTAAACTGATAAGTAGCAAATTAACCAATAACTTTTTTAACAACATCAATCAGTTTTTGAGGATCAAAAGGCTTAACCAGCCAACCTGTAGCACCTGCTGCACGGCCTTGTTGCTTCATAGCATCACCTGCTTCAGTGGTTAATACTAAAATCGGTGTACGACTGTACGCAGGTAAAGCACGCAAACTTTTAATGAGTGTTAAACCATCCATATTAGGCATATTTTGATCGGTTAATACCAAATCAAAACGACCCGTCTTAGCTTTTTGTAAACCTTGAACACCATCATTGGCTTCGACCACCGTATAACCTGCACCTTTCAACGTGAAAGATACCATTTGACGAATAGAAGCCGAATCATCAACAGCCAGAATTGTTTTAGCCATAAAACCTTAATCTCCAAACTTATTTATAACAAAATTATTTATAAAAAATTAAAATGCTTCCCATTCATCATCATCATCCGCACGCTTAGGAATAGGCGGCGTTAAACGACGGGTGGGTGTAGGCTTGGTCGCCATTTTTTTAGCAGAACCACGATTAACAGGTGCTGTTTTACGTGTATTCGTGGGAACAGCAGCTATATGTGGCACCGATTTAGATGAAACTTGACTTTGCCCACTCACCTTAAATAAAGAAACGGCATCACTCAATGCTTCAGACTGCTCTTCTAATGATTCAGCAGCCGCAGCCGCTTCTTCAACGAGCGCAGCATTTTGCTGAGTCACATCATCCATTTGAATAACAGCTTGATTTACCTGCTCAATGCCTTGACTTTGCTCGTCAGAAGCGGCAGAAATCTCACCCATCAAGTCTGTTACACGGCGTACAGAAACAACAATCTTTTCAATGGTTTCACCCGTTTGATGCACTAATTTACTGCCCAAACCAACCGTTTCGACTGATTCAGTAATCAGTTCGTTAATTTCTTTGGCGGCTGCGGCTGAACGCTGCGCTAAAGTACGCACTTCACCAGCAACAACGGCAAAGCCTCGACCCTGTTCACCCGCACGCGCCGCTTCTACAGCCGCATTTAAAGCTAAAATATTGGTCTGAAAAGCAATGCTGTCAATTAAATTGGTAATCTCTGCAATTTTATTCGAGCTAGCACTGATTCTTCCCATAGTTAAAACAACTTGCTGGGCGCGTTCTCCACCTTCAGCAGCAATACTACTGGCTTCTTGTGACAATTGATTTGCTTGATGTGCATTATCTGCATTTTGACGCACAGTAGACGTCAATTCCTCTAAGCTTGAAGCCGTTTCTTCTAGGCTTGCAGCTTGCTCTTCGGTACGCTGCGACAAATCTGAATTACCCGCTGCAATTTCTTGTGCAGCAATATTAATAGCCCCAACCGATAATTTAATATCAGAGACTAAGGATTCGATTTTGCTAACAAACACGTTGAAGTGTGAAGTTAGTGCCGTAATTTCATCGTTACCTTGGGCATCTAAACGCACCGTTAAATCACCATCACCACTACTAATTTCACGCAACGCATTAGCCGTTTCTTTAATGGGACTAATAATAGAACGACCAATCATGACACCTATGGTTAACATAAATGCCAAAAGAACCAAAGCAATGCTACCCAAAGCGATTAAGCTTTCCATAAACATGGCATTTAAGTCATCAACGTAAATGCCTGTTGCTAAAATCCATTGCCAGTCAGCATTTAAACGTGCATAAGAAATTTTGGGTATCTGTTGATCGTTACCTACTCGCGGCCAATGATAACGCACCACAACAGAACCATTTTGCAGCGAGCCTTGAATCATTTCACGCACCAACTGCACACCATTCACATCTTGAAGGTTTATTAAATTTTTACCGCGTAACTCAACCGTTGGGTGCGCCAACGTTGTGCCTTCACGGTCAAATACAAAAACATAATCTTTATCAGGTCCATAAAGAATGTCTGAGATACGCTTGAGTGCTTCTTGCTTAGCAACCGCCTCACTTAGCTGCCCTTCACGCACTAATTTTTGATAGCCAGCAATAATACTGCCTGCAGAATCTATCATGTTAGAAACTTGTTGTAGCTTTTCATTCTCCATGTCTTGGTATTGACGATTAAGCGCTAATACCAAAATAGCCAGCATTCCCAATACCGCCAGCAGGTTAATGATCCGAATACGGTGATTTATCTTTAGCTTTCTTAATAACATGACCCTAATAACCTCAAATTAAAGGTGTTTACTTGCCTGTAAAATTCTTAGCATTTTTAGTCCAATCAGCCTAATTTTGAAATTATGCCTTTTTTATCAAGATACTGCATTGAAAATGCGCTTTAAATACTAGCGTATGACCAGTAAAATCCATCCTAACTGCTCTGCGGCAGTCTGACACCTACTCTTGGTAGTAGCAATCAAGTTATAATCTCGTCCATTTAGCCATTTAAAGCGGAATAAATGACCGAATACTTACTCATTTTAATCAGTAGCCTACTGGTAAATAACTTTGTGCTAGTGCAGTTTCTTGGGCTTTGCCCCTTTATGGGCGTTTCCAACAAACTTGATTCTGCATTAGGAATGTCACTGGCAACCACTTTTGTACTAACGCTTTCTTCAGGGCTTAGTCATCTAGTGTATTACGGTCTATTAGCCCCGCTAGAATTAGAATACCTTCGCACCATCAGCTTTATTATTATGATTGCAGCCGTGGTGCAGTTTACCGAAATGGTCGTGCATAAAACTTCGCCTCTGCTGTACCAAGTGTTGGGTATTTTTTTGCCGCTGATTACCACTAACTGCGCGGTATTGGGTGTAGCACTGTTATCCATTAAGCAAGAGCAAACTTTTGTACAAGCCATTCTTTATGGGCTGGGTGCGGGGCTGGGTTTTGCTTTAGTGCTGGTTTGTTTTGCTGCCATGCGTGAACGCTTAGTTTTTGCCGACATTCCTAAACCCTTCCAAGGTGCTGCCGTTGCCATGATTACTGCTGGCTTAATGTCGCTGGCTTTTATGGGTTTTACTGGCATGGTGCAGTTGTGAGTTTTAGCTTATGAGTTTAATCACCGCTATTTTTGCACTAAGCCTCTTGGCATTAGTTATCGGCTTACTGCTAGGCTATGCCCAAGTGCGCTTTCACGTTGAAGGCGATCCTTTAGTAGAACAAATTGATGCGCTGCTGCCCCAAACCCAGTGCGGGCAATGCGGACACCCTGGCTGTAAACCCTATGCTGCCGCCATAGCGAAAGGCGAAGCCATTAACCGCTGCCCACCCGGTGGCGAAAGTACCATTCAGGCTTTAGCCGATTTATTAGGCCGTGAACCGCTGCCATTGGATGCCGAAGACACCAGCAGCAGTGTTAAGCGTGTTGCCTATATAAGAGAAGACGAGTGCATCGGTTGCACCAAATGCATTCAAGCTTGCCCAGTCGATGCTATTTTGGGCGCGGCTAAACTAATGCACACTGTGATTGTTGATGAGTGTACTGGCTGTGATTTATGCGTCGAACCCTGCCCCGTGGATTGCATTGATATGCTACCTGTAACCTTGAATATCACCAACATTAATCGAGAGCAAACTTAGCCATGACGCGCATTCAAATTACGCGCCGTTTTCACGGTGGTATTCAACCCCCTGAACATAAACACCTGTCTTCCAAATCACCCATACAAACCGCTGACCTGCCTAAGCAAGTGGTTTTACCGCTAACAGCAGACTTAGAGGCAATCGTTGCTATCGGTGACAAGGTAAAAACTGGGCAATTAATTGCCAGCAGCACTTTTACACAACTGCATACCAGTATTAGTGGCGAAGTGGTGGCGCTTATGCCGTCAATTATTATCAACAGCGACGGACAAGACACGCCTTTTAACCACCTAAAATTAGCTAACTGGCGCAAAGCCAGCGATGAACAGTTGTTAGCGATTATTCAACAAGCAGGTTTAGTGGGCTTAGGCGGCGCTGGCTTTCCTAGCGCCGTTAAAATTCAGGCTGCTTACAACAAGGTCAGCACCTTAATTATTAACGCTGCTGAATGCGAACCTTACATCACCGCCGATGATTTACTGCTGCAAACCCATGCCCATGAAATTTTGGAAGGCATCGCTATTTTGCAGCAGTTACTTAAACCTGAACAAATTTTACTAGGCATCGAAGACAACAAACCCGAAGCCATTCAAGCCTTAGAAATTGCCCTTAAAGAACACCCTTTACAAGACCAACTAAGCATTTGCATTGTGCCCACCCGCTACCCTTCTGGCGGTGAAAAACAGCTGATTCAACTGCTAACTGGCGACGAAGTACCCAGCGGTGAATTACCTTTAACTATTGGCATTTTGTGTCATAACGTTGGCACACTTTACGCCCTTTATTCAGCCATCGTTTTAGGGCAACCATTAATTAAGCGCCTAGTTACCGTAACTGGTCTAGCCGTTGGTAAGCCGGCCAATTACTGGGTAAGAATCGGCACACCTCTTAGCCAATTATTAAACGAAGCAGGCGTTAATGCTGGACAGGCTAGCCGTGTTATTGTTGGTGGCCCAATGATGGGCTTCACTTTAGATTCAAACGATTACGCCATTAATAAAACCACTAACTGCTTGTTAATACCCACAGCAACAGAACTACCGTTACCTGCTGCAGAACAGCCTTGCATTCGCTGCGGGCAATGTGAAACCGTTTGCCCAGCCCAATTATTGCCTCAGCAACTGTATTTTTATTCAGCACACCAAGCTTACCAACAAGCCGCTTACCAACAGTTATTTGACTGCATTGAATGCGGTGCTTGCGCGTGGGTTTGCCCTAGCGCCATTCCGCTGGTGCAGTATTATCGCCATGCCAAAGCCGAACTGCGCCAAATACAAGCGACAACGAAACAAGCCGAGCACGCTAAACAACGCTTTGAAGCGCGTAATGCCCGTTTAGCAAAAGAAGCCTTAGAAAAAGAAGCCAAACGTCAAGCCAGAGCAGAAGCCACGGCACGGCTAGCAGCGGTCAGAAAAGCGCCAATAACCACAGGCGCAGATAACACCAAGCTTAAACAACTAAAAACCGCCATCGCTGCAGCAAGTGTTTCAGTTAAAAAAGCTGAAAAAACCTTGAGTAATTTAGAAGTAAATATTGATGCCACCCCTGAACAAATTTACGAGCAATTAGTAAAAATTGATAAAGCCAGAGAACAATTGACCAAAGCTGAAGCTCGATTAGCAGCAGAAGCCATTGCAGCAATTACAACAGAAAACGTACAGGCAATCAGTCAATGACCTCAATGCAATTCAATGCCTCTCACGCACATGGCAACAGCAGCACGCGTTGGGTTATGCAACAGGTTATGCTGGCGTGTATTCCTGGGGTGTTAACACTTAGCTATTTTTTTGGTTTAGGCGTGCTGTTCAACATTTTACTGGCGTGTAGCACAGCACTGGTTGCAGAAGCTTTAGTGCTTAAATTAAGAAAACGCAGCTTTGCAGCTTTGCATGATTATTCAGCATTATTAACAGGTTTATTATTAGCCGTGTGTTTGCCTGCCAGCGCCCCTTGGTGGATTCCAGTTAGTGGTGCGTTATTTGCTTTACTCATCGGTAAGCATTTATTTGGTGGTTTGGGGCAAAACCCTTTTAACCCTGCCATGACTGCTTATGCTTTTTTACTGATTAGCTTCCCACTACCGATGACTTTATGGCCAATGCCTTTTAACGCTGACGATTTAAGCTGGTTTAATAGCTTGCAAGGCGCTGATACCATCACCGGCGCAACGGCTTTAGATGCTTGGCGCAATAAAGGTACGCTTATGGCACAAGAATTCTGGCAATCGACCCGTGTAATTAACCCAGCGACCCTTAACCCTGCTGTGCTGCAAACTGCTAGCCACCTTGCGCTGGCTTGGTTGTTAGGCGGCAGTTACCTAGTGGTAAAACGTTTAATTAACTGGCAACTGCCTTTGGCTTTTTTCGCTACAATGCTGGTTTTTAGTACCTTTTTATGGGGCATCGACACCAGCCACTATGCCGCGCCTTGGTTACATTTCGCAGCAGGTTCGGCGGTTTTTGCCGCATTTTTTATTCTAACTGACCCAGCTAGCGGTGCGACCAGCATTAAAGGGCGCATTTACTTTGCGATAGGCGCTGGTTTATTGGTTATTAGTATTCGCACTTGGGGCAGTTACCCCGACGGCATCGCTTTTGCGGTGCTGCTGATGAACTTTGCCGCGCCAGCCTTAGACTACGTTACTCGCCCCAGAGTGTATGGACATAAAAAATGACGCCTAACAATACGCCTAGCTATAAAGCTAGCATTAAACAAAGCGTGGTAGGGCTGGTTATTTTTGCGGTGATTACTGCTGGAGTCGTGAGTTTTACACGCCTAATAACCGCCGAACGCATTAGCAAAAATTTAGCCCAGGCTGAAGCTAAACTGCTGTATCAACTTGCACCTAAAAATGAATACGACCTAGATTTAAACCAGCCGCTGCAACTCGCAGCTGCGCCACAACTGGGGCATCTACAACCGTTTACAGCGCATCTAGCTACCAAAAACGGCCAACCGGCACTAATTATTTTGCCCTTAACAACAAAAGACGGTTACAGCGGTGCTATTAACTTATTAATCGCCCTAAGCCTGCAAGGTGAAATTAAAGGAGTTAGAATAGTAAGCCACCGTGAAACCCCTGGTTTAGGCGACCGCATTGAAGCGCGTAAATCTGACTGGCTGCAACAGTTTATTAACCGCAGTTTAAGCAATCCTGACAAACGCGGCTGGGCGGTTAAAAAAGACGGCGGCGACTTCGACCAATTTACCGGCGCAACCATTACGCCCAGAGCCGTTATTAATGTGATTAAACGCAGCTTGATTTGGCAAAAGACGACTAATGAACAATTCAACAACCTCAATTAATTACCGCAACATTACACTGGATGGCTTGTGGCATAATAATCCTGCTTTGGTGCAACTGTTGGGGCTTTGTCCGCTGCTGGCGGTTACAGGTACTGTCGTCAATGCACTAGGATTAGGTTTAGTCACTTTGCTAGTGCTGCTGGGGTCTAGCTTTTCGGTATCCTTGATTCGTAACCATATTCCTAGCAGCGTACGTTTACCGGCTTTTGTGATGATTATTGCTTCTTTTGTTACCTGTGCTGAGCTACTGATGCAAGCTTTCACCTATGAGCTGTATCAGATTTTAGGCATTTTTATTCCGCTCATCGTCACCAACTGCGCCATTTTAGGCCGTGCCGATGCCTTTGCTGCTAAACATCCGCCGCTACCCGCTTTGGTTGATGCGTTTATGATGGGGCTAGGCTTTACGCTGGTATTGCTACTGCTGGGGGCGCTGCGTGAACTGCTTGGTCAAGGTACGCTGTTTAGTGGTATGGATTTACTGTTTGGTCCTATTGCAGCTAACTGGCAAATTACTTTTTTTACTGATTTTCAAGTACTTATTTTAATGCTGCCACCCGGGGCTTTTTTTGGCATGGGGTTGATTATTGCCGGTAAAAATTTAATTGATAATTACCTAAAAGAAGGCGCTCAACCGCAAATCATTGCCAGCGACCAAGCGCCTACAAACAACGCCGAAAAAAATAGCCGCCGCGTGCGTATTACCAGCTAATAAAGCAGAACCACTCGCTATGAATAAAGACAAACGTTATCAAATTTTTAGTCGCCTAAAAGCAGCCAATCCCAATCCTACGACCGAGCTAAACTGGAGCACTAACTTTGAACTGCTAGCAGCGGTACTGCTTTCAGCACAGGCGACCGATGTTAGTGTTAATAAGGCAACCGACCAATTATATAAAGTAGCTAACACGCCGCAAGCGATGATAGATTTAGGGTTAGAAGGCTTAAAAAGTTATATAAAAACCATTGGTCTGTTCAATACCAAAGCCACCAACCTTTTAAAAACTTGCCATATTTTAGTCGAACAACACAACAGTCAAGTACCGCAAACCCGCCAAGCACTGGAAGCGCTGCCAAGTGTAGGACGCAAAACCGCCAATGTAGTGTTAAATACCGCTTTTGGGCAACCGACGATTGCTGTGGATACGCATATTTTTCGCGTCAGCAACCGCACAGGCATTGCAACGGGCAAAAACGTGGACGAAGTTGAACAAAAGCTTTTACGTCACGTTCCCGCTGAGTTCAAACAAGACATTCACCATTGGCTTATTTTACACGGACGTTACACTTGCATTGCACGCAAACCGCGATGCCTTAGCTGTATAATCGAAGACTTGTGTGAATTCAAACAAAAAACTGAGTAAGATACCCCAATATCCACTTAAACAATAGAGGTTTACCGTGACCCAACTTGCTACTGCCAAACGCTCTCGTACCATTACCACCGAAGAAGTTTTAATTATTCTTTGCCATTCAGTGACTCAAGTATTGGGTAACGCAGGTAATGGTGGCGTTGAATACTCACCAATGGTACAAAAAATCAATAAAACGTGCTTGCGCCCCGATATTGGTTGCTTTGTGCTGTTTGATGGTGGTTTTTCTGGTCTGGTCATTATCAACTTTACTGCCGAATCCGCTATGGAGCTTTACCGCAATTACCTATTGAGCATGGGAATGCCAGAAAACGAACTGGCACAGTTTCACACTGCCGACGAAGTCGGTAATGTCATGGGTGAAGTAATGAACCAAATCGTGGGCGACTTTACGAATAAAATTCGTCAACAACTAAAAACGTCTATCACCCAAAGTCAGCCAAAAATGATGGCAATTAATAAGCAAGTGCAAATTTCAGTCAATACCACACTCGATCAGCCTCAATCACGCCGTGTTACTTTCAATACCAATGATAACAATATTTTTTATTTAGAATTGTCGATGGATAAAACTGAATTCATTAAATTGCACGACTTTGATGAAAGCGAACTGGAAAATCCTGATGATATTTTGGCAGAAAATTCACGCTACGAAAATACACCTAGCCAAAATGCGCCATCAAGCAATCAACACGATGACCTAATGAATGATCTAGGCATATAATAAGCAAACACCTATCCCCCCAAATTTGAGGAACACACAGCATGGCCAGTGCATTCGGTACAGTTTTTATGCCAGAAATGGCAATTACTTGGTTCGATGGTAAAAACTGGAGTCAAGTAGAGATGGTGCAAAGTGATCGCCTTACACTTCACCCGGGCGCTCATGTACTTCACTATTCAAGCACCTGTTTTGAAGGCCTAAAAGCTTTTCGTCATGAAGATGGTTCTATCAATATTTTTCGTATGGATAAAAACTTAGCACGCCTAGCACAAAGCAGCCGTTTACTTGCCCTGCCAGAATTAGATTTAGCCACAGCAGCGGCCATGATTAAGCAAACCGTAGCGCGTTTTGCTGATGAAGTACCCGCACCACCAGGTTCTTTGTACATACGCCCAACACATATCGGTACTGAAGCAGCGGTGGGTAAAGCAGCAGCACCTTCGACGACATCCTGTTTTTATGTACTGGTTAGTCCAGTGGGTGACTATTTTGCCGGTGGCGACCAAGCGTTGCGTTTATTATTAGAAGAAAACGGAATGCGTTGCGCTCCACACATGGGCATGATTAAAAGTGGCGGTAACTACGCCAGTGCTTTACAACCTATTTTAAAAGCCAAACAAGAAGTGAAAGCCGACCAAGTGCTTTTTTGCCCTAATGGTGATGTACAAGAAACCGGTGCAGCTAACTTCTTGCTGATAGATGGCAATGAAATTATTACTAAAGCCCTAGATACCAGCTTTTTACACGGCGTTACGCGTGATTCCATTCTAACTCTAGCCAAAGACTTGGGCATGACCGTTTCAGAGCGTGAACTGACTGTAACAGAGCTACTAGAACGTGCTGCTAAACCAGGTTGTGAAGCGGCTTTGTCAGGTACAGCCGCTGTTCTAACACCCGTTGGCACACTGATTCATAACGGCAAAGATTACCCGGTAGGCAATGGCGGCATTGGTAAAACGGTGCTAAAACTACGCAGTGCATTAAATGCAATTCAATGGGGTAAAGCAGAAGATAAACATGGCTGGCTAGAGCGTATTTAATTGACCAAATCCATGTTTATGTTATTTAACTAATACCTTATATGTTCTAAAATGGTAGTTAGCCTGCTTATTGGTGGGGTAACTACTTTTTAAAGGACAAAGTTAATATGCTCTGGAACCGCCTCTCACTGCCAACTCGCCTTTTCAGTGGGTCAGCCATTATTTTCTTAATTGCGCTCATATTAATTACCTTCCTACAATCTTATCTCGCTGAAAAAGATCAACTCGAACGCCTGCAAAAGCATGAATTACCTACCGCACTGCACTCTGTGGTTAACGGCATTCAAGCCGAACTTAACACCGCATTAGCCGGTTCAGAAGCACTGGCTCAAAATCCGACTATGCAAGACTGGGTTAAACGTGGTTCACCCCTTAATGAACTTGACCAAATTGCTGCATTAATGGCACAAGTCCAAGCTTCAATTGGTGCCTCAGCCGTGTTTATGGTCAGTAATAATAATCAAGATATTCGTTACCATCATTACGAAAACAACCAACTGCATTGGCGACAAATAAGCAGCAGTAATAGCGATGATCGCTGGTTTTTTAATTACTTAAAAAAACACTCACCTTACGAACTGAATTTAGATACCAATGATTTTGGTGGCAGCGAACTGCGTATTTTTATTAACTACAGCAGTAAAGTAAAAAACAATCAAGACCAGCCCCTTATTGTTGCTGGTGGTGCAATGGATATGACGACAATGGCCAATACCATTAGCCAATACCGCATTGGTGAACAAGGTCACGTTATGCTAGTGCTGCCCAGCGGTATCACTGACATTCACCCTGACCCAAAGCAAGTTGGCAAGCTTAATATCAACCAATACGAACACGCTCAAGCACTACTGAATAATACCAGTGGTAAAACCCTTATTTTACGTGGTAACTGGAATGGCCAAGAGCAGTTTGTGGGTTCGCTATGGATTCCTAGCCTACAACGCTTTTTAATTGCTGAAGTACCTGTGACAGAAACACAAGCCCAAATTCGCCAAAATCAGTGGGTAGCTCTAGGCTTAGGTGGTCTTTTGGTATTGATAGGGCTTGCAACACTTTACCCTATGACTCGCATAATGATTGCACCTTTAGCTGATTTACGCCGCCAAATTCGCAGTACAGCTAGCACGCTAGACCTAACCACCCAATTTGTGACTAAAGATCAAGCTGAAATTGGTGATTTAGCAGCACAACTTAATCAGTTTTTAGAACGCATTAGCAATACGTTACGTGAGGTTTTACAGGCCACACAACAAGCCGATCAACTGGCAGCACAGCTTGAAGGTGGCGCACAACTAGCCACTGAATCATTCCATCAACAGCAATGCTCAGTCGAAGACATCGAGCACGTCATGCAAAACATTACTCAAAGCGTGTCACAAATTTCTGATAAAGCGATGGAAGCAGGGCAACATTCTGACCAAGGGCGTACCGTTTTGGTTGAAGCAGAAAACCGTTTAGACGCGAGTTATCAAGCCATTGCCAAGTTAGAAGAACAAATGACTACCGCGCGTTCACGGATGGACGGCTTGCTTAAACACAGTGATGATATTTTGCACGTATTGGATGTCATTCGTGGTATTTCTGAACAAACTAATTTGCTTGCGCTTAACGCTGCCATAGAAGCAGCCAGAGCCGGTGAACATGGTCGTGGTTTTGCAGTGGTTGCCGATGAGGTGCGTCAACTAGCCCAACGTACTCAAAGCTCGACAGCAGAGATCCAAAGCATGATCGACAATTTACGCACCGCTAGCGGTCAAGTTTCAGAACAGATGAAAGTTAGCTCCAAAAGCAGTCAACAAGGCTTACACAGCTTACAAGAAACCCAGCAAGAACTGGGTGTGATGGCTGAACGCCTAACCCTCATCTTTGACATGAATTCAACGATTGCCCAAAGCACACAAGCACAGTTAACCGCAGTTGAAGATGTACACCACAAGCTGCAAGGTTTAGCTCAACAGGGTTTAAAAGTAAATGTTATGGCCGACCAAGCGACTTCTGCTACCCACGAACTGAATCAGCAAATAGACAGAATGCGTCACCATGTTAATTTATTCAAATGTTAACAAGGGTTAAACAATAAAAACCTTAGTACCCACCGGCACTCGATCAAACACAGCCAGCATCGCCGCTGGCTGTAAGTTGATGCAACCGTGTGAAGCAGGTACACCCATTGGCTTGGTATCTGGTACACCGTGCAAATAAATATACCGCCTTTGGGTGTCCACCTTACCACCGCGATTAAAACCCAATTCCTCACCACACAACCACAAAATTCGACCTAAGATCCAATCACGCTCAGGAAACTTTGCACTTAATTCAGGTGACCAAATTTCACCCGTTGGGCGACGGCCTCTAAACACAGCGCGTGCATTTTCATCGCCACCTATCGCGGCACGAACTCTGTGCCAACCACGTGGCGTACAACCGCTGCCTTCATACTCACCAACACCTGCCAAACCCGTCGCAATTGGCCAAGCTTGCAACACTTGCTGAGTAGGCGACATAAGAAATAGCTGCTGTTTAACCACATCCACTAATAACCAATTCATTAGCAACTGACCACCAACGATTTAATTTTTTCAGGTTGAACCGGCACCGGCGCTTGCATAGCAGCGGTAACTACGGGCAGTAAACGTGCTACTAAATCAGCAATGCGGGTTTTTTCATCGTAATCATTCAAAGCAATGTCACGCAGCGCATCTAAGGAAGACATGGTAAAAACTACCGCACCTAATATAAAGTGCAACCGCCAAAAGCGTTCAGCATCAGGTAAATCAGCAGAGCTTAATTTTAGTAAATGCGTAAAACGTAAAAAAGTTTGCCCATAATTTTCTTGCAAATAACGCCGCATATGCCCTTGCGCTTGGGTATAAGCTAAACCCAACAAACGCATAAATACCGACAAACTGCCCTTAGTGGCAGGCACATTTAGCGTAGTACGCGCCATCACTGCCAAGAGTTCTTCTAAAGGTATGGTTTGCTGTTTATTTTCTAACACGGCCAGTTCTGTATTAAAGGCTTCACAAAAAGGGTCTAAATAGCGTGCAAAAACCGCCTGAATCAGTGCTTTTTTAGAACCAAAATGGTAATTGACAGCGGCTAAATTCACCTTAGCGCGACTGGTAATGGTACGCAGTGATGTTTCAGCAAACCCTTTTTCAGCAAAAAGTGCTTCAGCGGTATCAAGAATACGAACAACGGTATCAGACTGTGCCATGCTAGCTCCAAGTTAAACGGATGTTTCAAACATTATCCGTAGACTAGCACTCAAGGTCAATCGCCTTAGTCAAGGATTAGAGATGGGTAAAACAAATCTAAGCTAGTGTATAATACGCCCTCTATTTAAAGGACTTAGTATGAAAAAATCTTTGGCTATTTGGCTTAGTGCTAGCCGCCCAAAAACACTCCCTCTTGCCCTAGTTTCTATTTTAACGGGCAGCGCATTGGCTTTTTCAAGTGGCTATTTTTCTTGGTCTATCGCGCTTTTAGCGCTGCTGACCGCCACCTTTTTACAAATACTGTCTAACCTTGCTAACGACTATGGCGATGCCGTTAAAGGTACTGACAACGCTAAGCGTTTAGGACCAATGCGAGCGCTACAATCTGGTGCGGTTAATCTAGCCGCCATGCGTAATGCCATTATTATTAACATCATACTTACTTTGCTAGCCGGTCTAGCACTTATTTTCTACGCCTTAGATTCGCTAGAAAATATGCTCGTTTTTATGCTGCTGGGTCTATTTGCAATCACCGCTGCCATTGCTTACACCGTGGGCAACCGCCCTTATGGTTATGTTGGTTTAGGTGATTTATCTGTTTTTATCTTTTTTGGCTTGTTGGGCGTATTAGGTAGTAGCTTTTTACAAACTGGCACTTTAGATTTCAGCCTAATCTTACCCAGTATTGGCTGTGGTTTAATGGCCGTTGCTGTATTAAATGTTAATAATATGCGCGATATAGAAAACGATGCTGAGTGTGGAAAGCACACGGTAGCCGTGCGTTTAGGGCAAGAAAAAGCTAAAAAATACCATTTTATATTGCTAGCAGGCGCTATTGTTGCATTTACCAGTTACCTACTCAGTCAAGATAAACCCTTGTGGATCAGCTTGCCTTTTTTACTTAGCTTGATCGTCGTTATTCAACATGGCCGTGCGGTTTGGCAAACCTCACAACCCGCACAAATTGCACCCATGTTACCCGTAATTGTGAAATGCTCGCTTATTACCAACCTACTGTTTGTTGGTGTAGTCATAGCACAAAATATTTAAAGAAATGTTATTCTATGCACCGTTTTGTACCTAATTAGCCTTTTCAAACAACTTATTTTTTACATTTAATTTACCTTTAAAGTGACCTCATGAAAATTCTTGTTACCGGTGGTGCGGGTTTTATCGGTTCTGCCGTTATCCGTCATATTATTACTAATACCCAAGATAGCGTTATTAACCTCGATAAACTCACTTACGCAGGTAATTTAGAAAACCTGTTAGCCGTCGGTGAAGACCCACGTTATGCTTTTGAACAGGTTGATATCTGTAATCGTACAGAGTTAGATCGCGTATTTAAGCAGTATCAGCCCGATGCAATAATGCACCTAGCTGCTGAAAGTCACGTCGACCGCTCAATTGATGGCCCTGCTGAGTTCATTCAAACTAATATAGTGGGTACTTATACCCTCTTAGAAGCCGCACGGACTTATTGGAATGCACTTGATGTTGAGCGCAAATCAGCGTTTCGCTTTCATCACATTTCTACCGATGAAGTGTATGGCGACTTACCCCACCCTAGCGACCAAGCCAATGCCACTGAACACCTGTTTACAGAAACCACCGCTTACCAGCCCAGCAGCCCTTATTCGGCTAGCAAAGCTAGCTCCGACCATTTAGTTAGGGCTTGGTTACGCACCTATGGCTTTCCAACGCTAATTACTAACTGTTCTAATAACTACGGCCCTTATCATTTTCCAGAAAAATTAATCCCATTAGTGATTTTAAATGCGCTGGAAGGCAAACCGCTGCCTATTTATGGTAAAGGCGACCAGATTCGTGACTGGTTATATGTTGAAGACCATGCTCGCGCACTTTACCTAGTAGCAACTCAAGGCAAAGTTGGTGAAACCTACAACATTGGCGGCCATAACGAAAAGCAAAACTTAGAAGTCGTACAAACCATCTGCAATATTTTAGATAAACGAGTGCCCACCAAAACCAGCTATGCCGAACAAATAACCTACGTTGCTGATCGTCCTGGCCACGACCGCCGTTACGCTATAGATGCCAGCAAAATTGAGCAAGAACTTGGCTGGAAGCCACAAGAAACGTTTGAATCCGGTCTGGGTAAAACAGTCCAGTGGTATTTAGACAACCAACAATGGTGCCAGCGCGTACAAGATGGCAGCTATCAGCGCGAACGCTTAGGAGTCGCATACTAATGAATCCTCATATCAATACAGATACCAGCAAAAACCCTAATAACACTAAAGGCATTGTACTTGCCGGTGGTAGCGGCACACGTTTATACCCCATCACTAAAGGTGTTTCTAAACAGTTATTGCCTATTTACGACAAGCCAATGATTTTTTACCCCTTATCGGTATTAATGTTGGCGGGTATTCGTGAAATTTTAATTATATCTACGCCTGAAGACTTGCCTAATTTTCAAAAATTACTCGGTGATGGCTCAGATTATGGTATTGAGCTTAGCTATGCCGAACAACCCTCGCCAGATGGCTTAGCCCAAGCCTTTATCATCGGTAAAGAATTTATTGGTGATAGCAATGTTTGCTTAGTGCTAGGCGACAATATTTTTTATGGCCAAAGCTTTGGTAAACAACTGAAATCGGCCGTTAGCCGCGCAACGGGTGCAACAGTGTTCGGCTACCTTGTTAGTGACCCAGAACGCTTTGGTGTGGTTGAGTTTGATGCCCAAGGTAATGCATTAAGCATTGAAGAGAAACCAGCCAATCCAAAATCCAACTATGCTGTTACCGGCTTATATTTTTACGATAACGACGTGGTAGCCATTGCTAAACAAGTGAAACCTTCACACCGTGGCGAACTAGAAATCACCAGCGTTAACCAAGCCTATTTAGACCGTGGCGACTTAAATGTCGAACTATTAGGGCGTGGCTTTGCTTGGCTGGACACAGGCACACACGAAAGCCTTTTGGATGCAGGTATGTTTGTACAAACGGTTGAACACCGTCAAGGGCTTAAAATTGCTTGCTTAGAAGAAATTGCTTATCGCAACGGCTGGCTAACCCGCGAACAACTGCAAATACAGGGCGAATTTTTGGCTAAAACAGGTTATGGCCAGTACCTACTTAGCCTAGCAAAAGAGCAAAAGTAATTAAAGGTTAAGAATAAAGGTAATGAAATAAAATGAAAGTAATCGAGACGATTTTAGCCGGTGTAAAAATTATTGAGCCAAAAGTTTTTGGCGATCACCGTGGCTTTTTTAAAGAAACTTACAGCGCCCAACGCTACCAAGCATTAGTCGGTATTGAATTGGCATTTATTCAAGACAACCATTCACGCTCACGCAAGGGTGTGTTGCGCGGTTTACACTTTCAAAAAACCAAGCCACAGGGCAAATTAGTTAGCGTTATTCGTGGTGCTGTTTATGATGTAGTAGCAGACATCAACCCAGAATCACCAACCTATGGGCAATACGTTGGCGTTGAATTAAATGAAGACAACCATCGCCAACTATGGGTTCCACCCGGTTATGCACATGGTTTTTGTGTGATTAGTGATGAAGTTGATTTTGTGTACAAGTGTACCGACTATTACGACCCTTCAGATGAAGGCGGCGTGGCTTGGGATTGCCCTTTACTAAACATTCAATGGCCGTTGCAAGACGTGCAACTGTCTGAAAAAGATCAGCAGTATTCTGGGCTATAGTAAAAAAACCCGCCTAAAACGCCATCAAGCACACCTAAATTGAAACTTCGCCAGTTGCAAATACAACGGCGAAGTTTTTAGCAGCAAATCAATAACGATTAAACAAATTCCAAACCACCCATATACGCTTTCAGCACTTCAGGCACTTTAATTTTGCCATCGACTTGTTGGTAGTTTTCCATCACGGCGACTAAACAACGACCTACCGCTAAGCCTGAACCATTTAAGGTATGCACTAATTCTGGCTTGCCTGTTTCTGAGTTACGAAAGCGGGCTTGCATACGACGGGCTTGAAAATCTTCACAGTTAGAGATGGAAGAGATTTCACGGTAAGTGTCTTGGCTAGGTATCCAAACTTCTAAGTCATAGGTTTTGGTTGCGCCAAAGCCCATATCGCCCGTACACAGCGTAAGCACACGGTAAGGTAATTCAAGCTTTTGTAAAATAGCTTCAGCATGACCTACCATTTCTTCTAACGCAGCGTAAGAAGTGTCAGGATGAACCAGCTGCACCATTTCTACTTTTTCAAACTGGTGTTGACGAATCATGCCACGCGTGTCTTTACCATACGCGCCCGCTTCAGAACGGAAACACGCGCTTAATGCGGTCAGTTTTACCGGCAATTGTTCAGCAGCAAGAATATCATCACGTGCAATGTTAGTTAGCGGCACTTCAGCCGTCGGAATCAAATAATAATCTTGCTCAACATTTAGCTTAAACAAGTCTTCAGAAAACTTAGGTAACTGACCTGTGCCGTATAAACTATCGGCATTAACAATCAACGGCACATTGCATTCTTCATAACCGTGGTCATCAACTTGGGTATTTAACATAAATTGCGCCAATGCACGGTGTAAACGTGCCAAGCCACCACGCATCAGGTTAAACCTTGTACCCGTCAATTTCGCTGCGGTTTCAAAATCTAACAAACCACTGCTATCACCTAAATCCACATGGTCTTTTATAGAAAAATCAAAACTTGGCGGCTCACTCCAACGGCGCACTTCTTGGTTGTCTTCTTCACTTTTACCCACAGGTACCGATTCATGCGGCAAATTAGGCAACGTAGCCAACAAGTCTTGATAACGCGTTTGTACTTCGTTGAGCTGATTTTTAGCAGTATCTAATTGATCGCCTAAGCTGGCTACTTCATCTAACAAGGGCTGAATATCTGCACCCGATGCTTTAGCTTTACCAATGCTTTTGGCGCTGGCGTTGCGCTGAGCTTGCAAGGCTTCGGTTTGTATTTGTAACGTTTTACGTTGCTCTTCTAAGGCAATAAAGACCGCTTTATCTAATACAAAACCACGTTTGGCTAGACTGGCTGCAACGCTATCTAATTCGGTGCGTAATAACTTGGTATCAATCATTTTTTACTGGCTCACTTTTAATGGCTTTTTTCAGGCTTTTTTTAGGGCGCTCTTTAGAATCATCGTCTTCGTCTTCATCATCGTCGTCATCGTCTTTATCACGTAGACGGTCTAAGCGTTCGGCTATTTTTTCATAAACTTTTTTAGCCGGCAAACCCAGCAACAGTTGCACGGCTTCTTCCACTTGGCTCACCGCCCAAATGTGAAACTGCTTTTGCTTAACGGCTTCCAAGACTTCTTCGCGCAGCATTAGTTGCATCACATTCTGCTGCGGAATAATCACACCTTGCTTGCCGGTTAAACCACGCGCTTGGCAGACTTCAAAAAAGCCTTCAATTTTTTCATTAACGCCGCCAATCGGTTGCACTTCGCCCAACTGGTTAATCGAACCAGTCATGGCAAGGCTTTGCTTAACTGGCAATTCAGCCATTGCCGACAGCAAGCACACCAACTCAGCCAAAGAAGCCGAATCACCGTCCACACCGGCATAAGATTGCTCAAATACCAAACTAGCATCTAAAGGTAAAGTGTCTTCAGCACCAAATAAGCCGCATAAAAAGCCGGTTAAAATCATCACGCCTTTAGAATGCAGTGAACCGCCTAAATGCACGCTGCGTTCAATGTCCAGCACATCACCATTGCCATAATGTACACGGGCAGTAATCCGCGATGGCTGACCGTGATAAAAATCATGCCCGCCTACAACGGTTAAACCATTCACCTGACCAATGCGCTCACCGCTGCTGCTAATCATAATAAAGTCTTGGGTAATCGACTCTAGCATCTGCTCAGGGTAACTACCCCCACGGCGGCGGCGTGCTTGTAACGCTTTACGCACGTCTTCTACTTCAATGCGCTGCTTCATTTCACAAGTGGCAAGGTAATCGGCTTCACGCAATAAATGGCTTAACTCAGCCGCATTTAAAGAAATTTTGCCTTGATGCTCCGCCATCCGCGAGGCTTCTTCAATGATTCGCATCACGCCTTGCTTACTCACCGGCAATAAGTTTTCACTTGCTACCATGCTGGCAATAAGGCGTGTGTATAAACGCTGATTGGGAACACTGCGCGGCATTTCTGTTTCAAACTCGGCCACAACTTTAAACAGCTCCATAAATTCAGGATCTTGGTCTTGCAGCGCGTTTAAAACATTATAATCGCCCAATAAAGCAACGGTACAATTTAACGGGATCGGTTCTGGTTCTAAGGAAACACTACCCGACACCGACAATTGGCGTTCTAGCGTATCAATGCGTAAACAACCAGTACGCAGCGCCAGCTTTAAACCATCCCAAGCATAGGGTTGGCTTAAAATACGCTCGGCATTTAATAATAAAAAACCACCATTAGCACGGTGTAAAGCACCGGGGCGAATTAACGAAAAATCGGTTGCTACCGTACCTTGATAAGTCACATTTTCAATGTGTCCAACCAGATTATTGTGCGTTGGCAAAGCTTCTTCAATCACCGGCGCATGGTCACTGGCCGTATGGCTAATCACCAAATTCACCTGATAACGGGTAGGAATGCGTTTATCTGGCGACACACTGGCAACCGCATCTTCTTCATCTTCATCCAAGTCTAAAAAAATGGCTAAGTTGTCTAATAAATCTTTGTGTAAAGCGGTTAAGTAGCCAGCAATTCTAGGGAACTCAGCGTATTTCTCTTGCAATGCTTCTAAGCCATCACCCATCGCATCATTAGTCACTTCTTCATTTAATGCCTGTTGCTCTAAACGGCTTTGCTTTTCTAGCTGACCTAACTGGCGCAACACCAAGCGCAGCTTTTTTTCCATCGTTTCAATGGCTTCACGAAAAATACGGCGCAGCGCCTCATCTAAATTAGCAAAAACATCGGCATCCATAGGCTGGCCGTTTTCATCGGCAGGCACAAACATATAACCGCCTGGTGATTGCAAAACGAGTTTTAAATGCAGCGGTTCAGCTTCTACGGCTAAAGCTTTTAATGCCTGTGATTGCAATTCAGCTGACGTATCTTTAATTTTTTCAGCGCGTTCAAAAAAACCTTCGTTATCAAAAGCCGCTGGAATGGCTTGTTTTAAATCTAAAATAAAAGCTTGTAAATCGGTCTTAAAAACCTGCCCTAAACCACAAGGCAAGCGAACAGCCCAAGGCTTACGTGGGTTTACAAAATCATGTAAATACAGCCAATCAGAAGGTGCTGGCATTTTTGCCGACCGTTGCTCTAAAAAGCGCCGCACCATCGTGCGTTTACCTAACCCGTCATGCCCCACCGCAAAAATACTGTAACCTTTATGGTTAATTGCTGTACCAAAACGTAATGCTTCTTCTGCACGCGCTTGGCCGATAAACGTGTCTAAGGGTGGGATAACTTGGGTGTCTTCAAAACTAAAATCGCTAACGCGGCAAGCTTTATACAATTTACTGAGTGGCAGTGGCTTAGGAGTTATCATCGCGTGTCTTAACAATCCGTTTTACATTTGTGCGTTAAAAGGTAAGCAGATTAACAGCCAAGCAACAAAAGAGCGATAGGCAAAGCGTACTTCAATCGGTAAGATTACTAGCATTAGCCTACCCAATACCCACAACAGACCTTAGAATAATACAATGATTAATGGATTTATCACTTCACAAAAAATGAGCCACTCTTTTATTAATAGTTTGTTTATTAATAGTTGGGTTATCTTTTTATTTGTAACGCTGCTGCTACCCCCCTTAGTTTGGGCAAATGCGTCTAACGAATCAGATTTGCCGATGAGTCAGTTTAACTTTCAAGGTTATGTACCCGACAGTAAACAAAGCCGTAGAAAAGAGGACGACCCTAACCTCATTCGAATTCACGTTGCCCCAGACCTTTATTGGGTGTTGGGGCAAATACTTGATAGCTATCAATTACAGCAAGCAAGTACGTTTCGAATTCATCAAGGTAAGGACACAGACCACACCAACCTAATTAGTGATGGTTATGTCTTTGATTTAATCGTTAGTAACGAAATGGATTACCTACAAAGTCTGCAACGCAAAAATACTATTAGCGAAATACAAGTGCTGGCTTTAGGGCGTTTAGGCTTATGGGCGCCCAGAGAAACAGTACGTAGTACCAGCGTTGTAACACTTCAAACTGGCGCAATTGGCTTAATGCCAGAGGATAGCGTTTATCACCGCGCGGCTTTAGAAGTCTTAGAGCGTAATAATATAAAAACGCAAGTACAAAAACGTTTAAAAAGCATAACCGTGTTTCAAGACCTTTATGCATTAATTGATACTAACGAAATTCCACTAGGCTTTTTGCCTTGGAATCGTCTAGTACAAGCAGGCATCGAACAACGCCGTGACGTGCTAAAAATTAACAGCGACCACCACGGCGTTATCGTTCACGGCATTGCTTTAACTAAGCAAGGTGGCAATAGAAACGACGTAAAAGACTTATGGCGCTACATTAATGGCTCTAAAGGCAAAGCAATCTTCAAAGCGGCAGGGTTTGATTAGCGTAACTACATACTTTAATGCATTAAGGTAAAATGCTTAATCCAGTTGTCACTTCCATACTTAACGCCGTATAATGCTTGCTCGCAGGAGAGAGGGCAAAGTTTCACTCTGCTCCGCCGAAGGCGCAAACTCCCAGAAACGCTCAGGCACATGTACTGCGAACTCACTTAAATTAGCCAACTGGAGAGCGATTGCTTTAGGCAATCCACCGAAGGGGCAAGCAGCAAATTGCTGCGTAAACTCTCAGGTACACAGGACAGAGGGAGAGGCATTACTGTCAGCAGGAGTCCTGCGTGCTTACCTATATCTATCTTATTGCCATTACTGCCGAAGCCATGTCTGGTGCGCTAGCCGCTGGGCGACGTAATATGGATCTTTTTGGTGTTGCCTTAATTGCGTTTATTACTGCCTTAGGTGGCGGTACTGTGCGTGATATGTTGTTGGGCAATTACCCTGTTACTTGGACACAACACCCACCTTATATTTACCTAACCATTGGCTCAGGCCTTGCGACCATGCTGGTTGCGCGTTTTATGCAAAAGCTCCATCAGGTTTTTTTAATTTTAGATGCGATGGGTTTAGTGGCGTTTACAATTATTGGTTGTAATGTTGCTTTAAGGCTTGGTTACGAAACGCCGGTGATTATTATGGCTGGAATTACTACGGGAATTTTTGGTGGTATTTTACGCGATATTATGTGTAATCGTACACCGCAAGTGCTGCGCCATGAGCTTTACGCCAGCGTGTCTTTGGTTGTGGCTTGTTTGTATTTGTACTTAAAATCAATCGGTATATCGGATGATATTAATACTTTGGCTTCTTTTAGCTTTGGTCTTGCTTTACGTCTTGCGGCTATTCGTTGGAAGCTTTCTTTGCCGGTGTTTTCCTATTCCCCTGGTCGCTGGGGCGACTAAGACTAAAAAATTAAAGTAGATCCAGCGGCTCCACCATTCCGCCATCCTTGGCGGTCAGAGGTGCTTGCAGCGATCTGAAAAACTCATGCTACCTAAGAATATTCGCCTAACTACACCGCTATCCGTTCATAACTTGCATCTAAGCTTTCTGCTGTTTTGGCGTTGGTTACCACGGCCACACTGGCTAGCTCTGGCTTTAGGTAAGCAGCGGCAACTCGTAGTAAATCTTCCCCTGTTACGGCTAAAATACTGGCTCGGAAGGCTTTGCGGCTTTCGGGTGTGCGGCCAAACAAGCTAGAGAAGAAGGTAGACCTTGCCTCACCTGCCGGTGAACCAGGTTTATCGATTGAAGCCACCACACCTAAAACTGCTTCCTCCAACTTTTGCTGGTCAACCGGCTGTTCTTGCAACCAAGTTAAAGAAGCATAAAAATCAGCAAGCGTGCCTTCTACTCTAGGATCACGGTAAGAAAAGAAACGAAACACTGCATCGCCATTATCCTGCCCAGCACCTGCGCCATAAGCACCGCCCTGTTCACGAATCGCACGGTGTAAAAAGCCATTACGCAAATAATCACCCAACACGGTTAAAGCTGCTGCATCAGCATGGCCGCCTGGAACCGTGGGGAAAGCTAAGGCACAAAAGTTAACCTGAGTACTGGTTAGCCATAACTGTTTTACTGGCTCACGGGTTTTAGGTAACTGCAAACCTTGCCACTCTGCTGCTACTGGCAAACTTGCCCAATTATTTTGTAAAGCATCCAACATAGCTTGCTGATGGTCAGCTTCTGCCACTAACAAAAACTGCCTAGGCGCTTGCTTAATTTTGTTATGCAAAGCCACTAAACTTGCCGATAACGCTTCTAACAGTTTACTGGCTTCGGTTTTATCGCCTTCAGCTTTAACCTGCTGAGCAAGCGCTTTAGCGGATTGAATCGCCACCAAGCCCGAAGTTTGCTGAGTAAAATTAGCCACAGGGCTAAATTTTGCAGCAGCAGCTTGCATGGCTAAAGCATGGCCACGCCCCGTAATGGAATTAGCTAAACGCGCACTACGCTGGGCAACAATTTCTGCAATTCTAGGTAATTCATCAAAACGGGCTTTTTCAAGGGTTTCCGCCATTAAAGCTTGCAGCGCTTGCTGATTAACCGCCAAAGCTTTACCCGATAACACCAAGTAGCCGCTAACCTGCTGTTCATCTTCTTTAGCACCACGCACTGTAAAAGACGCACTTAAACCACCCGACACTTCACTTTGTAACGCCTGATTTTCACGGTAATCCCGCTCAGCACAACCCAGTTCCGTCATACAATGGGTAAACAAAGGCATTAATTGCTGTTCCGCTTCAGTTAATTGCGGTAAATCTAACACCGCCTGCAAATACACCAAGCCATTAGTACCCGCCGTAAACCACTGGCCGGTTAAATCACCCACCGCCACCGTTTCAGCCGTAGGTAAATTCATTTCTAACGGCACATCTTGCAGGGTTACTTTAGGTAACAAACTATCGTCATCGACCTGCTGCTGACGGGCTTCTAAAGCTTTGGCCTGCTCAACAATTGCCTGCTTTTGTTCCGCTGTTAGCTCGGCTTTCATTACCGCTAAACGTGCTGCTTCTGCTGCATCTTTTTTAGCCGTTAAAGTATTATCGGGGCGCAAAGTTAGTCGTACACGGTGTGGGTTATCTAACAACCATTCACGAATTAAATTAGGAATAAAGTCCGCATCTTTCACCGCTTCACGCAACTTTGCTAAGGCAGGGTCTATATTTAATACCGAAACTGGGTCGCCACGGTGAATCGCTGCTGACATACCGGCCAAAATTAACTGCAAACCAAACGGCATACCATCGCCAGTAATTTCACGCTGGTTTAATTCCAACTGGTGCAACTGCGCCGCTACGCTACGCGGGTCAACGCCTTCATCAACAACTTTCTGCAAAGTATCTAAAATCAACTGCTCAACTGCTTCGGCATCTTCTGGCTCACTGCCTTCCAAACCACACACAAAACTCATTTCACGGTTAGAATCTTCTAAACCACACAAGGGCGACGGGCCACTGCCTAAACTGCTGGATTCCAAAGCCGCCATTAAGGGCGAGCTAGAATTATCCAACAACACCCGCTCTAACAAATGCGCCTTCATTAACGCATCAATATCTATCGAACGCGGCAATAACCAACCCACCACATGATGAGTTTGTTTAGACAAGTCTTCTTGGTCTAACGCATAAGCTTCTTCCACACGCACGGGCGAAAAATAACGCTTTTCATCCGGCACACTCAACTCAAGATCGCTGCGCTCAAAACCCTTTAATGCCTGTTCATGGATTTTAGTTTGCAAATCGGCAACGTCTAAATCACCAAAGGTCATAAACACCGCATTGCTGGGGTGATAATGACTGGCATAAAATTCACGCAACTGCTCGTAGGTTAAGTCAGGAATTGAAGCTGGCTCACCACCTGAATTATGGTGATAAGTGGTTTCAGGAAATAAATACTTGGTAAAAGTTTGCCATAAAGTCGAAGTAGGCGAACTCATCGCCCCTTTCATTTCATTAAATACCACACCCTTATAAACCAAATCAGATTCAGGGTTATTCGGCTCAGAAAATTCAACCCTATGACCTTCTTGGGCAAAATCCATCGGGTCTAAACGTGAGAAAAACGCTGCATCTAAATACACATCCAACAGGTTATCAAAATCTTTTTGGTTCAAACTGGCAAAGGGGTAAGCCGTCCAATCGCTGCTAGTAAAAGCATTCATAAAGGTATTTAACGAACGACGCGTCATCATAAAAAACGGGTCACGTACCGGAAAATGCTCGCTACCACATAAAGCCGTGTGCTCTAAAATATGCGCCACACCGCTAGAGTCTTGCGGCATGGTACGAAACGCTACCAAAAACACCTTCTCTTCCTGCTCTGCTGCCAAATGAAAATGCTTAGCGCCGGTTTGAATGTGTTCGTACTCTTGCACTTCTAAATTTAACGATGCAACCCTTTCGCTACGCAAAAAACGAAAACCAGACCCTAACTTAGGTATCAAAGACATAAAAAACCTCAAAAAAACTAAATGACCTAGAGACTTCCTAGGAAAAAATAATGACCTAACTTACTTGTTCTGATTAACTAAATCTAATGGCTTTTCCAATGCATTAGGAAGCCATTCATTTTTCAATAAACGTTGATCTGCCAATTGTAAACGCCACTTTAGCCAGTTAGTCATTGATTGTCGTAACTCGGCTTGTAAATAATCACCACCCGCGCTTTGCTCAGAATCACGATTAAAACTAAACCAACCCTTTGGCGATAGCCAACCGGTCATATTACCACGTTGAACAACCACGCCATCCCTGCTATCGCTATCAGGTTTAAGTAGTGACCGACCAAAACTAGCCACCGGCTGAGTGATACCTAATAAATCAACCAAGGTTGGCAGCACATCATACTGAGAAGCATAAGCCACCTCTCGGCTAGGTGGTAACGACTGATCGGGTGTGTAAATCAGCAAAGGTATACGAAATGACGTGTCTAATTCAGTTGCAGAAGCACGCAGCACATGGTCAGCTACAAAAACAAAAACGGTATTTTCATACCAATCTTGCTTAGACGCATGATTCATAAATTCGCCTAAAGCCCAGTCACTATAAAATAAAGTGTTTAAATAGGCTGACTTAGTGTCTTTACCGTGCTCATAACGGTGAAATTTTGCACCCGGATCAGGAAAAGGCTCGTGCGTTGTCCCCGTAAAAAGAAACGCAAAAAAAGGTTTTTGTTCAGGGGTGTTGTCAAGGTAATCAGCTAAATGCATTAACACTTCATAATCCCACCCAAACGCAGGTACTTTTACAGGGTACTCAAGCCTAAGTGGTAGATCTTCTTTACCAAAATATTCATCAAACCCCATCGCCGCAGCAATGCCATCCATATGAAAAGAGCGTCGGTTAGAAGACTGCATCATTACACTCTCGTAGCCTCGTTCTCCCAATAACGACGCAAGGCGAGTCATTCGATTCTGCTCTAAACCCCAACCTACAACAGGCTGACTTTCTAATAATGGCACAGACGTTAACACGGCTTGAATACCTTCAATGCTTCTTTGACCCGCTGCATAAGCATTTTCCCAAACACGCGACTGATTTATCAGCTTATCCATATTCGGTGTTACACCATAATCACCACCAGAAAGCCCATCAATATACTCAGTGCTCCAGCTTTCTAACAAAATAACCACAACATTTTTATCCGTTTTTATCCTAGGTGTAGCCAAAGCACCAAAGCGCTGCAAAAAAGGATCTTGAGCCGCTGCATATTTTAGGGTGTTTTCTGCCAATGCATTGGGCGAAAAAAAATCTAAGGATGTATGCTCATCATTCAAAGCACGACGCAAACCATGAATCACCGCAAAAGCACCATTTAATGCCAGTGCCGCCTGCTGTTCATTGCCTGCTGCATGAGCATCAACAAGGCTTAATGGTTTACCGCTAAGTAAGCCGCCTCTTGCAGAAAAAACCAACAAGACTAAAGCCAGCACACTACCCAGCGCACGAATTGGGAAACCACCATTTAATTTAGTCATAGAGGGCACAACCACCCACTTTTGCCACAACCAAGCCAGCAATAAAATACTCGGCAATGCCAGCAAAAAAACCAGTAAGCGAGAAGTTAATGCTAAATCAACCAGCATACCCAAATCTTGGGTTAGCAATAATAGCTCTCGACCGGCATGGCGATAAACCTCACCAAAATAAAGCATATCGCCTAAATTAATAGCCCACAAAACGACCAAAAAAGCAAAGCTCAACCATAAGAGCACTTGTACACTAATCGCCCGCATTTTAAAGTTAAAAGGCAAAATTAATAACAAAGAAAATAATCCAACAGCAACAACTGTAATGGCTGAATCAAAACGCAACCCAACTAAAAAGGCAGTAACAACATCAGCCAAAGAAAGCGAAACAAAATAGTCTGGATAAATACACCAGAAAATCAAACGCAGCACTGTAAATACACTTATCGAAAAAATCAGTATCCGTAAAGGTATTCGTATTAGATTACCCATATCCCCCCTTGAAACAATCATTAGTTTCAGTTCATTTTTTAGCACTATTCTTCATCTTTAAAATAAAAAGAAAGCGCTTTCATCGCTTGCAAAACCCAAGAAGGAAAGCCCTCTTTAGCCAAAGGTTGATAATTATTATCACGAACGATAGAGCGGCCAAAATCATCAACCGTTACAATACGATTATCACTTATAAAGGCATAATCTGAATAACTAGCAGCAATAAACCAGGGCTTTTCACTTTCTTTATCAAAATTCAAAATATCCCTACCAACACTATAATCACTTAATGAATTAGTACAGCCCAAATAATTTTCAAAAAGCGTTGGAATAACATCATAATGGGTTGTTGTAGCATCCACACTTTCTTTACTAAAATTTGAATCGTACAAGATAAAAGGAACACCTAGCTGCCAAGTAGAAAAATTACTATTATGCCCCCAGTAATTCATATTCAAATCATTAAACTCTTGACCATGATCACCCGTGATAACCACCAAAGTATTATCCAGCAACCCTTTTAGTTTTAAATCTTTAATCACCCGCTCAATTTGAGAATCAACAAAATGTACAGAGTTTAGGTAGCGATTAACAAAAGGCGTTGGTTCAAAATCTGAGTTTAACTGAAAGTAATTAACCTTTTCCCATACCGGTTGAAAAACCTCTGGGTAGTTAGCTGGATAATCATAGCCATGCGGTGCATCATAAAATAAGAATCCAAAAAAAGGATCTGCAACATTATTCGTTTGCTGTTCTGCCAACCAAGCTAACCAATCATCGGTTAAATTAATATCTCGCTCAGAAGGAGAACCCCCTTGTGATTCAGCCCTTAAATTATTGATACTTGCAAAAACAGTACGATCAAATTCTGGTTTTCTAAGTTGGGCGCTAGCAAATACACCCATATCATAACGTTGGTTTTGCAACTCAGTAATAAGCGGACTTGGGATGCCATTATTTAAGAAAGAATGCCAGTAGGTTGGTGGCACACCATAAAAAAGTGAAAAGATACCGCCGCGCGTACTATTGCTACCACTAAAATGTTTATTAAAAGTAATAGCATTTTTTTGTGCCAGATTAAAAATATTCGGTGTTATTTCTTTAGAGATTGCATCTGCTCGCCAAGAATCAATCACAACAACCAGTATGTTTTTAGGTTGCTCTAATTTTTCACACTGCAACATGGATTTTGGATAAATTAAATCACCCGTATTAGTTGTTAAATTAACCCTAGAGTTTTTAAGTTTTTCTTTGTCGACCAAATCATACTTAAGCATAAAACGCTGAGCCGTTGTTGCATGCATTAAGGGATAAAAGCGTGCTTGGCTTGTAACATCATGAATACTGTTAGCATCCGACAAGGCATGTAAAAAATGACTTGCCAGTAAAAGGGTTAGAAACACTAGATGTAAATACCTACTTTTGCGACCCACAAGAAAACGAATAATCGCTAAACAAACAAGAACAGCAACAAAAAAACAGATCAGTAAACCAGCTAATAATAAAGCCCACATATCCCATGAAAAAGAAATAACTTGGCCATCGGTATCACTTAACATTAAATCAATAACAAAATAACTAATATGAAATCTGTATTGATCGAAGACAAAAGTATCAACAAGTAGCAAAGTAGACGATAATGACAAAACAATGGCAGAAACAATTAAAAGCAACCGAGGTAGCGGTAATAAAGCAATAACCAATAAAGGTAAAAAAATTAACAACGACAATAGCCAATAATGTGATGGCAGAGTAGTAAAAAAATAGCTCCAACCTAAAGTGCTTTCTGGCCAAGGCATCCAATGAAAGTACCTTAACCCAATAAGGCTAAAAATCACAACATTGATTAAAATCAACCAAGCTAAAAAACTGAAACGATTACTAAAACTTTTCATGAATTAAAAAACCCTAATAAGATAAAAACTTCCCTTAAAATTTAAGCATCAATGCAAAAAATTTAAAACCTGAGCCGGTGAAATTTTTTGTAAACAGTTTGTATGACCTAGTGGACAGGTACGCTTAAAACAAGGTGAGCAGTCTAATTGCAAATAATGAATTTTATTATTAGCTGTTAAGGGTGGGGTATAAGCCGGTGAAGAAGAGCCATAAATAGCATGAACTTTTGTACCAACCGCTGCTGCAACGTGCATTAAACCGGAATCATTGGTAACAGCAGCTTCTGCTGCGGCTAATAAATCGACCACATCTGCTAACTGAGTTTTACCACACAGGTTATGCAGTTCAGCTAAACCGGCTGCTGAGATTTCAGCGCCCGCTGCTGCATCTTTTGCCCCACCCAAAATCCAAACTTGTTTACCCGCAGCAACCAATTTTTCTGCCAATTCACGAAAATAAGCCAACGGCCATTGTTTAGCAGGGCCATATTCTGCACCGGGCATTAAAGCAATCGCAGGTTTATCACTTAATCCTAAGCTTTTAAACAATACTTTTTGGTGTACCAGATCAACCTCTAACTTAGGAAAGCTAATCGTTTCTGGTGTAAAGTCTGTATTGGTAGCCAAACCTAAAACGGTATAACGCTTGACTGTTTGGTCTAGCAGTTTTTTATCTAAAATGCGCCGATCATTTAATAAGCCGTAGCGCTGCTCACCTAAAAAACCTGTTCGCAAAGGAATTTTTGCAGCAAAAGGGACTAAGGCAGACTTCCACGAACGCGGTAAAATAATGGCTTGGGTGAAGCCTTCATTCATCAAACTGCGGCCTAACTTCCAGCGCCCCGCCAAACCAAATTGTCCATGACCAAAAGGTAAAACCAATGTTTTAGTCACCTCTGGCATACGTGCCAAGATAGGCTCAGACCAACCTGAAGCTAACACATGAATTTCACAGGCAGGAAAACGAGAGCGCAGTAGCTTAAATAAGCTTTGTGCCATCACCATATCGCCCACCCAAGAAGGGCCTACCACTAAGATTTTTTGCAAAATTCACTACCTAAACTAAAGTCTATAAAAAACTAATCGTTCAAAATTTTATTATAAAGAGAGAAATAAGCTTTTGCCATGAGTGCCGGATCATAAGAATCTGAAAATACTTTTGCATTAGCAATTAATTTAGGTAAGTCAATATTCCTTGTATCACCTTCTATGGCATCAATAATCTGTTCTAATGCATTAGCTAACTGGTCTGGTTTTCCAGCGTCTACAAGCAAACCTGTTTCTTTGTGCTTTATAAGGTCTGGAATACCATCAACGTTACTCGCAACGATGGGAATCTCAAGATCCATCACATCAAGTAAAACAGAGCCTAAGCCCTCATTAAATGAAGGAAAAGCAAAAATATCAAAGCTTGCAATATAATTAGCTATATCCTCTTTAAAACCTTGAAATTTAATACTATCAATGCCTTTTGCTAAATCTTTTAAATATTGTTCATCGCTACCCGAACCAAAAAAATGAAACTCAATATTAGAGTATTTTTTGTTTATAATACGAGCAGCCTCAATTAAAACAGATTGCCCTTTATGTTTATCAACCAGCGCACCTACCTGCCCAATAATAATTTTACCTTGCTGGCTAGTCTTTAAACTCTCTACTATTTTTTTATTTACAATAAAGTTAGCCCGTGAACTAGGAATAAGTTGTGTATTTTTGAATCCTGCGCTATCAATACCATTTTTAATAGCATTAGAGATACAAGCAATTTGACTGGCCTGTCCGTAAAAAAGCTTTTTCATACCCGTTGCATTTATGGTTTGTGGAACTCGACGCGTCAAAAGGTAAGGCGTTGACAGTAATAGCTTATGTATAAAAGCCCAATGAACACCTTTGGCATCATGAGCATGAACAATATCAAGTTTAGGTGCTTTGAAATGACACAAAAGTTGGTTAGGCGTATGAATTAAATAAATATTCGGAATACCTGCTAATTTTTTTTTAAGCTTTTCACTACGACAAAAAACCCATTGCTCTAAAGTATTTGTATTCTGTTCTGCAAGTAATTTTATAAGCAGTTCCGTTTGTCGCTCACCACCTCTGTAACCAGAAGCTAAATTCACATGACCAATACGCATAAATGACCTTTTAAATTAAATAATACTTAAAATAGCTTTATTCACTTCTGTAGGTGAAATACTAAGAATTGGGTATTTCTCATCTGAATTTTCTTTATTAGGCACTACACATTTAGAAGCCGTATGTACCAAGAACCATTCTGGTTTTGTTTGATCGAATATACCAATAAAACCCTGTTGCATACATTGTGCAATATGAGCAGGGCCACAGTCATTAGCAATTGTAATATCAACCTGTGATACTAAAGCAGCAATGTCTTTAATCTTTAAATCAGTATACAGAAATGAAGTAACTGACAGTTTTTCATTAATTAAAGTTGAATTATTAACAAGCAAGTCAATGGCTTTTTTCTCTTCAATTTCATCAGGTCCAACAAGCCAATGTAAAACGACAGACTTATTCTTACTAAAGGCTAATAGCTTTGCTGATTCAAAAAAGTTTTTTACACCCCATTTTTTAAATTCACCCGCACCACCACCTGGCATTATACAAACATTCAATGTATCGTCTTGATTACAAAAATTTATTATTAAATCAGAAGTTGATGCAACTTCAATAAAGGGTAATCTTAAATGATTCATTAACTCAGTATTATCAATACCATCCTCAACTGATGCTAATTGTAGATAGTGTAACCCACGATAAACAGATGGATTGAATTCTATTGATTTCTTCCACAAACGGTTTAAAAAGCGTTTTTTTGAAAAACCAAAATTTTCATCTATTCTTGCTAGCAAACTTAAAAATAAGTAGCGATAGCTTGACGGTTGAAAAGAAACTAATTTTTCTGATTTATAAATCAGTTTTAAATCAGAAAAAAAGCCACCTTGGATAAAAAAATTATCAATCCAATTAAATTGACTATAAAACCAATTAGTATCTTGCTTTGAAATAATGCTAATTTCTATAGGATTTTTGATAGCACTATTTTTTTTTATATAAAACAGTGCTGGTATAGTTAAAATCTGCGCACCAAAATGCCAGCGATTCCTTAAAATACAAATAGTTTTCTTTCTGTTTATCGACATTTAACAACTCCTATCAATATAAGCATTCAACTCATTACGAACCATCCCATAAATAAAAGAAAAAACAATAATAAAAGCATAAACTCCAACATTATAGGACAACTTAACATTAACTAATGAAACAAAAAAGTAATGGATAACACCTAAAAAACCAGCAAGCGCCAGTGGGCTTTTAATCAAATAGAAAGATCGTATGAAAAAATGAGCAAGATAACCCAGCCACAACAAATAAAACAAAAGAGCAAAAATACCATTAAAAACTAAAATATTTATGAACTCATTATGTAAATGTGAAAATGTTTTTATATTAGGATTATATTCATCTGATACATTGTTTTTTGCTTCTCTTTCACCCTTCACACCCAAACCTAATACTAAATCATCTGCAACAGAATCAATACCAAACTTCCACATTTCAAACCGAAGACCAGTACTAGTCCCAGAACCTTCACCTACAGAATACAACTTAATTTCATTTAATGCTTGACTCACCCTTAAATTTATTGTGTCGGAAACACTATAAGATAAAAAAATCAAGGCAAATAAAGCAAATAAAGACAAAATAGATTTTTTTATATTAAAACCAAAAAACACTAAAGAAAGAACTATCAGTATAAGTGGAATTGATATCCAACTTCCTCTATTTGCAGCAAGAACGGTAACATACATAGAAGAAATAAAAAGCACTATCGGTATAATAAAAATTAAATATTTAACTGATTTACTGTAAATAATTTTAGATTTTTTATTAAAAACAAGCCAGATAGCTGCTAAAGACATTACTCCAAAAAAGGAAACTATATCTGCAAAAGCATTAGCACCTTTAACTGAGACACGATCAATATCTTTTACTTCATGCTGCCAAAGAGCAATTGATAAGGAAGTTAAAATCATTATGCTTGAAGCAATAAAAAAAACATTATTAAATCTTATTGGTAAATTTATACAGGCTAATGGAATAAAGCAAGCCAATAGAACCTTGAAATGCAACTCAAAATCTGACAGTTCTGAACCAGCATATAACTCAGAAAATACAGCTATTAATCCATAACCAAACAAAAAAACAAAAAACGGATCAAAAATATTGTTTTTAATGACCCTACGTTTAGTATTGCATAATAATAAATAGGCAAAGTGAAAAAGTGAAAAAGCTAAAATAATACTACCTGCGTAACTATAAATTCTCCCAACAAAGAAAAATGATACAAAAATAAAAAAAATAAAATAAAATAAAAAACTAAAAAAATGTTTTTTAATGTTAGAATCAATCATTATCATTTTTATACTGCCCTAATTTAAAATACTTACCTTTTAATCGCCGCCAAATAAATCTCTAGTATAAATTTTGTCAATAACATCGTCTAATTCTGAAGTAAGGCGGTTAGTCAGTATGATTTCTGATTCTTTCTTAAACAATGCTAAATCACTAATAACCCGCGACCCAAAAAACTCGGTTACTTCAAGCACTGGTTCATAAACAATCACTTCAATGCCTTTGGCTTTAATGCGTTTCATTACCCCCTGCATAGCACTGGCTCTAAAGTTATCTGAACCTGCTTTCATAATTAAGCGATAAACACCTACCACCTTGGGGTTACGCTCTAACACCGCATTAGCAATAAAATCTTTACGCGTACGATTAGCATCAACAATGGCGGCAATAATGTTATTAGGTACTTGTTGATAATTAGCTAATAACTGTTTGGTGTCTTTAGGCAGGCAATAACCACCGTAACCAAAAGATGGGTTGTTATAATGATTGCCAATACGCGGATCTAACCCTACGCCCTCAATAATTTGGCGACTGTCTAAACCACTGGCTTCGGCATAGCTGTCTAATTCATTAAAATAAGCAACGCGCATCGCTAAATAGGTATTAGAAAACAACTTAACCGCTTCGGCTTCGGTGCTTTCTGTAAACAGCAGCGGCACATCTTTTTTAATCGCACCTTGCAACAGTAATTGGGCAAACTGTTCGGCTCTGGCAGAACGTTCACCCACAATAATGCGCGACGGGTATAAGTTGTCGTAAAGTGCCTTCCCTTCACGTAAAAATTCAGGTGAGAAAATTAGGTTTTGGGTATTAAAACGCTGTTTTGCTTCTTTTGTATAACCTACCGGCACGGTCGATTTAATCACCATCACTGCATTAGGATTAACCGCCATTACCGACTGAATAACGGTTTCAACACTTTGGGTATTAAAAAAATTCGTTTGTGGATCATAATCAGTCGGCGTAGCAATAATCACAAAATCCGCATGGGTGTAGGCCGTTGCCGCGTCTAAAGTGGCTGTAAAGTTTAATGTGCCACCCCTTAAAAAGGCTTGAATTTCAACATCTTCAATCGGTGATTGCCCAGCATTTAGCAACGCTACCTTTTCTGGCAAGATATCTACCGCAATGACTGCATTATTCTGAGCCAACAGCAGCGCGTTAGAAAGCCCTACATAACCTGTACCGGCAACAGCTATTTTCATGAAAACATCCAAACACTGATAAGAATAGGCGGCAACTTTATCACAAGCGAAACGTTTGATGGGTGTGTTATTAATGTCGCTATTTATTGTTGGTCTTTTAGAACTTGAACTAATTCACTTTTCCAGCAAGGTACGCCATAACCCAGCAGGGTTTCAATTTTAGTACAATCCAGCACCGACCAAGCAGGCCTTTTAGCCGGTGTTGGGTAGTCGGCTGTGGTAATGCTTTTTACTTCAGGAAGTTTACTGATTAGGTTTAACGCAAGGCCCTGCTTAAAAATTTCTACAGCAAAATCATGCCAAGTACCCCTAGGCGAATTGCTAAAGTTATAAATACCCCAAGGTAAATCACCTTGCTGCTGGTAGTTTTTGGCTAGCTGCCAAAGCACTTGGGCAATGCTAGCCGCACTGGTTGGACAGCCGTACTGGTCAGCAACTACCGTTAATTCATCGCGTTCTTTACCTAATCGCAACATTGTTTTAACAAAGTTACTACCCTCAGCACCAAACACCCAACTAGTACGCAAAATAATGTGTTTACTGTGTGTTTTAGCCAACACCTGTTCACCTGCTAACTTACTGACACCATAAACACCCTGCGGATTAACAGCAGCGGTTTCTTGATAAGCAATCGTTGCGTTACCGTCAAACACATAATCGGTTGAAATATGAAAGAGTGGAATATCTGCGGCTTGTGCTGCTTCTGCTAACCAAGCCACACCCTGCTCATTCACAGCAAAAGCTTGTGCAGCATTACTTTCCGCTTTATCCACTGCTGTATAAGCTGCAGCATTAATGATTAAACTAGGGCGGTATTCTGCAACAGCAGCAGCAACCTGCTGCTGATTGGTAATATTAAGCTGATCTGAACCCAACCCAATCACCGTAAAACCTGCTGGTGCAAGCTTAACTAATTCTGTGCCTACCTGCCCTTTTGCGCCGGTAATAAGGACTTTAACCATAGTATTTTTAACTTCCCAAGTATGGTAAACCAATTAAATTTCAGTGTTTAGCAACTGTTCTACTTGCATTAGGCTTAAATAACCTTGAATTTGTGGCGCACAGATGCCAGTTTCTAAATAGTGAACATTGCCTAAACGGGTGGGGTATTTAACAAGGGTATGACCGCAAACAACAGCATTAATATTAGCAACTGGGTGCTCTAATTTTTTATGCAGGCGATTGCGTATCAGCGTAGTTGCATCTAATAATGCTTGCGTTATGTCACCTTGCCAATTTTTTAAAACTGCCCAATCATCATCAGGCACTTCAGCATGAACAATACCTAGGCGCTGTTCAGCATAGCTTAACTCAATGGCTAAAGGCATTTTAGCCTCCATCAACGCGGTCATATCGTGCAACTCAGCTTCGCTATAAAGCAAAGCCCAACCGCCACCGTGCTTTTGCCAAACTTGGGTAGCAGAATCATCGCCCGCTAAACTCAGTTGCATTAAGCGCTCGTGATTACCCTGCACAGAAAAAAACCAGCTTTCGTTAACCAGCTGTAAACACGGGTAAGAATCAGGCCCACGGTCAATTAAATCACCCACCGCCACCAAACGATCACGGCAAAAATCAAACTTCACCTTATCTAAAGCCTGCATTAGCTCGGCATAATAACCATGCACATCACCCACCACAAAATCCCGCCCTAAAAGGTTCTTGGGTAATTGCTTTAAAACCTGCATTACTTAACCAGTTCTTTCATGGCTGCATCTAAGCCCTCAAGGGTTAACGGAAACATTTTCCCCTCAACCAGCTTATGAATCATGCCAATAGAATGCGTATAGCCCCAGTATTTTTCAGGCGTTGGGTTAAGCCACACGGTTTTATTCCAGTTATCCAGCACGCGCTTTAACCACACTTGCCCCGCTTCTTGATTCATGTGTTCAACGCTGCCTCCTGCGACAGCAATTTCATAGGGCGACATAGCAGCATCACCCACAAAAATGACTTTATAATCGGTACCGTATTTATGCAGCAGCTCCATTGTAGGAATGCGCTCGTTAAAGCGGCGGTTGTTGTCTTTCCAAACCGATTCATACAAACAATTATGAAAGTAAAAATGCTCTAAATGCTTAAATTCCGTGCGACAAGCGGTAAATAACTCTTCCAGCATTTCAATGTGATCGTCCATCGAACCGCCCACATCCAGCAACAGCAACACTTTGACTGAGTTATGTTTTTCGCGCACCATTTTTAAATCTAAATAACCAGCATTGCGTGCCGTTGCACGAATTGTGCCGTCTAAATCTAGTTCTTCAGCCGCACCCGTTCGGGCAAATTGGCGTAAGCGTTTTAATGCCACTTGAATATTGCGGTTGCCAAGGCTTAAAGAATCATCAAAATTTTTAAATTCGCGCTTTTCCCAAACCTTAACAGCGCTGCGGTTTTTAGATTGCCCGCCAACACGAATGCCTTCTGGGTGATAACCACCATGACCAAAAGGTGATGTGCCGCCCGTACCAATCCACTTGCTACCACCGGCATGGCGTTTTTGCTGTTCTTCTAGGCGCTGCTTAAACTGTTCCATCAAGGCTTCAAGGCTACCTAAACTTGTGATTTTTTTGCGGTCTTCTTCGCTTAAAAACTTTTCAAAGGTTTGCCTTAACCAGTCATCAGGAATGACTTTTTCTAGTAGCTCATCTAGGCTACCAATGCCTTTAAAATAGCTTGAAAAGGCAAGGTCAAAACGGTCATAGTATTTTTCGTCTTTTACCAAACAAGTACGCGCTAAAAGGTAAAAATCATCAAGGTCTGCAAAAGCTAAGCCAGCCTGTAACCCCTTAATCAAATCTAATAGCTCACGTGGCGTTGCTGGCACACCGGCAGCTCTCACTTCTTCAAAAAAATCAATCAGCATGGGTTATCAATCGCTTATCGGTTTTGGCGGCGCAGCATAAAACTTAGGCGCTCTAACAAACCAGCATCCTGCTCATTTTTAACCAAAGCGCCACTAAAAGGCGGTACACTGTTAGTCGCATCTTTATTTAATAGCTCAGCACGCGCTAGTTCATCAGACATTAATAACTTAATCCAATCCACCAATTCTGAAGTGCTGGGCTTTTTCTTTAAACCAGCAACATTTCGTAAATCATAAAAAACCTCTAACGCTTTTTGAACCAGTTCTTGCTGAATGTTAGGAAAATGCACATCCACTATCTGCTGCATGGTGTCGCGGTCAGGGAAGCGAATATAGTGAAAGAAACAGCGACGCAAAAAAGCATCGGGCAATTCTTTTTCGTTGTTAGACGTAATAATCACCAGCGGGCGTTGCTGGGCCTTAATAGTTTCTTGCGTTTCGTAAACATAAAACTCCATACGGTCAAGCTCTAACAACAAATCATTTGGAAATTCAATGTCGGCTTTATCCACTTCATCAATCAGCAGCACTGAAGGGCGCTCACTGGTAAAGGCTTCCCACAGCTTACCCGGCACTATGTAATTACCTATGTCGTGTACACGGTCAGTACCTAGCTGCGAATCACGCAAACGTGAAACTGCATCGTATTCATACAAGCCTTGCTGTGCTTTGGTCGTGGATTTAACGTGCCAAGTAATTAACGGCATAGCCAACGCTGCGGCAACTTCTTCGGCTAACAGCGTTTTACCCGTACCCGGCTCACCTTTAATCAATAAGGGACGTTCTAAGGCAATGGCCGCATTGACCGCTAGCTGAAGTTCTGCGGTAGCAACGTAGTTTTTAGTTCCAGTAAATTTCATGGCGCTCTCTTTCTTTACCAATAAATAAGGGTGATTTTTAATTAAATGCTAGGCAGGGCGTGACTAAGGCGTGTTGTCACCAGCTCACCACTTTCAAAAATAATTAACTCGCCTGGCTGCATAACACGCCAAGTTTCGTCTAGGGTCAACGGCGCGGTTGCAATAACGCTCACCACATCTTTGGGCGTAGTGCAGGCGGCAAAGTCTATTTTTAGTTCAGTGTCTTTTAATTGTGCAGGGCCAAAAGGCGCACGGCGAGTAATGTGTACAAGCTTAGTCGAGCAGTAAGCGTAAAGGTATTGACTATCTGAAATAAGCAGATTAAAAACGCCCAATTCACGCAGTTTTTCACAGCGATCATGGATCAAATACTGCAAAGCTTCTTTGTCTTCTGGCGGCTGTGGAAACGCTTGACGAATTTCACCCATTAGCCAACAAAAAGCCCACTCACTGTCTGTTTGTCCCGTTGGTTTATAATAGCTTAGTGGTAAATGGTCTTTAAAACCGGCAAGCTGACCATTGTGGGCATAACACCAATGCCGTCCCCATAACTCACGTGAAAAAGGATGGGTGTTGCCTAGGTTTACTGCACCCACATTGGCTTGACGAATGTGGCTAATCACAATGCGGCTTTTAATAGGGTAGTTCAGCAGCATTTTTGCTACGGGGGAGTTGATAGACGGAAAGGGGTCTTTAAATTCACGGTAGCCTTCTTGTTCATAAAAAGCGACCCCCCAACCATCACGGTGAGGGCCCGTGCTGCCCCCACGCTGTAAAAAGCCTGCCATACTGAAAGTAATATCCGTTGGTACATTAGCACTCATGCCTAACAACTCACACATTCAGAAACAGTCCTTCATTGTGGCTATTTTTTATCGTAAGTTTAACGTTTAACATCATCATCATCGTCTAGTTCATCATCATTCAACTCGTCAAAATCATCCAAGTCATCCAAGTCGTCTTCATTCTCTTCAAAGCCGTCTAAATCAGCACCTAACGAACCATCTAAGTCTAAAAGTGGCTCAGCACCTTCGTCATCCCCTAAATCTTGACGCGCTTTACGCTTATTAATAAAAGCACGGTACATGAAAAACGCGACCAAAAATAATGCGATATTAGCCAAGCCTACCGAAACATAGACCCAAGGCATTCTTGGATCGTCCCAACTTTCAATCGGGTCAAACAAGCCTATTTCATCTTCATCAAGGGCGGCTGACGCTAGCAAGGTTTCTTCAAGCATTGGTTCAGATTCAGGCGTTGCCACAGGCATACCAATAGGCAATACGGGCAAAGGCATTACTTGTGGCACAGGATTAGGAATTAACACAGGTGCTGGTGGTGGGTTGGCTTCACCTTTAGCGGTAAGAATTAATTCGGGTAACTCGATACTAACTTGCTGACTGGTTTGATTAATTTGCACCAACACTTGAATGGTTTGAGCAACACTGCGATCTAAATTTGCTAGGTCTACTTTCCATTCGCCATCACCACGGTATTCAGCGGTTAAAGGCTGGTCATTGGCACTAATAATGTAATAAATATCTGCTGGCTGAAGGTCGGGGTGCTGCGCTCGTAAAATAACCCTTGGGCTACTGCCATCGTCAGGCAGTTGTAAACTGGCTGCAACAACATCTTGCACATTAAAACTGTGGGTTACTTGGCGTACAAAAGTACGACCATCCACTTCAACTTTAAGCGTTTGCTCACCAATCTGAGGAAAGCTATTTAAAGTCAGTTGATAACGCGGTTTATTCGCCATTAAAGGCATGGCAAAAGTACCCAACTGCTGTGCGCCTTTTTGATGCGTTGCTTTGGTTTCTAATAAGTTTAGAAATTCACGGCGATCAATGGGTCTGCCTTCTTCAGTAAACCAAGCTTCAAGCGTTTGTGGATAACCACGAAAAATAGTCGGGGGCAAATTGGTAGAATGAAGACGAATATCAGAAATAACCGTCACACGGTTGTCTGGGTGCTCCGGTGTTTCTATGTACCATTTACCCGCCAAAGGCGACTCAACCGTTACCATCGTATAGCGGTCATTGCTATGCCAGCGTAAATGAGGATCATTCGAGGTGTGCGTATATGTTTTTCCGTTAGGATCATGCAAGATTGCTGCAGCACCTGGACCATGAAAAACGAGCAGCGTAAACTCATCAATCGTCGGGTCAATTAAAAAGCGGTTATCCTGTAAAGGTACTTCTTCGCTAGGCGCTAAACGATTAATAATTTGCAATAATAAAGGCATTAAATCGGTGGCTTTATAAGCAATGGCGTGTAAACCGCCCGTACGCTGCGCCATGGTTGCCATTAAGTCATGGTCGGCCTCGTCTGATAAAGCCAGTGTATGAATGGTGTAGCCAGCTTTGGCTAATTTCGGAACAAGCACACGCAGCAGATGGTCGCGTGACTGTTGATTTTCAGCTTCGCGCTCTGTAGCCGTAGCCGCTTCAGAAACATCAATTAAACCATCAGAAATTAACACTAGGTGTTTTTGGGGGCTTTTATCACTTTGGTTAACATCTGAAGTGGCCCGCTCTATGGCATTTTCAATGTCTGTAAATAGCCCTACCGAGTTAATTTTTTTGGCTTGATTACGTGCATTGCTGCGCCAAGATTCATTCACATTTCCGTGTGGAACCAGTGAGTTGCTATAAGCACCAAAAGTCCAAATACCTGCTTTACTATCGGCTGGTAGTAAATCAATCAATAGATTAGTGGCAGGAATGCGTAAATTGTTAGGGTCAGTCCTTTTCATGCTGCCAGACACATCAGCCACTAGGCGTACGTCAGGTTGCGCTGCAAAAACCTTAGTAACAGACAACAATCCAGTTATTAGCACTAACAGCATTAGTTTTTGTATCGTTTTGCGTCCAAACATGATCTTCTCCACAACGCATTGTTTATCCCTGCTAAAAAGTTCTAGTGAATGGTGCTATACACTAGACTCTGCAAGGCGGCGGCCCCGCTCCGTTAGGTGCCAACGCAAACCCCAACTTGAATTGACCTTGCCGGTTAAGCCTTTGCTCATCAAGACACTTAATGACTTAATCACATCATTATCGGCTAATTCTAGGTCTTTTAATAAACTGTCTTGTGTACGAAAAATATAACGGCCCGAACCTAAAGCTTTTAATACTTGCGTTGCAGCTACGTCAAGGCTATCCAGCGAATCATTATCTTCTTCACGCACCACATCCATTTCTGTTTCTGTTTCAATCAGTGGCAATAAAGTAATTTGTAGCTGCTTAACTTGTATACGTAAATCTTCAACTTCAAGCTTGGCAATGTCGGCGGCTTGTAAGGTACGGTCTAGCTTATTAGTAACCACTACGCGCGAAGCAATCGCAGCAATTAAACACAAGCCAGTGTAAATAAGTAGCTGGCTAGGATCATTTTGGCTTTGTACGACAATGCTACTACCTACTAAATCAAGTAGCACAGGTACTAAAAATGAAGCACCCACACCCACGACAACACAACGCACCATACCTGTCGTATCACGATTATTTTGGTTCAATAGATAGAAATTAACCAATCCACCAAACACACCGGCTATCAACATAACAAAGGTAAGAACTATAACGAATCCGACCATAACGCAATTTTCCTATAAGTAACTTGAACACAAATAATTTAAACGTTTAGTACGCTTCAACATCTTTATTTACGGCTTCTTTTTGTACAGCTAGGTTAAGTTGTCGCGCTCTTAGCCAACCCAAGATAAATGCTAATGGCCAAACTAAAACCAAAGTTGCAAATAAAGGTGCAATTTTAACAATCACTTCATCGATTGCTAAGTGAGATAACAAATCAATAACCAGCACAATAAAAGCCGGTGCAACGGCTGCTTCATTAACATCTGCCGGTATTAATAAAATGGCCAACTGACTTAAAAAGACACCCACTTTTAATGTAAAGGGCAACCAAAAAAGTAGCTTCCAACTTGCTAACATAAAGAAAAACGAACTAACACAATAAGCTAGCCAACTCAGCGTAATTAGGTTGTCCATATTTAATCTATCCAATGAATAATGCGTTCTTCTAAATCCTTGCCTTTAAATGCATCTTCAGAAATCGCTTTGCCTTGAATACTTATTTCTAAATTATGCATAGCATCTGTATTGCCAGTAAATAAAGGATGCCATAAAGGTAAAGGTTTACTTTCATAACGCAGCCGATAAGCACAAGTTGAAGGTAAAAGTGCATAAACAGCCTTGCCTTCGTCACGAATCGACATACAATCCGGCACGTATTTAATCCGATCTTCATAGTGCTTACAACGGCAAGTCTTTAAATCCAGAAGTTTACAAGCTACGTCAGTATAATAAAGTTCTTCACTTTCTTCATCTTGCAGCTTATGTAAACAACAACGCCCGCAACCATCGCACAAAGCATCCCATTCAAAAGCATTTAACTCAACCAGCGGCAATTCCCAAAACTTAGAGCGCAAGTTAGAGCGAACTTTATCAGCCATTAATAACGTGCCTCGGTAGGAGCACGGTATAAGTCCAACAAATACGTTTCACGCACTGGTGGCATTTGTAAATAAAAACCTTTGGTCATCAACTCGGTACAGATTTTTCTGGCATCCGCTCTGGCCAGCATTTTTTCTGGGGTTAGAAAAAAAGTAAACACGGCTTGAGGCTTACCAAAAATAGCCATTAACGTTTCTGGCACTGCTTTTAAACCGCGCTTTTTATCAATATAAAGGTACATTTCATCTTTAAGACTGCTACGGTAAACTTCGGTTAAAACGCGCATTAACTCTCACCTTTAGGCATTTTATCATCAGACAACTTGCCTTCAATTAATAGCTGCTTCATCAACACTTCTAATGGAGCACGCCGCCAAGCTGGCCAGTTTTCAGGAACTTCAGGCAACTGCTTTTGTGCTAAGGCTTGTAGCCAGTCATCCATTTGTTTACGTCTTGCCAAAAGCTCAACGGGTACACTTAATTGGCTGGCTAAATTAATCATGGCTTTTTTAAGCTGTTTACGCGCGGCTTTATACTCCGGCTCCATCGGTGAAGATAAAGGCGTAGGTAATAGGGCTGGCGGAATCATTAATGCCTGCTTAATTTCATAAATAATTTCTCGACCGTAACGCTTTATCCAGCCGGGTGCTAATTCAATCAACACCACAAAATCACTGGCGGTTTGTGGTTGCCTTTCTGCTAAAACTTGCAGCTGCACATCACTGGCTACACGGTTACGTGGACGGTCAACTTGCCGTGCACGGTCATCTCGCCAGCGGGCTAAGCGTTGCAAAACAGCTAACTGACGTGCATTTAAACGCCACGCTTGCTTACAGCGCTGCCAAGCATCTTGCGGAAGGTCTTCCATCGCTTCTTCAAGTAACCAATGGCTTTCTTCAAGCAAAATATTTAACTGACCTTTTTCTTTTAACTTGGTTTTTAACTGGTGCCAGATAGGTAGTAAAAACTCTACGTCTTGCGCGGCATAAAGCTGTTGTGATTCGGTTAACGGGCGCTGCAACCAGTCAGAACGGGTTTCACCTTTATCTAATACCACGCCTAGGTATTTTTCAACCATACGCTGATAGCCCATCGCAGAATCACCATCAGCAAGGCTAATCGCTAACTGCGTATCAACCAACGGATTAGGTAAAATCCCCAACCAGTGTTGCAACATTTCTAAATCTTCAGAACAGCTATGAAAAACTTTTAAAGGGCCTGTCACCAATAAATTTAGCAAGCATTCTGGACGACCTAACGCCAAGACATCCAGCAAATAGCAAGCTTTACCGTCACCAATTTGCAATAGCGCTGGGCGTGGATAAAAGGTATCCGTACGAATAAACTCAGTATCCATAGCAAGTTCTTCAAGTATTTGCCAGCCAGCACATAATTCTTCTAGGTGTTGCAAATCATCAATCCAGATACGGTCAAAACTCATCCATTGGTTTCCTTAACGGAAGCAAAACCCAGCCGCCCAGAAAAAGCACGAGACAGAGTTCCACCATCCAGATATTCAAGTTCGCCACCCAAGGGAATGCCCCTTGCAAGGTGAGTCACTTTAAGTGGTAAAGAAGAGAGCAGCTCAACTAAATATTGTGCTGTGGTCTCGCCTTCTAAAGTAGGGTTGGTTGCTAAAATAACTTCTTCTACTGGCTCAGTACGCAGCTTTTCAAGCAGCTGATCGAAGCCTAAATCATCAGGACCTATGCCTGCTAAAGGTGATAAATGTCCCAGCAAAACAAAGTAGCGTCCATCGTAAACCCCACTTTGCTCCAGCGCCAGCATATCGGCAGGTGTTTCGACTACACACAGCACTTTAGGATTACGCCGTCCGCTGCTACAAATACGGCAAAGCATTTCTTCAGTTAGGGTACGGCAACTGGCACAATGCCCCACCTCCGCCATACTTTGCTGTAAAATGCTTGCTAAATGCGTTGCACCAGCACGGTCTCTTTCTAAAAGCTGCAAAGCCATACGCTGGGCACTTTTAGGCCCCACACTGGGTAAGCAACGCAGCGCTTGAATCAGCGCTTCAATTAAAGGGCTAAATTGCATCGCTTAAAAAGGCATCTTAAAGCCAGGCGGCAAAGGCATACCGGCGGTTAACTCAGCCATTTTATCTTTACTTAGTTTTTCGACGCGACGCACCGCATCATTCACCGCTGCGGCTAATAAGTCTTCTAAAACTTCTTTTTCTTCTTGCATTAGGCTGTTATCAATTTCAACGCGACGCACATCGTGACGACCCGTCATGGTTATTTTCACCAGACCAGCACCCGACTCACCAACAGCCGTTGCATTAGCGGCCTCTTCTTGTAATTGTTGCATTTTACCTTGCATTTCTTGAGCTTGCTGCATTAGCTTGCCCATATCACCCATACCTTTAAACATTTTTCACTCCTAACAATAAATTAATGCAGGGTATTTTCCTGCATCCAAGCAGCAGGCACAATGCTTGCTTCGTCTAACCTTGCTTGAAAGATTTGTTCTAGTAATTGTATCTGCGGATGTTGTTGCAAAGACACAAGCGTAGTCGCTAATAATTGATCGCGTAATTTTTCACGACGGGTTGAAACATTGTCAAGCGGCAGCGGGTCTTTGGCTTCAAAACTTAACACAAAATCTTGTTGAAAAATTGCTTGTAACTGCTTGCTTAGAGCAACTTTTAAATCATCATTAATAAACGCCAAGGCTTGTGCAGGCGCAGCAAAAGTTAAATGATTACCTTGGCATTCTAATAAACATAAATGACGTATTTGAGTAGCTGCCCAACCGTTTAAATTAAGTTTATCAAACACCTGCAACCAATCTTCATTATTTTTTAATGCTAAAAACTGCCCCTGAATAACTGGCTCTGGCGCTATAACAGCTTGAATGGCTGGCTTAGTGGCTGGCTGAATTTCAAGGGCTTGGGGCTTTGGGGCAAGCGTGTGCTCTAATAACGGTTGCTCTAATAACGGTTGTTCGGGTAGCTCTGGAATACCCTGCGGACGAAATGCCAACATACGTAATAAGGTCATTTCTAAACCCGTTCGAGGGTCTGGCGCTAGTGGTAAATCACGGCGACCTTCAATAGCAAGCTGGTAATAAAGCTGCACTTCTTCAGCGGGTAAACTAGCCGCAAGGGTAATCAGTTCTTGCCTATCGGCTTGTTCTTGCGCTAGCGCTTCAGGCACTACTTGCGCCAAGGTTAAACGGTGCAATAAGCTGGCTAAATCTTGCAACACTGCTGCAAAATCAGGTGCTTGTTCAGCAAGCGTAGCAACAACAGCCATTAGCTGTTGTGGATTATGGCTAACTAAAGCGCGTAATAAATCTAATAAATGCTGATGATCTAACACACCCAGCATAGTAGCAACTTGGTCAGCCACTAAGTTACCCTGCCCAAAAGCAATGGCTTGGTCAGTTAAGCTAAGCGCATCCCGCATCGAACCATCGGCGGCACGGCCTAACAAAGCTAACGAAGCGTCATCAAAACCCACTTGCTCTTGCGCTAATAAAAAACGTAAGTGCTCGACCACGCGTTCTGGCGGCATACTTTTTAGCTGAAATTGTAAACAACGCGATAAGACCGTTACGGGTAATTTTTGTGGATCAGTCGTCGCTAATAAAAATTTAACATGGGGCGGCGGTTCTTCTAGCGTTTTTAACAAAGCATTAAAGCTGTGTGTTGACAGCATATGCACTTCGTCAATTAGATAAACCTTAAAACGGCCTTGACTGGGTGCGTATTGCACGTTATCTAAGAGTTCACGCGTGTCTTCAACCTTGGTACGGCTAGCAGCATCGACCTCGATTAAGTCAACAAAGCGCCCTGCATCGATGGCTTCACATATTGAACAAACACCGCAAGGTTCACTGCTGACACCTTGTTCACAATTAAGGCATTTGGCAAGAATGCGCGCCAGCGTGGTTTTACCAACCCCACGCGTGCCAGTAAATAAATAAGCATGGTGCAAGCGACCCGTGTCTAGCGCATTAATAAGCGCACGACTCACATGATCTTGCCCCACCAATTGATGAAAATTTTTTGGGCGCCATTTACGCGCCAAAACTTGATAACTCATAAGCTTGCTATCGCAACCACTGAAAGAAAAACACTGAATTTAAAATAATTGTGCAAGGATAACACGAAGCAGCAAAGGATGGATAACTGAAGCCATATGAAGTCTAAGGACTAAAATAACCCCATCCTTGGGGTTTGTTGCTTATTACTTAGCAGCCGCATCCTTAGCAATAATCGCTTTCCATTTAGCAGGGCCAAGATTATGGATAGAATCACCACGCACGTCCACAGCAACCGTTACCGGCATATCTTCTACATCAAACTCGTAGATAGCTTCCATTCCTAAATCTGCAAAAGCCAGCACTTTAGCGTGTTTAATTGCCTGAGCAACCAAGTAAGCGGCGCCGCCCACTGCCATTAAATAAACCGCCCCATTATCACGAATCGCATCAATACCTGTAGGGCCGCGTTCAGACTTACCTATCATGCCTAATAAGCCAGTTTTTTCTAAAACAGTACGAGTGAACTTATCCATACGCGTTGCCGTTGTAGGGCCGGCGGGGCCAACCACTTCGTCACGCACTGGGTCTACAGGGCCAACGTAGTAGATAAACTTGCCATTTAGATCAACGGGTAATTCTTCACCTTTTTCAATCATTTCGACCATGCGCTTATGCGCTGCATCACGGCCGGTCAACATTTTACCCGACAGTAAAACTACATCGCCGGGTTTCAGGTCTTTAACCTCTTCACGCGTTACTGTATTTAGGTTAATGCGCTTAACATCAGCGCCCGCTTCACGGGTGACTTCTGGCCAGTCTTCTAGCTTGGGTGCTTCTAAAGCCGCTGGACCAGAACCATCTAGGGTGAAATGGGTGTGGCGAGTAGCTGCACAGTTAGGAATAATCGCAACGGGTTTGTTAGCTGCGTGGGTTGGGTAGTCTTTAACTTTCACATCTAAAACAGTGGTTAAACCACCCAAACCTTGCGCACCAATACCTAGCTGGTTAATTTTGTCGAATAGCTCTAAGCGCAATTCTTCTGGGCGATTACTTGCGCCACGTTTTTGTAGGTCTTGAATATCTATCGGCTCTAATAAGGCTTCTTTTGCCAATAGCATGGCTTTTTCAGCCGTACCGCCAATACCAATACCTAACATTCCTGGTGGACACCAACCCGCACCCATTTGTGGAATTTGCTCTAACACCCAATCTACAACGCTGTCGGAAGGGTTCAACATAGCAAAGCGTGACTTGGCTTCTGAACCGCCGCCTTTGGCAGCAACGTGGACATCAACTGTATTGCCTGGCACTAATTTAACGTGAATAATGGCAGGGGTGTTGTCTTTGGTGTTAGCACGCTTGCCGTCTGGATCGGCCAACACAGAAGCACGCAGCACATTATCGGGTAATAAATAAGCACGACGCACACCTTCATTGACCATGTCTTCAACGCTCATGGTTGCATCATCCCAACGCACATTCATACCCACGGCTAAAAATACCGTAACGATGCCCGTATCTTGGCAAATAGGACGGTGGCCCATAGCGCACATACGTGAGTTAATCAGAATTTGTGCCATCGCATCTTTAGCCGCTGGCGATTCTTCACGCTCATAAGCCGCATTTAAAGACTCAATAAAATCTTTAGGGTGGTAATAAGAAATGAATTGCAGAGCATCAGCAACGCTCTGAATTAGGTCATCTTGGCGAATAGTGGTCATAAGTAAGGTCCTCGTCTTCATCTAATTTTGTTGTGGGCAAGTATAACACCGCCTTGCTATCAGACCAGCCGCCAAAGGTCGAAAAGCGTATGGAGAAAAGTTTTAGGTTATCTTTATAACCCTTGTTACTGTAAACTTGCACTTCTTGCCTGCTTATGCAGGTTATTTGTCTATTTTTTCTGTAAGTTACCGAGATTTCTCCCCACATGAGTTTTTCTACTCTGGGCCTATGCGCCCCGATTCTTGACGCTCTTAAAGAGCAGGGCTACACCAGCCCAACCCCTATTCAGTCACAAGCCATTCCTGCTATTTTAGCGGGAAAAGACGTTATGGCGGCTGCCCAAACCGGCACAGGTAAAACAGCGGGTTTTACGCTACCCATTTTAGAGCGTTTAGCCTTGGGTAAACCGGCTGGCGCTAACCAAATCCGTGCTCTAATTTTAACACCAACCCGTGAACTTGCTGCCCAAGTCGCTGAAAGTGTTGCTATTTATAGCAAAGGTTTAAAGCTTAGTTCAGCCGTGGTATTTGGTGGTGTCAAAATCAATCCACAAATGATGAAACTACGCCGTGGTGTTGATATTTTGGTCGCAACGCCTGGCCGTTTAATGGATTTATTCAATCAAAATGCCGTGAAGTTTAATCAAGTTGAAGTATTGGTATTAGATGAAGCCGACCGTATGTTGGATATGGGCTTTATTCACGACATTAAAAAGATTTTAAAAGTATTACCGCCTAAGCGCCAAAACCTGTTGTTTTCGGCGACTTTTTCTGACGATATTCGTAAACTCGCCAGAGGCTTGGTGGATAATCCGGTTGAAATTTCGGTTACGCCACAAAATGCCGCAGCGCCCAGCGTTGAGCAACGGGTCTACAAAGTAGAAAAAGCCCAAAAACCAGCACTATTAGTGCAGCTCATTAACGATCACAATTGGTTTCAAGTATTAGTATTTACTAAAACTAAGCACGGCGCGAATAAGCTTACTCAACAATTGGAAGCTTCCGGTTTTCAAGCCGCTGCGATTCATGGCAACAAAAGCCAAGGTGCTAGAACCAAAGCCTTAGCAGGCTTTAAAGAAGGTAAGCTGCAAGTTTTAGTAGCAACAGACATAGCCGCACGCGGCTTAGACATTGACCAACTACCGCAAGTGGTTAATTATGAATTGCCTAACGTTGCCGAAGACTATGTTCACCGTATTGGTCGCACAGGTCGCGCTGGTGCAACAGGTCATGCGATTTCTCTGGTATCTGACGATGAAATTAAGCTGCTAAAAGGCATTGAGCGTTTAATTAAAACCACATTAATTGTTGAAGCGCTACCACCGTTTAACAAAGTATTAGCCAAGCCAGCAGCGCGTAAGCAGTCCAATGCACAAACACCTGCCGATACTGGACAAAAACCTGCTGCCAGAAATCCTCGGACTAGAAAACCAGTAGCTAGAAAGCCAGCGGCTAAAAAACCAGCCCCTAAAACACAAAGTTAAGCGCTAATAAATAAGGGATTATTAAGCGGTAGGGATTATTGGAGCGGTTATGCACGATCGGGTCAGGCAAGAACAAGGGCAACCTCCTCGCCTTTTATTGGCAGAGGGTCATTACACCCTTTATGGCGATTGGACTACGGCTTATTTAAAACAGTGGCTTGACTTGCAACCCACACTGATTAAGCCACCATCAACCGACCTGCAACTCTTGACCGACGCTATGGACAGCAACGGTGCAATGGCATTTATTCGTATTTTTGGCGAACAGCAAAGCCATTGGCCGCAAGGTTTAACCGCCGCGCAAAAACAACTATTGCATTTAGTCCTGCAACAACGCGAAACCGATATCCCAGACATTAAAAAACCTAATTGGCTGGCTGATATTGGTTTACGTTTCACCCGCTTAGGTGGATACGCCCAACAGCTCTTAGCGTTTATTGGTCAGCTTTTTACTGCACTTTTTACACTGCTGCACAACCCACGCCGCTTTAAACTCAAACTCTTCCTTGATGTCATTCAACGTGATGGACTTCATGCCGTACCGCTCATTGCCTTATTGTCTTTTTTATTAGGCGCAGTCATTGCTTGGCAAGGGGGCTTACAGCTAAAAACCTATGGCGCAAATGTTTTTATTGTTGAATTGGTTGCCTTAACACACCTGCGTGAACTTGGCCCATTAATTACCGCCATTCTAGTGGCAGGGCGCTCAGGTTCAGCTTATGCAGCACAGCTAGCCACTATGAATATCAACCAAGAAATACTCGCCTTACGCAGCCTTGGTCAAAACCCTTTTGATTGGCTTGTATTGCCTAAACTACTGGGGTTATTAGTCGCTTTACCATTATTAACACTTTTAGCTGACATCAGCGGTTTAGTAGGTGGCAGTCTTGTGGCTCAATTACAGTTAGAAATTAACCCAACCTTGTTTTGGCAGCGTTTAAGCCAAGAAGTTAGCGTTGCACACTTTTTCATTGGTTTAATTAAAGCGCCTATTTTTGCACTGGTTATTGTAAGCGTTGGCTGTATGCAAGGTATGCTAGCCAGCGGCGGTGCCGATGCGGTTGGGGTTAGAACCACTCGCAGCGTAGTACAAGGTGTTTTTTTAGTGATTATTATTGATGCCATTTTCTCGGTTATTTTCAGTGATGTAAGTTAATACCATGCCATCAAACCGCTTTCCTATTGTGGAACTGACTAATATTACCACCCAGTTTGGTACGCAAGTTATCCACCAAAACTTAAACCTTAGTATTCAACGCGGTGAGCGCCTAGCCATCGTAGGCGGCAGTGGTACGGGTAAATCAGTATTATTAAGCGAAATCGCCCTGTTAAAAAAACCACAAGCCGGTAGCGTGGCTTTGTTTGGGCAAAACACCCAAACGATTACTAACCCTGCGTTAATTCAGCTGCGTAAAAAGATGGGCATTATGTTCCAACAAGGCGCGTTGTTTACCAGTTTAAATTTGCTAGAAAACATTATGTTGCCGCTGCGTGAACATCAGCGCTTACCAGAAAGCTTTTTAAAAGAACTGGCGATGTTAAAAATTAAACTGGTCGGCTTACCAGCCAATGCAGCAACCAAACTACCGCAAGAATTAAGTGGCGGTATGTTAAAGCGGGCTGCTGTAGCGCGTGCTTTAGCGCTAGACCCTAACTTATTACTGCTAGACGAACCCACCGCAGGACTCGACCCAGCCAGCGCCAGCGCTTTTGATGAAATGCTATTAGAGCTACACGCAACGATGGATTTAACCTTGATTTTAGTGACACATGATTTAGATTCTTTATGGCAAGTCAGCAATCAAGTGGCATTTTTGGGTGACAAACAAGTCTTGTGTAAAGCACCTATGGCAGCACTCACTGAGCACCCACATCCAGCAATTAAACACTACTTTGCCAACAGCCGTGCGGCTGGAGCACAAATGCGTGGTATAGAAGTTAAGCAAGCAGGAGTTAAGCAAGTATGAACCCCAGAATTAATTACACGCTGGTCGGTGGTTTTGTTATTGCGTTAGTTTTAGTGGGGTTATTTTTTATTGGCTGGCTAACTAAAGATAACCGCAATGCCGACCGCTTACTCTACAAAACTTATTTTTATGATTCCGTATCTGGCTTGAATGAACGCGCTGCGGTTAAGTACCGTGGTGTTCCTGTTGGTTATGTTGAAAAAATCAGTTTAATCAGTGATCCCACAGAAAGAGTGCGTTTAATGTTGCGTCTTGATAGTGATCTTTCGATTCGTTCTAGCACTTATGCAACCTTGCAATACCAAGGTATTACTGGGCTTTTATTCGTAGAATTACAAAGCACTGCACCACAAGGTGACGTGCTTTTAACCAGCGAAAAAACACCGGCAACCATTACCAGTCAAGGTTCGCGCTTGGTTGAAATGACCGAAAAAATCGACCAAGCCATCCAAAATTTTAACCAGCTTACCCATTCGCTGAATAACCTGACCCAACAACTTAGCGTATTAACCGACCAAACCGTGCAGCAGCAACTGGTTGATTTACTGGCTTCATTAGAACAATTAAGCATCACCGCTGAACAGCGCCTTAATGCTTTTGATCCAGAGGTTTATCAACAAACAGCGCGCCAGTTGCCCATTTACCTTGAACAATTACAAAACAATTTTACCAAAGAGCTGCAGCAAATGGGGCAGCAGCTGCAACATTTAAGCGAAGATACGCAAGCCAGCAGCCGTTTACTAAGCCCGTTACTGTTGCAAGCAGAAACCCTAGCAGAACAGCTACGCCTTGAAAGCAATACTTGGTTGCGTGGCAACCGAACACAACCAGCAGGCCCTAATCAATAGCGTGTAAAAAAAGCGTTTTGGAGAATTAAAATGCGTTATTTATTGTTTTTAATACTGTTGAGTAGCTTTTTACTGGGCGGCTGTGCAGGCAGTTTATTACCCGAACCCAAACCTGCACCGCAGCAGTGGTTATTAAAGCGTTTGCCCAACCCACCCACAGTGCTAACAACCAAGCAGCCTAGGCAGCCCAAAGTATTTTTAGCCATTGAACGCCCCACTGCACCCACACCATTACGCGGTCGAGAAATTTGGTACCGCAGCCAACACCAGTTATCACCGTTTGGCGAACAGGTTTGGGCAGAAAGTTTAGACCAGCAAATTCAGCAGCGCATTAGCGATTATTTTGGACAGCAATCTTGGCTAGCCACCAGCCTGCCCGACCAGCCCGGCTACCGCGCAAATTATCGACTGCGTATTACCTTACAAGAATGGTATTTAAATACGGACAACCAACAGCTTGATATTGCCGTGCAAATTAATTTACTGGATGCCAATGGCCGCAGCCTTTTGCAACAACAGTGGACAGCGCAACCCAAGGTTAGTGCATTAACGCCAGCAGCTATGTTAGATACCAGTCAGCAGTGGCTAGAAAAATGGGCGACAGAAATGGCTTTTTTATTGCAGCAGCGGCTAATAACACCTTGATAAAATACCCCTAAACTCAATCTTACTGCGTATAACTATCATTTACGAAAATTCATAAACGTGCTATTTTTATGCCAATATTTTCTACTTTGGATTAGCTGACGGCCTATGTCTGCACCGAATTTTTTACCTGATTCCTCTTTACCTAATTCTTTACCGGCTAGGTCTTATATTGCGCGTGTCTGGAGAAAACGGCCGCCTTTTTATATCCTAATCCCGTCCGTAGTGATTGCTGTTGCTATGCTAGTGCCGCTATTTTATTTGGGTTTAAGGGCTTTTCAAGCCGATCCTGCGATGTTGCAAGAATTGGTATTTCGTCCACGCAATTTAGAACTGCTCAGCAACACGCTTAAATTAACGTTTGGCGTATTAGTGATTTCTACACTCATGGCGCTGCCAACTGCTTGGCTGGTAACTCGCACCGACATTCGTTTTAAAAAAGCCATTACTTTGCTATCAATCATTCCATTAGCCGTACCCGGTTATGTGATGGCTTATGCGCTGCTGGGTTTAGGGGGGCGTTATGGTATTTTTGCCCAGTTATTTGATTGGCAATTACCGCGCATTAATGGCTATTACGGCGCTGTATTGGCCTTAGCTTTTTATACCTTTCCTTATTTATTTTTAAACCTGCGTTCGGCGCTGCTTGGCCTTGACCGCAGTTTAGAAGAAAGCGCTCAATCCTTGGGTTATACGCCAAAACAAATCTTTTTTAAAGTGCTGCTACCTCATTTAGCGCCTGCGTTAATGGCGGGTTGGTTGGTCATTGGTTTATACGTGATGGGTGATTTTGGTGCGGTGGCATTAATGCGCTACGATGCTTTTAGCTATGCTATTTTCACCCAATATTCAGGGGCTTTTGATCGGGTTTACGCGGCTTGGCTATCGTTGATGCTGTTAGCTTTAGCGGGTAGCTTTGTGCTGATGGAAACCTTGGTAAAACGTAAGCGCCTTGCCAGTGTTGGCAGCGGCATTGCTCGCTCTAAATCAGAGGCAAAGCTTGGTTGGAAAGCCATTCCTGCTTGGAGTTATTTAGTGCTAGTGTTTTTATGTTCTTCTGGCTTACCGATTATGATTTTGGCTTATTGGTTGATTTTAGCACCGCCTGATTTAAGTTTCTTTTTAGACGTACCCAGCACCTTTATGCGTTCGGCGCTGGCGGCCTTTCCTGCTGCTATTATGGCTGCTGGCTTTGCTATCCCCGTTACCTACTTATTAGTGCGCTACCCTTCACGCATCTCTACCGCCATTGAACGCTCTACTTACATAGGCTATGCACTGCCGCCTTTAACCTTGGCTTTGGCGATGGTGTTCTTTTCATTAAATACGGCATTTTTTCTTTACCAAACCTTAGCGCTGCTTATTTTTACTTGGGCGCTGGCAAGCCTTGCCTTGGCAATGGGGCCGATTCGTAGTGCGTTGTTGCAAACACGCGCGAATCAAGAAGAAGCGTCTTTTTCTTTAGGCCACAGCACCGTCACTACTTTTTGGCAGGTCGTTTTTCCGCGCTTAAACCGTGGTATTTTAGCGGCAATCACCCTTGTTTTTCTTTTTTGCATGAAAGAGCTACCCATTACTTTTTTACTAGCGCCCACCGGCTACACCACCCTTGCAGTCACGGTATTTAGCCGTACTTCAGAAGGACTAATGGCCGAAGCAGCACCTTTTGCGGCGGCTATCGTTATCTTTTCCAGCCTCTCGGTAGGCATGGTGCTCAATCGTGAGAGCAAAAAATAAATGAACAAAATAAAGCACAGTCAGCCTTTAATGCGCGTTGAAGGTTTAAGTAAGCGCTATAATGAAGCCGATGCGTTAGCGGTCAATCACATTAACTTTGAACTGGCGGCTGGCGAAATTTTGGCTTTGCTAGGCCCTAGCGGTTGCGGTAAAACCACCACCCTTAGAATGCTGGCTGGGTTTGAACAACCCAATGCAGGACGTATTTATTTACATGAGCAAGACGTAACTGACTTGCCGCCACAAAAGCGCAACATTGGCATTGTTTTTCAAGATTACGCATTATTTCCACACATGACCTTGCTGCGTAATGTCACCTTTGCCATGCGCCATGTGCCTAAAGAAGCGCTAACCGACAAGGCAATGGAATGGCTAAAGTTGGTTGGCCTAACGGACTATGCTAAGCGTTATCCGCATGAACTTTCAGGTGGACAGCAGCAGCGTGTAGCCCTAGCAAGAACTTTAGCAGCAGAACCTAAGTTAGTGCTATTAGATGAACCTTTTTCTAACTTAGATGCTGCTTTGCGAGAAACTACCCGCAAAGAAATGCGCGAGCTGTTTAAACAAGCCGGAACTTCCGTTATTTTAGTCACCCACGACCAAGCCGAAGCCATGACGTTTGCCGATAAAGTGGGCGTAATGCAACAGGGGCAATTGGTTCAACTCGATACGCCGCAACAGGTTTATCAAAATCCAGCCAATGCCTTTGTCGCAAAATTTTTAGGGCATACCAATTTGTTGTTAGGGCAAGCGCAGGGTTATTTAGCACAAACGCCTTTAGGTTCAATTAACCTTAACAACCCACATGAAGGTGAAGTGCATTTATCGCTGCGGCCAGAAAACCTTGCATTAACGCCTTGTGATGATCCACAAGCCGCCAAAGTGGTTGACCGTCAGTTCCGTGGTCACGACTATTTATATTTATTAGAGCAAGATGGCCTGCAATACTGCGCCATTACACCAAGCTATAATTACTTTGAACTTAATAGCCGTGTGGCACTTAAAAGCACGCACTGTGCTTCTATTCTGCCAGATTAGCTTCTAAGCATTGAATGCGGGCTAGCAATTGCTTATGTGCTGTGGCCTGCCAAACATGAAAAGGATTTTGCCAAGTGTCGCACAAAGCATCAAAAAACTGCTGGGCGCGGCCGGTTAATGCATCAGCAAACAATAACTTTAGTGTTAAACGGTGTACATTTAGCTCAAAGGCATCCGTTGCGCCAGGCTTGCCGGTTAGATTATCTGCGCTAATATTAAAAGGTCGCCCCACCGCCCAAGTAAAGCATTGCTCGTAAGCTTGTGGACGCACTTCAACCTGCTCAAAAGCCCGCTGCTGTAAGGCATTACGCCCATCAGGAACATACCAATAGCCAAAATCTTCTAACAAGCGGCGCTTTGCACCCGCCACACACCAATGAGCGGTTTCATGTAAACCACTAGAAAAGAAGCCCCGTGCAAAAACCACTTGGTTATCCGTGCCTGTTACACTAGCAGGCAAATAAACAGGCTCATCGCCACCACGCACTAAACGGGTTTTATGGGCGTTATAAAAAACTTTTTTAAACACACTGATTAGCTGTTCACACGACTGATATTCAGATTCAAGCACTTGGTATTCAGATTCAAGCATAGTATTTAAACTCAAAGATGGTATATAGAATGTCTCTGGCACTATTTAAGCACTACAACAAACCTTTACTGCTGCTGGCTTTACCTTTATTAGGCGCACACTTAGCACAAACGGGCATGAGCGTTGCCGATACAATTATGGCAGGGCGATTAAGCGCCGTCGATTTGGCCGCTGTTGCCGTGGGCACCAGTGTTTTTATGCCGCTGCTACTGTTGTTATTTGGCACGTTAATGGCAACCACGCCTTTAGTGGCTCAAGCAAACGGCGCGGGTAATACACAAACTTTGGCACGAACTATTCAGCAATCGGGCTGGACTTCATTATTAATTATTTTACCCATTGCTTTTGTACTTTATAACGCCCGAACCATTTTTGATTTTATGTCGGTAACGCCTGAAGTAGCAACATTGGGCGCTAACTACCTTAAAGCCATTGCTTGGGGTTTACCTGCGGTGGCAGTGTTTCAAGTACTGCGTTGTATGTGTGAAGGATTAAACCATGCGCGCCCTGTACTGCTGATTAGTGTTGCAGGGCTACTGCTGAACGTTCCGGCGAACTACGTTTTAATTTATGGGGAATTTGGCTTCCCTAAACTGGGTGCGGTAGGTTGTGGTTATGCAACAGCGCTCAGTTTTTGGTTTATGGCAGTGCTATTGGCGCTGTACATTCATTTTGAAAAACGCTATCGCAACTTTGCTATTTTTGGCATTTTTCATGCACCCAGTTTAAAAGAAATTGCTGCCACTTTATGGCTAGGTTTACCGATTGGCTTGTCGATTTTTGTAGAAGCTTCATTGTTTACTGTTATCACTTTATTTATTGGCGAAATGGGGCGGTTTACGGTGGCAGGGCATCAGGTCGCCCTTAACTTTACGGGCTTATTATTTATGGTGCCATTAAGCCTTGGGTTAGCGCTTACCGTTAAAGTAGGCCACGCTATTGGTGCTAAACGCCCAACGGAAGCACGTCAAATTGCCTTTTATGGCATTGGCTTATCTTTTTTAGTCGCCCTTGCGTCATCACTATTTATGTTGTTGGTCGCCGACTGGGTGGTCAAACTCTATTCACCTAATCCACAAGTACAACTGCTGGCAGCCAGCCTTATTCAACTGGCTGTTTGGTATCAAATTTCTGATGCTATTCAAATTAATGCCGCCGGTGCTTTACGGGGTTATAAAGACACGCGCATTATTATGCTAATTACGTTATTTTCTTATTGGTTGATTGGTTTAGGTGGCGGCTGGTGGTTAGCCATGACCGACAACCTTTGGGGCGCACAAGGCGTTTATGGTTTTTGGTATGGGTTAATTGCAGGTTTAACGGTTGCCTCTAGCCTATTAATGTGGCGCTTAAACAGCACCAGCCGTGTGCGGATTTAATTAACAATAGGAGCTTTACTGTGCGCTTAATTAATTATAAAAATCTATTCTATAAACAACTATTAATAAGTTTAGTCACCGTGCTATTCAGTACCACTTTACAAGCCCAAAACTGGGCACCTACGCCGCATTTAGAAGTGCAGGGTGAAGCACGGCTAAGTTTAGATGCTGACAAGGTTGATATTCATGCCAGTTTCACGGCTGAACACCAAGATTCGCAGTTAGCCATTCAAGACCTAGAGCAAGATTTTAAACTGCTATTGCGTGAACTAAGCCGCCAAGTGCCTAAAGGTGCACGGTTAGAAGCAGGGCAAATCAATATTTCACCCCGACGTACACAACAGGGCAACACTTGGCAAATTACGGGCTATACCGCTAGCCGTGATTTAAAACTGATTGATTTGCCCGTTACTGAAGCAGGCAAATGGGTAGAAAAAATCGCTGCAGGCAAACCCAATCAGTTAGGTCCTTTGCAATACCACAGCAGCCAAACCAGCCAAAGCCGTAACCCAGCCTTAAAAGCCGCATTAAAAGATGCCCAAAACAAGGCCGAGCTAATGGCTACTAGCCTAGGGCATAAATTAGGGCGTGCTTTACAGGTGCAAGAAATCAGCAGCCCAAGGGTTGCTGCACAAAAAATGTTGATGGCCGCCGATATGGTTAACGAATCTTCTGGGCTTGAATTAGCACCCGGCAAGGTTGAAGCCACAGCCCGTGTTAACGTTGTTTTTGAACTTCTAAATTAAGCGCTTTCTAGGTTTACCTTCAACAGGGCAACCGCTAGAATACTGTATAAACACCTAGTGCTGGTTAGCCAGCCACCTATTTTTAGCCGTATTTAATTTAATAGTATTCAGTCAAATAGAGGTTGCCATGTTAAAACTCACTAAACGCCAGCAACAAGTATTAGACATTGTAAAAGATTGTATGCGCGATCAGGGTATGCCGCCGACGCGTGCTGAAATTGCAAAAATCATGGGTTTTAAATCAGCTAATGCGTCTGAAGAACACCTTAAAGCCCTCGCCAAAAAAGGTGCGATTGAAATTCTTGCCGGTACTTCGCGTGGTATTCGTGTTGTTCAGCACGAACAAGAAGGCATTCCGGTACTGGGACAAGTAGCAGCAGGCAGCCCTATTCTTGCCACAGAAAATATTGCTTTTCACCTTGATATAAACCCGCGTGCCTTTCGTAAAAAAGCTGATTATTTGCTTAAAGTACGCGGTTTAAGCATGAAAAACATTGGCATCATGGAAGGCGATTTATTAGCCGTACACCGTACTAACGACATTCCACGCAACGGTCAGCTAGTGGTCGCCAGAATTCACGATGAAGTGACCGTTAAGCGCTTTAAAAAAGAAGGGCATTTTGTTTGGTTACTGCCTGAAAATGATGATTTCGAACCCATAAAAGTAGACCTGCGAGAAGAAACCTTAGAAATTGAAGGCATAGCTGTAGGCTTAATTCGTGATGATCTAAACGCGACCTTTCACTAATAAAAGCCTACTCATGCCTTCTTAATCGTCTTTTAATACCCTAATAACCGTTTACGTAAGGGCTGTAGCATTAACAGCGAAAGTACAAATAATGCCAGCCATTCCAACCATTCTGGCAGTAGCTCTAGTGCTTGATTAGCTTGAATGGTTGGGTTGATTCCAAAAGTTTGCAACCCAACATTTAATAACCAGCCCAATAATACGCTACTGCACAAAATACCGATTAAATACATGACCAGTGCACGGCTACCAAACTCGCGACGAAAAATCCCTAAGGTAGCTAAACTGGTGATTGGTCCAGCGAGCAAAAATACCAGTGCCATGCCAGGTGACATTCCAGCCAGCAATAATCCGGCAGCAATTGGTGTGGCGGCAGTGGCACAGATATAAAGTGGAATGCCGACTATAGCCATTAGCACCAAGGGCCAAAAAGCACCCGACAAACCACTAAGAACGTCTGGTGGTAATAATGTAATTAGTAGCCCTGCTAATAAAAGCCCGACAACAACCCAGCGGCTAATATCATCCAATATGTCTGCAAAAGCATATTTTAAACCTTGCTTTAAACGGGTTTTGTGGCTGATCTCTTGTATTGGAAGTTCTTGTATTGGAGCGACAGAATGACTGGTTTCAGTTTTGCTACCACAACAACGACTGGCGCAAGCGGTTTCTGTCGAACGGGTATCAACCGAAACCTCCTTATTCGCTTGCTCAGACCGATCAGTGGTCGCAACCAGTAGGCCAGTGGTGATAGCCGTAAAAATAGCTCCTGCCACCCTTGCTACCGCCATTAAAGGCCCCAACAATATACTAGTCAGCAAAATCGAATCAATCCCCACACCCGGCGTACCAATCAAAAAAGCGGTGGATGGGCCACGTCCTGCGCCACCTCGATACAAAGCCAAAGCGGTAGGAATAGCACCGCAAGAGCAAATGGGCAAAGGCATACCAATAATGGCAGCACGACTGATACTGCCGACACCTCGTCCCCCTATCCAGCGCTGTATCATACTCTCAGGCATATAAGCTTTAATTAGCCCTGCCAGCAACAAACCCAGTAACAACCAAGGCGCAGCACTCAGTGCAACACTAAGAATACTTATAATCCAATTCATTTGTTTTCCTCACCTCAGACCTGTATTTAACAATCAATAAGGTTTAGGCTAAACCCTGTAATCGTTACAGGGTCAAGCAAATGCGTAATTTTTTTCGAATTGGTGAAGTAGCGACCCTAACGGGCTGCTCAGTTGAAAGCATTCGTCATTATGAGAAACAGGGTTTATTGCCAAAAGTCCAACGCAGTGAACAAGGTTATCGTTTTTACAGCTCTCAGGCGGTTGAACGTATCGGTTTTATTCGTCATGGCCGAGCATTGGGATTGGATTTAAACACGATTCAGGAATTGCTGAATTTGTCTGACAATCCCGATGCCGATTGTGCAGCAGCAGATGCTATAGCCAGTCGACATCTGATGGCATTAGAACAGCGCATTCAATCGTTGCAAGCACTGGCAGATGAACTACGGCAGCTCGTTCAGCAGTGTCGCGGCGGGAGCACAGCAGAGTGCCAGATTATTCAAGCTTTACATCAGCAGCAATAAGTAAAGCCCCGCTGGAGAGCGGGGCATTTAGCTTACTTCTTTTTAACTACTGCTTTAGGTTTTGCAGCTGCTTTAGGTTTAGTAACAACTTTAGGTTTAGCCGTAGCTTTGGGCTTATCTTCAATTATCCATTTAGAGCCGTTATAGAAAGCTTTAAAGCCTGTGGCTTTGCCGTCTTTTTCTGCCTGTACATACTGTTCTTTGGTTTTACGTGAATAACGAATCACAGTTGGATTACCTTCCGTATCGTATTCAGGCGCATCTAACAAATAATGGTGCTTAGGATCTATCTCTGCTTTATGTGGTTTTATTTCATTGACTAGCGGTGGGCGTGTTTCGCGCATTTTAGGAAACTGGCTAGCTGCCAAAAACATACCACTAGCACCATCACGCAACACATAATGGTCATCGACCTTTAAGCATTTAAGCTCTGGCATAGAAACAGGATCCATCTTAGGCGGCGCAGCTTCACCACTGCGTAACAGCTTGCGGGTATTTTTACACTCACTGTTAGTGCAACCAAAATATTTACCAAAACGGCCCGTTTTTAGCTGCATTTCGCTACCACATTTATCGCACTCAAGCACTGGGCCTTCATAACCTTTTAAGCGAAAAGCACCTTCTTCAACCTGATAACCTGTGCAATCTGGGCTATTACCACAAACGTGCAGCTTACGCTTTTCGTCAATAATAAAGCTTTCCATTGCTGTACCGCATTTTTGGCAGCGGCGCTTGGCACGTAACGCATTGGTTTCTGCTTGCTCATCATCATCGGCGGCAACAAATTCATCAGCAGACACAAGATTGATGGTGGTTTTGCAGCGCTCTTTAGGTGGCAAAGCATAGCCAGAACAACCTAAAAAAGTACCCGTTGAAGCAATGCGAATTTGCATGTGACGACCACAGGTTGGGCAAATTAAATCAGTGTCTACGGGCTGATTAGGACGCATACCCTGCGTTGTATCTTGCGCTTTTTCTAACTGCTTTTTAAAGCCTGCATAAAACTTATCCAGCAACGAAACCCACCTTTCACTACCTGCTGCTACCGCATCTAAAGAGTCTTCCATGCGGGCGGTAAAGCTGTAATCTAACAAGTCGTCAAAGGATTCAACCAAGCGATCCGTAACAATGTCGCCCATTTTTTCAGCATAAAAACGGCGATTTTCAACCTTGGCATAGCCTCGGTCTTGAATCGTAGAAATAATCGCTGCATAGGTTGAAGGACGGCCAATGCCTTGCTTTTCTAATTCTTTAACCAAAGCCGCTTCGGTAAAACGGGCCGGTGGTTTAGTAAAGTGCTGGCGTGGGTCTAGGCTTTGTAAATCTAAAGTTTCACCCACTTTTAGATCAGGCAATACTTGGTCTTCACCTTGCTTGCCGCCTACGGGTTGAATGCGCGTAAAACCATCAAACTGCAACACACGGCCTTTAGCTCTTAACTCATAATCAGCAGCATTAACGGTCAATGTAGTCGACAAATAACGCGCTGGGGGCATTTGGCACGCCACAAATTGGCGCCAAATTAATTCGTATAAACGCTGAGCATCCCGCTCAACATTAGAACCCAAGTCTTTACCTTGCACTTTAACGCTAGAAGGACGAATCGCTTCATGCGCTTCTTGTGCGCCTTCTTTACTGGAATAAATCAATGCATCTTCAGGCAAATACTGCTGACCTAACTCTTTCATTATCCAATCACGGCAATCTGCAACAGCATCTTGTGAAAGGTTGGTTGAGTCGGTACGCATATAGGTAATATGCCCTGCTTCATACAAACGCTGCGCCAAGATCATGGTTTTTTTAACCGAAAAACCTAAACGTGTGCTGGCGGCTTGTTGCAAAGTAGAGGTGATAAACGGTGCAGAAGGACGACTGCTGGTGGGCTTGTCTTCTCGGCTAGCGACTTTATAAATTGCTGGCTGTAATTCTGCTAAAGCAGCATCGGTTTCTGCTTTACTGTTGGGGCGAAAAGCTTTGCCGGCTTGTTTAGCAACATCGCAAGCCAACGCAATGGCGTTTTCGTTTAACAGGTGCGCGGTAACATCCCAATATTCTTCGGGTACAAAAGCACGAATTTCGCGTTCGCGTTCAACAATAATACGCACCGCAACCGATTGCACACGCCCAGCCGATAGGCCTCGCGCCACTTTAGCCCACAGCAGCGGTGAAACCATATAGCCGACCACACGATCTAAAAAGCGCCTGGCTTGTTGGGCATGAACGCGATTCATATCCAACATACTGGGCGATTCAAAGGCTTGGGTAATGGCTTTTTTAGTGATTTCGTTAAACACTACACGGCGATAGCGCGAATCATCACCGCCCAAAGTTTCGCGTAGGTGCCAAGCAATGGCTTCCCCCTCGCGGTCTAAATCCGTGGCTAGATAAATCATGTCAGCATTTTTAGCTAACTTTTTTAATTCATCGACTACTTTTTCTTTGCCGGGTAGAATTTCATAATGCGCCGACCAGCCATCTTCAGGGTTTACACCCATACGGTTAAAAAGCTGCTGTTGCGCTTTATGCTTTTTTTCTTCCGCAGTAATACCTTTATTGCTAGTGCGTGCAGCCGTTGTTTTGCCGCTGCCACTAACCGGTAAATCACGAATATGGCCAACACTGGACTTAACAATAAATTCACTGCCCAGGTATTTGTTAATAGTTTTAGCTTTGGCCGGTGACTCGACGATGACCAGTGATTTGCCCATTTCGCTTTATATCCCATTGACTTATAAAGAAAAGCTTAAATTAACCTAATAAAGGCTGACTACAGTAACCTAGAGCGGGATAGGTTTCCAGCCTGCTTAGGTAAAAGGCTCAGCCGATGCGTGTAAAAGTGAGTGAAATCTTGTGCTAGGCTGCTGGAATTAAATGCCTACCAATGGTAAAACTGGCTAAAATGCTAATTCTTGATTTTAAACAGTCTTTATATGGTTGCTAAACAATGAAAAAAACGTTATGCCTACTAGCTTTACCCCTATTGCTAAGCCAGCCTGGGTTCGCAGAAGATCAAAATACCGCACAAATACTCATCGGTGAATGGCAATGTTCGCAAAACTTAACGCCGGATGAAGGTATTAATCTAAGCGTTGAATACATTCAGCTGTTTACGGCTCAACGTAACTTCACTTTAGATGGCAGTATGAAAATGAAATTTACGATTGCAGAAATGAACCAAATGCTGGGTGGCGATAGCCTAAACTACCTGTTTGAAGGCAGCGGTAGTTGGTCTACAAAACTCGGTTATTTAACCATAAAAACTGAAAATGCAACCATAAAACCAAATAACCCTATGGCGCAACAGCTGCATCAAGCCGGTATTTTAGACGTTAACAAACTAAGAGAAATGAAAAGTGAAGACACCTTTATTATTAACAGCTTAACCAGCAGCAATTTAAAGCTAACCCACGTCAAAGAAAAATTTACCACCCAGTGTACACGCACCCAATAATCTTAAAAAACCCCCACCAAAAAAATGGCTTAGGCGGCTTGACTTTTAGTTAGGCAGCCTTAAAAAGTATCGCTAAAAAAATTTATAATGCCTTGACAAGCAGGAAGCCTAGAGCACCTCTAGCTTCTTGATTTACGCAAGAAAAACCCTACCTAACGTAGGTTGATATTCATCAACCAATACCCTATATTGCGCCTCCTTGAGACACAAGACACTATATAAGGTGTATCCGCTGACCGAACGCCTTACAGTAACAGCCGTAAAAACTCAAGTTAAATTACACTAAAACACCCCAAGGATTTTACTATGACAGACTTTAATTCCATAAAAGTAACCAAGCGCAATGGACGGCAAGAGTCGATTAATCTGGACAAAATCCACCGTGTACTTGATTGGGCTGCTATGGACTTAGAGAACGTTTCAGTCTCTCAGGTAGAGCTGAAATCTCACATCCAGTTCTACAACGGTATTCATACCAAAGGTATCCATGAAACCATTATCAAGGCTGCTGCCGACTTAATTTCTGAAGATACACCTGATTACCAATATTTAGCAGCACGCTTAACTGTTTTTCATCTACGAAAAATTGCCTACGGTCGGTTTACACCGCCACATTTATTTAATCATGTCACCAAGCTAACCAATGAAAAGCGCTATGACAGCCATATTTTACGTGACTATGACCAAGCCGAATTTGACGAACTAAACAGCTACATCGACCACGCCCGCGACCTAAATTTTTCTTATGCCGCCATTAAGCAGTTAGAAGGTAAATACCTTGTACAAAATCGCGTGACTAAAGAAGTCTATGAAAGTCCGCAGATGCTTTATATTTTAATTGGTATGTGTTTGTTTGCCGACTACCCCAAAGCCACACGTTTAGATTATGTTAAGCGTTTTTACGATGCGATTTCGCTGTTTAAAATTTCGTTACCGACACCGATTATGGCAGGCGTTCGCACCCCTTCACGCCAGTTTAGTTCTTGTGTATTAATCGAATGTGATGACAGCCTAGACTCCATTAGCGCTACCACTTCAGCCATTGTTAAATACGTGTCGCTGCGTGCAGGCATCGGTATTAACGCAGGCCGTATTCGCGCGGTTGGTAGCCCCATTCGTGATGGTGAAGCGCAGCACACTGGCTGTATTCCTTTCTTTAAACTTTTTCAAGCAGCGGTAAAATCCTGCTCACAAGGCGGCGTGCGTGGTGGTGCTGCAACACTTTTTTACCCACTATGGCATTTGGAAGTTGAATCTTTATTGGTGCTTAAAAACAACCGTGGTGTGGAAGAAAACCGCGTGCGTCACATGGATTACGGCGTACAGCTTAATAAGCTGATGTACCAACGCTTAATTAAAGGCGGCAATATAACGTTATTTTCACCGCATGAAGTACCCGGTCTTTATGATGCTTTTTTTGCTGACCAAGTAGAATTTGAGCGCCTGTATGTTCAATACGAGCAAGATGACAGTATTACTAAACGCACACTGCCAGCCAGCGAGCTGTTTGGGTTAATGATGCAAGAACGCGCCAGCACGGGTCGTATTTACATTCAAAATGTCGATCACTGCAACACTCACAGCCCGTTTGATCCCAGCGTTGCACCGATTCGCCAATCTAACTTGTGCTTAGAAATAGCGCTGCCCACCAGCCCGCTTAACAACATTAATGATGAAGACAAAGAAATTGCCCTTTGTACCCTTTCAGCCTTCAACCTAGGTGCGCTAGAAAACTTAGGCGAGCTAGAAGGTTTATCCGACTTGGTGGTTCGTGCGTTAGATTCATTATTAACCTACCAAGATTACCCCCTTGCTGCTGCACGCAATGCCACTATGAAACGCCGTACTTTGGGCGTTGGGGTGATTAACTATGCGTATTATTTAGCCAAAAACGGCCTAAAGTATTCAGACGGCTCAGCCAATGCGCTAACCCACCAAACTTTTGAAGCTATTCAGTATTACTTGCTAAAAGCATCTAACAACCTGTCTAAAGAATTTGGCCCTTGCACAGCGTTTAATGAAACCACTTATTCGCAGGGTATTTTACCGATTGATACCTACAAAAAAGATTTAGACAGCATTTGTAAAGAACCGCTGCATTTAGATTGGGAAAGCTTGCGTGCCGACATTGTTAAACACGGCTTACGCAACTCGACTTTGTCTTCTTTAATGCCTTCAGAAACCTCTAGCCAGATTTCTAATGCAACCAACGGTATTGAACCGCCGCGTGGTTTAGTCACCATTAAACAGTCTAAAGACGGTAGCTTAAAGCAAGTAGTACCTGGTTATGAAGAACTGAAAGATAAATACGAACTGCTATGGAATATGCCAAACAATGAAGGTTATTTACACCTAGTTGGCATCATGCAAAAGTTTGTAGACCAATCCATTTCAGCCAACACCAATTACGACCCACAGCGTTTTGAAGGCGGTCGCGTCCCCATGCAACAGCTGTTAAAAGATTTATTAACGGCTTACAAGTTTGGTCTAAAAACCTTGTACTACCAAAACACACGCGATGGCGCCGATGATAGCCAAAGTGATATGGACGATGATTGCGCTGGTGGCGCTTGTAAGATTTAAAGGGTGAAAAAACCATGAGATACAGTACTTTTTCGCAAACGGATAATAATCAGCTTAAAGAGCCCATGTTTTTTGGGCAGCCGGTTAACGTGGCGCGTTATGACCAACAGAAATATCCTATTTTTGAATCGCTCATTGAAAAGCAGCTGTCTTTTTTTTGGCGACCAGAAGAAGTGGATGTATCGCAAGATCGTACCGATTACCGCAACCTGCCCGACCATGAAAAACACATTTTCATTAGCAATTTGAAATACCAAATACTGCTGGATTCTATTCAAGGCCGTAGCCCTAACGTGGCTTTTTTACCCTTGGTTTCTATTCCTGAACTAGAAACATGGATAGAAACTTGGTCTTTTTCTGAAACTATTCATTCGCGTTCTTACACACACATTATTCGCAATATTATTAATGACCCAGCCGTGGTGTTTGATGACATCATGCGCAACCAGCACATTATTGAACGTGCCACCGACATCTCTAAATATTACGATGATTTGATTCAATACAGCCTATTGTATAACAGGCTTGGCGTTGGTACGCATACCGTTAACGGTAAAACGCATGAGGTGAATTTGTTTGAATTAAAACGCAAACTTTACCTGTGCATGATGAGCGTAAACGTACTGGAAGCCATCCGCTTTTACGTTAGCTTTGCCTGCTCTTTTGCCTTTGCAGAACGCCGTTTAATGGAAGGCAACGCCAAAATCATTCGCCTGATTGCCCGTGATGAAGCCCTGCACCTAGTGGGAACTCAGCACATCATTAACATCATGCAAGATGGCAAAGACGACCCAGAAATGGCCGAAGTTGCCCATTCTTGCCACGCCGAAAGCCTAGCAATGTTTAAGCACGCAGCGCAGCAGGAAAAAGAATGGGCCAAGTACTTGTTTAAAGACGGCTCTATGATTGGCTTAAACAGAGGCATTCTTGACCAATACATTGAATACATTACCAACCACCGTATGCGTGCTGTTGGCCTTGAACCTGCCTTTGAAAATGCCACGCATAACCCCATCCCTTGGATTAAGGCTTGGACTAATTCAGATAACGTGCAAGTTGCCCCACAAGAAGTGGAAGTCAGCTCTTACTTAGTGGGGCAGATTAACTCAGCAATTTCAACCGATGATTTAGGTGACTTCGAGCTTTAATATGGGAAAATATAGACAAATTAGCACTGAAGACCTGATTTTTGAATTGGGTCAATCAGAAACCCTACTTGAAGGCCTAGAACGCACCGGCCATCAAGTAGAATACCAATGCCGCAGTGGTTACTGCGGTTCTTGCCGCGTAACCCTACATTCAGGCAGTGTAAAGTATGAAACCGAACCGCTGGCTTACTTACGCAGAGGTGAAGTGCTGGCCTGCTGCTGCCGACCGCTAGAACCGCTGGTGGTTAGCGTAGGTTTAATCACTAAAACTAAAAAGAGTGCCTAATTATTACCAAGCTAGAATTCAACAAAGCAGGCAAAGTGGTAATGAAAAGTAATCAATTATTTGTTGAATCTAATACATTAATACCAGTAACCGAGGGCATAAAGTATGCTGGATCTAAGCTAAAGCTACTTCCTCAAATACTTTCTTTATGCGATGGGCTTGATATAACCACTGTGCTTGATGGATTTTCAGGTTCAACAAGAGTCTCGCAAGCATTTGCACAATTAGGCTATGCCGTTGTAGCAAGTGATCGTTCTGCTTGGTCACATACTGTAGGAAATTGCTACCTGAGAAATAAAAAACAAAGGAGTGAATACCAAGAATTGATCGACCATTTGAACTCAATAGCGGGTCACAACGGATGGTTTACTGAAAATTACGGCGGTTTTGATTTTGAAGGAAGCGCAGTGCAGCCAGATGGAAGCAAAAAACCTTGGCAAGCAAAAAATACTAGAAAATTAGACGGTATTAGAGAAGAAATTGATAGATTAAATTTAGATGAGCATACCAAGTCAGTAGCAATGACAGCATTAATTTTGGCGATGGATAAGGTGGACAGCACGTTAGGGCATTTTACTTCTTACCTTAAACAGTGGTCGCCGCGCTCATATAATAATTTGCAGCTTGAAATACCCAAGTTATTCATAAATGAAAAAGAAAATCATGTGTTAAAAGGTGATATTTTTGAAACACTGAAAGATGTAAGGTGTGACCTTGCTTATTTTGACCCACCCTATGGTTCAAACAATGAAAAAATGCCACCTTCAAGGGTTAGGTACGCGTCTTATTACCATATTTGGACTTCAATTATACAAAATGATGAACCTGAGATATTTGGTGCAGCAGGTAGGCGTGAAGATACGCGTGATACAGTTTCTGGCTCAGTATTTGAAGAATTCAGAAAAGACGAAGATGGAAGATTTATTGCAGTCAAGGCTATAGAAAAACTAATCAAAGAAGTGAATGCCAAGTATGTAGCACTTTCTTATAGCTCAGGTGGTAGAGCAACTGCAAAAGAACTTAATAATATCCTCAAGTCTAATGGTCATTTATTAAAAGTTATAGAAGTTGATTATAAGAAAAATGCAATGGCTGGAATGAAATGGACAGATGAGTGGCTTAGGGATGCCGAAGAACCTAATAGAGAATTTCTTTTCCTCTTAGAAAAAAAGCCAACTTAGCGCGACTATCGGGCTGTTTTTGCTGCTGCTAGCACATCGACACTAGCAGCACCCTGCTTTTTCAGTTCATCCGCGGCCCAGTGAGCGCTTGCTCCGGTAGTAATGACGTCATCTAGCAACAATACTTTTTTTCCTGCTATGTGAGGCATGGCTTTAAACGCACCTTTAGGGTTTAAAAAACGCGCTTTGCGGTTTAAATCTTGTTGGCTTTCAATGTCTTTAACGCGCATTAAACCATTTTTTAAAAAAGGAATGCCGGTTAATAAACTTAAATGTTTAGCCAGCCAACTGGGGGCGTGATAACCCCTTTGTTGAATGCGTTTTTTCTGACCAGGAATCACCACTAGGCAATCGTAGGTTTGATTATGTTCAATCAGCGCATCAAAGAGTAAATCCACTAATAAATAACCAGCGGCTAAGTTTTTTGTATATTTAAATTCCCACACCAGTTTATTAAACGGATTTTTATACAACCAAGGCGCTAACACTTTATCAAAGGCTGCGGGGGTTTTAGCGCACTGTTGACAAATACGCAGCTGCTGCTTGGCATAATCGCTGCTTAAAGATTCAGCACACCAGTCACAGCAAATCAAATTAGCCGGTAGCAGCCGCTTACAAGGCTGGCATAAATCCCGTTCACCCAGCAGCGGTTGCATACAAATCAAACACATACCTGGCAGCAGCAGACGGCTACGCCTATGCCAATAAAAAATCTTCTGCTGCCATTGGTTAACTTTTTTAAATAATCTGGTTGACATGATTGTGTTGCTCCGGCAGGATTCAGTTAACTAAAAATTATTTAATGGTTTACAGGATACTAAGCATGACTGAGCAACGCTTTGATTGGACAAATACAGAAATCGCGGCGCTGTTTGCCCTTCCTTTTAACGATTTATTATTTCGCGCTCATTCTGTGCACCGGCAAAACTTTGATGCTAACGATGTACAAGTATCTACGCTATTATCCATTAAAACGGGTAGCTGCCCTGAAGATTGTAAGTATTGCCCCCAGTCAGCGCATTACAACACGGGCTTATCGAAAGAAAAGCTGTTAGAGATCAATAAGGTGTTAGAACAAGCCCAAGAAGCTAAAAATGCCGGTGCCAGTCGTTTTTGTATGGGCGCTGCTTGGCGTTCACCAACCGATAGAGATATGCCCGCAGTTTTAGCAATGGTGCGTAAAGTAAAAGCGTTAGGCTTAGAAACGTGCATGACACTGGGTATGCTAAAAGAAAATCAAGCGGAAGCTTTGGCTAATGCTGGTTTAGATTATTACAACCATAACCTAGATACTTCGGCTGAGTTTTATGGTGAAATTATTACCACGCGCACTTATGAAGACCGTTTAGCAACACTAGCCAAAGTACGTAAAGCTGGAATGAAAGTTTGTACGGGCGGTATTTTGGGTATGGGCGAGCAGGTGAGTGATCGTATTGGTTTGTTGCAGCAGTTGGCTTCTTTACAACCACACCCAGAAAGCGTGCCACTAAATATGTTGGTTAAAGTACCTGGTACACCGATGGCAGATTTAGACGAATTAGAGCCGTTAGAGTTTATTCGGGTGATTGCTGTAGCGCGAATTTTAATGCCAACGTCACGGGTGCGTTTATCGGCAGGACGCGAAAAATTAGACACTACGGCTCAGGCTATGGCTTTTTTTGCTGGTGCGAATTCTATTTTTTATGGTGATAAGCTTTTAACGACAGGCAATCCTGAAGCACAACAAGACCAAGCACTCTTCCATAAGTTAGGTATTAATATGCAGCAGGCTAAATCGCCAGTCACTGAACAGGTACATGAAGCAGCTTTGTTGGATATTCTGGCTGAAAAAAATACGCTTTACCAAGATGCCACTGCTAAAAAGACTAAAAAAACTAGCGTAAAGCCTTGTGGCATGGTGGTTTAGGAAAATACTGATAAATAATTAAACTTTTTTTTAAAATTAGTGTTGACACAAGAATAATTCACTGTAGAATATGCCTCATTCCAGTCAAGCACAGCGGCAAAAACAAGCCCTAAGCCCCTGATTAGAATGAAGTTTTAAGCAGTAGATTGTAGGTTTATGCGGATGTGGTGGAATTGGTAGACACGCCAGATTTAGGTTCTGGTGCCGTAAGGTGTGAGAGTTCGAGTCTCTCCATCCGCACCAAGTAAGTTCTTGATTAATAAAGAATTTCTTGGAAAACCACAAACACAAAAGAGTTACTTATTAAACCCAGCCTTTTTACAGACTGGGTTTTTTTACGTTTAGGGCATTTATTTTTCTTTAAGCAATAAAAAATCCCTGCCAAAGCAGGGATTAGTGTCAACTTACCGCTATTTAGTTAACGTAGAAGTCATCTTCTTCCATAGCCATCAGTACTTCAGCACCAGCCAATACTTGCTGCTCTAGCGCCAAGGTGCGTGGCAAAATGCGTTTAAGGAAGTGATTACCCACTTTAATTTTGCTAGCGTAGAAACCAGAAGTTTCGCTGCCTACTTTACGCTGTGCAACACTCACCATACGCGCCCACATATAACCGTAAGCCACTAGGCCAAACAGGTCTAAGTAATCAACCGAAGCTGCACCAATTTCGGCTGGATTCTGTTCAGTGGCTGCAATCACTTTTAAGGTCAGTGATTCTAAACGCTGCAGTTCAGTTTCTAGCGTCGTTGTCCAAACTTGCATATTAGGCAAATCAGCACACGTTGCTAAGAAATCACGCACTTCTTGTGTGAAAGATTTAACGTATTCACCACGGTTAGAGAAAACTTTACGACCCATAAGGTCTAATGCTTGAATACCGTTGGTGCCTTCATAAATTTGTGCAATACGCGCATCACGAACGTATTGCTCGCCACCCCACTCGGTGCAATAACCACTGCCACCGTAAATCTGCTGAGCAGTAACGGTTGCATCAAAACCACGGTCAGTAATAAACGCTTTAGCGATAGGAGTCATTAGCGCCATCATGTCATCACCGTGCTTACGAATCGCTTCATCTGCGTGGTATTTACCGATGTCTAGCTGCATACCAACGTAGGAAGCAAAGGCACGGCTGGCTTCGTTAAACGCACGAACGTTAAGCGCCATACGGCGAACGTCTGGGTGAACTAAGATAGGATCAGCCGCTTTTGTTGGCTGTTTAGCGCCACCAGGTGCGCGTGATTGAATACGCTCTTTCGAGAAATCCATTGCGCTTTGGTAAGCAACTTCGCCTAAACCTAAACCCTGAATACCTATGGATAGACGTTCGTAGTTCATCATGGTGAACATAGCGTTTAAACCACGGTTAGGTTCGCCAATCATAATGCCTTCAGAACCATCAAAGTTGATAACGCAGGTGGCTGAACCTTTAATACCCATTTTGTGTTCAATAGAACCACAGTTAACCTTGTTGAATTCGCCAAGGCTGTTGTCTGCGTTTACTTTGAATTTAGGCACTAAAAATAAAGAAATACCGCGTGTGCCAGCCGGTGCATCAGGTAGACGGGCTAATACAAGGTGAATAATGTTTTCAGCTAGGTCATGCTCACCACCAGTAATCCATAGCTTGCTACCGGTTAGGTCGTAAACGCCGTCACCTTTAGGCTCTGCTTTAGTGCTGATTAAACCTAAGTCTGTACCGGCTTGGGTTTCAGTTAAGCACATGGTGCCAATCCAGCGGCCTTCATACATAGGTGGTAAGTATTGCGTTTTTACGGCTTCGGTAGCATGAGAATCTAGCAGCAGTGTTGCACCATTGTTAAGTGCAGGGTAAAGCGTAAATGCAGCATTGGAAGAGTAAAGCATTTCTTCAAATAAAACGGTCAACATTTTTGGCATACCCTGACCGCCGTACTCAGGATTACCACCTAAACCCATCCAGCCGCCATCAGATAGCGTTTGATAAGCTTCTTTAAAACCTTTAGGTGTAAAAACTTGTCCACCTTCAAAACGGCAACCTTCAGCATCGCCACTTAGGTTTAACGGAAAAAGTTCATTTTCAGTTAACTTAGCGCCTTCTTCCAAAATGGACTCAGCTAAACTTGCGTCAATTTCTTGCGTTGCTTCCATTGAAGCCCAAAGTTTATCGGCTTCAAAAACCTCGTTTAATACAAATTGCATATCACGAAGGGGAGCTTTATACATTGCCATATTTTAGTACCTCTATCCTGTTGTACACATCTTGGTGGTATCGCTAGCTTACCTTATTTGCTGCATTGCAAAAAGCAAGCCAAGTGACTGCTAGGTTCTTATGCTCATTGACTAGATTAGCAGCTTACTCAACTTAGGTTAAGTTTTTGTGTTACTTCAACGCAGATTGTAACATAAAAAAAAAGAGGCGGCCTAAGCCACCTCAAAAACCCTTACCTTAAAAATTATTTACACTTCAAAAGCTAAACCAAAAGCAGCGGCATCCATTGCTAATAAACCATCAGCACCAGCAAGCATAGTTGCTGCATGAGTTTTAGTACGTGGTAGTAAACGCTGGAAGTAAAAACGTGCCGTGTCTAGCTTGGCTTGGTAAAAAGCTTGTTCGCTTGTACCTTCAGCTAGTTTTTTCTGAGCGATTTCTGCCATTTGCGCCCAGAAGTAAGCTAAAGTGACATAGCCTGAATACATAAGGTAATCAACAGAAGCAGCACCCACTTCTTCACGGTTTTTCATCGCAGCCATACCAATTTTCATGGTGAGGTCGCCCCATTCTTTATTCAGATCAGCTAATGGCTTAATAAATTCCTGCATGGCTTCTTGCTGGCTAGCCGACTGGCAGTATTTATGAATTTGTTTAGTAAAGCTGCGTAGGTGTTCACCCTGATTCATTAGGATTTTACGGCCTAATAAATCCAGTGCTTGAATACCGGTTGTACCTTCGTATAAACGGGTAATACGCGCATCACGTACAAATTGTTCCATGCCCCATTCTTGAATAAAGCCGTGGCCACCAAATACTTGTACGCCTTCGTTAGTCGCTTCAAAACCAACTTCGGTTAAGAACGCTTTAACAATGGGGGTTAGTAAGCCAAGAATATCGTCAGCTTCTTTTTTATCTTCTTCTTTACCTTTTTCAACCTTGTCAATAAGTTGTGCAGTATAAAGAATAAGGGCACGACCACCTTCGCTAAACGCTTTTTGCGTGAGTAACATACGACGCACATCGGGGTGTACAATAATAGGGTCTGCTGCTTTTTCAGGCGCTTTAGCACCAGAAAGTGCACGCATTTGTAAGCGGTCACGCGCATAAGCCAGCGCATTTTGGTAAGAAACTTCGATTAAGCCCTGACCTTGAATACCCACACCAATACGCGCAGCGTTCATCATGGTGAACATGGCGGCTAAACCTTTATTGGGTTGACCTACTAGATAGCCGGTAGCGTCATCAAAGTTCATTACGCAAGTAGAGTTACCGTGGATACCCATTTTATTTTCTAGTGATCCGCAAACAACACCGTTGCGCTCGCCCACTTCACCTGAAGCATCAGGCAAAAACTTAGGGACTACAAATAAAGAGATACCTTTGCTGCCTTCTGGTGCGTCAGGAAGTTTGGCTAAAACTAGGTGAACAATGTTTTCGGTTAGTTCGTGGTCACCGGCAGAAATAAAGATTTTAGTACCGCTAACTTTGTAGCCATTATTGTCATCAGGAATAGCACGGGTTTTAATCAAGCCTAGATCTGTTCCGCAATGGGGTTCGGTTAGGCACATAGTACCTGTCCAACGCCCTTCAATTAATTTGGTTAAGTAGATTTGTTTTAATTCTTCTGTTCCGTGGTGTTCTAAAGCACTCATCGCGCCGTGCGATAAACCTGGGTACATGCCCCAAGAAAGGTTGGCAGAACAAATCATTTCATTCAGCACCATGCCTAAAGAATGCGGTAAACCTTGACCACCGTAATCAGCATTTTGACTAATGGCAGGCCAGCCACCTTCTACATACTGTTGATAAGCTTCTTTAAAGCCATCTGGAACAGTGACTACACCATCTTTTAACGTACAGCCTTGTTGGTCGCCGGTTTGGTTAAGTGGAGTTAGTACGTTTTCTGCAAACTTGGCGCCTTCTTCAAGAATGGCATCGGTAACTTCAACAGCGTCATCACCGTTAGGCAGGCTTTTGTAGTGGTTTGGGAAATCTAACAATTCGTTCATGACAAAACGCATATCGCGCAAGGGAGCTTTATAAGTTGGCATAGTGACCTCGGTGCTTGGCTGATTGTTATTAGTGCTCTAATGTTGCTTTATTCAAACGTATGTTTGAAACATAAGCTAAGACTTGATAGGTGTCAAGCATTCAACCCGTATTTTTAATAAAAATTAGGCAGCGACATTCACTTCTGTGCCTTTAAAATAAGGAAGGCGATTGGTTGCTGCTAAGTCAAAAGTATCAAGAATGGCTTGATAGAATGTCGTTGGTTGCTTGCCACCTAACAAAGGATAACGCATTGCAACAGCAACAGCTTTAGAGCGGCGGATACCAAAACTAAAAGTAATAGGTAACAGTGGGCGTTTACGACCAAAACGAATTTCATCAGGTTGAAGTTCAGGTTTTATTTGGTTTTCAGTGGTTGTTTGCTTAGCCGTTGACACACCATCATTGGTGACATTTTCTTTCTGTCGACTCAATGGAGTGCTGCTAGAAGTTTCAACTGAGGGCAATAACATAACAAACTCCAGTAGTTTGCTAGCGATTTCCAGTAGTTTGCTAGCGATGCCTAGCCAAGTATTAAGCCGTAAGCAATAGTTTTTTTATAGCGTTTTTTGATAATATTTTCTAGTATAGGTAAAAATATATAAGTTAACAACTTAATAGCAACTAATAGCGCTAGCCCTGTAACTCCGGTTGCTTTGCTTTATAATGCTATAATTATTTTATCGCTTAATAATAGGGATACCGATGTATTTAATAAATTACTTTGTGCGTACTCAATCTATTTTTCTGTTTCTGCTACCTTTTTTATTGCTTAGCTTTTTGGCAGGCTGCCAAGGCGGTATTAACAATGGTGTTTCTAGCCATGTTTCAACCGGAGCAAAAAATACACCTTTAGCACAATCAAAACCCCTTAACCTGCCTAAACCCACACCCACACCTGTACCCCAGGTTAATGAAAGTCAACCAGCGCCAACCAGCGTAAAAGTTTTAACGGCAGATCCACAGCAAGGTATCCCTTTAGGTGACAACACTCAAGTTGAAATGGATAGCATTCAACCTCAGCCGGTGCCAAAACCAGCACCTGCACCAGTACCAAAACCAGCACCTACACCAGTACCAAAACCTGCACCAGTACCTGTTCCTATCGCTACTCCAGTGACACCACCGGTATCAATAATTCCACCACCTGCACCCGTTTCAGTTGCTGTGCAAGAAGCTGTAGAAGAGCCTGTCATAGCACAAGCGCCTGAACAAAATTGGTTAGAACGCTACCCTAACTTGTCAGAAGATTTAAAAAACTACCAGCAAACAATTACTCAGCTGGAAAAAGAAGCCAAGGCTTATCAAAATAGAATCAATGAGTTACAAGAAAAAGTTCAGAAGCAGTGGGGCGGTGTAGCACCTAAGCCAACATCAGCTCACCAATTTGTAAAATACACAGACGCTTACCAAAGTCGTGGTGAAATGGATTTTGATAATGGCAAAATAGTGGTTGAAACAATCGACCCATCAAACCCTAAACAGCATTTAAGGGAAGCCATTATTACCACCCTTTTAACGCCCTACGATGCAGAAAATCCAGAAATTTATACCGATAAGAAAATCAACTATGTTGGACCTGCGTTATTGGCGGGTCAGGTGTTAGATCATGAAGGTGAGCCAGTAAAATGGGAATGGCGTGCTGAGCGCTTTGCAGATTATTTAGTTGATAATAAAGTACAAGAAATTCAACGCAACGGGCAGGTCGTTTATCGCGTTGAAATTCCGCTGGTTGAAAATCATACGCAAGTACGTGGGCATCAGTACGAGCATTTAGTGAGAACCGCTGCTGAGCGCTACGGCATTGATGAAGTTTTAATTTATGCCATCATAGAAACAGAAAGTCATTTTAACCCTTATGCAACAAGTCATATTCCAGCCTATGGCTTAATGCAAGTGGTTCCGTCTACTGCGGGTAAAGATGTATTTACGCGAATCAAAAAACGTAACGATCAACCGACACGTGATTACTTATTTAATACAACTAATAACATTGATACCGGCACAGCTTATTTAAGTATTTTGCGTGATAATTATTTAAATAAAATCACCCATCCGCTATCGCGTGAATATGCAATGATTTCAGGTTATAACGGAGGTGCAGGTAATGTACTGCGTACTTTTCATCAAGACCGTGCTCAAGCAGTTAACGTGATTAACCAACTAACCCCTCAACAGGTTTACAATCAACTGCACCTAAAGCACCCAAGGGCAGAAGCAAGGGGTTATATTAAGAAAGTAACAGAGGCTCAACAGCGTTATCGAACACAAGGCTCAACTGCCTCTAGGTAAAGAGGCAGTTTTAGTAGCGAATAGATTTAATTTACTTGTTCTAAACGGCTTTTGTTCACTTCACGCATAACGTTTAGTTCAGCAATTAAATTGGACTGATTTTTAATCTCAAAGGTGTAGTTTTTACCGCTAGAAAGGGTGACTTCTGCACATTTGTTTTTGTTGCTTGTGCAAATATCCTTAGTATCAATTAAAATTTTTGCTTGAATATTTTTATCTGTAAAAATGTCACCTTCATCACTGATACAGCGCAGTTGCTTACTTTGCAAATTAAAAGTACCAGCATTTAATTTAACATCCGTTGACATAGTGCAGTTGCTTAAATGGTAAGTAGACGTACCTTCAACACGGTTAGTTTCGACAGAAAACCACACATTATTGCGTGCTTCGCCTTCTTTCAAAACGACTTGATTTACCGCAGAAGCGTTAAGCACTTGACCCGGTTGTAATGGTAAAGTGGCTTGAGAAGCTATCAGTCCAAAAGAGCAACCCATTAAAGCAAAAGCAGTTATTAACTTTTTCATAGTATGTATTTCCAAATTCAGTTTGAGTGAGTTTTATAAAGTATAGCAGAGTATTTTCTAAGCTTATTCATGTCAGTTTGCCACAGTGCTTACGCTCAAGTTACTTTTAGCTAATATCAACTTTATTGATACTAATTCCTACTAAAGCACTAGGAAAATAGGTGGTATACTGAGTCAATTATCACCATTAAAAACCATTAGCAAAGTACCCATTATTAACCCTACTTACCTAAGAAAATTTTTAAATGAAAAACTCAACTACTGCTGCAATTTATGAATCTTTAGTGCCTCATTACCAAGCCATCCTGAAAAATATGGGTGAAGATCCGCAGCGTGAAGGTTTAGTCGATACCCCTATAAGGGCAGCTAAAGCAATGGAGTTTTTAACTCAAGGTTATCGCCAAGACTTACACACCTTGGTTAATGGTGCTGTTTTTACTTCTGATACTGATGAGCTAGTCATTGTTAAAGATATCGAATTTTATTCTATGTGTGAACACCATTTACTGCCCTTTATTGGTAAATGCCACATAGGTTATTTACCTAAAGGAAAAGTGTTGGGTTTGTCTAAATTTGCACGCATTACCGATATGTTCTCGCGTCGCTTACAAATTCAAGAATTACTAACCAAACAAATTGCTGAAGCAGTGCAGGAAGTAACTGGTGCAGCCGGTGTCGCCGTTATTGTTGAAGCCCGTCATTTATGCATGATGATGCGCGGTGTAGAAAAACAAAACTCTATGATGCGTACTTCAGTAATGCTAGGGCAATTACGTGAAAATCCTACGGCTCGTCAAGAATTTTTTAAGCTGCTTGATTAGTTAACAATAAGAAAAATCACCAAAGGAGAAAGAATGCCCAATAAAAACCCCCATACTTTAGCCAGTATTCGCATTAAAAATTTACGTCTAAGAACCTATATTGGCATTAAAGAAGATGAAATACAGAACCAGCAAGACATTTTAGTTAATGTGGTGATTCGTTATACTGCTGACCGAGCAGTGCAATTTAACCGCATTGAAGAAGCATTGAATTACCGTACCATCACCAAAAAAATTATTGCCCACGTTGAAGGTGGGCGTTTTGCTTTGTTAGAGCGTTTAACTAAAGAGCTGTTAGAAATCGTGATGAGCCATGAACAAGTAGAAGTGGCTGAAGTTGAAGTAGATAAACCTTATGCATTGCGTTTTTCTGACTCGGTTTCTGTTACGCTAAGTGCTCAAAAAGAAGCCATTTAAAACCATAAACAACCCTTTTATTCCACTTTTTATCGTTAAGCTAAGTAGGTAACTTATGCGTAAATTTTTAACCTTAGCAGCCACTGTGTTGCTTCCCACCACTGCCATGCAAGCACAGGCGATAGAATTAAATATCTTAGCGGGTGGTAATGTTTGGAATGCTAGTCCTACAGGTTCTATACAAGGTAAGGCGGGGCAAGCTAACCTAGATGTAGAAAATAGCTTGGGGCTTTCAAGTGAAAACCAAACCTATTTTTTTGCACAATTCGATCATCCCATTCCAATCATTCCCAATGTAAGAATCAGTCGGACGACGCTGGATTTTTCAGGTAATAAAAATACTGCATTTAAGTTTATTAATCAGTCTTTTAATGGCGATTTACAAACCCAAATTGATTTAAGTCATACCGATGTAACGGCTTATTACCGTTTATTTGATGGCATTACCTCTTTTTTACCCCTTGTTGGCTTACGCGCAGAATTGGGTTTAACCCTACGTCAGTTTGATGGTGGTTTTGAAATAAAAGAAACTTTGTCTAATAAAGCTGAATCGGTTGATTTAAGCGCCCCATTACCCATGGGTTATGCTGGTTTACGCGTCAGTTTACCTTTAGGGCTTTCAGTGGGTGCTAATGCCAACGCAATAAGTTATAGCGGTAACAAAATCACCGATATCATCGCTGATGTGCGTTACCAATACGATGGCTTTCCATTGATTAAACCGGGAATTACGGCAGGTTATCGCAGTTTTGATGTAACACTAGATGACTTAGATGATACCTACGGTGATTTAGCTTTTAGTGGCGGTTTCTTTGGCGCTTACCTTCGTGCTGGCTTCTAAATAATATTTAAAATATTAAGTTTTGGTTATAAAAACGCCGCAATCTTTTTAAGACTGCGGCGTTTTTCTATTGCTATTTTACTGATGAATTAAAAGCTTTTAATCAATGTAAGAAGTGGCGCATACCCGTGAACACCATAGCAATGCCTGCTTCGTTAGCAGCTTGAATAACTTCTTCATCGCGCATTGAACCACCGGGCTGAATCACCGCTGTAATGCCTGCTGCTGCTGCTGCATCAATGCCATCGCGGAAAGGAAAAAAAGCATCCGAGGCCATGACCGAACCTTCCACCACTAGGTTTTCGTCTGCTGCTTTAATACCAGCAATTCTAGCCGAATAAACACGGCTCATTTGACCTGCACCCACGCCAATCGTACGACCGTCTTTAGCATAAACGATGGCGTTAGACTTAACGTATTTAGCAACTTTCCAAGCAAAAGCTAGGTCAATTAATTCTTGTTCAGTCGGTGCGCGTTCTGTAACGACTTTAAGGTCATCGGTATTAACAGTACCTAGGTCACGGTCTTGTACTAATAAGCCGCCGGTAACGCGTTTAAAGTTCGCTGCTAGCTGACGTTCACCTGGCCAAAACTCACCGGCATCTAACAAGCGTAAATTTTTCTTGCTAGCAATAATTGCTTGTGCTGCTGCTGTAATGCCCGGTGCAATAATAACTTCAGCAAACTGACGATCAACAATGGCTTGCGCTGTTGCTGCATCTAATTCGCAGTTAAAAGCAATAATGCCGCCAAAAGCACTGGTAGGGTCGGTTTTAAACGCTAGATCATAGGCTTGGTGCAAGTTTTCACCAACAGCAACACCACACGGGTTAGCGTGTTTAACAATGACACAAGCAGGCTCATTAAAGGCTTTAACGCATTCAAACGCGGCATCTGTGTCGGCTACGTTGTTAAACGATAATTCTTTACCTTGCAGCACTTTAGCCGTTGCTACGCAAGCTTCAGTAATGTTGGCTTCAGCATAAAAAGCGGCTTTTTGATGAGGGTTTTCACCGTAGCGCATTGCTTGGCGTTTAATAAACTGGGTATTAAAAGTGCGCGGAAAGTCTTCGCTGCCACCTTCAACTTTACAGCCTAAATAGTTAGCTATGGCTGAATCATAAGCAGCCGTGTGTTCAAAGGCTTTTACCGCTAAATCAAAACGGGTAGGCTGAGTAACAGCACCTTGATTAGCATCCATTTCTGTTAGCACTTGTTGGTAATCGCTGGTGTTAACAAGAATGGTGGTGAAAGCGTGGTTTTTAGCACAGCTACGGACCATAGCAGGGCCACCAATGTCGATATTTTCAATCGCCATGTCTAACGTACAGTCATCACGCGCAATGGTGGCTTGGAAGGGGTAAAGATTCACAACGACCAAATCAATCGCATCAATTTGATGTTCAGCCATGATGGCATCATCTTGACCACGACGACCCAGAATTCCACCATGAATTTTAGGGTGCAGGGTTTTAACACGACCATCCATCATTTCAGGAAAGCCAGTATGTTCAGAGACTTCCGTAACCGCTAAGCCTGCATCGTTAATCAACTTAAAAGTGCCGCCAGTAGACAGAAGCGTTACACCGCGCTCAAGCAGTCCTTTAGCCAGTTCAACGATGCCGTTTTTATCAGAAACACTCAGTAAAGCGCGACGAATGGGAAGTGGTTTTTGTATAGCCATAAGCTTGGTTCAGCTCCTTAAAAAGCCTAGATAAGATCGTATTGTTTAAGTTTCTTACGTAACGTACCACGGTTCAAACCCAACAAACTAGACGCTTGAGTTTGATTGTTATGAGTATAGCGCATCACCGCTTCAAGCAAAGGTGCTTCAACTTCGGTTAACACTAGGTCATAAAGGTTATTAACAGGCTCGCCATCAAGCTGTGTAAAGTAATTATTCAAAGCATGAATAATACTTTCACGCAAAGGGCGTTCTTGTTCTAGCTTATATACATAGTTTTTTCTTGATTCAGTCACTTTAATTTAATTCTATCAGTTATTCAGTTAAGCCCAGAGGCATTGGATACGTCTTGTAAGAAGATACGATCAACTAAAGCCAGTTGCTGCTCAGAGGTTTCTAATAAATTAAAAACTTTACGCCACTCATTGCTACCTGCTTGCTGCAAATACCAGCCAAAGTGCTTACGAGCTACTCTTATTCCCATAAAGTCACCATAGGTAAGGTAAAGCCCCGTTAAATGCTGGCTAATAATACGGTGAAGCTCAAGAGGTTCTGGATCAGGCAGCAGTTGTTGAGTATCTAACCAATGCTTAATTTGACGAAAAATCCACGGTTTACCTTGCGCTGCGCGTCCAATCATCACAGCACTCGCACCGGTTTTAGCCAATATTTGTTGTACCTTTTGAGGGGAATCAATATCACCATTAGCAATAACTGGGAAACTCACCTGCTGACAAACTTCGGCTAGCGTGTCGTATTCAGCATCACCATTAAAACGGTCTTCTCGGGTTCTACCATGAATTGTAAGCGCTTGTATCCCTTCTTGCTCTGCAAGTTTCGCAATTGTAACAGCATTTTTATGGTTTGCTGACCAGCCGGTACGAATTTTTAAAGTAACCGGCACATCAACCGCAGCAACCACAGCAGCTAAAATTTCTGCCACTAGCTTCTCATCCCTTAAAAGAGCAGAACCTGCCGCTTTTTTACACACCTTTTTTGCTGGACAGCCCATATTAATATCAATGATTTGAGCACCCAGTTCTACATTCGCTTTAGCGGCAGCGGCTAGCATTTGTGGATCACCACCGGCTATTTGAATCATTCTGGGTTCTGGCTCATCAAGGTGAGGCAGGCGCAAAAGTGACTTTTGAGTCGTCCAAAGGCTTTGGTCACTCGTCACCATTTCAGCAACGGTTAAACCAGCACCAAAGCTACGGCATAACGCCCTAAAAGGTCGATCTGTAATACCGGCCATTGGCGCTAATACAAGAGGAGTCGTGATTTTATAGCGACCTATTTGCAACACTGGGTAAACTCGACCTAGTAATCAAGGGGCGGTATCTTACCTTGAGAGGCGTTAGGATTAAAGCTTAGTGTTGTTTAAATGCACTTCAATATGAGCGCCCTGTACAAAAATAGTGGGACGATCAACACTGGCTTGCATTTCATGGCTAGCAGAGGCGGCTAATTCAGAGAAAGTAGGTTTTAAATCGACAGCCATAACAACTTCAGAGCTGACCGGCTGCGAGCTTAGATTAAGTAGTTGAATGGTTAAATTAGGTAGTGGTAATGTTTGTTCCGTCACGTTGCTGATTTTAAAGTAAACATCGATTTTTTTGCTGTTACCACTAGAAGACGTTAAGCGTACATCAGTAAAGGTGTAAGCAATCGGTGGTGCTTGATTAACAAACAGCCAGCCAGCAACCGAGATGGCAATCAACAGAAAAAAAAGACCGGCAATAAAAGGCGCAGCCATTTTTTTTGTTTTTGCTTTCTCTATTATTTCTTCTGTGTCTATTTCCGAAGCATCAACATTGGTTGAATTACTTAAAAAATCTACTTTTTCAGCAGGTTCTTGGAGTGTAGGAATGGTGATAAGAGGTAGCGGAATATTAGCTTTTTTGTTACTCGTATTGGCTAAGTTTGCAGCAAGTATCATTGATTCTAACTCTTTTTCCGCAGTCGAAATGGGGATGGTATGCGGTACATCAATCAGATGGTAACTGGCATTAAAAATTTTCATACATTCGCCACAACGAACAGCGCCTAAAGCAAGCGCTATTTCTTCTTCACTAACACTAAAGATACTGTGACAATGTGGGCATTCCGCCTGTTTTACTGAATTCGTTGTATTCATGCAGCAAAAGTCCATTCAATGTGCAATTCAAGCTTTTTTACGAATACCGGTTATACGCACCCAATCATCCTCTTGGGTTGGCTTGTCTAACTCAAACCAAGGGCTATAAGCACGGCTAACCTCTTCAGCTTGATGATGTAAAATACCTGAAAGCGCCATTTGTCCACCCGCTTTAATACGACTAGCCAACTCTTCTGCTAATGAAATTAACGGGCCAGCCAGAATATTGGCAACTAAAACATCACAGCTAATTTGTGGGCATTTTTCTGGGTAATAAACAGGAAATAGTGCTGGATCAAGCTTGTTACGTTGTGCATTTTGCTGGCTTGCTTGCAAGGCTTGAGGGTCTATATCTGTACCCCAAGCTTGTTTAGCACCCAGCAATAAACCAGCGATACCAAGAATGCCAGAACCACACCCAAAATCAAGCAGCGTTTTGCCTTCTAAATCAAGACTGTCTAACCATTGTAAACACAGTTTAGTGGTTGGATGAGTGCCTGTACCAAAGGCCAAACCTGGATCGAGTATAAGGTTAACCGCATCAGGCTCAGGCGGTTTTAACCAACTAGGCACAACCCATAACCGTTGCCCCATTTGCATGGGTTTAAAGCTGTCCATCCACTCACGTATCCAATCTTTGTCTTCTAGTATTTCTAGCTGAAGCGCTGGCATGGGTACTTCAGGGTAATTCACCTGCCACAACTGCTGCATGGTTGCTAGCATTTGTTCGGCATTTTGCTTGCCATCATACAACCCAGTTAACTGGGTTGATTGCCACAAGGGTGTCGTGCCACGTATCGGTTCAAAAACGGGCTGGTCTTCAGCGTCAGTCAACGTAATGGCACAAGCACCCGCTTCAACTAACCAGTTTTCAAACACTTCGGCTTGCTCTGGACGGATCAACGTTTTAATTTGCAACCAAGACATAATTTTCCTAAGGTTTAAAATAGGTAAGGTCTAAAATGGGTATTGTTATAGCCATCCTTGGCTAACGGCAAGTCAATAGTTGCAACAATAAATAAACTATAGACTGAGCTTTTTCTCTAGGTAGTGAATGTTAACGCCGCCTTTTTCAAAGTGGCTATCACGCACCAATTGCTTGTGTAGATCCGTATTCGTTTTAATGCCCTCAACTAGCAACTCATCCAGTGCGCCACGCATTCGAGTCAAGGCAGCTTCACGGTCAACACCCCAAGTGATTAGCTTACCAATCAGCGAATCATAAAAAGGTGGCACAGCGTAGCCACTGTAAATGTGGGAATCCATCCGTACACCTAAACCACCGGGTGCATGATACATGGTAATTTTACCCGGTGAAGGCATAAATGTTTGCGGATCTTCTGCGTTGATACGGCATTCAAAAGCATGACCCATAACTTGAATGTTTTCTTGGCGTAAGCGCAACGGTTGACCAGAAGCAATCATTAATTGTTCTTTAACAATATCAACGCCTGTCACCATTTCAGTAATCGGGTGCTCTACTTGAACACGGGTATTCATTTCAATGAAATAAAATTCACCGTTTTCATAAAGAAACTCAAACGTACCCGCGCCACGGTAATTAATGGCTTTACTGGCATCAACGCAGGCAATGAGTACTTTGCGGCGCGACTCTTCATTTAAATGAGGTGCAGGTGCTTCTTCAATCACTTTTTGATGGCGACGCTGCAACGAGCAATCACGGTCATACAAATGAACAGCATTACCTTGACCATCACCTAAAATTTGAACTTCAACGTGGCGTGGATTTTCTAAGAACTTTTCCATGTACACAGTGCCATCACCAAAAGCGGCGGCTGCTTCAGTTTTAGTAACATGAACAGCATTTAATAGTGCGGCTTCTGAATGCACCACACGCATACCACGACCACCACCACCGGCTGATGCTTTGATGATAACGGGAAGGCCAATTTTGCGTGCCATGGCTAAAATCTCATCACCATTGTCTGACAAAGGGCCGTCAGATCCTGGCACTGTTGGCACACCCGCTTTTTTCATTGCTGCAATGGCAGCAACTTTATCACCCATAATGCGGATGGTTTCAGCTTTAGGCCCAATAAATACAAAACCTGACTGTTCAACCTGTTCAGCAAAATCAGCATTTTCAGCTAAAAAACCATAACCTGGATGAATCGCTGTTGCATCGGTGACTTCACAAGCAGCAATAATCGCTGGAATGTTTAGATAGGATTGGCTGGAAGCTGCAGGCCCAATGCACACAGCTTCGTCGGCTAGGCGTACATGCATTAGATCTTTGTCGGCCTTAGAATGAACAGCAACGGTTTTAATACCCAGTTCGCGGCAAGCACGTAAAATACGCAGTGCAATTTCACCACGGTTAGCAATAACAACTTTCTCAAGCATTCTTATTCCTCACGGCGGTGTAGATTACCGCTGCATTGAAGTAATCGGTTAATTTAAGCAAGCTGAATCAAAGGTTGATCGAACTCAACGGGTTCACCGTCTTCAACCAAAATAGCCGTTACTACACCATCTTTATCCGCTTCAATTTGGTTCATCATTTTCATGGCTTCAATAATACAAATGGTGTCGCCTTTTTTGACTGTTTTGCCAACTTCAATAAATGAACCGGCATCAGGTGCTGGCGAACGGTAAAAAGTGCCGACCATTGGCGATGTAACTTTGTGACCAGTAGCAACGACCGGCGCTGCTTCTGTTGCTGCGACTGGTGATGCAGAAGCCTGAGGCGCTTGCTGATAAACAGGTGCTTGTTGGTACATTGGCTGCTGCTGATAAACAGGCGCTTGAGCAACCGTTGAATGGCGACTAATACGCACTGATTCTTCACCTTCTTTAATTTCAATTTCACTGATGTTCGACTCTTCGAGGAGTTCGATTAATTTTTTTACTTTACGAATATCCATAATTTTCTCTGATAGTTTATGAAAAGCTTGGTGTTTTATAGTTTGTTTTAGCGTGTATCTTTTCTGGTTTTTGTTAGCTGCTTATGGGCTGCTTGTAAGGCCAGATGATAACCCTGAGTGCCTAAACCGCAAATAACGCCTTGGGCAAGTTCTGAAAAATAAGAGTGCCGCCGAAAAGCTTCACGCGCATAAACATTGGACAAGTGGATTTCTATAAATGGAATCGCAACGCCCGCCAAAGCATCACGCAGCGCTACGCTAGTATGAGTAAAAGCAGCTGGGTTAATCAGTATAAAATCAACCCGTTCGACTAATGCCTGATGAACACGTTCGATTAATTGATGTTCCGCATTACTTTGGTAACAATCTAATTGTAAATTTAGCGCAAAAGCCTCTTGGACTAGGTTAGTGTGAACCGAGTCTAGTGTTTCATGGCCGTAAATATGTGGCTCACGCTGCCCTAAAAGATTCAAATTAGGGCCTTGTAGTAAAAGGATTTTTATCATGTTAATTTTTAGTAGGTTGTTAGTGCTATGGATAAAGTTGAGTAAAACTCACTCTAGCAGCCAGTGTACTTACTTAAAAGCGTACTTACTTAAAAGTATATCTATTTAAAAATGACCCGTTCAATTGAAGTGAACAAAAAACGTACTTAACAGACCGAACGGAGGTGAAGTTTGCCTAAAATACGACTTTTTGTCTAGTTCTAGTCTAAAGCTTGGTTAAATGCTTTTAAGTGAGCCAGCAATTCAGGTGCATTGATTTCACCCTGAATTCGCCAATCACGCCACTCGTCACCACCATTAAAAAACATCAAGGTAGGTGGGCCAAATAATTGATGCTCGACCAACCATTGCTTGGTATCAGGTGAAATTTGCGTTAAATCAAATTTATAGCGTTTAATGCCGACCAGCGCTTGCTGAATGTCTTCACGCGGAAAAACCTGTGCTTCCATCACTTTACAAGAAATGCACCAGTCCGCATAAAGATCAATAATAATGGGCGTTTGGTTATTAGCAAGCAGCGCTTCTATTGCGGCAAGTTCTTTAATAAGAGGCGCTTCTACTGCTACGGATTGACCCGTTTGCATTGTCACTTGTGCCAAACCTTTTAATGGCTGTAAAGGGCTGCTGTTACCTGCTAAAGCACCAATAAACAAGCTAATACCATAAATAATTAAGATTAAACCTGCGCTTAAACGTAGTTTTTCTAAACCATTTTTAGCCGAAAAATTAAGCCCGCCCATAAATACACCAGTACCTAAAGCAAGGAGCGCCCACATCAGCATTGAAATACTTGCCGGTAACAGTCGATCAATTAACCAAGCCGCCATTAACAGCATCAACAAACCAAATAGCGCCTTAACTTGATCCATCCACCCACCGGCTTTAGGCAACCAATGCGCCCCAAACGTGCCGGTAATAATTAAGGGTACGCCCATGCCTAAGCCCAGCATAAATAGTGCTAAAGAACCCATACCCGCATCACCTGTTGTAGCGATAAAGGCTAAAGCGCCTGCCAAGGGTGCAGTTAAGCAGGGTGAAACCACCAGCGTAGAAAAAGCACCCATTAAGGCAACATTAAACAGTGTGCCGCCTTTAGGTTGTTGTAGCGATTGTAGGCGTTGATCTAACCAAGCGGGTAAACGCAGTGCCCAAACGCCAAATAAAGTCAGTGCTAAAAGTACAAATAAAACAGCAACAGGAATAAGTAACCAAGGCGATTGCATGGCGGCTTGAAGGTTGATGCTAGCACCAAATAAACCCATCAATGCACCAATACCCGCGTAGGTCAACGCCATACCCAATACATAAGCGCCGGATAATAGCAGGCCGCGAGTTTTGGGTTGTTTTTCTGTGCTAGTACCTTTGCCCACAATAATGGTGCTTAAAATGGGCAACATAGGCAGTACGCAAGGGGTGAAAGTAAGACCTAGCCCAGCAATAAAAAATAAGCTGAGCGTTAACCAAATTTTGTCTGAACCTAATAGATTTGCCAGTTGGCTACTGCTGGTGCTGGGTGGTAAGGGTGTTGCAACGGTAGCGGACGTGGCTTTGGTAAGTGGTGCAGCACTGATATCTAGCTTAGCAAGACTCACTTCAAAGCTTTGCTTTTGTGGTGGGTAACACAAGCCTGCATCAGCACAACCTTGGTAATGCGCGGTTAAATTAAGCTGTTTTGCTTGGCTAATACCACTGAGTAAACCGGCGGCTTCCACTTGCGTGTAATAAACTTGGGTGGTGCCAAAATATTCATCTTCATGGCTAAGTGCTTCAGGCAAATCAACCCTTACTAGACTTAAACCAGCATCTTCAGCCAGTTTAATTTGTAGCTTGTCTTGGTAAAGGTAATAACCGGACGCAATGTCCCAACGCACAAATACTTGGCTACCTTCAACCCAAGCTTGCGGCTTAAATGCTTGTTCTGGGGATAAAAATTCGGGCTGACTGGGTGAGCCACTTAGCCATGAAGTAAAACGACTACTACCTTCATTGTTGAGTGGATTAGCGGCTAGACTAGTGGCTGTTAGAAAAAGCCAAAAGCTTAACAAAAAGAAGAGGGTACGATGGGATGAAGACTTACCTAGTAGCATAAATAAATTTCCGGTCAAAATGATTGCTTAGTCTGACCAAGGGATTCTAACTAGGTTCCCTAGCTTGTCTAGGGCTTTTAAATTTGAAGCTAAGGTTTTTTGAAAGGTGGTGGTTCGATAAAATTGGTGGCTATGCCCTGATTTGAACAGGGGACCCCATCATTATGAGTGATGTGCTCTAACCAGCTGAGCTACATAGCCAAAAACAGGTCAAGATTTTAGGCTTGGCAGCCGTAACTGTCAAGCCTGTTCTTCAGCTTTGTTTAAACATTGAAGCGGTAATGCATCACATCGCCATCTTTAATAATGTACTCTTTACCTTCTAAACGCCATTTACCGGCTTCTTTAGCGCCTTGTTCACCGTTGAATTGAATAAAATCTTCGTAAGCAATTACTTCGGCACGAATAAAACCTTTTTGAAAGTCAGTATGAATAACGCCAGCGCCTTCGGGTGCTGTTGCACCTTTTTTAACGGTCCAAGCACGTACTTCCTTAACGCCTGCGGTAAAGTAGGTTTGCAAACCTAATAGTTCATAACCAGCTCGAATAACGCGATTTAAGCCAGGTTCATCCAGACTCATTGTCTCAAGGAACATTGCTTTTTCTTCTGGGTCATCTAGCTCTGCAATTTCAGCTTCAATTTTGTTACAAACAGGCACTACGGCAGCATTTTCTGCGGCAGCAATCTCACGTACGGCATCTAAGTAAGGATTATTTTCAAAACCCTCTTCACTGACGTTAGCAATGTACATCGTGGGTTTAAGGGTTAAGAATCCATAACCACGCACCAAATGTTTTTCTTCATCGGTCAAACCAAAGCTGCGTAAGGGTTGACCTTCAGCAACGTGAGGCAAAATTTTATCGAGCACTTCTTTTTGTGCGATGGCTTCTTTATCACCACCTTTAGCAATGCGTGCCAGCTTTTGAATGCCTTTTTCAACGGAGTCTAAATCGGCTAAAGCCAATTCCATATTAATGATTTCAATGTCGCTGCGTGGGTCAACGCGGTTAGCAACGTGAATAACGTTATCGTCTTCAAAGCAACGCACAACGTGTGCAATGGCATGAGTTTCACGAATATTAGCTAAAAATTTATTACCTAAACCTTCGCCTTTAGAAGCACCGGCAACCAAGCCTGCAATGTCTACAAACTCCATTGTCGTAGGCAAGGTGCGCTCTGGCTTAACAATGGCAGCCAATTCATCTAAGCGCGGGTCAGGCATTGCCACTAAACCGCTATTAGGTTCAATGGTGCAGAAAGGAAAATTTTCTGCTGCAATGCCCGATTGAGTTAACGCATTAAATAAGGTCGATTTGCCAACATTGGGTAGACCAACGATGCCACAGTTAAAACCCATAAGGTATATCCTTCAGTTGTTCTATTTTAAATTAATCTGCTTTAAAGGTATGCAGTTGGTTCATAGCAGCAGACATATTGCCGCTAATTATTTTATCTAGGTGACGTTCAATTTCGTTTAGCGCAGCATTTATAGATGTTTGTTCATCGTCAGGCGCTTTACCTAAAACATAACCCGTCACTTTACTAGCTTGACCAGGATGGCCTATACCAATGCGTAAACGGTAAAATTCTTTATTGTTGCCTAACGCGCTAATGGTATCACGTAGACCGTTATGTCCACCGTGCCCACCGCCTTTTTTTAAACGAATACTGCCGGGTGGCAAATCTAACTCATCATGCGCGACTAGAATCTCTTCTGGCAATATTTTATAAAAGTTAGCTAAAGCAGCAATCGCTTTACCACTAAGATTCATAAACGTGGTTGGAGTCAGTAGATGAACGGCTTGTCCAGCCACAATGATTTGAGTATGCAGCCCAAAAAACTTACTGCTCGTTAAACTTTTTCCATTAGCTGTTGCTAGGCGTTCAACTAACCAACTACCGGCATTGTGTCGCGTACGGGTATGTTCTGGTCCAGGATTACCTAATCCAACCACTAATTTAATTTTGTTAGTCATTATGGCTATTCATTGTTTATATTCATGCTATATAAATGTGAAAAACCCAGATGACTTTTTGAATTAAAAGTCATCTGGGCTAACGCGTTGCTTAAACCTTAGCGCAACTCATTCGCTGAAATTACTCAGCTGCAGGCGTTTCATCTTCATCTTCGTCAGAACCACCACGCTTAGCATTAACGGTTACTACGCCGCTATCATGACCATGCGCTACAGTAACAATCTCAACGCCTTTAGGCAGAGTGATGTCTGACAAGTGAAGGGTATGACCCACTTCAAGTGCAGCAACGTCAACCACTAGGCATTCAGGTAAATCTTGTGGGAAAGCAGTAATTTCAACGTCATTCATTTGGTGTGATAACACACCGCCTTGTGTTTTAACGCCAACACAAGCTTCTTCGTTTTCAAAGTGAAAAGGAACAAGAATGGTAACTTTGGTTTTGCTGTCAACACGCAAAAAATCAATGTGCATAACAGTGTTGGTCTTGAAAGGGTGGCGCTGCAAATCTTTTATGATAACTTGTTCAGCTTTACCATCAACAGTCAGGTTAAGAACTGAGGTATAGACTGATTCGTCTAATGCTAAAATACGATAGAACTCACGCTGCTCGACAGAAACAGACTGAGCTTCTGCTTCACCACCATAAATAATGGCAGGAATAAACTTGTTTTCATGACGCAGGCGGCGGCTCGCACCCTTACCAAGGTCAGTACGTAGTTTAGCTTCAAAATTAAATTGTGACATGATGTTTTGTCCTCATGGACTGCTTAATAAAAGTAAATAACAGACATCCGCGACCAGATCATCTGCTTTTCACGTTACCCCTATTGGGGTGCTTGGTTGTGCTTTGTAGCTTTTAATTATTAGATTAAGAGCGAAACATGGCACTAATGGATTCTTCGTTACTAACACGGCGTACCGCTTCAGCGAGAAGCCCAGAAATTGTTAGCTGACGGATCTTACCACACTTCATTATCTCTTCTCTTAAAGGAATGGTGTCAGTGACAATTAATTCATCTAATAAAGAGTTAGAAATGTTGCTAATCGCCGCACCGGATAAAATTGCGTGAGTCGAATAAGCAACAACACGTTTAGCACCGCGTGTTTTTAGCGCTTCAGCCGCTTTACATAAAGTACCGGCGGTATCAACCATATCATCGACCAATACACAAGTACGGTCTTTAACATCACCGATAATGTGCATAACTTGCGCTTGGTTAGCCTGTGGGCGACGCTTGTCGATAATGGCTAGGTCGGTATCATTCAACTCTTTAGCAATAGCGCGAGCACGAACCACACCGCCAACATCGGGCGAAACCACAACCATATCTTCATAATTTTGGCGTTCAATATCATCAAGTAAAATAGGTGAACCATAGATGTTATCGACAGGAACATCAAAAAAACCTTGAATTTGATCCGCGTGTAAATCCATTGTCATTACACGGTTCACACCCGCTGCACACATCATGTCAGCGATTACTTTGGCAGAAATAGGGACACGCGCTGAACGCACACGGCGATCTTGACGCGCATAACCAAAGTAAGGAATAACTGCCGTAATACGGTGCGCTGAAGCACGGCGTAACGCGTCAACCATTAGGATTAGCTCCATTAGGTTGTCGTTAGTGGGCGCACAAGTGGACTGAATAACAAAAACGTCTTTACCACGTACATTTTCGTTGATTTCAATGGCTATTTCACCATCGCTAAACTGGCCAATTGTTGCGTCACCCATACGAATATCTAGGCATTCAACTACTTTACGACCTAGTTCAGGGTTGGCATTACCAGAAAACACCATCAAGTTGGACACGTATTCACCTTGCTGACTGAGGTATTACGGAGGATGGGTGGTTGCCGCAACCAGCCCGAAGAAAACTTATATAAAGTGGCTGAAGTAAAAAAGTTTTATACTCCAGCTTTACGGGGGCGAATTATAGCTAAGCAAAATTCAAAAGTGAACCTTTGTGTTCGATCAATTTCACATGGGCTAACGATTGGTTACATCCTTTTGTTACCCAAGCGCTAGGTTTATAGCCTGCAAAACCCTTAGGCAATCGACTTAAAAGTGCTTCTGCTTGCGCTGGATTATCGAGTCGACAGTAAATACTAGCACCACTGCCGGTTAAATAACCGTGTTGATGCTCAGCAGCCAACCAAACAAAAGCAGCTTCAACAGCAGGATAAAGCCTTCTTACCAAAGCTTCAAAATCATTCTCACCTAAATGCTGCTGGGCATTTTGAGGGTGAATTAAAGGCGTGTTGCGCGGTAAATCTGGGTGGCTAAATAATGACCCCGTATCACAATGGCAGCCCGGAAAAATCAGTACATATGTGGCTTCTTCTGCTTTAGCTGATTGCAGTTGTTCACCAATGCCTTCAGCCCAAGCGGTTTGCCCAAAAATAAACACCGGCACATCAGCACCTAGTTGTAAGCCAAGCGCGGCTAACTGGGTTAAATCCAAGTTTAATTGCCAAAGCAAGTTAAGCGCCAACAAAGTGGTTGCTGCATCGGAACTGCCAGCACCCAAGCCAGCACCCATCGGTAAGTTTTTTTGCAGGTTAATCGCAACGCCTAATTGGTGATTTTTTCTAAAGGGTGCTAATAGCTGGGCTGCCCGCATCACTAGGTTATCTTCAACAGCAACGCCGGCCAAAATCGGCGCTAAGCGAATACTACCGTCATTGGTTAATTGAAAGTGCAGATCATCGTGCAAGTCTAAAAACTGAAATAGCGTTTGCAGTTGATGGTAGCCGTCGAGTCTTTTACCTGTGATATGCAGCAATAAATTGATTTTAGCCGGTGCAGGCAAGCTAAGCGCAGTAACCCTTGTCATACTTATAAACCTTGCTTGGATACAGGAAAGGTAGGCGCAGGGAATAGTTGCCATTTATTAATGGCTAGGCGAAAACTTATCTGACCTTTTTCAGCAATTAATAAGCTAGGCAGTTGATAATTATCAACCTGTGCAAAACGTCGCCATTCAACTTTCCAGCCATTTTGAATAAACGTTTGCTTATCAATTTTTTGATAATTACCTGGTGCGACTATGCCTCTAATCCAATACACCATATTGGATAAAGGTAACTCCCAATCCGAGTTTTCAGCTAACAATTGTTCAGGGCTTGAAGCCTGTAGCTGTTTGCCATCAGAGGTAGTAAGAATGACTTTAAAAGGTTCGCCTTCTAATCGAGCGCTACCTTGACCTAAAGGCCCCAAAATTTGTAGCTGGTAGCTGTAGCCTATTTGCAACCAATCAAGATTAGCCGAATGATTGTTTTTTTCATTAGCAAAGGCAATCCGCCCTTGCGCCTGCCAATGCCACAACTGGGCATTAGGCCCTAGCGTTTGTGTTGCAGTGGGCAAGCTAGGTTGGCTAGTACAAGCACTAATAAGCAACAGTAAGCAACTGATGACTAGATATTTAAAGGACGCGAACCTACAAAATGAAGGCATTATTTTTAACATACTAAATCATACCGTTAATTCTTAATGGGTTTTAAATCAAGTTCAGGGTGCTGCTGTAATAAGGTTTTTGCTTGCTGACTTTTATTAAGCTTCCACAGCACTTGAATCAAGTGTTCAGCAATTTCATTTTCTGGCAGCCGTGCGTAAGCTTCGGCTAAGTATTCAAACGCCTCTTCGTAACGCGCAAGCTTAAATAATGCCCAGCCTAATGAATCAAGAATTTCGGCTGATTCGCTATCTAAAGCATGGGCTTTTTGAATAAGCAGCAAACCTTCGTTAATGCGTTCGGTTTGATCCACCAATGTATAACCCAACGCATTTAACGCCATAGCGTTATTAGGATCAAAATCTAATAACTGGCGTAGATCTGCTTCCATTTGTGTTAAATCTTGCAGGTGAAAATTCAGCAGGGCGCGACTATAAAGTAATTGCGATGATTCTTGGTTTTCTGGCAGTAATTGCCGCCCTTCATCAACCCATTCAATGGCTGCTGTAAAGTCTTGTTGTTGGCGTAAAAGCTGCTCACCCATCAGCGTTAAGGGGATGCTTAATTCGGGAGATTGATAGCGCTTTTCTTGTAAAAGCACTAAAGCGGCATGGGTTTTATTTTGCTGTATTAATAAACGCACACTAGCACGAATGGCTTCTAGCAACGGTTCGCCGCTAATAATTTGATCGTAGTGTTGCAAAGCCAACTGCCACTTTTTATCGCGCTCAGCAAGCTGCCCCAAAAGTAACCAAGCTTGATCGGCTAACGTTTCATAACCAGTTAATGCTTCAAGGGTTTGTTGTGCCGCAGCGTATTGATCGGTTTCTATTTGAATACGGGCTAAAGCCAAACGAATGGGCAGGTTGTTAGGTTGTAAGCTAATGATGTGATCGAAGGTTTGCTCTGCTTGATTAAACTGCGCTGCTTTTAATTGTGTACGCGCAATGTCTAACCACAATCTAACTTCTTCAGGATTATTCTGCGTGGCTTGACGTAAAAGCTGCTCTGCCGCTTTAAAATCACCAGCAGCACTTAACAAATGGGCTTTAAGTTGTAAAGCACGAACATTATTAGCATCCGCCGCCAGCGCTCTAGTTAAATGTTGCTGAGTTGCCTGCTGATCGCCTAATTCATTCGTTAACAAAGCTAAAGCGGTTTCTAAATCATCGCTAGGTTTAGCACGTTGCTGCTGTTCTTTAAGCATTCTTTGATAAAGGTCACTAATAACAGGGTTATGTTTTTCAGTTAAATGGTTGGCTAATAAGGTGTAATTGCTTTCACTGCTTAATCGTTCAAAATTTAATAAATACTCAAAAGCATCTAAATATTGTTCATTTTGCAGTAATAATCCCGCAGCAGTGCGCTGTGCATTGGCGCTTTCTGGCGCTAAAGTTGCCCATAAAATAGCCGCGTCTAAAGCTGCTTTGGGCTGTTGAGCAAACTGAGCAATCCAGCTGGTACGTTCAGCAATTAATGGGTGCTGAGTCTTTAGTGTCAAAGCAGAATAAACTTCCAAAGCATAATCTAGGTCGTTACGTTGCCCGGCTAATTCAGCGCTAAGCAAATAGAAAATCAATTCGCCATTTAACCCTGTTTTTATTGCCGTATTTTTTGCCCGCACTAAAGCACTATCATCGGTATAAAAAGATTGCGTTGCACCACCCAAACTTAACTCGGGCAAAGTATCGCGTTTAAGAGGTGATATCAGTGTTGTACAGCCGTAACCTAAGCTAAATAACCCAGTGATTAACAGCGCTTGAAGCGACTTATACAAGGGAACTTTAAGCATTATTCGAACATACCTGTACATTTTCTATGTGCTATCATAGCCTTCTTCTGATTCATCGCTCAGTACTTTCGCTCAGTGCTTTAATGTAAGCCACTGATTGCCTGAGCAAATTTTATATCCCTGATTGATGACGGGCAAAATGATTTGTTGTGGAGTGACGTTTGACGGTGCCAGCAGTAAAACCAATGCAATTTCTAGCTCTAGGCATAAACCACAAGACAGCACCAGTCGCTATACGCGAGCGGGTTGCTTTTACTCCAGAACAACTGGAGGCTGCCAGCCTGCAATTGCGTAATCACCAGAGTATCAAAGAAGTTGCCATTCTATCTACCTGTAATCGCACAGAAATTTATACTTTAATTGAAGCAGGCAATGTACGCCCTGTGCTTGACTGGTTAAGTACCTTTCATCAAGTTTCAATTGAAGACCTTGCTCGCTACAGTTATATCCACGAAGATCAAGCGGCTATCGCACACCTTATGCGTGTTGCCAGTGGCTTAGATTCAATGGTGTTGGGCGAGCCGCAAATTTTAGGTCAACTTAAAGATTCTTATGATTTAGCTAAAAAAGAACACTTGTTAGGTAGTCGTTTGGAACTGTTATTTCAACACGTTTTTACAACGGCTAAACAAGTCAGAACAGAAACTGGCATCGGTACTAACCCTGTATCGGTGGCTTATGCTGCGGTCAATTTAGCCCAACGTATTTTTGCTGATTTAAAAACCAGCAGCGCTTTGTTAATTGGTGCAGGTGAAACTATCGAGCTAGTCGCACGGCATTTAAAAAATGCAGGCGTTGCAAAAATGGTGATTGCCAACCGTACGGTTGAAAGAGCACAAATTTTAGCCGATGAAATGCATGGCAAAGCCGTTGCACTAAAAGAAATACCGCGTGAACTTGAAAAAGCCGATATCGTTATTAGTTCAACCGCATCGCCATTACCTATATTGGGTAAAGGTATGGTGGAGCAAGCACTTAAAGTGCGCCGTCATAAACCCATTTTTATGGTTGATATTGCTGTACCGCGTGATATTGAACCGCAAGTCGGTGACTTAGATGACATCTACTTGTTCACAGTTGACGACTTAAAAGAAGTCATTGAAGAAAACTTAGCCGCAAGGCGTGAAGCAGCAGAACAAGCTGAAGCGCTTATTTTAGATAGCGTACAAGCGTTTTTGCGTAGTTTACGTATCCGTGATGCAGGGCGAATGATTAAGGTCTTTCGTCAACGCGCCCAGCAATTGGCTGAAGATGAATTGGCATTGGCGTTTAGTCAATTAGATCAAGGGCAAGATGCACGAGACGTTATACAAAAGTTATGCCGCAACCTAACCAATAAATGGCTGCATGACCCAACTTTAAAAATTCGTGAAGCTTCAGCAGAAAACCGTAGCGACCTTTTAGCGGCTGCTTCACAATTACTTAACCTAGAAGCCTCAAATAAATTCTAATTTCTGCCGGAATAATTAATGAAACCTTCAATACAAGCCAAGCTAGATCACCTTGCTGATCGCTTTGAAGAACTCTCAGCGCTCTTGTCTGACCCTGAAACACTGAGTAATCAGGAAAAGTACCGTAACTACTCTAAAGAATATTCTGATTTAGAACCGATTATTCAAACCTATCAAACCTATCAGCAAACTCAAGAAGGCATTGCTGCTGCTCAGCAAATGACCAGCGATGATGATTTAGAAATGCGCGAAATGGCGCGTGAAGAAATGCAAAGCCTGCAAGCGGAACTAGAGCCTTTGGAGCTAGAAATACAACGCTTACTCATTCCGCGTGACCCTAATGACAGCCGCAATATTTTCTTAGAAGTTCGCGCAGGAACAGGGGGTGATGAAGCCGCTTTGTTTGCGGGTGATTTGTTTAAAATGTACAGCCGCTATGCTGAAGATAAAGGTTGGCAAGTTGAAACACTTAGCGTCAGTCATGGCGAAATGGGTGGTTATAAAGAAATTATTTCACGCATCAGCGGTAAAGATGTGTATTCGCATTTAAAGTTTGAGTCAGGCGCTCACCGAGTCCAGCGTGTGCCAGCAACTGAATCACAAGGTCGCGTGCATACTTCAGCTTGCACCGTGGCTGTAATGCCAGAAGCGGATGAAGTGGGTGAAATAGATATAAATCCAGCCGATTTAAAAGTTGATACTTACCGCTCATCGGGTGCAGGTGGTCAGCACGTTAACACCACCGACTCAGCAATACGTATTACTCACTTACCTACCGGTTTAGTGGTGGAATGCCAAGAAGAACGTTCACAGCACAAAAACCGCGCAAAAGCGATGGCTTGGTTGGCAACACGTTTAAAGCAGCAAATTGAAGATGCCGCGCACAAAGATAAATCAGATACCCGCCGTTCGTTAGTGGGTAGTGGTGATCGTTCCGAACGCATTCGCACCTATAACTTTCCACAAGGTCGCGTCACCGATCACCGTGTTAATTTAACCTTATATAACTTAGATGAAGTCATGAGCGGCGAGTTAGATAGCGTTATCACTGTATTAGCGCAAGAACAGCAAACCGAACTATTGGCAAATCTAAGCAATGCCTAACACAATAAACCTAGGTCAATGGCTTAGCAGCGCCAGCCAACAACTAAAACAAGCAGGGCTTGACAATGCCCGCCAAGAAGCTGACTACCTGTTAAGCCATTTGCTGCAAAAAAATACCGCTTATTTATATACCCGACCTGAATTAGCGCTAGAAACCGAACAGCAGTTAAAGCTCAATACTTGGCTTGCCGAGCGAATTGCCGGTAAGCCTTTAGCGTGGATTTTAGGTGAATGGGACTTCTGGGGGTTAACCTTAGAAGTTTCTCCAGCAACCTTAATTCCTCGTGCCGATACTGAGCGCCTTGTAGAGCTTGCTTTGCAGCTGAGTATTGATAAACCCAAAGCACGAGTGCTTGATATGGGGACAGGAACAGGTGCTATTGCTTTAGCAATAAAAAAAGAGCGACCTAACTGGCAGGTTGATGCCGTTGATTTTAAGTTGGATGCTGTTAGCCTTGCCAGAAAAAACGCTCGCCAACTTGAATTAGATATTCGAGTATGGCAATCGGATTGGTGGCAACAAATCCCACCTCAAACTTACGATCTTATTCTAAGTAATCCGCCCTACATTCATCCGCAAGACCCACATTTATCGCAAGGTGATTTACGTTTTGAGCCTAAAACTGCGTTAGTGGGCGGTAAAGATGGCTTACAGGCTTACCGTGATTTACTTGTGCCTATTCAACAACGATTAACCCAAGGCGGTTATCTTTTAGTAGAACATGGTTATGACCAAGCCGCTGCAATAGCTGAATTATTTAACCTTGCTGAATTAAATGATATTAAGAATTATAAAGATTATGCAGATCAGCCCAGAGCCACTTTAGGCTGCCGAAGCTAGGTTAAGACTTGTAAAGCTGCTAGGCAAAAATTAATTAACATGATAAAAAACTATTAAAACAATAAAAGGTAGTATTATTATGAAGACTCCTAAGTCACGTATGCTCGATAAAATTGATTTAAAAATCCTCCAAGCATTACAAGAGAATGCGCGTATTTCTTATGTTGATTTAGCAAATACAGTGGGACTTTCAACAACGCCTTGCCTAGAAAGGGTTAAGCGTTTAGAACGCAACCAAGTTATTAAAAGTTATAAGGCCGTTCTTAATCCGCAGTATTTACGCGCTAATTTGTTGGTTTTTGTAGAAGTTAGCCTAGAAACACAATCACCCACAATTTTTGATGAGTTTCGTAAAGCGGTGAGTAAACTGCCACAAATTCAAGAATGCCATTTAGTTTCTGGGCAATTTGACTATATTTTAAAATGCCGCATTCCAGAAATGAGTGCCTATCGCCAGCTATTGTGTGATCTAGTGCTAACCTTGCCAGGGGTTAAAGAATCTAAAAGCTATGTGGTGATGGAAGAGGTGAAAGAAGATTTTTCTATTCACTTGCCGACACTGCATGAACTAGAACAGGAGTGTTAGCGAGTCACCATGAACGATCAACAACTGCTGCGTTACAGCCGCCAGATATTATTGCCAGAAGTTGACATTGCTGGACAAGAAAGATTATTAAACAGCAAAGTCTTGATTATCGGATTGGGCGGCTTAGGTTCGCCGGTTGCCTTGTATTTAGCAGCGGCTGGCGTGGGTGAACTGCACCTAGCCGATCCAGACTATGTTGACCTTTCTAACCTGCAACGGCAAATCATTCATCAAGATGCTAGCCTAAACCAGCAGAAGGTTGAGTCGGCGAGTGAACGCTTAAAACAGCTGAATCCCGCCATAAAAATCATTACCCATAATAGCTTGTTGCAGGGCGAGGCTATGCTGGAAGCTGTTAAGGCGGTTGATCTAGTCTGCGATTGCTCCGACAGATTCTCTACCCGTTTTGCAATTAACCGCGCCAGCCAAGCCGCTAACAAACCTTTGGTGTTTGGTGCGGCGATACGTTTTTCTGGGCAGATGTCGGTGTTTGACCCGCGCCTAGCAACCAGCCCTTGTTATGCCTGTATCTATGATGAAAATGCCGATGATGCAGAACTAAGCTGTTCAGAAAGCGGTGTACTATCGCCTTTGGTTGGGGTGATAGGTAGTTTGCAAGCGGTGGAAGCACTTAAAGTTTTGGGTAACTTTGGTACACCAGCGATAGGTAAATTACTGACCTATGATGGCCTGCGTTCAGAAATGCGTAATTTAAAATTACTAAAAGACCCCGCTTGTTCTTGTTGTGCTAACCATGCTTAATATTTTCTCTTCTCCTTGGTTAATACGTTTTGCCCCTTGGTTTTTTGTGCTTTTGTGGAGCACGGGCTTTATTAGTGCCAAATATGGGCTTCCTTATAGCGAACCCTTTGTATTTCTATCTTGGCGCATGGCATTTAACCTGCTGTGTTTTGCCTTATTATTAAAAGTTTTTTCAGTTCGCTTACCGCGTAGTTGGCGCTTATGGCGACAGCAGCTAATAGCGGGTTCGTTAATTCATGGCGCTTATTTAGCCGGTGTTTTTTCTGCCATAGATGCGGGTGTTCCAGCGGGTTTAACAGCTTTATTGGTGGGTTTACAGCCTTTGTTAACGGGCGTAGTGGTCTATTTTGTTTGGCAGCAACGGTTAGGTTTACGCCAGTGGTTAGGGCTAATATTGGGTTTAGCTGGAGTCATGTTGGTTCTACAGCAAACATCAATGATGCAATTACAAGCAGTGAACTTAACTTGGCAAGGCTTGGCTTGGGTGCTACTGGCATTGTTAGGTATAACTTTGGGCACTATCTATTCTAAAAATGCTTGTGAAGCACAATCGCCCTTGTCTGCTTCTTTTATTCAGTATTGTGCTACCTTGGTACTGACCTTGTTAATGGTGGTTATTAAAGGTGAAGGTGCAGCCCAGTGGCATCCAGATTTTATATTAGCTTTAGGCTGGTCTGTTTTAGTGCTTTCAGTGGGTGCAATTTTATTACTGCTAGTGATGATAAAAGCCGGTGAATCTACCCGTACAGCCAGCTATTTTTATCTAGTGCCACCTTTAACCGCTTTAGAGGCTTGGTGGTTATTTGATGAGCAAATGACTGGCTTAGCTTTGGTGGGCGTAGCTGTTACAGTTTTTGGGGTTTATTGGGCTAATCGAGCAGTTAGGAACGCCTGAATAAGAGTTAAGCTTGGAGTTCTGCTGGCTTGTCTTTTAATTGCTGGCGTAACTGAGCAACGGCTTTAATCGAAAGCTCTGTAGCGGCAGCAATGGTTTTGTCATCTAGCTCGGTTTGTTTAATCAAGTTACAGGCAGCTTTTTCGATTCCTTTTTCGATTCCTTGCTTAATTCCATACTGTTCAACTGTGTTAATGTAAGGCATTTTAAATTCCTCTTCGACAAGTTTAACGGCTTCAATTAATTGTTGCTCAAGTGCGTCAGGAAAGCGAATCATCCAGCCAATAAAGTGAAATAACTCAATGACCTGTTCACGGCTGTAACCACGCTGATAAAGTAATCGAGTTAAACCTAGCCTAAATTCAAAAAGATTTTTGTTATTACCTTTCAGGCGTTTGGCCTTGATTTGCGCCATGACTAGTAAAGCAAAAACATTATTATTTGCCTCAAGGCTAGCCCAGTTAGTTTCGCTTTCGTAGTCTGTTAGCTTAGCAATGGGGTAGGTGAAATCCATTTGTGTACCTGAACGGCTAAACTTAAAACTACTCGGTCGGTAGCTTTGGTTAGTATCAGCCAAGACTGCAAGGCTGACAACATCCACTTGGTAGCGGTCGGTTAAGCGTGACCAGTAGGTAAACATACGCCGTGCAAAAATGCCTTTTAATTCAGGCGAAGTTTGAATTTCAACGTGTATTAGTAGCCACTCTTCGGTGCCGTCTTGGTAGTAAACTTTAACCAGTTTGTCGGTATAGCGGCGGCCTGTTTTAGCATCAACAGTAATTTTCTCTAGTTCGCCATCAAGAAACTCATAGCCTTTGCTCCAATCCACTGCGTTATAAATGGCTGGAAATAATAACTCAAGAAACTCTTTAAAGTACTTTTCTAAAGCAGCTTTCCAAGCGCCATCGTAATCAGAACGCACTGTTTCTTCATTATCGGGTGGAGTGTTGTCCAATGCATCATCTGGGGTATTCATGCAAACTCCTTTTTTAAGGTGGCTACTTTTTTAGCTTAGTCTAGTTTGCAAAAATTACCAGTATAGGAGCAAGCTGTGATTGAAGGTAAAAAAGTTAAATACCATGTTGCGGAACAGAAGGATATTTTACCTTTTAACCAAGGTTTTATAGATATAACAGAACAAGATCTTATTCGCTGGCTAGATAAAGAACTGCGGCAAACAGACATTGTTCAACAGCAAATGGCAAGTTTTATTAGTAGGCTAGTAAAAAATTTACTACAGCAATACGACATGACGTTAACAGCATTGGTAAGGAATAAATACCCTTTAGCGCAGGCAATTCGAGATACGATTAGAAGTTATCGAACCAAGGCAAAGACAGCAAGTTATCAGCAGTCACTTTTTAAAAGCAGCAATACAGCTTGTTTAGCCGATGAGTTTTTCTATAGCTTTAACCCTAACAGCTATCCTTCTCGCCCACCTTATTATTCAGGAAGCTTTGTCTTTAGTAAGCATTACTTTCCGCAAAATTTAATTGAAGACCTTAAATCAACAGGTGAAGAGTTTGAGTGTGCAAAAGCTATTGAAAGTTTGCCACAAATTAAACACTGGATTCGTAACCTAGTACGCCGTGACCAAGCTTCTTTTTGGCTGCCTCTTGCACAGGGCAAGTTTTATCCTGACTTTGTTTGTGAGTTAACAGACGGGCGTATGTTGATTGTTGAGTATAAAGGCGAGGTTTATGTCAGCAATGACGATTCAGTAGATAAACGTGCAGTGGGTCATAAGTGGGCAGAATTAAGTAAAGGGCAATGTTTATTTATTATGGCTGTAGAAAAAGATGAGCAGGGGCGAGATGTAAGGCAGCAGATTTTAGCGGCGATTCGTTAGGAACAGCAGCAGCCCCCAAATTTGGTGGCTGCTGCTGTTCCTAACGTTTTTTTCAGCTAGTTGTTAACCATTAAGCTTTTTGGCTAGTAGTTCGTTTACTGCTTTGGGATTGGCTGTGCCTTTTGAGGCTTTCATGATTTGACCCACAAAGAAGCCGACCATCTTGCCACGTTTGTCTGGCTCAGCAGCGCGGTATTGTTCAACCTGTGCTGTATTTTTAGCCAAGATTTCATCAATAATCGCTTCAATAGCGCCGGTATCAGTAACCTGTTTAAGCCCTTTGGCTTCAATGATTTCATCGGCTGTTTGGCCTTCTTTTGCCCAAAGTGCAGCAAAAACCTGCTTAGCTGCACCGTTACTGAGGGTGTCATCTTTTAAGCGAATTAGGATACCTGCAAACTGTTCAGGTGTTACTGCTGCTTGAGTAATTTCAACACCATCACGGTTTAATTGGGCAGCCAGTTCGCCGCTAATCCAGTTGGACGCGAGTTGTGCATCGCCACACAGCGCAACCACCTTATCAAAATAATCCGCTAACGGACGGCTGCTAGACAGCACGCCCGCATCGTAAACCGATAAACCTAGTTGTTCTGTAAAGCGCTGACGCTTTTCTTCAGGTAGCTCGGGTAATGCATCTTTTAGCTGCTGTACAAAGGCTGAATCAATTTCAACGGGCAGTAAATCGGGGCAGGGAAAGTAGCGGTAATCGTTGGCATCTTCTTTAGAACGCATCGCCCGTGTTTCGTTTAAATCTGGATCGTATAAACGCGTTTGTTGGGCAATGCGGCCGCCATCTTCTAGCACTTCAATTTGGCGCTGAATTTCATGGTTAATGGCTCTTTCTACAAAGCGAAAAGAGTTAATATTTTTAATTTCACAGCGGTTGCCTAACTTTTCTTGACCTTTAGGGCGTACCGAAACGTTAGCATCACAGCGCATAGAACCTTCTGCCATATTACCGTCAGAAATGCCTAAGTAAGTAATAATCGAGTGAATGGATCTAAGCAGGGCTACCGCTTCTTTAGCAGTACTCATTTCGGGTTCAGTAACGATTTCTAAAAGTGGTGTGCCTGCACGGTTTAAGTCAACACCTGTCATGCCTTGGAAGTCTTCGTGCAGGCTTTTACCGGCATCTTCTTCAAGGTGAGCATGGTGGATGGCGATGCGTTTACTGCTGCCGTCTTCTAGCTGAATATCTAAATAACCACGCCCCACAATCGGGGTTGCCATTTGCGTGGTTTGATAGCCTTTAGGCAAATCGGGGTAGAAGTAGTTTTTACGGTCAAACGTGGTGCGTTCAGGAATAGCGCTGTTGATAGCTAAACCAAATTTAATTGCCATTTCAACGGCTTGTTTATTCAACACTGGTAAAATGCCGGGCATAGCAAGGTCAATAATGTTGGCTTGGCTGTTGGGTTCAGCACCAAACGCAGTACTGCTACCCGAAAATATTTTAGTTTTGGTGGCGAGCTGAGCGTGTATTTCTAGCCCGATAACGGCTTCCCATTGCATAGTGCAAACCTTTTATTAAGTTAATTTTATGTTCTATACAAGTGCTGGCTTTTGTAAATGATGGTCGGTGACTTGCTGGAACTGGTGTGCGGCGTTAAGTAATTGACTCTCACCAAAATGGTTACCAATAAGCTGTAAACCCACGGGGCGATTATTAATTTGACCGGCAGGCACTGAAATAGCCGGTAGGCCAGCCAAGTTAACACCCAGCGTATAAATATCTTCTAAATACATTTGAATGGGATCAGTGATTTTACTGCCCAAGTCAAAGGCTGGATTGGGTGTTGTGGGTGCAACGATTAAATCAACCTGTTGAAATGCTTTTTGGAAATCTTCGGCTAACAAACGGCGTATTTGTTGGGCTTTATTATAGTAGGCATCGTAGAAACCTTCTGATAGCGCATAAGTACCAATCAAAATACGGCGCTTAACTTCATGACCAAATGCTTCTGAACGTGAACGCTTATAAAGGTCTTCAAGGTCTTTAGGGTCTTCGCAACGGTAGCCATAACGCACACCGTCAAAACGCGACAAGTTAGAACTGGCTTCGGCTGGGGTTATCACATAATAAGCCGGTATCGCCATGCGTGTTAGCGGTAGGCTAATTGCTTTAACCTTAGCACCTAACTTTTCTAATTCTTTAATGGCTGCTTGAATGCGCTCAGCCATTTGTGGATTAAGATCCTCAGCAAAATATTCTTTGGGAAGTCCGAAGGTCATACCTTGAATAGAGTTACCTAGCTGGCTTAGGTAGTCAGGTACGGCTTGTTCAATACTGGTGGAGTCACGCGCATCAAAGCCTGCCATGTGTTGCAGCATAAGCGCACAATCTTCAGCAGAACGCGCCATAGGGCCGGCTTGATCCATACTAGAAGCATAAGCAACCATGCCCCAGCGAGAAACACGACCATAGGTAGGTTTTAAGCCAGTAATGCCACAAAAAGCAGCCGGTTGACGAATAGAACCACCTGTATCTGAGCCAGTTGCAGCAGGCACTAAACGTGCTGCAACAGCCGCTGCAGAACCACCCGATGAACCACCGGCAACGGCTTGAGTATCCCAAGGGTTTTTTACTGCGCCATAAAAAGAGCTTTCGTTGGAAGAGCCCATCGCAAATTCGTCTAAGTTGGTTTTGCCTAACGAAACCGCACCAGCTTCAGCAAGATTAGTAACAATGGCAGCATCATAAGGTGCTATAAAGTTGTCAAGCATTTTGGAGCCGCAGGAGGTTTTTACGCCTTCTGTACAAAAAAGGTCTTTATGTGCAATAGGAATGCCTGTTAACGGTGTAGCTGTGCCTTTTTCTAACTGGCTATCTGCTGCTTTGGCTGCGTCTAAAGCTTGCGATTCAGTAATGGTAATAAAAGCATTGAGCTGAGGGTTAACAATTTGAATGCGTTGTAAAAAGGCTTGTGTCAGTTCTACGCTTGAAAATTTGCGTTCAGCAAGGCCTTGGGCCATTTGGGTAAGGCTGAGATCTAGCATGGGGTATCCTAGGTGTCTATTTTAAAAGGTAAATAACTAATTTTACTCAACAACTCTAGGCACTAAATAAAGGCCATTTTCTGTGGCTGGTGCCAGTTGTTGTAAATAATCACGCTGGTTGTTTTCGGTGACTTGATCGGTACGCAAGCGTTGCACGGCATCCATTGGGTGCGCCATAGGCTGTACGCCGTGCGTATCAATACTTTGCATTTCATCAACAAGATTAAGAATGTTGGAAAGCGCTTGAGAGTAGCTTTCTTCATCTTTAGCGTGGATACTTAGACGGGCTAGATGAGCCACTTTATGGAGTTCTTCTACATTAAGCTTCATGAATGCACCTTAAAAATGCAGGTTATATTTCTGCGGAATACAGTAAAGAATAACACAAGGCTGGCATTGTGTTGATGGCACTTTTCTGTAATTTCAGTCTTTATTTAATAAGTTTACCTATAAGTTACTTGCCCTGAACCCTTCAGGTTGCTAGAGTTTCCGCCCAGCTGAATAGGGATACATTAGGATAGGTCACCAAAAGCATGATTAAACGTTTAAGAGGTATGTTCTCCAACGATCTTTCAATTGATTTGGGAACAGCAAATACACTGATTTATGTACGCAGCAAAGGCATTGTGTTGAACGAACCGTCTGTAGTTGCTATCAGACACCATGGTAATCAGCGTAGTGTTGCTGCCGTTGGTTTTGACGCTAAGCGTATGCTGGGTAGAACACCGGGTAATATCACTGCCATCCGCCCTATGAAAGACGGTGTAATCGCCGACTTCCACGTTACTGAAAAAATGTTGCAGTACTTTATTGCCAAGGTACACGATAATAGCTTTTTTACACCCAGCCCTCGTGTACTGGTTTGTGTGCCTTGTATGTCAACTCAAGTGGAACGCCGTGCTATCAAAGAGTCGGCTTTGGGTGCAGGTGCGCGTGATGTTTACTTAATTGAAGAGCCTATGGCTGCGGCGATTGGTGCGGGCTTACCCGTTTCTGAAGCACAAGGTTCAATGGTGGTTGATATTGGTGGTGGTACCACTGAAATTGCCATTATCTCTTTGAACGGTGTGGTTTATTCAGAATCTGTTCGTACTGCCGGTGATCGTTTTGATGAAGCGATTATTGCTTATGTGCGTCGTCACTATGGTAGCTTAATTGGTGATGCAACGGCTGAACGCATTAAGCAAGAAATTGGCTGCGCTTACCCAGGCAGTGAAACCAGAGAAATTGACGTGCGTGGTCGCAACCTTGCTGAAGGTATTCCACGTAGCTTTACCCTTAACTCCAATGAAGTGTTAGAGGCGCTACAAGAGCCACTAGCATCCATTGTACAAGCCGTTAAAAATGCACTTGAGCAATCGCCACCTGAATTAGCCTCAGACATTGCTGAGCGCGGTTTAGTATTAACGGGTGGTGGTGCATTATTACGTGACATTGATAAGTTAATTGCTGAAGAAACTGGCTTACCTGTCATTATTGCTGAAAACCCACTGACTTGCGTGGCTTTAGGTGGAGGAAAAGCTTTAGAGTTAATAGATCAGCATACCTTTGATCTATTATCTATCGAATAAACCAGCCAGTAAACTTTAAACATAGAAACGCCCGCTCTGTTAAAGAATGTGGCGTTTCTGTGCATTTTATAGCAAGTGATTTGTATTAAAGTTAAAAGACCTTATGAGGACTCGACCATTAAGCAACTTTTTTCGAATAACTCTTACTTAGGCTACCACTTTATTATTGCATTAATAATAGGAGGTGGACTGATGTTTGCTGAAAATCGTTTTAATGAAGTAGCCAATGCCCGCTCTTGGTTAACATTAATTGTTACACCCGTACAATGGGCAGCTGATGCACCAGGGCGTGCTTGGGGTTGGGTTTCTGATAGTCTTACAAATCGCAACATACTATTAGATGAAAACCGTGAATTAAAATCACAAACACTCATTTTAGCTGAGCGTAGTCAATTAATGGCTTCGGTTGTGGCTGAAAATGTACGCCTGAGAGAACTGCTTAATGCTGCAAAAAACCGCAAAATAGATTACATTAGCGGCGAATTAATCGGTTTAAACTATGACCCTTTTTCACAGCAAGTGATTATTAATCGTGGACGGCAAGATGGTGCTTATATAGGTCAGCCAGTGATTGATGCGTCAGGGGTTATGGGGCAACTTATTTTTACCAGCCCTTATACCAGCCGCTTACTGTTAATTTCAGATATTCACCATGCCATTCCAGTACAAGTTAATCGCAATGGCTTGCGTTTTATTGCCCAAGGTGGTGGTAAGGCAGAAGAACTTTACCTTAGCCATGTACCAGAAACTGCGGATTTAAAAGAAGGTGATTTACTCATTACTTCAGGTATCGGTGGTCGCTTTCCTTTTGGTTATCCCGTAGCAGAGATTACAAAAATATCGCACCAACGTGGCGAACCTTTTATGGATGTTATTGCTACACCTAAAGCACAACTTGATCGCAGTCGTTATGTGCTTTTGTTAAAACATCACCTTGTAGAACCTGTATCTGAAGAATTAATGATGATAACAGCGGAGAAAGATACCTGATGCCTAATAGAAAAATTCAGGGGTTTTGGGTGGTTCAGATTACTTTTCTGATTGCGCTCTATCTACAAGCCTTGCCAATGCCTAAACTATTTTTATACTTACGCCCAGAGTGGCTAAGTTTAGTATTAATTTATTGGTCATTAAATTTCCCACAAAGGATTGGCGTTGGTTACGGTTTTTTATGGGGTTTAGTCTTAGATTTAGTCGAAGGCACTTTGCTGGGGCATAATGCCATAGTAATGAGTTTGTTAGCTTTTTTATGTAATAGTTTTTATCAGCGCATTCGTATGTATTCACTCCTTAAACAATCAGCTTTAGTATTTTTATTAATTGGTGTCAGTCAGCTAGTTTTTCAATGGATACAAAGTATTTTTGGTTCTTTTTCAAGTGTGGGGTTTTTATTATTACCCGCTTTTATTTCAGCCGTGCTATGGAGTTGGATATACATTCTTTTACAAGGATTAAAACGGCGCTTTGCAGTAAACTAATAATCTAAATAGGTTATTTTAATTGGGTAAGCCATGAGTGAAGAAATATTAATAAATATAACGCCTACAGAAACTAGGGTCGCGCTGGTTGAAAATGGTGTTTTACAAGAAGTTCATATAGAACGTACTAGCCGCCGTGGCATAGTTGGCAATATTTATAAAGGCAAGGTGGTACGTGTTTTACCAGGAATGCAGGCAGCATTTGTGGACATAGGTTTAGACCGCGCAGCATTTATTCACGTTGCTGAAGTCGCCAAACCTTCAGTTGACCAAACGGCTGAGCCTATGATTGCTAGCCTGTTGCATGAAGGGCAAAGCCTTGTAGTGCAAGTGACTAAAGACCCCATTGGCACTAAAGGTGCGCGTTTAACCACCCACCTTTCAATTCCTTCTCGTTACTTAGTTTATATGCCACAAACACCCCATGTCGGTGTGTCGCAACGTATTGAACAAGACGATGAACGTCAACGCTTAAAAGACTTAGTGAATCAAGGTTTGGCTGAAATTAATGCCCAAGAACAAGGCGGTTTTATTTTACGTACCGCCGCTGAAGGTGTAGGCAGTGAAGAAATTTTAGCGGATATTTATTTTTTACATAGGGTTTGGCAAGCCGTTGATAGACGCATTAAACGTGAAACTGGCATCTATAAAATTTATGAAGACTTACCTTTATTTATGCGCTCGATGCGCGACTTTGTACGCCCTGAACTCGAAAAAATCCGTGTAGATTCACGCGAAAACTTTCATAAGCTGTATGCATTTGTAGAAGAGTTTATTCCAGACTTACCAAATAAGCTGGAGTATTACCCTGGTGAACGCCCCATTTTTGACCTGTACAGCGTTGAAGATGAAATACAAAAAGCACTGGGTCGTAAAGTACAGCTAAAAAGCGGTGGTTATTTAGTTATCGACCAAACTGAAGCCATGAACACCATTGATGTAAATACTGGCGGTTTTGTTGGGCATCGCAACCTAGAAGAAACCATTTTTAAAACCAACTTAGAAGCAGCAGCAGCGATAGTTAGGCAACTACGTTTAAGAAATCTGGGTGGCATTATCATTATTGATTTTATTGATATGGTTGATGCTGAACACCAACGCCAAGTGCTGCGTTTATTAGAACGTAACCTAGAAAGGGACTATGCCAAAACTAAATTAACCGGTGTAACCGAGCTAGGTTTAGTGCAAATGACCCGTAAAAGAACCCGCGAAAGTTTAGAGCAAATTATTTGTGAGCCTTGCCACCTTTGTTTAGGGCGTGGCACGTTAAAAACCTCTGAATCCGTCTGTTACGAAATTTTACGTGATTTGCTGCGTATGGATAGAGCTTATGGTGGCGATGCCTATTTAGTGATGGCTGGGCAAGTGGTAGTTGATCGCTTTTTAGATGAAGAATCAGCAGCTGTTGCAGACTTAGAGCTATTTATTGGTAAAACGATACGTTTTCAAGTTGAAACGCTCTACTCACAAGAGCAGTTTGATATCGTTTTACAGTAGCTTTATGGCGATTCAGTCAAACAAATCAAATCAGTCAGAAAAAGATCGTTCATGGCGATTTTACTTACTACAGCTACCCTTATGGTCGGCTCTAGTTCTCGTTGTTAGCGTTGCGCTGCTCGTATTATTTATTCGTTCCCTTATACCTCAAGTAGATTTATTACGACCCCACTTAGAAGTTTGGTTAACTGAACGCTTGCCTTTTGAAATAGAAATGTCTCACCTCAGTGGTAGCTTGTTTAAAATAGACCCAGCCGTAGGTGTTAAAGCGCTAACCTTAAGTAATCAAAACCAAGTATTTTTAGTTATTGAAGACGTTTATTTTGAATTAGACACCCTAGCCAGTTTAGTTGCTGGAGTGCCACGTATGAAAGGTGCACGTTTGGCAGGGTTAGAGCTTTGGTTGGAAGAAACACCCGATGGTTGGCAGCTAAAAGGGTGGCAAAATCAACAAACTTTGGTTGAAGAAAATAAAACGAACTCGGTGATTGATACAGTCAGTGCAACAGCTAGCCTGCGCCAAGTACTAGGTTATATTGAACAGTTATTAGTTCAGGGTGAATTAAACTTTGCAGATTTACGATTTAATTTACAGCCTTTAAATGATGAGCCGCTATTCTTTTCTGCCGATTCAATGAGTTACCATCGTTGGTCTAAAGGCCGACAACTTTTTTTTCAATTAGAAGCTTCAACAGCAATCACTCAGCCAGCAGAGTTAGTGATTACTTTTGAAGGTGAAACCTTCAACGCTCAAACGTCCAATCTTACAGCTTGGTTTAACTTTCCACTGGTTAGCCTAGATGACTTTCAAGCACTTTGGTTAACATCTATGCAAGAAAAAGCTGACAATATACAAGGCAAATTTTCAGTAGAAGGTTGGTTAAATCTTAATCAAGGGCAAGCAAAACTTGATTTACAAGCTAAGAATGTAGAGATACTTCAAGATAAGCGTTGGCAAGTTGAATTTGGTGAAGCTAAATTAACCTTGCAGGGCGAACTAGATAACTGGTCTGTAGACTGGGAAATCAATCAATTAAAGTCTGGCTCTTATTATTTTCCAAAATTAGCAGGTCGCCTTGGGCAAATAGAAGAAAAAAATTATTTACAACTAGAAGAGTTAAAGCTAGACCCTTTAGTTAAGTCATTAAAGAAAGATCAACGCCTGCCTAAAATAGCGCAACAACTCATTAAAGACCTGTCGCCTGGTGGCAGTTTAAAAAACTTATTTTTGACTAGTAATCTAGTTGATGAGTTTGACTTGCAAGTAAACTTACAAGGTATAAAAGCGAATACTTGGCAGGGTGCGCCCTTGGGTGCTGGTTTAAATGGTTGGTTGCAAGCAGACACTAAAGGTGGACAGGTGGTTTTTGCAGATCACCCATTACAGCTAGGTTTTCCCGATTTATACTCCTCGGTTTGGGATTTTAGTCAAGCTAAAGGGCGGATTCGCTGGGAACTAGAAGGGAAGGAAGTGTGGGTTATTGGTGAAGACCTTGCTGTAACGCTACCGCTTGATAAAAAGCTAAAAAACAATGTGTATGTAAGCGGTGACTTCACTTACTTTTATGGGGCAAATGATCAGCGTCTTTATTTAAACCTAGGCTTATTACCTACCTATGCCGCTGCTCACCGTTGGCTAGTACCTGAGCGATTGTTAGAACCTGAATTATTCTATTGGCTTAATTCAGCTTTGAAAGCAGGGCAGATAAATAAAGCTGGTTTTATTTACGCCGGTTCCATTGCTCAGGCACATACGGCTGCATTTCAACTCGCCATAGACTTTACTGCGACTGACTTTAAATTTCAGCCAGACTGGCCAAGCCTTAGCCAAGCCAAGGGGCAGGTACAGGTGATTGATGGTTGGGTGAAAGGTTCGGTTGCTAGTGCAAAGATGGGTACTGGAAAGTTAACTAATGCCTCTTTTGCAACCAAGCTAGATAATGACGGCAAGCTTAAACTTGACGTTTTTTCTGAGGTGAAAGCACCCTTAGCACTCTTTCCTTGGCTGGTTAAAAACAGCCCGCTAGCAACACAAATAGCCGAGCCACTACATGACTGGATTTATTCTGGCGAAATAATGGGTGCTATTAATTTAGCCATTCCCCTAGTTAAAACTGAACAACAACCTAGCGTGAAGTTGGTTAGCCAGATAAATAATGGGCAATTAACAATTATGCCGATTGATTTAACGGTTACTGATATTAACGGCCCGTTGAACTTTACCTTAGAAAAAGGGCTAGAATCTGTGGGTTTAACTGGCCGAGTAATGAGCCAACCCGTTATAGCAAAGTTTTATATTGAGCCTAAAAATTACCTAAGTTTTTCTGCTGGTTTGGCTGCTGAAGATGTAAAAACGCGTTTTAATTTACCAAAAGAATTAGATTTTACTGGCATTACCCAAGTTCAAGGTGAGTTATCGCTGATACCTATTGGTGAACTAAAAATCATCTCAGATTTACAAGGCTTAGCCTTAGCTACTGCCTTGCCTTGGAATAAAGAAATTCAAGAAGAACGCAAGTTTACTCTACAGCTAGATTTTTCTGTTGATGAGCTACCGCTTAAATTACAGCTTGCTGACCAACTTGATTTTTTAATGCACCTAAACGAACCCTTGCGGGGTAGCCAACTACATTTAGCAGATAAAAATGTAGCTAAAGCTATTTTGCCAGAAGAACAAGGTTTAATAGTAACCATCAGTGTCGATCAGCTAGGCATTGAACCTGCCTATACTTGGTACTCGCAACTTAATTTAGGTGAAGCTAGTCAGTCACCAATAATTACGCCAGATGTTAGTAGCCCTGTACGCATTACTCTCCCCGTAAATGAGCTAGAAGGTTTAAATCAACTGAATATCAACATTGCCCAATTGAACTGGCAAAAGCTTAATTTAGGTCAGCTAGATTTAGACTTAAAAAATTCAAGCGAGGGATTAAAGCTAAACTTTAATTCAGCTGTTGCCAGTGGGGAAGCTTGGTGGCCTAGTGATTCTGAACAGCAGCTTGAACTATTTATAAATTATTTACATTTACCAGTAGCCGAAGACGAAGCCCCATTAAAACCTGTTGAACAACCAGTTGTTGACCGTGCAACCAGACCTTTAGTTAACGACTGGTTGGCTGATTTTAACCCTAAAACCTTACCCGCTGCTTTTATAAAAATAGACGATTTAACACTAGGGAAAAAGCGTTTAGGGCGTTTAACTGCCCAGCTTCTACCACAAGAAGAAGGTGTAAAGTTAGACCCCTTGCTAGTGAGTTTAGAAGAAAGTGATTTTTCTGCTCGTTTCGATTGGTTCACTAATGAGCAAGGTTCTAATAGTCGTGTTGAAGGGGTTTTAGCAGGTAAAGACTTGGCTCCAGCGCTTATGGCTTTAACTGCTGAAAAACAATCACCTATTGTTAGTGGTAAACATAAACTGAGTTTTTCCACAGTTTGGCTAGGTTCCCCTGTTGCCTTTGATTTACAAAAAGCACAATCAAAATTGCAGCTAGAACTTAAAGATGGTTATTTTCCCAAAACAGACCTGAGATTAAGCGGTATTAGCCAACTATTTAGCCTTTTAAATATGGATACTTTACTGCGCCGTTTGCGCCTAGACTTTTTAGATTTAATCGCCAAGGGTGTTAGTTACGATTCAATTAAAGGTGTTTACCAGCTAGAAGAAGGTTATCTGCGCACGATAGAGCCAACTAAAATCGTGAGTTCAGCAACGCGTATGACGTTAACCGGTGAGGTGGATTTAATTGAAGAAACTTTACAACAAGAACTAACCCTTGTTATGCCCGTTGCACAATCATTGCCCTTAGCAGCCGTTGTTGTTGGCGCACCCCAAATAGGGGCGGCTATTTGGCTAGTACAAAAAGTATTTTCTAACCTTTTTGACACCTTTACAGAAATCCGTTACAAGATCACTGGGCCACTTAATAACCCGAAAATAGAGTTACAACGTATTTTTTAGGGTTAATTTTTATCCATTTGTAAGCCTAAATCCATTCTTAATGAATCAATTTGCTGGCTAACATGAGTACGTAGCTGCTTAATTTTTGTACCTGCTTCGTTAGCACTTTGCTCCATTTCTTGCATTTGGAAATTAAACTCACCAACACTTTGGTATTGTCGCTTAGTCAAGTTTGAACTTTCTTGTGCTGTTTCTGAAGCATGGATAGAGCGTTGACGAACTTGCTGTGAAGTAACTTGCAGTTTTTTTGCTAAGTTACATTGAAAGTCAGTCGACAAAGCAACGGCTTCAATGTGCTGTTTAAGCCGATCAGTTACACAATTAAGTGCCCCAAGTAAATCCGTTGACTTGCCTACAGCGCCTTGTGTCTTTTGTGATAACTGACGCACTTCATCGGCCACTACAGCAAAAGCTCGACCATGAACACCAGCGTGTGCTGCCTCTATCGTTGCATTTAATGCTAATAAATTGGTTTGGTCAGAAATGTGGTTAATTTGATCTAAAATCCCCATGACCTCTGCAACAGCATGAATTAAATCAACTAAAGCTAATTGACCTAAATCAATTTTTTTAATTGCTTGCTCACCGGCTTGTACAACCTCAATGGCACTACTTTCACTACTATCCATCAAACAAGCGGTTTCTTCTGCAAAGCTTTTAACTTTAGTCGAACTAGCGCTTACTTGTTCTGCTAAACAGCTTAATTCCTGACTGGATTCACCTGCTTTTTTAAGCTGTTTTTGCGTATTAAATGCATTAGCAATAATGCTGTCAAAACTATCCAGTAACTGCTCTAACGTTGTACCTACACTTTGAAGTTGTTGATTTTTCTGCGCCTGTTGTTGCTGCATACCAGCAATCAGTTGATTAAAACGTTTGGCAATTTGCCCCAACTCGGTTTGGTCGGCTTCCATATTAACGAAATTCAAACTGCCTTCTTTCACTAATACAGTAAGGGCACGTTCTAATTTGGCTAAATTATTCACCACCAAGCGTAACTGAAAAATATAAAGTAAGAAAGCCGTTAACAGCAAGCCCAACACAAAAGCAAAAAATAGCTTTTTAACCCAAGACTCAACACTTTCTTTGCTTAAATTAATCGCCACTTGTCCCTGAATAATGGCTTGTTCAAAATCATCAATAAGCTGATTAACCTTTGCAAAGCTGTCAATACGATCCTGCTGCCACCGTATAGAACGCTCCATTTCAGACGGGTAACGCTGATGCAAACTAGCAAGATTACGCAAAATCTCATCACCTGTTTCTTCCACTTTCGTAACGCGTATTGTCGTTTTCCAGCCCATTAAACTTGCCATACTGTCTTGCTTTTGTTCAGCATAAAGCCCAATACGCGGCAAGCTATTTAAGTGCTCAAGGGTTTGACTATAGTTTAAACGGTTTTTCTCTAACTCTTGTAAATAAACAGCTTTACTACTCGTCCAATATTGTTCACGGTGGGTTTTAATGCTTGATAACAATCCAACTAAACGCATCACGCCTTGAATGTATGTCATACCAATTTCTGGCTGTTGTTTAACCACTTGAAAGGCATAGCCCTCTAGGTCGTGTAACGCTGCAGTGGCTTCACGTTCATTTTGATACAACAAGCCTTGAGCATCACCCGCTAATTTTCCAGCACCCAATAACTGATGTGTTAATCCCGAATAAAGTGCTGCCGCTACTGGTTCTAGTTCTTGCACTAAATTTTCTGGCAAACTAGGCATAACCTGTTGCTGTAAATAGTCTAAATCAGTCATTGCTTCGGCGTGCTGAGTTGCATCGCCCGTTTCTAAGTAAGTACGAATTTTACCTCTTACATCAACAGCCAATTGTCGATGCAATTCAGAATAATTTAAAGTGCTAATAAATGATTGATTTAACTTACCCAATCCCCAATACAAAATAGCAGCAAGCGCAATGGCTAAAAAAATTAATAAAAGTGCGGCTAAACGAGTAGCTATAACAATACGCATAAAGAACTCTTTAATTAGATTAAATTAAACAAGATCTAATTCTCTAATATTGCAACTAGCATTAGCTTCATTTCCAGAAATTATACTAATAATAGAGCCTGATAACTCGGCCACCAAACTATTACCTTTCACGTGCTTGGCTTCATGTTTAATAAGGCTTAATCGGCTGGCAATATCATTGGCAGAACCCAAGTTAGCTGATTCAGAATCTATTGCGGCTACAGAAATACTCATCAAGCTAAAAAAGCGCTTTTCACCAAAACGGTCTTCAGCCCAAATACCATTATCATCTAAATCATCTGGATTATAAAAAGATTGTCGATGTTGAATAAACTCTTGTAAAATACGTTCAACATAAGTTTGCCAATTGGCACTACGAAACACAACAACATAATCATCACCACCAACGTGCCCTACAAAATCAATATCAGGATGGCGGTGTTTTTTTAGTAGATTAGCTAGATTAATTAATATTTCATCACCCTTAGCATAGCCGTATTGGTCATTATAGGGTTTAAAATTATCCAAATCAAAATAACAAGTAACAAAAGGTTTTTTATTTTTAATTAGTTGATCTATATGCTCTTGAATTAATACATTACCGGGCAATCCAGTTAATGGATTAGAATTTTGTGCGCTTTTAATCTGCATTTCTGTAATTATTTTCAATAAATCAATAACCTGACCAATCCCAAAATAATAACCATTTTCAGTGATAATGAAATCTTCTTCTAAATGGCTACGATTCCTTTGCGTTACTTGTTGGCTTACTTTTTCAAGACGCGTATGGCGCTCAACCACGATAAAATCATCGTCTAAAATCTGGCTAACAGGTTTTTTAACGTATAAATCACGACCAAAAGGCTTACTTAGTTTTTGTAATAAGCGAGAACGTTTAATAATACCAACAGGAATACCTGCTGACACGACTGGAACTGAAAACCAATATTCATTTTGATCGAAAAGAGCCGCAACCTCGTCTACCAAAGTATCAGGCGTTACTGGCGGTATATCAATTTTTAGCTGGCCAACTTGCCCTTGTTCTTTATAAATCTCTCGGCTTTCTTTGATTTGCTTCCAAACATTTTTAGCCGTCTTACTTATTTGCTGCATGGGTTCTGGACTAGGCCGTGCAAAGTAATAACCTTGCAAATAATCGACACCCATCTCAGACAGTGTTTCAAACTCTTGACGCGTTTCAATGCCTTCAGCAATAACCTGACTTTTTACAGCACGGGCAATTTCAACTATCGAACGTACAAAGTCCCTTTTAATCTTGTCTTTTTCTATTCCGCTAACAAAATGCCGGTCAATTTTGACATATTCAGGGTGTACTTCAGACCAAAGTTTTAGACTTGAATACCCCGTCCCTAAGTCATCAAGTGCAATAGAAAAACCTTCGCCTTGGTAGTGTTTTACTGCACGGCACATCAATTCATAATCATGTGTCGGCGAATGTTCGGTTATCTCAATAACCACCTGTTCAGGTTTCAAACCAAAATTATTAATTAAATCCAGCGTCAACCCTTGATAATGATCCTGCTGCAATAGCGTTTCAGGCGAAACATTTAAAAACAACTTGCCCTGTAGCTGCTGGCGTGTAAATTTCTCTATCGCTTTTCTACGGCAGATACTTTCCAAAGCAAAGAGTTGCTGTTGTTGCTTAGCTTCATCAAAAAGATGAATGGGACTGTGTAAACTGCTATCGACAGGCCCACGACTTAACGCTTCATAGGCAAAAATTGATTGCCCATTGGCGGTAATAATGGGTTGAAAATGCGTATTGATCTTTTGTGCTGCAATAATACTTAATAACTCATCTGTTCTTGCCATCGGGCAATCTCCAATAAATCTGCGTAATACTTTTTATTAGCTAGATAATAAAAAGTATTACAGCAGCCAAAGATGACAAAATGACGACACGGAAGGTTTTCAAGCTAATTAGTAAGCTAAACCCCTGTTTTAGCTTGGTGATTTGTTTGATACAACTAGCCTTTTGTTGAACTAAAAATCGTGGCTAATTCTTCTGTTGTTAATAACCGGCTTTGGCCCAACTCAAGCCCTGCAACGGAAAGCGGGCCAACGGAAGTCCGGTGCAGCGCTAACACCTTATTTTGGAAAAAACCAAACATCCGTTTCACTTGGTGATATTTGCCTTCCACAATAGAAAGCTTAGCTGTGTAATCAGACAAAATTTCTAAGTACGCGGGCTGAGTCGTTAGGTTTTCGTAGCCAAAATAAATGCCTTGCTTAAACACTGCAATGTATTCGTCGGTTAAAGGCTGTTCTAACGTTACTTCATAAACCTTGGGCAATTTGGTTTCAGGCAAACTAATTTGGCGCGACCAAGCACCATCGTTAGTCAATAAAACCAACCCTGTGGTATTTAAATCTAAGCGGCCTACAATGTGTAACGCATTTTTTTGCGGGTGGTGAATCAAATCTAATACCGTTGAATGTTCAAGGTCTTTAGTCGCACTGACCACGCCTTTAGGTTTATTAAGCAGAATATAAACCGGCTGATTGGCTTGCAAACATTTACCATCTAACACAACTTGAACAAACTGGGTAACTGGCTGTTGGATAGACGTTGCCAACATACCATCTAAAAAAATGCGCTGTTGTGCGATTAAAAGACGCACATCTGCTTGCGAAAAAGCAGTGTTTTTACTGATAAAACGGTCGAGGCGATGCGTTGTAGATTTCATTAAGAAAAAGCAAACCTAGCTGCAACAAGTTTTAAATTTTTTGCCACTACCACAAGGGCATGGCGCATTGCGCTGGGGTTTTAAAATGCCTTCTTTAGGTTCACCTTTTAAGTAATACCAGCGCTCACGTTCCTTCACAAAGGCTGATATTTCTTGTAAATAACCCCAGCCTGAATTTAGCCGATAAATCGCTTGAAAATGCACATAGCCATTATCACCCTTACTACCGCTGTCTAAAATACGCAGCGATACCCAATCAGGCGAGTCACTTAAATCCAGTATTTTTGGTTGTGTACTGCTGTGCCAACTGGCGTATAAATAAGCGTCAAGCTTTAACACAAACGCCGTAAAGCGTGAACGCATCAAGGTTTCAGGCGTGGGTGCTGCTTCGCCTTGATGGTAACGCTGACAGCAATCCGTATAGCTTTTTTGGCTACCACAAGCGCACAAAGAAGGCGTTATTGGGTCAGAAGTAAGGGCGTTAGACATACGTTATTTAGCGTGCATAGCAAGTAACTTTGCTAAAAAAACAGCCATATCACGAACTTCTTCTAAGCAAAGGCTGTGCTCCATTGCATAGCTTTGGAATTCTGGTTGATAACCCATTGCTTGTAAGTGTTTAACTGCTGTTGTGCCCAAGGCTGGTACAACAACGGGATCAAAACTACCGTGAGCAACAAAAATAGGAAGATTGCGGTTAGCTTCGCTTAGTGTAATCGTGTCAGCCGTAGCAAAATAAGTTGATAAAGCAAATAATCCACCTAAAGGCTTGGTATAACTAAGCGCTAACTCATAAGCAACGGCACCGCCTTGTGAAAAACCACCAATAATGATGTTTTCACTGGGTACACCTCTGGCAATCTCGACTTCAATTAACTGCGCCACTTGCTGTGCCGATTTTCTTAATTGGTCAGTATCGACTTTACGATCAATGTCCAGGGTTAAAATATCGTACCAAGCAGGCATCAACATACCGCCGTTAATAGTGACGGCTAGTTCAGGTGCATGAGGGAAGATAAAGCGGACAGGGATTTCTTTAGCAAAAGCAAATTCGGGTACAATGGATTCAAAATCGTGACCGTTAGCCCCTAAACCATGCAGCCAAATAATAGAGTAGTTTGGCGCTTGGCCGGTATCAATTTGCAAGGTTTTTAATTCAGTCATGTATCCTCCAACAGTTTAGTAATCGTTATTTTTATTATACCGCTTCATTGATACTTTTTCCGTAAATGTAAGTAAGTACCAACCAATGACTACGGATGAATAGGATTAGAAAAATTGTAATTAAAATAAGATTTGCTGCTCTTTTAAGATTTTTTCAAGCAATTTAGCAAAACGTGGTTCTTTGGGATCAAGTGCTTTAACAATATTAACTTGCTGGGTTTCAGATAAATCTAAAGCTTGCTGGATTTCAAGTGGTTCAAGATTTGCCGAGGTTAGCAGGCGAACTTTAGGATTCAGACGCTGGTTAGGGTGAGTGGCATACACCACCGCTAAAGCGCCAGTATTAAGCTCGACTAAACAGCCAGGTGGATAAACGCCCAAGCTTTGAATAAATTTCTCTACTAACCGATTATCAAAGTTTTCAAAGCGCCAACGGTAAAGCTGGCTTAATGCCTTAGCAGGCGATAAGGCTTGGCGGTCATTACGATGACGCGTTAAAGCTTCATAAACCGAGGTAATGGCAACTATTCTCGCTAAAAAACTAATTTCTTTGCCTTTAAGCTGATTGGGATAGCCGCTGCCGTTAATTCTTTCTTGGTGGTGCAAAACAATGTCAAGTGTTGCGGCTTCAAACCCTTGTTGTTCTAATAAAAACTGATAGCCTTTGTCTGGGTATTGGCGTACTAACACTAATTCTTCAGCCGAAAGTGGTGCGGTTTTACTAAGAATTTCGTTAGGTACTTTTAATAAGCCAATCGGGTGTAAAAGTGCGCCCATACCTAAAGGTATTAGATCGGTTTGTTTTAATGCAAGGTGTTTGGCAAACGCAAGGCTTAACACTGCAACAGTAACCGCTTTGGTTACTAAATCATCTTGGTGTTCACGCAGCATGGCAAGGTAAACCATGCTTTTATTATCGTGCAGCACCGCCGCCATTAACTCGTTTAGCACCTGGCGTATGCGTTTGTGCGCTAACACTTTACCCATACGCAAGTCAGCAAATACAGTTTCCATTTGAATGCGAATATTTAAATAGAGTTTACGAGTATCTTTATGGTTGGCATCTATATAAACGTAACGGCAATCTGGCGCTAAAACCTGTAATTGTTGAAGGCTAGCAAAATAAAAGCCACGTGTTTCAAAGGGTTGCTCAGTCGTATCGCTGTCCAAACGGCAAATCCACATACGCTCAGTTAGATCATGGATAGCAATTTTTTGATAATTGGGCTTTTGATCCATCTAGTTCTACACACTCAGTTCAAGGCTAACAACTATTCTCATAAAAACTGTTCTCATAAATGTTCACACATAGCTTAACATATTGCTACAAATGACCGAGGGATAATGTGCCACTAAGCCGTTTTTTGCATACGCCTGCTTGATACATTTAAGATACAATTAAATACACATTTTGTTCATCTTGGAGTTACCTAATGATTCGCAAAGCAGTATTACCTGTCGCTGGCTTAGGTACACGTTTTTTACCTGCAAGCAAAGCAATTCCTAAAGAAATGCTGACACTCGTAGATAAGCCGGTTATTCAGCACGTTGTTGAAGAAGCCATTGCTGCAGGTATTACTGAAATCATATTGGTAACGCATGGTGCTAAAAAAGCCATTGAAGACCACTTTGATGTACATTATGAATTAGAAAATGAACTTGAACTGCGCGGTAAAACGGCATTATTAAAACAACTGCGTAGCATTTTACCTGAAGGTATTCGGGTCATTAGCATTCGTCAAGGCCGTGCTTTAGGGTTAGGTCATGCCATTTTATGTGCGCGTGAGGTTATTGGTAACGAGCCTTTTGCGGTACTCTTACCTGATGTTTTAGTTGATAACTTTGGCTTAATAAATAGCTTGGGACAGCCAAAAACTGACCTAGCCTGTATGAGTCAGCGCTTTACAAAAACAGGTTTAACACAAATTTTAGTCGATGCGGTGCCACAAGAAAACGTTGACCAATACGGTATTGTGGTATTAAAAGAAGCCAATGATAAAAAAGCCACAAACTTAGCCGCAGGGGAAAGTAAGCCAATTAAAGCCATGATTGAAAAGCCAACCATTGACCAAGCGCCGTCTAATTTAGCCATTGTTGGGCGCTATGTATTGCCACCGCGTATTTTTGAACTGCTAGCAAAAACCAAAGTAGGTGCTGGCAATGAAATTCAGTTAACCGATGCATTAGATACGCTACTACAAGAAAGTGGTGCTGAAGCCTACCGTATGCAAGGTCAAACTTATGACTGTGGTAGCAAGCTAGGTTATTTACACGCAACGCTGATTCATGCACTACGCCACCCAGAAGTTAAAGAGGATTTTCGTGCATTAATTAATAATTTGCCGGAGGCATAAGCGATGCAATTAGTTGTTGCAGGTTCTAGCCTTTGCGCTCAAGTAACCGCCGCTGCGTTGGCGTCCACAGGCAATGAAGTGCTGCTTTACATTGACCAGCCGATGCATTTTCATGCACTACAAAAAGGGCATTCTTTGTGGCGTGAACCCGGTTTAGACGAATTCATTTTAGAACAAATAACCGCTGGGCGATTAAAAATCTCTTTAAACTACGCACCCACAGCCACCACGCAGCGTATTTTTTTAGCAATGGCACCCAATCAGCAAGATGAGGCGGTAATGCTAATTAAAAAGTTAGCAACCTACCCTAAAGCCGATGTATTGCTAATTAACCAAAGCACTTTTCCGGTGGGTACAACCGAATACCTAGAAGCTTTGCTGCGTACTACTAGCCTACAAAAAAATGATGGCTCAACCACTAACCGTGTTGCCGTTAGCCTGCCCGATTTAATGCAAGAAGGTAGTGCCATTGCAGGGTTTACGCGCCCTAATCACTTATTGCTAGGTTGTGCTAATGATTGGGCTGAAGCTGAAGTAAGAGAGATTCTGCGCCCGTTTAACCGCCGCCGCGATAATTTAATGGTAATGACCCCGCGTGAAGCTGAATTCACCAAATTAGCCATTACCGGAATGCTGGCAACGCGACTAAGCTTTATGAACGATATGGCTAACCTTGCTGACTCTTTACAAGTTGACATTGAACGCGTGCGCCAAGGTGTGGGAGCAGACCCGCGCATTGGTGAACAATACCTTTACCCCGGCTGTGGCTTTGGTGGATTAAGTTTTTCACGTGATGTCATGAGCTTGGCACATTCACTAGAATCCAGTGGCGTAGGTTCAGATTTATTAGAAGAAGTTTTAGCCATTAACGAGCGTCAAAAAGAGTTATTATTCCGTAAATTATGGCATTATTTTAATACGAACCTTAAAGGTAGAACTTTTGCAATTTGGGGCGCTGCGTTTAAACCTGGCAGCGATAGAATAGATAACGCGCCAGTGCTGCGCTTATTACAAGCTTTATGGGCGCAGGGTGCTAAAATAAAAATCCATGACCCAAAAGCCTTGCCAGCTTTGCTTGAATGGGCAGGAGAGCGTGAAGATCTAGAACTTTGCGAAACCCCTTACGAGGCTTTAAAAGAAGCCGATGCTTTGTTGTTAGTAACCGAGTGGAAAAACTATTGGACACCTGATTTCGAACAAATTAAAGCTACTTTAAAACAGCCGGTTATTTTAGATGGTCGTAATATTTATGACCCTACATATATTCGCTCATTAGGCTTCACCTACTTTGGGGTAGGACGTTGAGCACTGGCTTACATCATAAAAGTCGAATCAATTTAACTTAAATTGCTCAATATTTTATTAAAATACACTTAATTTATTTTTAAAAACTAATAGAGATTCTATTTATGAACAGTGGCTACCAATTAATGGAGCACCTTGCCCAGATCACTGCTTTTAAAGATACGCGGCTGCTGGAATTAACTTTACTAAAAACGCTACAAACACTTTTTAAGCCAGACAGTCTGTTACTGGTTAAACTGAATATGAATAATCAGCCATTATTTTTGCTGCGTTATGATCCAGATGCTAATTTGCTAAAAAATGATGATCCTACACAGCTGTGTAACAATACTCAGGCGTTAATTATTGATGCGTTAAATAAAAAATACTTAACCGCTGTAACACCCCAAAAAAATGGGTATATATCTATTTTTCCTGTACTGAATTTATTTGATATGAACTGTTGCTTTATTTTAAAAAGCGCTAATGCTTTATCAGCCGATGATATTAATTTAACTGGGGATTTTTTGGCCATCTATCGCAACTTTTGCTTATTAATCGAAGATGTTCAGACCGATCAACTAACGGGGCTTTTAAATCGAAAAACTTTTGAAAAAAACTTTCAGCACATCAACGAAGAACACTCATGCCAATCAAAATCAAATAACCAGCGTGCCACAACGCCAACGGAGTCTAATGGTTATTGGATGGCAGTGATTGACATTGATGACTTTAAGCGAGTTAATGACACTTTTGGTCATGTGTATGGCGATGAAGTCCTTATTTTACTGGCTCGCCTGATGAAATCCTGTTTTCGTACTAACGATCAACTTTATCGGTTTGGTGGAGAAGAGTTTGTTGTTATTACAAAATGTCAAAACTTGGACAATGCTCACTTTGTTTTCGAGCGCTTGCGTCAAACCATAGAAGTGTATAATTTTCCACAAATAGGGCGCGTAACAGTAAGCATTGGGGTTGTACAACTGCAAACAGGAACATTGGCTACTGCTTTATTTGATCAAGCCGATCAAGCGCTTTACCACGTCAAGGAACACGGTAAGAATCAAGTTGAATTTTATCAAGAATTAGTTAACAGTGAGCTAATTAAACCAGTTACAACGCCATCAGGTAAAATTGAGATCTTTTGATAGTGGAAAAGTCACGGTACTATCGCCTGCTAGCCACGGCGTAAATTTGGTCATGGCTTGCAAAAAAAGTGGGTGTTCTAACCAGTTCTCTAGCCACTGCTGCAGGTTTGGGTAGGGTAGATTATAAAAAACACCCTTATCCACAGACGCAAATTGGCGAATAAAAGGCATAATACCAATGTCAGCAACACTCGCCTTACTGCCCAGCAAGAAAGGCTTATTAGCTAGCAACGCTTCTAACGCCTGTAAAAAAACCTCACCGCCTTGGCGATATTCAAGTTGCGTCATTTCAAGGTGGCGATCAGCGTATTTATAACGATCTAACCAAGGCTTGAACGCATTATCATTTTTTTCAATCAAAGCCTTCGCCTGCTGCAACACGCTTGTATCCAGTAAACCTTGCGGATCTTGCTGCTGTAGCGCCCACAACATAATGCCCTGACTTTCTTCAATCACCCGACCATCAATAAGCTGCAAAACAGGCACAGTACCTTTTGGGCTAATCGCCAACATTTGGCTAGGCTTATTTTTAAGGCTTATTTCACGTAATTCTACCTGTAAACCGGCAAATAAAATCCCCAACCGTGCACGCATGGCATAAGGACAGCGCCGAAAAGAGTAGAGGCGATGCAATGAAGCAATCATAGGTTATCCGATTTAAAAAAGGATTAGTCCTAAAGCATAACACCGCCACGCTAATCGAATACTTAGCGTGGCGATTTTTGAGCCGCGTTAATGACTAAACAAGCTTCTTGCGATAATTACTTTTTGAATTTCACTAGTGCCTTCATAAATGCTGGTAACTCTTATATCCCTTGCATAGCGTTCTAATGGGAAGTCTTGCATATAACCATTCGCGCCTAATAATTGCAAAGCATCATAACAGGCTTTATTGCCTTTTTCGGTCGCCATTAGCTTAGCCATTGAAGCTTGTACAGCAAAAGGTTTACCAGCGTCTTTTAATGCTGCGGCTTGCATTATTAATAGACGTGCGGCTTCCATTTCGGTGTAATTTTCAACCAACATCCACTGCAAACCTTGAAATTCGGCCAGCGGTTTACCAAACTGTTTACGCTCTTGTACATAGTCACGCGCATAGTCTAACGCTGCACCAGCCACGCCTAATGCCAAAGAAGCAATGCCAATACGCCCGCCACACAATTCAGTAACGGCAATTTTAAAGCCTTGGTTTTCTTCGCCAATTAAAGCATCTAAAGGAATGCGGCAGTTTTCAAATATCACTTCGTGCGTGCCAGAACCCTTTTGACCCATTTTCTTTTCAGGCTTAGCAACGGTTATACCTGCGGTATCGCCCTTAACCAAGAAACAAGAAATGCCTTTGCCTTTGGGGGCATCGGGATTGGTGACTGCCCAAACAACAAACACACCCGCCAGTGCAGCGGTAGAAATCCACACCTTGCTACCATTTAACACCCAAGCATCGGCTTCTTTTACGGCACGGGTTTTCATAGCGGCTGGGTCTGAACCCGCTTCGGTTTCGGTTAAACAAAAACTGCCTGCTGCAAATTCACCCGAACACAATCTAGGCAAGTAATCATTTTTTTGTGCATCGCTACCAATCGCTTGAATAAGTTCAGCCACCATATTGCTCACTGAAACAGCCACAGCGGTAGAAGCACAAGCACGGGCTAATTCTGTAATAGCTAAAGAAAAAGCAATTGTGCCTGCTTCAGTACCACCGTATTCGCCGGCAATATTTACACCCATAAAACCTTGTTCAGCCAGCTGCTTTAGGTGACTTTTCATTATTTCTGGGTTAGAGGTTAAATCCAGCGCTGCTGCTTGGGGTGCTAACACCCCTTGTGCAAATTGCTTGGCTGCGCCTTGAATCATTACTTGTTCTTCAGTCAGCTCAAAATTCATAACAGTTACCTGTAGGTTTTTAAATGCTTTAAACCCTACGGCTTAAACCATGCGAATAGCGCCATCCATACGGATAACTTCGCCATTCAAATAAGTGTTTTCAATAATGTGAGCAACCAAAGAAGCAAATTCTTCTGGCTTACCTAAACGTTTAGGAAAAGGCACACCGGCTTCAAGTTGTTGACGCGCTTCTTCTGGAATGCCTTGCATCATTGGTGTACCGCACACACCGGGGGCAATGGTCATTACACGAATACCATGCCGCGCTAATTCACGGGCTAAAGGCAAGGCCAAACTCACCACACCAGCTTTGGAAGAAGCATAACTGGCTTGTCCAACCTGACCATCAAACGCTGCAATGGAAGCAGTGTTAATAATCACGCCACGCTCGCCATCGGCTTGCGCTGGCAGTTTAGCCATAGCAGAAGCCGCTAAACGTGCCACGTTAAAACTACCAATCAAGTTAATGTTTACGCCACGCGCAAACGCATCTAAATCGGCAGGGTTTAAATCACGGTCTAATAATTTTTGTACAACAACAATGCCAGCACAGTTAACAACGCCAGACAAACCGCCAAACTTGCTAACCGCTAGGTCAACAGCCGCTTGCACTTCTTTTGCAGAAGTCACATCGCAACGGCTAAAAGCAGCTTTGTCTGCGCCTAGTTTAGCCACCAATGTAGCGCCAGCATCAGCATTTAAGTCAGCCAAAACAACGTGTGCGCCACGCTCTACCAAATACTCAGCCGTTGAAGCACCCAAACCTGATGCACCACCAGTAATTAAAAAAGTTTGCTGTTTAATTTTCATTCTGGAATCTCTCTATTTTTACTTAGCTAGTAACTAACAAACCGCTCACTTAATCTGTTTTTTTAGTTAAGTGGCGGTCTGTTTTAGTTTAAAAACAATTTAGGATTTAGCTTCTTCTTCGGCTTGTTTACGCAGCATAAAGCGCTGAATTTTACCGCTGGGCGTTTTAGGTAGCGCATCAACAAATTCAATTTCACGCGGGTAAGCGTGCGCCGACATACGCTCACGTACCAAACCTTGAATATCTTTTACTAACTGGTCGCTGGCTTCGTAACCATCACGTAACACCACAAAGGCTTTAATAATGTAGCCACGCAGTTCGTCTGGTTTACCGACCGCAGCAGATTCCGCCACCGCGGGGTGTTCCAACACAGTGTTTTCAACATCGGTTGGCCCAACGCGATAACCAGCAGTGCTGATAATGTCGTCGTCACGGCCATCAAACCAATAAGTACCATCGGCGTGTTGAACAACCATATCGCCAGTTAGATAGTACTTACCTTGGTAGGGCTTCTTTTCTTGCCAAGTGTAGCCAGCAAAGAAAAATGTGGGCGATGCTTCCATATCAATGGCTAGCTGACCGGCTTGGCCTTTTTCTACTTCATTGTATTCCGCATCTAAAATAGCAAGGGTATAACCTGGCATGGGAAGACCCATAGAACCTACTGGCGTTTTATGCTCTAACGTATGGTGACAGCAGCAGGTCATGCCCGTTTCAGTTTGACCATAGTGATCCATAACACGGCAACCGAGGTTTTCAGTAACCCAGTTTACAACTTCAGTATTTAATGGCTCACCGGCGGAACTGGCAACGCGTAAAAACAACTCGCCAGATTTACCTTCTAGTTCGCCGCTAGACTTCAACATACGATAAGCGGTAGGTGCAGAAGCTAGGTTAGTAATTTTATGTCGCTTCAAAAATTCTAGGGTATTTTCTGCGGTGAAGTTGGCTTCGTTAAAGTGGGTAGTGCAACCCAACAATAAAGGCGCAGTAATGGCGTAATAAAGACCATAAGCCCAACCTGGGTCAGCCATATTCCAAAACTTATCATCTTCGTTTAGGCCAACCGCATAACGCATATAAATGTAAAAACCCGGTAGCGCACGTAAAGGCACAGCAACGCCTTTAGATTTACCCACGGTACCTGAAGTAAACATTTGCAAAAATGGCTGGTCAGCCTCCAGTGTTTCGGCTTGGCATTCGCTGCTTTGGCCTTCTAAGCTGCTGGCATAATGCAAATCGCCCCACTGCTTAGCCGCTGTTTCAGAACCTAGCATCATCATTTTAGGTAGGTTTTTAACTGGCTCAAACTTGGCGCGGTTTTCTTCATCGGTAACAACTAGCACGGTTTTAGCTTGGCTTAAACGGTATTCAATAGCTTCGTAACCAAAAGCAGTAAAAAGCGGCTGATAAACAGCACCTAAGCGCCAGGTAGCCAAAATCAATGCTAGAAGCTCTGGGTTACGTGGCAGCATGGCCGCAACACGGTCACCGGCTTTAACACCTTGGCTTTTTAACAAGTTAGCCATTTTGCCGCTTAGTTCGTGCATTTGTGCAAAAGTAAAAGTAGAAACCTTACCGGTAGAATCTTCATGTACCAGCGCTGCCTTGTTAGCTTTATCGCCCAAAGCATGACGACCACAGCATTCAGTGTAAGCATTAAAACCTTCTGCTAGGCTACCTTGTAGCTGTGCCTCTACATCACTCATTTGAAAAGATTTTATAAACGCAGCGTAATCTTGCACATTGGTCTGTATTGAATGGGTCATAGTGTTGCCTCCGGTTATTCTGTTTATTGTTATCGTATAACTTTTACGTCAACGTCAACTTCACAACTTAAATAAAGGCGACTCAAGTCACCTGTAAATTTGTAATCTAAATAAACGAGCAAGCGCTCGGTTTTTTAATTAGCCTAAATCAGCCCTTCTATTTGGGCAAGCACTTTTATTAATTTTTTTCTCGTAACACCATAGCAACTAACACTTCAGCCAAAGTATCTGGGTTTAACTGCCCCTCAGGTTTATACCACTGCACTGTCCAGTTTAAAGCACCTAAGGCTAAATGCCGATGCAAGCTTTGATCGCCTTGTAATAAACCCGCTTCACTGCATTCGTTAATAACAGTACACCAATTTGCCTCATAAGCATCGCGCAACTTAACCAATAAATTACGTGATTCTTGCGTAAGGCTACGCCACTCATAAATAGCCACAACGTGGGCATCACGGTCTTCAAGCAAAGTAGACAGGTGCGCTCTAGCTAGCACATAAAGGCGCTTTTTGGGTGTTTGTGTAATGGCAAGCGCTTGTTGAGCAATTTCTATCGCGTGCAACATACCCGATTCAATCACCGCATAAAGAATTTCTTGCTTATCATTAAAATGATGAAACAAGCTGCCAGACTTAATGCCCATCGCATCGGCAAGCATTCTTACTGTGGTCGTTTCATAGCCTTGATTACAAAATAGCCGTGCAGCAATGGCTACTAGCTCCTTGCGTCTTTTAGAATTCTTGTTTAACTTCATATAGGTTAACTAGCGCTTGCTCGGTTTTGTGACTTGTGAGTCGCAAATTACCCCTAGCCAAGCGCGAGGTCAAGTAGCAAGCTAGAAATAATTAGCGGCAACTAATGCAGCACTGTAATAATTAACTAACCATAAACCAACAACACATTAATTAAGAGGTTTTTATGCAAGATTCAATCGTTATCGTTTCCGGCGCTCGTACACCTATGGGCGGTATGATGGGCAGCCTTTCAACCTTAACAGCACCTGAATTAGGCGGTGTTGCCATTGCTGAAGCGATTAACCGTGCCGGCATCCAACCGGCTGACGTACAAGAAGTCATTATGGGTTGTGTACTGCCTGCTGGCGTTAAACAAGGCCCAGCGCGTCAAGCCATGATGAATGCTGGTATTCCTGTTGAAACCGGTGCAACGACCATTAACAAATTGTGTGGTTCTGGCATGAAAGCGGTCATGTTAGCGCATGACTTAATTAAAGCAGGCACTAACGACATTATGGTCGCAGGCGGCATGGAAAGTATGTCCAACGCACCGCACGTTTTAACCAAAGCACGTACTGGCTACCGTTTAGGGCATGGCGAAATTAAAGACCATATGTTCTTAGATGGTTTAGAAGATGCGCGTACCGGCAAGCTAATGGGTGTATTTGCCCAAGACGTTGCTGATGAATATGGCTACACGCGTGAAGCGATGGATAACTTTGCGATTAGCTCATTAAACCGTGCCATGAAAGCCATAGATGATGGCAAACTAAAAGCAGAAACAGCGCCTGTTACCGTTACCACTCGCAAAGGTGAAGTGGTTGTTACTGATGATGAGCAACCGCATCAAGCTAATATTTCTAAAATTTCGGGTTTACGCCCAGCCTTTAAAAAAGACGGCACAGTCACCGCCGCTAACGCTAGCTCTATTTCTGATGGCGGTTCTGCACTGGTGATTATGCGTGAATCCGAAGCCAAAAAACGTGGTCTAACGCCGATGGCTCGCATTGTTGCTCATGCCACTAACTCACGCATTCCTGCTGAATTTACCCTAGCGCCGATTGGCTCTATCGAAAAAGTTTTAGCCAAGGCGAATTGGAAAATTGATGACGTTGATTTATTTGAAATTAATGAAGCTTTTGCCGTCGTTACTATGCTAGCGATGGATGGCTTAAAAATTCCTCACGAAAAAATCAATATCTATGGCGGCGCTTGTGCTCAAGGCCATCCGATTGGTTCAACCGGTTCACGCATTCTTGTTACGCTTATGTATGCACTAGCCCAAGAAGGTAAAAAACGTGGCATTGCAAGCCTTTGCATTGGTGGCGGTGAAGCAACTGCCGTGGCCATTGAACTGATTTAATTTTCATTTAGGTCAAGGCTAAAGAAACAGAAGCTGAAGCTAATCCCTTCAGCTTCTTCGCTTTCATAATAGGCGTAATACAGCTAAGATAAAAAGATTTTCAGTTTATCCATCAATAACAACCCAATCAATAATGGAATGCACTGATGCCAAAGCAAAATATATTTTTGCCCTTACTGCGATCTTTTACGTTTCTTTCAGCCACGTTACTAAGCGCTACTTGTTTTGCACAGCAATCAACCATTAAAGAATCCACAGTTGAAGAATACGACCCCCAATTTCGTGCCATTTTTACTCAGCATTACGAACAGCTGCGCGGTGGCGAGTTAACTGACTTAACCGATACGCTAAGTCAGTTAAAAAACTACCCATTAGCGCCTTATTTAAACTACCAACTGCTGCGTAACCAATTGGCTTATGGCATAGCTGACCCCAGTAATATAAAATACTTTTTAGCTAATAATTCAAATACTTACCTGAAAAAAAATTTACAAGCCGAATGGCTAGCACAGTTAGGCAAGGCTAAGAACTGGAATGATTTTTTAATTGAAACCACCACCAATCCCTATCCACTCAATGCACAGTTAGCTTGTTTTCAAATCACCGCTGAAGCTGAAATTACGGGTAAAAATGTAGCTTGGCAAAAAAAAGCCACCCAGTATTGGCACAGTAACCAGCCTTTACCCGAAAACTGCACTGGATTAACCAAGCAACTGCAACCGTTAAATTTATTAAGCAATAAAGATTATCAACAAACCGCCTTAAAACTTATGCGCCAAGGCAATGCTACTAGCGCTAAACTGCTGCAACCTTACTTGGCAAAAAAAGATCAGCAATGGCTAAATTTCTGGTTAACCAGTCGCACTAACCCCGCCAAAAACTTGCAAGCTTTAGTCGATAAACGCCAAACATTAAAAACTAGCTTTGCCATTAAAGATGAAGTTTTGATCCAACTGCTGCAACAACAAGCGCGTAGTCAACCCAGCCAAACCCTAGCATTAGCTAAACAATTGCATAAAAAGCGCCACATTAGCCAAAAAGCTTTTTGGCAGATAGAAGAATACCTTGCCATTCGCACGGCTTGGCAGGGCGATCATGCGGCAACGCTGCAAGCCTTTGCGCCTTTACCCACAAAAGCTTTAAGTCCTTTAGGGCATGAATGGTATGCACGCACCCTGTTGCGCCTTGCTGATTGGTCGCAACTGGCTAAGGCACTGGAACACTTTCCCAAAACGTTGTTGGCTAAAAGTGAATGGCGTTATTGGCAAGCTTATGCGTTGCAGCAAACCAACCAGCCCGCTGCCGCTAATGCCTTATTAAAACCTTTGGCAAAAGAACGCCATTATTATGGTTTTTTAGCTGCTAAAGCATTGGGGCAAGCGCTGCAAATGAATGCGCTTACAACGCCCATCAACCCCAGCCTTGTAAAAGAGTTAAGTCTAAAAACGGGCATTAAACGTGCAGCCGAGCTTTATGTGCTAGGCTTTACCGAAGAAGCCAGCCATGAATGGTTTCAGGCATTAAACCAAGCCAACAGCGCTGATTGGTTACAAGCCGCTTGGCTAGCCAATCAATGGAACTGGCATAATTTAAGTGTAGATGCCACACACAAGGCTGGTGTTAATGATGCACTAGCGTTACGCTTCCCGATTGCTCATTTAGAGACCTTAGTGCCACTAGCAGCACAAACCAACCTTGATTTACCGCTAGTCTTAGCGCTTATTCGTAAAGAAAGTTTATTTAACCCAACGGCACGTTCTAGGGTGGGCGCACTGGGTTTAATGCAAGTTATGCCGGCTACAGGTAAACAAGTTTCTAAAAGTTTACAACTAAAAATTCAGCCAGAAACTGATTTACTAAAACCTGAATATAATTTACCCATCGGCATACATTACCTAGCAGAACTTATGCAACGCTACGATAATAGCCCCGTTTTAGCAGCCGCTGCTTATAATGCAGGGCCAACTCGCACCAGTCTTTGGCAAGCCAATTTAGGCAAAAAAATCGACCCCCTTTGGGTAGAGCGCATTACCTACGGCGAAACACGCGACTACGTTAAAAGCCTGTTAGCGTTTCGTGAAGTTTATGCTTGGCGATTGGCTCAACTCGATGCACCCAAGCAACCACAATTAGCTGATCGAAAATCGGACTTCAATTAATAATCATGTTTCCTAATATCCGCATTGTCTTGGTAGAAACCTACCACCCAGGTAATATTGGTTCAGCAGCTCGCGCCATGAAAACCATGGGCTTAACGCAGTTGTACCTTGTTAACCCAGCCAGCTTTCCACACGCTGAAGCAACGCAGCTAGCCGCCGGTGCTGAAGATGTTTTGAATCAAGCAATAATCTGCGATAGCCTAGCAGCAGCGGTAAAAGATTGTTCGCTGGTGATAGGTGCCAGCGCCCGTTTACGGCATTTAGCATTAACTAACTTCACCCCACGCCAAGCCGCAGAAGCCTTACAAACCGAAAGCCAACCGATCAATAATCAGCAGCGGGACGTGGCGTTAGTATTTGGACGCGAACGCAGCGGTTTACACAACCATGAACTGGCTTTTTGCACCCACCAAGTCAGCATTGATGGCAACCCAGATTACAGCATTTTAAACATGGCTCAGGCAGTACAAATTCTGTGTTATGAAATTTTTAATGCTAAACCTATGGTGCCTAGCAAAAAAGCTTTAGCTGCTGAACAATTACCCAGCCTAGAAGCCATTCAAGGCTTTGAAGACCACCTAGAAAAAGCACTGGCTGCTAGCGGCTTTCTTAATGGCGCTTCCGACCGTGCCTTAAAAGAGCTACAAACCTTTTTTCGCCGTGCCAGACCCAACCAGCATGAACTGGGCATATTACGCAGCCTAATTAGTCGCCTAGAAAAACAAGGCAGCTTTTATTACCAACATCCCTCAAATAAACAGCAAAAAGATAGCCACTAATGACGCTTAATGATTGGTTGACGGTAGCGGCTTTTTGTTTGTTAGGTGCAATTTCCCCTGGCCCCAGTTTGGTGGTTATTTTGCGCCATACCATGACGGGTTCAAGGCGCAATGGCATGGCTGCTGCGGTGGCGCATGGTGCAGGCGTAGGCATTTATGCTTTTGCGGTGGCTATGGGGCTGGGGCATTTAATTGCTCAGTATCCAGAAGCTTACCAAGCCATGACCTACCTAGGTGCTGCTTATTTAGCTTGGCTGGGCATACAAATGTTACGCAGCAGTGCAAGTCATAAAGGTGATGAAAAAAACCAAGTCATTCCTTCGGCCAAAGTCGCCCTGCGTGATGGTTTTTTGATTGTTTTTTCTAACCCGCAACTGATTATTATGCTGGCGGCGCTTTTTTCACAGTTTATTCAGCCCGGGCAAAGCTATGCCATTGGCTTATTGCTGGCGGCAACGGCTTGGATAATCGACACCCTTTGGTACCTGCTGGTTGCTTTTGGATTATCGCATTCCAAAGTTTTACCTTGGTTAAAAGCACAGCTGGTATGGATAAACCGCATCAGTGCGGCCATTTTGTTTTTATTGGTTATTCGGGTCATCACGCTTTAACTAAACTTGCTAGTTAGACTTGGGTTAATCATAATTAAATATCATTACAAATCCTCACCATGATAAATAATTATTATCTTTAGCCAAGGCAGGACTTATGGCTGATGAAAAAGACCCCATGAAACCCGATGGGGAAGTGAATCCAATTGATACCGATTATCAAATTGGACAAGACAATATAGCCATGAAAATTGGCCCGTTTGGGCTAGATATTCATAACCGAGTGTTTTTAATTTCTGGCTTAACCATTATTGCTTTTGTGTTATTAACACTTATTTTCCAAACGCAAGTAGAACCTCTGTTTAGCGGCCTGCGTAACTGGCTAACCTCAAGCCTAGATTGGTTTTTTATTAGCGCCGCTAATATCTTTGTACTTTTGTGCATCTTCTTAATCTTCTCTCCTTTGGGCAGAGTTCGCTTAGGCGGCACCGAAGCCAAACCCGACTTTACCTACCTTGGTTGGTTTTCCATGCTCTTTGCGGCGGGTATGGGTATTGGCCTAATGTACTTTGGGGTTTCAGAACCTCTTACCCACTTCAGCACTTCGTTAGCCGGAACCAGCCTTGAAGATGGCCTGCGCACCGACTGGGCACCTTTAGCGGGTGCAATGGGTGATGTTGAAGAAGCACGTCGCTTGGGTATGGCAGCAACCATTTTCCACTGGGGCCTTCACCCTTGGGCAATTTATGCCATTTTAGCTTTAGGCTTGGCAGTTTTTTCGTTTAATAAAGGCTTACCGCTGACCATTCGTTCTATTTTTTACCCTTTATTGGGTGAGCGTGTTTGGGGCTGGCCGGGGCATTTTATTGATATTCTTGCTATTTTAGCCACTCTATTTGGTTTGGCGACTTCGTTAGGTTTTGGTGCATCACAAGCCGCTGCGGGGCTTAACTATTTATTTGGCATTCCTGAAGGTAACACCACCGAAATTTTACTTGTTATTGGCATCACGGCTATCGCCTTGGTTTCAGTATTGGCAGGCTTAGAAGCGGGTGTAAAACGTTTATCTGAAATTAATATGCTGCTGGCTGTTATTTTACTGTTATTTGTAATTATTGTTGGCCCAACGTTAGCGCTGATGACAGGTTTCTTTTCTAATTTAGTGGCCTACATTGAATACCTACCGCAATTAGCTAACCCTGTTGGCCGTGAAGATACTAACTTTATGCAAGGCTGGACTGCGTTTTATTGGGCTTGGTGGATTTCCTGGTCACCTTTTGTAGGAATGTTTATTGCGCGTGTTTCGCGTGGCCGCACCGTGCGTGAGTTTTTAATTTCAGTGTTATTAATTCCTTCTACTGCCTGTATTTTATGGATGAGCGTGTTTGGTGGCACAGGTATTAGCCAATACTTAGCCGGTTTTACTGAAATCGCTAGCCTTGATTTACCGCTGCAGCTCTTTGGCATGTTAGACAGCCTACCCTTGGCACAAGTCACTTCCTTTATTGCCATTATTTTAGTGGTTATTTTCTTTGTGACTTCATCCGATTCTGGCTCTTTAGTGGTCGATACCATTGCTGCCGGTGGTAAAATAAACGCACCCACACCACAAAGGGTTTTTTGGTGTGCTTTTGAAGGCTTAATTGCCATTGCGCTTATTTTAGGTGGTGGTTTAGTTGCCTTACAAGCCATGGCAGTTTCAGCGGGTTTTCCCTTCACCTTGGTACTGTTAATGTCGTGCGTGGCCTTGGTTAAAGGCTTAATGACTGAACCTAAAGCAGTGTAATCTAAGTTAAAAGGTGGGTTGTTGTGGAAATAGAGCAAATCGAAGTTCTAGCGTTTTTAAAGCAGCACCCGCCTTTTAATGAGTTGCCAGAAGAAACACTCAGCTGGGTTGCTACTCAGGTTGAAATTAGTTATTTCAAAGCCGGTAGCCCCATTCTAGTTTTTGAACAAGCCATTGATTCACTGCATTTAGTTCGCAGTGGCGCTGTTGAAGTTTTTCGCCGTAATGGCGACCTTTATAACCGCCTCAGTGAAGGCGGCTTATTTGGGCAATTTGGGTTATTGCGCCACGGTAAAGTTCGTTTTCCCGCCCAAGCCTTAGAAGACACATTAGTTTATTTAATTCCTGTTGCCGTGTTTAACCAGCTATTTGAAGAACACGAAACCTTTGCCGATGCGGTAGAAGTTGAAGACCGTACCCGTTTGCGCCAAGCCATTTCTCGCCACGAAGATGCTAACCAGCTATTGTCTGCCCGTGTTGGCACGCTTATTAACCGTGAACTCATTACCCTAGATAAAAATGCTAGCATTCAAGATGCCGCCCTGCACATGACTGAGTTGCGGGTTTCTTGCCTATTAATTACCGAAGCTAACACCCTAAAACCTGCCGGCATTCTTACCGATAAAGATTTACGTATTCGTGTGCTAGCCACAGGTGCCGATGTAAACCTGCCCGTTAGTGAGTTTATGACCACTGAACTGCTAACCATTGAACATAACCAAATGGTGTTTGAAGCCATGCTGATGATGCTACGCTTTAATGTTCACCACCTGCCGGTTATGAAACAAGGTAAGCCGTTTGGCGTAATCGCCGTATCCGATATTATTCGCTATGAATCACAAAACAGCTTATTTGTAGTTGGTAGTATTTTTCGACAAACCAGTCCCGAAGACCTGGCTGCTTTAGTACCCGATGTACGTGCCAGTTTTATTCGTATGGTCAATGAAGATGCAAACTCTCACATGATTGGCAGTGCTATGGCGGTGATAGGCCGCAGCTTTAAACAACACCTGCTTGAACTGGCAGAAGCAGAACTTGGGCCGCCACCCATTCCCTATTGTTTTTTAGCTTTAGGTTCTATGGCAAGGGATGAGCAATCACTGGTTACCGATCAAGATAACGCCCTTATTTTACACGACAGTTTTGAGCCAGCTTTGCACGATGAATACTTTAAAAAGCTGGCGACCATTGTTAGCGATGGTTTAGCAGCTTGCGGTTACACCTATTGCACCGGCGATATTATGGCAACCAATAGCCGTTGGCGGCAGCCTTACAAAGTATGGCAGCAGTATTTTACTGACTGGATAGAAAAGCCCACGCCTGAATCTTTACTGCACAGTTCTATCTTCTTTGACCTAGACGGTGTTTGGGGCAAGGTGGAATGGGCAGACCAGTTAAACGACCGCATTTTAAGACTGACCAAACGCCACCCACGCTTTTTGGCTTGCATGGCACGCAATGCTCTAAACCGCACCCCACCCTTAGGTTTTTTCAAAAACTTTGTAATGGAAACCGACGGCAAACACAATAACTCAATTAATATGAAGCGCCGTGGCACAGCGCCCGTTGCCGACTTAATTCGTGTGCATGCCTTGGCAATTGGCTCTAAAGCTAAAAATTCATTTGATCGCCTAGAAGACATTATTGCCGCTAATATTCTTCCTAAAGGGAGAGGCCAAGATTTACGGGATGCTTTAGAACTTATTTCCATTGTTAGAATTCGTCATCAGGCCAAAGCTGTAGAGCTAGGTGAAGAGCCAGACAATAATGTTGCACCAGAAAACCTGTCAGACTTTGAGCGCAATAACTTAAAAGATGCGTTCCAAATTCTTAGCCATGCGCAAAAGTTTTTAAGGTTTCGCTACCCCATGCACTAGGTTCATTCAGCCGTTCAAGGTAAGCCTATGTTTTATTTAAACCCAAATAAGCAACAAGCAATTGCTACCCAAGATTGGCCGCTTACCTTTGCTCGACTAAAAGAAGAAGCCAAAAACCCGCTACTTAAAGCTTATTATGCAGCGGGGCTAGTCAGTGGCGACACCCCTTTAAGCCAAGTGCCTTTTTTGTCGATTGATATAGAAACCACCGGCCTTTGCCCTAAAAAGAACGGCATACTGAGCATTGGCGCGGTGCCTATGAGTCTTGCCCGCATTCGCTGCAAAGACGCTAAGCATTGGTTTGTAAAACCTCGCACCAAAGTCGATGGCTCTTCCATGGTTATTCATGGCATAACCCATTCACAAATAGCTGCCGCACCCGATTTACAAACCATTATGCAAGAAATGTTAACGCTTTTTGCTGGCAAAATATTGGTTGTGCATTGCCGAAGTATTGAACGAGGTTTTCTAGATGCAGCCTTTAGAACACGGATAAATGAAGGGTTGGAATTCCCAGTAGTGGATACCATGGAATTAGAAGGGCGACTTCACCGTAAAAAACCACTCAGTTGGTGGGATCGTTTGCTAGGCCGCAAGCCAACATCCATTCGCCTAGCAGCCAGCCGAGAACGCTATGGCTTACCGACCTATCATCCCCATGATGCACTGACTGACGCGCTGGCTTCGGCCGAACTTTTACAAGCACAAATAGCACACCACTATTTACCTAACACCCCCTTAAAAGAAGTTTGGAAGTGAGACCAATTTCACTAGCCCTTTTAACGTAACTTTGTCATCATTTGTTAAATTATTATTCACACAATAACCCTAAGGGATTTAGCTGATGCTTATTTCTTTACGCTCTAAACTTCTAGCCATTGTATTGCTCATCAATGCAGTCGCTGTCATCAGCTATACCAGCTACACCTACCAAGCACGCAAAACAGACCTTTATCAGCAAATTGATTCTCAGCTAACCTTTGCTGCCCAAACAGCGGCACACCTTATCAACCAAAGCATTTACGATGATGTGGCCAATAACACCTTTTCCCAAAGCCAATCCAATGCCATTCAGCGCCAAGTGTATGAACTCATTTCTGAAACAGAGCTTGAGTACATTTACACCCTAGTAAAAAAAGACGGCAAAATTCTTTTTGTAATGGACACACCAGACAAGGATGAATACAACCAAAGCAACTTTCCAGAAAAACTGCCCGACTATGAAGAGCCTAGTGAAGGCTTAATCAAAGCATTTAATTCCAAAACCATTGTTTTTGATGAGTATTCCGATGAATGGGGTAATTTTCGTTCGGTCTTTATTCCTTACACTAGCCGCACAGGACAAACTTTTATAGCAGCAGCAGACATAGCAATTAGTCATATTAAATCTGCACTTGTTAACACGCTAATTTTTTCTAGTCTGCTAGGTTTAGTGCAATTTATCTTAGGTTCGCTTATCACTTACTTTTTAGTCAGTAAAGTTATGCAACCCATTTCTAAGGCCCAATTAACCCTGCGTGAAATAGCTACTAGCCGTAATCTTTCTTTACGTGCAAAAGGGGGTAAAGATGAAATTGGCTTGTTATTAAATGACTTTAATCAGCTAATGAATGAGCTGCAAGATGCCATTAAAACCACCACTGAAAATGCCCGAGAAACAGCGACGATTTCTGACCAATTACAAAGCAGTAGTAAAGAAATGCAGCTAAGGGCAATGGGCGTTAGCCAAGCGGTGGATCAAGTTCGCCAACAAGCTGAAATAACTGATCAGTTAATCAATGAGTCTGACCAACAGCTAGATTCCGTTATGAGCACAGTAGCCACTTCTGCGAACCGCTTAAATGTTAGTCAAGATGCCATTTCTAAAACCACCCAAACCCTAGCCCTTATTACTAAAGAGCAAACACGCCTTGCTGAAGATTTAACTCAGTTATCAGAAGATGCCGAAAAGGTGAATGGCGTGCTAGCCGTTATTAGTGGTATTGCTGACCAAACTAACCTGCTGGCACTGAATGCCGCCATTGAAGCAGCACGCGCTGGCGAACATGGTCGGGGTTTTGCGGTGGTTGCCGATGAAGTACGCCAGCTAGCAACACGCACACAAGATAGCTTGAACCAAACCAGCACCATTATTACTAGCATTGTGAGCGCTATCACCAAAACAGCAGAACAAATGCAACACAGTTCTGGGCAGTTTACTCACTTGCTAGACCATTCTAACGAAGCGATGAGCCATATACTTACCAGTACCGAGAGCATGAATAGCACTCAAACAAAAATGCACCAAACTGTAGCCCAACTTAAAGCGGTATTAGAAGGTAACCAAGAAGTTGTTAATCAAATTGAACAAGTAGAAACCCAAACCCAAGATAATAGGCAAAGCACAGAACAAATTTTAGATGCCGCAGGGCGCTTACAAAACTCCGCCGGGCAGCTAACCAACCAACTAGCCAAGTTTAGCGCTTAAAAAAACTAGATAATTATTAAGATGCGACAGCCTGCCACCTTGGTTGCATCTCTCCAATATGAGACTATCCTAATTGATGTAAGCCAATATATTTACAAATTCCTTCATCAGTTAGGAGCAGGCTATGGAGCTCGACCCACTTTTGCTGTCGCGCATTCAGTTCGCTTTTGTTGTGTCTTTCCATGCTATTTTTCCGGTGTTTACCATCGGTTTAGCATCCTATATAGCCTTATTAGAAGGCCTATTCTTTAAAACCAAAAACCCCGCTTGGGAGCGTTTAGCTAAGTTCTGGACGCAAGTGTTTGCGGTGGTTTTTGGTATGGGCGTAGTGTCTGGTATTGTTATGTCTTTCCAGTTCGGCACTAACTGGAGTAACTTTTCCTATGCTACGGCAAACTTCTTAGGCCCAGTGCTTAGTTATGAAGTGATTACCGCCTTCTTCTTAGAAGCGGGCTTCCTTGGCGTTATGCTCTTTGGTCGTAACAAAGTTCCTAAGGGGGTGCATTTATTTGCAGCCTGTATGGTTGCCTTAGGTACCTTTATTTCTGCCTTCTGGATTCTCTCAGCCAACAGCCTCATGCAAACACCGGCTGGTCTAGAGTTGCGTGGTGAAATTTACCATGTTGCTAGCTGGGCTGAAGCACTTTTTACTGCCTCTTTTTTCTATCGCTTCTGGCACATGATCGTCGCTTCTTTCTTAACCGGTGGTTTTGTGGTGGCGGGTGTTAGTGCATGGTTCTTGTTAAAAGGCCGTGAAGTTGAAGCCAATAAAAAAGCCCTTTCTATGACCTTGTGGTTGTTGCTGATTATTGCACCTGCCCAGTTATTGATTGGTGACTTTCATGGTCTTTCTACTTTAGAGCACCAGCCTACTAAAGTGGCCGCTATGGAGGGTAACTGGGAGCGTGGCACGGGTGTACCGTTAATCTTGTTTGCTATTCCTGACCAAGAAAACGAGAAAAACCACTTTGAAATTAAAATCCCTAAGTTAGCCAGTTTAATTCTAACCCACGATTCTGAAGGTGAACTGCCAGGTTTGCTTGATGTTCCTGCTGAAGAGCGTCCACCTGTATTTATCGTTTTCTGGGCTTTCCGCATTATGGTGGGTTTGGGTGTGCTAATGATAGGTTTTGCCTTTGCAGGCTTATTCCTTAGAGCAGGCGGTCGTTTTGCTTCTTCCTCTTGGTACCTTAAAGGGCTGGTAGCTATGAGTTTATCGCCCTTTATTGCCGTGGTTGCCGGTTGGTTTGTAACCGAGGTAGGGCGTGCGCCTTGGTTGGTTTATGGGTTAATGACGCATGCCGAAGGCTTAACACCTTCCTTAACCGGTGGCATGGCACTCTTCACTTTAATTGGTTATATCCTTGTTTATGCAGTGATTTTCAGCGCCGGTGTTTATTACCTTATGCGTGTTTTCCAAGCGGGTATAGAAGCAACGGATGATGATAAAGAAGTAGAGTCCGACCATGCTAAACGTCCATTATCTGCAGCGCATGTACCTTTTGAACAAGGAGATAAGGCATGAGTGAACCCGTCTTTGACCTAACCCTAATTTGGGTCGGCATCATAGGTTTTGGCATCATTATGTATGTGCTGCTAGATGGTTTTGACCTAGGCCAAGGAATACTTTTCCCCTTTGCGCCCGATGACCAAGCCCGTGATGTAATGATGAACTCTGTAGCGCCAGTTTGGGATGCTAACGAAACTTGGTTAGTGCTAGGTGGTGCTGGTTTATTAGCCGCCTTCCCGCTGGTTTATTCGGTCTTTTTGCCTGCCTTGTACATAGGGGTATTCCTTATGTTGGCTGCATTAATTTTTCGTGGTGTGGCGTTTGAATTCCGTTTTAAAGCGACTAAGTCTCGCTTCTTATGGAACTGGGCATTTGCCGGTGGCTCTTTTATTGCTACCTTTGCTCAGGGTGCTGTAGTGGGTACTTATATCCAAGGTTTTGAAACAGAAAACTTTCGCTACGTGGGTGGTGCACTAGATTGGCTAACACCCTTCACCGTTTTAACGGGTGTTGGCCTGGTGGCTGGTTATGCACTCTTGGGTAGCACTTGGTTAATTCTTAAGTCGGAAGGATATATTCAAGATTGGGCTTATAAAATTACCCCACGCTTGTTGTTAGCCGTGTTGGTGATCTTTGGCATTATTGGTGTTTGGTCACCCATGATTGATGACTTCCTAAAAGAGCGCTGGTTCTCTGGTGTAAGCCTGCTTTGGGTATTACCACTGATTACCTTGTTCTTTGCGGGCTGGATTTACCGTGCGGTTAAAAAGCGCCAAGAAGGTTTCCCTTTTGTAGCAACTCTTGGGCTATTTATTTCAACCTTTGTGGCGTTAATCTTTAGTAAGTGGCCCTATGTGGTACCACCTAACTACACCTTCTGGGATGCGGCATCAGCCCATGAGTCTCAGTTGTTTTTATTACTAGGTTTACTCTTTGTAGTTCCTTTTATACTGATGTATAGCGCTTGGAGCTACTGGGTATTCCGTGGCAAGGTGAAAGCAGGAGTTGGCTATCACTGAGCCCAATAAGGCAAGGCGCAACCGTGAGTGGTTGCGCCACCTAGCTTCAGGTGAACGCAATTCTCTGCTAGTTACACAGCTAGCAGGGATAGCTCAAACCCTAGTCATTATGGCGCAGTTGGCTTTAATGGCTTGGTTAATTAATGAAGTGATTGTTAACCAACGCCCTTTAGCTGAAATTTTATCTGGCTTTGTTGGTTTAGTTCTCTTGCTGCTGCTTAGGTCAGGTTTGCAAATCTTGCAAGACTTAACCGGACAAGCCGCTGCTAACCGCATTCGTTTAACGGTTCGTCAAACACTTTTGCAACAACTGGCTTTATTAGGCCCAGTTCACCTAACCAATGAGTCTGCCGCCGGTTTAACCAGCCAATGGTTAGAGCAGGTCGATGCACTACAAAACTATTTTGCACGCTATCTACCCCAAATGACCCTAGCGGTTATTTCACCCCTATTTATTCTAATTCTTACCTTCTACCTCGATTGGGTAGCCGGTGTATTTTTACTGATTTCTGCACCCCTGATTCCCTTATTTATGGCTTTGGTCGGTATGGGTGCTGAACGCCTTAATCAGCAGCACTTTGTGTTATTAAAACGTGTCTCAGGGCAGTTTTTAGATAGCGTACGCGGTTTAACCAGCTTGCAGCTGTTTGGTTTAAGTAAGCAAGCAACCCAAGATGTCGCCTCTGCTGCCGATGAATACCGCCGTATTAATATGCGTACTTTAAAACTAGCTTTTTTATCCTCGGCTGTTTTAGAGTTTTTTTCCTCCATCGCCATTGCTGCCGTGGCTATGTATATCGGCTTTGGTTTATTGGGTTATATCAATTGGGGGCCAGCAGCAGATTTAACCCTATTTAGCGGTTTACTTATTTTATTAATGGCTCCCGAATATTTTCAACCACTTAGAGTTTTAGCGCAGTTTTACCACGATAGAGCGTCTGCTTTAGGTGCTGCAGATAGTTTGGTGGATTTACTTGAAGTTCAGCCGGTTACGGCTAGTTCTTCTAGTTCTAAAAATACTGATTCAAAAACTGCCGAACAAAATTCTACAAGTAAATACGCCCTAGAAGCCCAAGACTTAACCCTTAACTATGCAGGTCGTGGTCAAGTATTAGCAGCTACCAGTTTTAAACTTGCCAAGGGTGAACTGCTCTTAATTACTGGGCGTACCGGAAGCGGAAAATCCTCGTTGCTGCATTTAATGGCAGGCTTTATGCAACCCACCAGCGGTCAGTTATTAGTGAATGGCAAAACCCCAGGTAGTGAACCGTTAATTTGGATGCACCAACAAGCCTTTATTATTAATGCTAGCTGGGCAGATAACTTGCGTTTAGCAGCGCCTAACGCCAGTGAAGAAGCCCTGCTAAAAGCCATAGAAGCGGTAGGTTTAGCACCTTTATTAGCGCAACAAAAAGACGGTTTAAACACTTTACTGCTAGAAAGAGGTAAAAACCTTTCCGGTGGGCAAGCCCAGCGTTTAGCTTTAGCGCGAGCCTTATTAACGCCTTCAAAGCTAGTTTTACTGGATGAACCCACCGCTAGCTTAGATGCACGCAGCCGCCAGCAAATTTATGCCACACTTGAAGCGTTAAAAGCACAAGGTTGCACCTTAATTATTGCTAGCCACGAACCTGAACTAGAAGCCTTCGCTGACCAGCGCTTAGCATTGACTGACCAACACCTAAAGCTACCTACAGGAATTGCTCATGCACCCGCTTAAGCCTTGGCTAAACCTTATGTTGCAGGATAAAAAACGCCTATTTATTGGGGCTTTTTTACTGCTAATTACCTACCTTTCTGCGGTGGGTTTACTGGCGCTATCGGGTTGGTTTATTACTGCAACGGGGGTAACAGCGCTTGCTTGGGCAGCAGGTCTAACCATTGCTTTAGACATTTACGGCCCAGGTGGTGGAATCAGATTTTTTGCTTTATCACGCACCGTGGCGCGTTATGGTGAAAGGGTTTACAACCACGATACAGTGTTACGTTTACTCGCCAAGCTACGCACACGTTTATTTAAAAACCTAACCCTTTTAGATGACCAAACGGCTGCCAAATTTCGTGCTTCGCAATGGGTGAACCGCTTAATTACTGATGTTGATACCCTAGATAATCTTTATTTAAGGCTGTTAGCACCGCCCTTGGTGGCTTTATTAACGGTTATTATTCTGGTGAGTTTTTTAGCTTTCTTCCATTTGCAACTGGCTGGTTTAGCAGCGCTGATGCTGTTACTTACTTTAGGCATTAGCACTTGGGGAATGGCACAAGCAGGCAAAGCCGTTAGTTACCGCTTAGTTGCCCAGCAAGAAGCACAACGCAGCTTATTAGTTGAACAGATTGAAGGTTTAGGTGAACTGCAAGCCAGCCATAGTTTGGCCAAGCATCAAGAACAATTAATCACTGCCCAACAAACAGAAATGAGTGACCAGCAACGCCTTCAGCAAGTGGCAGCTTGGGGCGCTGGCTTACAAACACTGTTACTACAATTAATGGTAGCAGCCTGTCTACTGCTGGCTGCTGAAGCCTATCAAAAAGGTTGGTTAACTGGGCCGATGATGGTGTTAGTGCCTTTAGCATTAATGGCATTACAAGAAGTCTTTTTAAACTTACCTGCTGCTTTTGCAAGCTATGGTGCCACGCTTGCGGCGGCACAACGCTTAAATAAAACTGAAAGCTTAGAAACCCATTTAATTAACCCTAGCAAGCCACAAGCCTTACCGATCAACTTCACCCTGCGCTGGCAAAATATCAACGTAAAATTGGGTAATCAGCAAGTATTCAACAACATTAACCTCAGCCTTAAACCCGGTGAAAAGCTAGCATTATTAGGCGAGTCAGGCTTGGGTAAAAGCACCTTGGCAAGATTAGCGGCGCGATTAAGCGACCCACAAGCCGGTGAAATGCTAGTAGAAGCAGACGGCAAACAGCTGAATTTAAAAGATTTCAGTTTAACCGACTGGCAAGCACAAATTGGCTACCTAACCCAGCAGTCAGATTTATTCGCCACCTCAATAGCTGAAAACTTACGCCTAGCAAAAGTAGATGCAACCGATGCCGAGCTTTGGGCTGTTTTAGAAATAGTCGATTTACAAGATGAAGTAGCGGCTTTTCCAAAGCAGCTAAACACTTGGGTAGGCGAAACAGGCCGCCAGCTTTCGGGTGGACAAGCAAGGCGTTTAGCATTAGCACGCGTTATTCTAAAAGATGCGCCACTGGTTATTTTAGATGAACCCTTTAGTAGCCTAGATTTAGCCACCCAAGCCATTATTCGCCCCCAATTAGATATTTGGTTAAAAGACCGTACAGCGTTGCTATTAGCGCACGATTTAAGCGCGTTACCGCACAGCGACCAACACATTCACCTACAAGACTTATAACGCTAATTAACCTTACGCTAACAACAAACTTTTGCTGAACAGGCTATACTGATTTGTTTTATCGCCTAGTATCAGTTGGAGTTTGGAATGGCTTTTCGTTTTCGTAACAGCATCCGTATTGCGCCGGGCATTCGCCTTAATATCGGCAAAAATGGCGTAAGCGTTTCTGCTGGCGTAAGGGGCGCTACCGTTACTGCCGGTAGTAACGGCGTGTATGGCAATGTGGGTTTGCCGGGAACAGGCTTATCTTATCGTACCCGTTTAGATAAAAGTGCTAATCAGCGTAAGCGTTCTGAACAAGAAGAAAAACATCAAAGCCGCCGCGAACGTCAACAAGCAACGCTGGATTTCAATAAAGATTTTTCTGAGCTAGTATTAACGTTAGATGCAAAAGGTGGGCTGTTAATTAATACTGTCGCAGGACAGCCTTTACCTGCCGAAGAACACAGAAAATTACTACTGAACTACAATGTTGAAATCCACGAATGGCTCGCAGAGCAAATGGATAAAATTAACGGTAATATAAGTCTGCTGCTTAACCCACATTTAGATATTTTAACCCCCGATACCACCTCGCTGCGCCACCAAGTCGATCCCTTTACAGAACCAAAACCAAAACAACCCATCTTTGAGCCTTGGCCATTAGCGCCACAAAAACCAGTTGAACCGCAATTCACTTGGAAAGACAGTCTCTTACCTGGCAGAAAAAATAAGCGCCTTCGTATTTGGGAAGAAGATATCGAAGCTTGGAAAGTCAGTCATCAAGCTTGGCAAATAAAAGTCAACGCATTAGAACAAGCACAAACTGCACCTTTACAAGCTTATCGAGAAGCCTTGGGAATTTGGCGAGCGCGTAAAGAAATCCACGACACAGCACAAAGGGAATTAGCAGCCACTTTTGCCGATCGATTAGCGACAGATACACAAGTAATGACCGAAGTGCTAAAAGCGGAACTGAATGCTTTAGATTGGGCCAGAGAAACACTGATTGACTTTGAGCTAGATAAGACTGGACGTTACCTAAAATTAGATGTTGATTTACCCGAAATTGAAAGTTTTCCAACCCAAGAAGCGCGTCAAGGTGTGCGTGATTTACGGCTAGTGATTACCGACAAAAGCCCCACCCAAGTGCGCCGTGAATACGCGCGTCATATTCATGGCGTAATACTGCGCGTGATTGGCACGGCATTTCATTCCTTGCCCAGCCTTGAAACGCTGATTATTTCTGGCTACAGTCAGCGTTTAAATACCGCAACAGGGCACATTCAAGATGACTATTTATTTTCAGCCAAAGTAAAACGTTCTGTATTTGCAGGCATTAACTTTCATAATTTAAAAGAAGTTGATCCTATTATTGCCTTAGAACGCTTTGAGCTAGTAAGAGACATGAGTAAATCGGGTATTTTTCGCCCTATAGAGCCCATTCAAGCAATAGATTAATATCAAAAAACCAATAGACTAATATCAAAAATTAATAAAAAAATCGCCAACAATAAAAAGGATATTTATGAAAATTTTACATACTTCTGACTGGCATTTAGGGCGTTCACTTTACGGCAGAAGGCGTTATGACGAATTTGAAAGTTTTCTGGATTGGCTATTAATTACGATTAACGAACAAAAAATTGATGCGTTATTAGTGGCTGGCGATATTTTTGATACCACCACGCCCAGTAACAAAGCCCAGCAACTTTACTATGCTTTTTTGGCTAAGGTTGCCAACAGCCATTGCCGCCATGTCGTTGTTATCGGTGGCAACCATGATTCCCCTTCTTTTTTAAATGCGCCTAAAGCCCTGCTAAAAGCTTTAAATGTTTATGTGGTTGGCGCTATGGCTGAAAATTTAGACGATGAAGTCATTCTGCTGCATAAAAAAGATTCCAAAGAAGTGGAAGCGATTATCTGCGCTGTGCCTTATTTGCGTGATAAAGATTTACGCAGTGTTGCAGCCGGTGAAACCCTAGACGATAAAAACCGCAAACTCAGCGAAGGTTTAAAAAATCACTACGCTCAAGTGGTTGCTTTAGCAGTAGAAAAAAGAGCAGCACTGCCTAAATCTGAGGCTGGTTTAGTGCCAATTATTGGCATGGGGCATTTGTTTGCAGCGGGTGCAAAAACCCAAGAAGGCGATGGTGTAAGAGAGCTGTACATAGGTTCTTTAGCGCACATAGGTAAAGATGCTTTTCCACAAGCGATTGATTATTTAGCCCTTGGGCATTTACACGTTCCACAAAAAGTGGGGGGTGCTGAACATATTCGTTATTCTGGCTCGCCAATCCCTATGGGGTTTGGTGAAGCAAAACAACAAAAACAAGTGCTAATGGTTAGCTTTCATACCGCAACGGCTGCGGCTTCAACTGCGCCTAACATTGAAATTATTCCAGTGCCTTGCTTTCAAACCTTAGTGCGCTTAGAAGGTTCGTTAACCTTAATTCTTAGTCAATTAAGCCAACTTAAAATTGAACAGAGCACCGCTTGGCTAGAAATAGAATTAACCAGCCAAGAAGTGGTGGCAGATTTAAGGGAACAAATTGAAACAGCGATTCAAGGTTCAACAATGGAAGTTAGGCGTATTAAAAATAAACAGGTTATCGACCAAGTATTACGCAGCGTTGCAGTCGGTGAAAGTTTAGATAATTTAACCGTAGAGCAAGTGTTTTTACGCCGCCTTGCCAGCAGAGAACTTACTAAAGCCGACCAACAAGCATTAACAGCTAGCTTTGCTGAAATTGTTAGGGATATTCACGAAACCGACAGCCACGCGGAGTAATAATAACAATGAAAATTCTTTCACTTAGACTAAAAAACCTTAACTCCCTATATGGCGAATGGCTGATCGACTTCACCAATCCTGAGTTTTTAGCCAATGGCATTTTTGCCTTAACCGGCCCAACAGGGGCAGGTAAATCTACACTTTTAGATGCCATTTGTTTGGCTTTATATGGCGCAACACCTCGCTTAGGGCGCATTACTAGCGACAATGAAATCATGTCGCGGCAAACTGGCGAATGCCTAGCCGAAGTAGTATTTGAATCGCAAGCAGGGTGCTTTCGCTGCACTTGGCAACAGCGCCGCGCCAATAATAAATCTGAAGGCAAACTACAAAACCAACACCATGAACTAGCCGATGCCATTACTGGTAAAATATTAGAAAATAAACGTAGCCTAGTTGCCAAATTAGTTGAAGAAAAAACCGGCATGGATTTCGACCGTTTTACCCGCTCGGTGCTGCTGGCACAAGGTGGCTTTGATAGCTTTTTAAAAGCCGATCCTGAAAAAAAATCCAGCATTTTAGAGCAAATTACCGGCACACGCATTTATTCAGATATCTCAAAGCGCGTTCACGAACGCACCAGCGCCGAACTTAAAACCCTAGAATTACTTAAAGCAGAAATCAGCGGTGTTGAACGGCTAACTACCGACCAAGAAGCCGCCCTAAACGCTGCACTTGCAACAGATCAGCAGCAAGAAGAATTATTAAAACAACAACATACCAGCAATCAACACGCCCTTGATTGGTTAAATAACCTTGAACAGCTACACCAAGAAATCAACCAACTCAACACCGATGAACAAAACCTTGCAGCACAAATAAGCGCATTTCAGCCACAGCAGCAGCGGCTAGCAACAGCGCAACAAGCAACCTTATTGGCCAGTGACTATGCAACGCTGCAAGCATTACGCCAGCAAATTACCCATGAAACAACCAATCTAGCCAACACGCAACACGCCTTGCCACAGCTAGAAACAAAAGCCGCTGCCCAACAGCTGCAAGTTAAAACCGCACAAGAAAGCCTTGAAGCTGCCAAAGAAACCCAACAAGAAACTGCCCCGCTGCTGCAAAAAGTACGCGCCCTAGACCAAACGCTTGCCGATAAAAAAAGTCAGCGCGACAGTGCTGCCAACGATTATGCGGTGAATGAAGCACAGCTTAAACACCAGCAAGCCGCTTTAAGCCAACAGCAGCAGCAGCACCAAAACATAGAACAACAGCTAAACCACGCTAACCACTACCTTACCCAAGCAGCGCAAGATGAATGGTTAATTAGCAATTTAGGCGCAGTTGAAGTACAGCTAAAAAGCCTAGAACAACGCCAGCAAAACGTATTTGATTTACACCAGCAGCTAAGTGCCGCTGAAATGGCTTTAAGCCAAGCTAATCAACAGGTTACAACCCAATCACAACACACCGCTGCTGCTGAACAGCAATTAACCGCTGCTAACCAAGCACTAGCAACCGGCGAGCATCATTTAAACACCTTGCTAAAAGGTAAATTGCTGCGCGAATACCAAGCTGAAAAAGACAACAAACAACAAGAACTTATTTATCTAAACAGAATCAGCAGCCTAGAAAACCAGCGCCAGCAGCTTAAAGATGGCGAAGCTTGCCCCTTGTGTGGCGCAAAAGAACACCCCTTTGCCCAAGGCAATCAACCAACGCCCAATGCGGTTGAACAACAAATTCAGCAATTAACCCAGCTAATTAGCCAAGCTGCTGATTTAGAAGCCGCTAATAAACAGCTTGAACAGGCGCAATATACCGCAAAAAGCCAGCTAGTTAACAGCCAGAATGCCCAGCAAATTGCCTTCAATAACCAAACGGCTGCACACACTAAACTACAAGAAGTTAGCCAGCTAACCCAACAGCAACAAGCTCAGCTTAAAGAACACACTCACCAGATCACTCTCCAGTTAGCACCTTTAGGCATTCAAAAAATTAGTCCTCAACAGATTGCTAAATTGCTAACAACCCTTAAAAATCGCCTAGCTGCTTGGCAAGCACACAGCAGCCAAAAAGTTTTGGCAGAAAATCAACTTAATAGCATGGGGAGTGAGCTGAGTCGCTTAAAAGGAGTGATTGAAACCCAAACCGCCGCTTTAGCCAACCGCTTTAATCAACACCAAACCTTAGCCGCTGACTGGAATAAAATTAACCACGAACGCCAGCAATTATATGGCAACCAAAACCCAACACTAGTCGAACAGCAGTTAGCAACAGCAATACAACAAGCCGAACAAGCGGTTAACTTTGCCAACGCCAATAATCAACAAGCACAACAACAATTAGCCACCGCAACAGCCACTTTTAGTAACACGCAACAGCGCCTAGCCGATTTACAGCCATCGCTTTTAAGCACGGAACAAGCCTTTTTAATTAAAGCTTACGCAGCAGGTTTTGCCAATGAGTCAGCTTTTATAGCCGCACGGCTTAATCAAGAGCAGCTACAAGCATTAAGCAACCAAGCCGCGCAACTACACGATGCAGCAACCCATATAAAAGCGCAGCAGCAAGATAGAAACCAACGCCTAACCCAGCAAACAGCTAAGCAGTTAACCACCGAAAGCTTGGTGAATTTAGACATACAACAGCAGCAGTTAGCCGAACAACTGGACACTTTAACCAGCAAAATCTACGGCTACCAATACCAGTTGAAAACCAGCCGCGACAACCAAGCTAAGCTGCAAGAAAAGCAACACCTGATTAACCAGCAAACGCTTGAAAGTGACAAATGGCGACAGCTACATGAATTAATTGGTTCAGCCGACGGTAAAAAATTTCGTAATTTTGCACAGGGTTTAACCTTTGAATTGCTGATTGCCCATGCTAATCGCCAGTTAGAAAAAATGACCGACCGCTACCTATTAATAAACCACCCAGAAGCGCCATTATTACTTAACGTGGTGGATAATTATCAGGCAGGCGAAATTCGATCCGCTAAAAATTTATCGGGCGGTGAAAGCTTTATTGTAAGCCTAACCCTTGCGTTGGGGCTGTCTAAAATGGCCAGCGACAAGGTGCAGGTTGATTCATTGTTCTTAGATGAAGGTTTTGGAACGCTAGACGAAGAAGCATTAGACACTGCCCTAGATACACTGGCGGGACTGCAAGAAGAAGGCAAATTAATTGGGGTTATTTCTCACGTTAAAGCCTTAAAAGAACGTATAGCGACCCAAATTGAAATCGTCCCCCAACATGGAGGACGCAGCCAATTAACAGGACCAGGCTGTCGACAAGGTACTCATTAACCTTAACGTGCTTTTTAGCTGGCTAAAGGCTGTAAACCATAATACTGAATAAAACCGCGCAACATGGGTAAATCAAACCAATGTTTATGCTTATAAACCCACTTATAAGCATCGCGCCAACGCATGGCAGGATCATTGTAACCATGCACTAAACAGTCCAGCACTTTACAAACAGCCACAAGGCGAGATAAAGCATCTAGCTTACCTTGCTGCAAACCACGCGGATAACCTGAACCATCTAAACGTTCGTTAGCATTGACCATTAACGATTCACCAATATTGGGTGGAATCCAGTTCAAAGCACTTGCAGCTCTAAGTAATTGAATTTGATGTTGTTTCATTAAGCGCAACCGATCAGGTGTTAACTTCAACGGATTAAAACACGGCTGCTCACTAACAAATAATTTACCTAAATCATGCAGCAGCAGCGACATCATTACCGGCAATTCCATACCACGATTAATGCCAATTTTAAAAACTAACGGAAAACAATAACTAATCACTCGCAAAGTGTGCAAGATAACCGGATTAATCAACGGATGCGGTTGCTGCAACGCTAAACGTACTGCATTTCCATTTGTTTCTAGTGCGTCAATAAAATCAATAGCAAGGGGTTTAAGCTTGCTAGCATTTAACGTCTGATGCATTGCCAAAAGTAACGCTTGTAAGGCTAACTGATCGGCCAACATTTGAATTTTTTCAGCGTAACCTTTAGGCACCAACGTAATAGCTGAAGCAGCTAAATGCTTTTCTTTAATAACGTTTTTATGCGCTTTTTTATCCGTTGTTTCAAAAAGCGGTGACGGATACTTAACAACGCTCTCGATATTACTTAAACGCGAAATTTCACGTTCAATCTCAAAAGCATAACGCATAAACTCTTTTTCATCTTGCAAAGAGTTATGCTGAAAATGACAACCCACTAAAGCATACAAAAAACCTTCTTGTGGTTTTAAATACGTCATTTCAAACGGTGTATTTAACTGATAACCATTAGGAAAAGTAATCGTGCAACTAAGCGAATATTCAATAGGACGAATAAAATGTAACGCTAACTGAGGCGACAAAGCGACACGGCAACCACCCGCAGAAAAGTCTTCTAAAGTGCCAGTAATATTCAAAAAACGACCAAGGTGTAATGTCACTGGCAACTTTATACGCTGATCTAAGCTAACGCGAAAAAACTCACGATTAAAAACTTTATTCAACTGTTTGGGCATTTCTAGCGTTAAAGTTAAATGACCGTCTTGACTCAACTCAGTGTGCAGTACAGCCAAACTATCACTTTCATGCAACAGATTACGGTGCTTAATGAGTAGACGAAATAAACCCCAGTGCGTCCAAGTGTTAAGGTCTTCATTCGTACCGATCAGCTGTAATTTTAAGCAATGCTTGTCACGGTCAACAAGTAAGCTAGCCACGACAATAGGCTCAACATCGGCTTCTTGCTTATCATTCACCAGCGGCTGTAACTTTAAACCGGTTTGCTTGCTAGCAGTATCTAAAGCACGCTTTAACACTAAGCCGGTTAAACTGTCAGAATGGGTAGGTTTCGTTTGCATACCAATACCTTTTTTTAGATCAAACTATTGCTACTGAATCAACCGTGACTACTCACCGCCCTTGATCGGGCGATGCTTCTTATTTCGTTAGCCGTTGCTCGATAGTATCAAGACTTACGCAGCTTCCATAAGCAGAGACGACCGTCCAGCCGCCTTTAATTCTAGAATGCCTTTATCACGAATATTAAGGGCGGCATTTAAGTCGCGATCTATATCCGTAGTGCCGCAAGACGGACAATCCCATTTGCGAACCGATAAGGGCATTTCTTCCATTTTATGACCGCAA